>NZ_CP098443.1:0-710890 GCF_050644135.1 Rhizobium sp. YTU87027 | reverse complement strand
AAGGGTGTTTTTTGGACGCGAGATGGCACAAGGCCATGCGGGTTGTGGCCCGAAGAGCGATCTGGCGGCAATGGGGTCATGGGGTATCCCGACGCTCGCCGGGCGTGCTCTGAACGCTGCCGGATGACGGGCGTCAGCTCGGCCTGAGGCGGGCGAAGAGGGCGAGATTGTATGCGACGACCGAGGACCAGACATAAGCCCTGAAGTGGTCGAGCCCGCGCCAGGTGCAGCGCCCCAAGCCATAAGTGCGTTTCAGGCAAGAAATGCCAGCCTCGATGCCGGCGCGGAAGTTGCGCAGCTTGCGATAGACCCAGCGGCTTGTGACCATGTCTTCGATGCTGAGGCCGCACTTCTTGTGGAACGCCATGTCACGGACGCCGCAGGCTTTGGCTCCACTCAGATTGGCGCGGCTGGCATAGCCGCCGTCGGCCGCCGCCTGACGCGGCGGCTGGCCATAGAAGGCGATGTGGCGTTCCAGCATCGGCAAGAATCGCTCGCTGTCGGCCGGGTTGCCGGCTTCGACGACGAGGTCGAGGATCAGTCCACTTCTGCCGGTGGTCAGATTGAGTTTGTGGCCGTAGTCGACGTCGCGGCTACCCTTGACGATGATGTCGGCATGCGGCTCGAACAAGCTCACCAGCTTCTCATCGGCCGGCACCGGCTCCCCGGCCAGGACCCGCCGCTCGGTCTGGGCGATGATCCGTGCGATCAGCGGCCGGTAGTGGCGGAGCTGGGCCTGCCACAGTTCGCCGCCCGGGCCCGCCGCCAGGGGCAACTGTTCACTCGCCTGCTGCAGATAACTCACGGTCGTGCGCGTGATCTTGAGCAGTGCGCGGTAGTGCTTGATCCGTTTGGGGCGGCCACGGGTATATTTGATCGCCCGAGCCCATTTCTTTGCCGCGCGGCGGTGGTCGTGCCATGGGATGGCGCTACCCAGTGCATCGGCCCGCTGCAACAGCCGCACCATCACCCGCACGGCGTCCCACAACAGGCTGCTATCGCTCGGCTCATGGATCAGTGCGGCGGTGACGGTGCTGTCCACACGCACGACCTTGCCACTTTCCAGCTTCTCCTGTCGGGCGCTCGCCAGCAGCACCCGGTTGATCTCTTCAAAGGTTTGCGCCCGGATCGCGCTGATCGTCTTGTGCAAGACCGACTTCTTCGGGCTCCACCCCCTCGGCAGCCGGGCAAAAGCCCGGAACGAGGCGGAGTCTTCCAGATGGAACGCCAGCTCCTGATAGCTCAACTGGTGATATTGCTTGAGTAGCGCGCAGCGCAGCACCGCCTCCGTCGGCAGGCCCTCGCGGCCGGTTTCCCTGATGCCGTGTCGGCGCAGATCCTGCGTCACCTGGCTCAGCAGCTCGGGATGCTCGTCCAGCCACTGCGACATCGCTTTCAGTTCACGGCCAATCTCGTGTTCGGCGAAAAGATCGAATATGCTTATATGAGGAGCGTCAATGTGGAACTGTCGTCAGGGTGACATTTCTTGCACTCCGTCGGTTGTTACGGCGTCCACGGTCTGAGCCCGATTGCAAGACGCGGCTCGTTGCCAAGCCAGATCCAACTTATATACGGTCGCTGTTCGAAACAGCGGCACCAACATCCCGCTTGCGGCGGACAAGGGCTCAGGAGGACGAGACCATTCTAGCCTACGGCCGTTTCAGGGCCATGCATATTCTCGGTTCGTCCCACCTGGATCCGCCAGGACTGATCGGGTCCTGGAAGATTGCAGAATTCAGTTCGGGTAACCGATCAGACGGTCTTTAAGACCGCGCCCTCGATAACGACGCCGGCATTGACATATTTCCACAGCGCAACGAGCAGCTTGCGGGCTAGCGCGACAATCGTCGTCTTCTTGAGACGGCCGCCGTTCTGCTTGACCCGATCCTTGAACCACACGGTCAGCGCCGCGTGCGGTTGATGACGCAGCCACAGCCAGGCCATCTGGATCAGCGTCGTTCGCAGCCTTGGATTGCCGGATTTTGAGACCCCCTGGTCGTGATCGACCGAGCCACTCTGCCAGGGTGTCGGCGCAAGGCCGGCATAGGCGGCAACCTGTCGTCGGTTGTCGAAGTGACGCGACAGCCCTTCCGACCACAGCACGGCGGCAAACTCCGGCCCGATGCCTTTCAAGGTGAGCAGCATCGTCGGTGCTGGCGAGACGACCTGCGTGGCAGCGAGCATGGCGTCGCGGCCGGCCTCAATAGTCTTGATCTGCTCGAGCAACAGTTCCAGCCGATCGAGTTCGCGGCCGATCTGCGCCTTCAAATGTCCCGGCAGCGGACGGCCGTCGCCGGTCTTGCACTCCTCCAGTCGCTTGCGTCGATCGCGGCGCAGCGGCTCGTAGTCGGATACGCCCTGGCTGAACAGTAGGCCCTTGATGCGGTTAACGTGTCGTATGCGCTCGTTCGTCAAGGCCTCGCGCTCACGCGAGAGGCGGCGCTGGTCCTCTTCCTCGGGCGTCGGAACGTGGAGCATGGCGCATACCCGCGGCTCGCCCCGCTGATAGGCGAGCAATGCCCGAACCAGCGCTTCGCCGTCGATCCTATCGGTCTTGGCCCGCCGCCGCCGGCGCGAGGTTGCAATCGATGCCGGATCGACGACGTAGCTTTCGATCCCCTCGGCCTCCAACACCCGATGGATCCAGAAGCCGTCGAGCCCAGCTTCCTGGATGACAATGATCGGAAAGCACCGTCCGGTTCGCGCCCGCGCCTTCCTCTTGAGTTCGGCAAAGCGCGCCAGCATGCCGGCGACGTCGCTGGCCGCCACCATATGTTTCGACATCTTCTCGCCGCCACCCGGCGACAGCGAGGTGATCAGCCATTTCGAGCGACTCAATTCCAATGAGACGAAAATTGCGCAAAGATCGGTGCGGATGGCGGTCGGCGCTTCGGATCGGTGAGCTGCAACGAGCATGCTTGCCTCCAAGGGTAGGGTGTTTGTGTCCAAGCAACCGCACTTTGCCACAGCGTAGGTCGCTATCCACCCTCCTCATAGGATCTGGCCTGGACGGTGCGTTCTTGGCGCATTGTCGGCTCCGGCGGTTACGGGTTTCCCTTTAGAATCAGTCGCTTGATCTAAAGTGTACCTGAAACCGCCGGGCTTTGCTCGCAGAAATATAGCGATTCATCCAATATTTTCAGTAGCTTACCGTTTATGGACGGGCACTAAATAGGCTCAAAATGGCGCGTCGAGAGTGATATCCAGTCGCGTCAGCAGCCAATCGTTTCTGTCGAGCCTTGCTAAATCCGCATCGAAGATTCCCACTGTCACTAGGCTCACCTTGCCGTCACCGGCAGACAACAAAGTCATGTAGCACCGGACTGTGGCGGAATCTTCGGTCTGACTTGTAAAGTGAAAATTGCTCAGGCAGTGGCGTCGACGATCCGTCTGGCTATTCCGCATGCCTTGAAGGGCGTTGACGATCTCTTCTCGGCCACGCATTGGTCCCCAGGCAATTTCAGTACCCGCAACCTTTCCGCCGCTCACGGCATTTTTCGAAAAGGCGCTCGCGACGAGAGAGAAATCGTTCTCATCGAAGCCCCAAGCGTATTTAGTGATCGCTTCGATGATGAGATGACGGTCTGCTGCATTCACTGACATTTTTTCCTCCAACCATTGGATACACGCGACCCGAGGTCGATCAAGCCGCCTCAGGTTGGCTGGAAAAGTCAGCCGACTTGAAAAGGCGATCACCCGGAGTTGCTGAACCAAGGCTAGTGGTTCCTAGCTCGACCTGCTGTTAGTGGAGTGCCAAATTCTACGCGAAATTGGCCATAATTGCTGCAACTCGGCGGGTTGGGCTTGCTGGATTCGAGGCAGGCCGTACACCCTGCATGTAAAAGCCCCACCTTACACCACCACAAACGAACGCTTGTTCGCAGTAGCAAAAAATGTCACGGAGTGATTTCGGCAATGCAGTTGGCCTCCTATCCTGTCGCGAGAAACAGACGTCTTCGAAAGACAGTGTTTCTGCGCGACTTAGTCGCCGAGAATCATGTCACATTGAATGACCTGATTTATCCGATCTTTGTTGAAGAGGGCATAACTCGACGGGTAGAAATTCAGTCGATGCCGGGCGTCTATCGTATCCCTGAGATGGAACTCCGCGACGAAATAGCGGCCATATATCAGGATGGTATCAAGGCCGTGATGATGTTTGGAGTCTCGCATCAAAAATCAGCGGACGGCTGCGACTCGTGGGCCAAAGAAGGTTTGCTCGCTAGGATGATTCGAACGGCCAAGGAAGTAGCTCCCAAGCTGATCGTTATCTCCGACAACTGCTTTTGTGAATACACGCTTGATAGCCACTGCGGCATCATCGCAAATGGACAAGTCGACAATGACCAGACAATTCAGAACTTGGGCAAGCAAGCAGTTACCGCTGTCGAGGCAGGAGCGGACATTGTTGCGCCGTCGGCGATGATGGACGGACAGGTCGGGGCAATTCGCAAGGCTCTCGATGAAGCAGGCTTTATCGACATACCAATTATGGCCTATTCCTCAAAGTTTGCTTCAGGGTTCTATGGTCCTTTTAGAGAAGCCGCTGGTTCAGAGCTAATCGGTGACAGAAAATCCTACCAAATGAACTACCTCAATGGGCGGGAGGCTCTAAGGGAATCTCTGATCGATGAAGCGGAGGGCGCCGACATGCTCATGGTGAAGCCTGGACTGCCGTATCTCGATGTTCTCGCCCGATTGAGGGAGAATACACTCCTTCCCCTCGTGGGGTATCAGGTGAGCGGCGAATATTCCATGATCAAATTTGCAAGCCAGGCTGGCGCTATCGACGAGAAAGCTGTTGTGCGAGAAACGCTAGGAGCGTTTAAACGAGCCGGAGCCGATCTTATCCTCACGTACTTCGCGAGAGACATTGCCAGAGAAGGGTTCTAGGCGCAGATAGCCTCCTGCGACGTCGTCATCGATCGCGGCACGCTCGGCGCCTGGGTGACGCCGGTCGCCTGGTTTCCCGGCAAGGTCAAACGGTCTCCTTGTTGCGATAGCGCGTCCCCACCATCCACCTCACAAAATGTCGCTAGTGCGAATTTTTCAGCGTCAGGCATTCTTGGGCCAGAGATCATAGTGAAGGCGCGGCAATAAGCGTCGCGACTATTCCGACAATGAGACCGATCGCACTAGCGAACCACAAATAGATATTCTGCAGCCGCCGGTCACGCGCACCCTGCGTCAGATGGCGCAATTCAAGCAAGTGTCTTCGAAGTTCCCGGTTATCCAGTTCCAATTGTTGAACGGCCGTCGCCATCATGCCTTCGCCTCCTCGTTCGAAGGCCCGTACGAAATACTCAGGCCCATTCTTGAGAAGTGGCGATTTGCCAATGAGGTCGATGCGTTGGTTCATGCCAACCAGAAACTGCGCGATGCGGAAAAGATCTTCGCGGTCACCCGCTGTTTCCTGCGATTTCTCGAACTGCTCGAATGCAAGCTCGACGCCTTTGCGAACAATTGTCATTTCCGCAGAGATGTGCGCACCGAAACGTTCAACGGTCTGACGCAAATCATGGAATGCCGCAACCGCCTCATCGACATCCTCGTCGCGTTCGGTTATGACCCCTTGCCGCTCATTGTCGGTCATCAATCTCCCCCTAGCGCTCGAATTCACTGCCTCGCTCGCGCTCGCGCTTCTGCTCCGTGTCACCGGCAGTGCTCCGATGGTCGTGGTGGTGCTCGAGCCCGACGTTGTTGGCGCGATCGCGGATGATGGATGCAACTGCGGGATCACGATTGATCTCGCGCCTCAAAAGGCGCATCTCCTGTTCAATCTTTTCCCGTGCAGCATCGCCGCGTTCAGCGGCAAGTTCCTGACGCTGTGCCTGTAGCAATCGCCAGCTATTCATCAATCGATCCGCCCGGGCTTGTGGATCTGCTTGCATTGCCTGCTCCCGCGCCATGCCCGCGATGACTTCGACGACACGCTCTCGCCCAGATCGCTCGATCATCGCATGTTGAGCGCCCCCGTCGTGCTGAACAGCAGATATCATCAGTGCCACCGACCCAGGCTGCGTCTTTTCGAGGTGTGCACCGGCAGCCTGTAGCTCTGCCTTCTGGCTCGGCAAGATCGGCAATTCCCGATCCTGCGATCTCATCGCCGACATGAGGGCCCGAGCGTATCGATCGACAGCCTGCTCAAAGGGTGACAACGCCGCCAACGCTTCGCACCCAGGCGTCGGTTGCGCGGCGCGTGCGTGCGTGGGCTGGCTGGCGCTGCTCAATCTGAGGCCCGAGAACGTTCCGCGCCGGCGGCCGTCGTTGACCCGCTCACCTTCAGGTCGGATGTCGCCATCGCCGTTTCGTTCTCGTCGGATTTCAGCGGAGGCGATTTGATCTGTGCTGGAGCGGTTGGCATTAACAACGGATCCCTGTTCCGTCGACGCCTCGCTTTTGATCCAGGCGCTCGAGAAGTCGCGGGAGGTCGCGCGCCACTCAAGAGGCTTTTCTACAGTTGCCGAAGCAAGGCTATGTCCAATTTCGATTTCACTCCCGACGGCCAACTGTTCGCCGATTCCCCGACGCCCACCGAAGTCCCTGATATAGTCGAGCGTCGTCTCCTTCACCCCCGAGCGACTGAGCCTGGCTTGCAATTGCGCGTAGGCCGCAGCGTCGCCGGACTTGACCGCCCAACTGTTGCGTCGCGCTTCCCGGCCATCGGGTAGACGGACGGTTTCACTGCCCCGAAACTCCAGTTGGATCTTCGTCCCGATCGATGGCGCAGCGCTTTCGATCGCTCGTTCGAGATCGACGCCCCAGACGGTATATCGCTGCCCCGTTCGTGACTCCAACGTCACGTAATAGCTACCGCGTTTTGTGGGATCATGTTCATAGGGGGCCCTGCCATGCGCGACCAATCGCCCGGCTTGCCGGTCACCGAACTCCTCATGGCTTGCATAGAGTGCGGCACCCTCACGGTGGCGGGTCATGGCGACGTAGGTCAGGTGGCGATCCATGGTCGGCGAAGCAAGGACGAAGGTTCGGTCGACGGTTGCTCCTTGCGTCTTGTGGATCGTTGTTGCGTAGCCATGATCGATCGCGTTGTACCGCGGCGTCCAGAACTCGACACGACCCTTGCCGTCACGTCCCTTCGCCCGACCATCGAGCTTGACCTGCAGCCAATTGTTTTCCGCCGCCAGGACGGTGCCAAGCATACCGTTCTTGACGCCAAGTTCCCGGTCATTCTGCAGGAACAGCACGCGATCCCCTGGAACAAAGGTTCGTGGGCCGTCCCTGGTTTCGAACAAGACCTCTCCACCTGTCCTGCTCTCACCCTCCCCGCCCTTGGCAAGCGCGCCAAGCTCCTGAAGTCTGGAGCGGATATCGGCATTCAAGGCGCGGACGTCGGCGCGGCGGTGCGCAATGACGATGCGCGTGCCACCCGGGCGCTCAACCCTGTCAGCAAAATAATCTTCGACGAGCATGCGACGTGTCGCCTCGCGACTGTCAGCAAACTTGATGGCGCCATGGCTTGCATAAGCATCAAGTCCGTCGATTGTCTTGTGCGTGGCAAAGTCAACCGACGCCGCGCGCTGCCATGGCTCCCGCTGGCGGCGAATATCGGACAATCCGGCAAAGCCGATCCGCTCTGCAATCGCCCGAAACGGCGCACCAGCACCTATCGCCTGTAACTGCTCGTGGTCACCGAGGAGCACGAATTTCGCGCCGGATCGTTCTGCTTCCTCGACGAAACGGGCAAGCTGCCGGCTGCCCACCATACCCGCCTCATCGATGACGAGGACGTCCCTTCGGCCGAGCCTGCCGTTATCGTTCTTCCAGCCGAATTCCCAGGACGCGAGTGTGCGACTTCGTATACCCGATGATTCCTCCAATCCTTCCGCCGCCTTCCCCGACAGGGCGGCGCCGTGGACGGTGTACCCTTGTCCTTCCCAGGCTTGGCGGGCTGCGGCCAACATCGTGCTTTTGCCGGCACCCGCGAAGCCCACGACCGCTGCAATCTGCTCCGGACCGGTGATGTGATGGATCGCGGCACGCTGCTCATCCGACAGGCGCGCGGCACGCTGCGATGACGTTCCCGCCTCGCCCGCCCTTTCATCGCTGCCCGAACGCGATCCCGCGGCGGCGCGAAGCGCCCGATCCTGGTCATTAATCGCCCGCTCGACATGTCGCCGATCGACGCCGTAACGCAGACGTTTTGACATCGTTTGCGCATGGCCTGCCATTGACGCTTCGAGGCCAATCATCTCCCTTGTCGAATAGCGCGCATATTCCGGCCCATCCGATCCGCTCATCCTCTCCGGCTGCAATGTCACCAGGGCTGGAGACGCCATGATCCTGGCGAAGGCATTCTGGAACGTCTGCGCGTCGTCATTGATGTAGCGATGCAATGTGCGTGCGATGTCGCGGCGATCGAAGACGCTTTTTTCCTGGGTGATCAGTTCCAGAACCTGCTCCGGTCTATTGCGGATTGTCGCGGCGTTTCGACGCGCTGCCGCCTCATCCATGCGCGATCGCGATACGTCGCCGCCTTCACGACCGATCTGAGTTGCGTGCACGCCCACATGTTGGGTCGGCTCGATCTCCAGGCCGCGCTCCTGGTGCGAGCGATGATCCACCCTTATGTCAAACCCGGCACGGGCCAGATGCATGTTCATCATCTGCTCGAACGACCGCCGGATCTCACGCAATTGCATCGTTGATGTCGGAAGGCCTGCTGCGGAGAGTTCCTTGTTGGCACGCTCGATCTCCGTCTTGGCACCAAGCCCACCGGGTCCCACCTTGCGCGTCGTCATCATCACGTGTGCATGATGATTGCGGATGTCGCTCGCCTGATGCGGCTCGTGGATCGCAAAGTCGACGGCGGTCTGATAGCGATCAGCCAGAGCTTGCGCAAACGCACGTGTCAGCACCAACCGTTGCTCCGCGGACAATTCGTGCGGCAAGGCAATTTCGAACTCCCGCGCAACGCGGGCGTCCCTGCGACTCTCGACCGCTTCCGCCGCATTCCACAGTGCCGACCTGTCGCTTGCCCAGTCTGCCGACACGCCCGCCGGCAGAACGATCTCGGCATGGACAATCCCTGCCCTGCGGCTAAAATCATGCACCAACCCATCGCTTTGATTTTCAAGCTTCGTGCCGGACCGATACGCCGCAGCAGCCACGGCACTGCGGCCACTGGCACGCGTTATCGGCTTTACGCTCAGATGGTAGATAGCCATCGATCCGATCCTTAGCCGGGCCCAGGCTTGCCGAGCACTGGGTTGCGCAGCAACCCGTAAGTGCGCCCTTAGGCAAACCAAATCAGTTCAATTGCGTAATGCGACGAGCGGTTTATTCGTCTCATTAAATTCCTTATAGGTTGCATATTTATTCGCTCCATGCTTACAATGCAAGGATTACGACCCTTTCGCTGAACGCGACGCGATGTGAACGGGGCGCCAAGGTTATGAACTATATTGGTCCACAAAAGCCGCCTCGCCTCGCATCGCCGCGACGACAGGAGAGAAGAGACATGGTGCGGAAATCGATAGAAGAGCGGCTTGCCCAGCTTGAAGCGCAAAAGAAAAGCCTGCAGGCAAGACTGGACAAACAGGAACGTACGGAAGACACCCGCCGAAAGATCCTTCTTGGCACACTGATCATGGAGCATCTTGATCGTGGCGAAGACGAATTCGCAAAGAGCTTGCGCGGCTTTTTGCGTCGCGTCCTGCCCGAATTTCTCAACCGCGACAGCGACCGCAAGCTGTTCACGGCGGTCCTCGATCCTGCCGGGACCCGGTCTTCGGTAGAAAGCCAGGAGACGCGGCTTCCATGATACGGAGATCGGCGACCTGGCGCGCATTCAAGGCAATGATGATGGTTGCCGCACGTGATCCAATCTGGGCGCTGCTGGCGATCATTGCCGCACCGTACCGTGTAGTGCATCATCTGATTGCCTTCGGGGGTTTCTACATCCTCGTATTTTTAGTCATTTCCTTCGGGCTGCAGGCCCTGATGCAATCGCTCGGCATCCGCAAAGGCGATGCGCTCTGGGTTGTCGGCGACTCTGTCTTCACTGTCTTTTGGCTCGTCGTGCTGTTCCGTCTTGTGACTGCTCCGATGGTTGCTCGCTTTGGCGAAACGTCGGACGATACGCACGGCTCGGCGCGATTTGGCAGCGACAAGGAAACGGCGTTGCTGACGCGCTCCCGCGACGGACTTCTTCTCGGCCGTGACGCGAAGACTGGCAAATTTATCCGTTATGACGGACCCGCGCATCTGCTGACCATGGCACCGACCCGATCAGGCAAGGGCGTCGGCACCATTTTGCCCAATCTGCTCGATGTCGATCGTTCAATCATCTGCATCGATCCCAAGGGTGAGAATGCCCGGATTGCGTTTCGGGCGCGAGAGCGCTTCGGACCTGTGCATGTCCTCGACCCATTTGATATCACGCAGCATCAAAACAGCAGTTTCAACCCGCTCGATGCATTCGACCCGCAAGGCGTCGATCTCATCGATGATGCGAGCAATCTTTCCGACGCACTGGTATTCGACGAGCCAGGACTAACCGGTGAAGCCCATTGGAACGAAGAGGCAAAGGCGCTGATCGGCGGATTGATCCTGCATATCGTCAGCACCGAGCCACGCAGCACCTGCAATCTTTCGATGCTCCGCCATCATCTGACGCTCGCGGCCGACGACTTTAGCGCTCTGTTGAAAACGATGCAGGAAAGCCCGGTGGCGAACGGCCTTGTTGCCCGCGCCGCCAATCGACATCTCGCCAAGTCCGATCGGGAGGCGGCGGGCGTGCTGTCGGCCGCCCAACGTCACACGCACTTCCTCGACAGCCCGCGGATCACTGCTGTCCTTGCCCGCTCCGCGTTTCGATTTTCGCAACTGAAGTCACGCACGATGACCGTGTTCCTCGTTCTGCCGCCGGATAGGCTCGGACCCTATGCAAGATGGCTGCGTCTGCTGGTGACGCAAAGCCTGTCGGATCTTGCGCGGACACCAGGTCGCCCACCTGCCCCGGTTCTCTATTTACTCGACGAGTTTGCTGCCTTGGGCTACCTCGCGCCGGTCGAGCGAGCGATGGGTTTGATGGCCGGTTATGGCGTGCAACTGTGGCCAATACTCCAGGATATCCATCAACTGCGTGCTACCTATGGGCGACGGGCCGGCACCTTCCTGTCGAATGCCGGCGTGCTCCAGGTGTTCGGCATAAACGATCATGAGAGCGCCCGCTTGGTATCCGACCTGTTGGGACAGGAGACAATTGCCTTTCGAACGATGGCACTCGCATTGGACGCCGAGAAATCCGGAATTTCCTACACCGAACAGCGCACCGGACGCGCTCTTCTGACACCCGACGAAGTGCGCAACCTGCCCGCTGAAGCGGAGCTTTTGTTTCTAGCAGGTCGGCGACCCATCATCGGCAGAAAGTTGCGCTATTATGCCGACCGCGAGTTCGCAAATTCCTATGATGCAGCCTGACATCGGATGCAATGAAAGCTCTGTCAGCGGCCATGAGACGAAGAGGGGCGCAGGCGCAGCGGCGACACGGGATGTGACCCATGGACGGAGACAACGTGCGGGCTCCGTGAGCGCCAGCGAGTAGTACCGCCTGCCACAACCGGCTCGCCCGAAGCGTGCCGCGTGTCGACCAACTCATCACGGTCATGAATCGATCGAGGTTGATCGATTCAAATCTCTCGTTGGACGGGGAGTCGGCTCTCAGCAATCTTGGCCGCCATGATCGCGCAGCCCTACCAGCTTTACATTGAACGCACGGACGCCACCAAAAACATGGCCCGCTATTATGCCATGTCGATCGAGCCGACGCTGTTCGGCGAAGCGTGCCTCATCCGTCGGTGGGGGCGCATCGGCGCCGGCGGTCAGAGGCTGGTGCATCACTTTGCGCGGGAGGAAGAGGCGGTCAGGCTTTTCCTCGAACTCCTGAGAAAGAAGCGTTCGCGCGGATATATGCCGAAACCTATCCCCGACAGGAGATCAGTCGCATAATCGGCGACAGGTCTTCACTGAGGAACTGCTACGACTTTTGATGATGGGCGAAGGAAAGTTTTGAGCCTGACCCGTCGGTCGATCTTTCGTCGGCACGAAACGGCCGGAATAGCGTGGACGGAACCGCTGTCTATCAAGGGCGACGTGGATCCAATCTTTGGTGATCATCATCGCAGTTCTTCGGCTCGGATGGTTGTGCCGGCCCCGCGGGGCCGGCGTCCGGCTCAGGCCGGGTTGTTCCAGAGGATGACCTTGCGGTTCGGATCGCCGCCGGGGGCCGCTGCAAGGTTGCCGAAGATGACGCCGATCTCGGGCGCCTCGAGCTTGACGGAGAGGTATTCCTCGCCGGTCTGGCGAGAGATACGATTCCAGGCCGCACCAATCTCGAAGCCGGTCTTGCGATGGATGATGCGGTAGTCGGGGGCTTCCTCGCTTGCCTTGTTGGCATTCGGGACAATGGCGATCGGCGCATTGACCCGGATGGTGGCGAAGACGCCTTCGAAGCTGCCGTCGGTCTTCTGCGTCAGGGTTGCGATTGTGGTGGCCATGTCAGTTACTCCTTCGGTTGCTCGGGACCATTCCCGATGGCGCCCGAAGAAGGGGGCGAGCCGCAGGCGTCACCGGAGCGAAAGCGCAGGGAAACCCCTTGCGGGTTGACGCTGATCGCGGTCGGTCCCTTAGAAAGGCGACATAAAGAACGGGAATGGTTTTGAGCGGCCGGCGGGTAAGAGCGTCGTGGCCTCGAGAAGCCCGGAAAATGAGCCGCAGGGGCTGGCTACATCCAGGAGGACGCCAGCCACGCTCTGATGTCGGTCATCGAGCGCACGAGAATGGATTGGTTGTCGAGTGACGAAATAAAGCCCCAGCTCTGCCAGAAACGCTCCGCTTGTTCATCGATGGCGCGAACGACGATCGCCCGCCCACCGACGAGATCCGCGCCGGCTATGCAGCGGCGAAACGCGTCCCGGACAAGCGCCGTACCGATACCGCGACCGATATGGCGGTGGTCGACTGCAAGCTGACCGATCAGCAGGCAGGGGATCGGGTCCGGTGGCTGGCCGGTTCGGATTTTGCGGGCGACGATATTCGGCGCAACAACGGTCGGAGCAAGTCCATAATAACCGACGACCACGTCGTCGTCATGGATGACAAACACTCTTGTGAAACCGTGCTGGCGGTTCGATCGGGCAAAGGTGGCAAGCCAGATATCGAGGGCAGGCTTGCCACAGCTGAACGATCCCAAACGATGGCGCTCCTCAAGCGGCTCGATCTTCGACAACCCAAGGCGTCAATATTCCCAGGGCGCTTGACGCTGCAAGCGCTCGGCCACCTTGGCGGGTGCTGCAACCGGCGGCGCTTCGATGGCAGCGATAAAGGCTTCGGAGGCATCGGGGGAAACACGAATGACACTCGCGTTGAGAATAGCAGCCTGCGCTTCCTGCACCGCGGCCCGGCGCATGAACTCGGTCCGCGAGAGCCCGGTCAGGGCCGCGCCACGATCAATGATCGCGAGATCGTCATCGCGGAAGCGCATGGAAACGGGCGTTTCCTTTCGGGCATTAATGGCGGCCATGTGCGTTTCCTTTCGATGTGGAACAGAATGTGATGCAGAGCGCATTACACAACAATCTTCAGCGTTGGGGAAACGGCGCCGCCGCTCCGGGAAGCTTGCCATACCGGCATGCCGACATGGCGCGCTCTGTCTGCCAGGTTGCGAGTGATGTCCTTTCCGAGAGCCAGCCCTTTGCGCGCTATTCCAGTGAAGGAAGAAGCGGCTCACGCCGCCTCCCCTTCCTCATGCTCGGGCTGCAGATGGTGCAGGTAGCTGACCGCGCGTTGCGCGTGGCTGGCGGCGGTAAAGATCGCCCGCTTGTCGCCTGAGAGAAGCTTGAGCCAGGAGGCGAGATAGCTCGCATGGTCAGGCCGTGGTTCGAGTTCTGGAACAATGCCGAGATCGGCGCAGAGGAAGCAACTGCCGAGTTCGGCGATCAGTTCCTCGCGGGCGCGTTCGCTGTTGTCCTTGCCGTAACGGCTGAGGTCACGATCGAGACGATGCGGGGCTGCCGTCCAGTGTGTCAGCTCATGACTCAAGACGGCGACATAGGACCGCGCATCCCGGAAGGCTTCGAAGGCTGGCATCTGGATGTAATCGCGGGCCGGTGCGTAGTAGGCCGACGATCCGCCATGCCGGATCAGGGCACCGGTGTTGGCAAAGAAGCGGTCGGCATATCCGATGCGGGCAATCGGATCTGGAACCGGTGCGACTTGCCGAAAGCGCGCGCCCAGTCCGTCGATCTGGTCGGCGTTGAAGACCGTGTAGGCTTTCAGAAACGGGAGGTCGTGTTCGACCGCCTCGCCAGTCTCACTGGTTTCGGTCCGGAGGAACGAGCTGGCAAAGACGACCGTCGTGCCGGTCTCGCCTTTGCGCACCGCGGCCCCGAATTCGAGGGCCTGACGAAAGGTCATCCAGGTGGCCGAGGAGAAACCGCGTGCGATGGCTTCGGACCAGAGGATGAGGACGTTGATGCCGGAATAGGGTTGGCCATTGTGGCGCAGCGGTCGAGTGATCTGGTCGCTTGCCTGTGTCGTGTTCCAGGGCTGCATCCAGGGTCGCACGCCCTGTTCGAGCTCGGCGACGATCTTGTCGGTGATGCGGCTGTAGAGATCGGATCGTTGCTTTGTGGGCTGCCTCGTCATGTTTGAACCTCCGTTTGAGGTCGCGACCATCGCGACCTGCTACGGCGGTCCGAATGCCGGGCTTTAAGCGCTGGCCCGCACCCGATAGGGCCACAACGAAAGTGGAGGACGGCGAAGCCGTTGCGGGGCAGCGTGGGCCCGGCAGGACCAAAAGCCGGGGCAGGACGCGAGGCGCGAGCGGCAAAAGAGATGGTCAACGGCAGGCAGGCCAACCAAACACGGCAGACCGGCGGAGGAGCAGTCAGGGGATTAGCTGAACGCGGTCGCGCTCACCGCCCTGCCCGCGCCAGCGACCGGGCGAAATCGACGATATCGTCGCGCGAGGCGGTTGGGTCCTCTTTGTTCCAGGCAACCCCGAGCCCGATCCGATAGTCGATCCCCCGCGCCGCTTCGTCTCCGACCGTAGTCTTACAACAGTCACCTCGTGCTCCGCCGGCGACGGTGCAAACATGTCGAGTTGTGATGCCATCACGCTTCCGGCGTCTCTCGGTCACAATCGGGCACATGGCGGCGCTCATCGCGTCATCATCACCGCGTTTCCGACATAACGGCGATATTGTTCAAACCCAATGGCAGTCTGCATCATATTGTTTTTGTTTGATTTGTTTCGACACTTGATGCTTAAGCAATAGCGATCCCGACTAAAGGGGGATAAAACGCGCCTGGGTCATCAGTTGCCCTGCTCCTCCCTCACTGGTTCAAAACGAGGATAAAAACTTTCGCCCGAATCTTATTACCATCGCATTGTTTTTGCTGGAAAAATTCTTGCGGATTTCCTCGATGGACCGTTACGACAGGGTCGAATCTGATATAAGGGGGATAAAATGAGGACGCGAAATGCCAATCCATGATCCATGCGCATTGCTCAACCGGTTACTTCAAGAGCCGAACGAAAGTGCCTGGCTGGAATTCAAGGTCAACAACAAGGATCCGCGCGAGATTGGTGAGTATGTTTCAGCCCTCGCGAATTCAGCCATGCTGGCTGGCAGGGATCGTGCTTTCCTTGTCTTCGGAGTGGAGGACCACACGAAAAAACGCGTGGGGACCGAACTCCGCTTGCAACAGCTAAAACAAGGGAACGAGGATTTCACCAATTGGCTGAGCCGGATGATCGAGCCGCGTGTCCTCATCGAGGTTCTGGATTTCTCGTGCGACGGTCTTGCATATTCCGTGATTGCCATCGAACCGTCCTATGAACGGCCGGTAAAGTTCAGCGGTACGGAATTCGTCCGGATCGGCGAAAACAAGAAAAAGCTCGCCGAATTTCCCGAGCACGAGCGGGCGCTCTGGATAGCGACCGGAAGACGCCGCTTCGAAACAGCTGTTGCTACATCCAACGCGAGCACGGAAGACGTCTTCGCCCTGCTCGATCCAGATCCTATGTTCGATTTGACCGGCGAGCCAAGGCCGAAGAGCCAAGAAGAGGTGATCCGCAAAATGGCGGATCGAGGGTTTGTACTGGATAATCTTGAAGGCCGGTTCGACATTACCAACCTCGGCGCGATTATGCTGGCCCGCGATGTCACGGCCTTTCCGTCCATCGCCGGGAAAGCCGTTCGCATCGTCAAATATGTCGGCCGTGACAAATCTCGGTCCGACTTCGAACAGGAAGGTAAAAAGGGCTACGCGGTCGGCTTCACCGGTATGATGAAATTCCTGATGGAACGCCTGCCCAAAGACGAACGCTACATCGAGGGAGTACGACGCATGGTTCCGCACTTCCCGGAAACAGCCATCCGGGAAGTGATTGCCAACGCACTCATCCACCAGGATTTCATGGCGACCGGTGTCGGCCCCGTGGTCGAGATTTATGATAACCGGATTGAGGTCAGCAACCCGGGCAACTCTCTGATCAATACCGACCGGATACTCGATGAACGCCGCTCCCGAAACGAAAAGCTGGCAGCCACGATGCGTTCATTCGGCCTTTGCGAGGAACGCGGTGGCGGGCTCGACAAGACGCTGATCGAGATTGAAGCGGAGCATCTCCCCGCCCCGGATTTCATCTCGTCAGAGAACTCAATGCGTGTCGTACTGTTCGCGCCCAAAAGCTTCAGCCAGATGTCGAAGGCAGAGAAGATGAGAGCGTGCTTCTTCCACTGCGTTCTGCGCTGGCTAACCCATGACTACATGAGTAATGCAACCCTAAGAGAACGGTTCTCGCTTCCGGCGGAAGAGTATCAGGCAGTATCCGCAATTATCGCGGAATCGATCAAGCTCGGCCGTATCGCACCTGCGGACCCGGATCAGGGCAGGAGAAACGCAAGGTACGTTCCCTACTGGGCCGTGTGAGCCAGGGGTGCTCGCCATGAAGGGATTCGAATTGAGAGTGGTTTCCTCAGATCGTCTCAATCCAAATCAGTGCATTGGCGAGCAGTTCGAGAGACATGCTCGTTATCTATCGGTCAAATCGCTCCAGCATCGTTCTCAGCTGGGCGTTTTGACGTTGAAGCTTCTTCGCCAACTGTCGGCGCAGCTGTCGGATCTCGTCATCGAGGTCCTGGAGTTCGTTTGAAGCAGCAACGGTCGTTGATGGTGCCGACTGGATCTCGGCAGACGCGTTTTTCTTTCGAACCGCCCGCGCCTTGCGAGGCTTCGCTGCCGCCGACAGCTCGACAAAATCGGTTTGCAAACCGAAGCGCGTCGTCGAAGCGAGATCGGTGACCTCACACAAGGCTGATTTGTCCGGACCAGTCGGTTCAACGACCTTCTCAATATTGGGAATATCGTCAGAGTCGGTCGAATGTACATCGACCGGATTGGCGGTGTCCTGTGCAGCATCGGTGGGTGGCACCGATGCTGGTGGCTGGAGCTGAGACGGCTCCTGCGTCTGATTGGCGACCGGTGTCTCTGATCGGTCCTTAACGGACGTGCGCTCATTGTCCTTGCCATGTCGTCTCGTCAGCCCAACGAGAAATTTCCAAGGCGACGCCACCATCTTCCCCAATCTCCGCTTGTTTCCTGCAGCCGAGCAGCCCTTGAACGGCATCGGCCGCGGATCGACCGTCGCCGATGTTCATGGCCAAGGGGGAGCAGGACTAAATGCGCTCGGCCGTCGCCGACACGTTTCAGACAGCCAATCAGCCAAGACTGTCAGGCAAGACCGAGGCGCTTGCGCAGATCGGCGTTTTCCTGACGCAGCTTTTCTGCAAGCGACTTGCGCAGCATCTGGTTTTCCTCCTCCAGCCGCAGCAACTCTGCCATGTCGTCAGCAGCCGAGATCGGCGCAGGCATCGCGGCGGGGCTGGGCTTTGCAGCGCGTGTCTTGCCAACCCGCTTCGCCTTGCCTGCAACATCTGCGGCCATCGGCGTGGTTTTGCCAGCCCGTGCCGGTCTGCCCCGCTTTGCCGGTGCAGCGGGTGCCTTGGTCTCGACCTTGACATCGGCACTTGCCGTCTCGGGCGCCACCTTCTTGGCGCGCGGCGCACGCTGGTTCTTTGGCTCCGCCACTATGGCCGCATCGCTGGTCACGGGCTCGCTATTGACAGTCGTGTTGGTTTCGTTGGCCATTAATCCCTCCTGTGGTGCCGACACCGTTCTTGGCTGCTCCAGTGGTGTTGTCAATACGGGCGTTCCTGCGGGAGACACGCGCGTCGAAGACATTGCGCTGTCTGCGATCTGATGACCGGCGTGGCCGGAAATCTCAGCGTCGACCGCAGCCGACACAGCCTTGAGATCCAGATTACCCCAGATCGAGACCGGTTTCGATGTCTGCCGCCGGCGGCCGGATTTCAATTCGACAACGAACCTTCGTTGCGGCTTTTTCATATTGTCAGAACCTTGAGCTCTAGCGAGTGAGGTGATGCGGGCAAGCCGCGTCGTGGCTTTGTCCTCGCCATAGCCTCATTACCTGGATCCGTCGAGAGCGACGCCGCCAAGATGACGCTTTGAATACGGACAGGCGCGCAAACACGGATGTATCGTGCGATGAGCACACCCTTGAATTGTTCTCATGAAAGAAATCCCGTAAAAGGATTTGGTGTGCAATCACCATGGAACCGCTACGATGGATGCGATTCTGACCGAAGGCTTTGACGCGGCTTTGACCCTGACCGACCATATCGAACATCTGCCGGACAGGAAGCGGCGCGAACTGGCGCGCATCCTTCAGATCCTGTTTGCCGAGGTCGAAGGCTTCCAGGCCAGCAAGCTGTCGGCCAAGCGCCATGCCGGCAGGGTCCTGAAGGTCATTCTGTATGGTTCTTATGGCCGCGGCGACTGGGTCGAGGATCACCTGAGCGGCTATCGCTCCGACTACGATCTGTTGATCGTCGTCAACAGCAAGTCCTTTGCCGAGGAGCAGGAGCTCTGGGAGAACATCGAGGAGCGGCTGTTGACGGAGCAGATCGCGCATCGCATCGAAACCCCGGTCGTGCCGATCGTCCACACGCTGGCCGATGTCAACGACCAGCTCTCCCGCGGTCGCCCCTTCTTCGTCGACATCGCCAGAGACGGCATTCCCCTCTACGAGGAGCCCGGCCATCCGCTGGCGCAGCCGAAGCCGCTGACGGCTGAGGAGAGGCGCGCCGAAGCAAGCAAATATTTCGATGCCTGGTTTGAGTTAGCCGTTCACTCGGTCAAGCTCGCTGAAACGAGTATAGCCGACGGTGTACCGCGTCACGCTGCCTTCAATCTCCATCAAGCAACTGAAAAGGCCTATCACTGCGCGCTGCTGGTCCTGACGCTCTACAGCCCCAAGTCTCATCGGATAAAGGTGCTGCGCTCCCAGGCCGAGGGGATGGATAATCGGCTGGTGGAAGCATGGCCGCGTGACAGCCGGTTTTCACGGCGCTGCTTTGAGTTGCTGTCGCGAGCCTATGTCGAAGCGCGATATTCGTCGAAATACACAATCAGCAACGAGGAACTCGTCTGGCTGGTCGAACGCGTGAGGATATTGCAGAAGGTCGTAAAGGCAGTTTGTATGGAGCGTATTTCAGTCTAGCCGCGAATGGGTGCCTTGCTGCCACCCACATCCATCAGGCATGCGAAGCAGCGTAGTCTGCGCAATTTTCCCGACAACTTGATAGTTGTAGCACCTAGTGCTATATGAAGCGATGTCAGAACGGACTTTCAAAACGGCGTGGTTTTCCAAGGCAGCGAAGAAAGCGCGGATCTCCGACAAGGCCCTTTGCAAAGCGATTGAGCAAGTCGCACGTGTGGCTCAACGACAACATGCATCGGTCGATCGTTCTGGCGAAAGCCGGTGAGTACTGGGTGTTCGCCTACCTGTTTGCGAAAAAGGACCGCGCAAACATCGATGACGACGAACTCCTTGCTTTCCGGAAGCTCGCCGAACTCTATCGGCGCAAGACCCAGGCCGAGCTTGATGCCGAAATCGGGACCGGCGCCCTATTGGAGACTTCCAATGGCGACTAAGCGCAAATTCAAAAGCGATGCCTTTGAGGCGATCCACAGCGCTGTCGAAGATATGTACGCGGCGGGCACCATCGACAAGGAAACCATGAAGACCTTCGATCAGACTTGCCTGTCCATCCCGCAAGATCTGACGCCGGGCGAGATCAAGGCGCTGCGCGAGAACAATCATGTCAGCCAGCCAGTTTTCGCGCGCTACCTCAACACCAGCGAGTCCACCGTGCAAAAGTGGGAAACTGGCGCGAAGCGACCCAGCGGCCCCGCATTGAAGCTGCTTTCGATCGTCCGGAAACACGGTCTCGAGATGCTGTCTTAGGAGGATACTGCCGCGGAAGGATCAGCGCGCGAGGTCCCGCTCGATACATTATGCGATCTTCTCCAGAACGTGGGTATATCCTTGCAACAAGCCGTGCATAGGGTCATGGGTGCGCGATTTTGTCCGCCCTGAGTCGACGTCCACGCCTAAGTCTGTGAACGGCAGCATTGTGCGCTCATTGCGGCCATCGTGTAGATCGAACTCTGATCCCAGAAGCCGCCGCTTTGCAGAGCCGGCAATATCAGCCTTGAAGTCAAGCCGTTGCGAAGGCGGCGAACGGTGAGGCGACTTTCTCCTCGTGGTCGCGCAGCCGTTCCAAATTCTCCGTCCGCGACGTATCATTCGGAGGCGCATTGGGCGCGATGCTTAGAATCGCAACCGCCCAGGCGACAACACAGGAGCCGGCCGATGACGAGCACACGAATTTCGCAGAGTGCCTGACATGGGCACGACTTCTCGCCCCAGAACCACCGGTGTGCGGCAATTCCTTGATCTTGAGCAGCAGCGAGATTGGATAGCGGGCAGATCGACTTGCCGGACGCGGGCGACCGCTCAGAGTCCCTGGAACAGCGCTTCAAATATGTCGCTCGATTTGAGAAGCTACTTAGTCGCGCGCAAGCGGGAAAAGTGCTGGAGATTCTCGGGCTATACGGTCCAAACTGCATTCCTTTGCTGTGCAAGACCGAGCGCTACTACTGGTCGGTTTCCTGTCTGCCATCGACCTCGGACAAGCCGCTCGTACGCGTCAATGCGAGCTGGATGGAGCTTTTCACGCTCTATGCTCAAGGCGACGATATCCGCGCCAGATTCATCGTGCATCTTTCGGATTTCACTACAGATCGTTCAGCAACGCCGAGCCGGGTGGACGAACCCTTTCTCGAGCAAAGCGTCGCGATGCCAGAGGACGTCAGTTATTTCTTCCCGCGTGGTGCGGACATTTTCGGCATCAATGTGCGCGGCTCTGTCTCGATCCGCAAATTCCTCGGGGGCCGCCGCGTGGTGCGCGCCATCCGCACGTTCAACCTGACGCACATGAACCGCGGGCGGAACGCCTATCAGGCGAGCCATTGCTACAGTGTGGCGGATTACATGCAGGCAGATTGAGGGGGTCTTTGACGCACGTCATCCTGGTGAACTCACCGTCGCCGGTGGCGGACGCATCTCGATCACCCCTGGAATTTCCCTGCGGCGATGATCAACCGCAAGATCGCTCCGGCGCTCGCCGTCGGCTGCACCGTCGTTTCCAAGCCGGCCGAGCAGACGCCGCTTTCGGCCATCGCGCTTGCCGTTCTCGCTGAAAAGGCCGGCGTTCCCGCCGGTGTCTTCAACGTCATCGTCGGCGAAGACGTCTGCGATCGGCAAGGAGCTTTGCGGCAACGACAAGGTGCGCAAGATCAGCTTCACCGGCTCGACCGAAGTCGGCCGCATCCTGATGCGCCAGTGCTCCGACCAGATCAAGAAGGTGAGCCTGGAGCTCAGCTCGCAATTGAGCTGCCGACTCTGGCCCCGCTGCTCGAAGGCGGGACCAGGTAAAAAGGCGGCAGCTTGCGATCAAGGTTGGCTGTGCTTTCATTCATGGGCTATCTGCAGGTGAGACGACTGCCGCGTAGTAATCCACTCAATCTTTCCAAGCGCGAGGAGGAATTGCTGCACTCCGCTTTCTTAAAGAGGTAGGCGGCTCGTGTGGGCCGCCCACGGAACTCATGAGTGAGCACCCACGAGCGAATCCGTTGCTGATTTGGCAGCGGTGATGGAGGCGTGCAGCCCCTTCGGCATCTTCAGCGGCCGCCATTTTTGCAAGGCAGTTTGCAGACATCCCTTCATGTAGTGGTCGACCCGAATAGCGCGGCGTCTGTCCGTATCCACATGGATCATCATATGTTCGCCGGTGGCAAGAACGAGATCGCGGGTGACGTCAATGACATACTGATAGATATGAAGGCGAAGATCGTCGACGCCGATCGTTTCCGTATAGATTCTGATGGGCGTTCCAAGCCGGCACTCCCTGAGATTTCTCAGATGGCCCTCCACGGAAAAGAAACTGAAGCCTTTCAGGCGGTACTCCTCGCTAAACCCCATCGCGCGCAGAAAGTTCTCCCCTGAATCGGCAAGCAATTTGTAATACTGCCACTCGGTCATGTGGCCATTGTAGTCGATCCACCCTTCATCCACGGTCGTTTCGAGGGTCAGCAGAGCGTTTTCCTGGGGACGCTCGTCAGCCGCAGTCTCGTTGAAGGTCAGGCCCGTCATTTCAATCGATCCCCATCAGGTCATCGCCCATTTCGATGAATCCGCTTGGAACGACGTTGATCTTGCTCACGACGCCGTCCTCCTCCGCGAGAACCGATTGCTCCATTTTCATGGATTCCATGATCGCCACGACATCGCCTCGCGAGATCTTGTCGCCTACCTTGACGCATAGCTCCATGACCACGCCCGAGAGCGGCGCCTTGATGCCAGCACGATAGGTCAGAGCCTCGTCGACTTCCTCCACCGGCGACGAAACCGAGGGGTCCTCAATGACGTCAGATGCGGAAGTGGGAGTTTCCTGCAGTGCAGCCGCCTCCTCCGAAAGTCTTGGCATTTCGACATCAATCCAGCGGGTGTAGATGCGGAATTCGTCAACGCTGTCAGCCGCGAATTCCGACCGCTTTATGATCGCGCGATGCAGCGGCACCACCGTCTTCACATCAAGCGTCAGTTCGTCCAGCGCTCTTGTCGCGCGTTCGATCGCTTGCTTTCGGTCCCTACCCGTCACGATCAGCTTGCCGACGAGGGAATCATAGTAAGGCGGTATGGTGTCGCCTTCGCTGTAGCCAAAATCCAGTCGGACACCGGGGCCGCCAGGTAGCTGCATTCGCCGAATCTTGCCCGGCACCGGACGAAAGTCCGCCCATGGGTCCTCGGCATTGATGCGGAACTCGATCGAATGGCCGCGGATCACTGTACTCCCGAGAGCCAGCGGCTTCCCTTCAGCGATGTCGAACATCTCGCGGATAATGTCGACGCCGGTGACCTCTTCTGTGACAGGATGCTCGACCTGAACGCGGGTGTTCACTTCGAGGAAATAGACGCCCTTTTCGGTCACTAGGAATTCACAAGTTGCCGCCCCGCAGTAGCTCACCTCTTTCAGGATCCCGACGGAGGCCTCTTTGAGCTTGTCAAGCTGGGTCTCATTTAGGAACGGCGCGGGCGCTTCCTCTACGAGCTTTTGCTGGCGGCGCTGCAGGGTGCAGTCTCTGGTGGACAGGACGACTACGTTTCCGTGCCGATCGGCGAGGCATTGCGTCTCGACGTGCCTCGCGTTTTCTGCATAGACCTCGACGAAGCATTCGGGACGACCGAACGCGAGGCCTGCCTCACGCTCCGCAGCAGCCATCATCGGCTCCAGCTCGCTCATCTCCCTGACGATACGCATCCCGCGACCACCACCGCCATTTTGAGCTTTGATAATGACCGGGAACCCGTGTGCCTCGGCGAACTCCGTCGCCTTTTCTAAGGACGCACCGTCGTCCAGAGATGGAAGAACAGGAGCGCCCACTTTTCGAGCAATCGCGCGAGCCTTCACCTTGTCGCCAAGCTGAGCGATGGCGTCGGCGGAAGGACCGATCCAGACGAGGCCCGCGGCTTCTACCGCGGCCGCAAATGTCTCGTTCTCAGAAAGTAGACCGTATCCGGGATGCACCGCGTCAGCGTTGCTCTTCGCGGCGATATCAAGGATCGCCTGCTGGTTCAGATAGGTATCAAGCGGCGAGTTGCCCTTCAACGTATGAACTTCATCCGCAGCGCGAGCGTGCATCGATTGCAGGTCCGCTTCGGAAGCGATGGCGATCGAACGATATCCGGCGTCGCGGCAGGCGCGGGCTATGCGCAAGGCTATCTCGCCCCGGTTCGCGATGAGTATCTTCTTCATTTTCTTTTCCCCACTAGCGATCAATGAGAACTGCGGATGCCAGATTCCAGGTCAGCCACACGTCGCTGCCGGGCGATGGGACCTGCGCCCTGGTGCACTCGATAAGAAGTGCGTCGCCCGCCGGGTCCGACACGGTTACAAGGCAGCGGCTTCCCAGAAAGAGCTCTTTCACAATCTTCACCGGGATGGGCGACGCCTGTTCCGGTCCGGCCTGGTTCGAGGTCTTCAGTATAAGATCTTCCGGACGCAGAACGATAGAACGAGACGCGCCTTCGTCAACGTGGGAAATCACCGACTTGAGTAGCACTTCGCCCAGCCGTGTCGTCGCACTTACCCTTCCATCGGCGGCAGCACTCAGCTTCTTCACCTCGACGATGTTTGCCTCCCCAAGGAAACGGGCGACGAACCGGGAATTCGGGCGGAAATAAAGCTCTGCCGGCGTGTCATACTGGAGGATCTCGCCACCATCCATGATCGCGACCTTGTCAGAGAGGATGAATGCTTCTTCCTGATCATGGGTCACGTACACGGTAGTAATACCGGTCCGCTGCTGGATTTCGCGCAGGTCCGCGCCGAGCTGCTGTCGGAGTCGTCGATCGAGAGCGCCCATCGGTTCGTCCAGAAGCAGAAGCGCTGGGTGATAGACAAGCGCGCGGCCGATCGCGACGCGCTGCTGCTGTCCGCCGCTGAGGTCACCAACCGCACGGTCGGCGACGTGTGGTAGCTCGATCAGGTCTAGGATTTCGTGGACACGCCGGCGCCGGTCATCTTGCGGCCACTTATGGAGCTTCAGGGGATACTCGATGTTCTGTAACACGGTCATGTGCGGGAACAACGCGTAGTTCTGGAACACGAAGCCGATATTCCGGGCCTGGACGGGGAGATTCGTCACTTCGTTAGAGCCGATGGAGATTTTCCCGGCACTCGGTGTCAACAGCCCAGCGATCGTACGCAGGAGCGTCGTCTTTCCCGATCCCGACGGCCCAAGCAGCGTACAGAAGGAGCCGGGTTCTATCGTGAGGCTGGACTGTTTCAATCCGTAGAAGCCGTTCGCGAAGCGGACCTCGACGCCTCTGACGTCAATCCCGTTGGCGCGATCGACCTGACTTTCATCAGCGCCCTCACTCGCCATCACGACGCATTGTGTCTTCATCATGCGGTTCCCTTTTTTCTTCGCCTTCAAGGAGCGTCTAAACCGCTCCGGAGCGGCATCCATGGCGGCTATCTTAGGGTCGATGCGCCGTTTTTATCAAGACTGTTGTAATAAAAAAAGCTGGAGTAGCCTTGCGTCATCCGATCTTTTTGTTACAGTTGTGATGTAACGTCCAGGCAAAAGGAGGACAGTGCAATGGGGAATGGGATCAGCAAAACTGCCGCAATAGCATTCGGAGCGCTCGTAGCGCTTCCGGTAGCCGCGATGGCTGCAGACGTTCTGCCAGCAGACGTCAAGGCGAAGGTTTCGGGAGAACTCGTCTGGCACGACGCATCTGGCGGTGCGACCACTCGCACCCGCGAAGCAACCGTAATCAAGGATTACGCTGCCGAGACCGGCGTCCAAGTCAAGGGAGATTTCAACTCGGACATGACGAAATTCTTTGCGGCGATGGACAGCGGCGCCACCATTCCGTGGAGCATGATCGAATTTCCGACGAAAGGCGACTTCATCAAGGCACGCGACGCAGGCTATCTGCAGAAGCTTGATCCGTCGATCGTGGACTACAAGAAGCTGGCTCCGACGGCACACGACGATTACGGTGTCGACGTGCTGCGTTACGGCATCGTCTTCACCTACAACAAGGACAAATTCAAAGACGGAGCGCCCAAGAGCATCGCCGACATCTTCGACGTCAAGCGCTATCCAGGCAAGCGCTGCCTCTTTAAGTATCCGCAGTTCGGCGGCGTTTTGGAATCGGCGCTGCTTGCAGACGGCGTAGCGCGAGATAAGCTGTATCCGCTTGATCTGGACAAGGCCTTCGCCAAGCTGGATAGCATCAAGTCCGACATTCTGTGGTGGTCTAACGGCGACGACGCCATCCGACTGCTATCGAGCGGTGAGTGCTCGATGGGCATCGCTTGGAGCGGCCGCGTTTATGGAGCTGTGACCAACGACAAGGCGCCGCTGGCAATCACTTGGGAAAACTCGCTCTACTCACAGGCTGTGTATGCCGTGCCGAACGGTGCGCCGAACGCGGTCGCGGGGCAAGCGATGATCGCCCACTTCATCGGGGACACTGAAGGCCAGAAGGCTTTGGTCAAGGGAATTACCTACACGACCGACATCGTCGGGCTCGACAGCGCCGCATATGGCAAAGATCTCGCCCCGTGGATCGTAGCCGGCGATAATGCTAAGCAGGCGATTGAAGAAAATGCCGACTACTACGCGAAGAACATCACGGAAGTAGTCGATCGCTTCAACCGTTGGGTCGCCCTCAACTAAGAGAAAGTCCGATATGCCTCGCGTGGTGGATCATAACGAACGTCGAAAGCAAATCTGCGATGTCTTGCTGGATATCGTCTCGGAGGCCGGAATATCCGCGGCAACCATCCGAGAAGTCGCAGATCGTTCGGGATGGTCCACCGGCGTCATCGGGCACTACTTCACCAACCGGCAGGATCTGCTGCTCGGAGGCCTTCGAAGAGCCGCGGAAATCCTGGCGGAACATAACACACGCGTAATAAATACGCTGGAGGGCATCGCTGCCCTCGAGCAAATCCTGGAAGGAAGTATTCCACTCGATAAGCGGCGCCTCGCTCTCTGCCGGATCTTCTTCTTCTTCTATGCTGAAGGTATGACGGAAAAAGATCTCCGTCAGGAGCTTGAGAGCTACCTTCTCGGGTGGCGGAAGTCAGCGACACGGGCAATTCGACAGGCTCAGGCCCAGGGCGATCTCCCGGCGGATCTCGACCCTAAGCGCGTGGCCGCCGACCTCGTTGGTCTGGCCGACGGGTTGAGCATCCACTCGCTGCTCGATCCTGGGGTCATGATGCAATTGCGCGAGCAATCGCCCATTCGGTACTGGATCCGACGCTTGGCGAGCGAAGCGCCAGACCACAAGGGAGAGCCAATGCCGCCCTCCCGATATGCATCCGCATAGCGGACGATAATAAACCAAACTGGGAACGCACATGTCGCACGTCAATTCATCTACCCTCGGGTGGACAGTATCTTCTATTCTCGGAGATGCAGGTCCGCAGGTCCTCCACCAGCCGGACAAGACGGCGATGGTCTGGGAGCACGGCTCGCTGACCTACAAGGAATTGCGGTCCAGGGCGCTGCAACTCGCGAACGCGCTTCGGGAAATGGGACTGCAGACGGGCGACCGCGTTGCCTCCATGCTCTTCAATCGCGGCGAGATATTTGAACTTTACTTCGCCTGCGCATTCGCCGGCCTCGTGTTCGTTCCTGTGAGTTTCCGCCTGACCTCGAGCGAAGTCGCGTCAATCCTCGAAGACAGCGGTGCCAGAGCCTTCTTCGTTGAGACCGAGACCGCAGCCGTTGCATTTGAAGCGAGCGGCTCTCTCGACGGTTCACCCAGGATCGTTACGCTCCAGGCTACCTCCGGAGGCCCCGAATATGAAGCT
This sequence comes from Rhizobium sp. YTU87027, assembly GCF_050644135.1. Classification (NCBI taxonomy): domain Bacteria; kingdom Pseudomonadati; phylum Pseudomonadota; class Alphaproteobacteria; order Hyphomicrobiales; family Rhizobiaceae; genus Rhizobium; species Rhizobium sp. YTU87027. The sequence goes on along the minus strand of NZ_CP098443.1, from coordinate 683,039 downwards.
TTGACTGAAGGGTGTGCGCCGCTTCCCTCGACTATAGCGCATGACATCCAGATGATCATGTACACGTCCGGCACGACCGGGAAGCCGAAAGGCGTCGTCATGCGGTCGCTGGCGGTGATGTGGTGCGCGATGCAGCAAGTGAGCCTTTTCCGTCATCTCGACCAAAACACCGTGATGCTGCTGAATGCGCCAATGTACAATACCGCAGCTCTCAATGAGAGCTCGATACCGACGTTTCTCGTCGGGGGAACGGTCGCCATCATGCCAAGCCGCGGGTGGAGTGCCGAACGGCTCGGACAATTCATCAAGAAATGGAGTGTCACGCACTCCCTAATCTTCCCATCGATGTACCCGAACATGATCGATGCCGATGAGCGCGATCCGCTGCCGTTACAGTCGATGAAGTGGTGGTACACTGGAGGCGAAAACTGCCCGCCGGCCCTCATGGCGGAAGTGCGCCGTCGCTGGCCGCACATCGACCTGGCCATCGCGTACGGTTCAACGGAGTCGGGCTTGCCAACTTTGATCGAAGGCGATGACATCGAACGGCATCCCGGCTCCGTTGGGCGCTGCTCTCCAGGCCAATCGATCCGGCTTCTCGACGCCGATGGCAAAGACGTTCCCGTCGGGGGCGTCGGAGACGTTTGGACGGCTGGCCCGTCGGTCATGCGCAATTACTGGAACGCTCCTCAACTCGACGCCGAGACCGTGGCCGACGGCTGGCTGAAGATCGGCGACCTCGCGACCATCGACGAGGACGGATGGATTTCCATTGTCGGGCGCAGCAAGGACATCATCATATCAAAGGGCCAGAACATCTATCCGGCCGAGATCGAGAACGTCATCCGCCAGCATCCGTCGGTCCTCGACGTTGCCGTCGTGGGTCTTCCCGACCCGGAGTTCACCGAGATCGTGTGCGCTGCCGTAGTCCCGCGCAGCAAAGACGCGATCGGCTCGAAGGACGAGATAATGGCGTTCCTTCTGACGAAGCTGGCTTCGTACAAGAAGCCGCGTCACATCCTGTTCGTCGAAAGCTTTCCCATCCGAAACGCAACCAAGGTCGACAAGAAGGAGCTCGCCAAGATCTGCGCCGAGCTCGTGAAAGTCTGAGGAGGATCCGATGACCCAGAATCTTAGCCCCGAATGGCACGCCTTGTTGGAGGAACTGGAACGCAGGCGCGAGATCGCACTCGCATCGAGCGGCCCGGATCGTATCGCGCGCGAACATCGTTATGGCCGCTCGACAGCTCGTGAACGGATTGCAAAGCTTGCAGATCCGGACACCTTCCTCGAGATCGGCACGTTCGTAACCACGCCGACGGAAGACGGTTCACCGCTTGCCCCCACCTTCGTTTGCGGCCTTTGCGAAATCGACGGACGCCCGGTTGCGATCGGTGCGGAGGATTACAGCGTCGAGGGTGGCGGGACCGGCGTTCATCTGGCGCGCTACAAGGGCGGATGGGGCGGCTTCATCGAGGAGTTTGCTCTGGGCTACAAGATCCCGCTCGTGATGCTGATTAACGGCGTCGGCGGATCGATCCTGCTACAGGATGCGATCGGCTACCCAGAGCTCCAGTCCGCGAACCCGACCTTCCCCATGTTCGATCTGCTCCAGCACGTTCCCGTGCTCGCCGCAGTTCTCGGTCCGACAGCGGGTAGCTCCGCGGCTCGCGCGCACATCTCGCATTTTTCCGTGATGACCTCCGACAACGGCTGCCTTTTCGCCGGCGGCCCCCCTGTGGTCAAACAGGCTCTCGGTCTGGAGATCGACAAGTTCGCGCTCGGCGGCGTCGCCATCCACACCCGCGCATCCGGTCTGATAGACAATGCCGCCGAAAACGAAGACGCAGCTCTTGCTCAAATCCGGCAGGTTCTCGACTTCCTGCCGGACAACATTGGACACAGACCGAAGGTCGTCGAGAACTGGGCGGCCGGAGACCAAAACGAGCTCTTTTCCATCGTTTCGCCCAGCCTCCGGCGGGCATATGACGTGCACAAGCTGATACGTTGCGTGGTAGACGAGGAGAGCTTTTTCGAAATAGCCCCAGACTACGGCCGATCCTTGCGCACCGGCCTCGCGCGTATCGAGGGCCGCACGGTGGGCATTCTAGCTTCCGACGCGCGGTTCGTCGCCGGCTCTCTCGACGTCCAGTCCTCGCTGAAGCAAGCCAAGTTTGTCGAGCTCTGCGACCGTTTCCACATCCCGATTGCTTACTTGGTCGACGTACCCGGATTCTTAGTCGGTCCGAAGGCGGAAGAAGCTGGCGTGCTGACATTCGGCGCAATGGCGTTGCGTGCAATCCAGCAGGCGAAGGTACCAGTGATCACGGTCCAGATCCGACGCTCCTTCGGGCTCGGTGGCGTCGCGACCGGGAGCCGTAACCCGCTCAGCCTACGCTTGATCTGGCCGAGCGCGGCTTGGGGCGACATGCCCATCGAGGGCGGTGTTGAAGCAGCCTTCCGTGCAGAACTCGACGCGGCCCCGGCCGACGAGCGCGCAGCACTTAAGGAAAAGCTGACGAAGCGCTTCGAGGAGCAGACTTCGATCTGGCGGGCTGTCGAGAAGTTCGGCGCTGAGGAGATGATCGATCCACGCGATACGCGTAAATATCTGGCACGCCTCCTCGCGCTCTACTACCGCATGCCGTTGGAAGGGCGGACGTCATGACCTATGTGCCAGTCGCCTCGCCTGCAGGAAGAAAGCGACTGTTGGGACGTTTCTCGACGGGAATTCTCCTACTACTCCCAGCTCTGCTCATTCTCGTGATCTCGCTCGGATGGCCACTTGTGACAATCGTCATGCGTAGCCTGCACGAGAAAGGTCGATCCAATTTCACCGACCCGCTCTACTTCGGGCACTACAGCGCGATCATTCAAGACGATCTGCTTCGCCAGGTCGCTCTGCAGAGCGTCATGCTGGCGTTCGTATCGATGATCGTAACCGTCATCCTCGCCTTTCCGGCCGCCTATGTGATTTCGAGGCTGTCCAGGAAAACGTCCTCATTGATGATGGTGCTGGTCCTGATGCCGTTCTGGGTTTCGATCATCGTTCGCCTGTTCGCCTTTACGACCATCCTTGGCCAACAGGGCATCATCAATTCCCTGGCAGGAGAACTCGGAGCGGGACCCTTCCCACTTCTTTACAACACTTTCGCGGTCATAGTCGGGATGGTCGCTTACCTGCTGCCCTATCTGATCCTGATCCTCGTGTCGGCAATGATGTCAATCGACAACTCCCTGCTCACGGCCGCTCGGACGATGGGCGCGTCGGAACGAAGGGTATTTCTGGATATCTATTTTCCGCAGGTCCGACCCGCGCTCTTGGGCGGCAGCGTGTTGGTGTTCGTCCTCGGATTGGGCTTCTTCCTGACCCCCGCGATCCTCGGCGGGGCTCACAACCTCACGATCCCGATCTTCATTCAACAGCAGGTTCAGAACTATCAGTGGGGCAAGGCGGCGGCGATGGGCATTCTGCTGCTTGCCGTGTCGGTGGTCGGATACATGCTGGCTCTGAAAATCGGCGGCAAGGGCATGCTGTCGCCGGTCCAACAAGGCTCGCGCGGCGCCGCCGCTCGCGATCCACTGCGCCCCACTCCAGTCGCTGCTCTATGCGTAGCCTTTCTGGTCTTCGACTTGATCCTGTTGATCCTTCCGCTGCTCGTCGTGATCCCAACGTCCGTGACCGAGACGACGCAGATCCAGTTTCCGCCGGTGGGATTCAGCACGAAGTGGTTCGTGGAAGCGCTTACGTCCTCGATCTGGATCGATGCCTTCATCAAGAGCGTCCGTGTCGGCGTGATGACGGCGATATGCGCGACGCTGTGTGGCCTTGCCCTGGCCCGCGTCGGCACCCGGTCGAAGTCGCTGATGCTGAAGTCGGCCATTCAGGTTGGTGCGATCATGCCGCTGATCGTCCCGGTCATCCTGCTCGGCATCGGTATCTATGACGTCCAGGGAAGACTGGGCCTCATCGGCTCGGACATCGGCCTGGTCATTGCGCATTCCGTGCTGTGCCTGCCTTTGGTCTTCCTAGTCCTTGCGAACGCCCTCGCCGCCGTTGACGTCTCGATCGAACAGGCTGCCTGGACGATGGGAGCCAGCAACGGACGCGCCTTCTGGAACGTCGTCGTGCCCATCATCATGCCGGCCCTTGTCGGGGCGTTCCTAATCTCCTTCGTAACCTCCTGGGACGAAGCCGTGCTGGCCATGTTCCAGACCGGTCTCGATAAGACCCTTCCGGTCACGATCTACTCTTTCCTGAAGAGCGGGATAACGCCGGCGGTCTCGGCCGTGGCCACCATTGTGATCACGCCTGTGCTGATCGGCTCGATCATCATCGCGGTCAAATCATTCACATCCAGCAGAATTGTCACGAAAGCGAGAAGCTAACCCATGGCAACCGAACGTTTCCCAAGCGGCTCCGCGTGTATCGTGGGCGCGCACGAGTCACCTCGCCGAAAGGCGCCTGGCGTCCACCCCTATCAGATCCATGCCGAAGTAATCGCGGAAGCCCTCGCCGACGCCGGAATGTCTCTCTCGGACGTGGACGGTTTCGCCACCGCTGCTTCATTCCCCTCGGAAGCCGGCTGGCAGTTGAATGCAGTCGAAATCGCGGAGTACGTTGGGATTGACCCCTTGTGGGTCTGCAGCACCGATATTGGCGGTGCCGCACCTCTTAGTCACGTCGGCAACGCGGTCGCGGCAATTCAGGCAGGCCTCTGCGACACAGTTGTTGTCAGCTACGCGTCATCTGGCCGCTCGTGGCCGCTGAATGCGAGCGACTTCAACACCGGCCAGACCGGACCTGGAGAATTTGAAGTTCCCTACGGCGTCTCAACGATCTCTGCGTACGCATTGGCCGCAACCCGGTACATGCACGAGTACGGACTGAAGCCCGAAGAGTTGGCGGAGATCGCCGTTCAGGCGCGGCGCTATGCGAACCTCAATCCAGACGCCATGTATCGCGAGCTGATCACCGTCGAAGACGTTCTGGCCTCTCCTATGATCTCGACACCGCTCCGGAAGCTCGATTGCTGCGTAGTCAGCGACTCCGGCGGAGCAATCGTGGTGACGTCCAAGGAGAGAGCGCGCGACACCCGTCGAGGCGGCCCGTCGATTCTCGGCTTCGGCGAGGCTATCAGTCACGGCCAGATGAACCAGATGAAGGATTTGACGACCACAGTTGCTGCACATTCCGGCCGCAGGGCGTTCGAGACTGCCGGTCTGGCACCAAGGGATATCAAGGTGGCCCAGATCTACGATTCCTTCACGATCACAGTCGCCCTTTCGCTGGAAGCACTCGGCTTCGTTCCTAGAGGCGAGGTTGGCGCATTCATCGCCGGCGGAGGCATCAGGCCTGATGGGCGGCTTCCGATCAATACTGACGGTGGGGGCCTCTCATCAAACCATGCCGGCCGCAGAGGTATGTTCGCGATCATCGAAGCTGTTCGCCAGCTCCGGGGCGAAAGCCCTGGCCTGCAACTCCCCTCGCCCGAACTGTGCCTCGTCAACGGTACCGGGGGATGGCTCTCGGCCACCGCCACACTCATTCTTGGAGGCAAGTAATGATCGACATGACGCCAGTCCATCCCGTCCACAATGCCCTATCCGAGCAATGGTTCTACGCGGCGCAGCGCGACACCCTTCTCATCCAGAAGGATCCTGCGACAGGAACGCTACAGATGTACCCCCGCGCTCGCGTTGTAGGTCATCCAGAGCGCGAACCAGAGTGGGTCGAGGCATCTGGTCGAGGGACTCTCTACTCCTTCACCGTCGTAAACCGATCCATTCACAAGGAGTTCGCATCGATGACGCCGTTCGTGATCGCGCTGGTCGATCTTGAAGAAGGCGTCCGTATCACGAGCTGGGTGATCGACGCGCCCTTGGAAAACCTCCGATGCGACATGCCGCTGAGAGTGGTGTTCCGCGAAATTCACCCTGGTGTGAAAATGCCGTGCTTCGTCGAGGCCTGACATGGAAACTGTGTTCAATGATATCTCTGAAGGTGCGGTTTACGTTTCCGCGGGTCGAACGATCACCGAGGCTGACATCGTCAATTTCGCCGGGCTGAGCGGCGACTTCAATCCCCTGCACATGGACGAGGAATGGGTTCGCGAGAACACGAAGTTTCCTTCGCGTATCGCGCACGGTCTGCTGATCCATTCGATCGGTGAAGGGCTCAACTGCCTCGAATTGTCTGCGTGGAAGATTCTCGGCTTCCTCGAAACGCAGCGGAAGATGCTCCTTCCGGTGTTCCCAGGCGACCGGATCACCCAGCGCTACACCGTCAAGTCAAAGCGGCCAAGTTCGAAGGATCCGTCAAGGGGTGTGGTGGAGGTGGAAGTGATCATTACCAACCAGAGGGGCGAGATCGTGCAGGACGGCTACAACAAATATCTGATTGGGGGAGATGCGTGATGCGTGGGATAGAAGGCAAGGTCATCGTCGTCACCGGCGGAGCCCAGGGCATTGGCAAGGCGACCGTCGTGCGCCTTGCCGAAGAAGGTGCCACGGTGGTCGTCGCCGACCGCAACCTTCAAGGTGCCCAAGCGACCGCCGATGAAGTCAACGGCGGTTCCGGCCGCTCGATTGCAATTGAACTCGACGTCGTCGACCGCCAGAGCTGGCACGACGCCGCGGAAAAGATCAAGGCGGCCTTTGGCGGCGCCGACGGGCTGGTAAACAATGCCGGCGTGACGCGGGATAAGTCTCTTCTGAAGATGGGCGACGACGACTGGGACACCGTTCTAGACGTGAACCTGAAGGGAGCGTGGCTCGGCTGCCAAGCAATCGTTCCGTTGATGGTCGGACGCGGTGGCGCGATCGTCAATCTTTCATCCGAATCCCGGTGGGGAGCCTTTGGGCAGTCAAACTATGCTTCAGCCAAAGCGGGACTGGTGGGCCTCACACGTACGGTCGCGTTCGAACAGGCGAGAAACGCCATACGGGTGAACGCCGTCGCGCCGGGCACAACATCGACCCCGATGGTCGAAGCGGTTCCGGAAGAAATTCGAAAGGGCTGGCTCGACAACATTCCACTTCGCCGTGAAGCAGCGCCGGCTGAGATCGCTTCTGTGATCGCGTTCCTCCTGTCCGACGACGCCAGCTACGTCACCGGGCAGGTGCTAGGCGTAAATGGCGGATCGGCCCTCTAGTGACGAGCGGAACGGCGGCATAAGTCGCCGTTCCGTAAAGGCTTCATTAGGCCCGGCAACGGTCCGGTTTTTGCCGCACCTGCAGATTCCTTCCTCTGGAAACAAAAGCCAAGCCCGAGTATCGTGGGGTTGCTTAGAGGGAGGACGATATGACCGCAGATCAAGATCTCACCCCAATCGCCAGTTCTCATGAGCCGACAGGCGGAGCGAAGAAGCAAGAGAGCGATACCATGCACCACGGCCTCGAGAAGGCGCTCGGCGGGAAGTCGGTTCCTGCATCAGGTGACACGGGAACGTCTGACAATGGCAACAAGAAAGACGGCTCCGGTGGGGCTGGAGACACAGGAACGCGGGAATAGATGCCCAGCGAACTGCTTTCGACCATCCTCGGTGCAATAACCGTGCCGAACAAAGACTGGTTGGATTACGCATCGGCTTTGGCAAACATCGCGATGGTCCTAACTGCCATACTCGCAGCTAGATACGGCCTTGCGCAGTACCGACACAGCGTGAAACTCGCGGAGTTCCAGGCCGTACTGAACCTGCGGGACCAGATGAACGCGCTGATCAAGGAGATCTACAGCACGCCGGACAAAAGCGATGAGCAATTGTGCCGGCAGTTGCTCAACTTCGCCGAAGTCTACGCCGCTGCTTTACACCATGGAGCCATTAGCGGCATGGCGAAGGCGTTCGTGACAAACCTGCTCCAGGACGAGGTCGTCCCGGCCGTGAGACTAGTGCAGTTTGAACCACTCATTGCCGAAGCGCGCGAGAACGCTCCGCGCTACCAGTACCTCCTAGGGCTACTCGACAGAGGTGCCCAAACGCTCAAGAGGTAACCTGTCGATCAGCGCTACCGCCAGAGTGGGCCTGTCTCTCTGACAAAAGTCTCAAAGGTACGCGCGGGTCTGCCTAGGGCTTGTTGAACGTCTTCTGATATCGCGGAGGATGCCGAGCTGCAGAGGAATTCGTAGACCGCCCTGTTGTGGTCCGCGAACTTCCGCAGGGCATAGGGGCTGGCTCGTTCGGCAAGATAAGGCTCCAGCGGAGCATCTTCGTACGAAAACTGGCGCCCCGAAACAAAGGAGATCATCGACATCGCATCTGCCCAAGTGTGAGAAGCCGGCCCCGTTAGCGTGTAGTGCTTTCCAGCATGAGATCGATCGAGCAAAGCCGCCGCGGCCACGTCTCCAACGTCACGCGTGTCCACAAAGCTTGTGGCGTGCCCACCGGTCGGAACCGACACGCGCCCCTCGGTCTTGAGCTGGGAGAGGTAGAAGCTGGGGTCAGCGAAATTCTGCATGAACCAATGAGGTCGCAGGATCGTCCATTCTAGCGAGCTGTTTTCGATCAGCCTCTCAACTCGCCGCTCGTCAAGGTCTTCTGCCCTAGTCCCGGCGTCGATCTCAGAGAGGAGAACAACGCGTCTCAGCTCGGGTGCGCAGTCGAGCAGCGCCGCCATCTGATCCCTTACGTCAGGGTTGGTTTCGGTCGAGGCTGGCTTCACCAGGTATAGTGCCTCAATCCCCTCGAGAGCCGGCCGCCACGTTTGCCGCAACTCCCAGTCGAACGTGGCGTGAGAAGCTGACGTCTCAAACCGCGATGCGCATCGAACTATGGCCTCCTCCCGCGTTGACAATGCTTCCACAACGCAGCGCCCCGTTTTACCGTTCGCGCCCATTACAAGGATTCGGGTCATCCTCTCCTCCCTATAATCATTGCAATATGGGTATGCGGTCCCTGCCGGCGCCGCGTGCTGATTACAAGCATAGCTTCGCTAAGAAAACGACCGGGAGGCGACATGCTGCCTCCCGGTTTTGCGTGCTCAGGATTTAATCTTCTCACCGCGCGGATCGTACCAGGCGCCGAGCTGGATCTCGACGGGGTAGCGCTTCATCGCCACTTCGACTTCCCACTTGCCTGCGGCGAGCCACTCCTTGGTGACGCCCTCCTCGCTCGACACATAACCGAGACCGAGTGATGCTTTTACACGGTGGCCGTAGGCGCCGGACATGATAGATCCCACGATGGCGTCGTCTCGCAGCAGCGGCTCGTAGTGGAACAACATCGGGGGGACTTCGTCGCCTGCGGCTACCTTGACCTGTACGAGCCGCCTCTTCAGTGTCCCCTCAGACTTCTGGCCTACTAGCACGTCGCGCCCGATAAAGCCGCCTGACTTGTCGAGCGCGACGGTGAACCCGACGCCGCCTTCGAGCGGAGTGTCTTCTTCGCCGATGTCATGACCCCAGTGGCGATATCCCTTCTCCATGCGCATGGAGTTCAGGGCGAAGAACCCAGCGTTCTTAAGTCCGAGGCCCTGCCCCGCTTCCGTCAGAACATCGTAGACATGTGCGGCGACTTCGCTTGGAATATATAGTTCGAAGCCAAGCTCGCCGACGAACGTGAGGCGGCTTGCTCGGACGCGCGCATAACCGAGGTCAATTTCGCGGCTGGTGCCGAACGGAAAGCCTCCATTGGAAAAGTCGTCCGGTGAAACGCGCGACAGAAGTTCGCGAGACTTCGGCCCCCATAGCGCCAGCATCGCCAGGCCGGAGGTAATATCGGTTATATAGACCTTCGAACCCTTGGGAACACGCCGCTTGAACCAAGCCATATCGCGACGCTGGGAAACTGCTACGGTCACAACCAAGTAGGACTGCTCAGCAAGGCGGGTGATGGTGACGTCAGCTTCGATGCCGCCGGTGTCGTTGAGCCATTGAGTGTACACTACCTTACCAACTGCAACGTCGCATTCGGCGGCGCTGATCCAGTTTAGTGCCTTCAGGGCGTCGGGGCCTTCGATCATGTACTTGATGAAGCAGCTATGGTCGAACAGCGAGACGTTCTCGGCGGTGTTCGCGCATTCTGCCGCAACGTTGTCGAACCAGCTCGGCTTGGAATAGGAGTATTCGATATTCTCGACCTCCGCGGCGGTTCCATAAAAGCCAGGGCGCTCCCAGCCTGCAAGCTCCGTCATGAATGCGCCGGATTTTACTAGGCGATCGTGGAACGGCGAACGACGGACGCCGCGAGCAGTCTCAAACTGCTTGCCCGGCCAATGCATGTCATAGAGAGAACCGATCGTCTCGACCGAGCGGTCTGCAAGGTACTTCTTGTTACGCTGGAACGCCTGCGTGCGGCGTACGTCGACGTCGAGAAGCTCCACCGGAGGCCTTCCTTCGGCGATCCATGACGCCATGGCCTTGCCGACGCCACCCGAAGAAAGAATACCGACGGAGTTGAAGCCTGTCGCAGCGAATAGCCCGTCGACCTCAGGCGTTTCACCAAGGTGGTATCGATTGTCCGGAGTGAAGCTCTCAGGACCGTTGAAGAAGAGCTGGATCCCAGTCTCCTGGAGAACGGGAACGCGCTCCATAGCCATCTCAAGATACGGGCTGATGTGATCAAGGTCCTCGGGGATCGTATCAAAGCAGAAGCTTTCAGAAATGCCCTTCTGACCCCAAGGCTTGGCGCCCGGCTCGAAAAAACCGACTAGGAGTTTGCCAGCATCTTCCTTGTAGTAGCTCCATTCGTCTGCCGTAAACATGACGGGCAAGTCTCGCGGAAGGCCGGGGATAGCCTCCGTCACGACGTAGAAGTGCTCCGCGGCGTGCAGGGGGATAGTCACGCCGATGTCAGCGGCGAGATCCCGAGACCACATGCCACCGGCGATGACGACCTTCTTTGCCGAGATCCGCCCCTTGTCGGTCATGACACCGACGGTCTTGCCGCCCTCGGTCAGGATTTGCGTTACCTTCACGCCTTCTTTGATCTTGGCGCCGCCCATCCGAGCGCCCTTGACGTAGGCCATCGTCACGTCGGCTGGGTTGACCTGGCCATCCTTCGGGAACCAGAAGCCACCTACCAGGCCCTCCGTGCTGATCGGTGACCAACGTTCTTTGATCTGATCGACGGTCAGCGCCTCGACAGGAAGACCAAAGTTCCTGCCCATAGAAGCCCCACGTGCAAGCTCCTCATAACGTGCCTGGGTCTTTGCAAGGCGTAGCGAGCCGTTCTGCTTGAATCCAGTCGCCTGACCAGTTTCCTCTTCAAGCCGACCAAATAACTCCCCGGTGTATTGTGCGAGCTCGGTCATACGTCTCGTCGCACGCAACTGCGTCACCAGACCGGCCGCGTGCCACGTTGTACCACTGGTCAACTGCTGCCGTTCGCAGAGCACGACGTCAGTGATCCCGAGCTTTGTCAGGTGGTAGGCGATCGAGCATCCTGCGATACCACCGCCGATGATGACGACCTCTGCCTGTGTGGGCATGTCCATTGCAGTTTCCTTCGAGTTCGAGTGACCTGTGCATTTTGTTGTCAGGCACAATATCACACCGACGCCAGAACTCTACAGAAATTATGCCGGGTTTATATAATCAATCGATTTATCCAAAGTATTTCGCGTGCGAGACCACGGCTGAGAGACGCAGCGGTCACGATGCGAAGTGGCGGCGCCGACTCCAATAACGATGACTGAGGTTGATTCTGGAAAGCGCACGAGCAACGATGCGCGCGAAGTCTCGACTGCGAACCTCGGCGCCTGCATCGGACAGACGCGTGGCCGTCTTAGAACGTAGGAGGAGTGTTCACCCAAAGGAGACGGCAAGGCGTTGAGCCCACCGCCCGCCATGAGTGAGCCCTGTTGCTCTCGAAGTAAATGGAATCACCTTCGTTGAGCGTAGCGACACCAAGCCCGTCGACTTCTACTTCAAAGCTTCCCTCGAGAACCCGAATGAACTCTTCGCCCTCGTGTCTGTAAAATCCCTCACTCCCGGCGCCGGGCGAAAGCGTCCACTCCTGGCAGTCCATCATTCGGGGTCCAGATGCCAACTCGCTGATGGTGATGCCCTTCCCCAAGGTCGGAAGTTGTCTTCCTTCACCTGTCCTCACCACGGACTTGGTTGCTTGGGGCGGACCCGCCGTGAGCTCAGTCACCGTGACGCCGAGCGCCTCAGCTACCGCTCGCAGCAATGGCACGCCCGCACCACGCGACGTGCGCTCAAGCGTGCTGATCGTAGAAGTGGACACGTCGACAAGTTCCGCGAGAGCGGCGATTGTGAGTTTTTTCTGCTTCCTAAGTCTTCTTATTTCAAACCCCAGGCGCGGCACCGACGCTTCTTCTGTGGCCGTAGTCGGCGGGCCGACATCGAGTTCATTGAGAGCAGACTTGATAGCAGCAAGGTTCAATCCCTGCACAGACCTGAGACGCACGATCTGATGGACCCGAGCGAAATCCTCATCACTATACATCCGGTATCCGCTGGCGGTACGGGTCGGAACGATCAGACCGTGTTGCTCCCACAGACGAAGCGTTGCCGCGGGCACTCCGGTCGCTACGGAAAGCTCGGATACCTTATACAGTTTGCTCATGTTGCCATGTAGATCCGTTTCGAAGCGAATTGCTAGCCAAAATCCTGAAACGTCTCAACAAATGGCTGATCCGTTTCACAGCGCGAACTGGTTCGGCATGTGGATTTGAACGTCCAATCTATCGCTAGTCGCCTCTTTCGGCAGCTGTCTTTCACGTTCTGTACGGTGAGGCCAAAATCCGGTCCCATGTCCACCCATGGCGACAGTCTGCTGACCAATACCTTGCGGATCGGATTCGATCTCCTCGGTCAAGAGCAAATAAAGCTGCTTCAGGAATTTCATCGGGCTCCTCCTACATATTTGGGTAGACCGGCCCCTCGCCGCCCTGTGGCGGCACCCAGTTGATGTTCTGGTTCGGGTCCTTGATATCGCAGGTCTTGCAGTGGACGCAGTTCTGGGCGTTGATGACGAAGGTCTCCTGACCGTCCTTCTCTACCCATTCATAGACGCCTGCCGGACAGTAGCGCGTCGACGGACCGGCATAGATATCGTGCTCCGACCGCTTCTGCAGGCTCATGTCCTTGACCTTGAGATGTACCGGCTGGTCTTCCTCATGGTTGGTGTTCGACAGGAACACCGAGGACAGCCGGTCGAAGGTCAAGACGCCGTCCGGTTTCGGATAGGCAATCGGCTTGTGCTTGGCGGCCGGTTCCAGCGAGGCGGCATCGGTCTTGCCGTGCTTCAGCGTGCCGAAGATCGACAGACCGAACAGCTGGTTCGTCCACATGTCGAGACCGCCGAGTGCAACGCCAACAGCCGTGCCGAACTTCGACCACAACGGCTTGACGTTGCGCACCCTCTTCAGGTCCTTGCCGATGTCGCTTGAACGCCAGTCGGTCTCGATCTCAACCACCTCGTCATTGGCGCGACCGGCGGCAATCGCAGCGGCGATGCGGTTCGCCGCCATCATCCCCGACAGCACAGCATTGTGGCTGCCCTTGATGCGCGGCACATTGACGAAGCCGGCCGAACAGCCGATCAGCGCGCCGCCCGGGAAGGAGAGCTTCGGCACCGACTGCCAGCCGCCCTCGGTGATCGCGCGTGCGCCATAGGAAAGCCGCTTAGCCCCCTCGAAGGTTCCGCGGATCGAAGGATGCGTCTTGAAGCGCTGGAATTCCTCGAAGGGATGGAGGTAGGGATTCTTGTAGTTCAGGTGGACGACGAAGCCGACGGCAACGAGATTGTCTTCGAGGTGGTAAAGGAAGGAACCGCCACCGGTCTTCATGCCGAGTGGCCAGCCGAAGGAATGCTGCACCAGACCTTGGCGGTGATGCTCGGGCTTGACCTGCCAGAGTTCCTTGATGCCGATGCCGAATTTCTGCGGCTCGCGATCCCTGGACAGATCGAACTTGGCGATCAGCTGCTTGGCGAGCGAGCCGCGCACACCTTCGCCGATCAGCACATATTTGCCTGTTAGCGCCATGCCGCGCGTGTAGTTCGGGCCGGGCTCGCCGTTCTTCTCGATGCCCATGTCGCCGGTGGCGACACCAATGACCGCCCCTTCGTCGTTGTAGAGCACTTCGGTCGCGGCAAAGCCCGGATAGATCTCGACGCCGAGTTCCTCCGCCTTGGTGGCGAGCCAGCGACAGACGTTACCAAGCGAGACGATATAGTTGCCGTGGTTGCTCATCAGCGGCGGCATCAGCATGTTCGGCAGACGCACCGAGCCGGCCGGGCCGAGCACCAGGAAATGGTCGTCCGTCACCTCGGTCTTGAACGGATGATCGGCCTCTTCGCGCCAGCCGGGCAGTAGGCGATCGATACCGATCGGATCGACAACGGCTCCCGACAGGATATGCGCGCCGACTTCGGCACCCTTCTCCAGCACGACGACCGACAGCTCCGGATTGACCTGCTTCAGACGGATCGCAGCCGACAGCCCCGCAGGCCCGCCGCCGACGATTACAACGTCGAATTCCATGCTTTCGCGTTGAGGAAGGCTCATCATCTGCAGTCCGGTTTCATGCCCTATCGAAAAGTGGCGATTGCCTTCCGGCGGCGCGCCAGGCTGCCTTGGCAGTGTTTGCCATTAGCATTGCAATCGTCATCGGACCGACGCCCCCTGGAACAGGGGTGATCGCTCCGGCAATAGCTATCACCGCGTCGAAATCCACGTCGCCCACGAGCCGGCTCTTCCCCTCGCCTCGCTCAGGAGCCGCTACGCGGTTTATTCCGACATCAATGACGGTCGCACCCGGCTTCACCCAGTCGACCTTGACCATTTCAGCTCGACCAACAGCCGCTACCAGGATGTCCGCGCCTCGGCATACGCTTGCGAGATCACGTGTACGGCTGTGGGCGATGGTCACTGTGGCGTTCGCGTGCAGCAGCAATTGCGCCATAGGTTTGCCGAAGAGATTAGACCTTCCGATAACGACTGCTTTCAAGCCCGACAGGTCGCTCCCATGAATGCGGCCGACCAAAACCATCGCTCCCGCCGGCGTACACGAAACGAGGCCGGTTTCAAGATCGCCAGTCGCCACCTTGCCTGCGTTGACAACGTTGAGACCGTCTACGTCCTTCTCGGGTAGGATAGACTGAACCACCGCATCGCTGTCGAGATGCTTTGGTAGCGGAAGCTGCACCAAGATCCCATGGATCTCGTCGTCTTCATTCAATGCAGACACGAGGTCCATCAACTGCTGTTGGGACGTTTCTTCCGGCAGGGTATGCTGGACAGAGGAGAAACCGCACTCCTTTGCGATGCGGCTCTTGGCCGCGACATAGGTATGACTGGCTGGGTCGTCACCTACGATGACGACGGCGAGACCGGTTTTCACCCCGCCCTCTTTCTTCAGCTTTTTGGTGGCTTGCGTCACCGCCTGCACGACGGTGGCAGCCGCCGCTTTCCCGTTTATGAGCTGCGCCAGCATGTTCAGCCCATCCGCTCGGACGCGTAGCTGCCAGGGCTTGCCGGGAAGACTACGGTTCGGTTGCCGTTGATGAACGTCCGTTGGTGGATGTGGGCGTGAATAGCGCGCGCCAGGACCTGACTTTCGACGTCGCGGCCGAGCGATACGTAATCATCCGCGGACTGAGCGTGGGTGATGCGCACCGTGTCCTGCTCGATGATTGGTCCTTCATCGAGATCGGCCGTGACGTAATGGGCCGTCGCGCCAATCAGCTTCACCCCACGTTCGTAGGCCTGCTTATAGGGATTGGCACCCTTGAAGCTCGGAAGGAACGAGTGGTGGATATTGATGATGCGCCCCGACATCTTCGCGCAAAGCTGGTCGGAAAGGATCTGCATGTAGCGAGCGAGGACGACAAGCTCCGTGCCCGTCTGCTCAACAATCTCGAGCATGCGCGCCTCTGCCTGAGGCTTGTTTTCCTTCGTGACCTTGATGTGATGAAACGGGATATCATGGTTTACGACCACCTTCTGGTAGTCGAAGTGGTTCGAGATCACACCAACGATGTCGATCGGAAGAGCACCGATCCGCCAACGATACAGCAGGTCGTTGAGGCAGTGCCCGAAGCGGGACACCATCAGCAGGACCTTGGTGCGCTTCTCCCCATTGTGAAACTGGTATTCCATCGCGAAGCTCTTGGCCACTTCAGCGAAACCCTCGCGTATCTCACCCTCAGCAACGCCCGCTTCCGAGATGAAGCCAACCCTCATGAAGAAGCGGCCGGTCTCAAGATCGTCGAACTGAGAACTGTCGACGATGTTGCAACCCCTCTCAGCAAGGTATCCGGAGATCGCGGCGACGATCCCTCTGGCCGACTTGCAAGACACCGTTAGTACGAGATTGTTGTTGGTCACGTGCGACTCCATGGAGCGGAAACGAGAGCGGGGCCGACCATCGACGCCCGCTGTGCGAATTACGGCGATTTGTCAGAGCACCTTCTGCAACTCCGGCAGGACATCGAAGAGATCGGCGACGAGACCGTAGTCTGCGACCTGGAAGATCGGGGCCTCCTCGTCCTTGTTGATGGCGACGATGACCTTCGAGTCCTTCATGCCGGCGAGATGCTGGATCGCACCGGAGATGCCGCAGGCGATGTAGAGCTCAGGCGCGACGACCTTGCCGGTCTGGCCGACCTGCCAGTCGTTCGGGGCGTAACCGGCATCGACTGCGGCGCGGCTTGCGCCGACGGCGGCCCCGAGCTTGTCGGCAACCGGCAGGATGACTTCCCTGAACTTCTCCGCAGAACCGAGTGCGCGGCCGCCGGAGATGATGATCTTCGCCGAGGTCAGTTCCGGATGGTCCGAAGTGGAAAGGGCGTCGGATACGTAGCGCGACAGCCCGGAAGAAAGAGCTGCCGTTGAGATATCCTCAACGGCAGCAGACGGGCCTTGGGAGGCCGGGGGAAAGGAAGCGGTGCGCACGGTGATGACGCGTCTGGCGTCGGTCGTCTGCACCGTCTGGATGGCGTTGCCGGCATAGATCGGCCGCTTGAAAGTGTCGGCCGAGACCACCTCTGTTATTTCCGAGACCTGGGCGACGTCGAGGAGAGCGGCGACCCGCGGCATGACGTTCTTGCCGGTCGAGGTGGCAGCGGCGATGATCGTGTCGTAGCTGCCTGCCAGCGAAACGATCAGCGCGGCCAGCGGCTCGGCGAGATTGTGGGCGAGGCTTGCATCCTCGGCAAGGAGCACCTTGGAAACTCCCGACAGCCTGGCGGCCTGATCGGCCGCAGCCCTGGCACCGGCGCCGGTGACGAGGATGGTGACATCGCCGCCGATCTTGGCGGCCGCCGTCAGCGTCTTGGCGGTCTGGTCGGAAAGGTGGCTGCCGTCGTGGTCAGCCAGAAGAAGAATGGCCATGGATATATCTCCCTTTCTCGGAACCTTAGAGGACGCCGGCTTCGACTTTAAGCTTCTCAACCAGCTCGGCGACCGACTTGACCTTGACGCCGGCCTTGCGGCCCGATGGTTCCTCGGTCTTCAAGACCTTCAGGCGCGGCGCGGTGGAGACGGAAAAATCGGCAGGAGCTTGTCTGTCGAGCGGCTTCTTCTTCGCCTTCATGATGTTCGGCAGCGAGGCATAGCGCGGCTCGTTCAGGCGCAGGTCCGAGGTGACGACGGCGGGCAGCTTGATCTCGATCGTCTGCAGGCCGCCATCGACTTCGCGCGTCACCTGAGCCTTGCCGTCACCGATCTCGATCTTCGAGGCGAAGGTCGCCTGGGCGAGCCCAAGCAGTGCCGCCAGCATCTGGCCAGTCTGGTTGCTATCGTCGTCGATCGCCTGCTTGCCGACGATGATCAAGCCCGGCTTTTCGATGTCGGCGACAACCTTTAGGATCTTGGCCACAGTGAGCGGCTCGACGGCGTCGTCGGTCTCCACCAGGATCGCCCGGTCGGCACCCATGGCGAGCGCGGTGCGCAGCGTCTCCTCCGCCTTGGCCGGACCGATCGACACGACGATCACCTCCTCGGCCTTGCCGGCTTCCTTCAGCCTGAGCGCCTCCTCGACGGAAATCTCGTCGAAGGGGTTCATCGACATCTTCACACTGCCGAGGTCTACGCCGGAGCCATCAGCGAGGACGCGCACCTTTACGTTTGAGTCGATGACTCGCTTCACGGGCACCAGGATTTTCATGAGCTAACCTTTGTCAGAGCTGAGCATCGTAGGTCGATACAAACTTTGCATAAATTCTGCAATGTTGTTGACCGAGTCAAGCCTTTTGTTGATGTCACGTTCAAATGAGTTCTGGTTTTTGCGGCGATACGAAGCGACGAACACCAGTCGGCGTCGAGAAAGGCCGAACCGGCTGTTGATTGCCCGACATGGTTATTCGGTTATAGGCGTCGCACTATCGACAGGGTTGCTAAGCTTCAGACTTCCAAGTCTGGATCGACCTCGGTGAGGAACTTGCCATGGACGAGAAGGAACTCTAGGCCCGAACGGATGTCACGTGATATTGCGGCACTCGCGGCGTCGGCATCCCGCGCGACCAGCGCGTCGACCGCCTCCTCGCAGTATGATTCTGCTCGAACTTTGCTCGGATCGACAGTCAACTGACGTAGGAATGGTCCGCACTGGAGCCAGAGCAACTCGATATGGTTGCGCAAAGTCTCGGAACTGCAATATCGGTAGATTCCGAATTTGAGCTTTTGGTTGAAATCGAGATACTCCTCGAGATCGTTGTCGCTCAATGCCTTTGTCAGCCCATCGGACGCCCGGCGAAGCTCGTCCAGACCCAACCTGTCGATACGATGGCAGGCCTGGAACGTAGCGTGCCCTTCCAGTAGCGCTCGGAGTTCCATCACTTCCTGAAATCGTTGGCGAGTGGCAACTGGGACCGCAAATGTGCCGTTAGCCTTTTGAACGAGCGCCCGCTCTGCAAGTAATCTCCCCAACGCGGCACGCGCCGGCATCTCACTGGTACCTAGTGCCTTGCCTACCATTCGACCGCTTATCTTCTGGCCGGGTTCGAAGCCGCCCCGCATAAGAACGGAGCGGAGCTGTTCGTACACCTTGTCTTGCATCGACTGGAAGTCGATTGGCTCTAGCGGCAGTCCTGTCTTCATCAGTGTTCTCAATCAGGCTTCCAAATCGGGGTAATAAGACCAGAAGGGAGTTTTGGTCGACCAGTCAAGCCAAACGATACCGCAAGGCCTGCTGCGGTCACGGCAGGAGCTTGCCTGGGTTCATGATGTTGCCCGGATCGAACGCGCGCTTCAGCGTGACCATCGTGCCGAGCGCATCGCCATGCTCCCATTGCATGTATTTTGTCTTACCATAGCCGATGCCGTGCTCGCCGCTGCAGGTGCCCCCTAACCGAAGTGTTCGCTCGATAAGCCGGTCGTGGATTTCCTCTGCAAGTTCGAACTCCGCATGGTCGTCGGGATCGATGACCATGCCGAGATGGAAGTTGCCGTCACCGACATGACCTATAACACTCACGAAGAAAGGAACGCGCTCCAAGTCCTCCCTCGTCGACCTTATGCATTCCGCCAGCTTGGAAATTGGCACGCATGCATCCGTCCCGTAGACACGGGAGTTGGGACGCATTGCCAATAGCGCGTAGTGCGCTTCGTGCCTTGCATGCCAAAGCCTGTTGCGCTCCTCGATGTCCGTCGACGATAAGAGCGGCGCGCCTGAGTGAGATGCAATAAGGCCCGACACCTGTTCGATCTGGTCTGCGACCGACACTGGCGATCCGTGAAATTCGAAAAACAGCGTCGGGGCGACGGGAAGGTCGAGCTTCGAGAAGCGATTCACGGCCACCATCGTCTGCTCGTCGAGAAACTCTACGCGGGCAAGAGGCATGCCAAGCTGTACGGCTTCCGTTACCAGTGAAACGGCCGCTTCCACGGTAGGGAAATGAGACACGCCCGATGCGATCGTTTCCGGCAGACCGTAAAGTTTAAGCGTAACTTCGGTAATCAGGCCAAGGGTGCCTTCGCTACCGACGAACAGGCTTGTAAGGTCATAGCCCGCTGCGGACTTGCGAGCGCGCGAGCCGGTCCTGATGATGTCGCCGCTGGGAAGCACGACTTCGAGGGCGAGGACGTTCGCCTTCATGTTTCCGTAGCGGACGGCATTGGTTCCAGAGGCTCGTGTGGCGGCCATTCCTCCGATCGTGGCGTCTGCGCCGGGATCGACCGGAAAGAACAACCCCGTGTCGCGGAGATAGGTATTTAGCTGCTTTCGCGTGACGCCTGGGCCGACTGTCGCGTCGAGATCCGCTGCATTGACGGCGTGGATCTCATTCATTTTGCTCAGGTCTACGCAGAGCCCGCCATGGAGAGCCGATACGTTGCCCTCAAGCGAGGTACCAGCTCCCCAGGGGATGACCGGAATTCCGGCGGCACTGCACACCTTCAGCACCGCGCTGACTTCTGCAGTAGAGATTGGGAAGCCTACCGCGTCCGGCGGGGCCTCTGGCAGATGGCCCTCTCCGCGAGCGTGTTGCTGTATCATCGACGGGTTGACGCTGAACCGGTCGCCTAAAATGTCGACCAGCTTCGCTTTAACGGAGTCTTCGATTTTCATCCTGTTTGCTTTCGATCATGGACACATTGACGTCTGAATGGCGTTCCCTGCGTTATGCCTGATGGGGACGTCAGGAGTGCTTTCGCTACCTGCGGCTCAAGCTGCGGAGGAAGCCTTCCTTGCGAGGACTGGTGGTGACGTCGAAGAAGGCTGCCGGTGGCGAGTCTTCGATGACCACTCCGCCCTCGAGAAAAACGATCCGGTCGGCGACTTCTCGGGCGAAGTTCATCTCGTGTGTCGCGATGATCATAGTCATGCCATCGTTGCGCAGTTCCCTCATCACGGAGAGGACCTCATGGACAAGCTCCGGGTCCAGTGCCGATGTAGGTTCATCGAAAAGCATAGCCTCCGGCTTCATCGCGAGCGCTCGCGCTATGGCGACGCGCTGCTTCTGGCCGCCCGAGAGTTCTTCGGGGTAATGATCATGTCTTTCGGCGAGGCCGACACGCTTGAGAAGCGCGAGCGCAGTTTCCTGGGCTTCGCGCTTGCTGACGCCTAGGACCTGCACCGGACCTTCCATGACGTTTTGAAGCGCGGTCATGTGTGGGAACAGGTTGAAATCTTGGAAGACCATCCCGAGGCGTGCACGAACTTTTGCGATCCGCACTTGACTGTGCGGCCTGAGGCCCGTCGACGTCTCGTCATAGTAGACCTTTTCCCCGTCGAGGTAGATCTCGCCAGCCGTCAAGGATTCGAGGTTGTTGACACACCTCAGCAGGGTGGACTTTCCGCTCCCGGAGGGGCCGACCAAGCAAACGACTTCGCCTTTACGAATGTCCAGTGACACGCCATTGATCACGGACAGCGTTCCGTAGCATTTCTGCAAGTTCTTCAGATTGATCATCAGACTGCTCCCCCCGTTGGTATCGCGTCGATGTTCAACGGGCGGGCCGGGCCGCGAGGCCTCCGCGCCCTTGTCTGCCGCTTCTCGAGATATCGGACGAGCAGTGCGGCCGGGAAACCAGCAGCGAAATAGAGGATACCCGTCACGGTGTAGACAGTGAAGTATTGGAATGTCGACGACGACACGAGATTGCCGGTGTAGAGGAGCTCATTCACTGTAACCACGGATGCCAGCGCCGTGTCTTTGAAGAGCGCAATGAAATAGTTTCCAAGCGTCGGCGTCACGATCCTGAAAGCCTGCGGCAAGATCACCCTGATAAAGGCTTTTCTGGGCGTCATGCCGAGAGCCGGCGTTGCGCTGGCCGTCCGGCACGGACTTGATGCCGCCCCTGTACACTTCGCTCAGGAAGGCTGTGTAGTTGATCGTTAACGCTACCACTGCCGCGGCGAACGGGTCGAGCTGCAAGCCGGCGGACGGTAGCACGTAATAGACGTAAAACAACTGCAGGATTAGCGGCGTGCCGCGGATAATCTCGACGAACGCCTCAAATGGAAGGCGCACTGCCAGGTGCTGCGATGTTCGGATCAGCGCCAATGGAATCGCCAGAACACCGGCGAGCACGATCACGATGAGTGTCAGCAATACGGTGTTGCCGAGTCCTTGCAGAAGCACGAACCCGTAGGTTCGAATTACATCGAGGTTCAAAAGTTCCATTTTTGTCTCGATGACGAACATCGGCCGGAGGTCGCCGGCCGATGTCGACGTCGCTCCTTGGATTAGTTCGTTTGCAGGGGGAAGACGAAGAGGTTCCGGTCGGAAAGACCGTTCCTATTCAGGATCTCAGACATCGCGCCCGATGCCCTCACTTCTGCGAGTGATTGGTCGAATGCGGCCCGAAAACTGCAGTCTTCCTTACGAAGGCCGAAGCGCGCGTATCCGTATCCGTTCTTCAGGAGGTCGTCCGGGATCGCAAAATTTGAGAGAGCTTCGACCTTTGCGTCCGGGTTGGCTTTCTTGAATTCCGCTGCTAGAAGATCGTACTCCAGAACGACGTCCACCTTGTCCTGCTGGATCGCAGCAAACTCTTCGGCGTAGCTCTGGTAGCGGGTCGCGGCAACGCCCACCTTCTTCAGGTACTCGTCGGTGCCGGTGCCGAGAAGCACGCCGACGCGCAGCTTTGACAGATCGGCAAAGGATTTCACGCCCTTGGGATTACCGGCTTGCACCACCACTGCCGGTCCGTACCACCATACCGGTCCGCTGAACGCGATCGTCTTCATGCGCTCCGGCGTCACATGGATGTCGGTAACGACCATGTCGATGCGCTTAGAAAGCATCGACGGGATGAGAGAATTGAAGGCACCGGCTTCGTAAGTGATCTTCGTGATGCCCATGTGCTTAAGCACCTCGGCATGCATTTCGACGTCGATCCCGATAGGTTTGCCCGTCGCCGGATCAATCCCTGACCACGGCATGGCGGCGGCTACCCCGAGTTTCACACCATTATCGACGGCGCGCTGATAGGAGTTGTCGGAGCATACAGAATAATCTGCCGGAAGCTCGTAATAGGGCTCGGCGGCATGAGCAGTGAAGCCAAAGGCTCCGGCGAACGCGACTGCAGTACAAATGGAATGAATGTTAGCTTTAGGCGACATTCCTCTTTCTCCAGTTGATTATGTTCCCCGTTCATTTCCCGCACGGGATTGAACTTGCTTGTAGTGAGACACGCTCTCCTAGCCGGCGAGCGCGTTCTCGTAAGCGAGCAGGTCGGTCAGTTGCTGTCGCATGTTGCCCACAAGCGCCGCTTCGGGCGCCCTGTTCGGTAGACGGACAGGACCGACGTCGAGGCCTGTGAGAGCCTGTGCTGCCTTCATTGGACCGGGATTTGGCTCCGCGTAGACGTTGACGAGGAAATCGTGAATGCGCGCGATGTGCCGCTGCGCGAGCTTGAGATCACCGGCGCGTGCCGTCTCCATGATCTGCACCCAGGTCCTGGGCAGTATGTTCGTTGAAGCCAGGACGCCGCCGACGGCGCCGAGAGAAGTCTGCACCGCGAAGAGATGCTCGTCGCCCGACATGATGGCGATCTTGTCTCCTACGAGTTGCACAAGGCGTGTGAACGCCGCCTGGTCCGGATTCGAAGCCTTCATCGCGAAGATCGAACCGTCGTTCGCGATATCGAGCACGGTATCCGGACTCGTGGTCACCAAAGTCAGATAGGGGATGTCGTATAGCATGACTGCTTGGCCCACTCCGTCGGCCACCGCCTTGTAGAAATCGCGGATACCTGCCTGGCTCGGAGCGGTGCCGTACGGCGTAATGACCATCAGCCCGTCGGCTCCCGCGTCGAGGAAGGAGCGTCCCAACGCCAGCGTATCCAGTAGGCCGGGCGTGGTGACGCCGGCGACAACCGGAACCCGGCCCGCGGCAGCCTCGACCGTGGCCCGGACCACCTCGACTCTTTCGGAAGCTGAAAGGGCGGACGCTTCACCTGTCCCGCCGACCGCGACGAGACCAGAGATGCCTGCCTTAAGTTGGCTCTCGACCTGCGAGCGGATCAGCGACAGGTTCAACGACCCATCCGGATGCATCGGTGTCGTCGTAGCGGTGTAAAGGCCTTGGGTGGTTGTTTTCGTAAGGGTCATGGCTCGTCTCCCATCGCATTTGAGTGCGTCCAACAGTGGCTTTAGACGCTGCATGGGCGAATTTCAGAGCTTATCCAAAACACGTTGTCAATACTGTGATCAGCGATCTGCGATCGCACTTTATGGTAAAGAGTATGACGATTCTTCGAAGCCCGTTGTTTTTCCGACTGAAAACCTGAAACTCGCGCCGTTAAAAAAAACGTATTGAATGTTGAAAATATTTGACATAGCGTTGCGACGCTGGCGACCGCGCTGTTGAACTCAATCGGACGCGGAGTGTCGCACGACTTTCACCATGGACAATTTTGCCGAAGCCTTCACGGTCGGGTCGGACGGCGAAGCTGTGCCTTCTCGCCCACCTTAGCCAAGGCTGAAGAGATGACCTCAGTTTCTAACGGAACGAAAGAAGCCTGCGGCGCAGCATCGCGAAAACTCTAAACCTAAGGGCCGTCGAACGAGCGAGGAGAAGTTCGACGCTCCGCCTTTGAAGAATTGCCACCAGTAAGCCTTGGGTAACTCGTGGCTCGAACCATAGCTCCGGCTTTCATGCTTGAGCCAACTAGGAGAAAACATGTCCCTTCATCAGGAGTTCGATCGCCTTTCCGGCAAGCTATATGTGGACGGTGCTTACCTAAAGAGTGGCGCCACCGAACGCATTGCAGTCATAGATCCGGCGACCGAAGATCGGATCGGCGAAATCGCAAACGCCACGGAACAAGAGGTGGAGAATATCATCGACATTGCCAACTCAGCCCGCAAGGCTTGGCTGGCGATCGATCCCCGCACGCGCTCCACCATGCTGCACGAAGTGGCTGCAAAGATCCGTCGTGACAAGGCGATCTACGGGTACTTCATGACCCGTGAGGAAGGTAAGCCGTTCAAGGAGTCCGTCGACGAGACGTCGTGGTGTGCTACCGCAATCGACTATTATGCCGAGCTCGGACGGAACGACGTCGGCAGAATCGCAGGCACCACCGTTCCAGGCCAGTTCCATTTCTCCGTCAAGGAACCGCTTGGCACAGTCGTGATCATCCTTCCATTCAACTTCCCTCTGGTCCTGCTGTGCTGGGAACTTGCGGCCGCTCTTGCTGCCGGAAACTCAGTGATCATCAAGCCGCACGAGCAGACGAGCATCACGACGTTGAAGTTCGCGGAGGTGTTCAACGACCTTCCGAGTGGCCTGGTTCAAGTCGTGACCGGCGGCCCTCGCGTGGCTCAGCATCTCGTGCGAAGCAAAAAGACGCATTGCGTTGCCTATACAGGCTCCGTTCCGATCGCACAGGAGATCATGAAGGTATGCGCCGACACCTTCAAACCGGCGCTGATCGAAGCATCAGGCAACGACCCATTCATCGTCATGCCTTCGGCGCCGATGGACGTCGCTGTGCGAGCTGCCGCCTTCGCCGCCTACCTGAATTGCGGTCAGGTATGCACATCTGCGGAACGCTTTTACGTTCACGACAGTATTCACGACGAATTCGTCGAGCGCCTAGTTGCGGAAACCCGGAAGCTGCGCATTGGCAATGGTCTGGAGAACGTCGATATCGGGCCAATGGCCACCCACCGTCAACGGGACCGCTTCGAGGCTCTGCTTGCGCGTGCTCGACAGGAAGGCGCGACATTCGCCACCGGTGGCGGCCGGCCGAACGGACTGAACCATGGTTGGTTCATCGAACCTGCGGTCCTGACGAACGTCTCCCCGGAATCGGAGATTTTGAACGGCGAATCCTTCGGTCCGGTAGCGCCGATTTGCCGGGTCAAGAGCTTCGATGAGGCTCTTGAGCTCGCGAACCGTTCAGATTTCGGTCTTGGTGCAAACCTCTACTCCCGTGACATGGGCGAAATGATGCGCGCGGTCAGCGAAGTCGAATCCGGTATGCTGTGGATCAATGCGCCGATCCTCGACAACGACGCCCTGCCCTTCGGCGGGCGAAAGCTCTCGGGCGTAGGTCGGCAGCTCGGACCCGAAGGCCTGGCGCAGTTTCAGTCTTCGAAGTACGTGGTGATCGATCCGGCCGCCGCGCCGCAGGATTTCTGGTGGTTCCCGTACCCTAACGCGGAAAGCTACGATAAGACAAAGGTAGAATAAAAGGCTCAGATGTCGTCCGCCCATGTTGCGGTCGATCACTTTGCGGCTGCCGCAGCGTGCTCCCCTGATTGCGCCGTGGCCCTGCCGTCTGCTTGGAAGTTGAGTTTGTTCAAAGGTTTCGTCCGGTACGGTTCGATTTCCCCGTTCGCCCGGATGCGCCGATCGTCGAGGCATCCGGGCGGCCCTGGGAGGACGCCACAACAGCGCGGCTGGACCCTAGTTTGCCGACCAAGTCTGCAGCCGTTAGGTCAGCCTGTCGTTGTTTTCCACACAGAACTGCCTGTTCGGTGGAATGGAGACTTCGAGGTTCTTCAGGTTCGAGGGTCGGGTCCCCAGATTCCGACGGCCCGACATCGTGAGGAACTCGCCTTTCGCGATCGAAAGGTCTAACCCTTCCTCGATCAGGGGTGGCACCGTCGTGACTTTTGGTGACGCCCTAGAAACGAACAGACCCTGGCTGGAGCTCTCTGTCGAACATCTCAAGCTCCCGGAGCGCGCAGGACTATCCGTTTGCCGACCGTCATCATCCGCTGCTCTTATCTGCTCGGACTAGTTCGAGCCGTGTTCCCGTAGCGAAAACCTTCCATATGCAATTCGTCAACGTCCAATCGGCAGTTAAAGCTCCGTCTCTGCATGCACGAAAGGACGACAAGCTCAGAAGGAGAAAGGCAGCCCTCACCCATTGGGTGACGACTGCCTCGTATTCCGTGTACTTTCCGAGCTCTGCTCGTGGAGCCGTCAGCTTATTCCCTAGGAAAGCAGCTCCACGGCCATCCTTGTGATGACCTCTGCGCTCCTTGCGATGCAAGCCTCGTCCGGCTGGTAGTCCGAGTTATGCAATCGATCTGCTCGGCCGGGCTGGCTGGACCCGATGTTGATATGGATCGCAGGCATCCGCTCCGAGAAGTAGGCGAAGTCCTCGCCTCCGAAATCGCGACCGACTTCAATGAGCGGCGCCTCGCCGAACTGGTGCGTAAAGGCCTCCGTCGCGCGCGTTACGAGACCCTCGTCGTTCATAACACCCGGCACGCCACGGACATAGTCGATATCCACCGCGACGTTCATTGCCTGCGCGGCGCCGTTACAGATCCTTCGGAATGAGCCTTCGACGATATCTCTTGCCTCGGGGCTTCTGCATCTTACGGTTCCTTCGAAGATGCATGCGTCCGGGATGATATTCTGTGTCCTACCGCCATGAATTGACCCAACAGTGAGAACGGCTGAGTTTGACGGATCGACCTGGCGAGATATGACCGTCTGAAGCTGCGCGATCATGTAAGCGGCGGCTACGATCGGATCCTCCGCCAGATGCGGTCGTGCTGCATGTCCCGAAACGCCGCGTACAATGACCTGGAACTCATCGCTCGATGCAGTACTGGCCCCCCGCGTTAGCTGCACCCGTCCGGCCGGAAGGTCGGGCATGTTGTGAAATCCGATGGCGAAGTCAGCACCTTCCGCGGCGCCGTCCTGGATCATTGCAGCAGCGCCACTGTCGGCAATCTCCTCAGCGGGTTGGAAAACAAGACGCACATTACCGCGCAGACGAGGTCTCAGAGCCGTAAGAGCTTTTGCGGCGCCAAGCAAAGAGGCCGTATGAAGATCATGCCCGCACGCGTGCATGCTTCCTTCCACCGTGGATGCAAATGGCAAGCCGGTCGCCTCCTCGATCGGAAGCGCGTCCATGTCTGCTCTGATTATCACGCACGGCCCTGGGTGCTGGCCGGCAATTTCTGCGACCACTCCGCTGCGCCCGACGCCCGTCTTCACAGGCAGTCCCAACGCTGTCAACTCATCCGCCACGATCTTTGCGGTTCGCGTTGTCTCGAAACCCAGTTCAGGATGTGCGTGCAGATCGCGCCTAATTTCGATTAGCCGAGGTTCTACATCTGAAACCAGTTCCGAGATGCGCGGACCGATATCGTTCAGTAGTTCGACGTTCGGTTGATCACTGGACATGAGATCACTCCCTCTTGTTCATTGGTCGAATTCTTGGCACGAATGGATGCACGGCCGTCCAGAAGGCGCCGCCACCACGTCACAGGCTCTGCATGGGCGTGAACAAGCGTCAGTAGGTGCCGCGATGGAGCATCTTCTCTTCGATTTCGGCCACCGACCGGCAACCGCTCAGGTCCATCGTGAGGCCGATTTCGTCGGTAAGGATTTGCATCATCTGCATTGCACCCTTCCGACCGGCGGCCGCGGTGCCGTACAGCATGCTGCGTCCCACCAAGACGGCATTTGCCCCTGACGCGATGAGCTTGAAGACATCGCTGCCACGCTGCACCGAGCTGTCCGCGAGAATGGTTACGTCGTTGCCGACGGTTTCGGCGATCTCCCGAAGCACCTCGATCGGCGAAACCGCGCTATCGAACATACGACCGCCGTGGTTTGAGACCACTATGCCTTCGGCGCCAATATCCCTTGCTGCAATTGCGTCTTCGGTGCGCAGCAGTCCCTTGACGATCAGATTGCCCTTCCAGTGGTCGCGGACACGACGCACATGGCCCCAATTGAGGTTCGGCATCAAATTGAGGGACGGCCCTCCCCCACGCTTCAAAAGGTTCGTCCTGTACTCTGGAGGATAATTCGCAAAGTTCGGCAGTCCCGTCGTCGCAAAATAACGTCCCAGCACACCCAGGGCCCAACCTGGGTGCCTCGCGACGTCGAATACATTCTTGGTCGAAAAACGGAATGGAATATCGAAGCCGTTCCGGTGGTTGAATTCTCTTTTTGGCATCACCGCGGTGTCCGCGGTGAGCACCAGGGTGCGCGCGCCCTTCGACCACGCACGATCCATCAATTCGTAAGAGAGTTCTTCCTTGTCCCAGATGTAGAGCTGAAACCAGACGGGGGCCGAGCTTGCTTCCGCTATTTCTTCGACCGAAGAAATCGCCTCCGTGGCAGCACAATACGGTATGCCGAAATCGGCAGCGGCTTGGGCGAGTTCAATCTCTCCACGATAGCGCACTAGGCCGGCGAATGCCGTCGGCGTAACGACGATAGGCGAAACATATTCGACGCCAAAGAGATTGACGGAAGTCGACCGCGGGGTTGCGTCGCCTTTCAATACCGAAGGCCTGATCTTTACACGATCAAATCCGACCCGGTTCGAGGTCAAGGCCCGCTCGTCCTCAGTCCCCCGGTCTATGTATTCAAAAATCCCTTTCGGAAGCCGCCGCTTGGCTATTGCGCGAACCTCTGAAAAGTTCTGGAAGTCCAGTGAGTCACCCAACCTGTAATTCCTATTCTCGTATGTAGCCATTGCTTATGATGGCGTCCCAACCTAGGATCCGACCAATCGAAAAAGCTCTGGCACTGCAGCCCGGACGCCCTGTCCCGGCGGGATAGATTCTACGCCTAGAGCTTTTCGGTGGCGATGACGGAAATCTCAACCAACACATCGTCGACCAAGCTCGCGCACACTGTCGTACGAGCAGGAAACGGCGCCCTCAGCGCGCGCGCGTACTCCTCGTTGAACCCAGCGAAATCCGCAGCGTTTGTCAGGTGCACTGTGGCCGAAACTATGTGAGCAAGATCCGAACCCTCGGCCTTAAGGGTTCGCTCGATACGCTCCATGGTCAGGCGGGTCTGAGCCGCGATGCCTTCCGGCGCGTTACCGTCATCGTCAACGCCCACTTCACCCGATAGGAACAGTAGTCCCGCGGCACGTCGGAGCGGCGAATATGGATAACCGTTTTCTAGCGCTGACATCTTATGCCGAACCTACCTGTTTCTCTGGAAGTGGCTACCGATGAACTCTCTGCATCGGCTGGAGTCGGGGTTTGAAAAGACCTTCTCCGGAGTTCCATCCTCTTCGATCTGCCCCTGATGCAGGAAGACGACCCGAGACGATACTTCTCGAGCAAATCCCATCTCGTGGGTGACGATGATCATCGTCCTGCCCTCCTCCGCGAGACTGCGGATGACCTTGAGCACGTCGCCGACCAATTCGGGATCCAAGGCGGACGTCGGTTCGTCGAAGAGAATGGCCTTCGGGCGCTGCGCAAGTGCACGGGCGATCGCGACGCGCTGTTGCTGACCGCCGGAGAGGTGCGTAGGCCACGCGTCGCGCTTATGCGCCAGACCAACCTTCTCCAGTAGAGTGATCGCCTCCTCGGTCGCCTCCCGGTGGCTCCGGCCCTGAACGTGCACGGGCGCTTCGATGACGTTTTGAAGCACCGTCCTATGTGGCCAAAGATTGAAGCTTTGGAATACGAAGCCCAGATTACGACGTAACCTGCGTGCGGTGGCATTATCCGATCTGGACAGCTTGCGACCATTGTGCAGGATGTGGTCGTCTCCAACCGTTACCTCTCCCGAATTCGGCGTCTCCAGCATCGGTATGCAACGCAAAAGCGTGCTTTTTCCCGATCCGCTCGAACCGATCATGGAAATGACATCACCGTCTCTGGCTGTCAGATCGATGCCCCGAAGAACTTCGACCGGTCCGAATGATTTGCGCAGCGCTTTGATCGCGATCGCAGGTTTTGCGTTTGTATTGTTCATCATGCCTCTCGGAACAGCCAGGGGGAAAGACGGGCTTCGATGTAGGCAAAAAGCCAGGTCACCAGAAGGGAAAGCGTAAGATAGATGAGGGCCGCGCACACGAAAATCTCGATCGCGCGCCATGTCTCTCGAACAGCGGCGCTTGCAATTCCGGTGACCTCCATCAGCGTGATCGTGGAGACCAAGGCCGTACCTTTAAGCATCGCCACAACCTCGTTCGAATAAGCGGGCATCGCCTGCCTCAAGGCGATCGGAAAGCTGATCCGCCGGAAGGTACCCCAAGGCGTCATACCAACGACCTTGGCCGCTTCGTACGATCCAGAAGGAACTGCTCGAAACGCTCCGCGCAAAATCTCGGACGTGTACGCCGCATCGTTAAGGATCAGCGCCAATAACCCGCACCAGTACGGCTCGCGGAGAAAGGTCCAAAGAAAGCTGTGTCGGATAAATGGGATCGCGCTGAGCCCATAGTAGATCACAAAAATCTGAATCAGCAGTGGTGTGCCGCGAAACAGGAATACGTAGGCCGAAGCGATCGCATTGCCGACGAGCGTCGACCTCATCGAATTCAGGATAAGCGCTAGAACCCCACCGCCGATCAACGAGACGATAGTGAGGTTCAAGGTCAGCGGGACGCCGGACAGGAGCTTGTAGAAGATGTCGGATAGGAAGGCGATATTCATTACGCGGCCTTCCCTTTCTCGCCATGTCGAACCGACCGCTCGGCTGCACGCGTGATCTGCTCGGAGAGCGTCGTGATGATAAGATAAAGGGCAGCACCTGCCCCTGCGAACAGGAGATACTCACGCGTGGAGCCGGATGCGACGGCAACCTGACGCATGATTTCGACTAGACCCGTGACAGAAACCACTGCCGAGTCCTTGACGACGCCTTGCCATTGGTTGCCCAGACCGGGAATTGCAGTGACGAGAGCCTGGGGCACGATCACCCTTCGAAACAGCGTCAACCGTGTCATTCCAACAACTGACCCGGCCTCGATTGTCCCCTTCGGAACAGCCTGATAGGCGCCCCGCAGGACCTCAGACTGACTTGCCGAAGAGATCAAACCGACAGCTAGCGCGCCTGCTACGAACCCGCTCACTTCGAACGGTCCAGGAATTCCGACCGCCGTTCCAATCGCTGTCAGGAACTGACGTCCGCCGAAAAAGAAAAGGTAGATCACCAGAATGTCCGGAACGCCACGGAAGACACTCACGTAGGCCGAGGCCAGTGCTCTCACAGGCCCCGAACCAGAAACCCTTGCCCAAGCAACAAGGGTTCCAACGAGAAGACCGACAAGGAAGGCGACCGTCGAGACCGCGAGGGTCATTAATCCGGCCTGGAGGAGGAGCGACCCCCATCCTCCAGCTCCAAAGCCCACAAGGGACAATTTCTCAATCATGACGAACTCAGCGCGTGGGGGACAGATCGCGACCGAACCACTTCTTCGTGAGCTCGGAAAGACTGCCGTCTGCGGTCATCTGCTTCAGCCCTTCGTTGATCGGGCCGAGAAGCGCGGTGTCTCCTTTTCGAACGACGATACCGGGGCCGAGACCCAAAGTACCGCCGACGTATCCAGGACCGGTTACTTCAGCGGTGTCCTTGTTCTTGTCGACGAAGTCAGCGAGGCTTGTGTCCGCAGCCACCACGGCATCCAGGCGACCGCTGGCCAGGTCCTGATATGCTTGCGGAAGACCGACGTACTGACGAATTTCCACGCCATTTTGTTCCAGGAACTGCTTTACGAAGTTCAACTGGGTGCTTCCGGCCTCCGCGCCGACGGTCTTGCCCTTGAGCGCCGGGACCACCTTCGTTTCGATGAAGGATTTGCCGGCCTCCTCACCGATATTGATCTTGGCGTCGCTGGTGGGGATCGAGATCCCTCCGTCTTTCTCGACGGCGAACGACGAGGCCTCTGACGTGTAGGGAAGCGAGAAGTCGACCACCTTGAGACGCTCATCCGTGATTGTGACACTGTAGATGATGGCGTCGAACTTACCGTCCATGAGGCTTTGCATCATGCCGTCCCAGGCCATCTGCCGCAGTTCGTAGTCGAACTTGCCGCGCTTCGCCAATTCCTTGAGAAGATCGATCTCAAAGCCGTAGAACGTGCCGTCTGGGTTGGTCATGTCATAGGGGGCAAAATCGCCGCCCGTCACGAACACATATTTCTTGGCGGATTCGGAGAATGCTACACTCGGTATGGCTACGCTAACCGCGGCGGCAGTCATAAGTTTTACGAACATGCTTCGGGTCATTCTCATTGAGGCGTTCCTTCCTGAAATACAGTAAGTTCGACTGAAGTTTGTGACCTCCTGTCGAGAGGTCGGCGGATACGGCACTCCTGCGACCAGTCCTTCTTGTTGAGAACTATCGGAACTGTCGTCAGTAGGTCTGAGCATTGAAGGGTAGATCTTGTAGTTCTAGCGGGCTGTCGTTCACGTCGGCCTCATTGAGGCATCGGTCGATTAGGACGGGTTTCGGTGAACGAGGATGACGATCCGCCGACAGCGCGATTTGCACTTGAAAGCACTCATCTGATGTTCCCTTTGTTTTCTGTTGTCCAAATGCGTAGTTGAATATTTCGGTACACGCAATATGTTTTTTTAAACACTACAGCATGTTTTCTTTCTGTCTCGACGACTGATCGTGCGACACTTCAAACACTACCAAGCAGGAGTTGTATCAGCGTGATTGCTCAAGAAGGGGCCGGAAACGGCCGACTCCTTCCGATATCGTCAAGTCTCTCGAGTAAGGGGTCCCACTGTTTCCAGAATGCCTTCCGTTCATTTTTTTAAACACATCGCTATTGTTCGGTAGACCCTCGACATATAGATTCGCCGGGTTCGGACAGATGGAGAAAGACGTGAAGGGATACGAGGACAACGACGTGCAGGTTGGCGGCGAGGAAACGATCGTCGGAAAACCGCGTGCGAAGAGCGATGCGACCGATCTCGCGGTAGGCGCCAGGCTTAAAGTCGTCCGCGAGCAGGCCGGGCTCTCACAAAGAGAGTTGGCGAAGCGTGCCGGAGTGACGAACTCAACGGTTTCGCTCATCGAGGCGGAGTCGCATGCACCCTCGCTCGCTTCCCTACACCGGATCCTGAACGCCATCCCGATTTCCATCGCGGACTTCTTTGCGCTGCCTGCCTCTAAGCAAAACGTGATGGTGTACGAGGCGCAGGATCTGGCCGTCGTTTCACGGGGCAAGGTTGACATGCGAGTGCTTGGCGGAGAGCGCCGCGACAAGAAGCTCCAGATGTTCGTCGAGCATTACTCGCCCGGAACCGATACGGGAAAGGTCGCGATCAAACATGACGGCGAGACCGCTGCCTGTATTCTCGAAGGCACAGTGGAGTTGGAGACGGAAGAAGGCGTCAGCCGTATTGAAGCCGGCGGAGGCTTTCAGATCTTCGGGCCGCAGCCATACCGCTTGAAGAACGTCGGCAAGACCGTCGCGGTCGTCGCTTGTGCCGTCACCCCGCCGATGATCTAGGGCTTTAGATAAAATCTTTCCAGCATGGCTATGCGGAGCCAACCCGCATTCTTGCCGCGAACTATGTAAGGCCGAGCCAATGATACCATTGGCGCGGCTTTCGATTTGATGACAAGCGGTCCGGTCAAGCTACAAGCTTGGCGCAGACGTCAAGGTCTTGTCAGCCGGTGCGATGGTCGCGACCCGCCTTGATAGAACGATAGGTACATGAACGCGATCATAGAAGTGAACGCCAGCAATCAAGAGGGTCGCGCCGAAGCCTGGGAAAATGAGATCGCCCGGCTGCTGGAGCGCGAGGGTCAGGCTATCCTGGGAAAGAGCGCCCGAACTGGGGCCGTGTCTGAACCGTGTTGAGGCAGATCCAAGTGGGGCCTAGCTCGCGTGAGCGGCGATAGAGATCAAGGAGAGCCCCGACCTGCATCTCGAAATACGTTTGACACGATCCTTTTTTGCGCCGTCAAATTCATGTGGGTCTTGATAGGATTCGAACCGCTGGCGCTTATTGTAGCTGGAGGCGCGATCGGCAAGCACCACCCGGTTCCTTTTCGAAGCGTTTTCACAAAGTCTACTCACATTTAGCATGCCTGTGCCAAACCCGACAAAAGCAGCCGGGATGGAATAGGAA
Source organism: Rhizobium sp. YTU87027 (assembly GCF_050644135.1). NCBI lineage: Bacteria > Pseudomonadati > Pseudomonadota > Alphaproteobacteria > Hyphomicrobiales > Rhizobiaceae > Rhizobium > Rhizobium sp. YTU87027. Next base: position 648,361 of record NZ_CP098443.1, on the reverse strand, counting down.
AATGACAAACTCAGAAGACAGGCAAAGCATCGAACTGCCGGTGAAGCGCTTTCGATTCAATGGGCTGCGTAAGTCGAACTGGATTCCCGCACTCGGCTCCTACCTCGGGTGAGTGACGGCGAAGCGGACGCTTGGCCAGGGATGAAGAGTACGCGGTTTGGGAAGCCAGTCGCCCGAGATCAGAGCGATCCTTGTCCATGTGGTTCGGTCTTTCTGGCTGCGGCGCTCGAGCGCCCGCCGCCAGAGGTTCACCACATGGTGGTGGAATGCCGAGATTGCGCGACTGTTGGTGGGGACTGCAAAGTAGGCAAAATGCCCGGTCACCACCTGCCTCAGCCATCTCCCTTGTTCAGGGATCGACTGGTGCCATCGACGTCGTAGCTCCTCCTTGATCTCCTGGAGCTTCGCCCGCATCCGATCCCCGCGGGTCTTCCGTTGAAGCTGGAAGAGGCCGCGACGGGATCGTCCGCAGATGAGTGTGAACCCCAGGAAGGTAAAGGTCTCCGGTTTTCCGAGCCCGCGCCGCTTGCGATTGACCGCCGCAAAGCGACCAAACTCAATCAGGCGGGTCTTGACCGGATGGAGCGTCAGCATGAACTCCTCAAGCCTCGCACGCATCGCATCGAGGAAACGACGGGCGTCCTCCTCTCGCTCGAAGCCGACCACCACATCGTCCGCATAGCGCACGATGATCATGTCGCCGGTGTTCTCGCGCTGTCGCCAGCGCTTGGCCCACAGGTCGAGAACGTAGTGCAGGTAGATATTGCCAAGGAGCGGCGAAATCACTCCCTGAACGCAAAAGGTAACTTTTGTCATCCGTCCGGAATGTGCCATTTGAGTGCGGCGCGCTGCCGCTGGGCGGGATTTTGGGATGTGACGGGATCGAATGCCGGATCGTGATGGTATCGTTGTCGACCAACACTTCCTTGACCAGCAGTCGGACGACCTTCTGTCGCTCAATGATGTCCCAAGCTTGATCCTTTTGCAGACAAGCTGGCCGCCTGGCTGAAGACAGCGGCCGGGTGATGCCGTCGCTTGCCTGTGTCGTGTTCCAGGGCTGCATCCAGGGTCGCACGCCCTGTTCGAGCTCGGCGACGATCTTGTCGGTGATGCGGCTGTAGAGATCGGATCGTTGCTTTGTGGGCTGCCTCGTCATGTTTGAACCTCCGTTTGAGGTCGCGACCATCGCGACCTGCTACGGCGGTCCGAATGCCGGGCTTTAAGCGCTGGCCCGCACCCGATAGGGCCACAACGAAAGTGGAGGACGGCGAAGCCGTTGCGGGGCAGCGTGGGCCCGGCAGGACCAAAAGCCGGGGCAGGTCGCGAGGCGCGAGCGGCAAAAGAGATGGTCAACGGCAGACAGGCCAACCAAACACCGGCAGACCGGCGGAGGAGCAGTCAGGGGATTAGCTGAACACGGTCGCCCTCACCTGGCCGCCTCGCAGGAACAAAGGTTCATGGCCGCGAGAATGTTGCCGACGGCTTCGCGGAAGCGCCAGTGGAGCGGCACCTCGTGTATGGCTGGAGCATCGATTTTGGCCACGCCGCTCACTTGGTCATTAATGCGCGGGCTCCCGGTCAATCTTCCTTGACGGCGCTGGAAGCTGTTGGCGTCATTTTCCGAGCGGACGGCGAGATGGTTGATGGCGGTGCCGGCGTAAGGCTTCGGAAGAGCCCAGCCTAACACCTTTGGGTGATATTGACTCCTAAATGCAACCTGCCAACCTGCACCAATACGTTGGAACCAAGAGGAGGTTCTTGTCTTGGATGCAGCATACCCCGGGGATACAGCAAGCGTTCACGATATTCTGGCCCTGGCGTCGCACTACCGAAGGGGTGCGGTTTTGCTTGGGGAATGCTCTCCTCGGGGCAAACCGCTGTCGCATACCCCGCGCCGGCTTCTGGCTCTCCACTCGATCGAGCTTTATCTGAATGCGTTTCTGCTCGCCAAAGGAGGGCATGACCCCAAGAAGATTCGCGACCTTCAACACGACATTGGCAAAAAATCGCAAAGGGCGACCGGTGCCGGCTTGATCTTGCGCAAACGAACGGCCGAACACCTGGCGACGCTGTCCTCCAACAGGGAATATCTCGTCACAAGATACGGTCCGGAAATGACCGCCACCCTGTCGCAGGTGAACCGGGTGATGGCGACGCTGGAAGAGTTGGCGCAGAAGGTGAGGAAGGTGATAGACGGCGCTACGTCCGACTTACCACGGTCACGGTCGGCCCCTATATTGGGTTCAGGCGGTCCCTCTCGCTCCTGACCACGGATGTACTGGCACCGGCGCGGGTGATCACGGAAGGTCGGTTTGCCCGGTCTTTTTTTGTTGTCAGATTTCCTCCCTCCCGTTCACGTCGGATGCGCCTGGAGGGATGCCAAAGCGGAAGATTCCGCCTTCTTCTTCAGCTTGCGGAGGACTGGGGTTTTCTCGGCAGGGTTCTCCTGATCGTCGGGATCGTACGCGGCGCCGACCTCATCCATTCGGTGCTTTATCGCGAGCGCGTAAATGGTGTTCAAGATATTCGGATCCTTTACATGAGGATCTGTAAGCGCAAGAAGCGAGGCCCGCACAATCTTCTTGCTGCTCGCCTGGGGACAACGTCTTCGCCTCCCTGTTTGAACTTTTGTTATGACAACCTCTGTCATAAAACGTCATACGCAACAAACTGCAACGCGCAAATAAACGCTTCAGTCCCGCCATAGGGCGTAACCTCGATCCACTTGCCAGGCACTGTAATTCAAAGTTGAGTGATGCCGTTTCAGCAATGAACCTGTGACAGGAACTCAAATGGACGACGACGAACTAGGCATCATCGAGACCGAATACCATAGCGACGATATCGGGGTGATATCGAAAAACCCGCTGATTGGTGTTGTTGATCTCTGGTCCGAGGAACACGGAGCAGTCGCGTTAAAACTCGACCGCGTCGCCGCCGAAGAGCTGTTATCGGCGCTGATCCAGTTCCTTGGACAAGGCGAAGGCCAGGACGCTCCGAATATCGCGACTGTGCAATGAGCGGGTTACAGTATGCCACACAGAAACCCCAGACACGCGTCAGGCGCTCGCGGGTGACAGCGGCAAAGCTACGGATCGCGCTCGAAGGGGTCTCTTGGGCTGTGCCATTCGATGATAACTAATTGGCGTAGGCACAGGATGACTTTTCATTTCCGTAAGGCAGTACTGGTCGTCGTTTGCGGTTTCCTTCCCGGATGCTGGGAGTGCTATCCTCCCATGCCTCTGGTGCTGCGCGATTTGACGGCTTCGGAAGGCTTATGGTGGACCAACGGGTGCCCCCCTCCCAATGACCGTTCCTCCCGTCACTATAGGAGCGAAAATGAAGCCGTTTCGCCGGAACTTACACGACGAATGCGAGCGCAGTTTCCGCCAGGTAGTGACGCGGCGGCATTGGAACGATACCTGCTGGCAGAGGGATTCCTGATTTCTTCGCCTTGTGGTGAGCGTGCTCCGAGGGTCCGTCAAGCTCAGTTTCATCAAGAAGGTTGTCCGTACCCGATGAATGCCAAAATAGCTTGGGAAACAGCGGATGACGGCAAATTGGCCTGGATCAAAGGTAACGTATTTTACAAATTTCCCTAGGGAGTCAGCGCCGACAGATCGTCAAGCCCCGATCGCTTGTCGTTGCCTGCCTCAGCGCTGACCGCAGCCGAAACGGCCTTGAGATCCAGACTACCCCAGATCGAGACCGGTTTCGACGTCTGCCGCCGACGGCCGGATTTCAATTCGACAACGAAGCTTCGTTGCGGCTTTTTCATATGGTCAGAACCTTGAGCTTAGCGAGTGAGGTGACGCTGGCAAGACGCGTCGTGGCTTTGTCCTCGCCAATAGCCTCATTACCTGCATCCGTCGAGAGCGACGCCGCCAAGAGGCGCAATACGAAGGTATCGTGCCGTGAGCACATCCTTGAATTGTGCGGACGGACAAAATCCCGTAAAAGGATTTGGTGTGCAATCACCATGGAACCGCTACGATGGATGCGATTCTGACCGAAGGCTTTGACGCGGCTTTGACCCTGACCGACCATATCGAACATCTGCCGGACAGGAAGCGGCGCGAACTGGCGCGCATCCTTCAGATCCTGTTTGCCGAGGTCGAAGGCTTCCAGGCCAGCAAGCTGTCGGCCAAGCGCCATGCCGGCAGGGTCCTGAAGGTCATTCTGTATGGTTCGTATGGCCGCGGCGACTGGGTCGAGGATCACCTGAGCGGCTATCGCTCCGACTACGATCTGTTGATCGTCGTCAACAGCAAGTCCTTTGCCGAGGAGCAGGAGCTCTGGGAGAACATCGAGGAGCGGCTGTTGACGGAGCAGATCGCCCATCGCATCGAAACCCCGGTCGTGCCGATCGTCCACACGCTGGCCGATGTCAACGACCAGCTCTCCCGCGGTCGCCCCTTCTTCGTCGACATCGCCAGAGACGGCATTCCCCTCTACGAGGAGCCCGGCCATCCGCTGGCACAGCCGAAGCCACTAACGGTAGAGGATGCAAGTGCGGAAGCGAGGCAGCATTTTGAACGCTGGTTTCCGTCTGCAAGCCACAGACTCGATATTGCTGACACCGCGCTAGAGCGAAACCTTCACCTAGAAGCGGCATTCGACCTTCATCAAGCGACCGAACGACTTTACCACTGCGTGCTACTTACGTTGACCCTCTACAGCCCCAAATCTCACCGGATAAAGGTCCTGCGCTCCCAGGCCGAAGGGGTGGATAATCGGCTGGTCGATGCGTGGCCGCGTGACAGCCGGTTTTCACGGCGCTGCTTCGAGCTCTTGTCGCGGGCCTATGTCGAGGCGCGATATTCATCGAAATACACAATCACCAGCGAGGAGCTCGCCTGGCTGGTTGAGCGCGTGAGGGTATTGCAGGAGCTCGTAAAGGCAGTTTGCAGAGAACGGCTTTTCTCATAGTGGATTCAGCCGTTTGCTGCTCTTGGATATGAACCCGCAGTCAATCCACTGAAGAGCGAAACGCAATGAAAACACAAACCGACTAAAACCGAAAGAAACGCCTACCGGCCGACCCTGCGACTTGACGCCCGCGCTCGCAGAGAAACCTCGGCTTCAAACCTGCATGGGTGACGTACGTGAAGATCCTAGGTCCCGCTCGCGGCGACATGCGGCTCGACACCGCGTGTGCGGATTGGAGCAATATATCCGCGGCTCCCATCGAGTAGCATCTGCGTATAGGGGTGGCGGATGTTGTTCGACAGCAGCTGATCCTGCGTCGTAATCTCCACGAAAATGCCGTCCTTCATCACGGCGACGCGATTACAGAGATGCGCGATGACTGCCATATCGTGGCTGACGAGGATATAGGTGAGCTTCTCACGTTCGCGGAGATCCTTCAGCAGGTTCAGGATTTCGGCCTGGATCGAGACGTCGAGCGCCGAGGTCGGCTCGTCGAGCAGCAAGATGCGCGGTTTCAGGATCAGTGCTCTCGCAATGGCGACGCGCTGTCGCTGTCCCCCGGATAGCTGGTGCGGAAAACGATGCCTGAACCCGAGCGGCAGACCGACATCGCGCAGAACCTGCTCGACGCGTTCCTGCCGATTATCGAGGCCATGGATTTCAAGAGGCTCCAACAGCGTGCGCCCGATAGTATGACGTGGATGCAGGGAGCCGAAAGGGTCCTGAAATACCATCTGCTGCTTGGCGAGCTGCGCACGGGACCGCTTCGCGCCAACCACCTCGCCGTCGATCGAAACAGAGCCGCTCCAACCCTTGATGCGGCCGGCAAGCGCGCCGAGCACCGTCGACTTGCCACAGCCGCTTTCGCCAACCAGGCCGAACGTCTCGCCAAATGCGACCTCGAAGGAGACGTTCTTGACGACCTGCTTGAAGGCATTGCCGCTGCCAAAGGAAACGGCGAGGTCGTTTACCGATATGATGGACATGTCACGCCTCCGCCCAGCTTGCCTGACGTTTCAATACTTCCAGACGATCTCGCGGTTGATCAAGGCTCGGCAACGCCTCCAGAAGGCCACGGGTATAGGGATGCGTGGCCTCATCAAGCTTCGCGGCTTCGAGCGTCTCCACGATCCGGCCCGCATACATGATGATGACACGGTCGCAGAAGCTCTTCACGAGGTTGAGATCGTGGGAGATGAAGATCAAGCCGATGTTGCGCTCGGTGATCAAGTCATCAAGGATTGACAGTACCTGTTGGCGAACAGTCACATCGAGTGCCGAAGTCGGCTCGTCCGCGATGATCAGCGACGGTGAAGAAATCAGCATCATGGAGATCATGATGCGCTGGCCCATGCCGCCGGAAACTTCGTGCGGGTACAGATTGAAGACGCGCTGCGGATCACGAATATTCACTCTCTCCAGCATAGCGAGCGTGCGCTCTCGCGCCGCCTTCTTTCCAAGCCGCTCATGCAGGATGACGGTCTCGGCGATCTGCTCGCCAACGGTCATCACCGGGTTCAGCGAATACTTCGGATCCTGCAGGATCATCGCAATCCGGCTGCCACGGATCGCGCGCATATCGGCCTCGCTGGCAGCCAGGAGATCGACATCTTCGAAGCGCATCTCATCGGCAACGACGCTGGCGGTGTCCGGCTGCAGCCGCATGATCGCGCGTCCCGTCGTGCTTTTGCCTGAGCCCGATTCACCGATGATGCCCACTTTTTCGCGGCCGACATCGAAGCTGACATTCTTGACGGCGTTGACCACGCCGGACAGCGTCGGAAACTGCACCGACATGTTCTTGACCGAAAGGATCGGTTTTGACTGTTCAGGCATTGCGGGGATCCATGATGTCGCGCAGTCCGTCGCCGAGCAGGTTGAAGGCGAGACTGACCAGAAGAATGGCGATGCCGGGAACCGTCGTCAGCCACCACGCATCGAGGAGATATTGCCGGCCGGAGGCAGCCATGGCACCCCATTCGGGCATCGGTGGCTGCGCGCCGAGCCCGAGGAAGCCGAGGCCGGCCGCCGTCAGGATGACGCTCGACATGTTGAGCGTCAGGCGAATGATGATTGACGGCGCGCAAAGCGGCACGATATGGCGAAACAGAATTCGTCCCATTCCCGCCCCCTGCAACTCGGCGGCGACGACAAAATCGGCAGCGCGGAAAGTCAGCGTTTCGGCGCGGGCCAGCCGCGCGATCGGCGGCCAGACGGTAAGCGCAATGGCGATGACCGCATTCTCGATGCCCGGACCGAGGGCGGCGGAAAAAGCGAGCGCCAGTACCAGACTCGGGAACGACAGGAAAATATCGGTAATGCGCATCAGCACGACATCAACCCAGCCACCGAGATAGCCAGCGGTCGCACCGATGGCAAAGCCGATCGGCGCAACGATGATCGTGACCAGGATGCTGATGTAGAGCGTCGTGCGGGCGCCGTAGATGAGGCGTGAATAGACGTCTCGGCCGAATTCGTCGGTGCCGAACCAATTCACCAACGACGGCGACTTCAGCGCCATGGTGAGATCCTGCAGGATCGGATCGTGGTTGGCGAGCAACGGTGCGAAGATCGCAATCAGGACCAGCGCCAGCACGACGAGGAAGCCTGCGAAGGCCAATGGATTGGCGATCAGGTTCAGCCACAGGACATAGGCCTTGTGGAGACGCGCCTGATGCGTCGAGGAAAACTCCTCGCTGATCAGCCAATTGTGCAGATCGTTGAAATAACGTGTCGCCATCTTGTCACCGGGTACGCGGATCGAGGAACCGATATGTCAGGTCCGACAGAAGGTTGATGGCAATCGAGATGATGCCGATGAGGAGCACGCTGCCGAGCACCGCGTTCATATCGGCGAAGAACAGCGCCGAGGTGAGGTATTGGCCAAGACCCGGCCATGCGAAAACCGTCTCGATCAACACCGTGCCGTCGAGGAGGCCGCAGTAGGCCAGCGCCACGATCGTCAGGAGCTGCACCCGGATGTTGCGAAAGGCGTGGCGCCAGACGATCGCCCGCTGCCCGAGGCCCTTGGCCTTGGCGGTCAGTACATATTCCTGGCGTAGCTGCTCGAGCATGAAGCTGCGGCTCATGCGGCTGAGATAGGCCATGGCGGCATAGCCGAGGATCAGTGCGGGAGCTGCGACATGCAGCAGCGCGTCCCAGAAGACCTCCCACTCGCCGGCAAGGACCGCGTCGACGAGGATGGAGTTCGTCGGTCCTTCGACCAATCCTTCGTTATAGACATCGAGACGACCGCTGCCGGGAATGAGGCCAAACTTGGCGTAGAAGACGAGAATGACGATCGTGCCCAGCCAGAAGATCGGCGTCGAATGGCCGAGAAGGCCAACGATGCGGGCGAGATGATCGACCCATGTGCCCTTTCGAACTGCGGATATGACGCCGAGAGGAATACCGAGGCCGGCGCCAATGATCGTCGCCAGCGTGGCGAGCTCCAGCGTCGCCGGAAAGACGCGGGCGAGATCGCTGGCGACGGGGTTCTTCGTCACATGCGACTGCCCGAAATCCAAATGCGCAACATTGCCGAGATAGGTGGCGAACTGCACATAAAGCGGCTGATCGAGCCCCATCTCCTTGTAGACGCGCTCATAGGTCTCGTGATCGGCCTGATCGCCGATGACGGCGATTACAGGATCCGCCGGCACCATGCGGCCGACGACGAAGGTGATGATCAGCAGGCCGAGAAGCGTCGTCAGGATGACGCTGAAGGACGTCGCCACCTTCTTCACCGCGTCGAGCGCAGCTGCTGCGCCGCTTGATGCGGCCCCGGATGTTTGTGAGATGCTCACGTCATTCTCCCTTGGAGGAGGTCACTCGCCCTTGGAAACAGTGTCCCAGCGCGTGAGCCATGTTGAGTGGCCGAGATAGCCTTTGACTTCCTTACGAACCGCCTTCGGGTCGGTGCGCAGAAACGACGTGATGAGCGGCGGGGACGACTCCAGATAGGCCTTGTTGATCTTCGCATAGAGGTCGACCCGCTTCTGCTGGTCGGTCTCGTGTGCGGCCGCGGTGACCATGTCCTGAATGTCTTTTGGAGCTTCCCAGGCGGCACGCCATGCCATCAGACCGGTCAGGTTCGCATCATCGGCGTTGTTGGCGTTGGTCGCGTAGGAGTGCAGCACTGCGTGCGGATCGGGAAGACGCTCGCCGGTGCGCGAGGAGAAGATTGTGAATTCCCGAACGCGGAATTTTCCAATGTGATCACCGACTTGCAGATCCAGTTTCACGCCGGCCCTTGCTGCGTTCGCCTGCAGTGAGGTGGCGACCTCCGACTCCGGCGTTCCTGGTTGACAGAAGTAGACTTTCGAAAAACCGTCGGGATAGCCCGCCTCGGCCAAAAGCTGCTTGGCCTTATCAATGTCGAGCCTGTAAGGGGTGACGTCGTTTGCGCCCGGCAGGCCGGCTGGAATGATCGTCTGCTGCTTGATGCCGTAATATTTCATGACGGTATTGGCGAGACCGTCATAGTCGATGAGATAGCGGAAGGCCTCGCGAACCTTGGGATTGGAGAGGATCTCGTCCTTCTGGTTGAGCGCCAGATAGTAGAAGCCGAAGCCCGGCGTCTTCTGGATATCGGCCTTGCCGCCCGCTTCGACTGCCGTAAGGTCGGTGGAGGAAAGACGCGTCGCGACGTCGACGTCGCCAGCCTCCAGCTGAAGACGCTGGCTGGAAGACTCGGGCATATGGCGAAGGATGACGCGGCGCATCTTTGGCGCGCCCTGCCAGTAATCCTTGAAGGCGTCCGCAATCAGCAGGTCGTTGACGCGCCAGGTCCTGAGCGAATAGGGGCCGGATCCGGCATCATTGGTCTGCAGGTATTCGCGGCCCATATCCCCGCTCTTTTCATTTTCGGCGAGAAGCTTGCTGTCGAGGATCGAGGTCGAGAAGCTCGCAAGCGAGAAGAGAATCAGGTTCGGATTCCAGACCTCGGGCGTCTGCAGCACGACGGTCACATCGTCCGTCGCCTTGATCAGATCATCTGCATTCTTGGCGGTGATGCCCCACTGGCGAAGGTCGACAGACGGCGCGAGGCCGAGCTTCACCAGACGGCGCAGCGACCACTCGACATCCTTCGCTGTCAGCTTGTTGCCGGAATGGAATGTGACGCCCGAACGGATCTTGAACGTGAAGGTCTTGCCGTCATCCGACACCGCCCAGCTTTCGGCGATGCCCGGCAGTGGCTTGGTGATGTCCTCGGCGGAAAGGACGATCAGCCTCTCATAGAGGTTGGCGACGATTTCGGCCGATTCCAACTGGTTCAGCTCATTGGGATCCAGGCCGCGCATCGAAGACATGTTGATGGCAATCACCAGCTGGTCCCTGGGCGTTGCCGCCGGCGCAGCGATCGGCAGGGCAAGCATCGATGCCACCATTGCCGACGCCATCAGAAAACTGCGTCTTTTCATAGTTGTTTTCTCCTCCCTGGTGCGCCGGACCTCGCCCCTAGCGCCAATTTTCATGTCGACATTAATCTGAAATCTGGTATATCAGATCTCACAAAACGATTTTGCCGTCAACGGGGGAATTTTCGGGACATGCAAAAAGAGGCATCGACAGAGCCTAGCGCAGACCGCATCGACAAGATTGACCCGCGGTTTTTGACGACCCTGCGCGACCATGTGCACAAGGCGCTGCGAACGGCGATCCTTTCCGGTCGCTTTGCGCCGGACGAGCGCGTTAACGAACGTCAGCTTGCCGAGCAGCTTGGCGTCAGCACCACGCCAATCAAGGAAGCCTTGCGCCAGCTCGAAACGGAGGGGCTGGTGGAGACCTTGCCACGCCGCGGCGTGCTTATCCGTTTCAATGCGGGCTGGGCCGAGGAGATGATTTTGGCGCGCGCCGCATTGGAATCGATGATCGCGCACCTGGCCGCCAAGCGCATCGAAAAGGCCGAGGCCGGCAAGCTGGAAGACATCGTCGCTCTGATGCGCAAGGCGACGGAAGACGGCGTGGCCGACGATCTGATTTCGCTGAACGAGACATTCCACGAGCAGATTCACATCGCTTCGCGGTGCCAATATCTCTCGCGGATGATTGAGCGGCAGCAGTTTTACGACGGCAGCATCCGCCGCGTCATCCATTCCGATCCACTCGAACGCGGCAAGGCGCTGGCCGAGCATTCCGCGATCGCCGCCGCCATCATATCCAACGACAGCGACAAGGCCGAACGCGTGATGCGCGACCACGTCGTCCGTTCCGGCGAAACTTACCTCAACATCGTGTTCAAGAAGAAAGAGGATGTCTGACGTGACCGAGGCAATGGAAAAGATCCGCAAGGCCCTGACGGGCATATCGGGCGTGCCTGTGACCCCTTACAGAGCGGATGGCAGCGTCGATACCGCAAAGCTCTCGGCTCTGATCACCCGCCTCGCCAATGCGCGGGTTCACAATCTGATGGCTGCCGGCAATACCGGCGAGTTCTTTACCTTGACCATGGACGAAGTGCGCGCCGTCCATGCCGCGACGATCAAGGCCGCCGCCGGCAAGGCGCTGGTCAGCGCAGCCGTCGGCCGCTCGCTGACGGAAGCCAAGGCGCTCGCCCGTGATGCCATAGCCGAAGGCGCCGATGCGATCATGGGGCATCACCCGATGGATCCGTTTGCCGGCCCCAGCTTCCAGGCAAGGTATTTCCTGGAGCTCGCGGAAGCCAGCACCGTTCCTGTGATCGCCTATGTACGCAGCGACACCTTCTCGGTGGCCGACTTCCGCAAGCTTGCGCTGCATCCCAATATCGCCGGCATCAAGTTTGCCTCCGGCAACCTGATGCTGCTCGGAGAGGTGATCCGCGCAACCAGGGATGCGCCAGCGATCTGGGTGTGTGGTCTTGCCGAGGGCTGGGCGCCGGCCTTCTATGCCATGGGCGCTCGCGGCTTCACTTCCGGTCTCGTCAATGTTTTCCCGGAACGCTCTCACGCCATCCATCAGGCTCTGGAAAAGGGTGATTACGCTGCGGCCCGCGCGCTTATCGATGACATCGCGGGCTTCGAGGCACTGCGCACCAAATACCTGAATGGCGCCAATGTCACTGTCGTCAAGGAAGCGCTCGGCATGCTTGGAACCGATGTCGGCCCCGTGCGCGTGCCCGGCGTTGAAAGCCTGACCGACGCCGAACGCGCCGATCTGCGTGCGATTGTCGACAATGTCGCCGAAAAGAGCCGCGCGGCTTAAGGAAGAATCCCATGCATATCACAGGCTTCAAGACCTACATGCAGCGCGTCGACGACCGGCCGCGCCTGCTTCTGAAAATCGAAACCAGCGAAGGCATTTGCGGTTGGGGTGAATGCTACAATCACGGCCCCGACTGGGCGCTGCCGCCACTCTTCGACTACCTCTTTCATCAGATCGAGGGCGAGGACCCGCGCCGTGTCGAATTCCTCGTACTCAAGCTCAACCAGCAATGCCGCTTTCCGCCGGGCGCGCTCGGCCTTGCGGCAATCTCGGCGATCGATCACGCGCTCTGGGACATCGCCGGCAAAGCTGCCGGTCTGCCCGTCTATATGCTGCTCGGCGGCAATGTGCGTGATCGGGTCAAGGTCTATTGCGGCGTCTATACCGCACCGGATCCGGAAGCCGCGCGCGACCAATCGCTCGAACTGAACGAGAAATACGGCTACACCGCCTTCAAGCTCAGCCCTTATCGGCGAGATCTTCATACCGGCCGCTGGGGCGAACTTGTCAAGGAGACTGGCAACTGGTTCGGCAAGATCCGCGAGATCACGCCATCGCATTTCGACTATGCCTTCGACGCACATGCGAAGATCTTCGAACCTTACCAAGCCGTCCAGCTCGCCGCCGCCATCGCGCCGAACGATCCGTTGTTCTACGAGGAGCCGATCCGGCCGGAACACATCCCGGCCTGGGCGGAGTTGAAGTCGAAGGTAACCGTTCCGCTGGCGACCGGTGAATCGCTCTATTCGCGCTTCGAATTCCTGTCGCTGCTGTCTGCGCGCGGTGCCGATATCATCCAGCCGGATATCTGCGTGGTCGGTGGCATCAGCGAAATGCGACGCATCGCTGCCATCGCCGAGGCACACTATGTGACGGTCGCGCCGCACAATCCGATGGGGCCGCTCGCAACCGCGGTCAACATCCACTTCTGTGCAGCGCAACCGAATTTCAAGGTGCTGGAATTCAAGCCGCACGTTCACGCGCCTTGGGCGGCCGATCCCTACATGCCTGTCGATGGCCATATGGAGCTGCGCCCTGAGCGGCCCGGCTGGGGTCTGGAAATTGACGAGAAAGCGCTTCAGGCCGAAGACTATATTCACTGGGAGCGAAAGATCACTCGCAAACCTGATGGCGCAACGGCCTATCCTTGATTGGCTTCGCTTCTGACTGGGCGTCACTCGGTCCTTTAATTGCGGATATTTGTCAAGCGCCTGCAACATCCTTGCCGGGGTCATCGCCTCATGATGTTGTTCGGCCGGGTGCTTCAACGTGTCCATCGATGTGCCTGTTTGGCCCCAGCCGATTGCAATTCCCTCCTCTGTCGCTGACAACGATCCCGGAAGATCGATAATGCCTTCGACGAACCAGCATCGAAGCGGGTTCGCACGTTTCAGACCGCGACTTTGCCGGATTTTACTTAAAGCCCAAGTTCCTGGTGGGTGCGCAGCGCTTCATGATTGGAGTTCAATCCACCGAGCAAGTTGGTCAAGCAACTCAGCCAATTCGCTCTCGTCGACGGCACATCCAAATACCACACGATCGGGGCGAACAATCACCGCCCTGCAAGCCCATTTCGAGAGCCAATCTTCAAAGACATGATTCTCTTCCCGCAATCCGTGCTCACCGCCGAACTCGAAGAGCCGTGTGCCGAGCCGGCGCGCTCGGTTGCGAACCGTGTCACCGAAATTCATTCCAAGTGCAAGGATCGCAAAGTCGCGCCCGAGAAGATCGTCAAGCAGAAAAGACTTGCCGTCCGCCATTACGCGCGGTTGCGGGCATGCTTCACCGGCGCCACGTGCGGGCTGACCATCACCTTGGAAGCCGATGATGCCATCCGTTATCGGGGGAAAGAGGCTTTGCCTCACAACGGTGCCCTTCCCTTCGGCCACCAAGGCTTTCATTGCGACGTTTCTTGCCTCCGCCCGTTCTTCGTCGATTTCGCATATGACTTCGCCCAGGTTTTTCGTGATCGAAATGACCTTGCGGACCAGCGGCCTGCGCTCCTGCTCATATGTATCGAGCAATGTTGCGGGACCGCCCTGGAGCACGCGCGCGATCTTCCAGGCGAGGTTCGACGTGTCCTTGATGCCCTGGACCATTCCCTGCGCGAGAAAGGGCGGCGTCATGTGGCAGGCGTCGCCCGCGAGGAACACGTTGCCCTTGCGCCAGGATTCCGCCACCAGGGCGTGGAACCGGTATGTCGCCGAGCGCCAGATTTCGGCCTGACCGGGCTTTATCCAGGGGGAAAGCAACTCCCAGATACGCTCCGGTTGGTTGATCTCCTCAGCGGTCTCCCCGGGTAGCATCATGAATTCCCAACGACGCAAATTCCCCGGTAAAACCACGAAGGTGTGAGGTCTGGCCGGATTGCAGAACTGGACATTCGTTTGGGGAAGATCCACGCTTTCTTCCCCCAGAACGACATCAATGACGAGCCATGGCTGGTCGAAGAGAAGGTCTTCGAAACCTATTTCGAGGGTGCGCCTGACGAAACTGTTGCCGCCATCGCATCCAACGACATATGTCGCGTTGACCGCCGTAGTGTCTCCGGTGCTCATTTCCCGAAGCATCAAGCGGGGCTTGGAAGGGTCGTCGAGCGCGGTCACCTCCACGCCGGTCAATATCGTGACCGTCGGCGCGTTACTGGCCTTGTCCCGCAGAATGCGCTCCAGCGGCGGCTGCACGAAAGTCAGATAAGCAGGCCATCCGAGTTGGTACGGACGCGCCGGCGAGACGAACCTGCGCAGCAGCGAGCCGTCGGCCGCGCGGTATTCCGAGTCCTTGTACTCCCCCACCACAGAGGCAAGATCGTCCGCTATCCCGACTCCCTGGAATACACGCATAACCTCGTGGTCCATACCGACCGCGCGCGGCAGGGCAAACACGTCATCGCGGGCGTCAATTCCCAACACAGAGACGCCCAGATTTCCGAGCAGGTTGCAAATAGTAATGCCGACCGGGCCAAGCCCGACGACAACCACTTGGAAATCAGCCGCGGCAAGCCGCTTGAATTCGATCTTTTCCATCTACTCGTTCCATCATCCGTCCGCCCAACCGGCGTCCCGATTGGTATCGGGACGCCCTATTTCAGTGACCCAGGAAGGCCTTTCTGACACCCGGATCGTCCATCAGCGCCTCGGCCGCCCCCTGCCCGACGATGCGCCCCGCCTCAAGAAGATAGCCGCGGTTCGCGATCGCGAGGCTGGCGCGGACATTCTGCTCGACGACGAGCATCGACATGCCGGTGTCCCGGACACGCTTCAACGCCTGAAAAAGTTCGCCGACGACGATCGGAGCGAGCCCCAGGCTCGGCTCGTCGAGCAATAGAAGGTCCGGCTTGGACATCAGGGCGCGCGCGACGGCTACCATCTGCTGCTCTCCGCCGGACATCGTGCCGACGCGCTGGCGGCTGCGTTCGGCAAGACGCGGAAAAAGCTTCAGCACCTCTTCGCGCCGGCTATCGGCTCCTGCGCGTGCACGTTTTGGATTCGCGCCGAGCCGAAGGTTTTCATCGACAGTCATTTCCGTGAACACGCCGCGCCCCTCCGGTACGTGGGCGATACCAAGCTCGACGATCTTCTGTGGAGCGATCCTTGCAATCGGCTTTTCGCGGAACATTACGTCGCCATTTCCCGCAAGCGGCACCATCGAGGTGAGCCCCCGCAGGAGCGTGCTCTTCCCGGCTCCGTTCGCGCCGAGGATAACCACGCATTCGCCTGGTTCCACCTTGATGGAGACCTCGTTCAACGCGAGGTGCTTGCCGTAACGGACCGACAGGTTTCTCGCCTCAAGCATATTCGAAATCTCCCAGATACGCCGCGACCACCTGCGGGTCGGTCAACACGTCCGGGGTTGGACCGTCCGCGATCTTCATCCCGGCACTCATCACCACGCAGCGGGGGCAGATTTCGCGGATCGCTTCCATGATATGTTCGACGAGGATGATCGTCATGCCCTGTTCCTTCAGCGCGCAGATCAGGTCGATTCCTGTGCGAAGCTCGGTTGGATTCAGTCCGGCGAGCCATTCATCAAGAAGCAGGATATCGGGCTTTGCCGCTATGGCACGCGCGAGTTCCAGCCTCTTCTGGTCGATATAGTTGAGACTGCCCACATCCACGTTACCCCTTCCAGGCAATCCGACGGTGGCGAGGGCAGCGTCCGCGCGTTCGCGCGCGGTGGCTCCCCAAAGCGCATCGCGACCGAAAGCCAGCGACAGCAGAACGTTGTCTCTCGCGTTCAATGATCGCGATAGGCGCACAAGCTGAAAGGTGCGCGCGATGCCGAGCCGCGCCCGATGGTGGGCGGCAAGATGCTGCACAGGCCGGCCGTTGAGGAGCACTTCTCCCGACGTCAGGGGCAGCGCGCCCGAGATCAGATTCAAGACGGTCGTCTTTCCAGAACCATTTGGACCGAGGAGCCCCACGACCGCACCCCTTGGGATTGCAAGGTCGATGTCATTGACGGCGACAAGACCTCCGAATTCCTTGCGCAGACCTCTCAATTCAAGCGAGACGCTCATTGGACACCTCCTTGGTCGAGTTCTCGCACTCCTCTCGGCGTACGAGGCGCTTCCATAACCGCTCGACCCGGGCGAGCAGGCCTTCGGGAAACAGGAAGACAATCCCGATAAACAAGAGACCGAGAATGATGGAATAATGGTCCGGGAACCGGCCCGACAGCCATTCGAACAGGAAGAACAAAGGGACGGCACCGCAAGCCGGACCCCAAATGCGGGACGCGCCTCCAAGCAGCGCCATGATCAGGGTGAGGAAGGAGATCGTCGGGTTGAAGACGATACTCGGCTCGACATAAGTCCAGCGCGGCGCTTGGATTGCACCGACGAGTGTAATGAGCATCGAGCTTACGGAGAACAGGATCAGCTTGACCCTCGTGACGTCGACGCCTGCGTGCCGGGCGACCATCTCGTCGTCGCCGATTGCCCGCACCGCCAATCCCAGTCGACCCCGGTCCATCCACCAGCGCAAGCCGAGTGCCACGGCGGCGACCACAAGAAGCATATAGAAGATTTGGTAGGCCTTGATCTCCACGAAGATATAGCGCCCGAGCGTGCCGGTGACGTTCACCTCGTACCAGGTGAGCAGTTGCCTCACCATCTCCGCCAACCCGAAAGTGAAGATGACGAAATAGATCCCAGCCAGCCTCAACGTCGCCAGGCCGACCACGAGAGACGTTATCAGCCCGACCAGTGCGGCTATCACGAGGATCGCAAAAAATGGCAGGTAGTCAGCAAGGACCGCGACCGTGTATGCGCCTGTACCGAAGAAGGCGACCGTGGCGAGCGAAACATATCGCGTCGGACCCGAAAACAACGCCCAGCTCGAGCAGAGGGCGACGTAGCTCATCGCGCCAATGGCAAGCCCCAGACCATATTCATCGATGAAGACGGGAACGAGGGCGAGCAACGCCAGAAGCACTGCAAGGGCGATTGGAAAGGTCAGGTTCTTCATGGCGGGCCTCAACTGAACAAGCCGTTCGGTCGCCACAGCAGTACGACCAGGAAAATCGCGTATGTGGCCGCAAGCGTCAGGCCGGGATCGACAGTCGCCGATACTCCCGCTTCGACTAAGCCGAGGATCAGACCCGCCGCCATAGCACCAGCCAAGTTGCCCACGCCGCCCATGATGACGACGACGAGCGCTTTCATGGTGAGGAATACCCCGTCGGTCGGCGTGAACGGCTGGTACATGGAAAGCACGACGCCTCCTGCCGCAGCCAATGCGCCTCCGACAGCAAAGGCGGAACGCGCCTGGCGTTCGTTGTCGATCCCGACAAGCGGCGCGAAGCCCGGCCTCGTCGCCACCGCCCGCATGGCCATCCCCCAGCGGGTCTTCTGGATCGCCCAGTAAAGGCTGGCACCGACCGCCACCGCCAGAAGCGCTCCGACCAGGCGACCGGTGGATATTTTGGTCCCGAGGATGTCGACGGGTGCCTCCAGCCAGTTATAGCCCGTGAAGCCGCTGCCGAACAAAGACAGATAGATGCCCTGCAGCAGGAACATCAGCCCGAAAGTGACGAGGATCGAATCCACTTCGAGCCTTCCGGTACCGCGAGACCGTCTCTCCAGCGGACGCATGATCAGCGCATAACAGAGATAGGAAGCGAAATAGCCCGACGGCACGACCAGGAGCAACGCCACGAATGGATTGAACCCGGCGGCGGAGACCGCCAGGTATGTCAGGAACGATCCGCCGATCACGAATTCGCCGTAGGCAAGGTTCATGATCCGCGCTACGCCGTATTGTATGGTCAGGCCCAGCGCCATCAGCGCGAAGCTGCCACCAAGCACCAGTCCAACGACGAGGGTCGTGACCATCGAAGTCTCCTTTGCAGCTAGGCCCAGGCCGGCTTGGGGATGACCGGCTTGACGGCGCCTGCGCGATCCGCAGGGCCAACGCCGACGAATTTTCCGCCCTGCCACTGACCAAGCAGCCACAGATCGGACATCCTGTTCTCGTTGAGCTTCACGCTGCCAATGATGGTCTCGAAGCTGCCTGAGGCGATTTCGTCGGTGACGGCCTCGCGGTCGAGACCGCGCCGTTCGATGGCCTGCTGGAGTATCTGGAGACTGGTATAGATAACCGAGCTTGCCCAGTAATCAGGAGGCGTTCCGAGAAGCGCCTTGTGGCGTTCGACGTAAGCCTGCATTTCCGGCCGGGAATTATCGATGCCGCCAAGGCTCATAACGCCCTCGACTTTGCCCTCATTAATATCGGCATAGATCGGGAAGCTTGTGCCCACCCCTGTGTAGAACACCTTCGGATTGAACGCGTTGAGACGCGCCTGTTTGGCGATGGCGAAGCTGTCCGGCGGATAGGACAGCGCCATGAACACATCGGCGCCCGAGGCCGCGACCTCGTTCAACAGGCCGGCAAAATCCTGGGTTCCGATCGGGTAGGACTTGTCCATCACGATTTCGAGGCCGGCCTCCGGCAGCTTGATCCGCGCTTCCTTGACAAGTTCGATACCGAATCCGTCCGCGACGGAAACAATTGCGACCTTCTTGTTGGTGGCGTCGCCGGCAGTTGTGACGACCGTGGCCAAGGCGGCCGCATAGTCGCCGGCGGCCCCCAGGAACCAGAAGCTTCGCTTCCATTTCGAATGGACGTCGATTTCGTCCGGGATCAGCGAGGTGCCGATCAGCTGCGGATAGCCGAAGCGATCCATCAGCGGTGCCACCGCGAGGTTGAAGGCCGTTCCCCACGGAGGGAGAATGAAGTCGACCTTGTCCTGGCGTGCCAGGCGTTCAATGCCGCGGACGACCTCTTCCGTCGTCGAACGGTCGTCATAAGCCACCACCTCGATCGGAAGGCGGCTCCCGTCGGGGAGCTTCAGCCCGCCCGCCGCTTTGACGTCGGCCGCCCAAAGTTCATAGTTCGGGATCGTGGTGGATCCGGCACCCGGCGCGTTCACGCCCGTCTTGGAAACGATGTAGCCGATCTTGACCGACTTGCGGTCGTCGGCCGCTCGCAAGGGAAACCCCGCCGCAAGCACCGCGGCCGACCCCGCTCCCGCAATTACGCTGCGTCTTGTAAACTTCATCATGGTTTTCCTCCCACGGATCAATGCCTTGATGCGGACATGCCTTTCCCGTTCACCGTTCGCCTACATCCGGCGGACGGTGCTCTCATGCCCTGTGATTTTTCGGCTTCTAGCCTTAACGAGCGCCCAGCAGGACGACCGCGATGGTGGCCGGCTTGTCGTTCGGATTTCGCCAGGCGTGACGCGCGCCGTGCTGCACGAAGGTGTCTCCAGGCTTCAGATCGACGGTTGCGCCATCATCGAGTTCCAGAGTGATCCGCCCATCAAGCACGACGCCGTAGTCGAGCGTAGGCGTTTTGTGCATGCCGGGGTTTTCCAGTTCAAACGTCTCAGCGATGCCCGGCGCTGCTTTGGCATGTTCGGGTCCGGCAAGCTCCGGCCTGAAGTCCGGGGACATGAATACCGCGTCGGGAGGAAAGGTGATCAGCATGAAGGTCGATCCGCCGGGCGGCTGGAGCAAGGTCCCGCTCGAGGCCATCGGATCGGTTCCGTTATACGGTACCGAGGGCACCTCTGAGGTCGTCCAGATGGGCGCCGAGACAAAGCCCGGAGTATGTTGAAGCGTCATTTCCCTCGGCGACGGTCCGTCGCTGATGACCACGGCTTTACCTGCAGAATTCTGCCCGAGAACGACTCGTCTGATTGTCATGAAAACCTCCCGTGTGACACTAAGACAAAAGGCTCGCCGGCATCCCGGCAGGCCACATTCTTCAGGGATGGATCACATAGTTCGAGAAGCCACCGTGACGTTGCGCGATGCCCGAAATCGCCGTGTTCACGTCGGCCAGCGGGAAGCTCTGCGTCTCAAGGATCGAAAAATCGGCTACGCCGGAGGCGACCATGTCGGCCATCTCCTGCCCTTCCTGCGCGGTGAACCATGCCGAGCCGTAGAGCCTTTGATTGTGGTCCATCAGCCAGTGGATATCGATCGGAACGTCCCCGGCGACGGCGCCGATGTCCACAGCGATACCGCCGCGGCGCAGACCGCGAAGACCCTGCAGGAAGGTCTCCTGCTTGGCACCGGGACCAAGGCAGTCGATAAAGGCGTCCACCCCCTCCCCGTCGGTGTGCGCGTGCGCAAAGTCGGTTACGCTGCCGTCGTCGATGGAAAACACCTCGATGCGGTTCGGCGCAAGCGCCTTGATTTCCTCAAGGAGCTTCCTGTCACGGCCGGTACCAAGAATTTTGTTGACCCCGAGAGCCAGTCCGAACACCACGCCCCCAATACCGAGCGTTCCGCTGACACCGTTCACGAGGATGGTGTCGCCGGGGCCCGCCTTTACTTTCTTGAGAGCAGAATATGCCGTCCCCATGTAGCCGAGACGCGCCGCCTGGTCGAAGGTCATGTTGTCGGGGATGGTCACGATCGCGGACGCGGGTGCAACCATGTATTCACTCAGGCCACCGATCGGATAATCGTCAAAAGTCTGCAGCGCCTCTGTGCTGAAACCGAAATAACCCTGGAAGGCGTAGTGGCGGCAGGAAATGTGATCGCCGTGACGGCAGTGGCGGCACGTTCCGCAGCTGCGGCCAGGGTTGACGTAAACGCGGTCCCCCGACTTCAGGCCACGCACGCCTTTGCCAACGGCCGCGATCTCGCCGGCGGGATCGAGACCGAATACCGCCGGCAGCGGCGGCTGTGGCATATGCGGAAACCAGGTCGGCCAGTTGGCGAGAATATTGTGAAGATTGGGCACGATGCCGCAAGCTCTCACGCGGACAAGTACGTCCATGTCGCCAGGTTTCGGCATCTCCAGCGTTTCGATCTTCATCGCGCTGCCGACGGCATGCATGCGCGCAGCCGTCATCGTTGTCGGGATATTCATGTATTCCTCCGATGCTGAAATTTGCCGACTTCCTCCAGCCGGCCCCTCCATATCGCAAGAGCTACTCCCATATTTTCGAAATTTCAAGTCTTTTCGTAAAAATCATCATTCATCCGAGAATCTTTAGTCATCGCCGGGCCTCCGGCGAGCTCGTAGATGAACGACATTTCCTTGCATCCGTGTGGCGGCGGCACCGTGAGGGCCGCGGCAATGTCGCTGTCTGTCCTTACGCCTACGGCTAGGGCAGCGCCTGTCGAGCCAATGCGTGGAGAGAATAAACAACACACTTGTCAAACCGCGCGCCTGAATTTACGATATTATAGAGATTTTCGAAATTAGAGGGCATTTCGAATGCGGTATTTGAGTTTCGTTCACAATGGCGTCTCGCGATATGGCTGTGTTGTCGGAGGTGAATATCTTTGCGATCTCGGGCGGCGTACGGGCCTGCCGGACCTGAAAGGCCATATAGGGACGTATTTCGACAGCCTCGGCAGGGAAGCGGACCTCGAAGCAGATTTCGATCTGGCTGAAGTCTTGCTTCAGCCTGTCATTCCTAATCCGGAGAAGGTTATCTGCGTGGCGGTCAACTATCGCGAAAGCGACCATCCCTCTCCAGACGAACCAGAATATCCCGTTCTTTTTACCAGGTTCGCCAATGCCCAGGCGGGTCACGAAGTACCGCTCATCAAGCCCGACGTCTCTGACAAGTTCGATTACGAAGGCGAACTGGCCGTAATAATCGGTCGGTCGGGCCATAAGATCGCCGAGACCGACGCCCTTAGCCATATCGCGGGCTACACCTGTTTCAATGATGGCAGCGTCCGTGATTGGCAAAAGCACTCCTCCCAGTTCACGCCCGGCAAGAACTTCCTGCAAACCGCCGGCTTCGGACCTTGGATGGTGTCAGCGGACGAGATTCCGGACCCCTCGGGACTGGATCTGTCGACCAGGGTGAACGGAGAGCTGCGCCAGTCGACCAACACCAGGCGCATGATATTCTCGATACCGTGGCTGATCTCCTATCTCAGCCAGTTCACCAAACTGGAACCGGGCGACGTCATCGTAACCGGAACACCAAAAGGGTTCGGTTCAAGCCTTCAGCCGCCAAGATTTCTGCAGGTGGGCGACGTTGTGGAAGTGGAAATCACAGGCATCGGTGTCTTGCGCAACACGGTTGCCGCTGAAGTGCGCATCTGAGAACTGAAAAACAGCGCGCGCGAGAAATTCGGTCAAGAATTCTGAATGGAACCCGATCCTCGTCGGCCGGAGCCCGTGTGGATCGGGCCGACGGGAAACCTGGACAGCCGTTTTCAATGACCGAGAAACCGGCGGAGGGTGTCGGGTTAGGACGCCAAGCGTCTGCTGGAAGACCAGTGTTCTTCCGGCATTGAAAATACCGTTTTTCCCTGACCGAGCTGAAACTGCGCGAAAAGCTTTTGAAGCTCGGCACTTTGAGTGGCCAGACCGACCCCTGCGGCATTCATCTGCTCGACCATTGCCGCATTCTGTTGGGTGGATTGATCCATATGGTTGACGGCCATATTGACCTCGGAAAGCCCGGTCGACTGCTCCTGCGCGGCCACCGAAATTGCATCCATATGCTCGTTAATGTCGCGGACAAGGCTTTCGATTTCGGCCAGCCCTTGGCCGGTTTGGCCTACGAGCTTTACACCTTCGTCAACGGCAGCCGCCGAGTTTGCAATCAGCCCCTTGATCTCCTTGGCCGCATTTGCCGAACGCTGCGCGAGTTCTCTCACTTCCTGCGCGACGACCGCAAACCCCTTCCCCGCATCACCGGCTCGCGCCGCTTCCACACCCGCGTTCAAAGCCAGTAAATTGGTCTGGAAGGCGATTTCATCGATTACGCCAATGATCTGCGTAATCTGCCGGGAAGAGTGTTCGATCCGTTGCATCGCGCTGACCGCGCTGGTGACAATTTCGCCTGACGTGTCGGCGCGATCACACGCTGTTTGTGCCACTTGTCGGGCTTGTCCAGTCCGCTTTGTTGTAGCAACGACATTCGACGTGATCTCTTCAAGAGCGGCTGCGGTTTCTTCCAACGATGCAGCCTGGTTCTCGGTACGCTTTGCCAAGTCGCCTGAGGCGTGTGAGATTTCCCGTGACCCATTGTCGACCTCGGAGGCCAAACGCTCAACGGAAAGAAGGGCGTTGCGAAGCTGCCGGATCGACAAATTGAAATCTCTGCGCAGTTCCTCGAACCGCGGCGCGAACGCTTCATCAATCTCGCAATTCAGGTTACCGTCGGCGAGTTTGCGAAGGCTTGAAGCCAGTGCTGATGTCGTCTCGCTCAGTCGACGCTCGGCCTCCTCTTCGACGCGCTTTTGATCGTCCAACCGTGTTCGCTCGGCGGTCTCTCGCATAGCCGCCGACTGCTGTTGCAGCTCGCGCTTCTCGATCTCCGCGACCCGAAAGTGCTCGAGCGCTTTTGCAATTTGCCCAATCTCGTCGTCGCGCGCCATCAGCGGCACCTTGGTTGCGGCATCGCCGTTCGCCAGCGCCTCCATTCTGTCGGTGAGGCATTGGAGATAACGCGTTATGCCCTGAGCGAACATCGATGCGGCCGCGATGATCGCCATGGCGGTTGCTGCCGCGGCGATCGCAAGAATGATCAGATATTTGCGAGCCGCCGAGAGGTTGTCCAAGGACAATTCATCAAGATGGAGGCGCGTCTTGTCGATCGAGGCGAAGAGGATTGCCTGGCGACGTTGGGTGGCGCTCATCCAATGCTTGACGACGGCTTCGTCGACGGCGGGGGCGAGCTTCTTCAAGGAAAAGATCTCTGAACGCTTCGCCTCGATGAATTCGTTGTCCCCGGACACTATGAATTCGCTTAAGGGCTGTACGAGTTCGGCTGGCAATTGTTCGAATGCAACTGCCTGGTAGGTCTCGCGATAGACTTTAGACGTGATTATCAGCGTCTTCTGCAGGCTTGAAAGGTCCGCTCCGGACAAGAATGCCTGGCCGTTGAACATCTCCATTACGCCGCTGTCACTGAGAGCCATCAGCGCGAAATAGCCCTGTATCTGTCGAGCCATTTCGGGATCCTGAGCGACGGCCGCGGTCCGTCTCGTGATCTCGATCCCGGCGGCGGCGACCGGTTGAAAAGCGATCGACATGTCAAGCAGTTCAGGGGTCAGCGCGCCGTTGTTTTTGGTAACGGCATCCCGGAATCCTGCCCACGCCGCCATCTTCGAGTGGACGAATTGGACCTTCTTATCCACCACCGCATCCGACTGGCCGCTTTTCACATAGGCGGAGTAGGCTACGTCAAGCGCCTGAAACGCCCGATCGCTTCTGTCGCGGGCTTCGTTCAGCTGTTGCGGCGATGAAAAAATCTCATGAGGGAGGGCTTGAGCCAGTTCGCCGCCGGCATTTGCCAATTGCTGCAGGAAAACTTGTCTCTTGAAGCTTTGATAGTTTTCGTACCCTCGCCAGATTTCGTAGCCGGTGACGCCTGTCATGGCCGCCAAAGGAAGATAGATCGAGCTGTAGAGAAGTGCCTTCAGTGAAAGCTTCCTGGTCAGTGAAAACATGCGCCCGCCCTCGGTGGATTGAGACCAAGTTATATTTCGAAATAAATATACAATGGTTAATATTAAAAATATTTTCGAAATATTGCATAATTTTCGGAAGCACTCGATAGTGAAGGTGTGCCCGCGTCAGCTCGCAAGATTCACCTGAATGCCGGCAGCAACTGGTCGATACTCTTCTTCGCATCGCCATAGAACATACGTGTGTTTTCCTTGTAGAAGAGCGGGTTCTCGATGCCGGAGTAGCCGGTCCCCTGGCCACGCTTGGACACGAAGACCTGCTTGGCCTTCCAGACTTCGAGAACAGGCATGCCTGATATCGGCGAATTCGGGTCTTCCTGGGCGGCCGGATTGACGATGTCATTGGAACCAATGACGATGACGACGTCGGTCTCATGGAAGTCGTCGTTGATTTCGTCCATCTCGAGCACGATGTCGTAGGGAACCTTGGCTTCAGCCAGCAGCACGTTCATGTGCCCCGGCAGACGGCCGGCAACAGGATGGATAGCGAAGCGGACGTTCTTGCCTGCGGCGCGCAGCTTGCGGGTGAGTTCGGAGACGGACTGTTGAGCCTGAGCCACGGCCATGCCGTAGCCCGGCACGATGATGACGCTGTCGGCATCGTTGAGGGCTGCGGCCACGCCTTCGGCATCGATCGCGATCTGCTCGCCTGATATCTCAATCTGTGGCCCGCTCGTCGTGCCGAAGCCCCCGAGAATGACCGAGATGAACGAGCGGTTCATCGCCTTGCACATGATGTAGGACAGGATCGCGCCCGACGAGCCGACGAGCGCGCCGGTGACGATCAACAGGTCGTTGCCGAGCGTAAAGCCGATGGCCGCTGCCGCCCAGCCGGAATAGGAATTCAGCATCGACACGACCACCGGCATGTCGGCGCCACCAATGCCCATGATCAGGTGATAGCCGATGAAGAAGGCGGCGAGCGCCATGAGGACGAGCGTCCAGGTGCCGGCGCCGTTGAAGTAAAGGGCGAGCAGGGCCAACGAAAGCCCCAATGCACCGGCGTTGAGAAGATGCCCGCCCGGCAGCTTCTTCGCCTTGCCGTCCACCTTGCCGGAGAGCTTGCCGAAGGCGACGACGGAACCGGTGAAGGTGACCGCGCCGATGAAGACGCCGAGGAAGACCTCGACCTTCATGATCGACAGTTCCACAGGTTCCTTGTGGGCGAGGATTGCGGCAAAGCCGGTGAGCGCCGCCCGCGAAGCGTCATTGAGGACCGCGACATGGGCTGCTTCAATATGGGCATTGAATCCAATGAAGACGGCAGCTAGGCCGACAAAGGAGTGCAGCGCCGCGACAAGCTGCGGCATCTCGGTCATCTGGACGCGGCTTGCGACGTAATAGCCGAGCACCGAGCCACCGGCGATCATCGGCACGACCACCAGCCAGTTGCCGACATCAGGTCCGAAGACCGTGGCGATGATGGCAAGGCCCATACCTGTCATGCCGTACCAGACCGCGCGCTTGGCGCTTTCCTGGCCGGAAAGCCCGCCAAGCGAGAGGATGAAGAGAATGGCTGCCGCGATGTAGGCGGCCGAAACGATACCGATCATCATAGTGATACCCCTGCCCGATCAGGACTTCTGGAACATGGCGAGCATGCGCCGGGTGACGAGGAAGCCGCCGACGATGTTGATCGTGGCGATCAGCACCGAAAGCGCCGCAAGCACCATCACCAGCCAGTTGCCCGAGCCGATCTGCAACAGTGCCCCGAGAATGACGATGCCGGAAACGGCATTGGTGACGGCCATCAGCGGCGTGTGCAGCGAATGGGAGACGTTCCAGATGACCTGGAAGCCGACGAAGCAAGCCAGCACGAAGACGACGAAATGGCTCATGAAGGCTGGCGGCGCAAATGCGCCGACGAAGAGCAGCAGAGCCGTGCCGATGGCGAGAAGCGCGAACTGGCTTCTGGTTTGTGCCTTGAAGGTGGCAGCCTCGGCGGCACGCTTTTCCTCCGGCGTCGGCTCCTTCACCTTTTCCTTTGGCTTCTGCGCGGCGATCGCGGCGATCTTCGGCGGCGGCGGGGGATAGGTGATCGCGCCGTCGAAGGTGACGGTCGCACCACGGATGACGTCGTCCTCCATGTTGTGGACGATCTTGCCATCCTTTCCCGGCGTCAGATCGCCGATCATATGACGGATGTTGGTGGCATAGAGCGCCGAGGATTGCGCGGCCATGCGGCTCGGGAAATCGGTGTAGCCGATGATGATCACGCCGTTGTCGGAGACGACGCGCTGATCGGCGACGGTCAGATCGCAGTTGCCGCCGCGTTCGGCGGCAAGGTCGACCACCACCGATCCCGGCTTCATCGCCGCCACCATATCGGCAAGCCAGAGCTTCGGCGCGTCCCGGCCGGGGATCAGCGCCGTGGTGATGACGATGTCGATCTGAGGCGCAAGCTCGCGAAACCTGGCCAATTGCTTCTCGCGGAATTCCGGAGAGGACGGGGCAGCATAGCCGCCGGTTGCCGCGCCGTCCTGCTGAGCGCCGTCGAAGTCGAGATAGACGAACTCCGCGCACATGCTCTCGATCTGTTCGGCGACCTCAGGGCGCACGTCAAAGGCATAGGTCTGGGCGCCGAGCGAGGTGGCAACACCGATTGCCGCAAGACCGGCAACCCCCGCGCCGATCACCAGCACCTTTGCCGGCGCCACCTTGCCGGCCGCCGTTACCTGGCCGGTGAAGAAGCGGCCGAAATTGTTGCCCGCCTCGATCACCGCCCGGTAGCCGGCGATATTGGCCATCGACGACAGCGCATCCATCTTCTGCGCACGCGAGATGCGCGGCACCATGTCCATGGCGATGAGGTTGGCGCCTTTCGACCGCGCAAGCTCCAGCAGCTCACCGTTCTGGCCGGGATAAAAGAACGAGATCAGCGTCTGGCCGGCTCGCAGGCGCTCGACCTCCGCGCGCTCCGGCGGGCGCACCTTTGCGATAACATCGGCGACCGCATAAAGCGTGGCCGCGTCGGGTACAATCGCCACACCTGCGGCGCGATAAGCATCATCGGATATTCCAGCGCCCTTGCCGGCGCCGGTTTCTATGGCACAGTCATAGCCGAGCTTCTGCAGTGCTTGCGCAGCATCGGGTGTCATGCCAACGCGTGCTTCTCCCTCACGCGTCTCTTTTGGGGTACCGATCAGCAAACCTGTCTCCTGCGTTTTTCCGTTTCAACACGTTGTATCGCATCGATAAACGACGATGCTGCGATGCTTTGGCGGGACCATGCATCAGCTCGAGACACGTGTCGGTGCCCTTTAGCAGCATGGTGTGGGTGATCATGGGGTCGATGGACATAGCCCCATCAGTTGACGATATCAGAACATCCCGTGCTGCCGCACGCCGCGAAGGTACTGCCCGTTCAGGTGTGACCGGGTTGGAAGGCGGGTGGGGATTTCCTGGTCCGCGCCGGTGGACTGTCGGCGACAGCGCGATACACCAGCCCGTCAGGTCAGTTCGGACGGCACAGGAACGCCGCGTTTGATACTCTCCTCACAGAGACGCCGGGCGGTGCCCACAGCAATCGGGATGCCTGCGGCGCTTCGTTTTTCGGCCATCAGATATCCGCGTTCTCCAGGCAGGAATACCTCCTCGACGCCGGCAGCGGGGGGTAAGGCCTTGATAGCTTGCGCCAAGTTGGCAACGTCTTGGGCAACCGGATGCGAAAGACCGAAGGCGAGCGGATTGACAGCAATCGCCAGGCCGTTGAACCCGTTGTCCTTCTTGTCCGACAGGGCTGCGGATATCAGCGGATTGCCGCCAAGTAGGCTCACGAGGACCTCAATCATCAGCGAAAGGCCGGAACCCTTGGGCCCCGCCATTGGCAGCAAGGCCTTGACCTTGGCAGGATCGGTCGTCGGGACCCCTTCGGCGTCCACGCCCCAGTCCGGAGGAATCGGGTGGCCGGCGTCCTTCGCGGCCATGACTTTCCCGAGCGCGACGGCGGCCGTCGACATGTCGAAAATCAACGGATTTCGCCCATCCCCTGTCGGAGCACTGATCGCCACCGGATTTGTCGAAACCCCCTCGCCGCGTGCTCCATGATAGACCATCAAGGGCTTCGAGGCCGACATGACGATACCAATCATACCTGCCTGGGCGATTTTTTCGGCAAAGTAACCAATAGCGCCAGAATGGCTGGTGCGGGAGATTTCACAAAGACCGATGCCGAACTTTACCGCCAGATCCACTGCCTTCTTCGTGGCGATGGACATACCGGCCGCACCGGGAACAAGATCGCCGTCGAGACGGCAGATAGCGCCGAACTCGTGCTTCACTTTAGGCTCGGCGTTACCCTTCACGATGCCGAGCTCGACCATCTCGATATAGCGGGGAATGCGCAAAACACCGTGGGAATCGGCACCGCGAAGATTGGCCCAGACCAGAAGTTCAGCGGATTGTGTTGCATATTCCTTGCCGAAACCGCCGGACTTCAACAGTGCCGCGGCGAAATCGGCCAATGCGCTGCTGCCGATCAGCTTTTTCTCAGAAGCACCATTCATGACGCACTACTCAACGGAGACGGGAAAAACTTGTCGAGCCAGCCCTTCATCATCGCCTTCGTGCGCGGCGCATCACCTGGCGCGAGCGGAAAATGCGCCGTCGTATCGATCAGCATGAGCTCGGTCGGGTGACCGGCCTTCTCGAACATGCGGATGGATTCGCTGGTTGGCGTGATGATGTCGTTGGCGGTATGGAACAGAAGCAGCGGCCGCGGCGCGATGTTCCCGACGACGTCGTCAGCCCGGAAATTGTACATGGACCATGCGGTTTCGACCGGGATCTCCATGATCGCCTTCGGAGAGAGGTTCTTGCGCAGATGTTCCGGGATCGGCACGGCATCGAAGCGAGACATCCAGAGGCTTTCGCCGGTCTCCTGCTTATGCTTGCGACCCTTTTCGAGGATGCCGATGAACTTGTCCCACGACTCCGTCGTCGGGTGCTGGCCGCGGAATTTGCGTTCGCCGTCACCCCAGCCACAGGAGGAAAGGCAGCATGCGACGCGATCGTCCACACCCGCCGTATAGACGGAGACAGCTGCGCCAAAACTATGACCGGTGATGCCGATGCGCGCCGGATCCACCTCCTCGCGGCCCGCGAGGAAAGTCAGGGCGTTCTTGGCATCCGCGACCTGGTCGAAGCAACGTACCTGCGCACGCTCGCCCTCGCTTTCTCCGCAGCTTCGGAAGTCGAAACGCAGCGCCACATAGCCGAATGTTTCCATCATTTCCGCCTGGATCTGGGCATGGCTCTCATCCTTCGAGCCGACAAAGCCATGGCAGACGATGAACGCGGGAAGCTTTTGCCCGGCCTTGCGACCATCCGGAACATGGAGAACGGCCGATAGCTTCAGTCCATCCGACATGAACGTGAGTTTCTCTTGCATTGTCTCTTACCTCGAATTTGTTCAGGCGATCTTGGTGAAAGGGTGGAAGTATTCCCGCCACTCCAGAGGCGCCGGCGTGCCCCAGACGTTCATGTCGCGCACGTTGCCGGGCCGCTCCAGATTCGTGATGACGTTGGGCTCGAAATGGGCATCGTCAGCGATATGCGACATTGGGCCCGAGCATTCGATCATCATGCCGCTGGCATCGGTGTAATAGGCGTAAGTGTTGTCTCCAGGACGATGTCGTCCAGGCCCCCAAAGGAGCTGCCGGTCAAAGCGATCGAGAATATCGCCGAGCCGGCAGTACATGTTGAACTCCGGGAACTCGAACGAGACATGGTGCAACCCGGCCGCGGTCCCCTTGACCAGGCCAAGGATATGGTGCTGGCGGTTGCCGCCATGCATCCAGCTAAGGGCATCATTGACCATGCGCTCCGAGAGCTTCATGCCGCCAATGGCCTCAAGCTGCGCCCTCGTGGCAACAGGATCCGGCGAGATCAGATTGATGTGATCGATCCGGCGCGGCATGATCCCGTTCGTCGGAAAGCGCTGGCCCCGAATGTCATTGCGGATCGGCGTATGGACTTCAAAACGCAGGCCCTCCGGTGTCGCGAAGGTAAAGCCGGCGTCCATGCAGGACAGGCTCGGCTCCCGAGACAGAAGACGACAACCGGCAGCCTCTACACGCGACGCCGCAGCCTCCACATCGGTGCTGGTCAGGGTCTCAAGGCCGATCGTGTGGGCGGAATTCTCATCGCTATGGACCAGCACCAGTTCGGCTGCGCGACCATTCGAACTCAGCCAGGTCTCACTCTTGTCCTGATGGGAGACCCTTAGGCCCAGAATTTCGGTCGAATCCCGAATGACCGCATCCGGATCCATCACGTTGACCTTCATGTGCCCGACGGCGTGCACGAGGTGCGTCATATTTTCCTCCCTTGAAATCACGATGCCTTAGGCCCGTTGCCGATCCTGATACCCTAGTTATGTCATCGGTGCAACATATTTTCGAAATTATAGCGTTTTACGAAAATCTTGGAACCGACGGGTTTTGGGAAATTCTCAGCTCGGCGAGGACGGCGAAATTTCGCCAAGATTGATTTTTTCGAAATTTTCTCTAGACTCCACTCCGTGTTAAACGCATGGCGGCTCAGCCGATGAGGTGCCGGGAGGCAAGTCTTGGAACAACAGAATGCAGGCGGTGAGACGAGAGCCGGCGACGTGCTGCAGCGCATGCGGCAGGATATCGTGAATTGCGTTCTCAAACCCGGCGAGAAATTGCGCTTCGAAAGCCTGCGCGAACGCTACGAAGTTAGTTTCTCGACATTGAGAGAAGCTCTCTCACGCCTCGCCGCCGAGAACCTTGTGGTAGCGGAGGGGCAGCGCGGTTTTGTCGTCGCCCCCGTGTCGATTGCCGATCTCAACGATCTCACGGACGTGCGTGTGCTCGTTGAACGCGAAGCGCTTGCCAAAGCGATACGCAAAGGCGATGACCTTTGGGAAGGTAATATTCTCTCCGCATTTCATCGAATGGAGAGGCTCCAGCAACGCATCGGCCGGGAATATTATCTTTCCGATGAATGGAGCGTGGTGCACGGTGAATTCCATTATTCGCTTGTTGCAGCCTGCGGCTCGCCAGTGCTGCTTGAGATGAGAGCGAAATTGTTCGAACGTGCGCATCGCTACCGCCGCATGTCGTCACAGTTTCGTACGAAATGGCGGGAAAAGGACGTTGAACACAAGATGATCGTCGACGCGGTCATGGATCGGAATATCGAGACGGCTCTTAGCTTGATCGAACGCCACATCCGCGAAACAAGCGAGAACGTCATCGAGCATGCAGGTCATCTGTTTCCAGAATTGACGACAGAAACCCGGCGCCCCACCAAGAAGCCGGCGACCGTAGCCGCCGAGTAACGACTGTCGGGCGAGTTCTTTACCTGTCTGGCGAAAGGATGGCGGCAACTCGTCGTTCCGAGGTCAAAAAAAGCACCAATCCGAGTTCCGTCTATGAGCTGTCGCTCCGGATTGGTGTCTCAAACTCCTGTTCATCATCGCATCCGTCCGGGGACCGATTAAGACGCGAAGCGGTGACGTCAGCCAGAAGCTGCCGCACCCAGCGATGCAAGCCTGATTTATGAGTTCGCTCCGTCCAATACATGTCGATTTCGATTGGAATATGGACCGGAAAGCGTCGCACGCAAAGCCGCCCGCCATAAGTACGCGCCAGTCTGTTGGGAATGGTCGCGACAAGATCCGTGCCGGCGATCATCAGTTCGATGCTGTCATGGCTCGGAAGGGTGAGCTGTGGCGTCAAAAAGATATCGCGTTCGCGCAGCGCAGCGAAGTAAAGCGCCTGCCATTGGCCGTTATGCGTGACGGCGACGTGAGCCGCTTCCCGAAAGCGATCGAGCGTCAACTCACCTGTGGCCAGCGGGTTGTCCGCATCCATGACACACGAATAGTGGTCACTGAATAGTCTCCTGCGGAAATAGCCTTCCCCGAGGATGCGAACCGGCCCAAGCACGATATCGGCACTGTTTTCCCTCAACTGCTGCTTTCCATTGACCGCCGATTCCAAGACATTCAGGACGACCTTGGGCGCCGCAGCGCGTAGGGCCGCGATCAATGCGGGCAATAGCAGGAAACGTTCATGGTGATTGCATGAAAGTGTCACCGCGCCTTCCGCCGTCACCGGGTCGAATTCCTGCGGCACCGCAATCGCCAGCATGCGGTTCACCATTTCACGCGCCTGAGATACCAGGTCGCCGCACTTGTCTGTCTGGGCAATACCATTGCCCTGGCGCACAAAGAGGGGGTCACCGAAGGCGCGGCGAAGGCGATCGATCGCATAGCTCACCGTCGATTGGCTGACATCCAGCTGCGCGGCCGCGGCTGAAAACGACCCAGCGTCATGGACCGTCACAAGCACCTGCATCGATCTGAGATCGATCTGGGCCAAATCGTCCGGAATCATCGCTCCTCCTATGTCATCGAAGAATCCGATGGCCTCCATCGTATCCATCCAATTGCCGCAAGAAAAGTCCCTCTATAACGTCAAGGACGAGCAAGTCGCTGGAGGGCGAGTTTGGAGGAGATAACATGCTCGCAAGCAATCAAACATCTGTGCCCGTTATTTCGGACGTCTCATTTGCGGAACTTCTGACGGACCCTTACCCGACTTACAAACGCGCGCGCGAGATGGCTGCCATCGTCAGGATCGAAGCGGCCAATATCATGGTCGCGACCCGCTACGACGACATCATGGCCATGGAGCGAGACCTGGAGACCTTCTCCTCGGTCAACCCGCAATCCCTTGTCAATAAGGTGATGGGCCGCACCATGATGCGCAAGGACGGGGAGGCTCACGCGCGGGAGCGCAAAGCCATCGAGCCGGCATTGCGTCCAGGCGCCGTCAAATCCTGCTGGGCGCCGCGGCTAGAGGTCATTTTCGACGAGGTTATGGCCGCGTTTGAGAAGGATGGTGCGGCCGATCTGTTCCACGCGCTGGCAGCGCCCATGGCCGGTCGGGCGCTGGCGGAGGTGCTTGGTTTCATCGATGTCGACTGGCCGACGATGGCGCTGTGGTCGCAATCATTGATCGACGGCGCCGGCAACTACTCCGCCGATCCGGAGATTTCCCGCAAGGCGGAAGAAGCCGCACGAGGGGTAGAAGAGGCAATCGACCGCGCCCTGCCCCATCATCGCGACAATCCGAACAGCTCCGTTCTGTCCTCGATGATCCATGCCGAAGATCCACATACGCTCGAGCAGATCTACGCCAATATCAAAGTCGCGGTCGGCGGCGGCCTGAACGAACCGCGCGACTCGATCCTGACGCTGGTGCTGGGGCTTCTGGAGAACCCCGATCAGCTCGAGCGGATCAAAGCTGACCCGGACCTGTGGCCCATGGCTTTTGAGGAATCGATCCGCTGGATCTCACCGATCGGCCTGTATCCGCGGCGCGTTACCCGTGACATCGTCTTTTCCGGCGTTCGGTTGCGTGAGGGAGACCAGATCGGTCTTTGTGTCGGCGCCGCCAACCGCGATGCTGGCCGGTTCGCCGAACCGGATCGCTTCGACGTCTTCCGGGAAAAGAAATCGCATCTCGCTTTCGGCGCCGGACCTCATTTCTGCGCCGGCACTTGGCTCGCGCGCCATATGGTCGGACGCCTCGTCGTGCCGAGATTGTTCGCGCGCCTTCGCAATCTGCGCCTGACTGATCCTGGCGCGGTCCGCATCCAGGGGTGGGTCTTCCGCGGCCCGACCACCCTTCCGGTCACCTGGAACCGTTGAGAGGAAGACAAAATGACCAACATCACTTTCATCCTTCCGGACGGAAGCAAGCTTGCCTGCAATGCATCCGAAGGCCTCAGCCTGATGGAAGTAGCCCTGCAGAACTCGGTCACGGGCATCATCGCCGAGTGCAATGGCGCGGCCGCCTGTGCGACCTGTCATGTGATCATCGATGAAAAGCTCTCGAGCGAGCTTGGTCCTGTCGGCGAGCACGAAAACGACATGCTCGACTTTACGGCCGCGGCACGCGAACCCGGTAGCCGCCTCAGCTGCCAGATCAAGGTGGATGCACGCCTCAATGGCGCATTGATCCGAATCCCGACAGAACTGTGAACCATGACCACGCGTATCGTCATCGTCGGCGCCGGACAAGCAGGCTTCGCCGCTGCTGCGAAACTGAGGCAGGAGAAGTTCGAAGGTGCGATAACACTGCTCGGCGCTGAGAAGGTCATGCCCTATCAGCGCCCACCGCTCAGCAAGGCCTATCTGTTGGGCAAACTTTCGGCCGAGCGCCTGTCCCTTCGTAACGAGGCGTTCTACCAGCAGCAGGGGATCGATATACGGCCCGACGAACCCGCAGTCTCGATCGATCGCGCCCGCAGGACCGTCGAAACATCACGTTCGCAACTATCCTACGATCATCTCGTTCTTGCCACCGGGTCCAATCCGGTGCGACTGCCGGCACGCATGACGGAAGGTGTCGATGGAATCTTCTACCTGAGGAGCAAGGCCGATGCGGATAGATTGCAGCCGCTGTTTGTTCCCGGAGCCCGGCTTCTTGTCGTCGGCGGAGGGTATGTTGGGCTCGAGGTGGCGGCGGCTGCGCGCCAAGTCGGCGCAGCGGTGACACTGGTGGAAGCGGCACCACGCATCTTGAACCGCGTCGCCGCTGAACCGACAGCGACCTTCTTTCGGGAATTGCACCGCTCCCAAGGCGTCGACATCCGCGAGGGCACCGGGCTCATCGGGCTCAAAACGGAGGGTGCGGCGGTCGCGGCCGCGTTGGGGGACGGATCGTCTCTGTCCTGTGACGCGGTCGTGGTCGGGATCGGAGTCCAACCGGAAACCACTCTCGCAACGTTCGCCGGCATCGATACGGATAACGGCATTCTCGTCGACCGGTTCGGCCGGACATCCGATCCCACCGTCTGGGCTGCAGGCGACTGCGCCACATTCTTCCATAAAGGAGAGCTGATCCGTATCGAGTCGGTTCCGCACGCAATCGACCAGGCGGAACATGTCGCGCGCAATATCCTCGGAGCGGAAGTTCCTTATTGCCCGCGTCCGTGGTTTTGGTCCGATCAATATCAGACGAAACTGCAGATCGCCGGCCTGAACCGGGGTTATGACCGAGCCACCGCCGCGGCAGGTGCGACGGAGGGCAGTTTGACTGTGTCCTATCTGAGTGGCGATCGTCTTCTCGCTGTCGATTGCCTGAACGATCCTCGCAGCTTCATGCAAGCCAAGCGCAATCTTGGTCTCTGACGGTCAAAAACAGGACTCGCTCCAAATACATCTTCCAACGAAGACACGGCCTTGCCGGCAAAGTCGAACATGGTCAAGCTGAACGTTTCGACGGCAGCACCGTCAATTATGGTTCGTTTGATGTCCGAGGAGGTCATGGCCTGGTTTGTAGCACCTTCTGCAATTCCGGCAGGACATCGAAGAGATCGGCGACGAGACCGTAGTCTGCGACCTGGAAGATCGGGGCCTCCTCGTCCTTGTTGATGGCGACGATGACCTTCGAGTCCTTCATGCCGGCAAGATGCTGGATCGCACCGGAGATGCCGCAGGCGATGTAGAGCTCAGGCGCGACGACCTTGCCGGTCTGGCCGACCTGCCAGTCGTTCGGGGCGTAGCCGGCATCGACGGCGGCGCGGCTTGCGCCGACGGCGGCCCCGAGCTTGTCGGCCACCGGCAGGATGACTTGCCTGAACTTCTCCGCCGAACCAAGCGCGCGGCCACCGGAGATAATGATCTTCGCCGAGGTCAGTTCCGGACGGTCGGAGGCGGCGATCGCCTGACTGACGAAGGTTGAGAGGGTTTGATCGGCCGCCACCGCGACGCTTTCTACGGCGGCGACCGATCCGCTTCCTCCGGCAGGTGCGAAGGAAGCTGTACGAACCGTAATGACCTTCTTGGCGTCGGTCGTCTGCACCGTCTGGATGGCGTTGCCGGCATAGATCGGCCGCTTGAAGGTGTCGGAAGAAACAACTTCTGTTATTTCCGAAACCTGAGCGACGTCGAGGAGAGCGGCGACGCGCGGCATGACGTTCTTGCCGGTCGAGGTGGCAGCGGCGATGATCGTGTCGTAGCTGCCTGCCAGCGAAACGATCAGCGCGGCCAGCGGCTCGGCGAGATCGTTGGCGAGGCTTGCATCCTCGGCAAGGAGCACCCTGGACACGCCCGACAGCCTGGCGGCCTGATCGGCCGCAGCCCTGGCACCGGCGCCGGTGACGAGGATGGTGACGTCGCCGCCGATCTTGGCGGCCGCCGTCAACGTCTTGGCGGTCTGGTCGGAAAGGTGGCTGCCGTCGTGGTCAGCCAGAAGAAGAATGGCCATGGATATATCTCCCTGTCTCGAACCTTAGAGGACGCCGGCTTCGACTTTAAGCTTCTCAACCAGCTCGGCGACCGACTTGACCTTGACGCCGGCCTTGCGGCCCGATGGTTCCTCGGTCTTCAAGACCTTCAGGCGCGGCGCGGTGGAGACGGAAAAATCGGCAGGAGCCTTCTTGTCGAGCGGCTTCTTCTTCGCCTTCATGATGTTCGGCAGCGAGGCATAGCGCGGCTCGTTCAGGCGCAGGTCCGAGGTGACGACGGCGGGCAGCTTGATCTCGATCGTCTGCAGGCCGCCATCGACTTCGCGCGTCACCTGAGCCTTGCCGTCACCGATCTCGATCTTCGAGGCGAAGGTCGCCTGGGCGAGCCCAAGCAGGGCCGCCAGCATCTGGCCGGTCTGGTTCGAGTCGTCGTCGATCGCCTGCTTGCCGACGATGATCAAGCCCGGCTGTTCGGCGTCGACGACGCCCTTCAGGATCTTGGCCACAGTGAGCGGCTCGACTTGATCGTCGGTCTCCACCAGGATCGCCCGGTCGGCACCCATGGCGAGCGCGGTGCGCAGCGTCTCTTCCGCCTTGGCCGGACCGATCGACACGACGATCACCTCCTCGGCCTTGCCGGCTTCCTTCAGCCTGAGCGCCTCCTCGACGGAAATCTCGTCGAACGGGTTCATCGACATCTTCACATTCGCAAGCTCGACGCCCGTGCCATCCGGCTTCACCCGGATCTTCACGTTGTAGTCAACCACCCGCTTCACGGGGACGAGAATCTTCATGACGGGATCTCCTCAGGCAAAAGTATAGGCGGTCTTAATCGTGGTGTAGAACTCGGCGGCATAGCGGCCCTGTTCACGCGGACCGCAAGAAGAGCCCTTGCGACCGCCGAAGGGCACATGGAAATCGACACCGGCTGTCGGCAAGTTGACCATCACCATCCCCGCTTCGGAATTGCGCTTGAAATGCGTGGCGTGCTTGAGGCTCGTCGTGGCAATGCCGGAAGACAGTCCGAAGTTGGTGTCATTGGCGGTGGCCAGCGCTTCCTCATAGTTCCTAACGCGGATGACCGTAGCGACTGGGCCGAAGATCTCCTCGCGCGCGATACGCATGGCGTTTGTCGCCTCGGTAAAGAGTGCTGGTTGCAGATAGAAGCCTGGGTTCTCGCGCTCGAGCCGTTCTCCGCCGAAAGCGAGCCTAGCGCATTCGGCCTTGCCGATCGCGATGTAGTCGACGTCCTGGCAAAGTTGGCTTTCGTCCACCACCGGCCCGATATGCGTGCCAGCCTTCAGCGGATCGTCGATGACCAACGACTGAAGCTTGCTTGTGAGGGCTGCCACGAACCGGTCGTGAATGCCTTCTGTGACGATCAGGCGCGAAGAGGCGGTGCAGCGCTGGCCTGTGGAGAAAAACGACGAGTTGGCGGCGGCCTCGACTGCGACGTCGAGATCGGCGTCGTCGAGAACTACAAAGGGATTCTTGCCACCCATTTCTAGCTGGAATTTGCGGTTGTGCTCGATCGAGGCGAGCGCCACGCGCTTGCCGGTTCCGGTCGAGCCGGTGAAGGTCAGTGCATTGACGTCGGGGCTGTCGAGCAGGGTCTGGCCCACCACACTACCGCGTCCCATGACAAGGTTGATGACGCCGGCCGGCGCACCGGCGCGATGGAGGATATCGACGAGGGCCCAGGCCGAACCCGGCACCAGGTCGGCCGGTTTCAATACCACGGTATTGCCGTGGGCAAGTGCCGGGGCGATCTTCCAGGCGGGAATGGCGATCGGAAAGTTCCAGGGCGTGATGATGCCGACAACGCCAACTGGTTCACGGGTGATTTCGACGCCGATATCCGGACGGACCGACGGCAGGGTTTCGCCGGCAAGGCGCAAGACCTCTCCCGCGAAGAAATCGAAGATTTGTGCCGCCCTCAGGACTTCGCCGATTGCTTCCGGCAATGTCTTACCTTCTTCCCGCGCAAGCAGCCGGCCAAGCTCGTCTTTACGCGCCAGGATCTCGTCACTGGTTTTTCGCAGAACGGATTGCCGTTGGAGAATTGGCACGCGCGACCAGGACGGGAGGGCAGCCTTTGCGGCAGCGATTGCCGCTTGGGCATCCTTGACGCTGGCACGGGCATACTCGCCAATGGTTTCGTTCGTGTTGGCCGGGTTGATGTTCGGCGAGGCTTCGCCCGCGACCCATTCGCCGCCGATCAGATTTCTGTGGAGCATATCGAGTGTCCGTTCAGTGAAGACCGAGGTAGGCTTTGCGGCCCTCGGCTTTGTCTAGAGCGCATGGTTGGCGTTCTGCTCGACAAGGAAGATGGTTTTGCCCATGGCCGCTATTCACGCAGAGAAGTTCGAAGAGGGGTTTGACTGCGAGTGGCGCCAGACCGGGCGAGGGTCGTCCAATGGATCAATTCCGGGCGGACGGTCATGGCGCGTGCGATCGCGAGTATCTGCTGCTCACCGCCCGACATAGTGCCGGCGGCCTGGTTTTGCTGTTTCTTGAGGCGCGGGAACAGATCGTGCATCGGTGTCCGATCCTCCTCGAAACTGGACACGCCGATCGGTGTCGTCACCATCGTCAGGTTCTCCTCAAAGCTCATTCCTGGTCGATTGAACACGTACTTTAAGAAGCCCAGCTCATCGTGTCGGGATTGGTTCGCCAGCTCCATAGTCATAGAAACCGCGACCAGTTTTGCGCCCCAGCCAACCTGCCTCGACATATTTGATGAGGAGCGGGCACGGCCGGTATTTCGGATCGGCAAATCCATCGTTCAGGACACCCATGATCGAAAGGCAGGTGTCCAGCCCGATGAAGTCCGCGAGTTCGAGCGGCCCCATCGGATGGTTGGCGCCGAGTTTCATGCTTAAGTCGATGTCGCGGACAGATCCCACACCTTCGTAGAGCACGTAGACAGCCTCGTTGATCATTGGAATGAGCACGCGGTTCACGATGAATGCCGGAAAGTCCGCCGCGCTCACCGGTGTCTTGCCGAGCCGCTCTACAACCGAAAGCACCGTGTGAAACGTGTCGTCGCTGGTGGCGATGCCGCGGATCAGCTCCACCAACTGCATCACCGGAACCGGATTCATGAAATGCAATCCCATGAAGCGTTCGGGATGAGCCGTCCTCCCGGCAAGCCTGGTAATGGAGATCGACGATGTGTTCGAGGTCAAAATCGCATCCCGCCTTACATGCGGCTTCAGCGATTCGAAAATCGTCAGTTTTAGAGCTTCCTGTTCGGTTGCGGCCTCGATCACAAGATCGCTCGATCCGAATTCCTCGATTTTCTGCGTCGTTCGAATGCGCGACAGTGCCGCCGTCTTCGCGTCCGACGTGATCTTGCCGCGAGCCACCTGTCTATCGACATTAGTCTCGATGTAGGCGAGTGCTTCGGTTAGCTTTTGGGCGTGCTGGTCCATAAGGACAACGTCGAAGCC
Source organism: Rhizobium sp. YTU87027 (assembly GCF_050644135.1). Lineage (NCBI taxonomy): Bacteria > Pseudomonadati > Pseudomonadota > Alphaproteobacteria > Hyphomicrobiales > Rhizobiaceae > Rhizobium > Rhizobium sp. YTU87027. The sequence continues at coordinate 607,609 of NZ_CP098443.1, read as the reverse complement.
CGTGACAGCGAAAACCTGAGCGATGCCGGAGCCCATCTGCCCGGCCCCGATGATGCCCACTGTGTGTACGGTCATGTCATCCCTCTTCTGCATCTGATCGAGAAAAATGCCACGCCGTGTCGCCAAGGATCGGCGCCGCTCGTTCGAGTGAGAGCGAGCTCCGTGAAAAACGGATGGGAGTCCGAAGACCGGGGAGGCCCTCCGGCTCGATCCGCAAGCCGCGCGCCTGGACTTGAGGATCGTTCAACGCTTCGCCGACCGTGTTGATCGGTCCTCCCGGAACGCCGGCATTCTCGAGAGCCGCAATGAGCTCTGCTTTCGCCCGCGACTTTGTGGCTTCGGCAATGGCCTCACAGAGCGCGATCCGGTTCGTGACGCGGGCTGCATTGGACCCATAGGCGGGGTCGCTTGAATAGCCGCCCAGTCCCAGCACATCGCAAAGCGCGGTAAACTGCCGGTCGTTGCCGCAGGCTATGATGATATGGCCATCGGCGGCCGGGAAGACCTGGTAAGGCACGATGTTCGGATGCGCGTTTCCCAATCTGCGTGGCAGATTATTGCCGGCGAGATAGTTCATGGCCTGATTGGCGAGCACGGCAACGCCCGTATCCATCAGCGACAGGTCGATCTGCTGCCCTCTGCCGGAGCGCTCACGTTCAACGAGCGCTGCCTGGATTCCAATGACGCCATAGAGACCGGTGAAGATGTCGATCCAGGCGACACCGACCTTCTGGGGCTCCCTCTCCGGCTCGCCGGTAAGGTCCATAATGCCGCACATCCCCTGGATGAGGAAGTCGTAGCCGGGATGGCTTGCCCGTGGTCCGGTCTGACCGAAGCCCGTTACGGACGCATAGACAATACGCGGATTGAGCTTTGCCACACTCTCATAGTCGAGACCAAACTTCTTCAGACCTCCAACCTTGAAGTTTTCGACCAGGACATCGGCCTCGGCGATAAGGTCCTTGAGCTTTTCCAGATCGGCGGCGACGGCAAAATCGCAAACGATCGAGCGTTTGCCACGATTGGCGGCATGGAAGTATGCGGCCACTTTCTCCGTGCCACCCTTGCCGTCCGGCCTCTTGATGAAAGGTGGTCCCCAGGAACGGGTATCATCGCCCTGTGGGCTTTCCACCTTGATCACGTCCGCGCCAAGATCGGCCAGCGTCTGGCCGATCCATGGTCCCGCAAGGATGCGGGCCAGTTCTACTACCTTCAGTCCGGCAAGCGCGGTGGTTTTGCGGTCGGCCATCAGAAAAATGCCTGCAACCCGGTCTGCGCCCGCCCGAGGATCAAGGCATGGACATCGTGCGTTCCCTCATAAGTATTGACCGTTTCCAGGTTCTGCGCGTGCCGCATGACATGGTATTCGATCTGAATGCCGTTGCCGCCATGCATGTCACGGGCCTGACGAGCGATATCAAGCGCCTTGCCGCAGTTGTTGCGCTTGACGATCGAAATCATTTCCGGGGCGAACTTGTGTTCGTCCAGGAGGCGGCCCACGCGAAGCGAACCTTGAAGTCCGAGCACGATCTCGGTCTGCATGTCGGCGAGCTTCTTCTGGAAAAGCTGGGTAGCTGCGAGCGGCCTTCCGAACTGGACGCGATCAAGGCCATATTGGCGGGAGCGGAGCCAGCAGTCTTCGGCCGCGCCCAGCACACCCCAGGAAATACCGTAGCGGGCGCGGTTGAGGCAACCGAAGGGGCCGGCGAGGCCGGAGACACCAGGCAGCAATGCCTCTTCGCCGACTTCGACACCGTCGAGCACGATCTCGCCAGTGATGGAGGCGCGTAGCGACAGCTTGCCGCCTATCTTTGGCGCCGACAGGCCCTTCATACCCTTCTCGAGGATGAAGCCGCGGATTTTGCCGTCATGCGCTTCCGACTTCGCCCAGACGATGAAGACGTCGGCAATCGGCGCGTTGGAGATCCACATCTTGGACCCGCGCAGGCGGTAGCCACCTTCGATCTTCTCGGCGCGGGTCTTCATGCCACCGGGGTCGGAGCCAGCATCCGGCTCGGTCAGGCCGAAGCAGCCGATCAGTTCGCCCGCGACGAGGCCCGGCAGATACCTGTCCTTCTGCTCTTGCGAGCCGTAGGCGAAGATCGGGTACATGACGAGCGAGGACTGCACACTCATCATCGACCGATAGCCGGAATCGATGCGCTCAACCTCGCGTGCGACTAGGCCATAGGCGATGTAGTTGGCATCCGCTGCACCGTATTTCTCCGGCAGCGTCACACCGAGCAGGCCGGCCCTGCCCATGAGGCGAAAGAGTTCTGGATCGGTCTTCTCTTCAAGATAAGCATCCTGCACGCGCGGCAGAAGCTCGCTTTCGGCAAAGGCGGCGGCCGAGTCGCGGATCATCCGCTCCTCCCCGGAAAGTTGATCGTCCAGCAGGAAGGGGTCGTTCCAAACAAAGGGATCAGCTTTCTGGGTATGAGATTGATTGGAGGGATGAGCGTTGGTCAAGGAGATCTCCATCAAGTGCGGAACGCACGTAGCAATACCTATTCAGATAATGCTTGCCTCGTCCGCTGAATAACGGCATTTCTCTCTACGACGATGTATAAAAGGCATAGGATCCCATGCGGTCACGACGTTTCGTTCCGTCCGTCAGCTTGCTTTCCGCCTTCGAGGCAGTGCTGCGAACCGGTTCGACGTCGGCCGCAGCCCGAGATCTGGACCTTACCCAAAGTACAGTGAGCCGGCTGCTTCAAAATCTGGAACTGCAACTGGGACGATCGTTGTTCGAGCGCTACCGGCAAAAGCTTATTCCGACCGAAGCAGCAATTGCCTATGGCAAGGATATCACCCGGGCACTGGACTTGATCCAACGGGCCAGCATGGAGTTCACCACCAATCCAGGCGGAGGCACCCTTTCTCTCGCGATACTGCCAGCGTTTGGAACTCGCTGGCTTGCGCCTCGGCTCGGGGAATTTCTGACGGATCATCCCGGAATCACGGTCAATCTTGCGACCCGTCTTAGGAGATTCAATTTCGATTCCGAGAGCTTCGATGCCGCGATCCATTTTGGTACCAACGACTGGCGCGATGCCGATCACCTGAAGCTTTTTGATGAAAGACTGACTGCCTGCATTTCGCCGGCCCTAGCGGCAAAGCGTCCGATCGAGAGCGTCAAGGATGTCGCTGGTTATCACCTCCTTCAGTTGGAGACCCGTCCGAACGCTTGGAAGACGTGGTTCGGGGCTCAGGAGGCTGACGTTCCGCAGTTGACAGGAATGCTGTTCGACCAGTTTGGCACCATGACCCAGGCGGCGATTTCAGGTTTGGGAGTTGCGTTGCTTCCGGACTATCTCGCTGACGTAGAGATAAAAGAGGGCCGTCTCGTTCCCATCTTGAAAAGGTCAGTAGCGGGTTCGGGCGCATACTGGCTCGTTTGGCCACGGTCGCGTGCGACTTACCCGCCGCTAAATGCCTTCAGGGAGTGGCTCGAACGCCTGTTGGTGGGAATGCGGCCCTCTTCCATCTTGGCGAAATAAGCCTCGATTTCCTCGACGATGGAAGGCTGGATCCCCTCGTTGAGCGAAAACGAGCGGGAGCTTCGGTTTATAAAGATGAGTTTTTGCGGCGATGATCGCCGCATTAATCTCGTTTGATGGCGGCCGGATCCCGACCTGGATCGCCGCCAGAGCCATTGGGTTTTTAGCTGTGATAGCCGCGTCACCGGAAACTTCAGCGCTTACCGCAGTCTTTGATTTATCCAAGATCGAGATTGGTTTCGAAGTCTGCCGTCGGTGGCCGGGCGGGACTGGCTGCCCGCAGCATTCCATCTAAGTACAGATGTATCGCGCAATGACCACATCCTTGGATTGTTCCCATGAAAGAAATCCCGTAAAAGGATTTGGTGTGCAATCATGACGGAACCGCTACGATGGATGCGATTCTGACCGAAGGCTTTGACGCGGCTTTGACCCTGACCGACCATATCGAACACCTGCCGGACAGGAAGCGGCGCGAACTGGCGCGGATTCTCGAGATCCTGTTTGCCGAGGTCGAACGCTTCCAGGCCGGCAAGCTGTCGGCCAAGCGCAATTTCGGCAGGATCCTGAAGGTCATTCTCTATGGTTCTTATGGCCGCGGCGACTGGGTCGAGGATCACCTGAGCGGCTATCGCTCCGACTACGATCTCCTGATCGTCGTCAACAGCAAGGCCTTTGCCGAGGAGCACGAGCTCTGGGAGAACATCGAGGAGCGGCTATTGACGGAGCAGATCGCCCATCGCATCGAAACCCCGGTCGTGCCGATCGTCCACACGCTGGCCGATGTCAACGACCAGCTTTCCCGCGGTCGCCCCTTCTTCGTCGACATCGCCAGAGACGGCATTCCCCTCTACGAGGAGCCCGGCCATCCGCTGGCGCAACCGAAGCCGCTGATGGCGGTGGATGCCGATGTCGAAGCAAAGAGCTTCTTTGAACAATGGCATAGGTTGTCTGAAGAAGCGTTGAGACTTGCTGAATACGGTCTGTCGAATGGCATTTGGCGTCACGGCGTTTTCATGCTTCACCAAGCAACCGAGAGTGCCTATCATTGTGCCCTGTTAACACTCACGCTCTACAGCCCCAAGTCTCATCGGATAAAGGTGCTGCGCTCCCAGGCCGAGGGGGTGGATAATCGGCTGGTCGAGGCATGGCCGCGTGACAACAGGTTTTCACGGCGCTGCTTCGAGCTCTTGTCGCGGGCCTACGTCGAGGCGCGGTATTCGTCGAAATACACCATCACCAGCGAGGAACTCGCCTGGCTGGTCGAGCGCGTGAGGGTATTGCAGGAGCTCGTAAAGGCAGTTTGCATGGAGCGGATTTCAGGTTAGCCGCGAATGGGCCGATACCGGGCAACTTGCTCTTGATAGGATCAGAACCGTCGACCCGCGTTGCATCGATTCCATGAACTTCTTGTGAGCGGCCCGTTTAGCTGAAAATTTACCGCCAGATATGGCCTTATCGGGCCGTCGATGGCGGAAAGGGGATTCAGCGAAGACCGGATAGTGCTTCCCCTCTATGCCCTGAAAGACGAGAACGATATGCGCTTTCAGATAGGTGCTCCTATCCTGATGTTCGACGTCACCTACACATAGAAATCGAGGTCGTGGAGCGCGGCGCGCACTTCCAACAGCAATGTAACCAGGGAGGCGGCGAAGAATAGAAGCGCTATCGAGAACATGACCGCCGCACCATATTCGTGCTTGAGGTTGAGAAGAGAGCTGGCAAAAGCCAATATGACAAGCACTGTCGTGCATATCCCGCTCATCACGGCAAATTCAATCGCCTTGTTGAGCAACCTCGCACGCCGTTTCAACCGCGGTAGAACGACCTGAAGGTGGCTGCGGCTGTTGTCCCCCTCGGGAAAGGCGCTCAAGACATTGCTGCGATCCGCGATGCGGTTCATGCGCGTGATCAGAACCGAGATGAATGCTGCGACCGCACCCAATAGAAAGGCCGGGGCAGTCGCCTGCGAAATCACGCGAGAGATCTGTTCAGCAGCTGTAATTTCGTTCAGCATAACATCTCCTATCTTGAGCTCACCTTGGGAGGTTGATCACGAGGGTGGCCGCGTGGCTCAGCAGTTTTTGTTTTTCTGGCCTGTTGAACCAATGGTGACGTGGCGGACTATCGCCAAGCAGCTTACCAAGGACAGTGGGGACGAGTTTTCATCCAAGCGCAAGCCATTGTTGCAGCAGCCTAACGATCGCAGTTTTTGGCTTCTGTCTGGCTGGTGGGGTTACACCTGCTTTTGGCTATATGCGGCTCCGATTCACTGCCAGACGCGACAAGCGTCTCGGCATAGTGGCCGTAGTTCTGCAGCGTGTTTTGATCGACGATGGCGACCGGAGCAGAAATGACCAAGCCGGCGGCCGTCCCGACTGTTTGCGCAGCGCCGGTCGTCGCCAAGACGATACCGTCGCCAAGCCCCAGCCTGCTGTCGGTCAAGGTTTGTCCGTCGGACAGGCGCTTGCCGATCAGTTGGACGATCTCGGGCGACTCGGCGAACTTCGTGTGGTGAAGGCTATCCCCCTCCTTAAGCTTCGTCAGATCGATAACGGTGATCTTGTTCGCTTCCAATTCCTCCCGATAGGGTGACTGGTCAGGATTGATTGCTCCCAATCGGGGGACGTTGCCCCAGAGGCGGCGGGAGACAGCAAGCGCGCGGTCGTCGCGAGAAACGAAGAGCGTGAAGCGCGGCCGTTGCTTGCCCATGTCAACGATCTGCGAGCCGAAAACGTCGACATCGACGTCCGGCGCCGCCAACATGACGTTCCTGAACTTGGCTGGAAGGCCTCCGTTGCGAATGGCCATTTGGCGTAAGGATTCCAACGCCAGCCAATTGCCCATCGAGTGGGCCAGGATCGACACTTCCTTCACCTGCGGATCACGCGCCAGATATTGAAACAAATTTTCGACAGCGTTTCTCGTGAAATTGGTGCTTTCGCGGTCATAGCCGTAGTCCAGCAGTTTGCCGCGTGATGGCCATGTCGCGAGCACCGGCACGCTGTGAGCGCCTGAATCATGCACGAATTGCGCGAAACGAAAGACCGCGTCGTCAAACTGGTTGTTGAACCCGTGTATGAAGACCAGAACGCTGCCGTCCGAGGTCTTGCGCACATGGTTGCTCAGCCATTGTTCTGCCGTACGGCGGTCGATTTCCTCGGCCTTCAGCGTCGCAAAATCCGTCGCAGGATTTGGCGGCAGCCGCCGCGGCCAGGCGACGTCCCCCACTTTTCGGGCCTTGGCCGGCGGAATGGATACAGTTATGTCAGCATAGTTCGGCGCGCGAGCGCGCTCGCCGCTGAACATCTCGCCCGGGTTATTTGCTTTCGCACGGGTCGTGGCAACGAGCATCTCGACCTGACTTGCTGAGGCATTGGCTGTTACCGGTTCGAGCACGCCCGTGGGGCGGCCCGCACAGGCACAGAGCAAGGTCAGGATCATCGCTGCGCTAAGAGAGCCGAGCGAGCATCGAACGACGCTGCCGGAACTCTGGAAAAAATTGACCAATCCAATCCCTCCGCGTCTGTGGCATCGAACTAGAAATGAACGACCAAGCCGAAGATGGGCCCTTGTTGGACGACGTCGAACTCGAAGCCGTCGTTCTCGAAATCGACGCCGATGGCACGATATCCGACCAGAGCTGAAAAAGTCTCGTTGAATTTGTAGCCGACGGTTGCAGCAACGTCCCAGTCGAGGTTTGCGCCACCACCCCCAACAAGACCCCATCCACTGAGGTAGACATCCGGGGTCAGCGAATAGCTTCCCTTGAGGCCGCCGACGGCATCGACCCAGGTGTCGCCATCGCTCCTCGATCTGCCGTCGAGAAAGCCACCCTGCAACGAAATCGTCGTGTCGACCGACCAAATCCGCGCGCCGCCGACAACGTCAAGCTGGCCGGTCGCATCTTCCAACACCGAATATCCACCGCCAATGAGTCCGCTGAAAACTTCAGTTTCGAGCTTCCCTTCATCGGCTAGAACCCCAAAGGGTGTCGCTTTGCTGCCGGATATCTTTGTGTAGAGAACGTCGCCGAAAACGGAGTATCGGTCGTAGCGAGCTTCTCCTATGGCCATGGCGCCAAAGTCGAGATGGTCCCAGATTTCACTGAATGACGTATCCACATGAACCGCCGGCAGGCCGAACTGGGCAACGTCACCGGATAGCCCCGCGCCCCAGAAATAGGGTGCAAAGACAAAGGTCCAGCCACTCTCCGTTTCGATCTCCTTGGCGTCAGGAGTGACCGTGCGCGCCATATCGGCGGCAAGTGCGGCGCTGTTGAGCAACAGCGCCGCACTTAATGACATCGTCCAGAATTTCAACCGCATTGAAGTCTCGGGTCCTAGTAGCAGGGAGGATATGGATAGAAGCCACAAGCGGGCCGGCCGTAGGCAGCCGCTGCTCCCGCTGCGGCTCCGGCATACCATGCTCCCCGAAATGCAGTGCGGCGTGCCACGCCTGCAAAGGACATCGGTGTTCTCGGCATGCCAATGATGTCGATAAAGATCGATGCAGGGCCATCGGCCTTGGAAAGACCGCCCTCGAGCACATCCACCTTGAACGACAGGTTCGCGCCTTCGAGCTTCGGTTCCTTCAGGACGACGACAGCGTCTTCGACACCTGACGCGTCCTTGTTCAGCACCGAGATGGTAGCGTTCGGCGGATCCTTTTCAAAGCTGCCGCCCTGTGCCCATTCTTCCAGCAAGTGCTTGGTCAAGGCATGGCCGGCGGAGCGAACCGGCCGATCGGCGAACAGGATCGAGTTGCCGGAAATGCTCGTCAGGGTGAGAGTATCGCCCTTCAATGTCGCACCGCCGGAATTCATCACGATCAGCGAGGGAACCAGCTCGGTCTTCTGATTGCTCGGCGCGCCGATGGACTTCGCGGCGGGAGCCGAAATCGCGTCCTGTGCCAGCGCGGTGCCGGCGGATAGGGCAAAGCCCGCCAAGGCTGCAATGGTGAATGCAGTTCTTTTGAAGGTCATGGGTATTTCTCCTTCGAATGGTGAGAACGATCCGGCCCGTCGTCCCGGTTGGACGACGGGCCGGACGCACTAGCTGCGCACCTCAACGGGCGGGATCGTCCAGGTCGCATCGATGATCGAAGGGGCGTTCTCGTTCGGCCAATACATTCTGAGCATCAGGAGGAACTTGCCGGCCGGTGCAGGCAGCCAGTTCGACTCCTTGCCTGCACCCGGAGACTCGTGCTGCAGGAAAAGGTCCAACGACCCATCGGCGTTGTACTTCAGATCCTGTCGGGGGCTGATGGAGTAGCGATTGATGGGGTTTGCGACGAAGAAGTAGCTCTCGTCATACATGGTGATCGACCAAAAGCCGGAGACCGGTGGCGCCTTGCCCTTGTCGAAGTGGATGACGTAATTCTTCCGGCCATCATAGGCCCGCTCGTGGGCATCCTTTTGGGACGTCGGATAGACCGCGTCCTGCGGGCGATTGGCACCGAGACCAATCGCCGTGACAAGAGCCCGCATGAGATAGTCGGTGCCGTAAAGCCCGGTCTTGGTCGTAAATGCCCAGCCATTCATATTCTTGACCTGGCTGTTGATCTTGAACTGCAACATGATCCGATCGAACCCGACCGTCGGGATCCGCTTCTGGAAGTCAGCCTTCAGCTTGCTGGCGTCAAAATCTTTGCCCGCGACCAATCCTATGCCCTCAAACCGTTCCAGTGCTGGCGCATCTGCGTCTGATGGCGGGTTGGTTTTCATGAGCTCCGCAAGCAGCGTGAAATACTCGACGGCAGTCAGACGGTTCACCTGGTCGCGCACGGCCGTTTTCATGTCGATTGACGGATCGACCTTGCCGGCAGGCGGCGTGTAGTCCTTGCCATAGGCGCTGAGCGGGACCAGCTTGAACTCGTCCTGCAGCTTGTGGACCTCGGCGTAGTCCTCGGGGGTTCCCGTGCAGTAAATTCGGCCGAGCAGCCAGACGATGTTGGTCGGGGACTCGTATTTCGTGACGCCGTCGGGAAGCTTGCCACTCCAGCCGGGGGCCGTGATCGCATATGTCTGCGGCCCCGTGCCCGTCGTCCGCTTGCCCGGCACCTGAAAGACGTTTGTCCAGCCATCGAGCATCGGCAGCAGGAAGTACCGGCCGTTCATATCAGGCACGCTGAGCACGTAGGGCTCCTTGCCGACATCAAGCCAGGAGGTCGTGTAAAGTGTATCAGCGTTCGGTGCGGTGACATCTTTGAAGGACGAGTCCGGATACTGCCGTAGCTTGATGATATGCCCCATTGGGCCGCGCGTGCCCTTGAGCTCGGCAACGTTGGTCATTACGCGGCGCGTCATCTCCATGGTCACCAACGGGTAGCCGTAGATGTATGCATCGGTGGCGATCCAGAAATCCTCAAGGTCCGCACCGAGCTGCAATCCTCCTTCGCCGAACTCGGCATACGCAGGAGAGATTGCGGTTCCAGCGAGGAGGCTGAGGCCAGCGAAAGTCAGGGTTCGACGGGTGATATTCATCATGGGCTCCTTCCAGACAGCGCTACTTGAGCAATCCGACGTTGATTAGCTGGACCCGCCGATTTGCGGCGGCCTTCGGATCGGCGACGTTCAATGGCATTTCCTCACCGACCCCAACCGCGAACAGCCGGTCGGGTGCGACGGCGAATGTCGTACTCAAAGCGTCCCGGATCGCATCGGCGCGGGCCGCGCTGAGTTTGAGATTGTCTTTCGCATCGCCGGTCGAATCGGTGTGACCGACGATCAAGATCTTGTGGCCGAGCAGTCTCGGATCATGCAGCGCATCAGCGATCACGCCGACATTTCGATACGACTCCGGTGCGATCGCCACCGAGTTGAGTTCAAACTCGATATCGACGTTGATCTGCGGCATCGCCGCGAGCCGGGACCACGTCGGCAGCGCATCGCTTCCCTTGCCGACATTTGCAGCGACCTCCTCGACGAGGAGCGCCGCGTCGATCGATGGCGCTCCCTCGGACACTTGGCCAAGGGTCGCGATCAGCTGCTGGTTCGTGAACGTTTCTGCGCTCGCAGCACCCGCTGCGACCAAACCAACCAATGTGAGCGTGAACCGAAATTCTGAAATCCGCATTTGCCCCTCCCAGCAAGGTTATCGCCAACCGGCATCAGTTATGACTTGACTACACTTCTTGCCGACGACCTCTGTCGCCCTGGCCAGACAATTGACAAGGTTCGCCTCGCCGAGTGCCACGTCGTGGCAGACCCGCGCGGCATCCTCGCGGCAAATCTTGGTAACGCTGGCCTGTGCCTCCAGACGCTGCTGGATCGAATTCGTCACCTCACCGAGCGTCGTGGTGCAGGTCGGGGAGACCTCGGCCTGATGCTGCTGCAGGCATTGTTGAATGCTGTTGTTGGCGAGGTTCACGCCCTTGCAGTGCTTCTTGATGTCGGTGCTACAGGCCTGAGCGAGCGTCGACACGGCATCTGCAAAGCTGATCGTCTCCGCGCGGACGACGCTGGCGGCAACCAACGTCGTCAAAAGCGCGCAACTGAAAATGCGAGATCGTTTCTGCATGCGCTTCCCCTCAACAATTTCACGGTATTCTGCGACTTGCTCAGTTGCCTCAATGAGAAGGCGAGTACGGGTAGGCGCCGCAGGATCGACATAGATGCTAGCCAGACGCCCGCTTGGCGCTGACCCCAACGCTAGGTTGCTTAAAACGAGGCCCAAAATCACCTCGTAATATTACGAGTTCCCGGGTGGAAAATTTACGAGGTGAGCGCTCGCCTCATCGGTCAAAGCCTTCTCGAAGGCCCGCCCTCGGAGGTTGAGCCGTCCATAACCTCACGATTTCTATTGATAATTCTTGTCTCAACACTCGTGTTGCTGCGGCGGAACTCACTGTTCAAGTGCCCGTCACCGCTCAGCACTGCCTATGAGCGCCGCATCCAGCGCGGGGATGAGGTCTGTTGCAATCGCTCGCTTGAGCACGAACGCATCCGCTCCCGCCCGCAAGACTGCGCGGCGGACACTCGGCTCGTCGTGAACGCTGATAGCGATCAGCTTGAGGTCGCAAAACTGTTCGCGTAGCCGGCTGATGATATTCGAGCCGTTGCCATGCGAAATCGATATGTCCACAACGGCAAGCTCCACGCGCATACGGTCGATGGTCGTAAACAACGACGGTTCGTCCGCGACCATCACGACAACGGCAAACGTCGTCTCCAATAGACCGCGAATGCCGTCGCTCAAGGCCAGGTGGCGGTCGGCTAGCAGAGCGCAGCGAGGTGACTGGCTAATCGTACCCTCCCTTAGGCGGACAGCCTAAAAAGTCGGTCGAGGGAACTGAAATGTCACCTCGCAAAAATACGGGTTCTCAGCCCGAAAATTTACGGGGCCTCAAGCGTTCAGACTGTGACGATGCCGTTCTTGATCGCGAAGTGGAGGAGCTCGGCGCTGTTGCGCAGACGGTGTGTGTCCATCATCTGATATTTATGGAATTCCACGGTCCTCGGTGATATCGAGAGCGCCGCCGCAATCTCCTTGGCGGAGCGTCCCTCGGTCAGCAATTGCAGTATTTCGCGCTGGCGCTGGGTGAGAACCGCATGGCCGGGCTCGGCATCGTGCTTGGGGCCGCGCTCGATATCCGTCAGCACTTCCGCGGTCATTGAAGGAGCGATGAAGGTCTTCCCCTTGGATGCGGCGTGGATGGCCATCACCAGCTCGGCCGGTGCCGCGTGCTTCACCACAAAGGCGGAGGCGCCGGCTTCGATCGCGCGACGCGCGTACGCCGCCGTCTGGTGCATCGTCAGGATAACGATCTTGATGGCCGGGTTGTCGCGCTTCAGGTGGTAGATAGCCTCGATGCCGTTGAGGTTGGGCATTGAAATGTCGGTGACCACGACGTCGGGTTTGAGCCTCCTTGCGGTGTCGACGAGCGCTCGGCCGTCTTCCACCACACCGATCAGCTCAAAATCGTCGGCAAGAATACGCTTCAGGCCTTCCGCGATCATTACGTGGTCATCTGCCAGCAGCAACCGTAGCCGTTCCATCGGCCTTCTCCTACAGTGGAACCGACGCGAACACGGTGGTCCCGGTTCCCGTGGCGCTTTCGATCTCGATTGTTCCGCCGACCAATCTGGCGCGTTGCCGCATGCTGGCAAGACCGAGGCTCGCCTTCCCCGTTACGGCCAGCGGATTGTAGCCTTTGCCATTGTCCTTGATAGTCAGGTTCAACTTGTCACCCCTCTGGACCAGAGATACCCGCACTCGGCTGGCGCCTGCATGACGGCCGACGTTGCGGAGCGCCTCCTGGGCGATACGGAACAGGCACAAGGCGATATCCGGCGATATGTTCGTGGTGGAGTTCTCGGTATCCAGATTGATGATCGTCCGTTCCAAGGCGGCAAAACGATCACACTCGGCCCGTAACGCTTCCTCAAGTCCAAGATCTTCGAGGATCGATGGATGAAGTCGATAAGACAGCGAATGCACATCCTCGCTCAGCCGAACCAGCTCCTCGCGCATCTCGTACATCGCGGCACTGTCGGCGGGGCTGTCCGCGCTTCGCTCAGCGCGGCCCGCATTGATGGCGAGGACTGCCAGCCTCTGCGTGACATCGTCGTGCAACTCACGCGCAAGCCGCGCCCGCTCGTCTTCGTGAGCATGAATGAGCCGGCCGCTCAGCTCCCTTGCCTCCTCCTCCGCTGCCTGCCGGCCGGTGATGTCGACAGCTACGCCGCGCATGCGGCTGGGTTTGCCCGCGGAATCGAATTCCACTCGTCCGCGTGAGGAGACCCAACGAAGGCCGCGGCCCGGCACAGTGAGGCGAAACCGCGGCTCGAACTCCCCTCTCTGGGTAAGCGCCTCGCCAACGGCGCGCCAGAACGGCCTGCGATCATCGGGATGGACCACTTTGACCAAGTGCTCGAACGTCGTCCCCTCGACGCCGAGGCCGAACAGTTGTCGCCCACTCTCCGACACCCAGATGTCGTTCTTCTGTATGTCCCATACCCATAGGCCAACGTCGGCGGCAATCGCAGCCGTGCTCAGACGCTCCTCGCTGACACTCAACTCTTGCTTGGTTCGTCTCAACCGCCTGCGGTGTTCAAGCAGCGCAACGACAAAGATCGTTTCGATCAGCAGAAGAGCCAAAACACCGAGGATTTGCCATCGATAGGTTTCGTAGAAAGTCGGCTCCCTGAACAGCACGACGCTGTCTGCTGGCAAGCGACTTTCGGGTATTCCCCACTGGGCGAGCTCCCGATCATCGAAGGTCGGCGCGCTGGGGCGGCGAGGAGGTATGTGGATATCGGCTGGCGCATCGCCGGCGAGCATTCGCAACGAGGCATCGGCGGCGTCGCTGGCGAGATCGTCAATTGCCAACAGAGGTCCACCAACAATGCCCTTGCCGAGTTGACTGTCAAACAGGCCGAACAACGGAGCGCTGGCGGCCTCATGCAGTCTGGCGATTACCCGATCCTCTTCGTAAGGCACCCCTGCCGCATCGACGACCATCAGGCCTGACAGGATCGCTGTGCTGGGCGGCAACGCCGCAACCCGGGAAACGATCTGGTCGAACGACATTGAGCTGGAAAACTCGAAGGCAACCCGATCCTGAAAGGGCTTGAAAGCCGCCTCGGCTTCCTGCGCCCAGAACCGTTCGAGCGGAGAGCTGCCGATCACGACAAAGACTTTTTTCGTCTCGGGCCGCACCTGCAGTATGTTTTCGACCATTGCCGGCAGGTCGAGACTGACGGTGACCGCAGCGTCATTGGCTGTCAGAGAGTCGGCCTTCAACACGCGCTCGTCCAGAGCCGTGAAAAGCATAGGTGTCGAGGGAAATAATTCGCTGCGATGAGCCTGGGCAAATCGCGTGGCAGCACCCCCGATAGCGACAACAAGCTTCGGCGCCCGCGCCCTTACCAGAGCGGTGATGTAGTCCACGAACGGGTCGTTCTGCTGGTCAGCAGAAAAGCGCGCGGTTTCAAGCGATGCCTCGTAGATGTCGATCGGCCTTAGCGAACGACTTATGAGATCAACGCGAAAGGCGCTCGAGAAGGCGTTGAACGGGGAAAACCGCGCACCAAACGAATGCAACAACAGCACCCGTTGCGGCTCTTCAGCTCCCCCAACACCTTTGGTAAGGCACAACAGCAGCACCAACCAGAAAAGGCGGCGAGACGTCCCCCAGATCTTCCCTGTATCTATTATGATCCTTGCGCCGACACGATATGTGCCCCCCTCACGGCGAAAAAGGCCTCCGACAGATCGCCAGTCCATCGGCACTCCCTTATAAACTAACATCAGCGCGTGCGAGCGCAACCGGCTAAATGCACGTCAAAATGGCGGCACGAAATTGCATGGCGTTCTGTCACCCCAACCTACGCTGATTTACCTCGAGCGGTCCTCTCGGCCGGCGTAAGGCCGAGTGAGAAGCGAAAGTATCTATCCCCAGATTTGCTCGTTGCCGGTCTGCTCGCGATGGCGCCGCCGTGATGCAAATAGAACCATCGATCCATCAATTTGTCATGAACTGAGCGGTAGAGGATCGGTGCCTTCGCTTAGAATTGCAAGATATCTTCGATAGCTGAACACGCGACCTCGCTTGCGGCCGGTTACTTCATCAACGATGCCTAAGCGCTCCAGATCGGCGAGCGCTGCGTTGACCGTTGGCGCAGACAAGCCTGTAATCTGGACAATCTGGTTCGCCGTGTGAAAAGGATTCTGCTGGAAAAGCTCGTGAATGCGCAGCGCCGACCCTGCTCTATCACTCTCCATAGTGATCCGCTCCCGATCTTCCTTGAAAAGAGCGACGATCTGAGTCGCAGCCTCAAAAGCCTGATTGGCTGTATCGGCCACGCCGGCCAGGAAAAAGTCTAGCCAGGCTTCCCAGTTTCCCTGTTCGCGAACCTCTTGCAGTAGCCGATAGTATTCTCGCCGATGGGACTTCAGGTAAAGGCTGAGGTATAGCAGCGGCTTTCTCAGAACGCCGTTCATGCAGAGATATAGGGTTACGATCAGCCGGCCGATACGACCATTGCCATCGAGAAATGGATGGATCGTTTCAAACTGCACATGCAGCAGGCCGGCTTTGATGAGTGCTGGTAGCCGCGATCGGTCGTCATGGATGAAGTGCTCGAAAGCATCCAGGCAACCGGCCATTTCAGTGAGGGGTGGCGGCACAAAGAGTGCGTTACCGGGGCGCGTGCCGCCAATCCAATTTTGCGAGCGGCGGAACTCTCCTGGATCCTTGGAGCCGCCTCGCCCACTTTGTAGGAGCCTGGCGTGCATTTCGCGGATCAGACGCAATGACATGGGCAGCGTTTCCAGCCGCTCCAAACCATACATCATGGCATCAACATAGTTGGAGACTTCACGAATATCATCGACCGGCTGCCCCGCCTGCGCTTCCGTCTCAAACCGCAAGAGATCGGAAAGCGTCGACTGCGTTCCTTCGATCTGCGAGGAAAGAACAGCTTCCTTTCTCACATACATATAAAGAAACAGCTCCTGCCGCGGCAGCAACATTGTGATACCGTCCAAGCGGCCTAGTGCGCGCTCAGCCAAGCTGAGACGCTCCAGCAATGAAAGCACATCGATCGCCGGTTCGGGCGGCAAAGGTGGGGGTACGAACGCCCGTACTGTTTCACTGGCAGCGGTCGTCTCGACGAAGCGACCTAAGCGATTTTTGGATTGGGAATCTGACATAACCCACTATCGGGCTCGCTCGTTATTTAAGCAAGACGCTTTTCATTTAATTAAGCCACAGACTTAGATAAGCGCGCTTAATTAACGCGGAGACACGAAGTCCAGAGCGCTGATCCAGAGTGATCTGAGTAAAGGGATAATGCTGATGAGGCAACATTCACAGTGTCAGACCCGATACATCCTTTCTTAAAACTCACCTCATATTCCCGCTCGCCCTCGGGATTAACGCCGAGAGAAACGGAAAGAGCATGACCAAAAACGACCTTTCATCACATCATTTTCAGCGAAAGATATTAGAATTCTGCGAGCTGCGTATCGCGCCGATTGCGTCCAAAAGGGTACTGGAGAATATTCGGCCCTACCTAGTCAGTTTCATCATCTATCGAAAATCGCCCCCGCTCCTGAATGGCCATATCGACTGGACGACGATCGGTCAGGCGTGTGGGATCGAAGCCGAGCTGACGACAGAACTGAAAAAGCAGATGGGGCCAGGCTTGGATGCTATCATCCGATGGCTAGGCGCACCGCCGGCTGTCGAAGACCTAAAAACTCGGAAGCGGATCCTTCGCTCTAAGAAATCAGATCAAGACAAAAAGACAACCACCGCCTCCTCAACCAGAAAGCCGCATCGCGTCGGCGAAGGCGACAATGCTGCTCACTCAGCTTTCGCACCGCGTGGACCTGCACCGAAGCCGATCAGTCCTTTTCCAGAACCGCTATTCGAAGCGACAGAAGATCCGGCAAGCTTTCAGGACGCATTAGTCTATCACATGCGGCGGTTTGGCGACACATACTGGCAGCTCTACCGCTCTGTTATTCATCTGAATGAGACCTTCGACAACAAGACGCTGCTATCCTGGATCCAAGGCGAGCGCGTGCCGCGATCTATTGCTAGTTTCACGATCCTTGGCCGCATCGAGCGGCGCTACAGGTTGCGACAGGGGTATTTAAAAGAGAAGCTGCCGCATCAGGCACGTTCACTGTACGGCCATGATCTGGGTGACATCAGCCCGGCGGAGCGGCGTAGAATTTCATTTCACCTACCGGATGATTTCAGCAGTTTGCCCTTCACCAAACGTGAAGAGATCCTTGATTGGGTGCGCCGGGTAATTATCTCCGGATCCACGGAGTATCGTCGATACCAGGCGGCGGCCAGCAGGCAACGTTATGCCATCCGCTTTCCCGGTGTCACCGATGGCGGCAGTGCTCTTGCCTCTCGATCGTTGGCCTCCGCTGCTGGCGCCAATCAGGACGTCGCGGCAGATTTCGACGATCCTGATTTGCTTTCCGGCGTTGTCGACGCGCCACCGAGACTTGCCATGGAGATGGCTGACCTTATCCGTCTCAAAACCTCGACACTGACCGCGATTGGTTTCCAGCGAAACGGCGTCTGGGGTGAGGAAACGGCCTCTCAGAAGATCGAACACCTCGGCCTGATGTTTGGCGCGCTGGCCGCTTCACCAAACGGGGCAGTAAAGGGCTATGGCGTACCACTCAGCCAACTGAGCTTTGGCCTCCTCATCTTCCCCGGTGTTTGGGACTGGTATCTGCAGTGGCGAGAACAGCGCCGCAGCTTCTATACCAAATGGGAAGAAGACATGCTGATGGTCGCCCAAGCCCTTTCTCGCGCGGGTGTCGGCTGGATACGACAGCACCCGGAATTGCTTAACAACGTGAGGCCGATCTCAGGTTTGGTTGAGCTGGACGAAATCGAATTCGCGGCCCGTGATTGGGACGGTGCCTGCGACGCTCTTCATCGGCATGCCGCAACCGCTCGAAGGAAATCCAACGCGTCATGCGCGTCCATCGCGACCCGTTCGAGCCTATCATGTGCGTTCTCGAGGCCGAGAGTCCATTGGCCGAGTATCGCAAGATCACGGAAGAGATCCTTGAACGCATGCCGGACGAGAACAGATATCCACGACCGGCGGCCGAAGCCGTCAGATCATTCCTACTGCTTCGGCTTGGCCTGCACCTCGGGCTGCGGCAAAAGAACCTTCGCCAACTGCGTGTCTGTCCGCGCGGCCATTATCCAACATCCGAACGCCGGCTTGAGGACTTGAAATGCGGCGAATTGCGCTGGAGCGATCGCGATCATGGGTGGGAGGTCCTCATCCCATCGGTCGCATTCAAAAACTCCGGCTCCTCCTTCTTCGGACAGAAGCCCTTCCGGCTGATCCTGCCCAATTTGCTCGATCTCTACAAATACCTCGACGCGTATATCGACAAACACCGTGGAGTTCTGCTCGGCGGAGCCAAAGATCCGGGGACCCTGTTCGTCAAGACGGTAAAGACGACCAGCATTGATGCCGCCTACAACTCCACCACATTCTACGAGGCTTGGCGGACCGTCATCCAACGCTATGGAATTTATAACCCCTACACCGGGCGAGGCGCGATTAAGGGCTTGCTGCCGCATGGTCCGCATAACCTGCGGGACATTCTCGCGACGCATATCCTTAAACAGACCGGATCCTACGAGCAGGCGAGCTACGCCATTCAGGACACGCCCGATGTCGTGCAACAGCATTACGGTCGCTTCCTGCCTCAAGACAAGGCGGCACTGACCGCCAAGATTCTCAATCAGGTCTGGGAAGCTGCCTAAAATTGAATGAGTGCTCGGCTCGGATGTTTATTGCCTACGCCCGAGCCGGGACTCGTCGTTTCCGCCGTGAAAGGATGTGAACTACGGTACCTTACGTCTCAAGCTATAAATTATTGAAAATTCTCGGCCCTCGCCTTCAGCGTATCGATGTGAAGACGACGGATATACAGAGCAAGCAGCTACAGAGTCGCGAATTCGGGCAGCCCCGATGCGCGCGCGCGTCACTCCGCGTGAGTACCAACTCAACCGACATGCGCCGGATTATCTTCCAGTTATTCCGGGATCAACTCCTCAATACTGCTGAATTTGGTTGTTTTCCCAGCCATTGCTTCCGTAGATTGCATACGGGAGAATCACTATGCACAACAGACTTAGGAAAGACACTGCTAA
Organism: Rhizobium sp. YTU87027; assembly: GCF_050644135.1. NCBI lineage: Bacteria > Pseudomonadati > Pseudomonadota > Alphaproteobacteria > Hyphomicrobiales > Rhizobiaceae > Rhizobium > Rhizobium sp. YTU87027. The sequence goes on along the minus strand of NZ_CP098443.1, from coordinate 588,458 downwards.
CAGATTGCGTGGCCTCGTAGCCAATACGAAGGAATCAGCATTCCGGGAAACCATCAATAATCTTCGGAAATCCATGTCTCCAACGGAGGCACGGATAGTTTATACTATCCTGGAAACACATCCCTTGTTCAGTAAGCGTCCGCACACCGACAAATTCCCCAAGCAGCCAGTTACGTCTGCAGGGGTTGTTCGCCTCGCTGACGTTAGCTTGAGCCATGAACTCTCAGCACAAATCGCTCGACTTAATAGCGAGAAGAGCAAGCTCTGCGATTTTATTCAGAAGTTTGGCAACGCCAATCGGTTGGCAGAGACTGGTCGGTCGAACGAAGCCCTAGGCGCCTACATTCAGATCATCGCAGAGTTCGGATATAGTAACTGGCTGTTGCGGAAGTTCGTCTTCCTTAACAATCGGACCCGGGATGGCGGAAGCATAGCGTCCACCATCGAAACCTACTTTTCCGCTCACAGCGGGAAACGTATGAATCCGATAACGATGGCGCTCTACGATATGATGGACGATACCGTGTCATATTGGGGAATGCGGCGGTCCTTCAGCGCCGTATTCGGACAACAGAAGATAAGCCAGACGTCCGAAGACATCGTGAAGTTTTTCTTCTACCCCCACAATGCGCAAGCAGGGGTGCTTTCATCCACGATCCAGTCGTTCAGTCTCCTCTCGCTCGCTGACACGCTCTTTATCGTGTGTTTTTACGCATTCAACTCTCCCGTCGGCACCGAGTTCGGCATCACTGAGATCGTTGAGCAGTATCTGGACCCCGAAATCATCAAGTTCTGGTCGGACACCTTTGGAAAAATTAACACGCTCAATCTAATCGAGGTGTCGAGGGACGAGCCTGAACACGACGATTTCAGATTCTACCGCCGCTCATGTGCCTGGCTGGAATATGGCAACATCGCTTCTAAGCGTTTTGTCTTTGATTACTACTCTTCGATGAGGTCGCAGGAGCTGTTCCGCACCTCCCTTCACGCGACCGAGCGGCTGAACGAGTTCTTCGCCGAACCGTTCGATATGAAACTGCTTGCCAGCTCGTACAGCAGCACTTCAGTCGAACAGACCACTTTCCATCACGCATCCGCCGGCATGTTTGCCCGGTCCATTGCACTGTTGCATCTTGCGCGTTTGGGAAACACATTCGCGGATCTACGTTCGCATCAGCTGCTTAAGCTCCTCAATCAGACAAGGGATATCGCGATGTTCCTTGATCCTGACGCCATTTCAGCCCTTTTTTATGAGTATCCGCATGACCGAATGAGCAAATACCTCGAGCTAATTCTCAAACACGACTCGCAACCATCCAATATCGGCGAGCACGCCGTCCGCAGAGTTGTACAGGACCTGATTATCGAGAACTACGACTCCGACATCGTTAAACTTGCGGATTCGTTCAACGATCAAGGGCGGCACCTTGCTGAACATTTCCTAAGCACCTGCACCGAAAACTTTCTTGTGCAACTTTATCAGCTGTACCACCAGGCTAAAGACGTCGTTGAAGCCAAAGCCTCCCTCCTTGAGTGGTACGGGAAAAAGTTCGACGATCGCGTTACGACGGAACGGGCGCATTCATTGCGTCTAGACCTTAAACTTCAGGATATTCGCGGCGACTTCAATGAGAACCGCATCTACGTAGATCCTGTCAGGTTTGGGCAGTGGGTCGAGGACAAGCTGATCGATGACCTGAGAGAGGCATGCCGTATCGCGTTGGTCGTTCCACAGGTCATTACGACCAATGAAGAGATCGCGGATCCCCTCAAGGTGAGACAGGACGTGAGCTTACGCCTCGCATCAGTCATCCTGCGTGCTTTCACGGAGTTCTGTACCAATAAGTTCTATGGGATAGACTCCTATATCGGCAGGCGCATTCGCCACGGGACATTGCGCGGCTACATGGTGAGCGAGGTAAGCGCGTTTATCGATGGTCCGGAGTTTAAAGACCTTCGATCTGTCGTAGCTTTCCGGGATGCTACTGATCAGTGGCTCGAGCGATATGCGAACGCTATCGACCACTTTGGTCTTGAGCGCTTGCACGTTAAATCGAGATCAAAGCCCAGCGGGGCGATCATGGCAGAGATTGCGTCGATTGATAAACGCAATACAACACAGGCGGCCCTCACTGACCTGACCGAAAAGTATCGCGCCGACGCCAGCATATCGTCTATCGCCAAAGTGCTGATCGACTACTCTTGGCTTCTGGTCGAGAAAGATCTCGAGAACTTGCGAGCTTACGTCGATCGTATGCGAGCCGACGTGGGAGTTATAAACCCTAGCGATCTCACGCCCCTCCTTGATACATCAAAACACCCTTTGGCCAGAGACTTTTGTCACAGGCTCAACGCCATCACTCTACAGAAATTCAAAGACGCCACTCGTTGGTTTTCGAAGCCATCGAACGCCATTCCCTCCGCTCCAATCTCGCTTTTATTTGATGCGGTGGTGCGTGAGATCATGGAACAAGAGCCGAAATTTAAGCCCAAGATCGTGAGATCGGGCGACACGACCGTTATTTTTATGGGTAGCCGTTACCACTACGTCTATGACGTCCTTGAGGTTCTGGTGGCCAACGTAGCCGAACACGGTGTTGCCGACGGAGATTTAATTTTCGATATCGTGACCGCAGACATCAAACGCGAAAGAAAAATCGTCCTGACGTTGACCTCTCTGATCAAGCCGGGAGAGATCGAATTTGTCCGCGCTCAGCTACAACATGCAATGGAAGCGGACATCGACAATGCGATGGTCGAAGAAGGGTTTAGCGGCATTAGGAAGGTCCGGAAGCTCGCTCAGGAGGTCGACGAGATCACTAATATTGAGGCGTTAGTCCACCATGACGACCGGGTTACCTTCAGGGCAACCTTCACCACTGCGATTGGCTAACTAGATGATACTGGTTGTCGAAGACGATAGCTTTAAATACGACCGGATTAAGGTTCTACTGGAGTCCGTGGGCTACACGGATGTCAAATGGTGCCAATCCGTCCATTCGGGCGTTCAAGCGCTCTCAGGCGATGAATTTGAGCTTATCATTCTGGACATGGCGCTTCCGAGCCATGATCTTGCCGCACGAGGCGGTTCTCCGACTTCGCTACCGTCCGGCGGGCTAGAACTCATCTATGAGCTGTCCTACGCGCAAAAAGCCGTCCGACTCCTGATTATCACACAGTACCCCGAAATCGAAATCGAGGGTTCATACGTTAAACTCACTGACGCACCCAAAAGGCTGCAAGAACTATATCGGACGCCTGTGATGCGCGTGATCCAGTTCAAGCAAAATGACAACACTTGGGAACAGGGATTAGCAGACGCAATGAAGGAAATTCCATGAAGATTCTGATCATCGAAGATGACGACAAAAAGTTTGGGGCGGTTTCCGAGGTCGTCTCGAACTACTTCAAGGGGTCGATCGAGACATTGGTACGATCGATCGATCTGTCGAGCGCGACCAAACAGATCTACGAGCAAAAATTCGACCTCATCATCACGGATCTTTCACTTCCTCCGCGCCATCCGGAACCCGGCGTCGACCTCTCTGATGAACTGGCTGCTACGATACACGACAGCAGCCATAATAAGGGAACTTCGGTGATCGCCTTGTCCGGTTTTTCCGAAATCGTTGGTGAGCGGCGGCGATACTTTTCCGATGCCGGTATTTTCCTGGTTGAGTATGGCGCTGACGGCAAGTGGGTGCAGGCCCTCGAAATGTGCCTCCAGAGAGTAGCTGTGAAGTTTAGATATGACTTCATAATATTCTGCGCCCTGGAGAAGGAGAGAAACGCATTCAAAGCAGCTGCTGGCTGTTCGTTCGGGGAGACTTTCATCGCCCGGGGCCTTAACTGTGTCCCACTGACAATTGGCGATCGCCGAGGCCTTTGCATTAAAATGCCCCGCGCCGGTTTGGTCGACGCGGCGATTACTGCAGCAAAGGCGATCGAGCTTTACTCCCCAAAAATCGTAGCGATGTCCGGAATTTGCGCAGGCGTCAACGGCGAGTCGTCGATCGGTAGCTTGATCGTAGCGTCGTTCACTTGGGAGTATCAAGTGGGCAAGTTTCACAGCGACGAGTTCAAGATCGAGCCGTATCAGGTCCACATCAATCCGACCGAACTACAGGAACTCGAAAACTTCATCCAGAAAGACAAGGTCGGTCTGAGTTACAAGGACAACACGTTCTCCGACCAGTCCATCCTTTATCAACCCCTCGTTCTCGGTCCCGTAGCCTCAGGTTCTGCCGTGATCGCTGACCCCGCCAAGATCAATACGATATCCAAGCAGCATCGAAAGATGGCAGCAATCGACATGGAGATGCACGCGATATATCGCGCCTGCGATCTCGCGCCGGAGCGACCGCGCTTTTTCGGCGCTAAGACGGTGGTGGATATGGCCGACCAGCACAAGGGCGACCAGCATCACGTCAACGGATCTATCGTATCGGCTCGGTTCACCGTGTCGCTAATGGCGGAACTTCTTAGGAGGCTGTGAGCGACCACGCTCGGTGCGGGAGGTTTATGTGGCGGCTTCTTGTCAGTCATATGCTAAAGCCCCATTCCTCGATAGGTTTCGGCAGAGTATTGTCGCCATCCCTTCGCTCGTTCCAAAGTTGACATATTCCGATATTCCGCCGGCCAACCGTCCAATGCGTGCATGATTGGCTTCATTTTGAACGGCACGTGCACCACGCAACGATCTCTGATGATCGGCGGGCATCGGTCATCCTGGGATTTGCTATTGTTAAGATTGGCGGCGATAATCGGAAGATCTAATGAGAGGGCGAGTTCCAGTTCCCACCTGACAAAGCGATAGAGGTTTTTCGTTTTCTCGCCGATAAGTACAATCGCAGCAGTGGATTTTTGCATCCGTGCCTTGAGGTTTTTTTTGACGTAATCCTCGCCCTGCGCACGGCTCGTCATGCTGTCCAAGTCGTGAGCATTGTTGAAATTGAAGTCGACACGCTCGTTGGCGTTCCACCCTTTCATGAAAGCGTATGCCCATTTGTCTTCGTCCCCATCGAAGATGATGTATGAAGGATCTTTGTAAGACAACTGTTCAACCTCCTTGGTGCTGCCTCGCGGCCCATTGCGTATGTTCACGGGAAAATGCCAATTCAGCCTCATTGACAGCGCTCGAGAAAGACTTGTTCGTCTTCGCATCCGTTATCAGGATTTCCGTGAGTCCGATCTCCTGAGCAGTCAAGCTGTAGGCCGCGGCAAGTTCGTTGAATTTCTTGATCTGGGTCCACCCAATCACCGCAGATGCAAAAACGATTAATGGCTCGGTCGGCCATCCGACGGCCACGGGATCAACGATACGAGTAACAATGAAAGCAAAGCCCGCCGCGTAAGCTGCGAAGGAGATCCAGAACCAAATCGATGCCGAACGCTTGTTAGCCTTGGCTTTCAAAACGTACCAGGCACGTTGGTCAGCAATTCTGTTCTTGAGGTAGTAATCTCGGCGCTGGTCCAGACTGAACTCACGGATGGTCTGCACCTCACCCGGCAGCTGTTCATCGGCTGGATCTTCATCACTGAACGCCTCACTCAACACCTCGTTGGATTTCAGAACCTCATTCAACAAGTTGCGGAAATCTCTACGGGCATCGACGCCGCGGTCATCATCAAACGGCTCGGCTCTCATAGCGAACCGCCATGTAAGTGTCTTGACCGATTCTGCCAGCGCTCTTGCCTGATACCATGTCTTTTCCGGCTTCTTCATCGACCGGAATGACATCACTGACATCGAAGCGCCAAAGACAACCGCATAGGCGACGTAATACCATCTCGTTTCCAAAAGGCCGAGAGAGAGGATGGATGCGACCAACAACAGTAGATATTCAAATCGTATCAGACGCAGGAAGCGTCTCTGACTGTTGTTGGATGCGTTGTCTGCGATCTTGAAAAGCGCCGGATACTTCATCATCAACCTTCACGTTGTGGTTGATTGTATCCGGAAAATTCAGTTCAGTTATTCACTGACTTAGTTGCTCACAGGCTTTTTTACCAACATCGTCGTCTGGGGCTTGATCGCCGACAAGAAGAGCACACCACCGATCAGGCTGGACGACGAGGTCCTCAAGGTGCACGAGTTTGCCGCGAGCCACAGCGAGGCGCAGGCTGTGGCTTTTACTTTCGCATTTCAAATCGAAAATTGTCATACAGGCGTTAGGTTTAGGCGTTAAATCGATGTCGATTTTTCGCTAACGATTTCAATGAAGCGCCCTTGCCAAAGCGATTGCACGACCAAACCTTGCCCACGGCGCGCCCAATCTCAGACGAGCAGTGGTCGATGGCGCGTCGTGTCGCCCGCGAATTGGACAAGATCCTCGACGGCGGCGATCCGATACAAGCTGCCATCACGCGCGCGGCGGCTGAACTGCGGCTGACCACGCGGCAAATCTACAATCTCCTTGCGCGTTATCGCGCCGATCGCACGGTGACCGCCTTGCTTCCTCGCACCGCGATCAGTCGGCGCAAGCGGCTGCCGGAACAGGTGGAGGAGATCATCGCGGCCACACTTCGCGAGAAGTGGCTGACGCTCGAGCCGACCGCACTTGCTCCCGTGGTCGACGAGATCCGCGCGCGGTGCGAGGAAGCAGGTCTTGTCGTGCCGTCTTACGTGACGGTCGCCCGGCGCATCCCGGCGCTGTTTTCGCCTGAAGAGATCGCGAAGAAGCGATCGGCCAATCCAAAGCACTTGCTGCGGCTGAAGCCGCGGCCCGGCTATATCCACGCGCCGCATCCGCTCGCCGTCTGCCAAATCGACCATACGCCGACCGATGTCAATTTCGTAGAGGTGGTCGATGGCGCCGGTGTATTCGTCGGCCGTCCGTATTTGACGGTCATCACCGACGTGGCGACACGATCCATTCTTGGCTTCTGCCTTACCCTGGAAAAGCCGTCGGTTCTGTCCGTCGCGCTTGGTCTCGCCCACGCCATTTGCCCGAAAGATGACTGGCTTGCCGCCCGCGAGCTCAATCACGCCTGGCCGATGTTCGGTCGGCCGCGGCTGCTCGTCACGGACTCGGCGAAGGAGTTCAAGGGACACGCCTTCCAGCGCGGATGTGACGATTACGGGATCCGGATCCGCTATCGCGATCGCGGCCGCGTCCATCAAGGCGGCGTGGTTGAACGGTTGCTGGGAAAGCTCAATGCGGTACTCGCCGCCTATCCCGGTTCGTCGGGGCGTTCGATCGCCCACCGCGACGAATATCCGTCGGAGCGGCGCGCCTGCCTGAGCTTTGCCGATCTGGAGCGCTGCATCGCGCTCGCGGTCATCGATCACAATCTGCAGGAAAATTCCAAGACACTGAAGGTGCCGCTGACCGAATGGCAACGCAACAGTGCGGAACTGCCGAACTTTGGCGACGATCCGCAGCGCGTCTTGCTGTCGTTTCTGCCGGGGACGGAAAGACAACTTTCACCGCAAGGGATCAGCATGTTCGCCTTGCACTATTATTCGCCGTGGCTGGGCATCCTCGTTCCCGAGCGCGACCGGCTCGAAAAGCTCGAGGTGCGATACGATCCCCGCGACATCAGTCATGTCTACGTCCGCGACCCGGAAACTCGTCAGTTTCGGCCGGTCGAGCGACGCGACGGCCAGCTGATGCCCTTGACGCTGTGGGAACACGAGGCAGAGCGCGCCCGTCGCCGTACAAATAATCAACGCTCAAACGTCGAGAAGGTGGCGTTCCGCCGCGAGATCGCAGCCATCGTGGAGACCGCAAAACCCTCCAAGCGCCGGCTGCGCGACAGCGTGCGCAATGCCCATGCCGCTGCGGCGGAAAAGCCTTATGCGGTCATGCAGCCGCCGGCGCCTCCTCCCGCAGAGCATCCCCCGCGCCAGAAGAGCCGGCTGCCGGTGGAGGATTGGTAGCCATGGCGGATCATTTGCTCGAGCATGTCCGACCATATCTTGACCGTGATCAGCAGGAAAGGATCGCCTATATCCGCGCACCCCGTTGGATCGGGCATCATGTCGCCCAGGCCAGCCATCAGCGACTGACCGAGCTCTTGGAACGGCCTCCGTCATTGCGAACCCAGGGGCTGATGTTGGTCGGGCCCTACGCAAACGGCAAGACAATGATCGCCGAGCGGTTTGCCGTCGAGCACCTGCGAAACGCACCCGAGCAAAGAGTATGGATGGTCCAGACACGCGAAGGCGCCGGCCTCGGCCATTTCTATGCCAGCATTCTGCAGGCGTTGCGCGCTCCTGGCGGCGACATATGGGACCTTCGCCGCAAGGCGGAGCAACTCGACCACTTGCTGTTCAGCCTCAAGCCGAGGGTGTTGATCTTCGACGAGTTTCACAATGCATTGCGGGGCCGGGCACGTGACATCGAAGCCGTCTTCGCTTTCCTGCGGCGCATCGGCCGCCAGTACGACATCTCGCCGGTGCTGATCGGCGAGGTGGCTGTCTGCGATTTCGTCAACGCCACCAGCGAGATGGCAAGCCGCTTCGACTTAGTGGCGGTCCCTCGGTGGCAATATCGCGAGACCTATCTCATGCTGCTCGACAGCCTCGAAGCCGCTTTGCCGCTCGCAAAAAGTTCGGATTTGTCGAACGAAGCATTGGCCCGGCGGATATTCGATCTGTCTGAAGGCTTGATCGGCGAGATCGTCACCGTCGTCACCAGGGCTGCCATCGCCGCGATCAGATCCGGGACCGAACGCATCAGCAAGGCCAGCATCGACGAGCTGCGTCACGTGCCGATTTCGCAGCGGCGCAATTCGGCCTTGCGCGAGAGCCTTCTATGACGACGGCTGACGCGCACACGCCAGTCATCAGCATCCGTGAACGCTATCGTGACGTGGTTTCAGAAAAATGGCCCGTCATCGTCACGCCGCAGCTCGACGAGTTGCTGTCGAGCTGGCTGCACCGGCTTGCCTATGCCAATGGTATTGCGCCTCGGCCGTTCGCCCGCGTGCTCGGGCTTCATGCCGGGATGTGGTCGGCCTCCCTGGACCTCAAGCTTCCGGTCGATATCGAGAACCTGCTTCGCGCATATACCGGTATCTCACCGCACTGGCTCTCGGCGATGATGCTGACGCGCTCATCCTTGAAACCGCTCCTGTTACCGCTCCGGAGCAGCGGACGTCGCGACGGCTCAACATGGCTGCAGTTCTGCTCCCGGTGTCTGGCAGAGGACGCACAGCCGTATTTTCGGCGGCGATGGCGGTTGGCGACCCAGGTTTCATGCGTGACGCATCGTTGCGGACTGCGCGACCGATGCCCATCCTGCCACAGCCGCATTGCGGCCTTCGATCAGACCGAACTCGTTCCGCAGCACTATTGCGTTCACTGCGGCTTTGATCTGCGCCGCGCATCGAAAGTCCCGATGAGCCCGCCAGCAATGCAGCTGGACCGGTGCATCAACGATATCTGCCGGCTTGAGACGATGACCGGGTCGCTGCGCAGCGGCATGCTCGTCCAGTGTCTGCTGCGCATGCCCAGCATTACCGACAGCTTTCCGACGGCGTCCCTGAGCAGCCTATCCACATCAATGCGCATTCGATGTGTCGAACGGCTCGCAGACCGACCAACTGATTGGCTGACGGCCGACGATGATGCGGTGGCCGCCCATTGGCGACGTTCCGTCCTCGATGCGGGTGGCTACGGCCCCTTGATCTCACAGCGTGCGGATGCCCTTGAGCTAAAGAGACAACGGAAGGTCCCGATAAAACATCGCACACCGACTGTGGCGCTCTCAGCCTTGTTGGGAACCTACGTACGGATGATGGAAGGTCCCCGTCATCGGCCATTTCGAAACCGCGATTGGACCAGCGGCTGAAAAGCTGACGAGGGTTGCAGGACCAAAGCGGACATCCCGCCGACCGACCTGACCGAAGATTGCAGTAATGGGCTTCCCCGTCAGCCGCCCGGGCGCCTGAACTCTTGACGCACTCGCTCGACCCCAGCCCGGATCACGCAGTCCTCGACATGGTCGTTGATCAGCCCGATCGCTTGCATGAAGGCGTAGACGGTGGTCGGCCCAACGAATTTCCAGCCTTGCCCTTTGAGATCCTTCGACAGGGCGACCGAAGCCGCCGAGGTCGAGACAGTCTGCGGTTCCTTAAGTTGCTTCGTCTCCGGTTCGTAGCTCCAGATGAAAGCCGCCAGCGAGCCTTCCCGGCTGACGAGTTCCTGCGCCCGCCGCGCATTGTTGATAACGGCCTCGATCTTGCCGCGATGGCGGACGATGCCCTCGTCCTTGAGCAGACGATCGAGGTCGCTCTCGGTGAAGCGCGCTATCCTGTCGAAGTCGAAACCGTGAAAGGCTGCGCGGAAGTTCTGGCGCTTGGCGAGAATGGTGCGCCAGCTCAGTCCGGACTGAAAACCCTCTAGGCTCAGCTTCTCGAACAGGCGATGGTCATCGCTGACCGGAAAGCCCCATTCGGTATCATGATAGACGAGAAACTCCGGTGCGCCGCCGCACCACCGGCAACGCGATTTGCCATCCGGACCCAATATCGTTGCACTCATATGTCTGCCGTCGGGTTGTGAAGTGGGGGGCCGGCATTCAGCCGAGCAGAAATTCCAGCCGCGCGTCGGCCTTCGCCGGTGTGATCTCGAGAATTTCCGCCGTGACGACCTGTTCCGCTACGAAGGGGTCGTCCTTCAGCCGGCTCTCCAGGTCCGACCGCGTCGTATTGTGCGCCAGGATTGCGCCGCCCTGGTTTGGCTGAAGACTGCCAATCAGCAAAAAGATGCCCTCTTCCAAGCCGCGTTGGATCCAGGCCGTGTGGCCGCCCATGAGCTGGCCGGCCCGGGCCTTGTTGTCGGAAAATTTGAGCAGCACGACAAACATATATTGTTCCTTCCGTAATTTCTCGTGGATGCATGCGCCAACCCCGCGCTTGCCGGGTCGCTTGTTTCTTTTCCGGATGCCGGCTGGGCGCCGATCCGATTGCGTTGAGTTTTCTTGGTTGGCGCCTTACGTATCAGCCCGTTTCGATTCATCAGGCGTAGTGCCCGCTGCACACGATCTCAGCCAGCCGTACATCTGCTCGACCTCCTGCCTTACAAACTCCTCGTCCTGAAAGGCATTCGACAGCGTCGCGATCCCCTGACTGCGGGCAAGAAGGTGCATTGCAAGCATATCGGCATCGGCCTGACGGCCGAGCGCGACGAACTGCCTGCGAAGCCACGTCCTGAACAACGCGAATAGCCGGTTGGCGTCGGCCTGTGCTGTGTGGTTCAGCTTCGCAAGCTCACTCGTCAGCGTGCCGATCGGACAGCCGTAACGCTTGATCTTGTCTCCGTTGACGATCAGGATATCGATGAAGCTGCGGATGCGATCCTCCGCGGTTTTCCCCTCAATCTCCCATCGCTGCAGCATCGCCTGTCGGTCCGCCAGACGCTTGTCGATCACCGCATCCAGGATTTCGTCCTTGGATTTGAAGTGATGATAGAAATTGCCGCGCGAGATCTTCACGACATCGGCAATGTCGGCAAATGACGTGTGCTCGTAGCCTTGCTGGTAGAACAGATCATCGGCGGCCTCGATGATCTCGTCACGGGTTGTTTTGTTGCTCATCATTCCATCCCCCGCGCAGCGACAATTCGATTGGCGAGGACCAAGTGGCCCAACGGAAACGGCTCGAACAAATCGACAGGCATAGTCTCCACCCCGAGCCACATGCGACAACTGGGACGCTTGTCCTATTCACTTTTTAGGGCGACCGTCCTAGATTGTCAACCGTCAGATCAAACCCGGTGTCGTTGTGTGGTGGGCATGCCCCATATGGTGTTGAACAGCACGCGATCGCCCAACCGCCGCTCGAGCAGATGTAGTCAAAGTGTGGCGCCGCCATCAGTTGTGCCGATCGTCGACCGCGAGCCTCTGCCGGACCGCCAGCGTTGCGGTCAGTATTCTATCAGAAGATTCCGGGCCGTCAGGCACGACACACTTTGCGAACGTACTCGGTAAGGACGGGATCAGCGGCAAGTCGATCCTGAAAGGTCTCCTCGGCCACGTGGCCACAGCGATACTCGTTTAGAAGTTGTCGTTGCTCATCGCTCAGGGATGGAAGCTGACGCGGACTGTGAGGTTCTTGAGCCCGTGAGGGCTCCATTCGCTTCTCCATCCCTTTATCAACCGCTACAGGAAACATTCCGATCTCCCTTCAACGACGTAAGTGAACCATCACTCCACAAGGTTCGGTCTCGATTGGCATGCGCAGCCCCGAGATCAGCGACGCATCTCGTAGCTGTCACATTGCGCAGAACGGACAGATGCTAGCACTAAACGCACCGTTAGAAACACATCATATAATGATATATATGCTCTCAAATGGAGCTGCACAGTCGAAGACGGCTTGTCAGCGCAAACGTTCGCCATCACTTTCGCGGTACAGGCCAACAGCAGGCGCAACGCCGACATATTTCCAGGCAAGACCAACGGCTCGGTTTGGCGGCGAGTTCGCAACCCCCGTCGAAGTGGCCGAGCCTTTCTGGGCCGGTTGTGCGATGCGGCGCGTCGGAATATTCTTTCGATGGCTGCTGGGCGTGCCGATATCGCCGAACATGCACCGCCGTCCCGTACAGGCTTGCCCACGTCGGCCGCAACCCCCATTGCTTTGAATGGTTGGCGCTACATCCGACTGATCAGCTGACCATCAACAACGAACAACTGCATGTTGGAGAGCTCTGTCCCCTAACGAATCGTCACAGCTCTTTGATCGGCTGCTTGCGAACACCGTTGCGGTGGGTCACGCAAGGTCGTCCAGCAAGCCGGGGCGAAAATCCATCGGGCCGACGGCAGAGCGGATGATAACAATCGCAAAATCGATGTTCTGATGCTCTGCACGGCCGGCAATTCAATCGAGGACTATTGCCTCAGGATCGCCGATCCGCCATTAGCAGCTGTCATGATGAATTTTCGCGCTCGGCGTTCATCCCAATAGCCAATGGTCCCATCCATGCCTGCTTTTCATCGCAAATCCAAATTCATGCGTCGCTCGCGCGTCTTCTGGGGTGCTTCGCATCTTTGGCGGCCGAGGATCGTCTTCTGGTGCGGCGCCTTGGCGATCGGCGTGATCAGCGTCGGTTTTGCCAAGCTAGCGGACGTCGCCCAAAGAACGTTTGCTGGCCTCACTTCCACCGGTGGATGGGCATACTTTCTGCCGTTAGTGCTGACCCCACTTGGCTTCATGCTTTCGGCTTACCTGGCTGCGACGTTATTTCCGAACTCTCAGGGGAGTGGCATTCCCCAGGCGATTGCAGCGCGACATCTGCGACACGATGATGACCGAACGCGATTGCTGTCGCTGAAGATTGCGTTTGGCAAAGTCATTTTGACCGTCCTCGGTCTATTCTGCGGCGCCTCGATTGGCCGCGAAGGTCCCACGGTCCAGGTCGGTGCGTCGATCATGCTTGCTGTTGCCCGCTTCGGTGGCACGCCACAAGCGCGCGGTTTGATTCTTGCCGGTTCGGCGGCAGGAATCGCAGCCGCCTTCAATACCCCGCTCGCCGGCATTGTCTTTGCCATCGAGGAGATGAGCCGCACCTATGAATCGCGCGCCAATGGTCTGGTTCTAACCGCTGTCATCCTCTCGGGCCTTGCGGCGCTGGGGCTGTCTGGCAGCTACAATTATTTCGGCATATCGTCTGCTGCACCGAGTGAGCTTCGGGACTGGGCTCTCGTTCTCGTTTGCGGCATCGGAGGCGGCATCTTGGGCGCTGCCTTCAGTGGCTTTGCCTTGCATTTCGGTCAACGCATTCGCCGGTGGGCGCAGCCGCAGCCCCTGAGACGAGCGATTGTGCTCGCTGCTGTTTGCGGCCTTGTTATTTCGCTGATTGGGATCGCATCCGGTGGTATGACATTTGGTACCGGCTACGATCAGGCAAGGGGAGCCGTTGAAGGAAATGCCCCGCCTCTGCTCTTTTTTGTTGAGAAAATCGTCGTCAGCTTTCTTTCCATGATCTCGGGCATACCAGGGGGCATTTTCGCACCGTCGCTTGCTGTGGGTGCAGGCTTTGGCAGCACTGTTGGCGTCCTCCTCGGGACCAGCGTTGCCCTTGCCGCCATTCTCGGAATGGCAGGGTATTTTGCCGGCGTCGTCCAGGCCCCGATGACTGCCTTCGTCATCATTCTCGAAATGACCGGCGATCACCAAGCCGTTGTGCCGATTATGGCCGTCGCAATGATCGGTTATGTGACTTCCCGCTTACTATCGCGTGAGCCGCTCTATCATGGTCTTTCCAGGGTCTTTATTGCGGCTACAGTCAGAGCACGACGCACCGCCGAGAAAGCAATGGGCGCAGATGTGAACGCACGATCGCGATGATGCAGAAGGTAACTGCGTCATCGTCCGGGAGCTTCTGTTCACCTAGCCATTAGATAATCTGGATTGTCAAAAAGGCCTCGCAGGCTCCACTATTCGCTGATAAGCGCCCACCGACAGATGGTCACTTTGACCCGTCTCTGATTTCAGCGTCGCTGCAACGGTAAACGTTTGAACAAGACCAAGGAGACTCTTCTTTGTGGAAAGTGTCCTCAGTCAAATCTAAAATAATCAACAGCACTCAGGAATGGATGCTCCGACGGGTTGGCTTGGCGGAATCGTAGTCCTCGATACGCCCCACACTGCCACTCAACAAGACGTCACCGCCCTTGTTGATCAAAGTCCCCTGAACCGACCCGCTAACGATTGCCTTCGCACCTTTTTCGACAACGAGATCGCGTCCTATGCTTCCGTGGAGTTCGAACGTCCGGCCGGTCGGCACCGTCAACGTCCCTGCGATCGATCCGAAGAAGCGAACGTCGCGATCCAACACGATGGATCCATCGATTTTGACATTGAGATCGTCCAATTGATCGTCCTTTCCGCCAGGAAGGTCTGGAGTCCGGTCCGCGAGCGCGGCGAGTGGTGCTCCTGGCGCGCTGGCGGAGCCAAACCTCCTCCTATTGCCGGCGCAACCAGCATATATCACAGCATGATATAAATAAAGATACATTGCACCTGGCCACTGGAAAGCGGCTCATCCGTTGCGGGTAAAGCGGAACTTTCATGCGCCTGCATCCAGGTTCAGGTTCACACTATTTTTCCGAAAATATATCCTGACATGATATAAAAGAGAATTTAAAGGCGCTCGCATTTCTTATCGGAACAGTCGCAAAGCATGGCTGAGTGCGATCACGATCGACCTGGAGGCCGACAACTTGGGCAAGACAAGATGCTGAAGAGCAGCTTGCCGCTTTGCTTGACGAGAAGGACAAGACCATGAAAGTTGCGATCAACGGCACGGGCATCGCTGGATCAACACTAGCCTACTGGCTCTATCGTTACGGCCATGAGCCGGTGCTGATCGAGCAAGCCGCAGGACCGCGATCCGGCGGGTATATCGTTGACTTCTGGGGCCATGGATACGACGTGGCAACAATGATGGGGATCGTTCCCCGTCTTCGGGAAAGCGGATATCGCGTAAAGGAAGTACGCTTCGTCGGCAGCGACGGCCGGCGGCGAGGTGGCTTCTCTACGGATGTGATTACGCGCACGTTAAATAGCGGTTTCGTCAGCTTGAGGAGAAGCGACCTTGCGTCCGCCATATACGCAACGATCGATGGCAAGGTCGAAACGATATTCGGAGATAGCATCACCACGATCGATGACGATGCCCACGGTCTGCATATCGGCTTTGGCCATCACGCCAGCCGAAGGTTCGACCTCGTGGTTGGGGCTGACGGGCTGCATTCGCGCGTCCGTGAACTTCGCTTTGGGCGGGAGGAACAATTCGAGTTCTATCTTGGGTACAAGGTGGCCGCATTCGAGCTCTTGGGATATCGGCGCCGCGACGAGTTGACCTATGTCAGCTATGCAGAACCGGGCAGACAAATCTCCCGATTTTCCATGCGAGATGACAGGACGCTCTTTCTGTTCGTGTACCGCGACCCCAATCCTGGCCATGGAATACCCGCAACCAATGCTGGGCGCAAAGCGGCTTTACGAGATGCGTTCGGCAACGTTGGGTGGGAATGTCCGCGAATATTGAAGGCCATGGAAGGAGCGGGAGAAATCTATTTCGATCGCGTCAGCCAGATCCGAATGAACAATTGGACAAAGGGCCGCACGGTCCTCATCGGCGACGCTGCAGCCTGCGTCTCGCTGCTGGCCGGCGAAGGGTCGGGTTTGGCGATGACCGAAGCCTATGTGCTTGCCGGCGAGTTCGCATGTGCAAGAGATAACGCCCTGGCCGGTCTGGAACATTATCAAATGCGACTGATGCCACTCTTGCAGGACAAGCAGAAGGCGGCCAGCCGCTTTGCATCGTCGTTCGTTCCGAAAACCGGATTTGGCATTGCGCTGCGCAATTGCTTGAGTTCCCTCATGGTTCTGCCGCCCGTGGCTGACCTGCTGCTCGGGCGCCAATTGCAGGATGATTTCAGTCTTCCGGCCTATGCCGTCCGCTGAGCGTGTGCTGCGATAGAGAGCCGGCACGCGGGCGCA
This sequence comes from Rhizobium sp. YTU87027, assembly GCF_050644135.1. Lineage (NCBI taxonomy): Bacteria > Pseudomonadati > Pseudomonadota > Alphaproteobacteria > Hyphomicrobiales > Rhizobiaceae > Rhizobium > Rhizobium sp. YTU87027. The sequence goes on along the minus strand of NZ_CP098443.1, from coordinate 572,003 downwards.
TGAGAATCGATCGATGACGACGACCTGTGCCAGGTCTCTTTCGAGTATTTCATGGGTCGCATTGTATATCAGAGCGCGATGGCACTGAAGGATCGGGCACAAGTGACAACGGGTCCGCGATAGCGCCGGGTATTGCCATTCGGCTCTCCGCAGCAATGGCAATCACGGGCTTGCGAAATGTGAGATTTCGAATCCGATCATGTGACTGTCAAATCGTTTAGGACTATTCGCTAGTTTCGGTCACCGCTTGAACGAGCGAAGTCTCCGGATATGTTGCAGTTGCAAGTCCGACTGGACCAAAGCTTTTCAGGAGCATCAGTAGGGTGACCAGCGCAACGACTATAACGATCACTAACATCCCGATGCTTAAAAGCGTTGAGTGCCAAATCCCACAAATCATTGCCTCCTCCGACGCTTACAGCTTTCCAGACCTCGCGCCGCAACAGTTGGTATTGGCGGCCCGCCGTTCGCGAGATGGCTTTGACGTCAGGTACAAAATGTAGTCATCCGCCAAGTCCGCGATTTGAAGCGCAGCTTCTTCTTCTCTCCAGCCAGCAAGCACGGCTTTGCGAATCAAAAGACTCAACGCGTCATTGAATACCGACGTACACTGCAAAGCCCGCCTGCTATCGTCGACATCATATATTGGCGATCGAATATCCACCATCGGCGCAGGATGGCAGAGAAACCGCCACATTTCAACCACAATTGCCGTCACGGAACCATTCCGTTCGCTGTCTCTACTTTGATGCCGAATGGAGAAAAGCAAAATCTCTGAAAAACTTGTGGTTGTATTGGGGATACGTTGGTCGATCGATTCAATGAGAATTGGCAAGGGCTGCCGCAGTCTTGCCCATTCGAATTATTCCTGAAAGCCACGAAATAGGCACAGTCATTCTGACAACTCGGTGCCACTATGGATGCAGCGTCTCGCGACCGTCCTCCTGGGCGTGGCTTGGCAAGATTACATCATCTCGTGACACATGAAAGGGATTACCTGAATGCCTCGATCAGTACGCGGCTCTGCCGCACTGAATGACCAAGTCTATGATGGGCTGGCGGGCTTCCGACTGGCGATGCGACGCTTCCTGGCTTTCAGCGAAGCGGCACTTGCCGAGGCAGGCGTGACCTCGCAACAGTATCAGGCCATGCTTGTCGTCCGGACCATGCCGGGCAGGCAGGTCAGGATCCGAGATCTCGCCGACCAGATGCTCATGCCCCACAACGGAGCCGTCCAGCTTATAGACCGGATGTGCGCGGGAGAACTGGCCATGCGGATACCCGCGGAGGACGACAAGCGAAGTGTCCTGATCGGTTTGACATCGAAAGGCAATGACGTTCTCGAATCCCTCGCAAAGGTTCACGTGAAAGGCATGCTCGTGAACGAGCCGCTGCTGGCGGAATCGTTATCGCGTCTTCGTCAGGTGACCGAACTGGCGTGACGACGGTCACTGTTTTTTTATCACCTCCTGATTGATCTCCTTGTGCGATCTTTGTATCATGTCATGATATAAAAAGAGGAGAGCAGCTATGCTGAATGGCGACAGCGCCTGGTCGGAGTACCGCCCTTCAAAGACACTCTGGGCTTGGTCGATAATCGGCACATGCGCCCTGACGATGGTCGCCGGTTTCACCTGGGGCGGATGGATGACGTCTGGACGAGCGGACGTCATGCGAGACATCGCGGTCAGAGACGCCAAGGCCGAGCTCGTGGCAGGCATCTGCGTCCACAACTTCGTTACAGCGCGGGGCGCTGAAGAGAACCTGCGGGCTTTACAAGCGAAGTCCTCGTGGGAGCGCGAAAACTTCATCAGGGACGGAGGCTGGACGAAGATTGCAGGCATCAACGATAGCGTTACAAATGCCGCCGACACCTGTGCCGATCAGCTGATGAAGTTGAAGGAATTGCCCAAGTCAGCTGACCCCGCAGTCACCGACAGCTAGCTTTTGACCGGACGTAGTGAGTTGCCCGGTCAGCATGAGACCCGTCCGAAATGATTTCGGACGGGTCTTTTTTGTCATTTGATCTAGGGTTCTGGAAGGTTTTCCTGTAACGCGTGCAAGACTTCGCGCGCCATGAGATACGCGGCGTTGAGGACCGCAGGCGACAAGGGACGGCCGTCGCGCGCAGCCCGGCAGATCTTCAGGAGACCGGCCAGTTCAACGGGATTTTCGATAAATCCGTCGAGCGCATCGGCGACCTCCTTCGGAAAGGTTGATCCAACGTCGGTCGCAAGCTGTCCACTTTCATCCAGCATGCCGAGGTTGACAAGTATGGTCTCCAGCCGCCCGACCCACAGGATCAGCTCGGCACGTCTATCGGTCATGGTTCTCCCCGCCTCTGCGTAGCGCTCAAACGAAGAGCCGCATCCCTGCTGGCGGCACGCCGCGTCCTCCCTCCCGAATGCGTCGCAGATAATCGAGGACGTTCTTGATCAATGTCGGATGAACTGGCTTCGATATCAGCCCTATGACTTTCGGAAGATCGTCCTGAATGGCCTCGGAGCTCGCCGTCACCATAACCACCTCAATTCCGAAATTGCTGGCCAGATACTGCCCTACGCGCAATCCAGTCGCCCCATCTTTAAGATTGAGGTCAACCAATGCAATCGTGCTGACGGGAGCAAGAAGCCGTGCGGTCACGAAGCTGTCGGCTATACCCGAGACCTCGTAACCGAGATTGGACACGATCTCCCGAAGGTCCGTCGCGATCAGCGCGTCGTCCTCCACGATCATAATTTTTTCCTCAGCCACCAAGCCCCCCTCATTTGTTCATCCTGCATTCAGGATTGACAATATGGCGGAACCACCAAAGAATGTCACCACGTGATATAAAAAGGATGTAAAAATGACTAAGACCGCCTTCATTTGCGCTGTCTTTGCAGGCTACGTCGCCGTCATGTTAAGCTTGGCAGCCATTCCGGGTGAAATGGATTCCGAGGTATCGCAAGCCCGGGCCGCACAAGCAGTGAACTGACCTACTGCCGGCCACATCCTTTTCCCTAGGGAGCCTCGCCGTACAGAGCGTAAAACCGAATTTGGTTCGGCCGAAAAAGAAAGTTTGGTAACCGCCTGTTTCACTTGCATCGCGCAACGCGGTCTAACGCAGCGGTCACGCCGTCCAGGGAATAGACATAGGTTGTGTGCGTGCCCCGCGCAGACATCGCTTCCAATGTCATTCGACTACCTGCACGGAAAGCCTTAATCAATTCCGGTTCGCGTGCCGTATCGTCCACCCAGGCTGTATTCTCCTTCGTAAACATTCGGAACGTTTGGTCGCCGACCGAAACCTGAACCATCGATCCTGCCTTCAGATCGTATCCCATGATTGCTTCCGGCTCGTCGCGGCCATCTTTTTCGGCAGGCGCGATCAGAAAATAGTTTTGCCCGTGATCCACATCTGCCGGCTTCACGTCCTTCGGAATAGAAAGCGCGTAGCAGGTCGTGCGGCCGTTTCTGTCATAGGAATAGACACCCCAGTCCCCTGTCTGCTGGACCATTTTCGGCGCCGCCATGACGGCGCCCACCTGTTCCAGCGTTGCAACAATCAAAACCGCAAGTCTCTTCATCGATATCCTTTTTATGTAAGCATTGAGCGGTGGCACCCGAGCTTCGAGGCGAAGTCTCAGCCAGCAGGCTTTCGTGATCGGATTCCACGCAAAAATCTGACCTCTTCAAAAACGATCCGGCCATCCTCTACGAGGCCTTCCCAAATTCGGTTTCCGATCTGGCATGTGACTGTGACCGCCTGCGTGTCACCCGCTTCGCTCACCGCGACCATTAAGAGTCGCTGGCTCCGGTAACGCTGAAATTCTCGTGTGGTGAGAGCGAGGCGGTCGGCCAGTACATCGTCTGCAAGAGGGCACGCTAGCTGTGGACGGTTGGTCATGGTGACGAATCAGGTTTCAGGCCAACAACAATATCATCATATGATATAAAATGTTACGCGCCCCCGTTCAACCCCTTCCGGATCAGCAATTGTACTAAGCAACATAAGGAAACGGCCCCGTGTGCCGGCCTAGAACACCGAAATTGTCACCCGGCGCTCCCCGTTTGATCGAGGGGAAATCCGCTGGAGCCCCTGACGTTAGGCGTCATCAGCGGTTTGTTTTTTGGACTTGCGATCCTGGTTGAGTCGGATTTCCTCATCTTCCGGCGCGGACATCGTCTCCCGTTTGGGATCTGGCTTCACGACCCGGACGTCGCAACTCAGGACCAAGTGAAGATAGGCATTCTCGCGGGGTCGATCGCCTTCGATCTCACTGGCGGTGCCGCGTTTGATGATCTCCAGGCGGCGGCGCCGACTGCTGAGGCCTGACTGCGGTGACTCTGGCACTTCTTTTGATGACGGCCGCAGCAGTTATTCGGACATCGGTTCGGAAGGCTATCGGGCCGTGGGCATGGCCTATGTGAAAACCTTCCAATTCCCAATAAGGAGCCGATATGGTCGAAGCCCGATGCGTGGATCAGCGCCATTGTCAACGAAGTTGACTACCGGAGCAGGAGCGCATCCCAAAGCATGGCCAAAAGACCGGGGCTCGGCCTTGCGGCGCGCCGAAGACTTTTAGCAGCGCTACCGGAGCGCACGGTCGCACCGGAATGGCAACTGCAGACAAACCCATGCAATTGCCAATCGGTCAGCTCAAAAAACCGCTTTGCCTCGCCGTAAGTGTCGTCCTTCAGTCCTTCGGCACGAAAGACGGCATCCTCGAATGCCAAAGCCATCGGCGAATCCACGCATCGCATCCGATCGCGCACGGATGTCGGCTGATACTCTGTCTCGGGAAGTGTTCGCAGGCGTCGATCGGGCTCTTTCTCCAAAAGCTCCGCCCATCGCAGGAGCCGTGTTTCGCGCGTAGTCGTGAAGTCTTGAAACTTTGCATGAACCCCGGCAGTGCTCCGCAACGCGTCAAGCGTGTGGTGCTTCATCGTCGCCTCCTCTAATTCCACGCCATAGGTGAGAAATATCGCGATTCTGAGCGCCGGCAAGTCTAGCCATACGAAATCCCCCAGAAGCGAAAGGAGGGATGAGTTCATATTTGACAAAGTTTGTGATTGAGCATGGAATAACTGCTAATATGCATGAAAATACGGAGGTTTGCCGGCGCCCCCTTGCCGGGTGGCAGAAGACGGACACTGTCCAACGCCTGTTCGGTTCCACCGGGAAATCGAAGGGCGACGGAGTGGGGTCCACCCGCCGCCATTTCGCTTCAGGCCTGCAACTACACCAAGCCCCTTGCGTGCCGGCATACTTGGCTTCGGCCACCGGCCGCGAACCGAGGTGCACACGGCGTATTCATGAGGGTCTTACCTGCGCGGCAAACAGAATGCCGCAGTAGAATCTGTCGGGAGGCAACTGCGATGGCCAACGATAGCAAGCACGAAGGCGGAGTGATCTACCATCTGCCCGGCCAGGAATATTTCGACATCCGCGAACTAAGGCGCCACGCTGGCGTCTTCTCGCTCTGGGCTCTGGGCGTCGGCGCCGTGATCTCCGGTGACTTTTCCGGCTGGAACCTGGGCTTTGCCGTCGGCGGTTGGGGCGGCATGTTCATCGGCACGGTTCTGATCACCATCATGTATCTCGGCCTCACCTACTCCATCGCCGAGATGAGCCCGGCTCTACCGCACACCGGCGGCGCCTACTCCTTCGCGCGGACGGCCTTCGGGCCGTGGGGCGGGTTTATCACCGGCGTTGCGGAAAACATCGAATACGTGCTGACGCCCGCCGTCGTGGTGTTCTTCATCGGTTCTTATTTGACCGGCATTTTTGGCACGCCTGAGAGCTTCCAGCCAATCTGGTGGCTCGCCGGCTACATTGTCTTCCTGGGCCTCAATGTCCGCGGGGTGGAACTCTCCTTCATCGTAACGGTCATCGTCACGCTGATCGCCCTTGCCATCCTCGTCTTCTTCTTCGTGAGCGCCATTCCGTTCATCGACTTCGGCAAGTATGCAATGAACATCGGCGTCGATCCGGCGACGGGTGCAGCCGTCGAGCTTCCGGACGGCGGCGGGCCGTTCCTGCCATTCGGCGTCTATGGTGTTCTGGCCTCGATGCCCTTCGCGGTCTGGCTGTTCCTGGCCATCGAGCAACTGCCGCTCGCGGCCGAGGAGTCGGTCGACCCGAGGCGCGACATGCCTCGAGGCATCATGCTCGGCATGTTCACGCTGATTGCGACAGGCTTCCTGGTGCTGATCATCAATCCAGCCATTCCGAGTGGGGCGTTCAAGCTCGGTTCTTCGGGCGAGCCGATCCTCGACGGCTTCCGTGCCATCTATGGAACGGGTTGGGCAAAAATTCTCGCATTGTTTGCCGTCGCCGGGCTGATCGCCAGCTTCCACGCCATCATCTTCGCCTTCGGACGGCAGATCTATTCACTGTCGCGGGCCGGCTACTTCCCGCATTTTCTCTCAGTGACCCACGGCGAGCACAAGACACCGAACACGGCGTTGATCGCCGGTTCACTCGTCGGCTTCCTCGTGATGCTGGCGGTCTGGTTCACCCAGGGCGGCGAACAGGCGGGCTCCTTCATCGGCGGCGTGCTTCTGAACATGGCCGTGTTCGGCGCCATGTTCTCCTATCTGTTACAAGGGCTGACGTTCATCCAGCTCCGACGCGGCTTTCCAAACATTGAGCGGCCCTACCGCAGCCCGTTCGGCGTGCCAGGTGCGGTCCTCACCGTGGTAATTGCTTTGGTCACGATCTTCTTCCAGCTCACCGATCCGCTCTATCAGAAGGGCATCATCGGCGTAGCGATCTGGTATGCGCTCGCAATCATCTATTTCGCCGCCCATGGTCGCAAAACGCTCGTCTATTCGCCGGAGGAGGAGTTTGCAGTCAAGCAGCGTGAAGGTGCGGCGTCGATGGATCGCGACCGCTAACCCTGGGGCCGCGACCAGCACTCCAGGAGCATCGCGGCGGGGGTGAAGCGCTGCGACTTCCCGGTCAAACCGGCGGGTGCACCACAGTATGCCCAATCACGACAATGCCTGCCAACATCAGGCATATGGCGGCGATCGCGCAGAGCGCGAGAACAGTTGGGAGATACCGGTTCATGCCGTCGAGACTCCAAGTTCGAATTCGTCTATCTCATATGGGTATTCCTGTTCGGCGCGACGAGAACCGAAGCACGAGATAACCTGCAACGCCGGAAACGGACGAACCGATCAGGATTCCCAGCTTAGCCCGATCCTGTATCGCCGGGTCTTCGAAGGCGAGTTGCCCGACGAAGAGACTCATGGTGAAACCAATGCCACACAGAAGTGCGATGCCCAGCATCTGCGGCCCGCTCGCGGCGCCGGGCAACTTCGCGAACCCGGCGCGTACCGTCAACACGACAGCGCCAAGGACACCGATAAGCTTGCCAGCTGCCAATCCCAATCCGACACCAAGCGTGACGGGCTCTGACAGCGAGTCGAGCGTGACGTCGACCAAGGAAACCCCGGCGTTGGCAAAGCCAAACAGAGGCACGATCAGGAAGGCAACCGGAACCTGAAGGCTATGTTCCAGCCGATGCAGAGGTGACACTGCGTGTGGCGCCCCGGGTGTTCCTCGCGTCAGTTTCAGGGGGATGGTCAGAGCCAGAAGAACGCCTGCGATCGTCGCATGGATGCCCGACAGGAAAACCAGGCCCCAAAGGGCGGCGCCCAGGACCAGATAGGGAGCGAGGCGACTGACCCCGGCTCGATTCATCGCAATCAAGGTAAAGAATGCGACGGCCGCACCACCAAGGGCCCAGTAGTTCATGTCACTTGCGTAAAACAGCGCAATGATCACGACCGCCCCGAGGTCGTCGATGATGGCAAGGGCTGCGAGAAAAACCTTGAGGGTCACCGGAACACGCGGTCCAGCCAAAGAAAGGACGCCAAGCGCAAAGGCGATGTCGGTCGCTGTCGGGATCGCCCAACCATGGGCTGCGGTGAAATCGCCCTGATTGAAAGCGCCGTAGATCAAGGCGGGAACGACCATGCCGCCGACGGCCGCGGCACCCGGCAGGATGCGGCGCGACCAGCTTGAAAGCTGGCCATCCAACACCTCACGCTTGATTTCCAGACCAACGAGCAGGAAGAAAAGCGCCATTAGCGCATCGTTGATCCAGTGCTGCAGGCTCATTGGTCCAATGGAAAGGTGCAGCGTCGCGAAATATACGGATGCCAGCGGCGAATTGGCGGTCACGATGGCCAGCAAAGCGACGATCATGAGCAGCATGCCTGCAGACGTCTCGCTGTCGAGAAACCGTCGGAAGGTGGAATGAATGAGGCCCTGGCCGATCGGGCGGTGCGACAAAGACATAGGGTCACGCTCCTTGTGAGAGTTGATCGAAGTCTCCGTCAATTTCGGGAATCCCGTGGCGCACGCAGCACACGCCATCCCGCGCAGGGTAGTTCATCGACCGCAAGCGTGCCATTGAAATCGACGTGATCAGCCCGAGTTGCAGCCGATTACGCAATGGGGTTGCTCCTATTGCGGGAGCGGTGATTTCTGCAAGCTGCGGTTGATTGTGACAATTTGATTTAGGAAGGTCGCCCGATCAAAACGAAAGGAGTGTGGCACGGTGAGAAACGCGAATGCGCCTACCGCAACCTCGTTGAGGGTGCAAACGACGGCCTTGCCGACAGAAAGTTCTACGAATACGCCCTTAAGACCAGCTCAAAGACCTCGGGCACGCGCTTCTCTCCCAGCGTCTGGCGCCTCCGACCCGCACAACGGACATAGTCTTGATGGCATTCACGGCATGACCATAAAATTCTCGGCAACGAAGTCGTCATCGCGGACGATTACGTCGAGACGACGACATGGCGAAACCAGAGCATTTAGTCGAGCCAGTTGCACCGCCCGCGACAAACCTGTCCTCGATGAGCACTTTGAGGTCAGATGAATAGACAGAAAAAACGCTCCTGGGCCATCATCATCGGCTTTGCTGTATGTTTGGTCTTGGCCGTCGCCCAGCTTGGGCTGTCGGTCGCTGTCTATTTCGGATGGCATCCTTAGCGGTCGTCGCCCGGCCAAGGATTATCGTGATGCGAACTTCCGACCAGTTTTGTTTTTTTGCTTATTGTCCCCCAGATCCGGCTCGCAGCTGTGTTTTGGGTCAGCGGAAGATCGAATCGGCAGACCACCAGAACGACTGTCTTGCTAATACCGGAGGGAAGCAGCCAAGTCGCCCAATGCGATATGGCGCAGCGCTGCAATCTCGGTGACGGGGCACTTGATCGCCATTTCCGCGTTTGGGCTACTTTCGGCTGGGACCCCTGCCTCCGCCATCCGAGCAGAGCATTGCTGTTAAAATGGTAGTGGCTGGGCATGGCCGGAAGCAGACGTTGACGTCACGCTCCATGCCACGCCCGACTTCATCAATCGCCGTGCACATATTGTCGTAGATGCGGCCGCCGACGACGAAGACGCGCAACGCTTGTTTTGTTGGCATCAAAACAGCATCTCGTGCGTCGGTAGCAAAGTAGGCCCGGACGATGAAGGCGCTGCTGTAGCTACGCTTTGTATGCGCCACCTGCAGTTTGGTGCACTCATTGCCGATGATCGCCCAGTCTTCCGACCAATCAAACTGGAAGGCTTCACCGGGTCCGAATGTCCCGCGTCCCGTCGTCTGGAGCTCTCGCTGTCGTCTGCTTCCATTCCCGAGCAAAGGCAGCGAAACGGCAACAGGATCCGTCGTAGCCTTAGCAAATCGGAGTGCTGTTGCTTCCAGGTCCGCTTCTCTGCGATTTGTGGGTTTCCGTCTTCGGCCAGGCTGACCCAAGGAACAATTCCAGTTCATCGGAGACGCCGCGGCGCCGAAGATGCGTACAAGAACGGCGAAGACAAGGTTCATTGCTCTGGCCGTGCTCCCATCATCGCAATTCCGAGCCTCAAAGGCGCCGCACGTAGCCCTTGAAGCTCAGGAAAGCGCCCAGCGTACCGATGAACAGCGCCACCAACATAGTGGCGGCACGGCCGCTATAGATGGTCGAACCCGCGGCAATTGCCACCTGCGGCACGGCAATGCGGAGGATGCCCCCGATTGTCATCAGCCAGCCGAGCAGCGTAATGATCACTCGCCAGTCCACCTGCCATCTATTGTGCAGGTTGACGATCGTGAGGCCAGCGAGCAGGGACAATACCCCGGACAGATAGAACAGGATGCCAAAATGCAGCGCCTCCGCGATCATGGTCTCATACATGCCAAGATTGATCAGCATCCCCAGCCAGACCGCCACAAATGTCGGCCCAAGGAGCCTGGCAAGAAATAACGATCGATCCAAGAGGCACCTCCATATCCGCTGGCGGCACTCCAGCTTCGCTTGACGCTAAAGGCCGCAAACCCCACCAACTAGCGGGTTATTTTTTGCCGTGCATCGTTTCCTCGGACTTAAGGTTTGGATCGAGCGTCGCGGCCAACCGGGGAACGCAGACGCGAAAGCGCCAGCGCCAAAACACTTCCAACGATGTCGATCGACGTCTCTGGCGCCGAGGGGCGATTACTGGGATCGAATGCGAGCCCAATGACGGCACCCCAGCCCTCCCCCGTTGCGACGGGCCAAAAGTCAAAGCGCGAGCCCAAGGCGGGATAGACGCCAGCGCGCGCGACAGTGCCCACCTCCAACGACAATCGCGCCGCCTCGAAGTCTGCCTCCTCTGGCTGCAGGCCGCCGACGCTTTTGACGGAAATCACCTTACCCTCCGCAACGAGCATCACAGTGGCGGGAACCTGGAACAGCGCAGCGAGAGTTTGAGACGTGACCGAGATAAGCGTATTCGTGCTGTCCGCCGCCACGACGTCGCGACTGTAGGCTTGCAACACAGTCGCCTGCCTTCTGAGAAGGGCCGCATCCGCCGCTCTGCGCCTAGAGGTGAACGCAATGCCACTCACAATCAGTCCGACGAGAAACAGCAGGCAAATGGCCCAGATATTTGCCGGGTCGTCGACGACCAGTGTATAGCGTGGCTCGGTCAGAAAGAAGTTATAGGCGAGAGCACCGAGTACGGCCGAGCAGAGCGACGGCCCAAAGCCGAAGGAAACGCCCGCGACGATCACCGGCACCACAAATACGAGTGAGACGTTCGGTATCGTCAAACCTCTATCGATGCCGACCGCCACGACCGCCGCGATGGCGGTCATTGTGAACGAAGCAAGATACCCCACCAGCGCCGAGGCCTCCCATGGTCGCGAGTCCGGGAGTGGATCGGTAACCGGCATCGTTGTAACTTCTGGTTCCAGCTTCGATTCAACATCGGCCATTGCATCACCTCCTGCCCAGTATACGGTCGCGGCGCCGCAACCATGGAACCGGTCGCGGCACGCGAAGTTGCATGTTGTTAGGGGAGTTAGTCTCGACCGTATAAATATTCCATGTGTCTGGGGACGAGATCGAAAAAAGTCGTTACGTCGGCAAGATTCCGGGAAATGACTTCGATGACGAAATCAAAATAGGCGGCCTCTTCCCTCTTCCATCAGCTTGCCACGGACGACGTCTACCGATTCCCAGCGTTGGACGAGATGTGCGCGGCACTCGCAGCCGCGGGCTTTCCCATCGCGCTACCCGCGGAGGCGACGATAGCATAGAAGACCGCCGCGATCCTCATTGTCGCAACAAAGACCGGGGCCGCTCCTGAAGGGCGGCCGCACCAGGCCAAGGCGTGAACCCCGCGGACGTCTTAGTCGTCCATCAGCGCTTCATCCTGCTGCTCCGCGAACGCCTCCCCGACGAGCGCATGGCGGCCGAGCAGCCCGACATCCTCCAATCCTTCGATGTCAGGAAGATCGCGCAGCGTCTCGAGACCAAAGACGGAGAGGAAATGTTTTGTTGTCACATAGGCGTAGGGTGCACCTGGCGTCGGGCTGCGCGGCCCTGACGATATGAAACCAGCGCCGCGCAATGCACCGATCGTATCACGGGATACTTCCTTGCCGAAGATCTTCGAGAGATCGCTCCGTGTCACCGGTTGGAAATATCCCACAGCCATCAGCACCATCGCCTCGAACTCCGAAAGCGTCGCCGCCCCTCCCCGCGTCGGCGCCGCCGAAGCCCGGATCGTCTCCGCGAAGCGAATCCGGGTGCGGTGCTGCCAGCCGCCGGCGACCGACACCAGTTCGTAGGGTCGGTCTCGCAGTTCCTCGACAAGATCGTCGATGATGAGATCGATGCTGCAGTCTTTGCCGACGACGCGTGCCAGCGTTTCTCGGCTGACCGGCTCGGCCGAGGCAAAGATCACCGCCTCGACCCGCAGCATCCATTCCCGCCAGCGCAGCTCCGCAGGCAAATCCTCCAGCTCGCGATCGTATAGGACATCGTCCTGGGGATTCTTTTTGGCGTGGCGCTTCGGCTGCGGTGTCGCGCTCATAGCGGCCACCTCACAATCCAAAAATCCGGAAGGAGGAGCGGCCGGAGAGTTCGCGCACGGCGCCAAAGCCCTCCAGCCGTTCGAACAGCCGCGTGGCGGCCCAGCGGGACAGGTTGGCGCCCGGCGCGGAGGCGGGCACGGCGTCCTCGTCGAGCAGTTTGCGGATCACCGATGCCGCTCCCTTCGTCCGAACCTTTGGCGCCGCCGCGACCAGCTGCTCGGCACGGCGGGCAATGTCGCCGGCCGACCGCAGCGCCGCGCCGGCGCCCGAGACCAGCGCCAGGCACACCGCCCGCTCAAAGCCGTCGTCGCCGGGCCGCAACCGCCCGCGACCTCCGGGGGTGCGGAAAGCGGCGCCAAAACGCTCCGCCATCAACAGCGGCACACAAAAATCCCAGCCGAGCTTTTCGGCCAAAAGCCGGTCGGCTAGCCACCAGGCGAGGATTTCGGCGTCGGGGCGGAGCGCGCAGATGTTTGCCACCAATGTGGCGGCAGCAAACGGCGCGGCGCTCGGCGACTGCAGGGCATCGTCGAACCGGTCGGCGATGTCGCTCACTCCCTCCCGACGCAACCCCATCAGATCGGTCAGGTCCTCGAGGATTTTGCTGCCGATCGTCCGTTTCCGGTCCGCCAGCGTTTGGAAAGCCAAAGCCAGGCGTCCGGCCGGTCCCGGATCGTCGCCGGGAGCGGTCCGCAGAATGGCGTCGCGCAGCGCCGATTGTTCCTCGTTACGGCCGATCAACCGAACCGCGGACGCACCGCAGGCGAGCGCCTGGCGGGATCGCCAGCAGCCCATCCACACAGGCGCGGTGCGGACGAGATCATCCAAGGATTTCAAGGCGATGCCGGCGGCGAAGGCGGCGTCGGCATCGCTCGGTTCGCGCCCGCGCGCCAATGTCCAGCCGGGCAGCTTGGCTGGCCAGGCCGGCGGCGTCGAAAGGGTGGGCACAAACGAATCCATGCGGCAGAACATAGAACATACGTGCGGTTTACACCAGATACCTACCATAAAACCGCACCGCCTGTCTGAAACAAACTATGTCCAATAACCTTCCATTATCGGACATATGATGGTAGGCTCTTGAACCATGCAAAATCCCCCGGCCAACACGCCCAAAATCGACAATATTGATGACGGCGACCTTCCCGCTGGCGGCGATCTCGTCATCGAAACCGGCGCCTCGCCCTCCGCCCCGCGGCCTACACCTCGTGTCGAAGCCCTGGTCGCGACCGCAACGGCCTACGCCAACGCCGCCAGTTCCGAAAACACCCGCGATGCCTACGCCAAGGACTGGCGGCATTTCACCGCCTGGTGCCGCCGCGAAGGTTTCGAGCCGATGCCGCCGTCGAGCCAGGTGATCGGCCTCTATATCGGTGCCTGTGCCGCCGGTGATCAGAAACGCAATACCCCTGCCCTGTCGGTGGCGACGATCGAGCGGCGCCTGTCCGGGCTGGCCTGGAACTTTACCCAGCGCGGCACGCCGATGGATCGCTCCGACCGGCATATTGCCACGGTCCTCGCCGGCATCCGCCGCAAGCACGCCAAGCCGCCGCGGCAAAAGGAGGCGGTGCTCGGCGAAGACATCAAGGCGATGGTCGACACGCTCGGTCATGATCTGCGCGGCCTGCGCGACCGGGCCATTCTGCTCCTGGGCTTCGCCGGTGGCCTGCGGCGATCTGAGATCGTCGGTCTCGACGTCGCCCGCGACGACCATCTGGATGGGAACCACAGCGACGGCCGTGGCTGGATCGAGATTTTTCCCGGACAAGGCGTGCTGCTGACGTTGCGCGGCAAAACCGGCTGGCGCCAGGTCGAGGTCGGCCGCGGCGCCTCCGACCAGACATGTCCCCTTGCTGCCGTCGAGCGCTGGATCCGCTTTGGCCGGATCGCCAGAGGTCCCCTCTTCCGCCGCATCTTCAAGGACAACAAGACGATCGACGTCGAGCGGCTCTCCGACAAACATGTCGCCCGGCTGGTCAAGCAGACCGCGCTTGCCGCCGGCGTCCGTTCCGATCTGCCGGAAGAGGAACGGGCCGGGCTGTTCGCCGGCCACTCGCTGCGCGCCGGGCTTGCCTCCTCCGCCGAGATCGAGGAGCGCTACGTGCAGAAGCAGTTGGGGCACGCCTCAGCCGAAATGACTCGCAAATATCAGCGCCGACGCGACCGCTTCCGCACCAATCTCACCAAGGCGTCAGGGCTTTAAGAGGCCCCTCCCCCGCCGCCAGCATGAAATCGTTAGCTCAAAAATGCGGGCTGGGTTTTTAGCTTAGCGCTTCAATTGAAATCGGGAAGTAAAAGCCACAGCGGGGGTGACATCGAAATGCGGCAAGGTCTGGATGGCGGATTGGCGTGATATTAACCTGTTGAATTCATGGTAAATACATCATTAACGAGAAGCTATATCCATACTTACTTCTGCTACTTTTGACCATTCTGAGTTATGCTTCTAACCATCGATAAGTATCAGGTATCGATAGTGATGGATTCTGACTCGCAGAGAAGGTTTGTCGGTCGCCCAGGATGGGCGGAAACGCCTGGTTTTCCGGGCTTTCCAGCCGATTTCGGCCGGGTTGACCGGAATTCGGCAAGCAGAATTCGACGGCCGCCTTCCGCGCAAACGGCCAATCGTAGTTCCTGAATTGAGTTTCCGCACCGTCCACCTGGCTCTCGGTCCGAGAGGGCACTCCGAAACCGCTGGTTTTCCGGCATTTCCGCCACCGGAGCCCGCTGGCGGGCGTTTGCCTATGTGGACGCTCCGTTGCTCGTCCATGATGGCGTTTCGACTCTGGCGGGTCTCTATTCGGTAGATAAAACACGCTTGCAACCGATCCTTTTCTCACGCATTCCTTGTCTGTACAAAGCACCAAAAAGTCGCGCGAGAAAATTATGGCAAAACGGCTAGCCACCAATCCATCGCCGGCCCCCAAACGTCTTATCGGCTATGCACGCGTCTCGACCGACGATCAGGTCCATGACGCGCAGATGGACGAGTTGCGCGCCGCCGGCTGTGAGCGGATTTTTCAGGAGCACGGATCTGGCGCTTCACGGGCCCGACCGGTTCTGACGAGACTGCTCGGCGAGCTCGCTGCCGGCGACGTACTTGTTGTTGTCCGGCTGGATCGCCTCGCCCGTTCAGTCAGCCATCTGTTGCAGGTGATCGAGGACCTTGAAGAGCGCGGCGTTCATTTCCGATCGATCCGCGATCCGATCGACACGTCCACGCCACAGGGCATGTTTTCTCTTCAGGTTCTCGGGGCCGTCGCACAGCTCGAACGGGCTCTGATCGCCGAACGAACCAAAGCCGGTATCAAAGCGGCAAAAGCGCGTGGCAAGTTGCCGGGCAACCCAGGACTTCGCGAGCGGCGCCCGGAGGCGATCAAGGCAGTCTCGAAGGCGCGAGAAAAACTTTATCTCGACGAGCTGATTTCGTCCGCCCAAACCTGGCTACCAATGGTCCGGCAGCTTCGTCCCCAGCATAGCTGGGACAGTGTCGTTCGGGTCCTCAATCGCCGCGGCCATGACTGGACGGTGGAACGACTGCGCCGCGCGGTGCATCGGATGGTCCGCGAGAAGCTTGCCGACCCCGAGCTCCTGGCACGCTCGCCCCGCCGCGCTCCAGAAGATTATCTGATGAAGCTCGTTGCGGCGATTACCATTGCCGATCCCGGCCTGTCGCTACGCGACATTGCCGCGCAACTGGATCAGATGGGCGAGCGGCCAGCGCGCGGTGGGCGCAAATGGCAGCCTTCTTCTGTTCGTCACCTGCTGGATGAGGCACATCGGTTTGGCCTCATCCGTCATTGAGGGCGCGGAGCATCAACTTGCCGATTGCCCGGTTTCTTGCGCGCCCTGTTTTTGACGGCAAAGATGCCAGTCTTGGCTCTCAACGATGCCGCAGGCGCGCTGACGGTATTCGGTTTCCGTCCGGAGTTTTATGGCTGACGCTGCCCGCGTTGGTAAAAAGACCCTATGATACTCTGGGGCCGGCCCACGCTCGAATTGCCGAAAGGCCTCGCGAACAGAGGGAGAGTGTCGAGCCGTCTTGGAAGCGTCCTCAGAGAGGAGGTCTGCGATGGCCGTAATGGTCACGGCTCGCCATGCCCGTGGAAGGCTGGTCAGCGGCGCCGTGCCTGCAGTGACTGGCGGCCGTTGACCATGGGGCAGCGGTAAACCCAGCGAGACGATGTATGGCGTTCCTTCCGGACGAATGACCGCGTCGCGGGCAACGGCCTTTTGCCAGGCCATCTCGCCGCTGACCATTCTATCGGGTGCCTGCGCCATTGAGCCTCCCAGCCGGAAGGCCGGCTTGGCCATCATCAATCGCTGCTGACCTCATACTGCTCGCCGACCATGACAGCTGGAAGACGTTGGCATATTTCTCCGCTCCAGAGACTGCTGTCGGCCATTTGCGGATCATTGTCCTCGCGACGTTCAGGTTTGGCGATAAGAGAGCACGACGATTAGTTCAAAGACGACTGCATTTTGTCCCGAAGATGCAGGAACGTTCGCTCCACAAAAAGCCAGAGAACGGCCGCGACGACAAAGCTTGCGATCAGATAGGCGAAAAAACCGAAGGTGCCTTGCAGATTCTCCTCTCCGACAACGAGGCGCGTGACGTGAAAGACGGACTTGTGCGTGAGATAAAGGCTGTAGGACAGCGTTGCTACAAGAGCTGCACCCGGCACGGGCCAGCGGCTGAGAACGTGCTCAAGATCGAGCATGGCGCAGAACAGCAGTGCGATGCCGATCGAGATCAGCGGGAAGCCCGCAACCGCGCCGAGTTGCGCCTGAAACACCGGAAAGATGCCTTGTCCTGCCAGGGGACCTCGATCGACAAAGCAGATGAGCGCTGTGATCACAAAGATCAGACCTGAAGGTATCGTGAGCTTTGGCGGCAGATATTGCCTGCAGAGCTCCGGCTTGAAGAAGCGGGCGGCTGCAAGCAAGACGCCGAACAGCAACCCATCCAAGCGTGTGTAAGTTGGATAGTAGATATCGCGGAGGTATGTCGCAAAGGCCGGGCGCAACTGGCCCTCTGTGACGAGGGTGCCAACCTGCATATCCCAGATCACGTAACGCAGTCCGATCCCGGCGAGTGTCAACAGTCCTGCGAGCGCAAGCACCCATCCCGTGCCAACGCGCTTATACAGGAGAAGAACCAGCAAGGGCAGGACGAGATAGAACTGCTCTTCGACGGCAAGCGTCCATGCCTGAGAAAAAGCGTTGCCCTCCCTCGGGTCGAACCCGAGATTGACCGTGAAGGTCGCGAATTTCCAGAGAGGCTGCATCGCTGAATTGTCGCGAAGGACTGGAACTAACGCGTAAAGGCCAAGGACCACGAAGAAGGCCGGAAAGATGCGGAACGCTCGCCGGAGGTAAAACGATTTGAAATCGACTGCCCCCGTGCGCGTCACTTCCTTGAACAGTTGCGTGCCGATCAGGTAGCCGCTGAGCACAAAGAAGATATCAACGCCGAGCCAGCCATATTCGCGGACGGTTACCAATGTGCCGGGCGTGGCGTTCAACGGAAGGTGGACAAGCATCACCAGCAAGATCGCCAGGGAGCGCAGGATATCGGGCCCAACCATCCGCGTGCCCGTTGTCACGACTCCCGTATGCGAGAGCAACGGAACATTGGCTGCATGCGAATTGTTCGTGGTGGCGAGCATGGTCATGCGCAACTCTCCGGCAGTTTCATGGCAAAGGCTGATGCCGGTTAGCTTACCGATCAATGGTTGCGATGGAATGGGGTGTAATTGAAACCGCTAATTAACCTAAATTTTTCGTAAAATTATAGCGAACCATTTCTTTTCTGTGCTGTCCTTTTCTGCGCTGTCGTAGACCGAAAAGTTGCGATGATTGGGTACTGCCGCATTCCTGTCGACCAGGAAGATTCCGGTGAACCTAGAGGACCAAAAAGTCTATCGATAGAATGAAATGAGTTCCGCTCAATCACGCTAATCGACACCGATAAAGTCGGAGCAAATCACAGCGCGAGAGCCATCTCATGCCGAAGCCAAAGGCTGAAATTCGTCGCCCATCATCTTTGGAATCCGGTCGGACGGACCGAAGATCCCGACCACGGCATGCCGGCTGGGGTCGAGGCTGGGCTACGCATTCAAGGCTGTTGCGGGCCGACGGTCCGCACGCGCCCGACACGGTGCGTCGGCTGACCTCGTTGTCGATTCTGACACGCTGGCGCGGCCTGACAGGATCTTTCTCCGCTCCCTCCCTGAAATCCGCGCTACTAATAACAGCGCAGCGCGACTGGTCACCTAGTCGTTATCCCCTGGATGTGACCGTAGTGAGCGATAAAGCCCTCGCTGTGCAGGGCTTTGTCGGCAATCCGCCAAGCCAAGCGCAGCCCCGCGAGTCCAACGTAACCCCGCGAACGTGCGCTCCTCGTCACTAGTGGCTACGGAGCGCTGTCTTGCTGTGTCCAATTTCCATTCCACGCGTTATGGATTTCCCATCTATGACTTACTTTCCCTACGGTTTGCGAGTGATACCGCCCGGTCCAATCGCAGCGGAACGCACTTGCGATAGCAGTTGGCTTAGGTAGAATACCGAATAATAGGAACCAAGGAACCAAGCATGGCGCTGAGCATCAAAGACGCCGAGACGGAACGCCTCGCTAAGGCGCTCGCCGAGAAAACCGGAGAGACGATTACCATGGCCACGCGCCGCGCCTTGGAAGAGCGGCTGCGGCGTCTCGCCAATGCAGGAAATCGCACCGTTCTATTGGAGGAGCTCGCCGCCAGCCGCAGACGCTGGGGTAAGCTGACGGTTCTCGATAACCGTACTGTCGACGAGATTCTGGGCTATGACGAAAACGGACTTCCCGGCTGATGGTGATCGACACATCCGCGGTCGTGGCGATTGCCTTTGGCGAACCGGAAGCTGAAGCATTCGAGGCAAAGATTGTTGATGCTCCACGGCGCTTCATGACAGCGGCCTCCGTCCTTGAGTTGGCAATCGTGATAGAAGCGCGCATGGGTGAGGCAGGCGCTGCGGAACTGGATTTGTGGCTTCACAAAGCCGGCGTCGAAATCGTCTCGGTCGACACCGACCAGATCGCGATCGCGCGACGAGCTTGGCGTGCCTTTGGTAAAGGACGTCATCCGGCAGGTTTGAACTATGGCGACTGCTTCTCGTATGCGCTGGCAAAGACCCGTGGCGAGCCGCTCCTTTTCAAGGGCGATGATTTCTCGCGAACAGACATCGAAACAGTGTGAAGTGGTTCGGTGACAAGCCCGCGAGGGCTTTGAGGGCCTACCAATCAGATCAAAGTTGGACCACAACAGCGCGTACGCACAACTCAACGCGCCGGGCAACTTTGCCCGACACCCCTGAAGAAATTCTGAAAGGCACCTGATGGAAATCGAAACGGTCGCGATCGAAACCCGGAATGATTTCGCGCAATGGGCAATCGAGCGGGCGCGCGCGATCGTCGCCGAGCAAGGCGGGAACCTGGCGATTGCGGCGCGCGATATGGACGAGCAGGCAATCGCGGCGAGCGGAAACGCACTCGGAAGCGCCATAACCGAGGCTCTCCTGGAAATATTCGACGCTCTTATGCCAGAAGGCGACGATTAAGCTCAGTGCTCCATGCGACTACCTAGCGAAGAGATCATGGGAAAAAACCTCGGTCCGATTGAAGCTCAGCCCTATCTCAAGCAAATTCTCCGCAAACCAAGGAGTTTCACGAATGCAGTCTGGCTTGGCGACCGTCATTATCGCGGATGACGGCTACAGCGAACATGTCGCCTTTGAGCTGACAAACAGATCTGGGCTGATCTTCGCCCGCCAGGAGTTTCTCGTGCGCGCGAAGAACGCCAGGAATGTGCGCCTGTCACTTTTGACCGCCCGCTCAGAACATACCATTCGCATCGGTAATATCGATGCAAGCTGCGCCAGTTTCTCCATCCTTCAGGACCTTACGCCCTCCTGAAAATCTGCACAGCCGGTCGATACGCTCGCACCGCACTGTCAAACTCCCTTCACGATCCCCATCTACGTCGGGCTTTGAAGTGGAGTGCTCAATGACGAAACCCTGGACAACAAGCCGCGGCCCGATTACGGCAAACGAGGCAGATCTTGCCAAGGCGCGCGCCATCAATGCCCTCCTCCTGCGCCCCATCGAGATTCTGCCGGCCAAAATCGGCGACCCGATCCGGCCTTTCGCACTCGGTCTCTGGAACGACATCCGCCCTCTCCTCAAGCCTGAGGTCGGCGTCACGAAGCTGCGCCGCGCAACGGGAGCTTATCTGCATTCCAAGCGGTATTTCTTCGCAACAGCCCAACCCGACTCGATGCGCTTCAACCTGCAAGGCGATCCTGCCGAACCCGTGTCGGACGTCGACCGGATTGCTGCGCAGGAGCGCTTTCAGAGCCTCACGGGTGGCAGCGCCGCGACGGCACAGAATGCCGCGGTGTCTCCCCCTCCTCTCACCAAGAGCGAGCAGATTCGAGCGGCTTTGCTCACGCGTCTCAACGAGAAAACTGCGCTCACTGAGCGATAATCTGACAATCCTGTCGGACAATCCGGTCCGCTGGTCTATCGCGCCGTGGGCGTGCAGCAGCGCCATCGGCTTAGGGTCGAGCGAGAACTCATTCGCCGGCGGAGTAGATGGCAGCCCTGTCCGGATTACTGCCGATAGTTCCCTGCGCCTGGCAACAAACGCCCAAATCGGACGGCGGCCGCTCCCCTCTTTCCGGGGGCGATAGAACCATCTCGGTCTCAGACTGTGCAGATCACGTCGAGCCAGCGTAACCCGACGGAGCCCGGGCGTCTCGCCCCGCTTTCGAGATGGCATTTCTGTAATCGTCAAATTTCGCGCGTCTATTGGAAGGACAAGCACTCCTGGACATCAATCTGTTGAGTCTACGCTGCCTGACATACCCGCCACCTCGCTCACAACGCTCAGATGGAGATTGGTCAATTCAGGAGCAGACCAAAGGTTGGGAACACCATCACGGGTCGAACTATCCAAACGTTTAACCGAACAATCTTTTTTCCACACCGGCTTAGTCTAACTTGTCCGTTAAGCCTTCGAATGAACTTGAGAGTCTCGTGCCTACAAAACCCTGACAGCTGTCAGGGTTTTCCTGCCGTGACCAGCTCATACGGCTACACGGATATTTTCCCCATTTGCCCTCAGCAGGGCCATGAGCATCGGCCCGAGCGAAAACTCCCCTCGTCGCGCTCGTGCAGTCAAATCCCGGAGATATCCGCCAGGCGAGTTAATGTGCCCGCCCCTCTCCAGAATGCAGGCCACCGTAGCTGCCGCATTCTCCGGACCCATTGAATCGCAAGCATCCTGATACGCACTGGGGCTTATGCCCAACATCGATCGAACGACCACCGAGGCTGACATAAGTTCACGCCAGCTCGAAACTACTCCGTCCGGCCCGTAAGCGCTGACCTCTGGGCATGCCCGAAGCACCATACCCAACGGAAACGCCTTTATCGCCTCCATGGTAGGTCGCTGTTTTGCCTCAGGCCTCGCCCCCGGCTCGTTTCTAGAGCAAGGTTCAAGTTCATTGCTGGATTCGGTATTTGAATTCTGTATGTGGCGTTCAATTCGGATATCATTGCCGTCCATTTTTTCAGAATTCATCTGCAGTTCCAGCCTGTTGAGGATCTCGGCGCGCAGCATCTCCATTTCCTCGCTGAGGTCTTGCAGATCTCCGATCGTCGGAGTGCGCGGCATGCGTCCGACAAGCTCGAGATACATCGCTTCAATGACTCCCCAGTCTCCCGGAGCACCCTCTTCCATGGCCGCGGATATGAGCTTGCGCACATCCCGGCGGCAGACGGACAGCGTTTCCTTCAGACGGCGGAACCTCGCTCGGTCTGCAGTCACTTGCTGAGCCATCAGAGCGAGCTCCTCGGCGCGAGCAAGCAACGGCGACAGATCGAAGCCATAGGCATCTTCGATCCCGCCAGTGCCATCCTTACGAGCATAGCGCTTCCCGTTGGCGCTGTCCTTGCGATTGATCAATCCTGCCTCGACCAGCGCCGCAAGATGCCGACGCAGCGTCGTACCCGTTATGCCGTGCGCTCGAACCGACAGCTGCGCGTTCGAAGGAAACACGATCATTGTCCGTTCCTGCGACAACGTATTGTCCGGGTAGAAGCTGAGCAGCGCATCAAGAACCGCCAAGGCACGGTCTTGAACCCCAAGCAAAGTCCTTGCCTCGCAGGCGTCCCTGAACACCGCCCATTTGTCGGCCGACTTGCCTTCTTTCATCTCTGCCGTAAGAGCCTGCCTCTTTAACAAGGCAAGCGTCATCGGCCGCCGCCCAAAGGGCGTCGTCACTGTGCCTGTCTGCATTTTCTTTCACCCTTCAAAAGGCAAAAGAAATCCGCTCACCAAAAATACGGTGCCAAGACTCTTGACTGGGATTCGGGGAAATGCGATTCTCTAGTTGTCACACATTGAGAGAGGCTTCCACGACGGCAACGTTTGGGGGCCTTTTTCTTTTGCTGTGTTCCTTTCTTAAAACCTGAACCCTGACAGCTGTCAGGGTTTGTTCGCGCGCAGTTGGGCAAAGCGATCGGCAAGAGCCGGCAGCTCACCTTCAACGAATTTGATGAAATCCCTTCCGAGCGAGCCTTCAGCCGAAATCCGGACGTCTTTCTGCGTACTCACGCAGTCCCCGAACTTCCTGCCGCTGCCATCCAGGATCGGCGTGGGCTCGCGACGACGATCCCCGCCAGGCTTGATAGCATTCAATGCCCGCTGGAACCGCTGATCCGAAATTTCCGCAGGATCGGCTTTCACGACAAGGACTGCCCTGATCGCATCCAAGGCAGCGGATTGTTGCGAAATGGCCTTGGCAAGTTCAAGCCACCTTGGTCGCCCGATCTTAGGCGCTCGCCCGATTGCCTCGATTACATCCGAGGGAACGGCGCGATAGACGCTTCGCATCCTCGCTAGTTCGGCATCCTCGATCGAAAGCGCAGCGTAGATGTCTCGCGGTTTGATGCCGGCGTCATCCATGCGCGAAGCAAATAGAGCTCGTTCAATCCAAGTCAGATCTTGCCGGCTTGCATTTTCGATACCTTGCGCGACGACGAGATCAAGATCGGAAATCTCGACTTCGATCGCCTTTACCGGCTTGCCGAGCTGCTTGGCGGCAAGCCAGCGCCGATGCCCATAAACGATCTGATAACGTTCGGTCGATGACGGATGCTTTCGAATCTGGATCGGGACCTTTTGTCCATCCGTTTCAATCGAGCGTTTGAACGCCTCAAAACTTTCGGTGCCGTCGTCTGGAAGTCGGTCAGGGTAGGGGGAGGGGTCGATCAGCGATGGATCTATCTCCCGGATCGCACCGCCACCCGACTCAACCAGGGCCTTCAGCCGGTCTCGTTCAGTCCTGATATCATCGATTGCTCGGTGGGCTGCGCCAATCACTCCGGCGCCGACGCGATTAACGGCCGGCGGGGGAGGGGAGGGTTGTTGAACAGTAACCTGATCGTTCTCGAGCTCTGCAGACAGCAAACCAAAGCTTGCGACAATGGACTTGCGGGGTGATTTATTCATTCACGCCCCCAGCTGGTGTTGATGAGGCGAACAATAGCCTCGTTGACAGCGTCAACTGCCTCACGAGCACGCTTGTGAGTATCGCGGCCGAGCTGCCCCATCTCAAGCTCGTAGATGGAGCGCTTGGCCAGTCCCGCTGCTTCGACCGCAGTGCTCTCGATCGCCGTCGGCAGCAAAACGTCGGTGCCGAAAAGGTGCCGCATCATTGCGACGACTTGAGACTGGGGGGCGTCATTTGGATTGTGCCTGGTTACCAGGTAGCGGATAAAATCCTGATCGAGCTGAGCGCCGCTTTCGTTGAGGACGCTGATCAAGTCGCCCATCATCAATAGAAACTGGCTCATCGACGCGACATCGAGCATTGCAGGGTGAACTGTAATGATCATGCTCGTTGCAGCGTAAATCGCACTCAGGGTCAGAAAGCCGAGCGATGGAGGCGTGTCGAGAATGACGACGTCGTAATCCGCTTCGACCTCGGAAAGTGCGAGCTTCAGCCGCTCGAAGAAGATCGCTCCGGACGCCGATTTATTCGCCAGGACCCGCGGCGTTTCGTGCTCATACTCCATGACTTCGAGGTTGCCCGGAATAAGATCAACACCGTCGAAATAGGTTTTGCGGATGATGTCACGGATCGGCCGCCGCTCGTTTTCGTCATACCGCAAGGCTGCATAGATCGTTTCGTTCGCCCCAACATCAACTTCCGGCTGGGCTCCGAAAAGCGCTGAAAGCGACGCTTGCGGGTCGAGGTCAAGGGCAAGGACGCGGTAGCCTTGAAGAGCAAGATAGTGTGCCAGGTGCACGCAGGTCGTTGTCTTCGCGCTGCCGCCCTTGAAGTTTGCAATGGCCAGAACCTGCAAATGCTCGCCTTCGCGGCGGCGAGGGAGAAAGCGGAGCGCGTCAGCAGGCTTTTGTTTGGCGAAGAGCTCGCGAAGTTCGTTGATCTGCGCGAGCGTATAGACGCGATGATTGTTTTCGAGCCTGCTCGGGCTCGGACCTCGGCCTTCGCTGGACATCAGCTTCAACGTCGAATCCGGGATCGAGGTCAACTTCGAGACCTCGTTAGTCAGAAACTGACGTAGCACTTTTTCCGACTTCGGCGGATACATGCGCGTACGAAGCTGCTGCAATTGACCAGATAGAAGATTAGCATGCCGAGTGATCTTGCCGCCTGCATCTTCTTTCGAAGCAACTACCGATTCTATCCGTTGCGCTATCGCCATCTTTCCCTCTTGGCGGTTCCGGACCGGTTTTCCGGCCTTTGCCCGCCAAGAGCTAGAACACGATTCTCTGAGTCGGTCCAGAAGAATAGAGTTAACAAAAGCTTAACCGCATTCGCAAAAATGAGAACGCAATCCAGCTAACACGCGATAACCGCACACTTTTTGAACCGCGCGATATTACCACTCCAGCCAGGTTACTCACACATTTGAGAGCAAGCTCCTGGCTGCAGCTGGGCGGAGGCCAATGTCGGAACGAGAGGTGGGGGAAATCGCAAACCATGAGAACAAACCGATCACCGCCCATGCCGGAACCAGCAGCGCCTTGTCACCCCGGGACTGCCTGGACTAGTTCGTCCTGCAGGCGCCCACAGTGGCGCTGGCAAGGCCTGCCGCTATTTTCCGAATTCACAGCACCGTTGTCCCTCAAGCGGGATGCTGTCGCGAGGGTGCGCATATCCGCCTTGAAATGATCCACCTTGGGGGGACGAAGGTCAAGTATTCACCCAGGAGCTGTGATGTCGGTACATGCCGCTTGGTGATGCTGGACATCCGGTCCCCCTTGCCATGCGCGTCACGTCACCATAAAAAATAGCCACTCGCTGAGTGGTGGCACGATGGTGCTGCGAGCCCATGGCCTTACCATGGCACTTGGATATTCTAAACTGAATGGCTGGGCGCGGTCTTCACCGACCGCGCCTTTAGTCATTTGTGGGGTATCGACAGAGCATCCCCGCTAAAACCCTTCTCCCGAGATGTTTCGGGCGAAGTACGTGATATAAACTGCTCCGGCTCGTTTGGGTTCTCGATCTTCTGATCATTGTCCACCTGGCCATTGATGGTGACGGCAAGCGCAGCATGTGCGGATGAACTGGATGGCAATCGACCGCAGTCGCATTATGCGTGTCCCTCGACTTTCAAGAGGTATTCCTGATGTACTTGCGGCAGTCAATTGGCGCGCTCACCACGACTTATTGTCATTTCGGGCATTGCCTGCTGTAATTATCCGATGGCAAAGTCTCCGCGCTCCGCGCCCTTGGCTACAAATGAGAAGCCGCTTCGCAGTCGACCGCGAAAGCCGCGTGATCCGTCGCAACCGCGACTGCCGCTGGATCCCATGCCCGCTCGCATCGAGCCTTGCCTGGCGCTTCTAAAGCCGCGGCCGCCGATTGGTCCTGATTGGACGTACGAGATCAAATGGGATGGGTATCGGATCGCAGTGCATCTCAACAACGGCAATGTCCGCATTCTCACGCGCGGTGGCCATGATTGGACGCATCGTTTCCCTGCGATCGAGGCGGGCGCTAAACGCCTCGGAGTGGGTTCAGCCATCCTTGATGGCGAGGCCGTCGTGCTCGACGAGCAAGGCCGTCCGAATTTCGGCCAGCTTCAGCAATCGCTCGGAGGGAGGGGTGGGAAACTCAACTCCGGCGCATCCATCATGTTCGCCTTCGATCTTCTGTATTTCGACGGACACGATATCCGCGGCCTGGAGCTCACGGCCCGCCGGTACTTCCTCCAATCACTTCTGAAGAACGAGCAGGGCTCCATCCGCCTTTCCGAAGAGATCGAGGGCGACGGCCGGGAGATCTACGCGGCAGCCTGCGAGCATGGCCTTGAAGGCATCATCGCCAAATACAAAGACAGCCCTTATCGATCCGGCAGGCTTGGCGAGTGGGTAAAGGTGAAGTGCGTTCAGTCAGACAGCTTCATGATTGTCGGATACGAGCATTCCATGGTCGCCCGATCGGGCATCGGCAGCCTTCTGCTGGCAGCGAGAAAGGGAAATGATTGGGTCTATGTCGGCTCGGTCGGGACGGGATTCAACGAGCGTAGCGCCGAGTACCTCCGGACGACGCTCGATCGTCTGAAGCGCAAGACGCCGCCCGTCAATTACGACGGCCGGCGCAAGAACCTGGTGTGGGTGCAGCCGACGCTAATTGCCGAGATCGAGTATCGCGCCTGGACGCATGACGGCAAGCTTCGGCAATCCTCCTACAAGGGCATGCGCGAGGTGCAAGACAACGCTGCCGTTTACGAGATGCCGTAATCACGGCGCCATCTGTCCAGTTTCCCACCATTTGCCCGAGCCGCCAGACGACCGTCTGGTCATCTGGGTTGATCTGTCCACGCGCGAAACGGTAAACTTCCTGGTGAGGATGTAGGCAATCTTGCCCGCGATTTCGTGGCGCACGCTCTCGCGTTCCTCACAGATCTTGCTGGCCATCAGATATGCCCGCGCCGGCGAGATGCCCAATAGGACGTGCTCAAGTTCGTCAATCAGCTCCACAGCGGTAACGTCCCGATCGCCGTCTTTGAACAACAGCGGGAACATATACTGAGGCGCTATCCGCTCCGCTATCAAGCGGCAGACGCGAAGATTACGCCGCTTTCCGATAGACCAGCCGGCATAGTCACGCATCACACCGCGGCGCTCGCAGGCGAGCGAAACTGCGGTCATGTGTTTGATGGATTGTTTGGGGGTCATGCGCATAGCGCCTCTCCTTGAAGAGGTTGACGACAGCCGCATGATGTCGAGGATTGGTTTTGGCTCCCGCCCGAGCTCAGTGACAAATGCCTCTAGTCGCGGGCCTCGTCAAGCTTACCGACTACATCTAAATCCCGGCATACAAACCCTTGATGGCAAAAGATGGAGCTTTTGCTATGTATGGTTTGTAAGCGACATAAATAATCCAATTAGCGACGGCCCGAGCAGTTAGAGTTAAATCTAAATTAGCACATGACGCGAATTCTTGCCGTTATCCGAGCCACACAGGCGCCCCCAAACGAACTGGAGCATTGCATGAAACGTCTGACAGTTAAGCAGACCCTCATTGCCGTTTTGTCTGTTATCTGTGCCTTTCTCGTTGTCTTGTCGTACAATTCACTCAGTACGATTTCGACGCTGAACGGCAATACTCAGCAGATTGGTGGCTTTTGGATAAAGCGCCTGGTCGTTGCCGGAGATATCAAGGAAAACTTCTCGGATCTGAAACTGGCTTACGCGCGTTACCTGTTGGATACGGCACCAGAAAAGCGAGCCGCGGCAGCGAAACTGGTCGACGAAACGAACTCTGCGATCGAACAATCGATCGACGAATATGTGAAAGGCGTCCGCACCGAGAAAGGCCGCGAGCTGATCAATCAGGTCAAGTCGGAACTCAAAAAATATGGCGAGGTCGCCGTGCAAATGATCCGGCTGCAGGACGACGGGAAGGGCGCCGAGGCGGCCAGTCTCTTTCGACAGTACATGGAGCCACAATCTGATCTCGTGAGCCAGGACATTGCAGACCTCGTGGCCTTCATTCTTGGGCAGACTGAAACATATGTCACCACAAGTGGCGCTACGGCTGGCTATGCGTTCACGATCACGGCGGTGATTGCCACTCTCGCAATTCTGGTCGCCTTCGCAGGAACAATGTTTGCAGTGTTCGGTATCGCCAGTCCGATCCGCCGGATTGCCGCTGCCATGAAGATCTTGTCCGACGGCGATCTGCAAAGCGAGATCCCTTATGCCGGCCGCGCCGACGAGATCGGCGCGATGGCCGAAGCGGTGGAAGTGTTCCGGCAAAACGCCATAAATGTTCTTCGCTTAGAGCAGGAGGCATCAATATCGAGGAGCCAGTCCGAGGCGACACGCGCCGCAGCACAGGAGCGTGCCGAGCGGGAATCGCAACAATTGCGGTTTGCGACAACGTCGCTGGGTGATGGATTGAGACGCCTTGCTGGCGGTGACGTCTCTTTCCGGCTAGCGGAGCCGTTTGCCGTGGAATACGAGCAGTTGCGCCAGGATTTCAATGCTTCGCTCCAACAGCTCGGTACAACGATCGGCGCTGTGCTGCAGACGGTGCACAGCATCGACAATGGAACGCGCGAGATCGCTTCTGGTGCGCACGACCTGTCCAAGCGTACCGAGCAGCAGGCCGCCTCTCTGGAGGAGACGGCGGCAGCTCTCGATGAGATTACCGCCAATGTGGCGGCAGCCTCCAAGCGGACACAGGAGGCTCGTAATGTCGCAAGGGAGGCCAATGTCAGTGCAGAACGTTCCGCTTCGGTCGTGTCTGAAGCCGAACAAGCGATGAGACGCATCGAGGAAAGCTCGGAGCAGATCTCCAATATTATTGGTGTCATCGACGAAATCGCGTTCCAGACAAACCTGTTGGCGCTGAACGCGGGCGTCGAGGCGGCTCGAGCCGGAGAAGCCGGCAAAGGTTTTGCGGTTGTCGCTCAGGAGGTTCGCGAGCTTGCGCAGCGCGCAGCGACAGCGGCCAAGGAGATCAAGGGCCTCATTGTAAAATCCTCTGCCGAAGTCGGCACCGGCGTCAGACTGGTCCTTGAGACAGGTCACTCGCTGAAATCGATCGGCGACCATGTCTCTCAGATCAATCAGTTGATGGAGGCGATTGCGACGTCTGCGCGCGAGCAATCAACCGGACTTGGCGAAATCAATACAGCCGTCAATCACATGGACCAATCCACTCAGCAGAACGCGGCTATGGTCGAGCAATCCACCGCAGCGGCTGCGTCTTTGTCTGCTGAGGCGAGCAGGCTGCGTGATCTCGTCAACCAGTTTCGCCTCGACCGCGAAGCCGCTCAGATGAATGAGCTGACACGTACCGTCAGGACCATGGCTGCATAGTCGGCGATCTGGGTGGCCGCATCCTGGTGCATCAGCAGGCAGGAGGCTACTACGAGCAGGTCCTGACGTACGGGCATTTACCGCGTAGCGGTACAAACATCGAGCTGCGGCAGATGACTGACGTACAACCTCATCGAGGACTCCAATCAAACCGGTCTCACGGCGGCAGCCCTTGAGATTCTTGGACGTCACTTGAGCCGGCGCGATGACGGTGCATGATGTGCCGCACTCCCCCAAGCGACCTAAACCACTAGCAGCACACGTCCATTATCTACGCACAGACGAGAAGCGATGCTTCGCACTAGAAGACGGACTGTTTCGACACGGGAAAGGAAGACAACTCAGCGCACTACAGTCTCAACTGCGTATTTATATCTGTTCAGCTGAGTGGATCGTGTTGGCGAATATCGCGGCCACCAGGATTCGCAACAGACCAGCCCTGTTGATTATGGGATGGCCGCCCTTCCGAGGACGTCGAGTATGATGTCCCTTGATAGAAGGCAGAGGAGCCGATCCATTGCAGACATTCGAATGTCGCTGGAAGGTGCTATGTCACTTCCACCGCGCATCCTGCCAAATGCGCAGGCAATGATGGACTAGCTTCGCGCCGGTAGCCTACACTGCAAACAGAGCGGCTCCGCCACTCAGACCTGCCCCGGCGGCTGTCATCAGGAGGAGCTCTTCAGACACGAAGCGCTCTTTCCGATGCTGTACGGATAAAGACAGAGGAATGGTCGCAGCCGAAGAGTTGCCAAATTCGGCGATTGTGCTGATGATCTTGGTTTCCACCACGCCCAGATTATGGCCAATCGCATCACAAAGGCGCTGATTGGCTTGGTGCGGAATGAAGCGGTCAACGGCTGAGACTGCTACAGATGCCTCGCGCAACGCTTGTCGCGACGTCTGCGTCATGAGATCCACGGCTCGCGAAAATACCTCGCGTCCATCGCGCATCGACATCAGGACCTGATCGGGTGGGGTTGCCGGAGTGAACGGCTTGTTGCTGCCACCCGAGGGGATTGCGATCAGATCGTAGCCGCTCCCATCCGCAGCCAGAACAGCGGCTCTAAGGCCGCTTCGTCCGTCGCGGCAAGGGGCTAGTACGACCGCGCCAGCACCGTCGGCAAACAGAACGGCGCTGGCGCGCTCTGCTGGGTTAATGCGGCGGCTTAGGATATTGGCTGCTACGACGAGCACGGCCTTGCCGTGTGCGCGCACGAATCCGTCCGCCAGCGTCAGAGCATAAAGGAAACCCGAGCAAGCTCCAGCGAGATCGATGGCTCCGGAATTTAAAAGTCCGAGCTTGTAGGCAAGCAGCGGGGCGGACGGTGGCAGAAGATGATCCGGTGTCGAGGTCGCAAGCAGAAGCATCCCAATGTCGCCCGGCGCCACGCATGCATCCTCCAGAGCCATTTTCCCGGCTTCGGCCGCAAGACCGCTCAATGTGTCGCCCTCTCGTGCCCAATAACGCGATCGGATGCCCGTGCGTCTTTCGATCCAACCGTCCTCCAGCCCAAGGCGGTTTTCGATCTCATCGTTTTTTACGACACGGGATGGAACGGCATGACCGAAACCGGCCAACCGGGATGAAAGCGGTGTCACGATGCAGTTTCCTTCAAGACGATTGAGGCAACCTCGTCGATTGCGCCGTATGCTGTCGCAATGTCGAAGGGGCTCGCACAATAAGGCGGCATAAGGTAGATGACGTTTCCAAGCGGGCGCAGAAGCAGGCCGCGCTCGCGAAATAGCCGGCGCAATCGAGGTCCCACCTCGGCAAGGTAACCGCCGGAGGGGACCGCCAGATCGAGTGCCGCGATCGTTCCACATTGCCTGACGTTTGCAAATCTCTCATCGTTTTCGAACTGTCGCAAATGTTTGGCATGTAGCGACGCGAGCTCGCCAAGCCGCTTTTTTACGGGCTCGTCGCGCCAGATCTGCAGATTGGCGACAGCGGCAGAACAGGCAATCGCATTGGCCGTAAAAGAGCTTGAATGAAAGAAGGTCTTGCGCCGATCGCAAGACAAATGAGCTTCGAATATCTCTGCGGTGCAAAGAGTTGCCGCGAGCGGCAAGGCGCCACCCGTCAGGCCTTTTGAGGTACAAAGTATATCTGGCGTCACCCCCGCCTGCTCGCAGGCAAAGCAACTTCCAGTGCGCCCCCACCCGGTCATCACCTCGTCTGCAATGAACAGGCAACCATGGTGGCTGGCGATCTCCTTCAAAGCACAAAGGACGGCGCGGCCATAGAATTTCATGCCGCCAGCACCGAGTGCCAACGGTTCGATGAGAATTGCGGCGGCCCGTCCTGCGCGGCAGATGGCTTCGAATGCGTCGAGGGTTTCCTGTTCGTGACCTGGTGCGGGGAAGGGAAGTCGGTCGACGCCAAAGAGCAGTGGCTCGAAGGGTGTGTTGAACACGCCGCGTTCACCCGCAGACATGGTGCCGATCGTGTCTCCGTGATAGCCATGTTGCATGACAACGATACGATCACGTGCGACGGAGCGATTGTAAAACGTGCCGAGCGCCATCTTGATCGCCACCTCGACCGCGGTCGATCCGCTGTCGGAGTAGAAGACGTGCTGTAGCCCCGTCGGGGTGAACTCGAGCAGATCTCCAGCAAGGGTCTCAGCGGGTTCGTGGGTGAACTCCGCGAAGATGATCTGGTCGTAAGCCCCGGTCGCTTCGCGAATTGCCGCCATGATATGGGGATGGCGGTGGCCGTGTGTGATCACCCACCATGAGGAAATTGCATCGAAGAACCGGTTGCCGTCCTCGTCGAACAAATATGCACCTTCTGTCGCCACGATACGCTTCATGGGCGCCTCGAGGCGATGTTGTGTAAACGGGTGCCAGACGGGCGAAGGCGTCATGCGCGAACCTCCGTTAGCGATCCAATGTCGAAGGCCTCGCTGAAGGCGCGACGAAGATTTTCGTGCGTCAGGCTTGCAAGGAAAGGTAGGCGTCCAAGGATCGTGACTTGGCCCATTGCGGCGATGGTCGCCTGGGTGTCGGGATTTTCCGCCCCAATGAATGCCACGCCGCAAAGCGGGATGTTGCGCCTGCGCAGCGCCTCGATCGACAGGAGCGTGTGGTTGATCGTGCCCAGTGATGTTCGAGCACAGAGAATGACTGGAATATTCCACCACGCAAACACATCGGCAAAGACCATCTTCTCGGTAAGTGGGACGAGCAGGCCGCCGGCCCCCTCGATGATAAGCGCACCGGGGACTTCTGGCGGCGACAGCCGAAACAGATCTATCTCGACACCGTCTAGACGTGCCGCCAGATGAGGGGACGCCGGGGTGGCCAGGCGATAGGCTTCGGATAAGATCCGTTCAGCAGGCACGCTCCCGAGTCTGGTGACCACTTCGCTATCGGTTTCCTCATCCAGGCCGGATTGCACGGGTTTCCAGTATCGCGCGTCAAGCGCGTCTGCGAGCGCTGCTGCAAAGACGGTCTTGCCGACGCCGGTATCCGTGCCGCATATGACGAAACAGGGGCTCATCTCCTGAATTCCTCCAGAGTGGCGGCGAGGCAATCCAGCATGCGTCCTATCTGCAGTTGGTCGACGTTCAGCGTTATCGATAGCCGCAGACGCGCAGTACCTTCGGGCACTGTCGGTGGTCTTATCGCCCGGATATCGAACCCCTCGTCCTGAAGGATTTTTGCAATTCCAACGGCTCGCGCGTTGTCGCCAATCAGGATTGGCTGGATTTGCGACCCGTTCGGTTTGATGCCGAACCGTGCCTCAAGCTGCCCTCCGGCAACCGCGACAAGTTGCCCAAGAGCTTCGCGACGAAAAGGTTCTTCATCGACCACGCGCAGGGCCTCGCGCACGCCCGCGGCGATGAGAGGCGAGGGGGCGGTTGAGTAAATGAACGCCCGGGCACGGTTGACGAGATAGTCACCAAGCAAAGCTGGCACCGCAAGCAGCGCGCCGGAGACACCCAGCGCTTTGCCGCAGGTGTGCAGTGTGACCAGGTTTTCCCGGCCCTCCAACTCCGATGCAAGGCCTCTGCCGTGCGCGCCGTATATGCCTGTCGCATGGGCTTCGTCGATTACCAGGAACCCTTCGTGACGGTCGGCAATGGTGACGAGTTCGCCAAGCGGGCTCTTGTCTCCATCCATGGAGTAAAGGCTTTCGACGGCAATCCAGGGACGGCCTTTCCCGCCGTTCTTGCGCCAGTGGCGGATCGCGTCATCGAATGCGTTCGCGTTATTGTGCTCAACGCTGACGCCTGCCGCCTTGCTGGCTGCGATGCCCTCGTGGGCGCTGGCATGGATCAGTGCGTCGTAGACAATCAGATCGTCGCGCTGTGGCAAGGTGGAAAACAACGCAGAATTTGCCGCATAGCCGCTACCGAAATAGAGTACGCGGTCAACGCCGAAGAATGTGGCAGCTTCCGCCTCCAGAGCTTCGTGTTCCGGGTGATTACCCCGCAGCAGACGGGAACCGCCGGCCCCCAGGGGAACACCTCTTTGAATTGCGGCCGTAATCGCCTGCTTCATGCGCGGTGCGCTTGCAAGCGCAAGAAAATCGTTGGAAGTAAAGTCCACGCCTTGCTGCGGCGAAAGCCTGCGCAGTCTCGCCTTGCGCTGCAAGCCACAAAGTGTGGCCTCGTAAGACGTGAGCATGGGCGCCGTCACCTGGCTGGCTCCAGCTGCATCGGCGCAAGCCCGAGACGGCGGAACAGTGCCGTGTCGTGGTCCTCGCCCGGATTGTCAGCCGTCAGGAGCGTGTCCCCGACGAAGATAGAGTTGGCACCGGCGAAGAAACAGAGCGCCTGCATCTCGTCGCTCATCTCGGTCCGTCCTGCCGACAGGCGCAGATGCGACGTCGGCATCAGGATCCGCGCCAGCGCGATCGTGCGCACGAAATCGATCGGATCGACGCGAGTTGCATGGGCCAATTTGGAACCGGGAATGGGGATGAGCTGGTTGATCGGCACGCTCTCCGGCGGCACTGGCAGGTTCGCCAATGTCAGCAGCATCGAAATACGGTCCTCGACTGTTTCGCCCATTCCAAGGATGCCGCCAGCGCAGACCTTGATTCCCGCTGCGCGCACCGTCTCCAGCGTATCGAGCCGATCCTCGAAAATTCGGGTGGTAATTATTTCTGGATAGAAACGCTCTGACGTGTCGATGTTGTGGTTGTAGTAATCCAGACCCGCTCGCGCGAGCTTTCCTGCCTGTGGCTCCGTCAGCATGCCGAGCGTCATGCAGGTTTCCATGCCGAGTGCCTTCACGCCCTCGACCATTGCGACCAGTGCATCCATGTCGCGGTCCTTCGGACTGCGCCAGGCAGCACCCATGCAGTATCTCGTGGCCCCCGCATCCTTGGCCTGTCGCGCCTCGGTGAGAACCTTCTCCACCTCCATCAGCCTGGAGGCTTTCAGGCCGGTCGGATAGTGGGCGGATTGACTGCAATAGCCGCAATCTTCGGCGCATCCGCCGGTCTTTATCGACAGAAGTCGACTCATCTGTACCGCGTTCGGATCGAAGTTCATGCGATGGACGCTCTGCGCATGAAAAAGCAGATCGTTGAACGGCAGATTATAGACACGCAACGCTTCCTGCAGTGCAGCAGAGACTGGAGTTGTCCAGCCGGAGGCTATTTCTTCCATGGCACCAGATCCTTCGAGAAAGATTATCGATAATTTCTACCGATAACGTGCAACAAGCATTCCCTATCCCTTGCTGTGTTGCCGCTGCCGGCGCGGCGCTTTTGAACGCAGCCTTTCGATCCGAGACGCGTTCCTTTCATCACTATGCGTCCGCGCCAAGCGCGTGTCTCACGCGAAGCATCGCCACGCTCACGGAAGAGATGACGATGGGAAGCGAGATCAGCATATATCCCCAAGCTCGGGCTTAAGTGTTCCATACCCTCATCTTAGCCGCGCAGGTTCTCTGGCTACAGCAGGTAACGGATCTCCTGCATCTCATTGTCTCTCAAACGCGGACGTCCACGCCTGAAGAACCGCTCGACTTTGTCACCCAGTATGCCAGCGGCAACGGGCCTGATAGTGGAAGGCCGACCCAAAAGCTGCACAACCGCCCGCATGCCTCCTTCGTGGTTCTTGACATCGAGGAAGCGTCGGAGTTCGTAGCGATCTCGGACATGCCGGGCATGACGTTTCAGAGCGCTCATGGCTGCTCGGTCGAGATCTGCATTGTTTGCCATTATGGCGCAGTCTGCCTCGTAAAGGCGCTCCAAGTCGTAAGTTCGATGCCTGCCACTAAGCGAATTGTCACGAACGACGGCCGCGTAGCCGCAACTGCGAGTGACCTTGTAGCGGGCGCCACATGCGAGCGCCCGCGCATAGAGATCGTAATCTTCGCCGAGGCGAAGCACTTCGTTATAGCGAATACGATGTCTTTCGAGGAAGCTGCGACGCATGAGCGGCTTGAGAAAGCCAATCTCCCCTCGTTGAGCGGCGCGCCTTGAGATATTCCCTTCAACGAACCCGACGAAGTCGATGATGTAGGACTCGGTTGGGAATTCTTGGATGCGCTCCTCGATACCGGAGGCGACCGCCCTATCGGCAATAAACGCTATGTTGTCCGCCACCAGGTCCCAGTCTTCCTGTTGCAGCAATCGCTCAAGCCGACCAGGCAGGAAGAAATCATCAGCGTCAAGCACGGCGATGACGTCGGCGCGGCTGATCGATATGGCGTGGTTGCGGGCCGCAGACGGTCCCCGGTTCTCATTGAAGCGCACCACCTTGAGGCGATTTGATCCATCGTCGCATTGGCGGGCGGCTTTTTCAGTCTGGTCATTCGAGGCGTCATCAACAACGACCACCTCTCTTGCTTCGGTTTGCGCGAGTGCCGACATAACCGCCCGTGCGATAGTAGCCTCGGCGTCTTTGGCGGCGATCACGATACAAACGTCAGCGGATGCACTATGGCTCATCTCGATTTCCGCCAATCATATCAATGGGGGCGAACACAAGACACAAAGAACCATCGTGAGCATAACCATCAGAGTGAACTCCGTCTTCATCAGGATGCAGAAGGCCGGATCGCCGCAGGACGAATCGTGATCGAGTGCGCGTGCGGTAACGATGGCGGTCGTGAAGTCTGCCGGGCTCATGATTTCCTCCTTCTCGGATTTTTGCGTCCGACGCATTTCTCTAATGGCGGTCGGCCTCACTGCCGGCGCGTTCGTCGACGTAGTGATCCCAGACCGCGACGGAGGCTTGCGCGCGCATCAGGCGAAGCTCTCCCAAGATGGTCCCTTCATCAGCGACGAAGGCGACGATCGAGTTACCGAAGAGAAAGCCGAGTACGACAAGCAACGCCCCACAAAGCGGCACAACGATGCGGTACCTGAACTTGTGATCACTGCTGTCCATTGTCCTTTCCTCCTGCCACTATCCTAGGCCGATCGTTCAAGACGTCAACAAAAATGTAATCGTTGACATCGAGAAATTTCCATGTTGTATACGTTAACATTAGAAAAGCTGCACGCTTCTGACGCGGGTTTTCGCCTGCCCGGAGGCCGGCACGCAATCGTTCGCATATTCGCGATGTAATCGATAACATAAGCCATCCTCGAGGAGGGGGATGGTCCGGGCAATCCAGGGTGCTGCCGGACGCCCGGCGAAGGAGGGAAATGCGAGATGAAGCGTTCAATTATTGGTGCTCTAGGATTAGTCTTTGCGACATCAACTGCCTATGCAGGCGATATCGGAGTGGCGATTTCCCACAGTGACTCGTTTCTGGCCGTTATGGTTCAGGGAATGAAAGACGAGGCGGCGAAGACGAAGCAGCCGCTTCAGATCGAGTTCGCCGAGGCCGACATTAACAAGCAGCTTTCGCAGGTTCAAAATTTCATCGCCGCCAAGGTCGACGCAATTATCGTCAACGTCGTCGAAAGCTCGGCTTCCCCAACCATTACAAAGATGGCGGCGGACGCGGGAATTCCGCTGGTCTACGTCAACAACACACCCAGCGACCTCGACAAGCTTGGCCCAAAGGCGGCTTTCATCGGCTCGAACGAGGCAGAAGCCGGCACGATCGAGACGAAGGAAGTTTGCCGCGTCTTGAAGGAGCAAGGCAAAGACAAGGACGCAGGAATCCTCGTCATCCAGGGAATTCTCGCCCAGCACAGCGCCGAACTGCGGAGCAAAGCAGTGCATGACGTCATCGCGACGCCCGAGTGCAATTTCATCAAGATTATTGACGAACAGTCAGCCAACTGGGATCCGGTCAAGGCGCAGGACCTGATGACCAATTGGATTACGGCCGGCTATAAGCCGCTTGCAGTTGTCGCCAACAACGACGAAATGGCTCTCGGCGCTATCAATTCGATGAAAGCGGCTGGTTGGGACATGAAGGACATCGTGGTCGCCGGGATCGACGCGACCAAGGATGCGATGCACTACATGCAAAGCGGTGATCTCGATGTCAGCGTATTCCAAGACGCTATTGGACAAGGCGCCGGATCAGTTGAAGCGGCGATCAAGCTCGCCAAGGACGAAAAGGTCGAATCCCCGATCTGGATTCCTTTTGAGCTGGTGAACCCAGGCAACGTAGACAAGTACGCCAGCAAGAACTGACCCTCCAAACGAAGGGCGCGCACGGCTGCGAGAAGAGAGCCGCTCCGGGGCAGGTGTCCCGGAGCGTATTCTGGATAATGCATGGTGGTGTGGTGCCGTCCGGCACATCTTTTTGCAGAAAGCATCAATCCGCCAAGCGAGCGCCTTTAATTCCTCGTGGGGACAACAATGATCAGAATTGGAATAATCGGATGTGGACGAATTGGGCAAGTCCACGCCAATTCGCTCCAGGGCATCGAGAACGCCAGCCTTGTCGCTGTGGCGGATGCGTCAAGCGAGGCGGCTCACGCCTGCGCGCGAAGATTTGGTGTCACGGTCAGGGATGTTTCCGACGTTCTGAGCGCGAAGGACATTGATGCGGTTGTCATCGCTACGTCCACAGCGACCCATTTCGATATGATCCATGGTGCCGCAAGCGCAAGGAAGGCGATATTTTGCGAGAAGCCAATCGATCTGTCGTCCGATCGGGTTCGGCTTTGCATCAAGGCCATAGAGGAAGCGGGCGTTCCATTCATGACCGCTTTCAATCAGCGCTTCGATCCGCACTTTGGGGCGCTTCGTCAGGGGGTTGTCGATGGCGAGATTGGCGATGTGGAGACCATCTCGATCACGTCCCGGGATCCGGCACCACCTCCGCTTTCATATGTGAAAGGTTCGGGCGGCCTCTTTCGCGACATGATGATACATGATCTGGATATGGCACGCTTCATCCTTGGGGAAGAGCCGACGACAGTCTATGCGGCTGGATCAAATTTGATCGACCCGGCAATTCGCGAAGCCGGCGACGTTGACACCGCTGCCGTCATCCTGACCACCGGGTCCGGACGTATTTGCCAAATTACAAATTCCCGAAGGACGACCTACGGATACGACAAGCGTCTCGAAGTGCACGGCTCAAAGGGCATGCTGCGCGTGTCGAATGTTCTTGAAAACCTCGTCGAGAGTGCAAGCAGCACCGGCTTTAAGACACCGCGTGCGCAGCCTTTTTTTCTCGAGCGTTTTGGCGCCGCCTATCTCGCCGAGATGAAACACTTCGTCGACGCGATCTCGAGCGGCAAGAAACCAAAGCCGGATGCGCAAGACGGGCTTCGGGCCCAGCTGATTGCCGATGCCGCGACCAGGTCGTGGCAGGAGAGCCGTCCGATCCAAATCAACGCCTAGCGGGTCCGCTGGCCGCTCGTGGATGATACTTGAAACAAGGATTGATCTTATGAAGGTCGCAGTCATTGGGCTTGGTCGCGTCGCTGAACTGCACGTTCATGCGCTGCGTCAAATTGGCTCCGACGTTTTTGCTGGTGGCTGGAGTCGCTCGCAGAGCAAGGCTGAAGAATTCTGTGACCGGCTAGGCGGCAAGGCATTCCCAACGCTGGATGATCTTCTTTCCGACGATCAGATCGACGCCGTTTTGGTTGCGACGAGCACCGCGTCGCACTTTGAGATCGCCAAGCGTTGCTTGACCGCGGGCAAGCACGTTCTTTTGGAAAAGCCGCTTTGTGAGCAGGCGAGGCAGATCCGCGAACTTGCCGAGATCGCCAAAACCGCCAATCGAACCTGCATGCCCTCGCACAACTACATCTATGCGGAGAACATGCGGCGATTGAAGGCCCATATCAAGGATGGCAGGCTTGGCGATATCGTGAGCTTCTGGGCGATCTACAACAAGCGCCACGATGCTTCGATCGGCGAGCCGGATCTTACGATGCGGGAATTGATGATCCACCACGCCTATTGTCTGCTTTTCTTCCTGGGGCGTCCTGCCTACGTGTATGCGACCGGGACAAATGTACACTTTGACAACAAACAGGCGCATGACCAGTTGATGATCACTGCGGAATATGCCGACGGGAAAATCGCGCACCTCTGGGGTAGCTTTTCTGCGGACGATCGCAGCCGCGAGCCATGGTCATGCTATTTCAAGATCCTCGGAATGGAGGGGAGCGGCGTGGTCGCGTGGGACGTGACGAAGTTTGGTGAGGCCACGATTCCATTCTGGGATGACGCGACTTATTGGGACAGCTTCTTGCAGGTCCAGAGCTACTTCATCAACAATTGTCTCGCGCAGTCGCAGCCACCGTTGTCGAGCCTTGATG
The DNA here is from genome assembly GCF_050644135.1 of Rhizobium sp. YTU87027. Lineage (NCBI taxonomy): Bacteria > Pseudomonadati > Pseudomonadota > Alphaproteobacteria > Hyphomicrobiales > Rhizobiaceae > Rhizobium > Rhizobium sp. YTU87027. Next base: position 531,603 of record NZ_CP098443.1, on the reverse strand, counting down.
ATGCTTTTGACGCGGCTGTCATTCTCGACGCGGCGCGGAGGTCTCTGATCGAGAAGCGTCGAATCGAGGTCGACTACACCTAGCGCAGCTTGCCGCTGCGCGATCTTGTGACCGGCCGGGCCGAGTAGGCCTAATTCGGCAATCGTGACCTGCAAAGTGGAGAGAATTGGGATGAAAGTCGGTGCACCAAAAGAGGTGCTTGCTGGTGAAAAGCGCGTCGCCATGACGCCCGAGTCCGCCAGGCAATTGCAGAAGCTTGGATATGAATGCTTGGTGGAGAGCGGCGCAGGCCTCGACGCAGGGATCACCGATGCCGATTTCCAGGGAGCGGGTGTGGTTGTCGTCAACAGTGCAGAGGCGCTCTACGCGGACGCGGACATCCTTATCAAGGTTCGTCCGCCGGTTGACGAAGAGGTCAAACGGCTTTCCGCAGGCAAAACACTCATTTCCTTCGTTTATCCCGGGCAAAACACGGTGCTCCTGGACGACGCGAAAGCGACCGGTGCCAATGTGATAGCGATGGACATGGTTCCTCGCATCTCGCGGGCCCAGAAGATGGATGCGCTGTCTTCGATGGCGAATGTGGCTGGCTATCGCGCGGTGGTCGAGGCGGCCAGTAACTTTGGGCGGTTCTTCACCGGTCAGGTAACGGCAGCCGGAAAGGTACCACCGGCCACGGTACTGATCATTGGCGCAGGTGTCGCAGGTCTTGCCGCAATCGGGGCGGCGACGTCGCTGGGCGCTATCACTTACGCTTTCGACGTGCGGCCGGAAGTGGCCGAGCAGATCGAAAGCATGGGGGCAGAGTTCGTTTATCTCGATTTCGACGGCGACCAGCAGGATGGAGCGACAACCGGCGGCTATGCTGCGCCTTCCTCACCGGAGTTCCGCGAAAAGCAGCTCGCGAAGTTTCGCGAACTGGCACCAAAGATCGATATTGTCATTGCTACCGCTCTGATCCCGGGTCGCGATGCGCCCAAGCTCTGGCTCGCCGATATGGTGGCGATGATGAAGCCCGGCTCTGTCGTCATCGATCTCGCGGCCGAGCGAGGCGGGAACTGCGAGCTGACGATTGCCGATCAGCGCGTCGTCTCCAGCAACGGCGTCATCGTCGTCGGCTTTACGGATTTTCCAAGCCGAATGGCTACGCAGGCCTCAACGCTTTATGCGACCAATATCCGCCATATGCTCGCGGACCTCACGCCGGCCAAGGACGGCAGGATCCTCCATAACATGGACGACGATGTCATCCGCGGCGCAACGGTCGTCTATCAAGGGGAAATCGCCTATCCGCCTCCGCCGCCAAAGGTTCAGGCCATCGCCGCCCAGAAGCAGCGCGAAAGGCCCAAGGAGCCAACGCCGGAGGAGAAGCGCGCAAGCGAAGTCGCCTCTTTCAAGGCGCAGACAAGGGCACAAGGAGTGCTCCTGCTGTTGGGCACCGCGCTGCTTTTATTGGTTGGCGCATATGCGCCGGCCGCCTTCATGGGCCACTTTATTGTGTTCATGCTGGCCTGTTTCGTCGGCTTTCAGGTAATCTGGAATGTCTCCCATTCGCTGCACACGCCACTGATGGCCGTCACCAACGCCGTGTCGGGTATCGTCATCCTCGGAGCCCTCTTGCAGACTGGCTCGGGCGACTGGCTGGTGGTAACGCTCGCCGCCCTCTCGGTTCTGATCGCCACCATCAATATCGTCGGCGGGTTTCTCGTTACCCGTCGCATGCTTGCCATGTTCCAGAAGTCGTGACCGGGGTAGATTTATCATGACGATCGGTATCGTTTCGGCCGCTTACATCGCAGCTGCCGTTCTCTTCATTCTTTCGCTCGGGGGGCTTTCCGGACAGGAAAGTGCCAAACGCGCTGTCTGGTACGGCATCGTCGGCATGGCGCTTGCAGTCATCGCGGCAATCGTCGGACCGGGTGTCGGCAACTGGGTGGTCATCGTATTGATGATCCTCGGCGGCACAATCTTCGGTCACTCCCTGGCAAGTCGCGTGCAGATGACGGAAATGCCGCAGCTTGTCGCCGCGCTGCATTCCTTCGTCGGCCTAGCTGCCGTCTTCATCGGTTTTAACGCCCACATCGAAGCTTCGCGTGTTGCCGGCATGGATGATGCGGCACGCGCGACTCTCGACGGATTTGCAGGCATCCTCGCTCATAAGGTCCCGGTCGAGCTTACGATCATGAAGGCGGAGGTCTTCTTGGGCGTATTCATCGGTGCGGTGACTTTCACGGGATCCGTCGTCGCTTTTGGCAAGCTGGCCGGGAAAGTGGACGGCAAGGCCAGGCAACTGCCGGGCGGGCACTATCTCAATGCTTGTGCCGCCATCCTGTCGCTGATCCTGTTGTTCATGTACGTAAACGGTGCCGGCGCCTGGACGCTCGTTCTGATGACGCTCGCCGCTTTCTTCATCGGCTATCACCTGATCATGGGCATTGGTGGAGCCGACATGCCGGTGGTCGTGTCGATGCTGAATTCCTATTCCGGCTGGGCTGCGGCAGCTATCGGCTTCACGCTCGGCAATGACCTGCTGATTGTCACTGGCGCCCTCGTCGGCTCCTCAGGGGCGATCCTGTCCTACATCATGTGCAATGCGATGAACCGCTCCTTCGTTTCGGTCATTCTCGGGGGGTTCGGCACGACAACTGGACCGACGCTCGAGATCTCCGGCGAGCAGATCGCCATCGATGCCGAAGGTGTTGCCGCCGCCCTCAACGACGCAGAAAGCGTGATCATCGTGCCGGGCTACGGCATGGCGGTGGCGCAGGCGCAACAGACGGTCTCCGAGCTGACCCGCAAACTCCGGGCCGCCGGCAAGAGCGTACGTTTCGCAATCCATCCTGTTGCCGGGCGACTGCCGGGGCATATGAACGTGCTCCTGGCCGAGGCAAAGGTTCCCTACGACATCGTTCTCGAAATGGACGAGATCAACGAGGATTTCGCCAGCACCGATGTCGTCATTGTCATTGGCTCGAACGACATCGTCAATCCGGCAGCGCAGGAAGACCCGAGCTCGCCGATCGCCGGCATGCCCGTTCTGGAAGTCTGGAAAGCCAAACAGGTCTTCGTGTCGAAACGCGGTCAGGGAACCGGCTATTCGGGCATCGAGAACCCGCTCTTCTATAAGGAAAATACCAGAATGTTCTATGGGGATGCGAAAAAGAGTATCGACCAGCTCTTGCCTCAGCTCGGTTGATCGTAACGGGGGCGGGCGGAGCCGGTTCCTCGGATTTCTCCTGCCCCCGGTGGCGGCCTCGCCAATGGCAAGTAGCAATCACCTGCGGTAAGGTACCGACGGCGTTATCCCTTACCGAATTGGACCGAAAGACATACGAAAGTCGGCTTCCCCGAGCGACGACAGCCGCAATCTTTCCCTTCAACCCAAACATATCGCCTGGCTCCTGGTTTGGATCCACCGCGCGATGCAGATCGCGCCTTGGACGAACATTCCGCGTTGGATGGCGGAACACGAGATCGTCACAACGTCATCTTGGCGATCGCCGCGCTATGTTCTCCAATAACGCCAACCTTCACGCTGCGGCAAAACCGAATGGCGATCTCCTGAACGCTGTCCCTGGCAGCGAGGCAAACGCCTCGGCTATGGCAGGAGCTGGACGGGCAGGCGGATTTCCTGGTGGGGATAGGGTTCGAACTTGCTTTCAGGGTTTTTCTGGTGGCGGGGTTCGGACGGTCATTTTCACTCGTTTCAGCTGGAATCTGGGGAGCCCAACTGTGGTAGTCAAAACGACTGCACAATTCCAATGTAATCGTTGACATTGGGAAAATCCTCGTGTTGTATACGTTAACATTACAGTTTTTTGACGGGCCATGCGCAGGTTTGGTCCGGTGTAGCAGGTGCGGGATTGGATTTCCGGCCAAATGGAGGCTTTTGCGGTGAAGAAGTTGAACGTTGCGCTGATTGGAACAGGCTTTATGGGCAAGGCCCATTCGATCGCGACGGCGGTTGTGCCGATCCTGTTCGGCTCGCCCGTCGAGATTGAACGCAAGGTGGTCGTCGATATCGACGAGGAGTTGGCACAGAACGCTGCCAAACAGTATGGATTTACGGAATACGCAACCGACTGGCGCGAGGTCGTTTCGCGTCCCGACATCGACATCGTCGACATCTGCACGCCCAACAGCACGCATGCGCAGATCGCCATCGCGGCGGCCAAGGCCGGCAAGCACATCATGTGTGAAAAGCCGATGTCGATGACGGTTGCCGAGGCTGAAGAAATGCTGGCGGCGGCCAACGAAACCGGCGTGGTGACGATGGTATCGTACAACTACCGCCATACGCCGGCCCTGCAGATGGCCAAGAAGCTGATCGAAGAGGGACGCATTGGCGACATCCTGACGTTCCGTGGCTACTATCTGCAGGATTGGGGCGCTGACCCGGAAAAGCCGCTCTCCTGGCGCTTCAACAAGGCTCTGGCGGGTTCGGGTACGCTTGGTGATATCGGAACGCACGTGATCGATGCCGCGCGCCTTCTGGTCGGTGAGTTCGAGCAGGTCAACGCAATCGTCAAGACCTTCATCCCGGAGCGGCCGCTGCCGGCGGGCCGCTTCTTTGGTCCGAGCGGGGCTGCGTCCACGGAGAAGGGCAAGGTCGACGTCGACGATACCGCGCTGACGATGATCAAGTTCTCGAACGGCGCTCACGGCACCATCGAGGTGACCCGCAACTCCTGGGGCCATCACAATCAGCTGGGCTTTGAGATCCACGGCACCCGCGGCTCCATCGCTTTCGACTACCAGCGTCTCAACGAGCTGCGCGTCGCGTTTGCCAACGATCCGGCCGACGCGTTCGGCTTCCGTACGATCTATTCCGGGCCGAACCAGCCCTTTGGCGACAAGCTGTGGCCAGTGGCCGGCATGGGGCAGGGCTACATCGATATCAAGTCGATCGAATGGTACAACTTCCTCAAGGCCATTGCCGAAAACAAGCCGGCTTCGCCGGACTTCAAGGACGGGGTGCAGATCGAACGCATTGCCGAAGCCATTCTCGTCTCGGGTGAGACCGGTGCCTGGGAAACCATCAAGCAGACGGCTGGCTGAGGAGACGTTCGATGACAATCAAGCTTGCAATGCACACCTGGCCGTATGCAAGCAACCCGACGTGGTTGCCGGCCTACACGCTCGAAGAAACCATCAAGCGCGTCAAGAAGATCGGTTATGACGCGATCGAGATCGGTGCGGCCAGTCCGCATGTCTTCCCGCCGACGCTGAGTGCGCAGCGCCGCCAGGACATCGGCAAGATGCTCAAGGATTATGGCCTGGAGCTGGCGGCAATGCTGCCAGCCCACGGCGGCGGGCCTGGCAACAACGTTGCCTCGCCGATCCCGGAAGAGCGTCGCTGGGCGATCGACCACTACAAGGACATGGTGAAGCTGACCGCCGACTGGGGCGGCAAGCGGCTGATCTGCCTGCCTGGCTGGTATATCTTCGGCACAACCTACCGCCAGGCATGGGATTGGGCCAAGCAGGCCATCGGCGAGATTGCGCGCTTTGCTCAGGACTTCGGCGTCGAGATCGTGATCGAGCCGACCCCGGAAGACAGCAATATCGTCAATACCTGCGACAACACCATCGACATGATGAAGGACGTCGGCGAGCCCAACGTTCGGCTGATGTTCGACAGCCATCACGTCATCACCGAAAAAGAGGTGATGAGCGACTACGTCTATGCCATGGGCAAGGACCTCGTCCATATCCATGCCTCCGACAATGATCGCTTGCCACCCGGCATGGGCAGGGGTGACTTCCCGGCGCTCATCGAGGCGCTGGCGCAGACCGGCTTCGATGGCTACCTGTCGATGGAATGCGGCTTCCACAAGCGTGGCATCGAGCCCGACTGGGTCGCCCGCGTCTCCCTGGAATACCTCAAGCCGCTCGTCGATGCAGCCAATGCAAAGGCCAACGCCGCTAAACTATAGCGACACAAACAACGCTATGTAATCGTTAACATGGACAATCTCGATGGCATCCCGGCGGCTGCCGTCGATACCCGAAAAAAGGGGAAGAAAAATGACTGATCTGATGTTTGGGAGGACACAATGACGACGTCCTCTGGAGCCGCGGTTGTGGCGGAAAAGCGAGTTTTGAAGCGCAGGTTCAAGAGCGAGATGTCGATGGCCGTTGTGCTTGTCGGCATCGCTCTGATCTTCGAAGTCCTTGGATGGGTTTTTGTTGGCACGTCGTTCCTCGGCAACGAGCAGCGCCTGTCGATCATCATCCTTCAGGTGTCGGTGACGGGCATCCTGGCCGTCGGTGTGACGCATGTCATCATCACCGGCGGTATCGATCTGGCATCCGGCTCGGTGGTCGGCCTGTCGGCGATGGTCGCCGCCTCCCTGGCTCAAAGTTCGACGGATGTGCGGGCGCTCTATCCGGCGCTGACCGACCTTTTCCCGCTCTGGCCGATCATGGCAGGGCTTCTCGTCGGCCTGGTCACCGGCTGGATCAGCGGTGTCTTGATTGCCAAGACCGGCATTCCGCCGTTCATCGCAACGCTCGGCATGATGGTCTGTGCCCGAGGTGCTGCCAAGTGGTATACGCTTGGCCAGCCGATCGGGCTGCTGACGCCGCAATTCACCTGGCTTGGCAAGAGCTACCTCATCCTTGGCTTTCCGGTGCCCTTGCCGGTGCTGATCTTTCTTGCCGTCGCGATCCTGTCCCATATCGCCTTGGGCTACACCCGTTATGGCAAGTATACCTATGCGATCGGATCAAACCCCCAGGCCGCCCGCGTCTCCGGCATCGACATCGGCTCGCATCTCATCAAGGTCTATGTCGTCGCAGGTGTCCTTTCCGGCCTCGCCGGTGTCGTCACCGCAGCACGCGCCGCCTCCGCGCAGCCCACCATGGGCACCGCCTATGAGCTCGACGCCATCGCCGCCGCGGTCATCGGTGGAACCTCCCTGGCCGGCGGCTCCGGCCGCATAACCGGCACCCTGATCGGCACCATCATCCTCGGCGTCATCACATCCGGATTCACCTTCCTGAAGATCGGCTCCTATTACCAGGAGATCATAAAGGGAGCCATCATCGTCCTCGCCGTCGTCATCGATCAATACAGACGATCAAGACAGGCGCGGGGTTCGTAACAATTGACTGCGACCTGGCGGGTCTGCAGCGAAAACTTCAAGAGGACTGCAATGTCGGGCTTACAACTGTCACATGACAAGCTCATCGAGGTCTATCGAAGCATGCGGATGATCCGCCGTTTCGAAGAACGGGTGATGGACGAGATGGCAACGGGAGACATTCCCGGCAACACCCATCTCTATGCCGGCCAGGAGGCCAGCGCGGTCGGTGTTTGTCTGCATCTGAGGGCGGACGATTACATCTCCTCAACGCATCGCGGCCATGGCCATTCGATCGCCAAGGGTGTCGATATCGACAGCATGATGGCCGAGCTCTTCGGACGGGCCACGGGTACCTGCGGCGGCAAGGGTGGATCGCAGCATATTGCGGATCTTCGCAAGGGCATGCTGGGGGCAAACGGCATCGTTGCGGCCGGTGCTCCGATCACCTGCGGGGCGGCGCTGAGCGCCAAGCTGCTCGGCACCGGCCAGGTTGCGATCGCGTTTGCCGGTGATGGTGCGATGAACGAGGGCGTCATGTCCGAGAGCTTCAACCTTGCCAAGATCTGGATGCTGCCGATCGTCTTCGTGATCGAAGACAACGGCTTCGGCGAGGCCACGGCAAACGAACATGTGTCGGCCGGCAGCTTCACCCGCCGGGCTGAAAGCTATGACATTCCGTCCATCGAGGTGGACGGCACGGATGTCTTCCAGGTCTATTCCGCCACGGGCGAGGCTGTCGAGCGCGCCAGAAACGGCGGCGGTCCGACGATGCTGCACGTTCATGTGCCACGCTACTACGGACACTACAGCGGCGACCCTGATAATTACCGCACACCGGAAGAGAAGGCGGCGATGCGTCAGGATCGTGACTGCCTCAGTATCTTCCGCAAGCACGTCAAGGAAGTCTCGCTGTTGGACACAGCCGAGCTCGATGCGGTCGATGAGGCCGTCGAGGCCGAGATCAATCGTGCCGTGGCCGCAGCGCGCGCCGCTCCATTCCCGCCGTTGTCGGCCCTGACCACCGACGTTTACGTCAAATATCTGTAAGGACGACTGACATGGCAAAAAAATCCTTCCGCCAAGCACTCAACGACGCGCTTCACGCCGAAATGGCCCGGGATCCGCGGGTGATCATGATGGGTGAGGATCTGACGGGTGGCGCTGGGGCGAACGGCGTGAAAGATGCCTGGGGCGGGCCGTTTGGCGTCACCCGCGGCCTGCTTGGCGCTTTTGGTCCCGAGCGGGTGCGCGATACGCCAATCAGCGAAGCGGCCTTCATCGGCGCGGCGGCCGGGGCGGCGTTGACCGGCCTGCGCCCGATCGCCGAGATCATGTTCGTCGACTTCGCCGGTGTCTGCCTCGATCAGATCATGAACCAGGCAGCCAAGTTCCGCTATATGTTCGGGGGACGTGCCAAGACGCCGCTGGTCATTCGCGCCACCTATGGCGCAGGCAGCCGTTCCGGATCACAGCATACCCAGGCGCTGCACTCGATCTTCACCCATATCCCGGGGCTGAAGGTGGTTATTCCGTCCAATCCCTACGACGCCAAGGGCTTGTTGTTGCAGGCTATCCGTGACGACGATCCGGTGATCTTCCTTGAACACAAGATGCTCTACGATACCGTAGGCGAGGTACCGGACGCTTCCTATACCATTCCCTTCGGTGAAGCCCGTGTCGTGCGCGACGGCAAGGATGTCGCCATCATCGCGATCGGCCGGATGGTCGGTGTCGCCGAGGAGGCTGCCCGCAGCCTCGCCTCGGAGGGGATCTCCGCCTGTGTCGTTGACCCACGCACCACCTCGCCGCTCGACGAGGACACGCTGCTTGAAGTGACCGAAAAGATCGGGCGTGTCGTCATCGTCGACGAGGCCAATCCGCGCTGCAGTGTCGCAACCGATATCTCCGCGCTGCTTGCCGATCAATGCTTTGACGCGCTGAAGGCGCCGATCAAGCTGGTGACGGCGCCGCATACGCCGGTTCCCTACGCGCCCAATCTTGAAGATGCCTACATTCCGACCCCCGCGGCGGTGATGAAGGCGGTCAAATCAATCGTAAAGAGGTAAAACCCATGTCGCTTATCGAAGCAGTCACGATCCCCAAGTGGGGAATGACGATGACCGAGGGCAAGATCACCCAATGGATGATCGGCGAAGGAGGTGCGGTCGCTCGCGGCCAGGAAATCCTCGAGATCGAAACGACGAAGGTTACCAATGTTCTGGAGGCAGCCTCCAGCGGTACCCTTCGCCGCATCGTTCTGAATGAAGGGACGACCGCGCCGGTCGGGGCCCTGGCCGGGGTGATTGCCGACGAGAGCGCCACGCAGGAGGAAATCGACGCCTTCATCCAGAGTTACGCCGATCGTCTGGGTTCAGGTGAGGACGGCGAGGCAGGCTCGCCCGCCGCGCGCAGCGTTGCCGTGGAAGGCGGTTCGGTCAATCTGCTCGAAGCCGGGGAGGCGGGCGAGGATGTTGTGCTGTTCCTCCACGGGTTTGGTGGCGATCTGACGACCTGGCTGTTCAATCAGCCGGCGCTTGCAGAAAAGATGCGCACCATCGCGGTGGACCTGCCGGGGCACGGCGCGTCCTCTCCCGTTGCAGGCGGCGACATCCTGGCGAAGATCGTTTCGTCCGTCGAGGAGGCGATCGGCCCCCTTGCTCCCGGCAAGATCCATCTCGTGGCACATTCCTTCGGCGGAGCTGTGGCCGCGGCCATGGCGGCCCGTCAGCCATCGCGCGTCGGATCGCTGACGCTGATTGCCCCTATCGGCCTCAGCAAGCAGATGAACCGCGACTTCCTGGTCGACTTCGTTGCCGCCGAGCGCCGACGCCCGCTTCTTGGCGTCCTGGAACGGCTGTTTGCCGATCCATCGAAGATCACCAACGACATGGTCGAAGGAACACTGCGCTTCAAACGCCTCGAAGGCGTCCCCGAAGCACTTGGCGCCATCGCAGAGACGATCGCCGACGAAAACGGTCAACTGCAGTCGATCGGCAAAACCCTGGCCGAACTCTCCTGCCCGATCACCCTCATCTGGGGCGAGCAGGACCAGATCGTCCCCGTGCCGCAAGACAATGAAATCCCCGCCAACGTCGAAATCCGCAAGATCCAGGGCGTCGGCCACATGCCGCAGATGGAGGCAGCAGCCGCCGTCAATGACGCAATCAACAGCAATATCAACCAAAGGCACTGATGTGCCGCAGCGCCGGTTTGCGTGAGCATGCCGGCATAACCTAACTCTGGGAGTTGAAACCATGTCTGGACGTTTGTCAGGAAAACGCGTTCTTTTGACAGGTGGCGTAGCCAACATCGGCCTTGCAATATTGGAAGCGTTTGTAGCTGAAGGCGCGGTCGTATCCGTCGTCGACATCGATGCTGCAAAGGGCGCCGACGTCGAGAAGCGTTTCGGCGGAAGGGTGAAGTTCATCAAAGCCGATATTTCGCGGGAAGAAGACATCAAGGCCGCGATTGGCGAGGCGGCGGCCTGGATGAAAGGCATCAGCACGCTTTGCCTGAATGCAGGCGTGCAATTGTCCGGCAAGGTCGACGACTTCAGCACCAGCAATTGGGACAAGGTATTTTCGATCAACGTGAGGAGCAACTTCATCTTCGTGCGCGAAGCGTTGAAGTATCTTCGCGAGACCGGCAACGCATCGATCGTCATGATGTCTTCACTCGCCGGCAAGCGAGGAGGAGCAGGACTGACGTGCTACTCGGCGTCGAAGGCCGCAGTCATCGGCTTTACGACATCGGTCGCCCTGGAACTGGCGCGCGACGGCGTGCGCGTCAACGCTGTCTGCCCCGGCTGGATCGATACCCCATTCAATCAGCCGGTCATCGATTTCATCGGCGGCAAAGAGAAGCAGGAATCCTTGGTACCGACGGTTATTCCGCTTGGTCGTCAAGGCACGCCGCAAGAGGTGGCCCCGCTGTTCGTCTACCTCGCATCAGACGAATCTTCGTACGTTACTGCCCAGGCGATCACCGTCGACGGCGGCATCTATAACTAGGGAGGAATTTTCGAAAATGACGAAGCACATCCCTCATGACCTAGCCCTTGAGGCAATCAACGCCGGTGTTGCCAAGGCCAAAGAACTCAAGCAACGCTCGTCTTTGTCGATTGTCGATGGTGGCGGACACCTGGTCGCTTTTGTTCGCGTCGACGATGCCGCGTTCGGAACGATCGAAATCGCCCACAACAAGGCCTTCACCGCCGCTGCACTTCGCGCGCCGTCAGGACACTGGATGGAAACTGTCCAACCCGGCGCTTCGCTATTTGGCATGGAGCGTGCCGCCAGTCGCCCCCTTGTCGTCTTTGGCGGAGGGCTGCCGGTATATGATGGCGACGTGGTCATTGGCGGCGTTGGCGTGTCGGGCGGTCCAATCGAGGCCGACGAGGCGATAGCGCATGCAATTGCAGACGTTCTCAACCGATAGTCTTGAGGCCTCGGCGCCGCTGCATGATCGGAGACATCGCCGAGCCTTGCAGCGCCCGCCACGCCAAAGACAACAAACTTCAGGAACCGCAGCCATGTCAGAACATATCGTCCGCCTGGAATGGAAGGCCAAGGACCATCCCAAGCAGCCCGGCACCTATAGTCGCGATCATAAAGGGATCATCAGTTCCGAGGTCACGATACCGGTCTCGGCGGCACCCGAATACCTCGGCAATCCAAATTTTGCCGATCCCGAGCAGTTGCTCGTCAATGCACTTGCCAGTTGCCATATGCTTTATTTCCTCGCCATTTGCGAGGGCAGTGGCTACGCGGTCAGCGCATATGAGGACAAGGCCATCGGAAAAGTATCCAAAAGCCCCGAGGGTGCAATGTGGGTTTCCGATATCATCCTTCATCCAAAGGCAGTCTTCAGCGGAGAGAAGCAGCCTGATCGGGAGGCACTGAATCGCCTGCACCATCGCGCTCACAAGGGGTGCTTTATTGCGAATTCCATCAAGTGCCACGTCGCAATCGAGTTAGATTAAACGAAGTCGAAGGAGGAAAAGATGAAGGACAAGCTTGTTGTTGTTGCAACCATAGTTGCGCATGAGGGGAAGGAAGACCAGGTTCGCGACGCGCTGCTTACGCTCGTGCCAATCGCGCAAGGCGAACCGGGTTTCGTGCAGTATGACTTGCACCAGTCAAACGAACGACCGGGCGAGTTCCTGTTCTACGAGATCTGGGATGATGAAAGATCCCTGGACGTGCATAACAACACCCCATCCATGAAAGCGTTTGGCGAGAAGTACGGCCAGTTCTTCAAGTCGGTGAAGCTCGAAAAATATCGGCGAGTCTCTTGATCTCCTCCGAGGCTCGCCCAGTCACAGCGGGCGCGTTCGCCCGCTGTGACGCCCCGCACGCGAGGCTGCGAGTGGGCGGATACGATTAGGTCCCCTGCCTCTGGTAGTCAGCTGCCACCTCCTGCGCCAGATCTGCCACCACCGCATTTAGCGGCATGTCGGGGCGCTGAATGTAGCTCGCGGTGAAGGACATGACCGGCATCGGTTCCTCGCTCCTCAGCACCCGTAATTCCCCCTTCGCCAGGTGCTCGGCGACAACCTCCTTCGGAATTGCCGCGACCCCCAGACCATCGAGCGTCATTCGTACAATCGATGACAGGGAGGAATTGGCGAATAACCGCACTTCGTCAAAGCCGCCGGCGTGAAAAAGCTCCTTCAGTTCAAAATAGGGACGGGTCTGCCGCGCGAAGGTTATGATCGGGAACCTTGCCAGATCTGCCAGAGCAATCGGCTCGTGTCCCGCCTGAAAATTCGAAGGCACGATCCAGTCGATCGGATAGCTGCACAAAGGACTATTGATGACGTTGCCGGCGTTGACCGGCCCCATCAGCAAGGCGACATCTATGGTGTTGTCAAGCAGGGCAACGGTAAGATGAGAGGACGCGTCGACGTCAATCTCCAGAGTAATTGCCGGATATTCCTGACTGATGCGTTTAAGCAGGGCTGGCAGCCAAGTATGCACGATGGTGTCCGACACCCCGAGGTGCACCGTACCGCTGAGACTGGGTTGCCCGGCCACGGCCAGCACCAACTCTGTTCTTAGGGCAATCATTCGTTCGACATAGCGAAGTAGCTCTCGTCCTTTGCTTGTCAGATGACTTCCCCGCTTGTCGCGCTCGAACAGGCGTACTCTGAGTTCCTGTTCAAGCTGCGCAATACGTGCCGATACCGCGGGCTGCGTCGTATGGAGCTTTTCGGCGGCTCGATGGAAGCCACCAGTTTGGGCGACGAGATAAAAGGTCTCCAAGGTTCGCAGATCAACCATTCCGCACCTTTCTACGCTGGTCGGGCGAGCAAACTCACGCTCCCAGTTAGGATTGATCATCCTTTTGCGTCAAGGAGGTCGGACACAGCGCGCGATGACATGACGACAAACCGCGCAACGCCGCCAGATGGTCTTGCGCATCGACGGCGCGCATCGGCGCGCAAGTTGAACAATTTGTCAGCGCGTGATCAAGCTTTCGCCCTTAAAGTTCCGGTGGATGAAAGTGGAATTTGCCGTTCAGCAGATCTTCATCCGCAATGTCGGTGATCAGCATGCATCCGGGACTATGCGTAATCGCGATCGGTGGCTTTGCCTTCGCCAGCGCGACCTGAGGTGTCACGCCGCACGCCCAGAAGACCGGGACCTCTCCCTCCCTGATCGGCACGGCATCGCCGTAGTCCGGGCGCATCACGTCGGAGATACCAATGGCGGACGGGTCACCAAAATGGACCGGCGCGCCATGAACCTGCGGCATCCGGCCGGTAATCTCGATTGCTCGGATAGCGTCACGTGGCTTCATCGGTCGCATCGAGACGACGAATTGCCCTGAGAACCGACCGGCGGGCACACATTCGATGTTCGTCTTGAACATTGGCACATTCGTGCCAAGCTCGATGTGGCGCACACCGAGACCAGCGTTCAATAAAGCCCATTCGAAGGAAAACGAGCAGCCAATCAGGAAGGTGACGAAATCATCGCGCCAGATGTGTGAAATGTCCTCAATCTCGTCAACCAGCTCGCCATTCTCAAATACACGATAGCTGGGCAGATCACTGCGAATGTCGATACCGGTGCCTGCGCCCGCCAGGGACGGATCACCAGGATTGCCGACGGCAAGCAACGGGCATGGCTTCGGGTTGGCAAGACAAAAGCGCAAGAAATCCGAAGCCCAATCGCTCGGCAGGATGACGAGGTTCCCTTGAGCAAAGCCGCCTGCCATCCCAGACGTCTGGCCCGTGATAATCTTCGCTCTTGCATCGGCCCGCACATGCATGGGGCCGCGTTCAGCGACCTGTGTCGCATGGTCTGCCATTCGCTATGCCTTTCAATTTTCTACAGAGTAGCTTCGGACAGTTGCGCCATCCGGCGCAGTCGTCAAATTGCGATATCGTATAAGTAGAGATAAATGGCGCTGATCACCTGGCTTAACCGGCCGAGTGGACTGTTTACGGCCTGCTCGTCCAGATCACGCTGTACCAGTGCGTTCATCTCCGGAAGGATGGAGCGCCTGATAATCCGCATCTATCAGCTACCATCGAGAATGACGATTTGACCCTCATAGGGCGCGGCGTGACTATGATCGCCATGCACGGTGCGTGGGAGGTCCCGTGTTATAGCCCGAGCCTAGCCGTCCAAAAGTCTGGCTGAGATGGATCTTCCATCAAGTCGATCGGCTCGAGGCATTTTCAATCCGCTTGCACGTTTACAATGTCGCTTGCCGAATACGGCGAGCAATACATGCCGCCAATCGAACCGAACTGTCGTTCGTTAGATTGGCGCGGCGGCTTCCAGCCGCACCCTGATAACCAGAGCCTGCCAATCAGAACAAGGGAACTCGTAAAATGACCGGACATGATCAATTGCAGTCACCCAGCCGTCGCAAAGCACTCAAAGCTGGAGGCGCCATCGCAGCAACAGCGCTCTTTGCGCCTTCACTTCTGCGCAGCGCCTGGGCCGAGGAAGAGCCGATTACTCTCCTGACGTGGGAAAGCTATGATGAGCCGGACTGGATCGCAGAATGGGAGAAGGCAAACGGGGCAAAGATCAAGCCCGTGATCATCTCCTCGCTCGACGAGGTTTTTGCGCAGCTCCAGTCTGGCGCCGTCAAGCCGGACGTCGTCTATTCCGAGGCGTCGACCGCGGGTCGACTAAAGAAGGCGGGGCAGATTACCCCATTCGATGTTTCGAAGGTTCCGAACGTCGCAAACATTCTGCCCGGATTGAACTGGAAGGATCCTCTGACCGTCGACGGTGAGCTGATGGGCATTCCGCTTCACTGGGGCACACAGCCGCTTCAGTATAACGCCGACGTGATCAAGGAGCCGCCGATGAGCTGGGCGGCCCTTTGGGACAAAACTTACGAAGGCAAGGTCACCATATTCGATGACGCCACCGTGACGATCCCGATGATCGCGCTTTATGTCGGCGCAAAGGATCCGTTCAAGCTGACGGAAGAGGAATTTACCTCGGTCACGAACGCGCTGCGGGAACTGCGCCGTCAGGTGCGGGTCGTCACGCGCGGTTTCGACGATGCGGCAAACGTCTATGCTTCCGGCGAAGCGCTGCTCGGTTACTGCCACAACGTCACTGTTGTGAATACACTGAAGAAAAAGGGCCTGAATTTCAAATATACGCTCCCCAAGGAAGGCACTCCGTCTTGGATTGAGGGCACATATGTCACCCCCAAGGGACAGCGCGACATTGTCTATAAGTTCCTCAACGACACGATGTCAGTCGACTGGCAGACGCGCTTCATGAAGTTCTCGGGCAGCAACGGTGTTCTCACCCCGGAGGCTGCCCGCAAGGCTGGTTTCACGGAAGCGGAATTGAAAACCACCAACATCCTCGATTCCGAAGATCCCGCCTTCAAGAGCAACCTGGTGTTCTTCCGAGAGCCGGAAGACGTGGAGCGGCGCATCCAGATCTGGAACGACTTTTTGGCCGGCACGCTTTGATACGGCCGCAGGCCAGCTAGGAGAAGAGATATGGGAACCCCTCAAACCAGTCACGTGCTCTCGCTCGAAGGCGTCTCAAAGACATATGACGGCGCTCAAAAACCCGCGCTCGACAATGTTTCCTTTGCCGTCAGAGCAGGTGAATTCTTTTCGATCCTTGGCCCGAGCGGTTCCGGCAAGACAACCATTTTGCGAACCGTCGCGGGCTTTGAACACCCTGACGAAGGCAAGATCGTGATGGGCGGCAAGACCGTGAACGGGGTTCCCCCCTTCAAAAGGGACGTTCGCACCGTCTTCCAGAGCTACGCGCTTTTCCCGCACCTGACGGTGCGGGAAAATGTCGAATATCCGCTGAGAATGCGCGGAGAAGCAAAAGCGATCCGCAGCGGCAAGGCATTGGAAGCACTTGAGCTGGTCGAAATGTCGACATTCTGTGAGCGACTGCCTCATCAGCTTTCCGGCGGACAGCGCCAGCGCGCAGCGCTTGCGCGCTCGATCGTCTCAAGGCCGACACTTCTTCTTCTCGACGAGCCACTGGCGGCCCTCGATCTTCGTTTGCGCCAGCAGATGCAGCACACGCTCGTTGCTCTGCAAAGGGAGCTCGGAATCGCTTTCATGTATGTGACGCATGACCAGGGCGAGGCACTGTCGATGTCGGACCGCGTCGTCGTTCTCGATGAAGGGAAAATCGCCCAACTGTCGACCCCACGCGAGATCTACTTTGCGCCCAGCAACGAGTTTGTTTCCCGCTTTGTGGGACGATCCAATCTCGTTCCGGTCAAGTTTGAAACCGCTGAAGGCGGCGCCATCGGGAAAATTGAAGGAACTGGTGTTCCCGGTCTTTTGGCTCCGCGCGCCGGGCCAGCACGCATGGCGATCAGGTATGAAGCCGTCCAGATCAGCACGCTCGATGGGTCACAGCATCCAGGAACGCTTCGAGGAGTTGTCGAAGACGTGTTGTTCATGGGTACCAACTGCGAGGTGAACGTTCGATGCGGCGCCTTGAACCTGATTGGCACGGTACCCGCCGTGCGCGAATCCACATTTCTCGTCGGACAACCCGTTCAGGTCAGCTTCGACGTTCAAAACACACAGGTGTTTTATGACTGACAACCTTGCTTCTGGGGTCATCCAGCCACGAACGATCTCGCTGCAACATCTTTCGGCGAGGATCAATCTCGCGGGCGTACCAGTCGTCGTCTGGCTTTTGCTTATCGTGCTTTTGCCAAACCTGCTGCTTGTCGCCACCAGTTTTCTGAAGACGTCGAATGGCGTAATCCTCCTGGAACCTTCGCTTACCAACTATGCGCGCATCTGGAAGTCGATGGGCTTTTGGGTGTTGCTTTGGCGCACTCTTTCATTCAGCTTTCTTGGCTGTCTGCTGGCGACTTGCATTGCCTATCCGCTGGCGTTCTATGTCGGCAGGGTCGCACGACGGCACAAGACGCTGCTCACCGTCCTTGTCGTATTGCCGCTGTGGATCAGCCTCTTGATGCGCATTTTTGCTTGGCGCATCATTCTGGGGCAGTCCGGTGTATTGAACGCCGCACTGGTGTCGACCGGCATCCTGGATGCGCCCTCTGGAGCCTTCCTGTACAGTCCGACTGCGGTCGTGATCGTGTTTGCCTATATCTCAGTGCCCTTCATTTTCATCTCGACGATGGGAGCTTTCGAAAAGATTCCTCGCGATCTTGTCGAAGCCTCACAAGATTCCGGTGCGAGTGCGCGCCAGACATTCATGCATCTTATCTGGCCGCTGACGCGGCGGAATCTCGCCATCGGCTTCTCGCTTGCCTTTCTCGTGACAGTGGGTGACTTCGTGACGCCGGCGATGATTGGCGGCATCGACGGCACCACCCTCGGAGTCGTGGTCTCGACCCAGTTCGGGTTTGCCAACAACTGGCCCTATGGTGCTGCGGTTGCGGTCGCCCTGATGTTGAGCGTCGGGATTCTTCTCGGCACGATCATTGCGCTGACGCCAGCCAAAGGTGTGATGCTTGGGGAGGAGGCCGAGGATAGTCCACCTCCCTCCGCCGATAAGCAGCACGTCGGACAGCGGTTCGGTTCGGCGGGTGTCCTTGCAGCGATCCTCTACCTCTATGCACCGCTGGCGATCATCGTCCTCTTCTCGTTCAATTCCGCGAACCTGCAGATCTTTCCGCTGCAGGGGCTGACATTGCACTGGTACCAGGAGCTGCTGAAGGATCAATCGCTTCTCGAAGCTGCTCAGCGGTCGGTTGTGGTCGCTGCGTGCGTGGTGACATTGTCCGTCACGCTCGGCACGGTCTTTGCGCTGATCGTCTATTATTCCAAACTCAAGGGTTCTCGTTTCTATGAGATGGCGTTTGCATTGCCAATCGCCACGCCAGGCGTTGTCCTCGGCATCGAGATGGTCCTTGGAACGGAGATTTTCGGCATTCCCTCCGGTGTCATGCGCATCGTCATCGGTCAGATGAGTTTCGTCATGCCGGTAACGTTGCTCTTGCTGCTCGTTCGCCTTCGGCGCCTCGATCCAAGCCTTATGGAAGCCTCGTTGGATCTCGGTGCCAACCGGTGGCAAAGTTTCGTCCACGTCCTTTTCCCGATGATCAGGGGAACGATCGTTGCCGGCGCGTTTTTGGGGCTTACGCTTTCGGCAGACGACGTGATGGTGACGCTGTTTCTTTCGGGAGGTGCACCAACGCTGCCGATCTGGGTGTTCAACCAGATGCGCTTTGGCTTCACACCGTCAGTCAACGCGATCTTCTCGTTGCTTCTGTTTACGTGCTTGCTTGTCGTGGGTCTGGCCGCCTGGAGAAATGCCGTCAAGCCGGCGAAGGCCCTCACCTGAGACGATACCGAACTGGAGACAAATATGATACAGCAGCAAGATTGGCCATCATGCGGCATCGAAGGGTTCAGCCGTAACTATGCGACAATCGACGGCGTGCGCATGCACTACGTCAGCGGCGGGCGCCCAGACGGTGACGTCCTCGTCCTGTTCGCAGGTTTTCCGCAGAGCTGGTATGCATGGCGCAAGGTCCTGCCGAGCCTTGGGGAACGTTATCGACTGATTGCGCTCGACCTCCCGGGGCAAGGAGACTCTGACCGGCCATTGCAGGGTTGTGACACTCTGACGATTGCGACGCTGGTGCGCGGCCTCCTCGACAGGATCGGCATTGAGCGGCACTTCCTTGCCGCACACGACGTCGGCGCCTGGGTCGCATATCCTTACGCTGCCTCGTACGGGAACAGCGTCATGGGGCTTGCGATCCTTGATACGGGGATCCCAGGCATTAGCTTGCCCGATTCACTTCCCTGGTCGTCGAATGTCGCGTGGCGCACCTGGCACGTTGCTTTCCATAACGTTCCTGACTTACCGGAAGCTCTTATCGACGGTCGCGAGGACGTCTACCTTCGGTGGTTCCTTCAACGAAAGGCCGCCAACCCGCAGATCTTCTCCGACGCGGACTTCGCCGAGTACTTGCGCGCATTTCGAAGCAACGGGCTTAAAGGCGGTTTGGCCTATTATCGTGCCGTGTCCCAGTCGGCGAGCCAGAATAGAGAGCTTAGCAGCCGAGGAAAGCTGGAGATGCCTGTGTTGGCAGTCCGTGCTGATCAGGGTTCTATGCCTGACCTGGTCGCAGAGCTTCAGCGGATCGCAACCAATGTAAAGGGTACAGCCATCGAACAGTGTGGTCACTATCTGGCGGAGGAGCAACCCCAAGCGCTTGCCAGCGAATTGATGCGCTTCTTTGGCTAGCGTCTGAATGCGCGCCACGTCCACCTTCCCAAGACGGGTGGATAAGCGTCTGGCTGCGGTTGGTTTTGGAGCAGTCAACCGCAGTCAGGCGCAAGGGAGCGAATTGAAAGAATTCAACGAGGGTGAAGGGGAAGGACAGAAGGATGTCGGGCTTACAACTGTCACATGACAAGCTCATCGAGGTCTATCGAAGCATGCGGATGATCCGCCGTTTCGAAGAACGGGTGATGGACGAGATGGCGTCGGGAGACATTCCCGGCAACACCCATCTCTATGCCGGCCAGGAGGCCAGCGCGGTCGGTGTTTGTCTGCATCTGAGGGCGGACGATTACATCTCCTCGACGCATCGCGGCCATGGCCATTCGATCGCCAAGGGTGTCGATATCGACAGCATGATGGCCGAGCTCTTCGGACGGGCCACGGGTACCTGCGGCGGCAAGGGCGGATCGATGCATATTGCGGATCTTCGCAAGGGCATGCTGGGGGCAAACGGCATCGTTGCGGCCGGTGCTCCGATCACCTGCGGGGCGGCGCTGAGCGCCAAGCTGCTCGGCACCGGCCAGGTTGCGATCGCGTTTGCCGGTGATGGTGCGATGAACGAGGGCGTCATGTCCGAGAGCTTCAACCTTGGCAAGATCTGGATGCTGCCGATCGTCTTCGTGATCGAAGACAACGGCTTCGGCGAGGCCACGGCAAACGAACATGTGTCGGCCGGCAGCTTCACCCGCCGGGCTGAAAGCTATGACATTCCGTCCATCGAGGTGGACGGCACGGATGTCTTCCAGGTCTATTCCGCCACGGGCGAGGCTGTCGAGCGCGCCAGAAACGGCGGCGGTCCGACGATGCTGCACGTTCATGTGCCACGCTACTACGGACACTACAGCGGCGACCCTGATAATTACCGCACACCGGAAGAGAAGGCGGCGATGCGTCAGGATCGTGACTGCCTCAGTATCTTCCGCAAGCACGTCAAGGAAGTCTCGCTGTTGGACACAGCCGAGCTCGATGCGGTCGATGAGGCCGTCGAGGCCGAGATCAATCGTGCCGTGGCCGCAGCGCGCGCCGCTCCATTCCCGCCGTTGTCGGCCCTGACCACCGACGTTTACGTCAAATATCTGTAAGGACGACTGACATGGCAAAAAAATCCTTCCGCCAAGCACTCAACGACGCGCTTCACGCCGAAATG
The DNA here is from genome assembly GCF_050644135.1 of Rhizobium sp. YTU87027. Lineage (NCBI taxonomy): Bacteria > Pseudomonadati > Pseudomonadota > Alphaproteobacteria > Hyphomicrobiales > Rhizobiaceae > Rhizobium > Rhizobium sp. YTU87027. The sequence continues at coordinate 510,631 of NZ_CP098443.1, read as the reverse complement.
GCCCGGGATCCGCGGGTGATCATGATGGGTGAGGATCTGACGGGTGGCGCTGGGGCGAACGGCGTGAAAGATGCCTGGGGCGGGCCGTTTGGCGTCACCCGCGGCCTGCTTGGCGCTTTTGGTCCCGAGCGGGTGCGCGATACGCCAATCAGCGAAGCGGCCTTCATCGGCGCGGCGGCCGGGGCGGCGTTGACCGGCCTGCGCCCGATCGCCGAGATCATGTTCGTCGACTTCGCCGGTGTCTGCCTCGATCAGATCATGAACCAGGCAGCCAAGTTCCGCTATATGTTCGGGGGACGTGCCAAGACGCCGCTGGTCATTCGCGCCACCTATGGCGCAGGCAGCCGTTCCGGATCACAGCATACCCAGGCGCTGCACTCGATCTTCACCCATATCCCGGGGCTGAAGGTGGTTATTCCGTCCAATCCCTACGACGCCAAGGGCTTGTTGTTGCAGGCTATCCGTGACGACGATCCGGTGATCTTCCTTGAACACAAGATGCTCTACGATACCGTAGGCGAGGTACCGGACGCTTCCTATACCATTCCCTTCGGTGAAGCCCGTGTCGTGCGCGACGGCAAGGATGTCGCCATCATCGCGATCGGCCGGATGGTCGGTGTCGCCGAGGAGGCTGCCCGCAGCCTCGCCTCGGAGGGGATCTCCGCCTGTGTCGTTGACCCACGCACCACCTCGCCGCTCGACGAGGACACGCTGCTTGAAGTGACCGAAAAGATCGGGCGTGTCGTCATCGTCGACGAGGCCAATCCGCGCTGCAGTGTCGCAACCGATATCTCCGCGCTGCTTGCCGATCAATGCTTTGACGCGCTGAAGGCGCCGATCAAGCTGGTGACGGCGCCGCATACGCCGGTTCCCTACGCGCCCAATCTTGAAGATGCCTACATTCCGACCCCCGCGGCGGTGATGAAGGCGGTCAAATCAATCGTAAAGAGGTAAAACCCATGTCGCTTATCGAAGCAGTCACGATCCCCAAGTGGGGAATGACGATGACCGAGGGCAAGATCACCCAATGGATGATCGGCGAAGGAGGTGCGGTCGCTCGCGGCCAGGAAATCCTCGAGATCGAAACGACGAAGGTTACCAATGTTCTGGAGGCAGCCTCCAGCGGTACCCTTCGCCGCATCGTTCTGAATGAAGGGACGACCGCGCCGGTCGGGGCCCTGGCCGGGGTGATTGCCGACGAGAGCGCCACGCAGGAGGAAATCGACGCCTTCATCCAGAGTTACGCCGATCGTCTGGGTTCAGGTGAGGACGGCGAGGCAGGCTCGCCCGCCGCGCGCAGCGTTGCCGTGGAAGGCGGTTCGGTCAATCTGCTCGAAGCCGGGGAGGCGGGCGAGGATGTTGTGCTGTTCCTCCACGGGTTTGGTGGCGATCTGACGACCTGGCTGTTCAATCAGCCGGCGCTTGCAGAAAAGATGCGCACCATCGCGGTGGACCTGCCGGGGCACGGCGCGTCCTCTCCCGTTGCAGGCGGCGACATCCTGGCGAAGATCGTTTCGTCCGTCGAGGAGGCGATCGGCCCCCTTGCTCCCGGCAAGATCCATCTCGTGGCACATTCCTTCGGCGGAGCTGTGGCCGCGGCCATGGCGGCCCGTCAGCCATCGCGCGTCGGATCGCTGACGCTGATTGCCCCTATCGGCCTCAGCAAGCAGATGAACCGCGACTTCCTGGTCGACTTCGTTGCCGCCGAGCGCCGACGCCCGCTTCTTGGCGTCCTGGAACGGCTGTTTGCCGATCCATCGAAGATCACCAACGACATGGTCGAAGGAACACTGCGCTTCAAACGCCTCGAAGGCGTCCCCGAAGCACTTGGCGCCATCGCAGAGACGATCGCCGACGAAAACGGTCAACTGCAGTCGATCGGCAAAACCCTGGCCGAACTCTCCTGCCCGATCACCCTCATCTGGGGCGAGCAGGACCAGATCGTCCCCGTGCCGCAAGACAATGAAATCCCCGCCAACGTCGAAATCCGCAAGATCCAGGGCGTCGGCCACATGCCGCAGATGGAGGCAGCAGCCGCCGTCAATGACGCAATCAACAGCAATATCAACCAAAGGCACTGAGCCGGTCGAAGGTTTCGCCGGCAGGTCAAAATGCAATGTCGATGAGGAATGTCATGAAGAATTATGCTGGAAAAGTCGTGATCGTCACCGGCGCTGGATCGGGAATGGGCAGGGCGATGGTCGCAGAGTTCGTCTCCCGCGGTGCATTTGTCGCGGCCATGGATATCAACAAGGAGCGCGCTGTCCAGACGGTTGCGAATATAGCCGAGCCCTCCATGGCTCACCCGCTTCAAGTGGATGTCAGCGACCAAAACAGTGTCAAGGCCGGCGTCGACGCGGTCATCGAACGATGGGGACGCGTCGATCTGCTTTGCAACAATGCAGGCATACTCGATGGTCACGCCTGTGCACATGAGGTCAGCCTGGAAGAGTGGAACAAGGTCCTGGCCGTGAACCTTACAGGGCCGTTCTTGATGGCGCGCGCCGTCATCCCACAGATGCTTTCCCAAGGAAAAGGCGCAATCATCAACACCTCGTCGACATCGGGCTTTAGTGCCGCTGGTGGTGGCTCGGCCTATACGGCGTCAAAACACGGGGTGATTGGCCTGACGCGCCAGCTGACCTTTGAATATGGGGCCCGGGGTATACGCGTCAACGCAATCTGTCCGGGAGCGACAGCGACCCCGCTGGCGTTGCCGGAACATAATTCGGCTTCGCCGGATATGGATCTCGCCATCAGCAAGGTCCCTGCGCGGCGCTGGTGCCAACCGGAAGAAATCGCCAAGCTCGCTTCCTTCCTCGGCAGCGACGACGCGGACTATGTGCATGGCAGCGCCTACGTGATGGATGGTGGGTGGCTGACTGCTGCCAGAGATCCCTTCTGAGTCAGATCGAGCCCAAGCGCGCGACGGGTGGCCGTAGACCTCTGGTTTGTATTGGCCGTCGCGCGGCGCACCACTTCGCGTTGACAAGATTGTTTGATAGCCATTAGCGCATAAAACAAAGGAATGACGATGACGCTTTCGCCTCGAGTGGTTGCTGCCCGTGCTTTGTTCAAGCAACACCTCGATCTGTGTGATTGGTCTGCACTGACCCCCGGGCGCAGCCGGATCCTTGACGTCTTTCTGAGATTGGCGACCATCGAGGGGTACTCGGCCGTCACAATGAGAGCCCTTGCAAAGCAGGCAAACGTCAAGGCAGCGACAATCTATTTCCATTTCCCGGGTGGGCGAAGCGAGATCGTCGCACAATCGCTGCGGTGGCATTACACCAGTTGGGGTTATGCGATACTGGAAGCGATCGATCGATCCACGAGTGCCGAAGAATTCTGGGACGCGTTGGTTGGATCAGTAGCAAAGCAGCAGGTTTCGATCCCTGCAAGCGACTTGTGGGATCTTCTCGTCAGAATGGATCGAGCGGGTGGGTTCCTGGAACCGGAATTTCGCCACGAGATCGATCACTGGCTCGACCTTTGCTGCGATCTCTTTCAGGCGGGTGCCGAGGCGTTGGGATTTGAGGTGAGCCGCCGAAAAATTCGCGCTGTCATGTCCATGCTCGATGCATCAACAACATGGAGCAATTGGTCGGGCGATCCCGCGAGCCTGGACGCCGTCTGCAGCGAGGCTATCGGTTTGTCGCGCGCGATCCTGTCGGCTCTGCCGGTCGGGGACAGCGTCGCTGGCGCCTCGCCAAGGCGAAACGCCACCAACAGATAATGATGGGGCGCAGGCGCTGCGCACGACCGCTCAATTTGAAAGTTCTACAACCGCCTCGATTTCCACGGCCATACCGGAGGGAAGTGCGTGTGTGCCTGATGCCATGCGCGCATGGCTGCCTCTTGAAGCGAAGACATCGCAAAGCAAATCAGAAGCGGCATTCAAAACCTTGGCTTGATCCTCGAAATCCTCAGTGCACCGCACAAGACCGGCAATCCTGACGAAACGCTTGACGAGGTCGAAATCACCGTCACAGGCGTTTCGAACATGGCCGACAATGTTGAGTGCACAGAGGCGAGCTGCGTCTTCAGCCTGTTTTACGGTGACATCGCGTCCAACCACGCCCCTGCACGTCAACCGTCCGGCCAATCGCGGGCCCTGGCCGGCAACAAATACCAGCGAGCCCGCCTTTACGTAGGGCAGATAATTTCCCTGAGCCGGATTGACCATTGGAAGCTCCAGGCCGAGTTCGAGGAGCCGGCGATCAACAGAGTTCATCTAATGCGCCCCTATTTCAGCTGTCGCCAGTCGCCGCTGTCACCTTTCCAACCGGTTACACGACCGGCCAGTCGATCAAGCGTATTGTGCAAGGTGGTGACAAGGCCGGCCCATTCCGCAGCCGCAATACCGTCCACCGCCGGCTCGGGTCCCATGAACATGCCATCCACGCCGCCGAACGCCACGCATTGTTCAATGCATCTGCGCTCCAGCTCGCCGTCGTGAAAGATCGACGGCTTTTCGAGCAGCGCCGAAAGTGCTGCAATCAAGCCCGTCGCGCCCCAGTTCGACACGTTCGAGACGATCAAATGGTCGGCCGCCGTGGATGCCGCAACGCCTCCGCGCCCAGGATGGCCGCTATCCTTGGCTTTCGGCGAGAAGGTCTTCAGCTCTTCGGCGATAACGCCCATTCCGAGTTCATTGCCTCCGTCACCTATGGCCAGGAAGGGAATGTTTTGCGCCTTGGCGCGCAGGAAGAACTGGTCAAGATCCGCAACCATGCCATCGAGTGGCCGACCACCAAGACCGTGGTACAGTCCACGATCGTTTCTTCCCGGGCGCTCAATGGCTATGACCAAGGACGGTTTGGTAATGTCGAGCAATTCGTCAGTAATCGCTCGGCAGCCAGTTTCGTCCTTTGGAACACCGCGGATATAGACGGGTCGAACGAAGTCTATCGGCTTGATGATACCATCATGCGGGAAAGCAAGTGGCGCAAGTCCCGCCCCCCGGCATGTTCCGACGGTCATTTCCAGCCAATCGTTGTCGGTCAGGATGATGGTCTCGACGCCAAGCCCCAGGAAGAAGGCGCGCGCGAGCAGAGCGGCCCCGACCGGGCCGTCCGTTTCGGGCACTCCAGCTCCCTCCGGGAAGCCAGTCGCAATGACGATCGGGCCACGGTGACTGCGTACGCGCTCACAAATGATTTCTGCTCCCCGCATGCAGGCAGGGCCAGGCTGACGGCTTTGGAGTGCCTGGTAGATCCTTGCAATGAGACCGACGCCGGTGAGATCGAGTGTCATGAATTGCTCGATCGTTTGAGCGATATTCTTACCCTTTGCGCTTTGCAAATCGAGCATTTTGTATCCTTATTCAACCTTGTTCATTGACGAAGGCGGCAAATTTGTCGGGGTCGACATTGCCGCCGCTGATCAAGACGCCCAGGCACTTGCCTGCCGCGTCAACTTTACCTGCGAGAACGGCGGCGAGAGCCGTGGCGCCGCCAGGCTCCACCACGAGCTTCAGTTCCTGGAATGCGAAGCGAATAGCCTCTTTGACTTCCTCGTCGGTCACGGACAGGCCCTCTTTCAGATGGGCGCGGCAGATTGGCAGCGTCAGTTGCCCGGGAGCGGGGACGAGAAGGGCATCGCAGATCGAAGTGCCTTGCGCGGAGGCCTTCATCGCTTGGCCGGCGGCAAGCGAAATCGCCATCCCGTCGAAGTTCAGCGGCTCGACGCTATAAACTGACGCTTGAGGCATCAGGGTATGCAAGCCGCATGCGGCGCCCGACACCAATCCGCCTCCCGAGCAGGGAAACAACGCCGCATCAAGAACTTGGCCCATGTCCCGGACCTGCTCGGCCATTTCGGCACCGAGCGTTGCCTGCCCGGTGATGACAAACGGATCATCGTAGGGAGGAACGATAGTGGCGCCGGTCGCGGCCGCAATCTGTGCGCCGATCTCCTCTCTCACTTCCTTCGTCTTGTCATAAAGACGAACCGCAGCGCCATTCTTTCTGACGCCGTCGATCTTCGTTTTTGGCGCCTCCTGCGGCATCAGAACTGTTGCTTTGATACCGAGCTTTCGCGCGACGTAGGATATTGCCAGACCATGATTGCCCGACGACCACGCAACAATGCCGCCCTCGCGCTGCTCTTCATTAAGCTGAAGCGCTCGATTCAATGCGCCGCGAAGCTTGAAGGAACCAGACCGCTGCAAGTTTTCGGGCTTGAGAAAAACACGCCCTTTGACCATGCGATCCAGCGTCTCGCTGGTGAGAATTGGCGTGCGGATCGCGTATGGTGCGATCCGTCTTTGAGCCGCATCAATTTGTGCTTCAGTCGGTTCGAAATGGGTTACGGCCGCGCGGATGGTCACATCAAGCTCCTGCTTCATTTGCAAGATTGAAGCTCGCCTGATGCGATATGTGAAATTATATTATTGCATCATTTGGCATAACGAAATCGAATACTTCGTTTTTGAGGGTGGCGCCGCCGGCATGGGTCGCCGACGTCCGCTGCGCGATCCTTGCGAGATCGCCGAGGATTTCGCCGCCCACTCCGCGGGGATAGAAAGCGTAGAAGCTCAAGGGCGGAAGAGCGATATCCGTCGACAGGACCTGCAATTGGCCGTCATGTGCCGCTGATCGCAACGACCCCTCGGCGACCAGGGCGATCCCGATCCCGTCTAACGCCATTTTCTCGATCGTCGAAATCGATGAATTGGTAAATATCCGCGGCGGACGATCGGTATTGCGCAACAGCAAATCACGCAAATGCTCGTAGGGATACGTGTTACGGGGATAGGTCAGGATAGGAAAGGTGGCCGCATTGCTATAGGTCAGATGCCGTCCGGCGACGAGGCCAGGCATTGCATGGAAGTGGAGAGGAAAATCGTTCAATTTCAGATACGTGAAACCTTCTACAACGGATGGTCCAAGTGCTAGCGCCATGTCGATTTCGCCTTCCTGCAAGCTCCTTAGCATCGACGGCGTAACATCGACGGTGATATCGAAATCGATGCTCGGAAATTGGCGGGAGGATTGCTCTAGAAAGCGCGAAAGCCAGGTTTGAACGATGGTCTCCGACACGCCAAGGCGCACTCTTCGCTGCGTTTTTCTATTGAGTTGAAGATCGGCCTGCATGGCGGAAATTTGCCGCAAAATGAGTTCCGCGTGACCAAAGACAGCTCGTCCAACTGCCGTCAACGTTATCGGCTTGGTCGTTCTGTTGATGAGGGGTTCGCCGATCAACTCCTCCATCGCGCCAATGCGCTGCGAGATACCGGGCTGCGTCGTATTCAGCTTTTCAGCGGCACGAGAAAAGCTATGCAGGTGTCCCACCCAGTAAAAGACTTCCAAGCTTCGCAGACTAAACATCGATCGTTCCCATTGTGCTTGTCTACGATGTTATCGTTGACATTCGCCCGGATTACGCTTCTTAATCGCTAAAGGAAGATCACCTCGTGGTCGGGCATACAGTAATGTAAACGTTAACATCCTGGGCGTCAAAGGTATTGTGTCCGAAGAGGGCCGCAGACAGCGCCGGACGCAGAAACGTCAACCGAGAGGAATGCGAAATGAGCCTTGCAGTCGGAGTCATTGGCGCTGGAGTAATGGGGTCGGAACACGCCCGCATTCTGGCGGAGGACACGGTCGGGGCTCATCTCGCAGCCGTGTGTGACGCAGACCAAACAAGGGCGCTTGCGGCCGCGCGCGGAAATTGGGTCGCAACCGACCCTTTGGAAATGATCAGATCCGATCGCATCGACGCCGTACTCGTGGCGTCGCCGGACGCGACCCATGCAGGCCTTGTTCTTGCCTGCATCGAAGCGGGAAAACATGTGCTTTGCGAAAAGCCCCTCGCGATGACCGCAGCAGAGGCACGCGGGGTCGTCGAAGCTGAAATCGCCAACGGCAAACGTCTTGTACAGGTCGGCTACATGCGCCGCTTCGACCCGGCCTATATGGAGCTCAAGCGCCTGAAGGAAACGGGCACGATTGGAGCAACCACCATCCTGCACAACGTTCACCGTAACCCCGTCGTGCCGGAGTGGTTCAACGGCCCGATGTCAGTGACGAACGCGTTCGTCCATGAAATTGATGTCAGCCGCTGGCTCCTCGGTTCGGAACTTGTATCTGCGCGTGTACATTCGATGCCAGGAGGAGACCCGCTCCTCATCACGATGGAAACAGATCGAAATGAGATTATTTCGACCGAGGTATTCATGAACTGCCAGTACGGATACCATGTTCACGCTCAGCTCGTTGGTCGCCAGGGTACGATAGAAACGATCACCCCTGAGACAACGGCCCAAAACCTGTCGGGATCCAATCGAAGGGGCTACCCGAATAACTGGATCCCGCGCTTTCGAAACGCTTACACGATCCAACTGAACCAGTGGGTCAAAGCCGTTCGCGACGGGGCACCATGCCAGGGAGCGAGCGCATGGGATGGGTATGTCACGACCTTGATTGCAGAACAGATCGTTGCTGCCCTGGAAGATGACGGTTACGCCCGCTTCACCTCCGAAAAGCGTCCATCCTTTTATGACCGGTAGTCGGCGGGCAATCATCCGAACTGGAATATCGAGGCCCTTGCATGATCAGATACGCTGTCGTTGGTGCCGGCTGGATTACTCAAGAAGCGTTCTTGCCAGCAGTGCCGCAGACTGGGAACTCACGCGTGACCGCAATTGTTTCCGGTAACTTAAAGGGCGCGCGTCGGCTAGCGGAATTCCATCAGATCGAACAGGTGATCGACTACCGGGGCTTCGATGATCTGTTGAGGAGCGATAGTGTCGACGCCGTCTATATAGCGGTTCCAAACCCGATGCATGCCGACTTTGCGGTTCGCGCCGCTCGGGCAGGAAAACATGTGATGGTTGAAAAGCCGATTGCAACCTCCATCGAGCAAGCAAGGACGATGATAAAAGCGGCCCGCGGTCACGGCGTAATGCTGATGACGAGCTACCGGCTTCACAATGATGCTGCGACCGTGAATGCGTTGACAAGTCTTCGGTCTGGGAAAATCGGGACGCCGCTCTTTTTCTCAGCCTTGTTCGGGTTTCAATCGCAGATCGGAAATCACCGTTTAAAGGGCGAGCATTGGGGAGGGCCGTTGCAGGACATCGGGATTTACTGCATCAACGCGGCGCGACATGTTTTTGAGGCGGAGCCAGTCGAGGTTTTCGCCATGTCCGCCCGACCGACCGACGATCCACGGTTTGAAGAGGTCGATGCGAGCGTAGCGGTCACCATGAGGTTTCCGGAGGGAAGGCTGGCTGAGTTCTTTTGCAGCTTTGGCGCCTACGACGTCGATGCCTACCGGATCGTGGGGACCCACGGTGAACTGAGGGTGGAAAATGGCTTCCGATTTGAATCCGGGACACGGGTTGTTCTTGATACGAGATCCAACGTCGAGCACGTCTCGTTTGAAAGGTATGATCAGTTCGCAGGGCAGATCCATTATTTTTCCGACTGCATCATCAACGGGACGCGTCCCGAACCCGATGGCGAGGAAGGCTTGGCAGACCTAACCGTGCTACTGGCCATCGAACGCTCGCTTCAAACTGGAAGGCCGCAGAAAGTTCGCTCCTCGCCGCGCAAGCGCCATCCGGTGAGCGAGATGATACGAAAGATCCCGACCACCAATAAGAGGCTTCTGCTCTCGTAAGTGGATTATATGGGCTGTCTCAAGAGGGGTCGTTGACGATCTGCCCTTCGCCTGATCAAATGTTGGACAACACGCAATGGACGAACTGAACAGCGTCTGACATTTTTAAAGAGCACTGTGACATGACCAAGCCCCCCACTGTACGCGACGTCGCTCGCCTTTCGGGCGTATCCACGGCGACCGTCTCGCGTTATTTTGGCGGCAAGGCTGACGCGATCGCGCCCGACACCCTGGAGAGCGTGCGAAATGCCGCCGAGGCTCTGGGCTATACGCCCTCCGAAATTGGCCGGTCACTTCGTCTCGCTCGAAGCCGCGTCGTGGTCATGCTGGTACCAGATGCGACCAACCACTTTACCGCCGATGTCGCTGCATCCGTTGAGATGGCCCTCAAGGATCAAGGTCTTTCGATGGTCCTGGCGAACGCTTCGGAAGACGCTGCACAGCAGGACCGCCTGTTGACCGATGCACAAGGTCTTCGGGCGAGAGCTATTGTCGTTCAAGGTGCGATAGACACACCTCAGATTCGCGAGATGGTGGCACGGCAACATAATCTTATCTTCGTAAACCGCCGGCCGGCCGATGGGGTTGACGCACCCTATGTCGGAATTGACAATTATGCGGCCGGTTTGGCCGTCGGTCGCTACTTCGCCGATCGACGTTACGACAATTGCGTCGTTATCTCCGGTCCGCGTCAATATTCTGGCAGCAGCGAGCGCACCGAAGGTTTTCTTGACGGCCTGGGTCGAGAGACGCCGGTGCTCCATTTCGAAAGTCCCTTTACAATGGAGGGAGGCTACGAGGTCGGTCGGGCTCTACTTGTCGACCGCAGTCGCCGGTTTGCGATTTTCTGCGGCAACGACATGATCGCCTACGGCGTTCATCGCGCCGCTGTCGAGACCGGGATGCGGCTACCCGACGACGTCCTACTCTTCGGCTTCGATGACAACCGCCTGAATGAATGGCTTGCTCCCTGGCTGTCGACCGTGAAGGTGCCGGCATTCGACTTTGGGCCCGCCATCGCGAAATTGATTTGCGAGCCGCCAAAGGCGCCGGATCAACGCACGGACATCATCTTGCCCTTTCAGCTGAAGCTGCGTCAGTCTGCCTAGGACCTGCGGCCTTAGAGCAGGGTTTTTGTCCTTGGCATGAGTGCCGGGACTGGCGGCGCTGGCGCCGACTTTCGCTATGATGCAAACCGTTTCGGCGACACAGCCACTAGCCGGTGCACAATTCCAATGTAATCGTTGACATTGGGAAAATCCTCGTGTTGTATACGTTAACATTACAGTTTTTTGACGGGCCATGCGCAGGTTTGGTCCGGTGTAGCAGGTGCGGGATTGGATTTCCGGCCAAATGGAGGCTTTTGCGGTGAAGAAGTTGAACGTTGCGCTGATTGGAACAGGCTTTATGGGCAAGGCCCATTCGATCGCGACGGCGGTTGTGCCGATCCTGTTCGGCTCGCCCGTCGAGATTGAACGCAAGGTGGTCGTCGATATCGACGAGGAGTTGGCACAGAACGCTGCCAAACAGTATGGATTTACGGAATACGCAACCGACTGGCGCGAGGTCGTTTCGCGTCCCGACATCGACATCGTCGACATCTGCACGCCCAACAGCACGCATGCGCAGATCGCCATCGCGGCGGCCAAGGCCGGCAAGCACATCATGTGTGAAAAGCCGATGTCGATGACGGTTGCCGAGGCTGAAGAAATGCTGGCGGCGGCCAACGAAACCGGCGTGGTGACGATGGTATCGTACAACTACCGCCATACGCCGGCCCTGCAGATGGCCAAGAAGCTGATCGAAGAGGGACGCATTGGCGACATCCTGACGTTCCGTGGCTACTATCTGCAGGATTGGGGCGCTGACCCGGAAAAGCCGCTCTCCTGGCGCTTCAACAAGGCTCTGGCGGGTTCGGGTACGCTTGGTGATATCGGAACGCACGTGATCGATGCCGCGCGCCTTCTGGTCGGTGAGTTCGAGCAGGTCAACGCAATCGTCAAGACCTTCATCCCGGAGCGGCCGCTGCCGGCGGGCCGCTTCTTTGGTCCGAGCGGGGCTGCGTCCACGGAGAAGGGCAAGGTCGACGTCGACGATACCGCGCTGACGATGATCAAGTTCTCGAACGGCGCTCACGGCACCATCGAGGTGACCCGCAACTCCTGGGGCCATCACAATCAGCTGGGCTTTGAGATCCACGGCACCCGCGGCTCCATCGCTTTCGACTACCAGCGTCTCAACGAGCTGCGCGTCGCGTTTGCCAACGATCCGGCCGACGCGTTCGGCTTCCGTACGATCTATTCCGGGCCGAACCAGCCCTTTGGCGACAAGCTGTGGCCAGTGGCCGGCATGGGGCAGGGCTACATCGATATCAAGTCGATCGAATGGTACAACTTCCTCAAGGCCATTGCCGAAAACAAGCCGGCTTCGCCGGACTTCAAGGACGGGGTGCAGATCGAACGCATTGCCGAAGCCATTCTCGTCTCGGGTGAGACCGGTGCCTGGGAAACCATCAAGCAGACGGCTGGCTGAGGAGACGTTCGATGACAATCAAGCTTGCAATGCACACCTGGCCGTATGCAAGCAACCCGACGTGGTTGCCGGCCTACACGCTCGAAGAAACCATCAAGCGCGTCAAGAAGATCGGTTATGACGCGATCGAGATCGGTGCGGCCAGTCCGCATGTCTTCCCGCCGACGCTGAGTGCGCAGCGCCGCCAGGACATCGGCAAGATGCTCAAGGATTATGGCCTGGAGCTGGCGGCAATGCTGCCAGCCCACGGCGGCGGGCCTGGCAACAACGTTGCCTCGCCGATCCCGGAAGAGCGTCGCTGGGCGATCGACCACTACAAGGACATGGTGAAGCTGACCGCCGACTGGGGCGGCAAGCGGCTGATCTGCCTGCCTGGCTGGTATATCTTCGGCACAACCTACCGCCAGGCATGGGATTGGGCCAAGCAGGCCATCGGCGAGATTGCGCGCTTTGCTCAGGACTTCGGCGTCGAGATCGTGATCGAGCCGACCCCGGAAGACAGCAATATCGTCAATACCTGCGACAACACCATCGACATGATGAAGGACGTCGGCGAGCCCAACGTTCGGCTGATGTTCGACAGCCATCACGTCATCACCGAAAAAGAGGTGATGAGCGACTACGTCTATGCCATGGGCAAGGACCTCGTCCATATCCATGCCTCCGACAATGATCGCTTGCCACCCGGCATGGGCAGGGGTGACTTCCCGGCGCTCATCGAGGCGCTGGCGCAGACCGGCTTCGATGGCTACCTGTCGATGGAATGCGGCTTCCACAAGCGTGGCATCGAGCCCGACTGGGTCGCCCGCGTCTCCCTGGAATACCTCAAGCCGCTCGTCGATGCAGCCAATGCAAAGGCCAACGCCGCTAAACTATAGCGACACAAACAACGCTATGTAATCGTTAACACCGCACGCATTTTCAAGAATGAGGCGAAATGACCAAACCTCCTACGATCCGTGACGTGGCAAGACTGTCGGGTGTCTCGACAGCGACCGTATCACGTTATTTTTCCGGGAAGGCCGACGCCATTTCGCCTCGTACGCTGGAAAGCGTGCGTCATGCCGCCAAGGTGCTCGGCTACACACCATCCGAGATCGGCCGATCGCTTCGGCTGGCCCAAAGCCGTGTTGTCGTCATGCTGGTACCCGATGCGACAAACCATTTTACGGCTGACATTGCGGTGTCTGTGGAGAGCGCCCTCAAAGGGGTCGGCCTTTCCATGGTGCTTGCCAACACAGGTGAAAACGCGGCCCAACAAGACCGACTGCTGGCTGATGCGCAAGGCCTTCGTGCAAGGGCGATTGTCCTCCAAGGTGCAATCGACACGCCGAAACTGAGGGAATTGGTCGCCCAGCAGGGCAACTTGATCTTTGTCAATCGACGTCCGGCCAAGGGGATGAATGCACCCTATGTCGGGATCGACAACTTTCAGGCAGGGCTGGCGGTCGGGCGCTATTTCGTCGAGCGCGGGTACAGGAATTGCGTCGCCATCCACGGACCACGCCACTACTCCGGGAGCACCGCGAGACTGGATGGATTTCTTTCCGGAATCGGCGACACGACATCCGTCATGCAATTCGAAAGCGCTTACACGATGCAGGCGGGATACGAGCACGCCTGTCGTTTACTCGACGGTGCGCGACAAAAGTATAGCGTGTTCTGCGCCAACGACATGATCGCATACGGTTTTTACCGTGCAGCCATCGAGCGTAACCTTCGCGTCCCCGATGATCTGGTCATTTTCGGTTTTGATGACAACCGCCTCAATGAATGGCTGGCGCCGTGGCTGACAACGGTGAAGGTTCCAGCACTCGACTTTGGACCCGCGATCGCCGAATTGCTCGAAACCCCAAGGGCGGACCAACAGCACGATCGCAGCATCATTTTGCCATTTGAGCTCAAGGTTCGGCAATCGGCTTGAACCAGAGGCGTCCTCAAGCGGACGAGGACGTTCCGGATCATTGGTGGGTGCTACCGGACACCCGACTAAAGCAAGGGGAATGAAAATGAAGCGAATGACTGTTTGGACTGCGGCAATCACACTTCTGGCTTCCACCGCCTTTGCCGGCGACATCGGTGTATCCATCTCGCATAGCGACTCCAACCTCGCGGTACTTGTTCAAGGTATGAAGGACGAAGCTGCCAAGGTGAAACAGCCACTCCAGATCGAATTCGCTGAGGGCGACGTCAACAAGCAACTGTCCCAGGTCCAGAATTTCATCGCCGCAAAGGTTGACGCAATCATCGTCAACACGGTGGAAACGTCGGCGACGCCGACGATGACGAAGATGGCCGCGGACGCAGGCATTCCGCTGGTATACGTCAACAACACGCCGAGCGATGTGCACGAACTCGGTCCCAAGGCAGCATTTGTCGGTTCGGACGAAAAGGTGGCGGGCACGCTGGAGGCGCAGGAGGTCTGCCGTGTCCTCAAGGAACGCGGAAAGACCGATGATGCCGGGATCTTGATCATCCAGGGCGTTCTGGCGAATGAAACGGCGGTCTTGCGCAGCCAGGCGGTCCACGAGGTGGCCGCGACGTCCGAGTGCAATTTCATGAAAATCATCGACGAACAATCCGCAAACTGGGATCCGGTCAAGGCTCAGGATCTGGTAACGAACTGGATTACAGCTGGTTACAAGCCCGCTGCGATCATCTCCAACAACGACGAGATGGCGATTGGCGCGATCAACTCCGTGAAGGCAGCAGGCATTGATGCCAAGGATGTCGTCATCGCCGGCGTCGATGCGACCAAGGAAGCCATGCACTACATGCAAAATGGCGACCTCCAGGTCACTGTCTTCCAGGATGCCATCGGCCAGGGAGCCGGCTCCGTCACGGTCGCCATGAAGCTTGCCAAGGGCGAGAAGGTCGAGTCGCCGCTGTGGATCCCCTACGAACTGGTCAACCCGGCCAACGTCGAAAAGTACCTCGCGAAGAACTAGTCGCAGACCAACCGACAGGGGCGCCGCAAGTGCTCCCCTGTCGGGCGTAGAAGATCGGTCATGGAAAGGCTTGCCAAATGGAAACAATCTCTCCCTCAACTATCAAGGCCGTACGAGAGAGTGGGGCAATTCCGAAAGTCGAATACCTCCTGGAGGTGGAAAATGTCCGTAAGGAGTTCGCCGGGAACGTAGCGCTCGACAACGTGTCGTTTCGATTGCGGCGCGGGACCGTACACGCCTTGATGGGCGAAAATGGCGCCGGCAAGTCCACACTGATGAAAATCATCGCGGGGATCTACACACCCGACGGGGGCGAATTTTATCTAAACACGCTTCCGATCAAACTTCGCAGCCCTCTGGATGCGCTCGACAATGGCATTGCAATGATCCATCAGGAACTCAACTTGATGAATCACATGACGATCGCGGAAAATATCTGGATTCGTCGCGAGCCGAAGAACCGGCTCGGCCTGGTCGACCACCAGGAACTGCGCACCCGGACCTATAAGCTCTTCAAGGAACTCGGTATCGATCTCGATCCCGACGAGATGGTCGGGCAGCTTACTGTCGCCAGCCGCCAGATGGTCGAGATTGCGAAGGCTGTCTCATACCAGTCGGACGTGCTCATCATGGACGAACCGACGTCCGCTCTGACCGAACGTGAGGTCGAACACCTTTTCCGGATCATCAGGACGCTGAGAGAGCAAGGGAAAGGGATCATCTACATCACGCACAAAATGAACGAGCTCTTTGAAATCGCGGACGAAGTGTCCATTTTCCGCGATGGCAAGCACATCGCTACCAAACCGTCGAAGGAACTGACCCGTGATGAGGTTATCCGAATGATGGTTGGGCGAGAAATCTCCCAGATGTTTCCGAAGGTCGAGTCAAAGATTGGCGACGTCGTGCTCAGCGTCCGGAATCTCGGCTTGAAGGGTGTGTTTGAAGACGTCTCGTTTGATCTGCGTTCCGGGGAAATATTGGGGATCGCGGGCCTCGTAGGGGCGGGTCGTTCCAACATTGCCGAGACGATCTTCGGCGTCACCCCGGCCACCTCGGGAACGATTGCGATCGACGGAAAGGAGATCAAGGTCAGTTCGCCAAGTATCGCCATGGAAAACGGAATGGCGTTCCTGACGGAGGACCGTAAGGAGTCAGGCTGTTTCCTGCTCCTCGACATCCAGCAAAACATGCAGTTGGCAGCCCTTCACGGCGGTTACGTGAAGAACGGCTTCGTGCAGCAGAAGCGCCTTTCCGAAGAATGCGAGGAGATGACAAAGTCCTTGCGCGTCAAGACCCCCAGTATGAACGAAAAGATCCTCAATCTTTCTGGCGGCAACCAGCAGAAGGTGCTGATCGGGCGTTGGCTGCTGACGAAACCGCGCGTGCTCATTCTCGATGAGCCGACGCGCGGAATTGACGTCGGCGCCAAGGCGGAAATCCATCGCATGATTTCCACGCTTGCGGCCGAAGGTGTTGCCGTCATCATGATCTCTTCCGAGCTTCCCGAGATCCTCGGAATGAGCGATCGGATCGTAACGGTGCGCCAGGGGCGACTGGCCGGTATCCTCGACCGGGCGGAGGCCGATCAGGTCAAGATCATGGAGCTCGCGGCACAATGACGTCGTCCTCTGGAGCCGCGGTTGTGGCGGAAAAGCGAGTTTTGAAGCGCAGGTTCAAGAGCGAGATGTCGATGGCCGTTGTGCTTGTCGGCATCGCTCTGATCTTCGAAGTCCTTGGATGGGTTTTTGTTGGCACGTCGTTCCTCGGCAACGAGCAGCGCCTGTCGATCATCATCCTTCAGGTGTCGGTGACGGGCATCCTGGCCGTCGGTGTGACGCATGTCATCATCACCGGCGGTATCGATCTGGCATCCGGCTCGGTGGTCGGCCTGTCGGCGATGGTCGCCGCCTCCCTGGCTCAAAGTTCGACGGATGTGCGGGCGCTCTATCCGGCGCTGACCGACCTTTTCCCGCTCTGGCCGATCATGGCAGGGCTTCTCGTCGGCCTGGTCACCGGCTGGATCAGCGGTGTCTTGATTGCCAAGACCGGCATTCCGCCGTTCATCGCAACGCTCGGCATGATGGTCTGTGCCCGAGGTGCTGCCAAGTGGTATACGCTTGGCCAGCCGATCGGGCTGCTGACGCCGCAATTCACCTGGCTTGGCAAGAGCTACCTCATCCTTGGCTTTCCGGTGCCCTTGCCGGTGCTGATCTTTCTTGCCGTCGCGATCCTGTCCCATATCGCCTTGGGCTACACCCGTTATGGCAAGTATACCTATGCGATCGGATCAAACCCCCAGGCCGCCCGCGTCTCCGGCATCGACATCGGCTCGCATCTCATCAAGGTCTATGTCGTCGCAGGTGTCCTTTCCGGCCTCGCCGGTGTCGTCACCGCAGCACGCGCCGCCTCCGCGCAGCCCACCATGGGCACCGCCTATGAGCTCGACGCCATCGCCGCCGCGGTCATCGGTGGAACCTCCCTGGCCGGCGGCTCCGGCCGCATAACCGGCACCCTGATCGGCACCATCATCCTCGGCGTCATCACATCCGGATTCACCTTCCTGAAGATCGGCTCCTATTACCAGGAGATCATAAAGGGAGCCATCATCGTCCTCGCCGTCGTCATCGATCAATACAGACGATCAAGACAGGCGCGGGGTTGAGATTTTCCAAGCAAGAATGCTGAGGGATGAATTACACTCAGCAGTCCGTCCCATGAACGTGAACTGGCAGGCGACAGAATGGCAAGCATCGACCTCAACAGTGATCTCGGAGAAAGCTTTGGCCCTTGGGCCATGGGCGACGACGCCTCGATTTTAGAGATCGTCACCAGCGCCAATATCGCCTGCGGCTTTCATGCGGGTGATCCGGCTGGTATCCTCAGTGTCTTGCGCAAGGCAGCCGAGCGCAACGTCGCGGTTGGGGCACACGTCGGATACAGAGACCTCGTCGGGTTCGGCCGCCGCAACATGGACCCTTCAAGCGCCGAGCTCATTGGCGATACGATCTACCAGATTGGCGCCTTGCAGGGTCTCGCGAAGGCCGCTGGTACTGCGGTTCGCCATGTCAAGCCGCATGGCGCCTTGTACAATACGATCGCCCATGACAGCCGCCAGGCATCCGATGTCATTTCGGCGATACTTGCGATCGATCCTTCACTGATCCTGGTGGCGCTTGCGGGCACGCCGCTGGTCGAGCAGGCCCGCGCGGCCGGACTGACTGTGGTTTGCGAGGCATTTGCCGATCGCGCCTACAATCGAGACGGAAGTCTCGTCAGCCGCAGGCTGCCCGGTGCAGTCATTCACGACAGCGATGCGGTGTGCGAGCGCATGCTGCGTTTGGTTCACGAGGGACGCATTACCGCCGTCGATGGAACCGACATCGCTATCGAGGCACAGTCGATCTGCATACATGGAGACAGCCCGGATGCCGTCGCGCTGGCGCGCTCGGTCCGGGCCGCACTGTCTGCAAGCCACGTTGAGCTGCGGTCCTTCACCCATGGGATAAGCCGAGATGAGTGAGACCTTGCGCTTTCTGCCGTCGGGCGACGACGCCTTTCTCGTTGAGCTGGAGAGCCTCGAAAAGACGCTGACCTTGCTTGACGCGCTTTTGGCCGATCGGCCGGACGGGGTTCGAGAACTCATACCGGCTGCCCGCACGTTGATGGTCCAGTTCGATCCGCTGACGACGAACCCTCAGCGTTTGGCGGCGGCGATTGCGCGTATTGATCTGTCTACCGACACGGTGCGCAAGGGCCAAACCTTCGATATCCCGATGACCTACGACGGCGAGGATCTGAAAGATGTCGCCGAAATACTCGGATGGACCATCGACGAGGTGATCAGGCGACATTCGCAAGCAACCTTCACCGTCGCCTTCACCGGGTTTGCGCCGGGCTTTGCCTATATGACATGCGACGATGTCGGCTTTGACGTCCCTCGCCGCACGACACCGAGAGTGAGGATCCCAGCGGGTTCCGTTGCCCTCGCAGGCAAGTTCGGCGGCATCTACCCTTCAGATAGCCCAGGCGGGTGGCAACTATTGGGTCGCACGCCTTTGGCAGTCTGGGACACGACGCGTCCCCGCGCGGCTCTGCTGGCGCCAGGTGACCGGGTGCGCTTCGTCGACATGGCAAAGTCGCCGGTGGCGATCGCGAGCGGAAGGCCACCAGCGGCGAAATCTTCGAAACGGGCAGCAGCACACGGTCTCCAAGTCGTGCGAACCGATCGTCCGGCCCTTTTTCAGGACCTCGGTAGAGGCGGCGCTGCGGACCAGGGCGTCTCAGCGTCTGGAGCCATGGATCGCAGGAGCTTGCAGGATGCCAATCTTGCAGTTGGAAATGCTTGGAACGAAGGAGCGATAGAAGTCGCATTCGGGTGTTTCACTCTTAGGACCGATCATCGTGTAACCGTCGCCGTTACCGGCGCAACCTGCCCGCTTACGATCCGGTCGCCCAACGGAAAGCAAATACAGGCGCCATTCGGCACGGCTTTCGCCCTCGATGAAGGCGACGAACTGGAACTCGGTTTTCCAAAAGAAGGAACGCGCAGCTATTTGGCGATCCGTGGCGGGTTTGCGGTCGAACCGGTGCTTGGCTCCGTGTCCACCGACACGCTTGCCAAGGTCGGTCCTCCTCCAATCGTTGAGGGGGACATACTCGTTTCGGCCAACCGGCAAGCAGCGGCTGTCCCGGCCACGGGGGCCGCAGCGGGGCGTCTGCCGGCTGGTGCGGATGTCGTGACCCTCGATGTGGTGCTCGGCCCACGTACCGATTGGTTCACGCGCCAAGGTCTCGACACGCTGCTGTCGCAAGAGTGGCTGGTAACGCCAGAATCCAGCCGCGTCGGCGTTCGTCTTTCCGGGCCGGACGCGATCGAGAGGCGGGACGGGGCCGAACTACAGTCGGAGGGTACATCGCTCGGCGCAATCCAGGTGCCGCATAGCGGCCAGCCCGTCCTCTTCCTAGCCGACCATCCGCTGACTGGAGGCTACCCGGTTATCGCAGTGGTTGCTCGCCATCATCTCGATCTTGCTGGCCAAGTTCCGATCGGCGCGCGCATCAGATTCAAGCTATTCGATCCGGTTGTCAGGAACATCGACCAATGAAAAAGATTCTTATCGCAAATCGCGGCGAGATTGCCATCCGTGTTGCTCGAGCAGCGCGCGACTATGGCGTCAAGTCGGTGGCAATCTATTCCGATGCCGACGCCAATTCACTTCATGTCGAGGCCGCCGATGAAGCCTTCGGGCTCGGCGCGGGTCGACCAGGCGAAACCTATCTCAATATCCAGAAGATCCTGGACATCGCCTTGAGAGCCAAGGCAGATGCCATTCATCCCGGATACGGCTTTTTGTCCGAGCGCGCGGAGTTCGCTCAAGCTGTTATCGATGCCGGTCTTATCTGGATTGGGCCGAAGCCCGACGTCATCACGGCCCTTGGAGACAAGGTTGAGGCGCGCCGCATCGCAGCGAAAGTTGGCGCGCCTCTTGTCAGGGGGTCAGACGGCCCGCTGGCATCGGCCGCGGATGCTGTAGCATTCGCAAAGCAGGTCGGAATGCCAATCGCCATCAAGGCCGCATTTGGCGGGGGCGGGCGCGGCATGAAGGTCGCGAGGCACTTAGAAGAGGTCGGCGAATTCTTCGATTCGGCTGTTCGCGAGGCAACGGAAGCATTCGGACGAGGCGAGTGCTATGCAGAACAGTTTCTGGACAAGCCGCGTCATATCGAGGCGCAGATCATCGCCGATGCCCATGGCAACACCGTGGTGCTGGGCACACGTGACTGCTCCTTGCAACGACGCAATCAAAAGCTTGTCGAGGAGGCGCCGGCACCGTTCATCACCGATGACCAACGAAGGCGAATACACGACGCCGCCCGCGCAATATGCGTTGAAGCCGGCTATACTGGCGCGGGGACCGTCGAGTTCCTGTTGTCCCAGGACGGTGTCATCTCGTTCCTTGAGGTCAATACCCGGCTGCAGGTCGAGCACCCAGTCACGGAAGAAACGACTGGTGTCGACATTGTTGTTGAACAACTTCGCATCGCCGATGGCCTGCCACTGTCGATCAGGGACACGCCGGAGCCACGTGGCCACGCATTCGAATTCCGCATCAATGCCGAGGATCCTGGCCGCGGCTTTCTGCCGACACCCGGGCTGATTACACGTTTCAGGGCACCTACTGGTCCTGGCATTCGCCTCGATACTGGCGTCGAAACGGGCTCGGAAATCCCAGGTCTCTACGACTCGATGATGGCAAAACTAATCGTCACCGGCAACAGCCGGGAAGAGGCGCTAAGGCGCGCCAGGCGTGCGCTTTTGGAGTTTCGCATCGAGGGCGTCGCCTCAGTTCTGCCCTTTCATCGCGCGGTCCTGGAAGAACGCGACTTTACCGCCGAGGACGGATTCAAGGTCTTCACCAATTGGATCGAGACACAGTTCCGTGGGATTGAGCCTTCTCAGCGCGTCGACTTTGTCGAAACGGGTGTCATTCGCAGCTTCGTCGAGATCGACGGGAAGCGACACTCCCTGGTAATACCGGCTGCGCTGTTTTCCGGCCTCGCGATCTCACCCGAGACGCCGACGGCTCCGATGTCGGCGGCAGGAGAGGGGGCAATCGTCGCGCCGGTGCCCGGAACCCTTCAGAAGTGGCTGGTCGATGATGGCGCGCAAGTGGGCGAGGGTGATGCTGTCGCAATCATCGAAGCAATGAAAATGGAAACGCGCATTGCTGCCCCGAAGGCGGGCCGCATTAGCATCAAGGCTTCCAAGGGGACAGTTGTTGGCCTCGGGGCCGAGCTTGCCTCAATCGACTAGCCTTGCCGGGAAAGCGGGTCTCAATGGTTACTGTTTTCGACATTGCCGGCTCTGACGCCAAGCGTGTGCGGCATCCGGAAAAGGCGCATCGCCCGGACACGGAAGTCATGCGCAAGCCGGATTGGATCCGCGTCAAGGCGCCGACCTCCAAGGGATACGCGGAGACGCGCTCGATCGTGAAGGAGCACAAGCTCGTCACCGTCTGCGAGGAAGCGGGCTGCCCCAACATCGGCGAGTGCTGGGACAAGAAGCACGCGACCTTCATGATCATGGGCGAGATCTGTACCCGCGCCTGCGCCTTCTGCAATGTTGCGACCGGCAAGCCGAACGCGCTCGATATGGCGGAGCCCGAGAACGTCGCCAAGGCCGTCAAGCAGATGGGCCTCAGCCACGTAGTCATTACATCAGTCGACCGTGACGATCTGGAAGACGGTGGTGCCGAACATTTCGAGAAGGTGATCTGGGCGATCCGCGCAGCATCGCCGACGACCACCATCGAGATCCTGACGCCTGACTTCCTAAAGAAGCCGGGTGCCCTGGAGCGCGTCGTTGCCGCCAAGCCCGACGTCTTCAATCACAATATGGAGACAGTCGCAGGCAACTACCTGACGGTTCGCCCCGGCGCTCGCTATTTCCACTCCATCCGCCTGCTGCAGCGGGTGAAGGAAATGGACCCTACCATGTTCACCAAATCGGGCATCATGGTCGGCCTCGGCGAAGAACGAAACGAAGTGTTGCAGCTGATGGACGACCTGCGAACCGCCGACGTCGACTTCCTGACGATCGGCCAGTACCTGCAGCCGACCCGCAAGCACCACGCGGTGATGAGCTTCGTCACCCCGGACGAGTTCAAGTCCTACGAAACGGTAGCCTACACCAAAGGCTTCCTGATGGTGGCTTCGAGCCCGCTGACCCGTTCGTCGCACCATGCCGGCGACGACTTCGCCAAGCTGAAACTGGCGCGTTCAAGAAACCTGCTTCAGCGATCCGAAGGTCTTGCAAAAGACCGCTGACACGCGAGCCACCGATCGAGCCATGCAACGAGGTCCGGCAAGGACCGGAGAAGCAAACCAGATGTCAACGATTACAATGCCCATTCCCGATGCTCGGATATTGGCCCGCTCGTCTCAGATCATTGCCAGTCTGGAGACGGCTCTTCCGCAGGGCACTGTAATTTGGGATCCGGAAGAAACCCGAGCATACGAATGCGACGCACTGACGGCCTATAGCTGTCCTCCGCTTGCAGTTGTGCTGCCAAGAACCACCGAAGAGGTCGCCACGGCGATGCGCATCTGTCATCACGAGCGTGTTCCCGTCGTGCCTCGTGGAGCAGGGACCTCGCTCGCAGGTGGAGCTCTACCGACCGCCGACTGTATCGTGATCAGCACGATCCGGTTGCGTGAGGTGCTTGAAGTGGACACGACAAATCGCTTCATCCGGGTCCAAACCGGCGTTACCAACCTAGCCGTGAGTGCTGAACTGGAGGCTGACGGATTCTTTTACGCCCCCGACCCGTCGTCTCAACTCGCCTGTACCATTGCGGGCAACATCGCGATGAACTCGGGCGGCGCTCATTGCCTCAAGTATGGCGTCACCACCAACAATCTCATGGGCTTGCGAATGGTCCTGACGAGCGGCGAGATCGTGGACGTCGGCGGCCCTTTGCTTGGTGCGTCGGGCCTCGATCTCCTTGGTCTCCTGTGCGGCTCGGAAGGCCAGCTTGCCATCGTCACAGAGGCGACGCTCAAGATCGTTCCCAGGCCCGAAGGCGCACGGCCGATGTTGATCGGATTCGACAGCGCGGAAGTAGCCGGTGAATGCGTGGCACGCATCATTCGCTCTGGCCTGCTACCTGTCGCGATCGAGTATATGGATGATGTGTGCCTGCGAGCGGTCGAGGCGTTTGCCAAGGCCGGTTACCCCCAGTGCGCAGCTCTTCTGATCGTCGAGGTGGAGGGTTCGGAAGACGAAATCTCGAGCCAGATTGAAGCGATCCGATCGATCGCTGTCGAGCTGGATCCGGTTGAGTTTCGTAGCAGTCGAAACGCCGATGAAGCATTGGCGATATGGAAGGGTCGAAAGGCCGCATTTGGCGCAATGGGCCGACTTGGCGACTACCTTTGCCTGGACGGGACCGTTCCGGTGTCTCAGCTTCCCTACACTCTTAAGCGTATCGGTGAACTTTCCAAAGAGTATGGCCTGGAAGTTGCCAATGTCTTCCACGCCGGGGATGGCAATATGCATCCGCTGATCTTGTTTAATGCGAATGCCCCCGGCGACCTGGAGCGAGCGGAGCAATTTGGCGCCGATATCCTTCGCCTTTGTGTCGACGTGGGCGGTTGCCTGAGCGGCGAGCACGGCGTCGGCATCGAGAAGCGCGACCTGATGACGAAGCAGTATTCGCCGACCGATATGGCCATTCAGATGGAGATTAAAGACGTCTTTGATCCCGCCTGGTTGCTCAATCCTGCAAAGGTATTCCCACTGGAGACAAGTCAGCCCCACCGCGAAAAGGCAAAGAAGCGATGAGCAATGCCGCTGATCTCACGCCAGATGTTGCCTCACCGTCAAGTGAGACCGAAATGGCGGAATATATCGCCGACCGTCACGAAGCATCGACTCCACTGCAAGTGATAGGGGGCGGCACCCGTCTGATGACGTCGTATTCTGGAAGCGGCGCCCAAAGGCTCTCGACCCGGGGCCTGAATGGCGTCGTCACATACGAGCCTGGCGCATTGACCTTAGTCGTTCGCACCGGAACCGCAATCGAAGAAATCGAAAAGCTGCTTGCTACCGAGGGGCAGGCGCTGGCGTTCGAGCCGATGGATCATCGGACGCTTATGGGGACCTCTGGCTCACCGACGATTGGCGGTGTCGTTGCCTGCAATATCTCGGGGCCGCGGCGAACCTTGGTCGGCGCCTGCCGCGACCACCTCCTGGGCGTCCGTTTTGTCGACGGGCGCGGCCGCATCGTTAAGAATGGTGGAAGGGTCATGAAGAACGTGACCGGTCTGGACGTCAGCAAGCTTCTTTGCGGATCATACGGAACGCTCGGCGTTCTGACCGAGGTCGCTCTGAAAACTCTGCCGGTTGCCGAGACTGAGGAAACCCTGGCCTTCAAGAACGTCTCCTTGGACGAAGCAAGTCGTATCTTCGCTACGGCTCTTTCGACGCCTTTCGAGGTGTCAGGCGCGGCCTTCGTATCAGGTACCGCCTGGTTGCGGATCGAAGGTTTTTCGCGACAGGTTGCCTATAGACGCGAGCGTTTGTTGAGTGTTTTTCGCCAGAGTGAAATCGATGTCGAAGACGTGACCGCAAGCAGGCGTCTGTGGCGCGACCTGCGCGATCTTCGCCACTTTGCTCATTCTGATCTTCCTGTGTGGCGCATCCTGGTAAAGCCGACGGACGCACCGACGGTTGCCTCTGCTTTGGAGGCGCTTGGCGGTTCGGCATCGCTCGATTGGGGAGGGGGGCTGATCTGGTATGCTGGCGAGGCATCGTCTGAGGATATCCGACGAGTGTCCCACCCTGGACAAGCCTGGCTGGTACGAAAAGGTGCTGCATCGGGCATCAAGGTTTTCCCGAGAGAATCTGAATCGGTTTCCCGCCTCTCTTGCGCGTTGCGCAAGACCTTTGATCCGGCAGGTATCCTCAATCCCGGGCTGATGGATAGTTAGCAATGCAGACGAACTTCTCAGACACGCAACTCGCCGACCCTTCGATGCGCCGGTCTAACGACATTCTCCGTTCCTGCGTCCATTGTGGCTTTTGCACGGCAACGTGCCCGACCTATAAGGTCCTGGGCGACGAACTGGACAGCCCTCGCGGGAGAATTTATCTCATCAAGGATATGCTGGAGAACAACAAGACGCCCGATGAAAAGACGGTAAAGCATATCGATCGCTGCCTGAGTTGTCTGAGCTGCATGACGACCTGCCCATCTGGCGTACATTATATGCATCTGATTGATCACGCCCGTGCCTATGTCGAAGAGAATTACCGACGGCCGTGGGATGAACGGGTGTTGCGCTGGCTGCTGGCCCAACTCCTTCCATATCCGTCACGGTTTCGTTGGGCCTTGCGCGGTGCCAAGCTCTTGCGTCCATTCCGCCGCATGGTTCCGGATATCCGCCTTGGCGCCATGTTGGAGATGGCGCCGGATTTCATTCCGCGACCAAGCCCCAATGACAGGCCCCAGACCATTCCAGCCATGGGCCCGCGCCGCAAAAGGGTCGCGCTGCTTGCCGGGTGCGCCCAACGCGCGCTCAACACCGATATAAATGATGCAACCATCAGGCTTTTGTCACGCCACGGCTGTGACGTGGTCATCCCAAAGGGCGTCGGCTGCTGTGGGGCGCTTACTCACCATATGGGCAGAACCGATGACAGCCACGCGATGGCGGCCGCCAATATCGTCGCTTTGACTCGAGAGATCGAAGGTGCTGGAATTGATGCCGTCGTCATCAATACCTCCGGATGCGGCACCACCGTGAAAGACTACGGTCACATGTTTTTGAACACGCCGATGGCGGATGATGCCGCGCGCGTTGCCGCCCTTGCCAAGGACATCACCGAAGTCATGACAGAGATTGGTGGGTTGCAAGAGGCCGTCTTTGCAGAGCCCTTGCGCGTTGCCTACCATGCCGCGTGCTCGCTGCAGCATGGTCAGCAGATACGCTCGCAGCCGAAAGAACTGCTCAAAAGTGCGGGCTTTGAGGTGCTTGAGCCTAAAGACGCGCACATCTGCTGCGGCTCGGCCGGCACCTATAATTTGATGCAGCCGGAAATATCGAAGCAACTGAAATCTAAAAAGGTAACCTCGATCGAGGTCGTGCGCCCTGACGTCATCAGCGCCGGCAATATCGGCTGCATGATGCAGATTGGGTCCGGAACGAACCTGCCAGTTGTTCATACCGCCGAGTTACTCGATTGGGCAACCGGCGGGCCAAAGCCTCGGGCGCTTGACAGGGCGCGGGGATAGGGGCACGACACTTTCATCGCCATTAGGCGATTTACGAAGCGCCCAACCTTTTTGACACCGTGTCGGCCGCTTCAGCAACTCTCCGACCGATCCAATCGATTTTTCTGTCCGGCATCCGATGGGTCGGACCGGACACTGAAATACCGGCAACTGCTTCGCCATGCACGTTGAGCACCGGCGCGGCGACGCAACGCATGCCGGTTGTACGTTCCTCGTCATCCAACGCATAGCCACGTTCTCGCGTCAGGATCAACTCCTCCTTCAGTTGCCCGATCGTCCGTATGGTGTTGGCCGTGAAGCGCTCGAGGCTTGGGCCTTTCAAGGTGGCGGTGAGCCGATCTTCGTCGTAGGAGGAAAGCAAAGCCTTGCCAATGCCAGAGGCATGCAAGGGCGAAAGCGTGCCGGGCGGGAAAAAGGCACGAATGGACTCGTGTGTTTCGACCTGGCTGACAAAGAGGACGTTTCCATTCTTCTCGATCCCGAGGTTTGAGGTCTCGCCAGTCTCCAGCATCAATTCACGCATGACTGGCCGGCTCCGTTCGACCACATTGGTACGCCGAAGGAAGGCCGCACCGAGGCGGTAGGCCTGCGGTCCGATATGCCAGATTTGGCCATCCGGGCTTATCTCGACATAGTCGCGGCGCTCCAGCGTCGTAAGGACACGATGCATCGTGGCTGTCGACTGGCTTAAGTGGGTAGCCAATTCTGACAGCGTCAGCCCTTCGGGCGAAGCAAGCGCCTCCAAGACGTCGAACGCTCGATCCAAAGACTGAATGACGGTCTGCGACTGCGGCTCGTTAAATCCCTTCGGGCGGCCCCGTCGACGCACAGCAACCTTCATGTTTGACCTCCGCCAAATCAAAAAACCCTTTCTGAGAAAGTGCAATGAAAAATAATTCTGCACAATGAAAAAATATATCATTATGAATATAAAGGCTTATTTTCATTTCATATTCATTTTGAAAAACGGTTTCAAAAAAATATACGGGATGAAAGCATCATGGTAGTAAAGACGAAATCACATTGAGGAGGTCCAAATGTACACGCCAAATCCAGTGTTTATTCCCGGCCCGACCAATATGCCGGAAGTGCTGCGCCGGGCCTGTGACATCCCGACAATCGATCACCGCTCAGCGCTGTTCGGCGAGATTCTTCAGCCGGCATTGGCCGGTGTGAAAAAGGTGCTGAAGTCCAAAAGCGCTGAAATCTTCATTTTTCCATCCACTGGCACCGGCGGATGGGAAACCGCGATCGCGAACCTGCTCAACCCTGGCGACAGGGTGCTCGCCGGCCGCTATGGGATGTTCAGCCACCGTTGGATCGACATGTGTCAGCGGCACGGACTGAGTGTCGATGCGATCCGCTCGTCCTGGCATGGTGGCGTGCCACTTGGCGAGTACGAAGAGAAATTAAGAGCTGACACAGCTCATGATATCAAAGCGGTTCTCGTCACCCATAACGAAACCGCGACGGGCGTTAGGTCTGACGTAAGCGCGGTTCGTCGCATCCTTGACGCCGCAAAACATCCGGCTCTTCTCCTCGTCGATGGAGTGAGTTCCATTGCCTCGATGGATTTCCGCATGGACGAATGGAAAGTCGACGTTGCGGTTACCGGCTCTCAGAAGGGCTTCATGCTGCCGCCGGGCCTGGCGATTCTGGCTTTTTCACCAAAAGCAATGAAGGCGGCCGAAACAGCCACCCTGCCGAGAACCTTCTTCGATATCCGCGACATGGCAAAGAGCTATCCAACCAGCGGCTACCCCTACACGCCTCCGGTTGGCCTCCTCAATGGCCTCAAGCTCTCGACGGAGATGCTCCTCGGGGAAGGGCTGGACAACGTCTTTGAGCGCCACCGGCGTATCGCCTCGGGTGTCCGCGCTGCCGTGGCAGCCTGGGGGCTCAAGCTTTGCGCGCAAAATGAGGAACTCTACTCCGACACCGTCACGGCGGTGCAAACGCCGGACGGATTTGACGCCGCCTCGATCGTTACTCACGCCGCACAGAAATATCAGGTGGCATTCGGCGCCGGGTTGGGAGACGTGGCGGGACGTGTTTTCCGTATCGGCCACCTCGGTAGCATGACCGACGTGATGGCACTTGCCGGCATAGCGACAGCAGAGATGGTCATGGCCGATCTTGGATTGAAAATCCGCTTGGGCTGCGGTGTCGCTGCCGCTCAAGAGGTATTCCGTCTCGGCGACGTCTCGTCCACTCGAACTGCAGCCTGAGAGTATCACCGATGAACATTCCTACCATCTCCGACATGTTTATTCCCACCATCTCCGACATGTTCGAGGCTCATCAGCGCATCGAGCCGCATATTCATCGGACACCAGTGCTGACTTCTGCATACATCAACTCCTTGGTGGGCGCGCAGCTGTATTTCAAATGCGAGAACTTCCAAAAGGCCGGCGCCTTCAAGGCCCGCGGAGCGTCAAACGCTGTCTTCGGATTGAGTGACGAACAGGCCAGAAAGGGCGTGGCAACCCACTCTTCGGGCAATCATGGAACGTGTCTGTCCTACGCGGCGGGACGGCGAGGAATCCCATGCACGGTCGTCATGCCGCGGACAGCGCCACAGGCAAAGAAGGATGCAGTGCGCGGCTACGGCGGGACCGTCGTGGAATGCGAGCCTTCGACGACCTCGAGAGAGGCCGTTTTTGCCGAGGTTGTAGCTCAATCAGGCGCCGAATTCGTGCACCCCTACAACGATGCCCGGGTGATCGCCGGTCAGGCGACATGCTCGCGTGAGCTCCTAGAGCAGGTCGATGATCTCGACGCGATCATTGCGCCCATCGGCGGAGGCGGGATGGTATCGGGCACCTGTCTGACGGTGTCCAATCTTGCGCCGCGGGTCAAGGTCTATGCCGCCGAGCCGGAGCAGGCCGATGACGCATATCGAAGCCTGAAGGCTGGTCATATCATTGCCGATGATGCGCCCGACACCGTGGCAGACGGGCTTAAGGTGCCTCTCAAGGATCTCACATGGCACTTTGTGAAAAGCAACGTCGCCGACATCTTGACGGCCTCGGAAGTCGAGATCGTCGATGCCATGAAGTTGATCTGGAAACGCATGAAAATCGTCATGGAACCGTCCAGCGCGGTTCCCTTGGCAACGATCTTGAAAAACAGGGACTTGTTCGCCGGTCAACGCATCGGCGTCGTCATCACCGGCGGCAACGTCGATCTCGACAAGCTGCCATGGCAATAAGGGGACTGGCATGAACATGGAAACGAAAATCAGCGAATTGGAAGTTGGATATGACGTGCCCGCGCTGCCCGGCATGTCCGTCGATGAGATCCAGACGCCCTGCCTGATCCTGGATCTGGACGCTCTCGAACGCAACATCCGAAAGATGGGCGATTACGCCAAGGCGCACAACATGCGTCATCGCGCCCATGGCAAGATGCACAAGTCGGTCGACGTCATGCGACTTCAGGAAGAATTGGGCGGCGCTATCGGCGTCTGCTGCCAGAAGGTGTCCGAGGCTGAAGTATTTGTTCGTGGTGGCATCAAAGACGTGCTGGTGTCCAATCAGGTCCGGGATCCCGGCAAGATCGACCGTCTTGCACGTCTGCCGAAGTACGGGTCGAGAATTATCGTCTGTGTTGACGATCTGGGCAACGTGACGGAACTGTCCAAGGCCGCCGAGAAGCACGCGACCGTCATCGACTGCTTCGTCGAGATCGATGTTGGTGCAGGACGGTGCGGTGTTTCGACAAGTGCAGCCGTGGTCGAGCTCGCAAGATCGATCGATGCAGCAAACGGCCTTCGGTTTGCGGGAATTCAGGCCTACCAAGGCGCGATGCAACACATCGACAAATATGAGGATCGCAAGGCAAAGCTCGATGCTGCCATTGCCCAGGTCAAGGACGCGGTCGACGCTTTGGTCGTTGCAGGCCTGAAACCGGAGCTGGTTAGCGGCGGTGGCACCGGCAGCTATTACTTCGAAAGCAATTCCGGGGTCTACAATGAGCTGCAATGCGGAAGCTACGCCTTCATGGACGCCGACTACGGTCGCATTCTCGACAAGGATGGCAAACGCATCGACAAGGGCGAGTGGGAAAATTCCCTTTTTATCCTTACAAGCGTGATGAGCCACGCAAAAGCCGACAAAGCCATTTGCGACGCGGGCCTGAAGGTTCAATCCGTCGATTCCGGTCTTCCTTTCGTCTATGGCCGAGATGACGTCAAATACGTCAAGGCGACGGATGAGCACGGCGTCATCGAAGACCTAAACGGCGTCTTGAAGATCAACGAGAAACTTCGCCTCGTTCCCGGTCACTGCGACCCGACCTGCAATATCCACGACTGGTATGTGGGGGTACGCAACGGCAAGGTCGAAACCCTCTGGCCGGTGTCGGCGAGAGGCAAGGCCTACTGACGGACGGACTGACAATCGGAAAGTTGATGCGATGATAATTGTTCCAGAGAACGCGATATCCGAGCTGGTCTCGCTCTCAGACTGCTTTGATGCCGTCGAGAAGGTCTTTGCTTCGATGGCGAAGAAATCGGCATACAACTTTCCAGTCATCCGTGAGGCGATCGGTCACCAGGATGCACTCTACGGCTTCAAATCGGGGTTCGACCGGGAGACACTTGCTCTCGGTCTGAAAGCTGGCGGTTTCTGGCCCCACAATGTTGAGCGGGGCCTGACCAACCATCAGTCGATCGTGTTCCTTTTCGATGCCGATACCGGCAAATGCCGTGCAGTGGTCGGCGCGAACCTGCTGACTGCGTTTCGTACGGCAGCAGCGTCCGCGATTTCGATCAAACACCTCGCCCGCGCCGACGCCAAGGTATTGGGGATGGTCGGGGCTGGTCATCAGGCTGCATTCCAGCTTCGGGCTGCCGTCAGTCAACGGCAATTTGAGCGAATAGTGGCCTGGAACTTCCATCCTGAGATGCTGCCGCGGCTTGCAGCCGTCGCCGCTGAAATCGGGATTCCGTTTGAAGCAGTGGAACTCGATCGACTGACCTCCGAGGCCGACGTCATCATCACCATTACCTCTTCATTCAATCCGATCATCCAGGCATCCGAAATTCGTCCAGGAACTCATCTTGCCTGCATGGGTACCGATACCAGAGGAAAGCAGGAGGTTGACGAAAAACTGGTGGCGGCAGCGACGCTCTTCACCGATGAGGTCGCGCAAGCGGTCTCAATCGGAGAGTGCCAGCACGCGATCGCGAAGGGGCTGATCGCCGAAGACGATATTATCGAGATTGGCTCGGTTATATCGGGCACCGCAATTGGGCGTTCGTCGCCCGACGAGATTACGCTCTTCGACGGCACCGGCGTTGGGCTTCAAGATCTGGCGGTTGCCTCTGCCGCGGTCGATCTGGCGCTTTCGAAAGGCGTAGCAATTAACGTCGACGTCTAGGAACGGCAGGGCGATGGCTCGCGTAACCCGCATTGCGATTAATGGTTTTGGTCGAATTGGCCGGACGATTTTGCGCCAGGCTCTGGATGCATCGGGCATCGAGGTCGTCCTGATAAACGACCTAGCGGCAATTGAGCTCAGCGGCTACCTGTTTCAATACGACAGTATCTTTGGTCCCTGGAACGGGTCTGTCATCGTTGACCAGGATGCGATTCGCCTTAGCGGTCGTTCGATCCGATATGTGAATAGCCGAAATATCGAGGAATTCGACCTCGATGGTGTCGATGTTGTCCTGGATTGCACGGGAGCAGTCGACGCAGACCTTCGCGCCGCCCGCTGCCTGGAAGCAGGAGCGTCTCAAGTCCTGATATCCGGACCCGCGTCCAAGGCAGAAGCCACGCTGATTCTTGGCGCCAACGAGGAGCGCTTCAACGGCGAGCGGATCGTCTCGAATGGATCCTGCACGACCAATGCGCTAGCCCCCCTCTTGCGGATATTGGACGAGCTCTTCGGAGTGACGGGCGGTCAGATGACGACGGTCCATTGCTATACCGGCAGTCAGCCGACGATCGATCAGCCAAGGGCCGATTTTGCCCGCAGCCGGGCGGCGGCCCTTTCCATGGTGCCAACTACCACGAGCGCCCATCGCCTGCTCAGCGAAGTGTTACCGCATCTGGCCGGATTGATTGAAGCCCGAGCGATCCGGGTTCCGACAGCAAGCGTGTCGGCGATCGATCTGACAGTGGGCGTGCGTCATGGCAAAAGCCTGAAAGACATGGTTGAGGACATACGCGCCGCGGCGGCATCGTCGCCTGTTCTTGGTTGGATCGATCAGCCACTTGTCTCCGTCGACATGCGCGGGCGTCCTGAATCGCTGGTCATCAGCGAGGCAGAAATCTCCCTGTCGGCCAACGGGCTTCTTAGGATCTTTGGCTGGTATGACAACGAATGGGCATTTGCCGCGCGGATGCTGGATATGGCTCGCTATATATCCAGACGCGCCGGCTAAGGGGATAGCATGTCGTTGCCTGCGCAAAGCAAGCTTTTGACCGCGGTGTTCGACAGGGCCCGCGGATCAACGCGCCGTGTTATTTTTGCAGAGGGCCACGACGAGAGGGTTTTGCGCGCCGTTCAGGCTATGCTTGAGGCGAAGTGCGCAGTACCGATGGTAGTTGGTTCCACGGTCGAGATTGCAAGGAAGCTTGTTGCCGCTGGTATCGATCTTCGGGTGGGTGACGATTTTGCGGTGGTCGAAGCGCAAAACGACCACGAGTTTCTGGACCAATGGTGCGCTCGCAAAGCAGCGATAGAATCTGGCTGGAAGATCAAGAACCTCCCTGGTTTCATCAGGGATTGTCGCAATACTGCAATTGCTGCCCGTCTTGTGGAATCCGGCAAGGCTGACAGCATGGTTTGCGGAACATCCGGGCAATTTCAATGGCACTTTGCCCAATTGAGCTCCATTCTCGCAACATTGCGGGTTCGCTCAGCTGCGGCTCTATCGCTTCTGGTCGTCGACGACCGACCGCTCTTTCTCGCGTATCTCTTTGTCGATAGCCGACCCTCGTCCAAGCAGATTGCTGAGATCGCGGTGGCTGCCGCAGGTCACGTTTGCGCATTTGGGCTCGAGCCGAAGATCACGCTGTGCCACGGTCCCGAGAGCCTTGAGAACGCGGCTCCGGACAGGGCCATCATGGCGACGGCACGGCATTTGATCTTTTCCGACGCGCCGCAATTGGAAGTGCGCGGTCCGAGCACGGTCGCGGAGGCTTTGACGGCAGCGCTCGGTGAGCAAGCTTTGGGACGCAAACGCGGTGGCCGTGCGCCAAACATATTGCTTTTTTCCGCGGCAGAGGCAGCAACGACGGCCCGCGACGTCCTGCATTGTGCCCTGTCGGCACCCGAGCTGGGCCCATTGCTTCTCGGAACTGCCAATCGAGCTCATATCGTCAGCCCAGCAGTGACCTGGCAGGGGCTGGTGAACATCGCAGCGGTCGCCGGAATGAACATTCCTGGTGAGGAAGCTTTCTGTCGCCGGTAGCACGGCCGGTCTGTGAAGAAACAGGGGGAACAAGTTGGACGGATCTTCAATGAGTACCAAGCAAGAGCCAAAGGACACGCATCGCCATGATTTGGTGAACCACTATCGGCCGATTGCTCTCAAGGCGGTAGCCGCCGCTTTTTGCATTCCTGCCAGCAAACCGTCACAATCGCCCCGCCAACCGGAAATCTATCCGTGGCATCCGGATTTTCATGGCTGCACGGAAGAGGATAGCTGAGACCTACCGCTCGATTTTGCGGGGTTGGGGAGTTGAACCTCGCTGCGAAAAAGCTAACCTGTTGTCCGATGATCGATGTTCCTCAACGCATAACCGACTTGGCCGCCGCGCTTGCGCCCGCGCGAGGATATAATTCGACACGAGCACCTGGCATTTCATTATTTCGCGCCGATGCGAGTATCTCGAATCTGCCAAGGCTTCAGCCCGCGGGCATCCTCTTTCTATTGCAGGGAGCGGAACACCTCACATGGGATGTTAACGTTTACATCGTCCATAGAAGCCGATACTTGGTGACATCTGCACCCATGGCATTTCGCATCGATGCCGAAGCGAGCGCGGCAAGGCCACTCCTTGCAATGCACGTGACACTTGAGCAGCCGATGGCAATCGAGATCGCGGAAGAAATAGACAATTTCCGCGGCCCAGGCGCTCCCCGAAGGCAGGCAAGTTGCCATGCCATGGGACAAGTGGATGAAACACTCCGCGAGCTACTTCACCGGATTTTGCAGGCCCTTCACAGCCCGCTCGATTCTGCGATTTTAATTCCCCTGTTGATGCGGGAACTTCACCTGAGAATACTAGAGCGAGAGGACGGGGACGCGATCGTTGCCGGATTGCGTTGCCAAGGTACACGCGGCAAGGTGTTGAAGACCGCACAATCCATTTTGCAAAATGCCAGCGCAAGCATATCTGTTTCTACCCTTGCTGCGTCGGCCCAGCTGAGCCTTTCTTCGTACCACAGTCACTTCCATGCGCTTTTCGGGTGTAGCCCGCTCCAATACCTTAAGGCTGCTCGCCTCCATGCCGCACATGACATGTTACGATCGGCGAAACTAAGCATTGGAGAAATAAGCGCCGTTGTCGGCTACAGCGGTCCTTGGCAATTTAGTCGTGAGTTTCGACGCTATTTCGGGCGAACAGCGCTGAGAGAGTCTAAGCTTATTCAGAACTCTTCAGGTGACATCGTTCTCGGGTAGGGAGGTCGAGGGCACGAGCAACGTCAGAAATTTAGAACATTGCTGACATGATCGTTCTCGGGAAAAGTTGCTTGTCCCGAAATCGTTGCCACGGGCATGGCCTCGCGTGGAACCGCTTGACCCGCGTGAATGTCGTCCGATTTGACCCAGCACTTAGCTGTCTGCTGTCACGCCTATGCCACCTCAACGACAAGCGGTCTGTTGGCAAGGACATCGAAAAGGCCATCATCTCCATCAGCGATCACGGGCTGAGTGCCGGAACTACCCCTCGGTCGTGCTGAAGGTTGGTGCATCCGTTCCAACTGTGAGGACGAAAGCCGGCAAGCGTTGGCAGCTTGGGCGGTTTTCCAGGAAGGGCGGGAGCCAGCTCGGCAGACGATAGCCTGCCGAGCCGTCCTTGGCGACTATGACGCCAGTGCGTACCTTTGAGTGGTTGTCTTGGCGACACTGCGCGTCTTGAATTGCTGAACCAGGGTGGCGAGCCGCTCGGTTTCCTGCGTTAGGCTTTCTGCCGCCGCGGTCGTTTGCTCCACCATGGCAGCGTTCTGTTGGGTAACCTTGTCCATTTGATCGCCGGCGGCGGACACCTCCCGCAAGCTTAACGCCTGTTCGCGAGCGGAAACGGCGATGTCGGTAACCGTCGCGCTCATCGCTCCCACCTGTTTGACGATCTGCTCCAGGGATGCGCCAGATTCGCCGACGAGTTTTACTCCCGTGTCGACCTGCGCCGTGGATGTCGAGATCAACTGCTTGATCTCCTTGGCGGCGTTTGCGGAACGCTGTGCCAGTTCTCGCACTTCCTGGGCAACGACTGCAAAGCCCTTCCCGGCTTCTCCTGCCCTTGCCGCCTCGACACCGGCATTGAGGGCAAGGAGATTGGTCTGGAATGCGATTTCGTCAATAACTCCGATAATATTGCCAATTCGCGAGGACGAATTTTGGATTTCGGTCATGGCAGCGATAGCCCGGTTGACGATCTCGCCGCCGGTCTCGGCGTTGGTGCGTGCGGTGGTAACCGCATCGTTCGCACGTCCCGCTCCTTCAGCCATGCCATTGACGCCCCTAGTGACCTCGCCGAGCGCTGCGACTGTTTCCTCCAGAGAGGCTGCCTGCTGTTCGGTGCGCCGCGCGAGATCATTTGTTGCCGTGGAAATTTCGCCAAGGCCGGACCGTATCGTGCCAACGGATTGAACAACGGCACCAAAAGCGTTTTCGAGGGCTGCGATCGAGTGGTTGAAACGATCGCGAATTGCAAGGTAGCGTGCGTCGACTTGTCCAACTCTCGCGGTCAGATCACCCGATGAAAGTGCGTCCAATCCCTTGGAGATTTCGTTGAAGGCCTGCTCCATGGCTTCAGCATCGGCCGAACGTTCAGCTTCCTGACGCAGACGCTGTTCTTCAGACACAGCACGGGCATTCTCGGCGTTGAGTTCAGCGACCGTCTTTGCGCGTTTCGTTTCTTGAAACACCATCAACGACCGGGCCATCGCGCCAAGTTCGTGCTGGTTCGTGGTTGCTTCGAATTCAGTCAATTCCTCGCCGTGCGCGAGACGCTCCATCGACTTTGCCATCTTTCGAACGGCGATGGAAATCAAGCGGCCGAGGAAATAGGAAAGCACCAGGCCGATGACAACCAGAGCGCCGCTGACAAGGAGTGTTACCCTTGATGCTGCTGAAACCGTTTTCCCAACCGACGCGTCCAAGCTTGCCTGCGTAGCGGCCACGGAGGCCTGCAAGGACTTGAAGCCCGTCGAGATCTTAGGTGCCAGTTCATTGAGCTCTGTCTCGCGCACGCGCTTTGCTTCCTGCAAAACATCCCGCATTTCACCAAGACGCGAGGTGTAGTTCTGCATAAGCTGCCCTGCACCTTGCAGTCTTTTCTGCTGCAAGGCGTTCTTTGCCAACTTGAGGGCACTGTCGTTTCGCGCCACCGCCTCGTTAAGTGCGGCCTGAGCAATATCATACGCAGCGAGGTCATCGGCGTGTACGAACCGCTCCGACGCATAGAGACTGCGGTTCAGCGCCTCGAGCGTAGCGGCTGTCGCATGCATCAGCTGCAGGTCATTTTGACGCCATGCGCTGCGTATGACGTCGTTCAGGGCAATGCTTGTCCAGGGGCCGAACTCCGTCACTTTTGATATCAACAGATCACGCCGAGCTTGAAGCGAGACGATCTTGTCGAAGGCATTGCTGTAAGCTCCGATCTCCTGGCGAATTGGCACCAGGGCGGCTTGCAGATCCTGATTGTCGGCAAAACGGGGATCGTTTGCCTCAA
Source organism: Rhizobium sp. YTU87027 (assembly GCF_050644135.1). Taxonomy (NCBI): domain Bacteria; kingdom Pseudomonadati; phylum Pseudomonadota; class Alphaproteobacteria; order Hyphomicrobiales; family Rhizobiaceae; genus Rhizobium; species Rhizobium sp. YTU87027. Next base: position 472,813 of record NZ_CP098443.1, on the reverse strand, counting down.
AGGCGCGGACGCCAGCCTTGAAACGGTCGATCGCGGCTTGATTGGGATTGGAGCGGAAGGCTTCGACCGACATTTGAATGTCGTGCAACTGATCACTGTAATCGGAAATGCCCAGACTTTCGCCGACCGTCTGCCGATAAGATGAGAAAATTGCAGTGAGGTCGCTCATGCCGGACATTACGTTGGCGGATAGCAAACTCATGAAAAGGATAAGGGGCAGGAAGCCGGCGGTAATTTGTGCACGGATGCTGAGCTTGTTCCAGAGATGCATCATAGATCCTCGCAAAATCACTGGCTTCTTGGCAGGTAGTTGGCAACATTTTGTGGGGTGACGAGCTCGAACGGAATGTAGTTTTCGCGCGGGATCTTTTCACCCTTCATGAGTTTGACGGCAGCATCGACAGCGCCGGCTCCCTGGCCGGCGGCATTTTGAAAAACCGTGACTGCGAGGTCGCCTTCAGTCATTGCTGCCAGAGCGGGCTGGATCGCGTCGACACCGGCCACCACCACGTCCTTCATCGCGACGTTGTTACGCTTCAGGGCACGGATCGCTCCGAGCGCCATATCGTCATTGTTTGCGATGACGGCATCGAACTTGACTCCTGCAGATATCCACTCCTGCACCTGGGCGTCGGCGAAGTCTGGTGACCAATAGGCCGCCTGACGTTCGACCACCTTCAGGCCTTCGCATTCCGGACTAGCGATAACCTCGTCGATGTCTTTCGTGCGAGCACGAGCAGCTGCATGAAAGGGCTCCCCCATCAGAACGGCGAGCCGCCCCTTGCCGTTGAGGAGTTTGCAGACTTCCTTCGTTTGCAACGAGCCTGATTCTTTTTCGTCCGAGGCGACGACTGTTTGATTGTCCGGCAGATCCGCGACATTTGCGGGCACGTTGTTAACGTAGACAAGCGGAATGCCGGCTGCTGCTGCCACCGGAGTTAGTTGTGCACCTAGATCTCCATCGGAGAGGAGGACGATAAGGGCATCGACCTTGTCGGCTGCGAGTTCTTCAATCTGCTTCCTTTGTAGCTCATTGTCGCCTTTGGCGTTCTTTGTGACGACCTTCAGTCCGGCACTGTCCTTCGCGTGAGACAGCAACCCATTCAAAAGCGTCGTGTTGAATTCGTCGAGATCAGCTACTGAAACGCCAAGTGTCTCAGCGGATGCACTTGATGTAAACGTTAACATAAGCAATGCGGAAAATATAGCGTGTCGCATTTTTCCTCCAAAATTGTTTGCCGAACGTTTTGATCATCTGCAAATTTAGTAAAAATAGCTTTAAAAATGCTGTGACCTTCGCAGTTGCTCTTTAAAGAGCAATGGGGCCGGACGACCATCCGGACACCGGTATGCGGCGTCTCCACCCCATTGATTTTGCGGTTGCAACGGTCAGGTCTATCGCTTGCGGATGTCCCGTGAGCTCATCGAAGAGTCCCTGACGAGCTCACTATGAGGCGCTGGTCGGTTGCGCATAGGCCCATGGCATGAGGGCGTCGATGTCTTTGGCGAGGTGGCCATTGGCGAGGCTGATGAAGAGATCGCGCAGGTAGGCGTATGGTTCAACGCCATTCATCTTGCATGTGCCGATCAGACTGGCAAACCGGGCCCAATTGCGGCCGCCCTCATCATGACCGGCAAAGAGCGCATTGCGGCGGTTCATGGCCGGGCTTCTGATCGCGTTTTCGACCAGGTTGGAGTCAATGTCGACGCGGCCGTCGTCCAGGAACAGCCGGAAGCCATCCTGACGTTTGAGCATGTAAGCCATGGCTTCGCCGACGTCGGACTTGCGTGAGACGCGCGCGGCCTGAGCCAACCAGGTGAAGAACTCGTCCACCAGTGGGCGGGACAGGTTCTGGCGGACAGCCCGGCGATGATCGGGATCACAACCGCGGATGCTGTCCTCGATCTTGTAGAGGGCGGCGATGCGCAACAGCGCCTCGTCGACGATGGGCGACCCCTTCTTGGGCTTGGCCTTGATCAGTTTTCTGCGGCCATGCGCCCAGCAGAAGGCCAGCTTCAACGGATCGCCGCCCGTGCGGTCTGGCGTAGCAAGGTGCGAATAGCCACCGTAGGCATCGACCTGGATCGTGCCGTTGAAGCCATCGAGGATTTCTGCGGCATATTCGCCTTTGCGCCCAGGCCGATAATGGAACACTACGCCCGGCGGCGCAGATCCGTTCCAACCGCGGTCGTCGCGCAGAATAGCCCAGAGATAACCGGTTTTCGTCTTGCCGCGTCCCGGATCCAACACCGGGGCCGTGGTCTCGTCGACATAGAGCCGCGCGCTTTCCGACATCAGCCGTTTGGCCATGTGGTCTACCACCGGCGCGACCGCAGCACCCGTCCGACCCATCCAATCTGCCAGGACCGTGCGGTCGATCGGCACTCCGTGTCGGGCCATGACTGCCGCCTGACGGTTCAGCGGCATGTGTTCGGAATGCTTCGACACGGCAATCTGCGCCAACAGGGCTTCCGTCGGCCAGCTGCCTTCCAGCAGATGTGCCGGCGCCCTGGCCTGAACCACGCCCGTGCGACCCTTGGGGCAGGCGTATTTCGGGCGGATCGTGACGATCACCTGGTAGCACGCCGGAATTTGATCGAGCCGTTCCGTCCGATCTTCGCCGATCCGAACCATGTTGCCGCAACCACAGGGGCAAGCAATGCTGTCGGGCTCGATCACCCGCTCGACCCGCGGCAGGCCCTGCGGCAGCGCGCGTGTTTTGCGCTCCTTGCGAGGAACAGCCTTTGCGGGATCAACTGCGCTGGCCGCGATCTTTTCCTCGACGAAGGCGATCTGGGCCTGTGTTTCGGCAATTGCCGTCTCAAGATCTTCCAGCGCCAGTTCCATCTGCGTCGGATCGAGTTTTTCCGATTTCGGTCCGAACTTCGTACGCCGATAGTCCTGAACCTGGCCCTCAAGCTTCTCGATCAGCTGCTTCAGCTCGGTGATGAAGGCGTCCTTCTCGGCCACCACCGCCTGCTCATGCTGACGTGCCGCACGCTCGACCGACAGCTCGAACTGCACCGCCGCAAAGGCTTTCAATACCTCGGGAGGAAGGTCCGGGAACTGGCTGAGATCAATGGCCGAAGACATGCGTCTTCATAGCAAATCGAAGCAGAAAAACCCAATAAAACAATGCCAAAATAGGGTGGCTGAGTCATCCTGCCGCAGTCGGCGCTGTTACCCGTTGCGCCATAACCCGTCGCCAATCAAGCCCTTCGAACAAGGCTTCGTATTGAGCCCGAGAAAGACGCATCGTTCCATCCTGCACCTTGGGCCAAGCAAAGTTTCCTTGCTCCAAAACCTTGTAGATCAGCACCATTCCGGTGCCATCCCATACCAGGATTTTTAGGCGATCCCCGCGCTTCGACCGGAAGATCACCGTCACCCCGGAATGCGGATCAAGCTTCAATTCGGTCTCAACCATCAATGCCAGCGCCTGATGGCCACAGCGGAAGTCCACCGGCCGCGTCGCGATCAGGATCGGTAATCGTTGGCCCGCGACGATCACGCCGTCCCTCGCATCGCACGCACCAAGGCTGCAACCCGATCAACCGGCACATCGCCGGGAACCCTCACCACGAGGTCTGCGCCTATTTCTACTGTCACGATCTGCGAAGCGGCCGCGACCGGATCCGGGATCGGCAAAGCATCGGTAGCCGTCTTCGGCTCCGTCGTAATCGCAAGTGGCACAAAGGCGGGTTCGATAGGCCCGTCCTCAATGGCTGGCATCAGTTCGGCAGGCAGCGCCAGAAGACCCTGACGTGCTTGTCGTCGCCAGCAAGAAAGTTGATGCGCAACGAGATCATGACGACGCGCAACGTCAGCGACCCTAACTCCAGGCTGAAGGCTCTCCGCAACAATCCGCGCCTTCACAGCATCGGGCCATCGTCGGTTTCCACGACGAGGCTCCACAACTTCGCATCGCCCGACAAATCCTTCACCATCCGCCATGCCAAATCTCCAGCCTTGCCGAAAACCTTGTGGCAGAAACCTCAATGCTCAGAAACACACGGAATCAATGGGATGTAGGCGGCGCATACGGACACCGCGCCAAGCTGGTGTCTCATCTACACCGGAACCCATTGAGGAGAATATCTCGGAATTGCGCCCACCGGGAAACACATCACCTCTAATTCCACGCACTCATAAAGTTTCGTGACGGCAAGTTTGTTGAGCATTGGGGAAGTGGCCGACGTTTTCCGATTGAGCCAGCAATTGCGCGACTGACCTCGATTGGTCCTGCGCAACATGCCGCGTCGCAAAACCCGACGAGCTGATTGGTCTTGCCTTCAAGTTGAAGACTCGCAGAGCTCGAAGGACTTAAATGGCGTTTGCAACGCGGCGGGGGTGCGGGTTCAGAACCGTGTCAGGCGAACGCTCGAACCAATTATCGCCAACAGATTCAGCTGACAAAAAAGGTCCATGGCACAACTCACCAGCTGTCATCACACCTCGGGCGAGAGAACCGCAGCGCTATCTTCGTCGCCAGCGGAGCGGGTGCGAGCGCTGAAATTGCTTGGCATCCACCAATTGGGTTCGTTGCCCAGCAACAACTGGAAAAAGCCTGCTGCATAGTTCGAGTCCTCGTTGGCATTCTCCCGAAAGGACCACCAGCTTCGAAGATCATCAACCATCTGGCTCACATGGACGTCTAGATGAAATTCCTGATCCATCGTCGCAGCATAAACCGTCAAGCAAAATGTCGCAGCCACATATCCTTCCGGCCAAAACGCCGCTGCCGATTTGGGATCAACGCTTGCGGGAGGACATGTGGCCTTGATCGGCAGGTCTCCGACGAGTTCGCGCAATACAAGAGACGGAGCAAACTGAAAAAAGTCGCGTCGCTGTTCCTTCTCCTTTGGTTTCTGACGATCAATGCTTTCCAGCCAGCGAACAAATGCTCCAGCGAGCTTGATGTCGTCAACGACAAATTCGCAACCCATCGCCTCGCCACAAAACGTGGCGTGTGAGTGAAACGCAGCCTTGAACCAATGAAGCTGCCTGACCGAAACTCTGAGCGGCTTGTTGGTTCGAGGAAGATTATCGATTGATCGCGATAGATCAAACATGGATCGCGCTCCGTTCAAAAAGCGAGGCCAGAGCCGAAATATCTCTCTTATGATATAGATCCAAGACCTTTTCTTGAAGAGCGATAGCAAGCTCGGTTGCGGCAGAAATCATCGCCTCTCTGCTGACATCCTCTGATTGCGCCAGCATTGAGAGCAGCCCTGCAAAAACGGCAACCACGTTCGTTCCGGTACGCGTGACTGCCGAACGTTCGTCCAACTTATCTATTGCTATCGATCCGTCATCGGCAAGCTCCAGTGTCAGCTGAGCCGCCAGCTCGAAAACGTCCTGAGAGCCCGCAAGGCGCGCGAAGGCTCGTCGGCCGGCACTTTGATTGACGAGCGCTCTTCTTGCGCCAATATGGCTCAATACGAGTTTCATCGTTTCGTAATAAGCGACCGAAAACTCGTGTTCCGGCCGCGAAGAAACACTGATTTCGCGTAGACTTGCCAAATTCGTGGTCGAGTCGCCGAGGACGGAGTGAGCAACATTGCAGACAAAATGATCAACGTTGCGAGCCAGGATCTCAATCTCGTTAAGAGCGGAAAGGGCTATGCCCGATGCGGGCGCCGGGAGTCGACGCGGCGCAGTCTCCTTTACCGTATCGCGACCTTTTCGCAGGGTATAGCGCAACACCCTCAACGCGTCTTTGAGCTGCGTCGTCTGTGGAGCAAATTCTGGCGACATCCCGACCTACCCTCTTGCCTCATTGCACCCCTGTCAGAGCAGCAATATCATAGCCCAATCCGCGCCTAGGTGTCCTCTCAATAAATGCGCGAGTCGCATCATAATCGACCACTCCCGCCTGACTTCCAAGGCCGGTGGCGTTTAACGCGGAAGACGCTTGGCCGAGCTCGACCGCATCCCGAGCAGACAGTCCTTTTACCAAACCGCTGGCGAAACCGCCATTGAAGCAATCGCCGCACCCGCAAGTGCACTTCACGTCGACCTTGAATGCCGGAGAGTGGAACTCCAAGCCGGATTGGTCATGGTAGTACGCACCCTCTGCTCCCAAAGTCAGAATGACGCACTTCGCCCCTCTGCTGAGAAGGAAATCCGCCAGATCCTTGTTGTGGGTTAATCCAGATAGCGCCTGCGCTTCCTCTTCAGAGGGAAGAAAATAGTCGGTGTAAGGCAAGAGAGCTTCGACCTTCGGGAGATCGTCGGACGTTGACGCGAAGACGTCAAGCGTCGTTACCACACCGCGGCGGCGCGCTTCTGCCATGATTTCCGCGGTACGACCACAGTCGTCCATCCGATTCATCAGACCGACCCCACCGACATGCAGGATTTTTGTGTCAAGAACTCGATCCATTTCCGAGTCTGATACGAAGAAAGCATCGGTCGCGCCGCGCTTATGGAGTGCTGGTCGCTGACCGTTCGGCCGCGTCGTCACGATCGAGGAGGATGTTGTGTAACCCTCGTAGCGGCGCATCATTGTAGTATCTACATCGAAAGACTGGAGCTTCATGCGGACCCAGTCGCCCATGTCATCATAGCCCACTCCGCCGACGGCTTGAACCCGGAGGCCGTACTTGGCTGCCACGATGGCAGCCGAACCTGCCGCGCCGGATACGGCCAGCGTGAAGTCTTCCACGAAAAGGGTTTGCCCCCCTCGCGGGATCTCCGTGACCGGTCGGCAAAGAGCATCGAAGGTGTAAAAGCCGACGGAGCTGAAATCAAAGGTCGCCGCCATCACTGAACTCCGACCCTGTTGCCGTCACTGTCGAAGTAGTAGAGCCGGTTGGGATCAAACCCGATCGTCACAGCTGAATCAATTTTTGCACGGAAGTCCCGGCCAGCTTTGATTTCAAAGGTCTTTTCTGGAGAGCGGACAGACAGATAGGTGATGTCGCCGGTGGGCTCGACGCCGTAGACAGTGCCTTGGAGATTCTCGCCACCAATCCGGCAATCCTCCGGCCGAAAGCCGAGGGTAACCTGACCGGAGAGCTTGGCAGGGCAGGCGACTTTAACGCCAGGGGCCGAGAAAGTTCCATCTTGTGCATGGCCCGACACCAAATTCATCGGCGGCGATCCGATGAACCCCGCCACAAAGGTATTCGCGGGATTCGAATAGATCTCATCGGGGGTCCCGATCTGCTGGATTATGCCTTTATTCATGATAACGATTCGGTCGGCAAGCGTCATTGCCTCGATCTGGTCGTGCGTCACGTAAACTGTAGTCACCTTCAGGTCGCGCTGCATGTGTTTGATCTGGACCCGCATGCTCGCACGCAGCTTTGCATCGAGGTTTGAAAGCGGCTCGTCCATGAGGAAGACTTGCGGCTGGCGAACAATGGCACGTGCGAGCGCAGCACGCTGCCTCTGGCCTCCTGAAAGCGCGCCAGGTTTGCGTTCGAGGAACGGCCCAAGCTCAACCATATCCGCGGCTCGACGAACGAGGCTATCATGCTTGTCCTTTGGAACGCGCCTCATTCTAAGAGGAAACCGAATGTTCTCGTAGATCGACATGTTCGGGTAGAGGGCATAGCCCTGGAAGACCATGGCAACGTCCCGATCGCGGGCATCGACTTCGTTCATGAGGTTGCCGCCGATGCGGATCTCGCCCCCCGTTGGATGCTCCAGACCAGCAATCATGCGCATCGTCGTGGTCTTGCCGCACCCCGAGGGGCCTAAAAGGACCAGAAATTCCTCGTCAGCGATATCGAGAGTTACGTCCTGAACGCCAAAGAATGAGCCGAAGCTCTTCACGATGCTCTTTAGTTCAATAGATGCCATGGAATTATCCTTTCACAGCGCCCATCGTCAGGCCACGCGAGAGATGCTTCTGGATCAGGACAACGAGGATCAGGATCGGAGCGAATGCGAGGAACGAGACGAGTGCGATTGCGTTGTAGATCACCCCGTCGGAGCCGCCGGTGAAGTTGGCGAGCGCAACAGACATCGTGTAAGCCTTCGAGGTTGATGCGATGAGGAGGGTGAAGAGAAATTCGTTGATTGCGAAGATGGCGGCGATTACAGCAGCCGTTATGATGCCGGGCAGACACGCTGGGATCATTATTTCCCAAAGAATGGTCAAGTCTCCCGCGCCGTCAGTACGGGCAGCGTCTTCCAGTTCCTTTGGAATATCAAGCATGTAGCTTCGGATGATCCAGGTGACGAGGCTGAGGTTGATAGCCGCGTAAATGAGCATCAGTGCCCAGACGGAATCCAACAAACCCATGTTCTTGAACAGGAAGAAGATCGGCACTGCAACAATGGCAGGCGCCATCATACGCGTCGACAGGATATAAAAACCGATGTCCTCTCTGCCGCGGAACTCATATCGAGCCAGCGCGAAGGCTGCGGGAATAGCCAACAGCAGATCGATGACGACAGAGCCCGCGACCGCAACGAGCGAGTTTCGCAGATAGGAAGCGATTGGCCAGTCGCTGACGAGCAGGCGCCAGGCGTCCAAGCTCCACGTCGGCCAGTAGATCGGCCTTGGGACGATGATTTCCGTTCTTGGTCTGAAGCCGATTGTCAGGAACCACAGGATCGGAACAAGACAAAAGAGCGCCCATGCGACAAGTATGATGTAGCGAAGAAGGAGGCTTTCACCGCCGCTTTTTCGAATGCTAGCCATCTCATGATTTCCCAGATTTGAATGCGCGCTTAACGACAGTTTGAGCGATTACGATCGTGAAGATCAGCATCAGCACAGATGCCGCGGACGCGTATCCGAAATTGAACATCCTGAAGCCTTGGCGATAGATGAAGTAGCTCATCGTCTCCGTCGCACCGCCTGGTGTGCCTTGGGTCATGATGTAGACGTTTGTGAACATTGTTGTGATGTCGATGCCGCGCAGCGTTACGGCCACCACGATGATAGGCCTCATCATCGGCAGTGAAATGTTCCAGAAAATGCTGCTCCAGCTTGCCCCGTCCAATCGGGCCGCTTCCTCGATTTCCTCGTCCTGACCCTGAAGTGCGCCAACGAAGATGATGAAAAGAAAGGGCGTCCACTGCCACACGTCCGCTACGATCAGTGTAAGTCTGGCCAGCCAAACCGATGAAAGCCAGTCGACATTGTTGGAGACCACTCCAATCGACATGAGGATATCGGAGATTACCCGGCCATCATTGAATGCGAGCTTCCAGATGAATGCCACCGCTGAGGGCATGAACAACATCGGCATCAGGAAAATGATGCGCCAGCCGCGCACAAAAGGGTCACGGTAACAGAAAAAGGCCACAGCCATCGCGATCACGGATTGGAGGGCCAGGGAGATGCCGCCAATAATAGCGGTGTTTCCCAGAGCGGCCCAGAATTCGCGATCCTGGATGATCCGCGTGTAGTTGCCGAGCCCGATCCAGGACCAGTTGACGAACTTGACGAGGAACAGGCTTTGGTACATCGCAAATAGACCCGGATATAGGGTAATCGCGAGTAAGTAGGCCACGGCAGGTCCAACCAATAGATACGGGAAGACCTTCCTTGCCGTAGCCGAACGGGGCCGAGGTCTAGCAGGTACCTTTGCGGTGGAGGCGGCAAACGCCGCCCCCGTTTCAAGTCTTTGAGCCGAATGTGTCATGATCTTAGAAAGGCAGTGCCTTGCCCTTGCCCACGTAGAGGCCTGGCTCCACGTCCGAGTAAGCGATCGGAGCGCTTCCACTTGAGAAGCCGTTCTTCTCCAGGATACTCTTCCAAGCTTTTTGCCCGTTCTCGAGGGCTTCCTTGGCTGAAATCTGACCGGTAACCGCTCGGTTGATTTCATTCCCGAGCGCCTGCTCCATTTCGAACATCCCAGGAATGCGAGGAGCGCACCATGCATGCTCCAGACTGTCCGCCCAGACCTTCATGGGCTGGCTAACCGCCCGAAGACGCTCGTTTGCGAGAACAGATCGGTACCCCGGAGCAACGCCATTCGCGTTCGCTTCGTTCATCGCCATGATCGACGAAGTCGTGAGAAACGCGAGCATTAGGAACGCGCCCTCGGGGTTCTTTGACGTGGCTGCAACGCAAGAGGTCGACCCAGCAATATTCGGTGGAGCGAAAACGCCTCCTGAAATCCGGGGCTCGTAGATCGTAACGAAATCATCGACAATCTTCGACTGATCCGGCCGCATGGCCTGTGTGCCGCTATCCTGCCAGCTTATGTTTGCCGCGACCTGGCCACCAAGCCAGGCTGCACGGTTTTCACCCCAGCCGGCACCGGAAACACCTTCGATGGCGTTTTTCTGAAGAGCCATGATGATGTCCATAGCCTTCATACCGGCATCACTGGTGAGCTGCGGGTTCCACTGATTGTCAAACAGCGAAAGACCTGCTTGTGCCGCGATATGCTCCCAGGTGTAAGTTGCCCAGAAACCGCGTGCCGCCATCAGGCCCACGCCGGCTACGCCACCCCCGAGCTTGTTTGCTTCAGCAGTAATGCGAATGAGTTCGTCGTAGGTCGGCACAGATTGAGCACGATCGATGGGTCCGCCGAGAATTTTCTCCATGATCGATTTGCGCAGGTGCACCATCTGGACGTCGCAGTCGAACGGGATACCGACGAGCTTGCCGCCGACGTAGCCGTAGTTCAGACGATAGGTGTCATAGAAGTCATCTAACGGCAGCTTCCATTTGTCTGCATACTCACTGAGATCGGCGAGGAAGCCTGGACCTGCAAAGTCTCCAAGCCAAGGCGAGAAGAACTGCAAAGCATCGAAGGACGCGTTCCCGGAAATGAATTCTGAAATCGCCTTGTCGTAGAAGCTGTCGTCGGGGATCGGAACAAGTTCTACCTTGATGCCTGACAACTGTTCAAAGGGCTTGAGCCCCTCGGCTGCAGACTCCTGGTCAGCGGCGCCTACGGCAAATCTGACGGTTTTTCCGCTCTGCTCCGAGCGAACCTTTTCCCAATCTACCGTACGGATCCAGTCCTTTGCCGGATCCCACAGTGGATCATCCGACATTTTGTAGAGCTTTCGGTAGTCCTCGCGGACGTAGTCCTTTACGGAAATCTTGTCCAAAACGGATTGGACATCTGGCAGACCCGATTGCGCAAACGCGGGCAGCTTCAGGGCCGAGGCTGCGCCTGCTGCCAGCCCGAAAGCTGCGGTATGCCTCAGGAATCCGCGGCGGGATACGCCCGAACTTAAGATCGTCATGTTGTTAGTCCTCCCAATCCGAATAAATCAGTTGAATGCCAATGGAGGCAAGACTGTTTTGGTGCGGCCTCCACTCCGCCCCGATCCTAGCAAGCGCTCAGTTGGAATGAACAATTGCTATTGCAAACTACAATGTGTTCATATCCTTTGGCTGTCAACTGATTTTTGTGCTGCTTTCTGGGCGAATGATCGAACATCGAGCATAGACGACAAATATTTGTGCACGGCATCAGCGCTGTAACGGTTTGCAATCCCGGCACTTCGTAACCAACCGCGATCTATCCACTGAGCAATAAATCTTGTACACGACACGAAATTACGAACACGGCGCCAGTGTAACTGCGCGGGGATTGAACCCGGTTTGTTATTGGCGCCAGCTAGAAGGGAAGCAAAGATGCAGACCACGCCTCCAGTCGTCATGATTCAGACCGAGTCTGAAAGGCTGCGGGCGCGAGTGGCGTGGCTCTACCATATAGAAAATTACACTCAGAACGACATTGCGGCTCAATTAGGCATCAATCGCGTAATGGTCGTTCGACTTCTTGCGGAAGCCCGTCGCCGCAACGAAGTGCGTGTTACAATATCCTCGCCGCTTTCCGATATGATCGCCCTGGAAAGGGAGCTGGAGACGACGTTTGGGGTAAAGCAAGTAATCGTTGCGCCCTTCGCTGATCCTGACGGTGACCCGACAAAGGTAATCGCGGCGGCAGCGGGAACGCTGATAACAGGATTAATGCGTTCGGGCATGATCGTCGGCGTAGGTTGGGGGCGCACCCTTTACAACACGTTGCCATTCATTGCTGGGACCGCTCTCGACGACTTCCGCGTCGTCTCGTTGCTCGGCGGTATTTCTGCTGCCCGCCGTTTTAATCCCGCAGAGTTTGCCTGGCAGTTCGCAGAGCTTTTCAAGGGTGAAGGGTTCCTGGTAACTGCACCGGCAGTCGTCGACAGTCCGGAGACGAAGCATGCTTTGCTGGAAAGATGCGGTCTTGCCGCTGTCTTTGAGATGGCCGATAAGCTGGACGTCGCACTTCTGTCGGTCGGGGGCATCTCCGCGCTGACGACGAGCTATCGAACCGGGTATCTCAGCGAGGCAGACCGCCGCTCCTTGATAGATGCTGGCGCTGTTGGAGACGTTCTTTATAACTTCATCGATAAGGATGGGAACGTCATCGACCATGAAGTCAACTCTCGGGTTATATCGGTGAACCTCGATCGTCTGCGGCGCACACCCGAGCGTATCCTGATTTCCGGAGGCCCAGAAAAACTGGAGGCCCTTCGTGCCTCGCTTGTTACAATCAGGCCGACTATTTTTGTGACCGACGAACAGACTGCCGGTGCGCTGCTGAGCCTGATGGCACCAGGCGCCGAGCGCGGGCACGCCAAGCTTAGCTAGACCCCACATTTTTTCGTCTCCTTAAAGGTTCCTCGGCAGCTCTGTCCTGGTCGAAATAGAGCTGCGCAAAATTGCGTGGGGCTGCGCCAAGCTCGTTGGTGCCGGCTCGTGTCCGCGCGCCCACTCCAGCACAAAATTATGTTCGTTTTTGAGATAAAAGTTCTTTGCATCCATGAAAATCGGCTGTTTTCAGCCTCGCTCGATATCAAACAAGAACAGACGTGTTGACGAAATAACAAATGTACATTACCAATCATCCCGAATGAATTTGGGAGGAATGGAATGCCCATTAATGTTGCGCCAACCGGGCTCGCACGCGATCTCGTGCGTCGGGAAACCGAGGGAAGGCCTATTCGTATCGGCCTAATCGGCAGTGGGGAGATGGGCACCGACATCGTGACCCGCGTCGCTCACATGCCCGGGATCGAGATCGGAGCGATCTGCGATCTCAACGTTGCCCGTGCTCGCGAAGCCGTTGATATCGCTTACCGGGCCGATGGCCATCATCGCGATGCCGCGAGCGCTGACCAACTCAATTCCGTGATTGAAGCTGGGAAGATCGCCATCACGGCCGATTCCGCCAATATCCTGAACAGCGGACTGATCGATGTCGTTATCGATGCCACCGGCGTCCCGGCAGTTGGCGCCGAAATCGGCCTGGCGGCCATGGAGCATGGCAAACACCTCGTGATGATGAATGTCGAAGCGGACGTTACGATTGGCGCCTATCTTAAAAGCGAGGCCGAGCGGCTCGGAGTGACCTACTCCCTCGGCGCTGGAGACGAACCATCGTCCTGCATTGAATTGATCGAGTTTGTTTCAGCGATGGGCCATCCGATCGTCGCGGCAGGCAAAGGCAAAAACAACCCTCTGAACATTGACGCGGTCCCGCATCAATACGCCGAAGAAGCGGCGCGCCGAAACATGAACGTTCGCATGCTTGTCGAATTCGTGGACGGCTCAAAGACGATGGTGGAAATGGCCGCGATTGCAAATGCAACGGGTCTTGTACCGGATAAACCTGGCATGCACGGGCCGGCGGCCACGCTTGACCAGCTATCGTCGGTGCTGGTGCCTGAAAAGGATGGCGGCGTCCTCACGAAAGTTGGTGTTGTCGATTATTCCATCGGCAAGGGTGTGGCCCCTGGCGTCTTCGTTGTTGCTGACATGTCCCATCCCCGGATCTCGGAGCGGATGGAAGATCTGAAGATGGGGAAGGGGCCGTATTTCACCTTCCACCGGCCATACCATCTGACCTCGCTGGAGGTCCCCCTCACGTGCGCCCGCGTCGTCCTCTATGGAAAACCAGACATGGTTCCTCTTTCCACCCCCGTGGCAGAGGTATGTGCGGTGGCCAAGAAAGATCTTCAGCCCGGCGATAAGCTCGATGCAATTGGCGAGTACTGCTACCGCGCGTGGATCATGACCGCTCCTGAAGCTCGAAGCGCCTCCGCAATTCCCTGCGGCATGCTGCAGGGCGGCAAGGTCACCGCGCCTATCAAGAAGGGCGAGTTGATTACCTACAACAACGCATCGGTCGCAGAAGGCTCTCGCCTTGCCGCTTTGCGCGCCCGGCAAGACGCCCTTGTTTACGGCAGGGAGGCTTAAATGGCGAACTCAGCAAGAGCAGTAAAGAGTGCCGAGACCAGCAATTTGCCCTTCATCTATAGACAATATACCCGCGAGCAGTTGCTGGACGCTCTTCGGAAGATGCACCTCATCCGTCAGTTCGAAGAAGGCGCTGAGGAAAGCTACACGCGTGGTCTCATCCATGGGACGATGCATCTGTCGATTGGGCAGGAAGCAAGCGCCATGGGTGTTTGTCTCCCGCTGACGCAACAGGATCAGATCACCTCGACCCATCGAGGCCACGGGCACTGCATCGCCAAGGGCGCGGATGTCAAACGCATGTTCGCGGAGTTCTTCGGCAAGACGACTGGCTACTGCGCTGGCCGCGGCGGCTCGATGCACATTGCTGACGTAACGACGGGCAACCTCGGCGCAAACGGAATCGTCGGGGGCGGATTACCCATTGCCGTCGGTGCGGCCCTCACGTCCAAGCGCCTAAACACCGGAAAGGTTGTCGTCTGCTTCTTCGGTGACGGCGCAAACAACGAAGGCGCATTCCATGAAGCATTGAACATGGCTGCCGTCTGGAAGCTTCCCGTCATCTTCGTCTGTGAAAATAACGGCTACGGCATGTCGACCTCGACCGCGCGCTCGACAGCGGTTGCCAATATCGCCGACCGCGCCAGTGCCTACAGCATGCCGGGCGTAATCGTCGACGGCAATGTGCTCTCCGACGTGGCCGAAGCCACTCACAATGCCGTCGAACGTGCGAAGCGCGGCGAGGGGCCATCGCTCATCGAGTGCAAGACCTATCGTTATCGCGGCCACTCCAAAAGCGACCGAAACCGCTATCGCACGAAAGACGAAATCGACGACTGGATGAGCAACCGAGATCCTATCGTCCGGTTCGAAGCGCAACTCCAGGAATTCGGTTTCGCAAATAACGCAGAGCTCGAGGCAATCCGGCAGTCGGTTCGCGATGAGATCGCGGCAGGCATCGAATTCGCCAAGACAAGTCCGGCGCCTGGCGTCGCAGACTTGGCTGAGAATGTTTATACGGAGCACGCATAAATGGACACCGGTGTTCGAGAACTCAGCTACTCCCAGGCTATCCAGGAAGCCATGGCGATCGCGATGGAAGCGGATGAGCGCGTCATTCTGATGGGCGAAGACATCGGCGTTTACGGTGGCGCTTTTCAGGTGACAGGCGATCTTGTGGATAGATTCGGCCCGGACCGCGTGATGGACACTCCGATCTCTGAGCTTGGTGGTGCCGGCGTCGCCGTTGGTGCCGCGATGACAGGATTGAGACCAATTTTCGAGTTTCAATTCTCTGATTTCGCAGCACTCGCGATGGAGCAAATCGTCAATCAGGCTGCCAAGATGCGCTATATGCTCGGCGGCGAAGTGTCGGTGCCGGTTGTTATGCGGTTTCCGGCCGGTTCGGGGACCGGAGCGGCTGCTCAGCATAGCCAGAGCCTCGAAGCCTGGTTGGGACATGTGCCGGGCTTGAAGGTCATCCAGCCCGCGACGCCACACGATGTCAAAGGGATGCTGCTTGCTGCTGTCGCCGATCCCGATCCGGTCATGATCTTCGAGCACAAGCTTCTCTACAAAATGAAGGGACCGGTTCCGGAAGGTCACTACACGGTTCCTCTCGATAAGGCAGAGATCCGTCGACAGGGTAAAGATCTCACGATCGTCGCGACGTCGATCATGGTCCATAAGGCGCTCGACGCCGCCGAACAGCTGGCTGCGGAAGACATCGACATCGAAGTAATCGACCTTCGTTCGGTGCGGCCGATCGACAGGGAAACAGTGATTGCAAGCGTCAAGAAGACGACCAGGCTTCTTTGTGTCTATGAGGGCGTCAAAACGCTCGGCGTCGGCGCGGAAATAAGTGCAATGATCGCCGAAAGCGACGCCTTCGATTACCTGGATGCACCGATCGTCCGCCTCGGCGGGTCCGAAACGCCTATTCCGTACAACCCGGAGCTTGAGAAGGCTGCCGTTCCACAAATCCCAGACATTTTGAATGCAGCGCGGGATCTTGTGAGGGGGGCGAGATAGAATGGCAACAGAAATCATTCTCCCCAAGGTCGACATGGATATGGCGACCGGCAAGATTTCGAAGTGGTTCTTCAAGGAAGGCGATCAGGTTGCGAAGGGCGCCGTCCTTTTTGAGATCGAAACAGACAAGGCGGCAATGGAAATAGATTCTCCTGCTGCAGGCATCCTTCGAAATGTCACAGGCGAAGAAGGCGTGGATATCGCAGTAGGATCGGCAGTGGCTTGGGTTTACGAGGACGGCGAGGAATATCTTGCCGCGCCTGAGCCATCTACTCCGCCCACGACCGGAAAGGCCGCACCTTCGGCGGCCTTTATCGTCGATCTGGTCGAGGCGAGAAGCCATGAGGCGTCGGTGGATCACTGCAGCGCAATTCGCGCGACCCCGTTAGCAAGGCGTCTTGCCCGAGAATGCGGCGTCGATCTTTCATCACTTACCGGAAGCGGCCCGCACGGTAGGATCGTCAGTGCCGATGTTTCAAAGACTCGTGTTGCAGAGCTCCCTGCAGCGCCGGCAGCGCCCACGACAACCGAAACTCCTGGTTTGGAACCTTCGTCAGCCAGTGCTCTGAAGCAGTTCACCGAGGGCACGTTCGACCTGCAACCTCATAGTCCAATGAGGAGAACGATCGCACGACGACTGCTTGAAGCAAAGACAACGATCCCGCATTTCTACCTTTCGGTTGATTGCCATATCGATGCTCTACTCAAGCTGCGAACTGAGCTGAACGCGTCTGCACCAGTGGCGGACGGCACGCCTCGCTACAAGCTGTCGGTCAATGACATGGTCATCAAGGCTTACGCACTGGCGCTTGGATCAACGCCCGACGCGAATGTTTCGTGGACGGAAGAAAATCTGGTACGGCATCGTTCTGTGGACGTGGGCGTTGCCGTATCCGTGCCTGGCGGTCTAGTTACACCGATCATTCGACATGCGGAATCTAAAACGCTTTCGATCATCTCCAACGAGATGAAGGATCTTGCTGCGCGCGCAAAGTCAGGCAAATTGAGACCTGGCGAATATCAGGGCGGTACCGGTGCGATATCCAACCTCGGCATGTTCGGAGTGAAGGAATTCGCAGCAATCATCAATCCTCCTCATTCAACCATCCTGGCCGTCGGCTCCGGGGAGAAAAGGCCAGTCGTCAACGCACAGGGCGACTTGTCGACTGCAACAGTGATGACCGTTACGATGTCAACCGACCATCGTGCGGTAGATGGTGCGCTTGGCGCAGAGCTCCTTGGAAAGTTTCGAGCGCTCATCGAAAACCCGATGAGCATGCTGATCTAGTTTCCTCCCAGGCCTCGGGGGGTCTCGGTCATGACGGGTGTCATGCCGGATCCCCCAAATTTTTCAAGGAAAGCAGATGTCCTACGACGTCATCATCATTGGCTCCGGCCCCGGAGGCTATGTCGCCGCCGTGCGTGCCAGCCAGCTGGGCCTCAAGACCGCGATTGTGGAACGCGAGCATCTGGGTGGCATCTGCCTGAACTGGGGCTGCATCCCCACCAAGGCTCTGCTTCGCTCGGCCGAAATTCTCGACCACGCCAATCACGCCAAGGACTACGGCCTCGTGCTCGAGGGCAAGATGAGCGCCGACGTGAAGGCCGTGGTTGCCCGCTCGCGCGGTGTGTCGGCACGCCTCAACGGCGGTGTTGGCTTTCTGATGAAGAAGAACAAGGTCGACGTGATCTGGGGTGAAGCCAAGATTACCAAGCCGGGCGAAATCGTCGTCGGCAAGTCGTCAAAGCCGGTGGTCGAGCCGCAGCATCCTGTGCCGAAGGGCGTCAAAGGCGAGGGCACCTACACCGCCAAGCATATCATTGTTGCCACAGGTGCGCGTCCCCGCGCCCTGCCGGGCATCGAGCCGGATGGTAAGCTGATCTGGACCTATTTCGAGGCCCTGAAGCCCGATGTGCTGCCGAAGTCCCTGATCGTCATGGGCTCGGGCGCGATTGGCATCGAGTTCGCAAGCTTCTACCGCTCCATGGGCGTCGACGTCACCGTCGTCGAAGTCATGCCCACTATCATGCCAGTCGAGGATGCCGAAGTCACCGCGATCGCTCGCAAGCAGTTGGAAAAGCGTGGCTTGAAGATCTTCACGAGCGCTAAGGTTGCCAAGGTCGAGAAATCTGCCAACAGCATCACCGCGCATGTCGAGACGTCTGATGGAAAGGTCCAGCAGATCACGGCCGACCGGATGATCTCGGCTGTAGGCGTCCAGGGCAACATCGAAAACCTCGGCCTCGAGGCTGTCGGCGTCAAGACGGATCGCGGCTGTGTCGTCATCGACGGCTACGGCAAGACCAATGTCGCTGGCATCTATGCCATTGGCGACGTCGCCGGCCCGCCGATGCTCGCTCACAAGGCCGAGCACGAGGGCGTCGTCTGCGTCGAGAAGATCGCCGGCCTGCCGAACGTCCATCCGACCGACAAGGGCAAGGTCCCGGGCTGCACCTACTGCAACCCGCAGGTCGCCTCCGTCGGTCTGACGGAAGCCAAGGCCAAAGAAGCCGGCCGCGACGTCCGCGTCGGCCGCTTCTCCTTTGCCGCCAACGGTAAGGCGATCGCGCTCGGCGAAGATCAGGGTCTCTGCAAGGTGATCTTCGACAAGAAGACCGGCGAATTGCTCGGCGCCCACATGGTCGGTGCCGAAGTCACCGAACTCATCCAGGGCTTCGTCGTCGCCATGAACCTCGAGACCACGGAAGAGGAGCTGATGCACACCATCTTCCCGCATCCGACCGTTTCCGAAACCATGAAGGAAGCCGTGCTCGATGCCTACGGTCGGGTGCTGAACGCTTAATTCACCGGCAAAAGTGAGCTTTGCGACGCGTTCGACGGTCTTGGTGCGTTATTTTGACAACAAACAAAACGGAGTTTCGGATGGCACGCATCACGCTGAGGCAGTTGCTCGACCATGCTGCGGAGCAAGGTTACGGCGTCCCCGCCTTCAACATCAACAACATGGAGCAGGCACTGGCCATCATGGAGGCCGCGGATGCGGCTGATGCTCCTGTCATCATCCAGGCATCACGCGGCGCGCGTGCTTATGCCAATGACATCATGCTCAAGCACATGATGGATGCGGTCGTCGAAATCTATCCTCACATCCCGGTTTGCGTGCATCTCGACCACGGCAACGACCCGGCGAGCTGCATGACGGCGATCCAGGCGGGCTTCACTTCGGTCATGATGGACGGCTCGCTCAAAGCGGATGCGAAGACACCGGCCGATTGGGACTACAATGTCGGCGTGACCCGGAGAGTGACTGAGATGGCGCATCTCGGCGGCATTTCCGTCGAAGGCGAACTTGGTGTACTTGGTTCTCTCGAGACTGGCATGGGAGAGGCTGAGGACGGACATGGCGCGCAAGGCAAGCTGTCGCACGACCAGTTGTTGACCAATCCGGACGAGGCTGTGAAATTCGTGCGCGAAACACGCGTCGATGCACTGGCGATTGCCATGGGAACTTCGCACGGCGCCTATAAGTTCACGCGCAAGCCCGATGGTTCGGTGCTGGCGATGAACGTGATCGAGGAGATTCACAGCAAGCTGCCGAATACGCATCTCGTGATGCACGGGTCGTCGTCGGTTCCGTTCGAACTGCAGGAGATCATCAATAAATATGGCGGCCGGATGAAGCCCACCTGGGGTGTGCCGGTCGAAGAGATCCAGCGCGGCATCAAGAATGGCGTGCGCAAGGTCAACATCGACACTGATGGCCGGATGGCGATGACGGGGCAAATTCGCCGGATCTTGCAGGAAGATCCGAGCGAATTTGATCCGCGTAAATATCTGAAGCCGGCAATGGCGGCGCTCACCAAGCTTTGCAGGGAGCGGTTCGAGCAGTTCGGCACCGCCGGCATGGCTGAGCGCATTACGCCCCTTCCTGTTTCGGAGATGGCAAAGCGCTATGCGTCCGGTGCGCTCGATCCAGTTTTCTCCTGAAACTCAGTGCGCGCAGCTCTGTCGTCAACTCTCATCCGTCGGGAAGCGGACTGGCACAGCTGTGTGGCAAGCAACCATGCGGATTTCGCCCGCGAAATCGCCGTGCAGGTAAATGCCGAGTTTCATCAAGATCAGCCCTGATCTGCACGGAATTCGTTCGTGCTGAACTTGGCCCGCCGGGGTCCTGTGGACTCCAGCCGCAACGACATAGGCTCGGGCAATTTCTGTCTCGTGAGTTGAGAGTCGTGAAGCGCGGCTATTTTACTGCGCCTCCTAGAGAGAAGCCTGCTTTGAATTGGCGAGACATTGCCAGAAACAGGATGATGATCGGGAAAGAGTAGACAATGGAATAGGCGGCTATGGCACCATAGTCGATCGAGTTTGAGCCCATGAATCCGAAGAGGTGCACTGGTGCTGGTTGATCAGCCAGTTTGTTGATGAGAACCACTGGCATCAGAAAGTTTCCCCATGCGTTAACGAAACCGAAAATCGCAGAAGAAGCGAGACCTGGTTTGGTCAGGGGCAGTATTACACGAAACAGTATCTGAAGTGTGCTGGCTTGCTCAAGCGCGGCTGCCTCCTCAAGCTCTGGCGGCACCGCGTCCACAAAGTTCTTCAACTGGTAAATTTGGAACGGAATAGCGGTTACTCCGAGCAAGATCCCCGTTGGGATAATGGACAGCCATCCTAACGTTGAGAACATTTTGTAGACGGGCACGATCAAAATCGAGATCGGTACGCCGGAGAGGAACAGTACGGTCAGCAGGAGTGGATTTTTGAACGGAATGGTGTGCTTCGAAAATACATAAGCGGCGATGAACGCGGCTGCCGTACCAACCACGGTGGCGACTGTCGATATGAGTAGGCTATTTCCGAGCGCAGCAAGATTGTCGGCTTGGATAGCAACCCAGTAGTGCTCCGCCGTCAAGTCCGGGGCCCTTAGCTGGTTCGTCGCACCATGATCGACTGAAGCGAGCACCATCCACAGCATGGGCAACACGAAGAACACCGCCAGCACCAGTGCGGTGGAATTGCTGACAACGCGATCTGCCGTAATCTTGTTCGGTCTGTTAGCCTTCTGCCCTGGTGGTGGGTTTGAAGTGCGCTCGACTAAGGTTGTCTGCATTACAGTTCCCTTTTTCCCTGGAGAATCGACAGGCATTTATTGGAGTACCTGGCGACGAGTCTTGGTTGCCCAAACGAACAGACCGCCGAGGAACGCCGACAGGAGTACCATGACATTGCCCAGGAGAGCGGCGTAGCCGAGATTGTGGAATTTGAAACCCTGCAGGTAGGTATACACGGGTAGTATGTTGGTGTCGTTGCCCGGTCCTCCGCCTGTCATCAGATATATCAAGGTGAAATTGCCAAACGTCATCAACATCATCAGCAGAGCACAGGTAACGATGGTCGGCTTCAGCATCGGCAAAGTTATCCGCATCAAAGACTGGACTGGCGAGGCACCCTCCAGTTGGGCGGCTTCCATCAGGTCGCCGGGTATGTTGCGAAGTGCAGCAGAAAACATGGTCATCGCGAGGCCGGCCAATGACCAGGCGTTGGCAGTGGAAACCACCAACATCGAGTACTTGTATAGCAGGTCCAGGCGCATATTGCCGGCCAGCATCGCAATGAGGCCCGACTGCGTGCTGGTCGCCATCCAGAGAAAGGCAATTGTTGTCGGAGGCAGCGTCCAGGCGAGGATGGCCGCGGCGCTCGTGATCCATCTGATCGGTGCCATGCAGTTCTGCAGCGCCAGAGCCAAGATAAGCCCAAGTAAGGTCGTTGCGATTGCGCCGGAGCCGACAACGAAGATGACCGTGAGCCACAGAGATCTATAAAAGACCGCATCGCTCAGAAGAAACGCGACATTGCTAAGCCCGGTAAAACGGTAGTTGACTGCGTGGATGCCTATGAGTTGCAGGTTGGTGAACCCAAGGTAGATTGCGTACACCACCGGCCCCAAGAAAAGAGTACAAAGCAGTAGCGCAGCGGGCGCGAGCAAAACAAAGCTGATCGGGTGCACGCGAGGCCGGTCCAGGCGCACACGTGTGTGCGCCTGGACGCTCCGATCGCCTCGGTCCTGGGGGGCGGTAGCAACCGCCCCCTGGGTGGCCATCATCAAGCGCTTGGAATTCACGGCAAGGTCTCCAGATTCTCTTCGCCGACCTGCGTCGCCATGTAGGATTGCAGAATCTTGACACCATCATCGATCGTCGTGTCGGGCTTCAGCACCATGGCTTGAGTAGCTTGCTGGAATGCGTTGCCCCAGATCGGAAACTCGGCCTGTGACGGCATGCTTCTCGACGTTGCCCCCAGGTTGGCGAAGACCTCTTGGAAAGGCGCTCGGCTAAGAGAAATATAGCTTGGGTCTGTCTTCAATGAAGCAGTGGGCGGGGCGACCGCTACCCACGCAGCAATGTCCAGCAGATTTTGCCGTCCCTGCATGATATCAATTGCCGACCAAGCCAGATCGGCATTGGACGGGTCCTTCGACATCGATAGCACAACCCCGTTAAAGCTCGCCCCCGTTCCGGGAGCCTGGCCTTGAGAAGTCGGCACTTGCGCAAAGCCGATCGTTTCCTCCTTATCATCCCAACAGGGAGCGCAGATGTCCTTGCCCCAGAAGACCGGGATCCAATTTCCCGTGAACGTGATGCCGAATTTATGACTATGCAGAGCCTCGGCAGGATGGGTCGCGCCGTTGGGGTCCATGATCTGCGAAGTGGGCGCGAGGAGATCTTCGGCCGCTGCGGTCTTGTAGAAGTTGAGAACCTCCCTGATACCCTTGCTATCGACCACCCATTTCTTCGTTGCTGTGTCATAAATGGTCGGCGTGCTGGATGCAGACAGCAAGAGGCCAGGCCCTGCCACCACGCCGAAGGTGCCTTGCGCCGTGCCTGTTATGACATAAAGCGGCGAAGCATCGGGTGAGGTTTTCTTGATCGCCCGCGCCGCGTCGAGAATTTCGTTCCAGTTTTTCGGGTTCCAATCCTTCGGCAGTCCAGCCTTTTCGGTAAGGGTACGGTCAAAAAGAATACCGTAGGTATTGATCCCCTGCGCAACCGAGTAAACTTGGCCCTCGTATTTTCCCGAGTCCTTCACAGCATCCGGAGTATCCTTCCACCATGATGCGTCGGCGACCTTCTCGTCGAGCGGCGCGAGGTGATCGCTGCCTGCAAATTGACCGACGTTGATGTCGAAATACTGGACGATATCCGGCTTGGTATCGGGCGAATTGTAAAGGAGGCTGAGTTTGGTGATGAAGTCATCATACGTACCGGGGATCGGTATCAATTCCATAGTATCCCCAGGATGCTTGGCCTCGAACTGAGTTTTGACGCCGGCGAACCATTTTTGCGCAAGTTTGGGATCGGCAAACGTCCAGTTGAGACTGAAGGCAACCTTCACATTTGCGGCTTGGGCGGAGTTCACAGATGCGATTGAAAGAGCGGTTGCTGCCAGCAATCCTGCCAAGGCATAATTGCGGAAAGCCCGATTAGCGGTTCTAACGAGTGTCACGTCATCCTGACGCACTCGTGGTGAACTGCGGTCGCTATTTCCCGTCAGACGGACATCAAATTCTCGATCCTGCTTCTTAGAGTATGCGTATCCCATTCCATATGTCGACATTGGCTTTTCTCCCAGTTTTGCATGCGTTCCAGTCAGTTATAGTTAGCCAACGTGGCCTTCAGGCTCGCTCCAGTCTCTGCATCAAAGAAATGCAGATCTGCAGGATCAAAGACCAAATCGACCGTGTCTCCGCGCTTCACAGGAGCAAAGCTCGGAAATTTGCAATTCACGTCCGTTCCCTCGACATCAACCAAGACGAAGGTGTCAGATCCCGTCGTCTCAAGTGACGTCACCGTGCCCGTGATTTTTTCGGTGCATCTTGAAGGAGCATCCTTCACCCATTGAATCTCATCTGGCCTGATGCCCAGTTCGATCTTGTCCGAAAGACGATCTCTGGCGAAGTGACGTCCCTCCACAGAGAAGGTCGTGCCAAAGCAGCGAACTGTCACTGCATCGGCGTCAAGGCTGACCTTCGCAGGTAGGATATTCATTCGGGGGGAGCCGATGAACATGCCGACAGTCTTGTTGGCCGGCGCTCGATAAAGTTCCGCAGGCGTTGCAACCTGCAGAATGCGGCCGTGATCAAACACCGCAATCCTGTGCCCCATCGTCATTGCTTCGACTTGGTCATGTGTGACGTAGACGGCGGTGACACCCAGTTGGCGCTGCAATTCGGCGATCTCGGTGCGCATATGGGTTCGCAGGCTCGCGTCCAGGTTAGATAAAGGCTCATCGAGAAGGAAAATGCGCGGGCGACGGATCATCGAACGCGCGAGAGCCACTCGCTGGCGCTGCCCACCCGAAAGCTCGCTTGGAAAGCGGTTCAACAGCTCCTGAAGCCCTACAAGGTTGGCGACCCGGTTGATACCGGCGGCAATGTCGGATTTATCTTCGTGTCGGATTTCCGGCCCAAATGCCAGATTCTGACGGACCGTCATGTGCGGGTAGAGCGCATAGCTTTGGAAAACCATCGAGATGTTCCGGCGCCCCGGCTGCGTCAGCGTGACATCTTCGTCCCCAAGCAGAATTTTTCCATATGTCGGGGTTTCCAGGCCCGCAAGCATCCGAAGAGTGGTCGTCTTCCCGCATCCGGAAGGGCCGACGAACACCATGAACTCACCATCTTTGATTTCAAGATTGAGGTCTTCGATAGCCGTGTGGGTACCAAATTGCTTCCAGACATTTGCGAAAGTGACGGAAGTCATAAGCTCTCCTTCAGAGGGTCGTCTTGCTGATGAAACCGATTGAGCCAACAGGCAAATTTGCCTCCAGAGCGCTTGCGGATATGGACCCAGCAAAATCGCTTCAAGGCGCAAGACCCAGCTGCTCTCGCCCTCGATCCCCTTTATTATTGAGGGTAGTGAACACTATGATCCAGATTTATGTCAAGTGGATCATGTGATCCAATTTGCTTATTTTTTTGTATCCATGTGCGTGTGGCCGCCTCCTCGGGGCGACGAAGCCGTTCCACAGCTGGGAGAAAAGCGCCTACGTTCCCGCTGCTGCTATGCGCGTTGATCGCCCTGTGGAATGGCTCCTCTGGGTGTACCCCCATCATGCGTTACGTGGACGCCATTAGGAGCAAGCCGCCAAAGAATCGGATGCCCATCACCATTTCCGACGGCAATAATGTCCGGATGTTTCGCCTTTCATGACGCTGCCCTACAAGGCGCGGGACTTTGCAACGAGGCGCGCCTCATTCCACGTGCATCGAGTGGGCAACGAAAGAAAAACGAATCTGGATCACATGATCCTATTGACATGCATTTGGATCATAGTGTTCATTGAGACCAAGGATTGGTTTGCATGCACGGAAGTTGGGTTTCGGAGCAGGTGCAGTGTCGAAGGCGCTAGGCAACTCGCTCGATGCTCGGCCACCTTGTTCCGGGCAGACCTGCCACATGCGAAGAATGGTGGATCACTGATGTCATCGGGCCAGGTGCCATTTAGATAGAAACGACCAGCGCGCCCACGCTGCGGTGCAACGTGCCACCCAGGCGGGCGTTGGACGCGGGCCTTTTTGCCGGCAAGCCGAAGTAGCCCATCCGGCGCTCGGCTACGAGACAGACAATCGAGAGGGAAAGACGGATGAGTGAGCCCAAGTTTCGGGTAATGCACACAATGGTGCGCGTGAAGGACCTCGACAGGTCGATCGATTTTTATACGCGTCTCCTCGGAATGAATTTGCTGCGCAAGTTGGACTACCCCGAAGGCAAGTTCACGCTCGCTTTCGTGGGCTATGGTCCGGAAGAATCCCACGCTGTCATCGAGCTGACCCACAACTGGGATCAAGAAGCCGCCTATGATCTTGGCACCGGCTATGGACACATCGCACTCGGCGTCAGGAATATCTACGACATCTGCGATGAGCTGGCGGCGAACGGAGCTCGGATTCCACGACCCGCAGGGCCGATGAAGCACGGTACGACCGTGATTGCCTTTGTCGAGGATCCCGACGGCTACAAGATCGAACTGATTGACTTCGACACAATGAGCTGAGGTTCGTGCAAGAACTGCGAGTTCCCGGCGATCGTGATGCGAGCGCCCGACATCGATCGCGAAACGTAGCCGATCGCAGCCATCGAATTTATGTCAAATGCGGAGAACCGAAAAGATGACTATGGCAACCGAGACGGGGATTATCCTGGTCGCTCCCCACCGCTTCCCGAACGTGAACAGGGAACGTGCGTTGGCCGAACGCTTCGGCAGAGAGATCGTGGTGGCCGAAGATCAGGCGTCATTCCGCAGCCGCATGGCTGAAGCGGAGGTCGTGATGGTGACGCCCTACGCCAAGATGACGGCGGAAGAATTTGGGATGTTGCGCCGCTGCAAGGCGGTCGTGCGCTATGGCGTCGGTTACGACAACATTGATGTCGCGGCTGCCAACGAAGTGGGCGTACCGGTGACCATTGTTCCCGATACGGCATCCGAAGAAGTGGCCTCGCATGCCTTGGCGATGGGGTTGAATCTGGCACGGCGCATTCCCCAGGGGCAGGCAGCCATCCGCGCGGGCGAGTGGGCGGGCGTGGTTGGTCTCGATACGCCTAAACTGTCCAACCTGCAGGTGGGCGTGGTCGGAATGGGCCGCATCGGACGGCTGGTCGCGAAATGGTGGGCCGCTATCGGCGCGAGAGTCCATGCCTTTGACCCGATGTCAACTTTTTCAGAGGTCCCCGCAGCAACCCTGAAGCAGGTGTTGGAGACGTCGGATGTCGTCTCTCTTCACTTGCCTCTCACTGAGGAAACCCGTCACCTCATTTCGGCAGAGGTACTGGAGCGAATGCGCCGCAACGCGGTGATCATTAACGTCTCGCGTGGTGGGCTGATCGATGAGGAAGCGCTCGCTGCTGCCCTTCGCGCGGGAAGCATTGCAGGGGCAGGGCTCGACACGTTTGCCCAGGAGCCGTTGCCCGCTGGGCACCCCCTGCGCGACGCGCCAAATACGGTGTTCACGCCTCACGTTGCCTGGCGCTCCAACACTTCATTGGATGCATTGCAGGAACAAGCCGTCGAAAGGGCGCGGCGCGCGCTGCAGGGAGAACCCCTTCCGGATCTCGTGACCCGGTAAAGTGCTCGCCAATCCTGAGAAGGGATCTTGGATCAAGCGCCAAGGATCGGGGCAGTAGACAAAAGCTACGGCCGCCACAGGTGGCGGCCATATTGCGCATGTCACGGCTTTCGCTCTTCTCAGGCATGCGGCTGGTAAACAAGGCGAAAGGCCTGCCTTCGACATACGGAACATTGGGCGATGCAATCGATCGACAGCGTGCTTTTGGATCTGCCGGCGGAGGTGGTGACGAGAGATCAGGATATCATATCTTCCTACGTCACAGATTTTCGTCGTCAGTACGTCGGAGCGACGACCGCCCTGTTGCGTCCACGCAATACGGCTGAAGTTCAGACGATTGTCCGTGCGTGCGCAAAATACAATGTTGGTCTCGTTCCCCAGGGCGGCAATACGAGTTATTGCGCGGCGGCCACGCCAAGCGCCGACGGGCAGGAATTGCTCATCAGCCTGGAGAGAATGAACAGGCTCCGCGACCTTGACGCTGAAAATCTCTCCCTCACCGCAGACGCGGGCATGATACTCAGCGATTTGCAAACGGTTGCCGCCGATGCGGGTCTGATGTTGCCGCTTGCTCTCGGCTCACAACATTCCTGTCGCATTGGCGGAAACCTCTCGACCAATGCCGGCGGCATCAATGTCGTCCGCTACGGCATGACGCGCGATTTGGTGCTGGGGCTTGAAGCCGTATTGCCGGATGGCTCGCTATTTAGCGAATTGAACCCGCTGCGGAAAAACAATTCCGGCTATGACGTGAAACAGCTTTTCATTGGGGCGGAAGGAACACTGGGGGTTATCACCGGAGTATCCCTCAAGTTGGCAAGACAACCGCGCCAGACGATTACAGCCTTTCTAGCCGTACGCGACATAATTTCGCTTGCCACGATCCTGGATGTCGCCCAGATACAAAGTGGCGAGGCGATTACATCATTCGAATATATTTCGCGCGCGTCCTTGGATCTGCTCCTCAGTGCAAAGGGCCACCTTCGGCATCCGCTGGAGCAGGAAAGCGAACACTATGTTATTATGGAGGCCGCAACTGCCTCTCCGGTTTTGAACCTCCAGGAATGTATGAGCGCGCTTCTTGCCGAACTCTACGAGTCCGAATTGATCAGCGATGGCACAATAGCCGCAAGCGAGCAGCAACGGGCGGACCTGTGGCATTTGCGCGAAAGCATTCCGGAGGCCGAGGTGCACCATGGCGGATCGATCAAGCATGATGTTGCGGTGCGAACTTCCCGCCTTTCCAGCTTTATCGCAGCGGCGTGCCAGCTTGTTCGTAGGCATCGGAGTGATGCCATTCTTTCGGTCTACGGTCATGTCGGCGATGGCAACGTCCACTTCAACATTGTCGCCCCTGACGGGACCGACACGGCAACTTTCAAACGTCGTGTGGAAAAGGACATTTCTCCCGAAATCTACCAGCTGGCCTTCGAAATGGGAGGGACGTTCAGCGCTGAATATGGGATAGGGCGCGTCAAGCTTGACTTGCTTCGTCGCTATGGCGCCGAAGGGAAAGTCGACCTAATGAACCGGATAAAGGCAGCAATTGACCCGGAAGGATTGCTCAACCCCGGCAAGGTAATTCCTTGCTAAAAGTCATGAGCGGGGAGGAACTTGACGCGCGACATGAGCGATTGACTCCCATTGTCTCCATTCGCCCCTAAAAGAACGGTAGCGATATCACTGGCGCAGGGTTTGTCGAACGTCTTAGCCGACGAGCTGCGATCCGCGACCGAGCTTGCCCCTCAGGGTGTCGCTTCCTCGTAAACGCGAAGCTCCCTGAAATGACAAACACTGAAAGCGCGCAGACGTATTTCAGAAGGTTTGCCCCGCCGTGGCTAGCGGGGGCTCACGTTTTCTGTCGCCTAAACCTAGAGCGACTCCAACCCATCTGGAACGTCCAGGTAGACCTGTCCTCTCGACTGCACCCGCTCGATTGCCTCCATGATCTCATCATAATCCGGTGTCTCGTAGAGAGCTTCCTGCCCCGGATAGCGCAATCTTTTGGTGACCGCCTCGTCCAGAAAATAGGCGCCGGCTATCAGGAAGGAAATTACATAGAAGTCGTCGGCACCAAGAGCACGGATTGCGTCCAAAGGATCATCTGGACGGGCCTCAGGGAGCCGGGACAACGCCTTGAAGAACGACGGCGCCATATCGTCGCGTTCCTTCAATGCACGGGGCAACAGACGTTCCAGCATGCCGGCGTCCATGGCAGAGGGCATCTCAAATCTTGCGTCTGACGGGATCAGGGCATCGGCGACCCATGCGATCCTGGTTTGAAAGTCATCGATGGTGTGGGTCATGACTTAGAGTCCAGCCTTTCGCGCTTCAGCAGATCGGCTGACTGGCTGAGAGCGCCTGTTTTCAATGATGGATTCGGAATTTCGCAGCGCCAGCGCGGTGACGGTGCCAGTAGGATTGACCGCACCCGAAGTCGGCATGACGCTTCCGTCCATGACGAAGAGGTTGGGCACGTCGTGCGATCTGCCATAAGAGTCGACAACCGAAGTGCGGGGGTCATTGCCCATACGGACTGTTCCAAGTATGTGCCAACCGGTTTCACGCATCAGCGGCGTACCCGAGATTTCATATGCGCCTGCTTCCTTCATGGACTCTGCAGCGCGCGACAGATTGAATTCCAAGAGATCCATGGTGTTTTGTGATGCCTTGTATGTCACCTTCACAGCGGGCATACCCTGGGCATCGGTCGCATCAGGGTCGAGGGCAACCATGTTCTCCTCACTCGGCAGATCCTCGGCCATTATCCCCCAATAGGCTGAACGGCCAAATCGCTTTTGCACTGTTGCGTGGAAGTTTTCGCCCCAGACGTCACCGTTGCTGCCCCACGGCCAGGTGCCCACCGATGCAAGCGGGCCACCCATTCCCATGAGTTGCCATTTTGCTCCTCGATAGAAATTCGTATCCTTGCGAGTCTCCGCGAATTCCAGAGAATAGGCGCGCTGGCCATAGGGTCCTTGCCAATTTTCGAAGAAATCGTCGAACAGGCCGCTTACGGTCCCATAGGGGTGCATCATCAAGCGCTTGCCCACAAGGCCAGAGGAATTTGCCAATCCGTTCGGATGGTCGTTTGAAGCGGAATTCAGGAGTAGCCTGGGCGTGCCTATGCCGTTGGCCGAAACGATGACCGTGCGACCCGGCTGAAAATGCGTGGTCCCGGTTTCCCGATTCACATAGGTAACGCCGGTGGCGAGACCGTCGGACCCGGTTTCCACGCGCAATACGCGGGCGTTCTGGACAAGTTTTACACCAAGCTTGATGCAGGTTGGCCAATGGGTGCGGTCGACGGAGGCCTTGGCGCCATCGAAGCAACCCCACGTACATGCACCACGCCGCACGCAAGGCAGCAACCCGTTGTGCTTTACGGTCGCAATCGAATTACTGCCTGGCCACCAGTGCCAACCGAGACGATCATGTGCCGCGGAGAATTTCCGTTCCATCGCGCCCATGGGAAACGGTGGCAGCGGGATGTCGAAGCCTGGCGGATAGGCTGGATCTCCGCCGACACCGGAAACCGCGAAATCATTCTCGACCCGGGCATAGAAGGGTTCGAGTTCCGCGTAGCTAAGAGGCCAGTCGTCGGCGATCCCGTCAACCGTCCGCACGCGGAAATCGCTTGGCTTGAGCCGATGCCAGGCAGCCGCATACAGCACCGAACTCCCACCGACGCCGTTCCACATCAATGGCTCGATATCCGTATCACTGACATCAATCGGATAGTCTGCTGGCGCCTTGCGACGGTTTGGGTTCGTAGCAAAATGCTGTTGCTTCGTCAGTTCGAACTCGAGGCCGGAGTGTCGAAGCTTCGTGTAGTCAGGGTACCCGCCTTGCTCAAGACAGATGACGGACATTCCTTCCTCTGCCAGGCGTTTTGCGGCCACCGCCCCGGACGGTCCCGCGCCGACAATCACAACGTCATAAACAGTTGTTCGGCTTTCATTGGTCATCTAACTCGCTCCTCAAATTTCACGCAATGTCTCTGGGGCGGCGCCGCGTGTCATCTCTTCGCACTTGCCGTCGAGACGCCGATTTGAACGTGATGCAAATCGGCAGGTCGCAGCGCGGCGGCGTCAACAAGTCGACGGAATTGCCTTTCGCGACCTTTTTACGCCCTGGCAGCAGATGCGCTGCAAATCCTGTTGTTTAGCGGAGAACTGAAACCCACGATCACGGCAACTTTTCCGCCTCCTCGTACCTCGGAGCGGTATTGCCCGTCGGCAGCGAAGAAGCCTCCTTGTATCGCAGTCTCATAGTCGGTCCTCCTCTTGCGCACTCAATGGGCAATTGTTTTGCGGTGGACTGTAAGTTGCCCGCATCATATCCACTGTTCGAACTTGGTCAGTCGCAGTCAACATCATGATCCAGATTGATGTCAAGCGGATCAAGTGATCCAATTTGAAATTTCCCATCTTTCCGCGACAGACCTTAGAGCGTGATTGGTTCACGGGGAGCCGCCGCAGGCAGCGGCGGATAAGCAGCCTAACGTCAGATCGGGCAGGGGGCGTAAGAGCAACGCGCCAAGCGTCAATCGCGCCAAGTCTAGTCGATCGAGGGTGGCTTTG
Organism: Rhizobium sp. YTU87027; assembly: GCF_050644135.1. Lineage (NCBI taxonomy): Bacteria > Pseudomonadati > Pseudomonadota > Alphaproteobacteria > Hyphomicrobiales > Rhizobiaceae > Rhizobium > Rhizobium sp. YTU87027. The sequence continues at coordinate 440,941 of NZ_CP098443.1, read as the reverse complement.
CGTCCTCTTGCATAATTCGCCTCGGATATGCGCAACCGGATGCGCGGGAGGCCTGCACCGCTTCGGTCATTCCAGCAACTGGGATGAATAGCTCTCGCGCTAAGCATGGCAATAGGTTTGGATCACATGATCCTGTTGACACGTTGTTGGATCATGGTGTTTATTGCGCTCACTCAAGAGTGGATGGAGCACAAAATGAAACTCAGCTTAGGACATAACAGCGGAGAAGCAGCCTCCGCCATCGGTAAGCGCTCCGAAGCCGCATTCCTGCGAGAGCGGAAAGTGGTTCCGGGAGGCTCGATGCGCGCTGCATCGTGGTTCCAGCCGCATCCGCCCTATGCAGCACGTGGCGAAGGTTGCTGGGTGATCGACATCGATGAGCGGCGGCTTCTTGATTGCGCGAACAATTTCTTCTCTCTTATTCATGGCCATGCATTTGGCCCGGTTCTGGACGCCGTGCGCGACGCGATGACCAGGGGGACAGCGTTCGGAATGCCGACCGAGAGCGAAATCCTTCTGGCTGAGGCGCTGGCTGCCAGAAACCCGCGGATGGAGCAGACCCGTTTTTGCAACTCGGGAACCGAGGCGGTGCTCGCGGCAATCAAGGGCGCGCGGGGCCTGACCGGCCGGCACAGGATTGCCAAGTTCGAAGGCTGCTATCACGGAGCGTACGATTGGGTGGAGGTGAGCCTTGATCCCTCGCCTTCCAATTGGGACGACGAGAACGGCAACCCCGCATCTGTCCGTTGCAATGCGGGCACGCCGGACTCGGTTTTGCAAGAGGTGGTGGTGCTCCCTTACGACGATCCCCAGCGGTGCGCCGACATCCTTCGCCGTGAAGGGGCTACACTTGCGGCAGTCATCGTTGATCCGCATGCCTCGCGGGCTGGCACCGTGCCGATGTCCAAGGAAACGGCTGCTGTCATACAAGAGGCTTGCCGTCGCGATGGTATCATTCTGATTGCCGACGAAGTGATCAGCTTCCGTCTGTCCTATGAAGGGGCTTCCCCTCTTTTCGGTCTCGAGCCGGATCTGATCACGACGGCCAAGATCATTGGCGGGGGTTTGCCGATCGGTGCCGTATCGGGAAGGGCTGATTGCATGTCGGTCTTCGATCATTCTGCCGGCAAGCCGAAAGTGTCGATGGGGGGCACATTCAGTGCCAACCCCCTCAGCATGGCCGCGGGCCTGGCTTCTCTGGAGCACTATTCGCGGCCGGTGGTGGAGCGACTGAACAAACTGGGCGACGTCCTGCGCGAGAAAATCAGCAAGGGGCTTGCCGAGGCTGGTGTGGCCGCAACGGTCACCGGGATGGGATCGCTGTTTCGGCTCCACATTGGATCTGGCAGGGTCACCGGCTATCGGAGTGCATTTCCGAACGCCGAGGCCGCGAAACTCATCCGTCGGATTCAATTGGCCATGGTGGACGAAAACGTCCTACTCACGCCCAACTGCTCCGGCTCGCTTTCCAGCCCAATGACGGAGGTCGAGGTTTTTTCGATGGCCGACAAACTGGTGCGCGTGGTCGAAAGGGAGCTTGGCGCCCATCAGGGCTCGGCAGTTTGAGGCCAGAGCGTTCAGTCGAGTCTCTGACACAACATGGAAAGATATGGTGAAGCAACGATGAGTGGACAGCCGATGTTAATTGCACCCTACCGCGTCGGAGTAGATATCGGCGGCACCTTTACCGACCTTGTCATGGTCGACTCCAGAGGAGCCGTGCGTGCATTCAAGGCTCCATCGGTTCCATCCGACCCGACGGAAGGCGTACTGTCGGCGATTCGACTGGCGGCCAGCGCCTTGGCAATCGACGTCGAAACCTTCCTTTCCAACACTGAATTGTTTGTTCATGGCTCGACCATTGCGACGAACACGCTGCTTGAAAAGAAGGGCGCGAAGGTCGGGCTTCTGGTCACGGACGGCTTCCGCGACTCACTGGAGATCCGAAGATCCATGCGTGAGTATGTTTGGGACCATCGGAAGCCGTTCCCGGAAGTACTGGTTCCCCGCTATCTGCGCCTCCCGGTCGTCGAACGACTAGAGCAGGATGGTACGGTCAGGATACCGTTCGATCCGGATTCCGTTGCGGCCGCTGCGCGCGTCTTCGAGGAGGAGGGTGTCGAAACTGTTGCCATCTGCTTCCTGCATTCCTACGCAAATCCGGTCCACGAAAGAGCCGCCAAGGCAGAGCTGAAGAAGCTTCTTCCTAACGTCTGGGTCACCGCTTCGTCCGAAATCGCTCCGACGATCGGCGAGTATGAACGCACGTCGACGACCGTCGTCAACGCTTATGTTGCGCGCCGTGTTGTTCCTTATCTTGAAAGCCTTTCGCAGCGGCTCTCATCGCTTGGGCTGAAGCGCAAGCTGTTGATGATCCAGTCGAACGGCGGAGCGATTTCCATCGATGAGATCGGTCAGGCGCCTGCCAGTCTGGTTCTGTCGGGCCCCGCCGCCGGTGTCGGGTCGTTGAAGTTTTTCGGTCAGGACACCGGGTCCGAGCACTTGATGTCGATCGAGATCGGTGGAACGAGTTGCGACGTTACGCTGATGGAACACGGTATGGTCTCAATGACCGACCAGATCGTGGTCGACGGTTACCATTTGAACATTCCGTCCGTCGATATCCACACGGTGGGCGCAGGCGGGGGTACGATTGCGTCCGTGGATGGCGCCGGCCTCCTGAAGGCCGGACCGGAAGGCGCGGGCTCCACCCCCGGACCGGCATGCTATGGTCGCGGCGGCACACGGCCGACCGTGACCGATGCGCAGTTGGTGCTCGGCCGACTGAAGCCGGGTCCATATGCTGGCGGAGTGATCACCTTGAACCTCGAAAAGGCGATCGAGGCGATCGAGACGCATGTCGCAAAGCCTCTTGGCCTCAGCGTCAACGACGCGGCGGCCGGTATCATACAGCTCGTCGAGCAAAATATCCTCCACGCGGTGGAGCAGGCCTCGCTCGAAAAGGGTTACAATCCACGGGCATTTACGCTCGTGGCCTGCGGTGGAGCAGGTCCCCTTCACGGTCCATCGACTGCAAGGCTGCTCGGATGCTCAAGTCTTTATATCCCGCGCCTTGCTGGTGTGTTTTGCGCATTTGGGATGTGTAATTCCGACCTTCGCCATGACTACGTGCGAAGCTGGCTCAAGGAGCTGGACAATCGGGAAAGTTCAGGCTCGGATCTGCTGGAAGCTGCTTTTGTCGACATGCAAGCGGAAGCGAGTGATGTTCTTGCGCGCGAAGGCTTCACAGGAGACAAGGCGCTTCTGAAGCGTGCCTACGACCTTCGTTATTTTGGCCAGCAGTGGACTATACCCGTCGAATGCGCCTCGACGGATGCGGGGACTATACGGGCAGCGTTTGAGCAGGTTTATCAGCGACTTTTCGGTTATGTGCAGCCTGCAGGCGCAATTGAGATCGTCAATCTGCGATTGGCAGCGATCGGCAGGCTTGATGCGTTGGAAGTTGCTTCTGCTCCCGCCGCGGTATCCGATCCGGTGGCCATTTCGCGCCGCCCGGTATGGGTCAACAAGGAGTTGGGCTTCGTTGAAACACCTGTTTACGATGGTACTGCTCTGACCCCGCGCCAGCAACTGACTGGACCTGCCATTATCGAAGAAGCAACGACCACGCTCATTCTCGGGGCCGGCGACAAGCTGACGATGACCGAGGCAGGCAACTATCACGTCGACATTCTGCAGAGCGAGGCAGCATGAACAAGCGAAGCATTCTCGGGCGTTTTTTGAAAACTGCCGCCTCTCTGGTGCGACTGCAGTCAAATGCCCAGCAACGCGGATGGCTTATTGCAAGAATTGATGAGGTCAAATTATGAGTACTGTTTTGTCTCCAGAATACGATCCGGTTCTCATTGCAATTCTGCAGCGACAGCTGGACCATATCAGCCTGCAAATGGGCACCATCATGACTCGGACCGCGCGCAGTCCGATCTTCAGCCAAAGCCATGACTTTTCGTGCTTCCTGAGCAATGCGGATGGCGAGACGATCGCGCAAGCCGATGGTTTGCCGATCCATTCCGGCAGTGGTGGATTTGCCGTGCGCGCGGTTCTGCGGGATTTTTCCGGGCGTATCGAGCCGGAAGACGTCTTTATTCTCAGCGATCCCTATGCGGCTGGCGGCAATCACCTGCCAGACTGGACCCTTATTCGCCCTGTTTTCGTGGAAGGCGAACTGGTCGGCTTCTGCAGCAATCGTGCCCACCAGTCCGATATTGGCGGCGGCGCGGCCGGTACCTACAATGCCAAGGCGACAGAGATTTTCCACGAAGGAATTCGCCTGCCCGTCCTCAAGTTGATCGAAAAGGGCCAGTTGCGCGACGACCTGTGGCGCATGCTGCTTCTGAACTCGCGCTGCCCGGACCTGCTGGAAGGCGATCTTGGCGCGATGATTGGCTCGACACGGATTGGCGGACAGCGGCTGGCTGACGTCATCTCCCAACTTGGTGTCAAAAAGGGCCGCGCCTATCTCGATGCTCTTCTTGACTATGGCGAACGACGGATGCGCCAGGCCATCTCCGAGCTTCCGAATGGCGTATGGCATGCATCGGACTTCAGCGATACCGACTGCTTCGAGCTTGTCGATATCGAAACGCGTATCAAGATGACCATCGAAGAGGACACGATCACCTTTGATTTCACGGGCACGTCGCCGCAAATCAAGGGTTTCAAGAATAGCGGGATCGCCAACACGCATTCGGCCGTCTATTGCGCACTTTCCGCCTTTCTGGACCCCGCAATTCCACACAACGAGGGTACCTACCGATGCGTCAAGATCATCGCGCCCGAAGGAAGCGTGGTGAACGCCCTGCCGCCGGCGCCAATGACCATGAACACGGTATTCCCGGCGATCGACATCATGAACGCGTGCTGGGGAGCATTGGCACAGGCCGATCCCGAGCGCGCCTGCGCGGGATGGGGTAAATCGGTGTTCGGCATCTCGTCGGGCACCAAGCCTGACGGAAACGTCTTTGTTCTCTACCACTGGCACGGCAGTTCCGGTGGCGGTGCGGTCAAGGGGCGGGACGGTTTTCCAACCTCCAGCCATCAGATGACGCTCGGCGGGATGTTCATCCCAAATGTCGAAACCTATGAGCAGTCTTATCCGATCCGCGTGCATCGCTACGAGATGCGTTGCGACACGGGCGGCGCAGGCCAATATCGCGGTGGAACCGGCGTCGACTACGTGGTTGATGTCCTGGCGGGTGGGGAACATCTGCTCCGAGGCGAAGGCGCGCGCAAGAAGACAGCCGCCGGCGTCAACGGCGGGCACTGGGGCGAGAAGGGATCGATCAGGGCTTTCGATCTGGCGACAGGTGAAGAACTATACTGCCCGCCCTATGGCGTTGAAGAGGTCAAGCCGTTCCATCTGGTGATCGAGGCTACGGCTGGCGGCGGCTGGGGACATCCACATCAGCGCGACCCCGCCTCCGTCCTGCGCGATGTCCGCGACGGCGTCGTGTCCCGACAGGCAGCACTCGATACCTATGGTGTCGCGATCTCAGCCGATGGAAAGTCCATTCTGTCGACCGAGGCAAGGCGAAAGACCGCGTAGTTTCTCTCTATCGGTTCAATACGATGAAACGCCCACATAACGATCAAGGGGAGTCAACATGAGTAAGAAACGCGCGAAGGATATTCTTCGTGAATACCACGAAGCATGGTCGAGCGGCGACGTTGAAAAGGGGTGCAGCTACTATGCAGACAATCTTGTCGTGCATATGGGGGGCTCGCATCCCGTTCTTTCTGGCGATTTCCACGGGTCCAAAGGCTTCCTCGAGGGCTGGGTGAACAAGGTCGCTGCCTATACCGACAAGTGGATCGTCGGCGGCGAGGCCGGGCATGATGAGCTTATCGCTGAATCGGATGACGCGATTCTGATCATGGTTCATGAGATCTGGACTCGTGGCGACAAGCAGGTCCGGACCGATCGCCTCGCAGCATATCGTTTCGAAAACGAGGAGATCGTGGAATGCTGGTTCTGCGACATGCGCCAGGCGGAAGTTGATGCCTTCTTCTCGGATATCCGATAGCCGCCGAAAACGCTGAAACAGCGCCTGCGCGCATTCGTGCGCGGGCCGTTTGCGATACTTTACTTAGATTAGGATTGTGTGATGCCCGATTTTATCGTGGTAGGTGGAGGATCTGCAGGATGCGCTATTGCGGGTCGGCTGAGCGAGGATCCGGATGTATCGGTGACGCTGTTCGAGGCCGGCCCTAGGGACAGCAATCTCTGGATCCGCTTTCCAGTAACTTTTTACAAATCGTTCAAAAGCTCTTTGCTTCACTGGTATAAGGTCGAGAAGCTCAAGCATCAAAATGATACCGAGCCACAAGTCGGACAAGCGCGCGTTTTGGGCGGTGGCAGTTCGCTGAACGCCATGGTTTATATGCGGGGTGCGCCATCGGATTACGAGCGTTGGGTCGAGCATGGAGCAGAAGGGTGGGGCTACAAGGATGTGCTCCCGTACTTCCGCAAGGCAGAAAACAACGAGGTCTATTCGAACGACGTCCATGGTCAGGACGGACCATTGAGCGTTTCGAACCAGCAGTATACCTTGCCGCTGACCAAAGCCTGGGTAAAGGCCTGCCAGGAGGCCGGAATACCTTATAATCCGGACTTCAATTCCGGCGAGTTGCAGGGAGCAGGGCTCTACCAGCTGACTACGAAGAATGGCCGTCGTTGCAGTTCGGCCGACGCTTATCTTCGTCCGGCCCGAAAGCGCCGGAATCTCAGCATAGTCACCGACAAGCAGGTCACGAAGATCCTGGTTGAAGGTGGCCGGGCCGTTGGCGTCCAGTACGTCGAGAATGGCCGCGTTGAAACGATGCGGGCGGAACGCGAAGTTGTCATATCCTCGGGAGCGGTTGGGTCTCCTCGTCTTCTCTTGCTTTCAGGCATCGGGCCCGCCGCCGAGCTTCAGCGCTCAGGCGTTCAGGTGGTTCATGACCTGCCAGGCGTCGGGCAAAACCTGCAGGACCATACCGATTGCTTCCTGATCTATAACCTGAAGTCGAACACGAGCTACGACAAATACAAGAAGCTGCGGTGGCAGCTAGCCGCGGCGGCTCAATACGCGCTTTTCGGTTCAGGGCCGATTACATCGAATATCTGCGAGGGTGGAGCTTTCTGGTGGGGCGATAAATCGGATCCTACCCCGGATCTCCAATATCACTTCCTGGCCGGCGCCGGTATCGAGGAGGGTGTGGAAACGACGGCGAGTGGCAATGGATGCACTTTGAACGTGTATGCCTGCCGGCCAAAATCGCGCGGCCGAATTGCTCTTCGCTCAGCGGACCCGCGTGTTCCGCCAATAGTGGACCCTAACTATCTCAGTCATCAGTATGACGTTGATCGGCTTGTCGATGGAATCCGGCTTGGACAGGAGATCATGGAACAGCCATCGATGAAGAAGTTCGTCAGCGAATCGCATTTGCCCGCCAAGCCGTTGAAAACCCGCGCAGAGTTCGAGGCCTTCGTCAGGAAATATACGCAAGGAGCATATCATCTGAGCGGTGCCTGCAAAATCGGAACGGACGAGATGGCCGTGGTCGATCCGCAGTTGCGAGTGCATGGCATCGACGGGCTTCGGGTGGCCGATACCTCCGTCATGCCGTTCGTGTCGTCGAGCAACCTGAATGCTCCGGCGATCATGATCGGTGAACGCGCTGCCGACTTTATGAAAGGCAATCGATTCTAACGACGACGGTTTTCAGGCGCGAACGGAGAGGCTCCTGTCTGCGGTCCGATGGTTGACTGTTTTTTTCTCACTCTTGCGAAAGCACCTGGATGGTGCGGGAGGACCTATGAAACTGGTGACGTATGACTCGGCTGGCTCTTGGCGAGCAGGTGTGGTGGTGGATTCCTCGATTTTCGACGTGGATACGCTGCTCAAAAGCGAAGGCGGCGAGAACGCGAAATCTGTCTCGTCGGTACGTGAATTGCTACGGGAGCACGGAGGAGCACTGTCAGAGCTCTCAGGGCGGCTCACTGCTGCAGCCCGGAAGAACCCGAAAGCCGAGGTAGGGCCGTTTGGCAAGGTTCGCCTTGGTCCGCCGGTTACTGATCCTTCGAAAATCCTCTGCATCGGTCTCAACTACAACGACCATGTTGCCGAGACCGGGCGCGCGCTCCCGACACATCCCGACATTTTCGCGAAATTCGCAAGCACGCTCATCGGTCCTTTCGATGAGATATGCTGCTCCAACATTACGCCAAACCTGGATTTCGAAGGCGAACTCGCAATCGTCATCGGCAAGGAATGCCGCTCCGTCTCTGCTGACGACGCGCTTAATTTCGTGGCTGGCGTCACCGTTTTGAACGACATCACGGCGCGTGATCTTCAGTATCGCGGAACGCAGTGGCTGGCAGGCAAGGCTGTCGATGGTTCGACGCCAGTTGGTCCGACCCTTGTTACGCTGGACGAAGTCGGGGACATTCAGGACCTCGATATCCAGACGCGTATCAACGGCACCCAGGTCCAATCATCCAATACGCATCTCATGATTTTCCCGGTTCGCCATTTGGTAAGCTATATTTCCTCTTTCCTGGCTCTTTCACCGGGCGACATCATTACAACAGGAACTCCCCAGGGCATTGGTGCCAAGCGGCAGCCGCCGATATGGTTGAAGCCGGGTGATATCGTAGAGGTGGAGCTGGAGAATGTGGGCATCCTGCGCAACGTCGTTCGATGACGAACATTTGCCTGTGGCTCCATGGCGCCAAACCATCTCAAACCGTCGCGGTCATAGGATACAGCCTGGTCAGGCCTTTCTCGCGATTTCGCGCGAAATACGGCAATCGTTCGCCAGGTCGCCGGGCTATTCCCGGCGGCTTGACAGCACTCAAGTCCGCAACCAGACGTCGACGTTCCAAAGACAGCAATGAACAAGCTAGATCTGATCGAGCAAATTAAGGTGATATGCGTCGAGCTGTCGGGACAGACGGTGGATGCGGCGCACTATATCATCAACAATGCGGACGAGGTTCCATTTTACTCGATGCGGGAGATCGCGCGGCGCGCGAACGTTCAGCCCGTAAGCCTTGTCAGGCTGGCTCAAAAGTTGGGGCTGACCGGGTATGGCGATCTGCGGCAGCATTTCATCGATACAACTCCGGAACGTCATCAACGGGATCGCCAGTCCCTACACCGCAATGAGTCGAGCGCGCGCACGCTCATTGCCGAAATGGGCAAAAGCTCGGGATTAAAGGCTTTCGTCGATTCCTTCTTTGCGACAGAGCAGGCAGTCGTCGCGCAGGCAAGAGCGCATTTGTCGGAGGAAAGACTTGAAAGCGCTGTGGAACTGCTGACCCGCGCCGCGAAAGTCTATGTCATCGGTCGGCGAACGGCGTTCACACCGGCCTATACCCTCGGCTATACCCTGCAGAAGGCGCGTCCGAACATAGTCCTGCTGGATACGCCTGGCGGAGCCCCTGAAGGCGCTCTGGATGATATCCGGCCAGGCGATGCCTTCGTCGCGGTCACCTTCGCGCCGTTCAACCGCCTGGTGCATCGATTGACCGAAAAAGCGTCCCAGTCGGGGGCGAACATCATCGCGATTACAGACAGCTTCGCCGCGCCGATCAGCAAGTTTGCGGGACCGCTGCATTTCGTGGCGCAATCGTCAGGAAGGGCATTCCCCGAATCCACTCTCGGGGCAATAGCGATCGCCAACATACTCGCGGCCTTGACCATCAGCAGGCTTGGCGAGGCAGCACAACGCAGAATTCGTGACAATGAGCACTTCCTGGTGAATTCCGGCGAATATCTCCTCTCGGGTAGCACGAAGAAATCTCCGCCGCGTAAAGGGTAGCTGAGCTTCTGGCAGTGGATCGCGGCTCACGCGTGGACCAGGCAATGAGGCGCCGGTCGGACCTGGATTTATGGGATGCACGTTCGCGCGCATGACAACTGCTAAGGCCACCACCTTCGAAAGAGGCTTGATAAAAATCGCAAACTTGCTGTTGGAGCATATGATCCAATAGCCCTCTGTTTTGACAAGAGATAACCCGATCACGGGGAATATGGCCGCAATGTCGGCCGAGCGGAGATGGATGCATGACCGATACGACTGAACTGCCCGAACGCGAAAGCATGGAATTCGACGTTGTAATCGTCGGCGGCGGGCCTGCGGGGCTGTCGGCTGCGATCCGTCTGAAGCAGGTCAATCCGGAGCTGTCGGTCGTCGTGCTGGAGAAGGGTGCCGAAGTCGGCGCGCATATCCTGTCGGGAGCCGTTGTCGATCCGATCGGTATCGATCGCCTACTGCCCGGCTGGCGCGAAGAGGCCGATCATCCGTTCAAGACCGAGGTGACCGACGACCATTTCCTGGTGCTCGGCCCGGCCGGCTCGGTGCGTCTGCCGAACATGCTGATGCCGCCGCTGATGAGCAACCACGGCAACTATATCGTCTCGCTTGGTAACGTCTGTCGCTGGCTCGCCACCAAGGCGGAGGAACTCGGCGTCGAGATCTATCCGGGCTTTGCCGCGACCGAAGTGCTCTACAACGACGAAGGGGCGGTCATTGGTGTCGCCACCGGCGACATGGGCATCGAGAAGAACGGCGAGCCCGGCCCGAACTACACGCGCGGCATGGCGCTAACAGGCAAATATGTGCTGATCGGCGAAGGTGTGCGCGGCTCGCTCGCCAAGCAGCTGATCGCCAAGTTCGATCTGTCCAGGGATCGCGAGCCGCAGAAATTCGGCATCGGCATCAAGGAACTCTGGCAGGTCAAGCCCGAGCATCACCGCCAAGGTCTGGTGCAGCATTCCTTCGGCTGGCCACTCGGCATGAAGACCGGTGGCGGTTCCTTCCTTTACCACCTCGAAGACAATCTCGTTGCCGTCGGCTTCGTCGTCCACCTGAACTACAAGAATCCCTACCTCCATCCCTTCGAGGAATTCCAGCGCTTCAAGACGCATCCTTCGATCCGCGGAACCTTCGAGGGGGCTAAGCGGCTTTCCTATGGCGCACGCGCGATCACCGAGGGCGGCTGGCAGTCGGTGCCGAAGCTCTCCTTCCCGGGCGGCGCGCTGATCGGCTGTTCGGCCGGCTTCGTCAATGTGCCGCGCATCAAGGGCAGCCACAATGCTGTGCTGTCGGGGATGATGGCGGCGAACCGCATCGCCGCTGCGATTGCCGCCGGTCGCGCCAATGACGAGGTGGTTGAGATCGAGACCGACTGGCGTTCAAGCGACATCGGCAAGGACCTGAAGAGGGTGCGCAACGTCAAGCCGTTGTGGTCGAAGTTCGGCACGGCTGTTGGCGTTGCACTCGGCGGTCTCGACATGTGGACGAACCAGCTGTTCGGTCTGTCGATCTTCGGCACGCTGAAGCACGGCAAGACCGATGCCGCCTCGCTGGAACCGGCCGCCAAGCACAAGCCGATTGCCTATCCGAAACCGGACGGCGTCTTGACCTTCGACCGGCTGTCCTCGGTGTTCCTGTCGAACACCAACCATGAGGAAGACCAGCCGGTACATCTCAAGGTCAAGGACATGGGCCTGCAGAAGCGGTCGGAGCACGATATCTATGCCGGTCCGTCGACGCGCTACTGTCCGGCAGGCGTCTATGAATGGGTAGAGAAGGACGGTCAGGAGACCTTCGTCATCAACGCCCAGAACTGCGTCCACTGCAAGACCTGCGATATCAAGGACCCGAACCAGAACATCAACTGGGTCCCCCCGCAGGGCGGCGAGGGGCCGGTCTATCCGAACATGTAACAAAAAACCACGATCTGCATCACTGGATCTGCGTTAAAGTGTCTTCGGACGTCCGCGACAAGAGTTCGTTTCTTCACCGAGTTTTGGCGCGGATGAATAGACGGGCCTTGGACGATTAGCTGGCGAAGGTTGATCTGACGAGGCGGGACCGTGCTGGCGGGAGCTTACTTACGCCAGCACGTACTGCTATCGTTAGCAGGGCTCCCTTGGAGCTTTTCGCGATGGGCAAGCGCTGCCGCGGCCGGCATACTGCTCCAGCCCTGAAGCGGCGATCCACGCCCCCACGGTGGCGAAAAATACTCGACGGGTCCCATCCACCCATTTTCCAGGCACGTTTGCCACCAACGCAGCAAGGGGTATTCGGCATCATCGAGCCCGTAGGCCAGACGCTGTTCAGCATAGAGTCCAGTGAGATAGGGCCAGTCGGATCCGTTATGATAGCGATAGGCAAAGGCGGACTTTTCGCGCGTATCTTTTGGCCGCTTGAATCGCGGAAACGCACACATGACGCCCCAATCACCATAGGGCTGTTCCCTATTGTTTCGGCTCTCCAGCGACTTTTGAACCTGCTCAAGCACGTGCCGTGCCCTTTCGGGGCTTACCGCTTTGAACCTGAGCAGGGTCAAACTGTCGAGGGTGAGGTGATCCTCGACGAATTCTCCCTTGATCCCGTAGTCAGCGTAGGCCCCGCTCGATTGCAGCAGGACCCCATCGAGCGATGCGCGTGCCTTGGCAGCAAGCGCCGTTGCCTCAGTGGCGATTTCCCTGTTGGCAATGCCGCCATATTGGGCGAGGACGTCAAGTGCTCCAATCCACAGTCCGAGATCGTAGGCCACATAGCCGTAACGGTAGACGTTGTCGGCCCAATCACGGTCATGCCTGGGTTTGACGGGCAGGCCATTTCCATATTTGTCGAATTGGCGATAGCGATTGAAAATCGCGACGATCTTGCCCCAGTGATCAACAAGGGGCGACGTGTCGCCAGTGACCCGGATATAATCGCCAATCGTCAGAACAAAGAACAGTGGACTATCAAAGTGGTCGCTCCACCAATCGCCGGGCCGCAGATGTTCTATCTTGATACGAGGATGGGACTGACGCGCCCGCTCCCACTCTTCAGCCTGGCCCGGGCCTGTCAGGATGACCCCGCTTGGTGCTTCCCCATTCGGCTGCACGCCTCGCGCAAGAAGCTCGATTTGCGCTCGCACTGCGCCGGGTTCTCGATGAAGCAGTGCCTGCTGTGTCCAGTAGCCGTCACGGTAGTAGGTGCGCGCTGGAGCACTGTAGCCCTGTCCGGCAGCCAAACCCGCAAAAGCGCCATGCTGATCCTTGCGAATGCTCGAAAGCGCCGCATGCAGCCCCTGTGAGACCATGGTGCGTAGAAGCGGTGGTGCATCTTGCATTGCATCACACTTCCGGACGTAGGCATTGGCCTCTGAGATAATCATCTCTTTGCCGAGCTTAAGCCCTTCATTTGCCTCATCTAGCGTAGCGCCGACGGAGACGAGAATCCCATCTGGCCTTGCTTCCGCGATGGCAACACCCCAGCCAGTGCGAGCGATCCGGCGGTCCTTCTGCCTTTCGATCGGAGTTCGTTCGCTGAGCGCCCCCCACCATGCACAACGCCTGGACGCTACAAGCGACCGAAGCTTGGCTCCCTGGAGGAAAAGCACAGGAGCAGATTGCGCAACAAAGAGCCCACCGCCGGGCACCAACAGACGATTTGGCGCGTAGGTGAATGGCCCAGACCAGCCGGTGAAGAACAAGTTCGCCAGCTTTCCGGCGCCCCAGAGTGAGAGCTCCAGCTTTCCATCGGGAAAAAGATCACCCTGGAGCCGTGGCGCCATGAACGGCAAATAAACTGGCGTTTGCGAGGATACCTGACCGTCTGCCAGAGGTACAAGGATGGGGGATGCCATGGATCGTTCTTTCATTGGACTGTCTCATGATTCGATTTTTCGAGAGGCAAGGTCGTAAACGCGAGCGCGACGGCACAGAGGACAAGTGCCTGCGGCCTGATGCGTCTTCTTCGGTCCCAAGCAGCGAAAGGTAGCTCGCCGACCGCAATACCGGGAGTGACTGATTGGCCGGTAAACACGCTGCTGGTGAAAACATGGCCCTGGCTTAAGCTGGCTCCGAACACGGTGTGGCGCCGGTTTGGAATTTCGACGTTGTTCAGCAGCGCGATGCCGTCAGTTTTCACCGCAACAGGGCAGGGAATCCGCTGTGCGAGAATGTCGACTGGCGGTGCCGCCCGGCCTTCGACGTTTGCGGTATCGGCAAGAATCTTTGTTCTGCCCGGGTCAACGCTAATCACGGGCTGGCTCGTCGCGCGGTAAGGCGCTCCATGCAGAAAGGGTTGGGAAGTTGACAATTCGTCGCCCGCGGCACCAATTGTTCGGTAGGTTGACGAATTATTAGAATCGAGGGAACTGACTGTCAACTACAGAACAGAATAGGGAATGGATGCGAGTCGATGGACGCCTCCCAACGCAGCGATGCGCGGAAAGCCGACATTATGAGGTTGGAAACATTGCCTGGTCAGCATCGGCACCTCGCGCGCTGGCTGCGGAAGGCTGGCGGGGGTTTGACTAAAGACGAACTCGCTTCGCTTCTGGTGTCGGGTCGAACTATGCACGCCAGGCCGTAGTTGCTTGCGGGTAAATTCGGCAAGTCAGCATTCGACTCTTATTGATCCATGAGGCTGGGATCAGTGTGAGCACGTGATAGCGCGTTGCCATCTCGATCATGGACTAGCGTGTGCGCGACTTCGGCCGTCGGTAGTGGCGAGCGAACTTTGCCTTGCTTTTGCTTCTCGCGACAGTGTTCAACTATTTTTTTGAGGGGCGTCGACGTTTCTTGGGAGCGCCGGACAGGAGATACTCGCCAGAGTTCACGAGAAAGCGCTCATTCTCGCGAATTCGACGCTGTGCCACCTCGCCGAGCCTGCTGATAGTCAAGGCCGCAAGCAGGTTCGCAATCGTTATTGCTCCCAGCGCGGATTCGGGGAATGCCCGGCCAGACGACTGCGCCACGAAATGCAATGGTCCCGCAAACTTGCTGATGGGCGCGGCAAAGCTGTCAGTAATCGCGATGACGTGCGCCCCCGAAAGCGATGCCTTCTCGGTCAACGTCTGAACCAGTCGGTTGAACGGCGCAAAGGTCACCGCAACGAAAACGTCACCCGGCTGGATATCGTCCAGCGCTCCTTCCGGTGCGCCTCCGGGATTATCCAGCAGAATTATGTTTGGCCGAGCTTTCCGCAGTGTATAGGCGAGGGTGAAAGCAGGCGTGAATGCCGTTCGCCGACCTATGACGTAGATTTTTGGCGCCTGGACCAGCAGTTGCACAGCCCTATCGAGTTTGTCTTCCGACAGATGCGCCTTTGCCTGCTCAACGACGGCTAGCTCTGTCGAGAAGAACGAATCGATGAAAGGCTGTAGCCCGGAATTTTTGCTCAGTTCGGCGATCAGTCTTCCAGCGCTCAGCTCATTGCGATTTAGGGATTGTCGATCTCTTTGCTGGCGCTCCTGAGCCATATCGATGAACTGCTGACGCAGCTCACCATAACCGGCATGTCCCAACTTTTGTGCCAGCCTGACAAGACTGACGGGCTGGATGTTGGCGCGTCTCGCAACTTCGCGCATCGTATAGAACGGAATTTCGTCCGGATTGTTGATGAGGTAATGAGCCGCATCCACCGTCTGTCCGGAAAGCTCAACGCAGATCTTTTTAACTCGCTCGATCACATCTGGTTCGGTCATGGGTCTCTCTGGAACATCGACCGGCGGTCGCGTTTTCAAGGCGGATCACTTTCCGGCAAATGTCCGGGCGAAGCAATGATTGATTGCCATATTTCGGGGATTGTTTGCAACCTAAGGGATGACTGCGCGACCGCGTGGGGCTTTGATCTCGCCTTGCTTGCGTGGGCCAAGACGTTGGGCAGGCCACACGGTACTGATTCGCCAGGTAGTGAATGTGCCTTCACATTGGCTTGGCAGGTGTCGAAGATTAGCCAGGGAGTGCGAGAAGCGATCGCCTCCCCAGAAGCCTGTATCATCATTGCGAACATCCGCAGCCTAACTCGACGCATTGCAAGATATTGCTTTGCACGTCGTTCGAACCAGCCTCGCCCCGAAAGGTTAGTTGTCGGGTGAGATGTAAAGCTGCCAACTACGCCTGGACCGTCGCGACCTGCCACAATGGCAGCCAGCATCAGGTCAGGATTTCCAGCAAAACTCTCAATAGGACGCGATAGTTGGCTGGGTCAGTGTCACCCCCGAGACGCGCGCGCTGTCACTCTCAACGAGGTGGAATAGAGCTCGGACATTGCGATATCAGGCAGTGCGCCTGGGGCAGGCGAAACAAACAAAACCATAACTTGGATCACATGATCCAATTGACATTATATTGGATCATGTGTTGAATGAAGTCACTTGGGAGCGGATGGAGAGCACAATGAAACCCGGCGTAGTTCACGCGCTGTCGATGGCCACATGCATCTTCGGGATGCGCAAGAGCGGAATCGGCACCGTTACGTGTTTGCGCTGGGCTGGGCCGCCGGCCTTCGCCAGTGCGATCAGAAGTGCTCCAGCGTCGAGCCCGCCAACAAAATGGACGCCGCTTTTGAATATGGGAACAATGGCTGGAGAGTTCCGGCCCTAAACGTGAACCGCGTTCTGATCCCAATGATCGATCAGCGGGCTCACCCGCTAAACGAAAACCCGAATGACTGTCGATGCGGGACGCCAATTCCGACACGATAAGCAGGAAAGCACCCATGAAAATTCTCGTCCCCGTGAAGCGGGTGGTTGACTACAACGTGAAGATCCGGGTGAAGCCGGATGGCACGGGCGTCGAGCTTGCGAATGTGAAGATGTCGATGAACCCGTTCGACGAGATTTCCGTCGAGGAGGCGCTCAGGCTGAAGGAAGCCGGCAAGGCCGAGGAGGTGATCGTCGTGTCGATCGGTCCGGCCAAGGCCGAGGAGACGCTGCGCACCGCGCTCGCCATGGGCGCCGACCGGGCGATCCTGGTGGAGACCGACGATCAAGTCGAGCCGCTCACTGTGGCCAAGATCCTGAAGGGCGTCGTCGACGCCGAACAGCCGGGCTTGATCATCGTCGGCAAGCAGGCGATCGACGACGACTCGAACCAGACCGGCCAGATGCTGGCCGCCCTCTTGGGTTACGCCCAGGCGACCTTCGCCTCGAAGATCGAGATCGAAGTCCCTGGTCCTGGGGGCAAGGCGCAGGTGACGCGCGAAGTCGATGGCGGCCTGCAGACGATCGAGATCAAGCTGCCCGCCGTCGTCACCTCGGACCTGCGCCTGAACGAGCCGCGCTATGCCTCGCTGCCGAACATCATGAAGGCGAAGAAGAAGCCGCTCGACAGACAAGCTCCTGCCGATTTTTCCGTCTCCACCGCGCCGCGCCTGAAGGTCTTGAAGACCGAGGAACCATCGGGCCGCAAGGCCGGCGTCAAGGTCAAGTCGGTCGCCGAGCTGGTTGAGAAGCTTAAAGTCGAAGCCGGCGTCCTCTAAGGCGAGACAGGGAGATATATCCATGGCCATTCTTCTTCTGGCTGACCACGACGGCAGCCACCTTTCCGACCAGACCGCCAAGACGCTGACGGCGGCCGCCAAGATCGGCGGCGACGTCACCATCCTCGTCACCGGCGCCGGTGCCAGGGCTGCGGCCGATCAGGCCGCCAGGCTGTCGGGCGTGTCCAGGGTGCTCCTTGCCGAGGATGCAAGCCTCGCCCACAATCTCGCCGAGCCGCTGGCCGCGCTGATCGTTTCGCTGGCAGGCAGCTACGACACGATCATCGCCGCCGCCACCTCGACCGGCAAGAACGTCATGCCGCGCGTCGCTGCCCTCCTCGACGTTGCCCAGGTCTCGGAAATAACAGAGGTGGTCTCGGCCGACACTTTCAAGCGGCCGATCTATGCCGGCAACGCCATCCAGACGGTGCAGACGACCGACGCCAGACGCGTCATCACCGTGCGCACCGCTTCCTTTCCCCCGGCCTCCCAAGGCCCGTCTGCTGCCGTTGAGGAGATCTCAACGGCAGCTCTTTCTTCCGGGCTGTCGCGCTACGTATCCGACGCCCTTTCCACTTCGGACCGTCCGGAACTGACCTCGGCGAAGATCATCATCTCCGGCGGCCGCGCGCTTGGTTCGGCGGAGAAGTTCAGGCAAGTCATCCTGCCGGTGGCCGACAAGCTCGGGGCCGCCGTCGGCGCAAGCCGCGCCGCCGTCGATGCCGGTTACGCCCCGAACGACTGGCAGGTCGGCCAGACCGGCAAGGTCGTCGCGCCTGAGCTCTACATCGCCTGCGGCATCTCCGGTGCGATCCAGCATCTCGCCGGCATGAAGGACTCGAAGGTCATCGTCGCCATCAACAAGGACGAGGAGGCGCCGATCTTCCAGGTCGCCGACTACGGTCTCGTCGCCGATCTCTTCGACGTCCTGCCGGAATTGCAGAAGGTGCTCTAGCAGCCAAGAGATCTTGTGTCGTTGCGTACTCCAATTGCGCAGGATGGCCGCGGGCATGTCTGCGCCACCTAATGAACAAATCAGGAAGGCCAGCTATGCCACGGGTGCCGACAACCGTCCAACGATATGAAGACCTCCTTCTCAATGACGAAAGCGAACCTGCAAAACGGCGGGTATCCGCTCTTAACCGAAGCGCGCGCCCCCGCCCGTTGGAGATCGTTCTAAACGCAGTTGGCGACATGCTCCTGTCAGCCCACGCGCCGGTCATGGCGAGCTTTGTTGCTGGCAAGGTCTACCAGCGGCTCCAGCAGCCCGGACCAATAAACGACGGGTTTCAAGCTGGCTTCGACGTGGGTGATCACTTCACCCGCGCAATAGATAACATCCGCACCTCCTTACCGCATCTCTCCGATGCCGCAGAAAGCCTAGCCGAGCTAAAGGAAACTCTGCTCTGGCGCTCGAGCCGAAGCGGTCCATTCGCCAGTCTGAAATTCGAGCAGTCGCATGCGCATGCAATTCTGGCTGGACCGGGAGGTCTAGAGGAGCGAAGCGATGTGCGTGTCGGTGTCACGTTAATGGCCCCATACAGCCGCTTTCCTGACCATGTTCAGTTTCACTCGCGGGTCTTTCTGTTGCTCTCCGACGGCGAGATCTGCTTCGATCTCAGTAATTGGTTCCGGGCCAACGCCGGAACCATCTTTTTCAACGAGGCGGGACGGCAGTTCGCGATGCGATGCACGTCCGAACCACTGCTAGCCATCTGGTGCCATGTAGAAGACGCCAGGCTCTAAAGTGTTCGCCCAGATGGAAAACAAAACGGATCAGTGGTGCTCGAGACGGACCGGGAGTCAGGACAGGCTCATCAGTTCCATAATATAGATTATCTCACATGCAACTATAGGTAGCGCATCACCACCAGCGCCACCATTGGGATAATCGCTATCGAAGCAGGAGAATGCATGCATGTCATACCTAATGATGGCCTTTACCATTGCCTTGCTTCTTGTTGCAATTTCAATCCTTTCGAGAGCTCTCGAACTGAGAAAATTGGCCGGATGGACGGCAATCTCTGCGACCATTGTCGCCGCAAGGTCGACTATGATCTGCGATATCTGCGTCGTATTCATCGACGTTGTTTACGAGGTGCGTGGGAGAAAATGGAAAAGGTCGAATGTGAATACCTATAGTTGTTCACAAGGGGCCTTTCGCAGCGGGAACGAAATTGGCGTTCTCGTAGACCCCGAAAATCCAGAGATGTGCAGAGTAGAACGCAGGACCATTTGGGATGGCGCGCTCCGCCGTATTGTTGTGGGTACGTGAGATCAGCCTGGGCTCCCTTCCCCGCGCCTGGAGGCCCCAAACAGAACGAGGTTCACCATGATCAGATCCCCATGCACATGTATTTGATCTCGAGATAGTCATCCATGCCGTACTTGGAACCCTCACGGCCGTTGCCACTCTCCTTCATGCCGCCGAAGGGCGCGACTTCGGTTGAGATGAGACCTTCATTGATCCCGACAATCCCATAGTCCAGAGCCTCGGCGACACGCCAAACTCGTGAGATATCGCGCCCATAGAAGTAGGCCGCGAGACCAAACTGGGTGTCGTTTGCTAGGCGGATGGCGTCTTCCTCCGTCGTAAAGCGGAAGACCGGTGCGACAGGTCCGAAAATCTCCTCGGTGAAGATCTGCGACTTCGGTGATGCATCGGCGATAACCGTTGGTTGATAAAAACTGTATCCAAGCGGATGCCGGGCTCCGCCGGTCACAACGCGCCCACCCCGATTGACCGCGTCGGAAACGAGTTCCTCCACCTTTATGACGGCCTTGTCATCGATCAGCGGCCCGATCTGGACACCGTCGCCGAAGCCGTTGCCCACGCTCAATTCCGATACGACCTCGGACAACCGTTTCACAAACGCGTCATGAATGCCGGACTGGACAAGGAAGCGATTGGCACAGACACAGGTCTGGCCTGCATTGCGATATTTGGATGCGATTGCACCCTTGACCGCAGCTTCGACGTCGGCATCGTCGAACACGATGAACGGCGCATTGCCGCCAAGCTCCATCGAAGTCCGCTTTACCGTGCGGGCACACTGCGCCATCAGGACCTTGCCGATTTCGGTCGAACCGGTGAAGCTCAATTTGCGCACGATCGGATTTGAGGTCAGTTCCTCGCCGATTTCGCTAGCCGACCCGGTGACGCACGAGAGGACGCCTTTCGGCATGCCGGCGCGCTCGGCCAGAACGCACAACGCCAGTGCTGAAAGCGGCGTCTGACTGGCCGGTTTGATCACCATCGTGCAGCCTGCCGCAAGTGCCGGCCCTGCCTTTCTGGTAATCATGGCGGCGGGAAAGTTCCATGGAGTGATCGCGGCACAAACGCCGATCGGTTGTTTTATGACGACGATGCGCTTATCTGCCGTCGGGGCGGGGATGGTGTCGCCATAAACCCGCTTCGCCTCTTCTCCGAACCATTCGATGTAGGATGCGGCGTAGGCAATTTCCCCCTTCGCCTCTGCCAGGGGCTTGCCTTGTTCGGCCGTCATGATCGCGGCGAGGTCATCCTGGTTCTGCATCAGCAACTCAAACCATTTCCGCAAGATCGCAGCGCGCTGCTTGCTGGAAAGAGCTCTCCAGCCTGCGAGTGCGAATTCAGCTGCCTCGATGGCGCGCTTTGTCTCAGTCCGGCCCATCTTCGGCACCGAAGCAACAACGGAGCCATCAGCCGGATTGGTCACAGCGATCTGATTGCCGCTTTCCGCGTCATCCCATTCGCCGCCAATGAAGCATTGCGTGCGCAAGAGCAATGGATCGTTGAGTTTGAGAGCTGCCATTGAGATATCCTTCAATCGAAAAAAATCATGCCAGAGCGAGCAGCGGCTCAAGCACGCGTCTCGCAGAATTGCCAAAGGGAACGGGACGCCGGGCCAGTCGGTCGACATTCACATGCACGAAAAAGCCTTCCGCCGATGCGGTCTCCTCCCCATTGCGAAAGAGCCCGATTTCGTAGCGAACGGATGAATTGCCGAGTTTCGCGACACGGATCCCGGCGGTCACGACGTCGGGAAAGGCCATCTCCGCGTGGTAACGGCAACCCGTCTCCACGACGACGAAGATCTCTGCTCCGCCCTTCATGTCCAGCACGGCGTTTTCGATCAGGAAGCCGTTTACCGCCGTATCGAACAGGCTGTAGTGGACGACGTTGTTCATATGTCCGTAAATATCGTTGTCCGACCAACGTGTTCCAACAGTCCGGAACACCCTATAATCGGATCTCGTGCCCGGCCCTGTGCGCTCTATCATCACCAGGCCGCCTTGTAGATCGCGAGCGCATCCGCCTCGCTCACGTTGCGCGGATTGTTCACGAGCAGCCTGGTCTGCTTCATGGCGTCGCGCGCCATGTCGGCCAGGTATTCCTCACCGATCCCGACATCCCGCAGCCGGGGCTGCAGTCCAAGCTTCGCCGAAAGTTTGGCAAGTCGCTCGATGAAGGCGGCACAACGCCCGTGATCCCCCTGTTCGGAGGACAGATCCGGGAAGGCATCGGCGGCGATTTCAGCATAGATGGAGGCCGCGTCTGGCGCGTTGAAGCGCAAGACGTGCGGCAGTACGAGGGCGTTCGAAAGCCCATGGGGGACATGAAACGTGCCCCCGATCGGATAGGCGAGTGCATGCACGGCTGCGACCGGTGAATTGGCGAAGGCCTGCCCGGCCAGCATCGAACCGAGAAGCATCGCGCCGCGTGCAGCACGATCCTTTCCGTCGAAGACCGCCTTTTCGATATTTGCCCCCAATAGCTGAAGCGCCTGCCGCGCAAGCATTTTGGACAGGGGATTGTTGTTGGCGTTCCTGGATGCATAGGCCTCGATGGCATGGACCATCGCATCGACGCCGGTGGCAGCCGTGATCGCCGCGGGCAGGCCGAGTGTCAGATCCGCATCGAGGATGGCGATGTCGGGCAGGATGATTGGCGACGAAACCCCCCGTTTTTCATCTCCGCCGACCGTGATGATGGACACGGGCGTCACTTCGGAGCCGGTTCCAGCCGTCGTCGGCACAAGAACTAACGGGAGACGCGGTCCTTTTGCATTCCCGACGCCCCATGCCCCGTCGATGTCCTCACCGGAACCACACAAGAGCGCCACCACTTTCGCGACGTCCAGCGAGGATCCGCCACCAAATCCGACTACTCCGGTCACGCCGTCGGCCTTTGCCGCCTCGGTTGCTGCCAGGACAGTCGCCAGCGACGGGTCGGCCTCGACTCCGTCAAAGATGGTGGTGCGAATTCCCGCGTCCGCCAGGGACTTCAGAGCGGGCCCGCAAAGGCCGAGCTTACGCAAACCGGGATCGCTGACAAAAAGAACGCGGTCTCCAAGCGTCCTTTTTACGAGGCCGCCAATCTCCGCAGAAGCGCCTGGTCTGAAAACGATCTGGCTGGTCGTGCTAAAGACAAAAGGATACATGAAGGTCTCCAATGAATATTTCTGCGTCAGGCGGCGGGAAGGCTCTCGCGAAGTTTGACACGGAGGATTTTCCCGGATCCGGTGCGTGGGATTTCCTCTACGACATAGACACGGTCCGGGACCTTGTAGGCAGACAGGCGATCCCGGCAGTGACCGATCAAAACCTCCTCATCAAAGCCCTGAGCGTCCCTGAGCACGACGCAAGCAACAGGGACTTCCCCCAGCATGGTGTGCGGCATGCCGATCACTGCACAATCCATGACCGTTTCATGGAGCAATAGGATCGTTTCTTCCACTTCCGCCGGTGCGATGTTCTGCCCGCCACGGATGATCAACTCCTTGAGGCGACCTGTGATGGTGAGGAACCCGTTCTGGTCGGATCTTGCGAGATCTCCGGTGTGATACCATCCGTCAACGATGGCTTTTTGGGTCTCGTGAGGTTTGTTGTGATAGCCCTGCATCAGGTTCGGCCCCCTGCAAATCAATTCTCCCTCGATACCCATCGGTACATCCAGCCCGGTTTTCGGATCGACCAGCCGGACGGTCAAACCGGGAACCGGTAATCCGCATGAGCCAGGAACGCGCCACTTGCCGGGCCAGTTCATGGTGACCATCGTCGATGTTTCGGTGATCCCGTAACCATCCAGCAAGGGAACGGCGAAGAATGCTTCGAAGTCGCTGTTCAGCGTACCGGGCATAATGGCCCCGGCGGAGACGCAGAGCCGAACCGATGAAAGCAGCTTCTCGCCGCTCGTCTGGCAGGCCGACAGGAAATAGTGAAAGACGGTAGGCACCCCCGGCATGAACGTGAAGCGCTTGGTCCGAAGCAGTTCAGTCGCCTGGGAAGTCGAAAACTTCTCCATGATATATTCGCTGGCGCCGGTGGCGATGATGGAAAGAACCGCGATGTTCAGGGCGTAGGAATGATAAAGAGGCAGGGTGTTGAGAACGACGTCATCTTCGTTCAGTCCGGCGATCGGCGCCCAGCATGCGGCCGTGACCCACAGCATGGAGCGCGTCGAGAGGAGTACGCCCTTTGGCTGGCCTGTGGTTCCTGAGGTGTAGACGATGTATGCTGGCCGATCGATGTCCTGGTCGTCCTCGAATGTGAATCCCGCTGTCTGTTGCGGGCGCCCGAGACCAGTCTCGTCATCGGTGGTGATCAGTACGGTCGGTTGTTCGAGGCGCTGCAGCAAAGCTTCCGCCATCGGCCGTTTTTCCGGCGTCGTTATCAGCACCGCGCATTCCGCGTCGGTGAGACGGTAGCTGAGTTCGGCCTCGGTCGACTCGATGCTGACCGCGACAGCGATGCCTCCCGCCCTTACGACCGCGAGGCAGGCTACGACCCAGTTGACCGAATTGGGCAGGAAGATCACCACCGCCTGCCCCGTCTTGAGGCCCAACGTGGCGAGTCTAGTTGCCAGGCCCTGCGTCTCAACATCGAGATCCCGATAAGAAACTGCACGCCTTTTGTCCTCGAACGCCAGTTTGTCCGGGTGCAGGCGAGCGTTCCGTCGGAGAATCTCTCCGACGGGTGCAATAAGCTCGAAACGTATCATGACTTGTCCTCCCGCCTTTCCGTTAGACCATGCAGAAGCCGCCGTTGACGCTGATCACTTGGCCGGTAACCCACGAAGAAGCGTCCGAGGCGAGGAAAGTCACCATGGGTGCGACGTCATCCGGCTTGCCGATGCGACGCAACGGATATGCCTTTACGATCTTCTCGCGGTTCTTCTCGAGAAACACGGGATCCGAATGGGACGTCTCGATCAGACCGAGCGAAACCGTATTGACCGTAATGTTGTTACGGCCGAACTCGCGAGCAAGCGATTTGCCGAGCGCGATCGTACCACCGCGCGCAGCCGCTGCGAGGGCGAGGTTGGCTTCGCCGATGCGAGAGCTGTCGCCGACGAGGTTGATGATGCGACCCGCGTTTTGCCCGATCATCAATGGCGCCACTGCATGGCAGCAATTGATCGCCCCGTAGAGGCAAACGTCAATCTGCTTTTTCCAGTCCTCAGGAGTCGATTCAATAAACCGCTGATATTTGACGTAGCCGGCATTGTTCACGAGAATGTCGATCGTCCCGAAATCGCTCTTGACGGCCGCGACCATCGCCTTCACCTGGCCATTGTCGCTGATATCGGCCTGATAAGCCTTCGCCTTTCCGCCAGCGGCCTTGATCGACGCGACGACGGCTTCGGCCTCGCCCTCCGAACGGCTATAGTTGACCGCAACAATGGCGCCCTCGGCTGCAAGAGTGCGAGCGATGTCACCGCCCACATCGCGGCCACCGCCGGTCACCAGCGCGATCTTTCCGTTCAAATTAGTCTTCATTGCAATTCTCCTTGATATATTGACAGGCTGCCGTGGCAGCGAATTTGGACGCGTTCCGGCACGCCAGATCGCCATCGTTATTTTCCGAGGAAACGTGGCGGGCGCTTCTCCTTGAAAGCTTTCCGGCCCTCGATGTAGTCGAGGCTCGCGCTGGCCTCATCGATCAGCTGCTCGGCAGCCTCCGGGTCGAGCTGGCCGCGAGCGCATCCGTTCAAGATAAACTTTGCCCCCTTGATCGTGAGCGGCGCGTTTTCCGCCATCTCGGCCGCAAGATCGTAAGCGGCGGCCAAGGATTCATCCGCAACGCCATCTATGAAGCCGATATCAATTGCTTCGTCGGCTTTGAAACGCCTGCCGGTGTAGAGGATCCGCTTGGCAGCGGTCACGCCGACCAGCGAAAAGAGTTTGCGTGTCGCGGAGACTCCGTAAACGATCGAAAGGCGCGCCGCGGGAATGCCGAATACAG
The DNA here is from genome assembly GCF_050644135.1 of Rhizobium sp. YTU87027. Taxonomy (NCBI): domain Bacteria; kingdom Pseudomonadati; phylum Pseudomonadota; class Alphaproteobacteria; order Hyphomicrobiales; family Rhizobiaceae; genus Rhizobium; species Rhizobium sp. YTU87027. Next base: position 415,438 of record NZ_CP098443.1, on the reverse strand, counting down.
CGCTGCGCGCGGCGATCCGGAAATCACAGGACATGGCAAGATGCGCCGCGCCTCCGAGGCAGTAGCCCTGCAAGGCGGCAATCGTTGGCTTGGAGACTGCATAGATCGCGTCGCCTGCCCCATCGACTGCAACTTCGTATCGTTTGCTCTCACCTGCCCCTTCGCGGACCTTGTCGAATTCACTGATATCCGCACCGGCGGAGAAATCGTCGCCCGCCCCTGTCAGGATGATGGAACGGACCTGGGGATCGCGATCAAACTCCGTGAAGATGTCCGCCAATCGCCGCCACATGTCATAGGTGACGGCATTGCGTTGCTGTGGGCGGTTCAACGTAACGGTCGCGACGCCATCGACGTTCTGAACGAGAATTTCACTCATGGCCTACTCACACTTGCGCTCCAAAAACCTGCGGTTGCGAGCTTTCCGGTCTTTCGCGGATGGGCGCCCGGCGGGCGCCCCGAGGTCTTAGTTCTTGACGAGCGGGCACTTGCTTTCGGACAACGGCCGGAAAGCCTTGTCGCCGGGGATGGTGGTGACCAGCTTCAACAGGTCCCATTCACCCTTGGATTCGCCCGGTGCCTTGACCTGATAGACGTACATGTCGTGGACCATGCGGCCGTCTTCGCGGATCTTGCCGTTCTTGGCGAAGAAGTCGTTGATCGGCGTTTCCCTCATCTTCGCCATGACCTGTGTGGTGTCCGTCGTTCCTGCCGCCTGGACGGCCTTCAGATAGTGCATGGTGGAGGAATAATCGCCGGCGTCGCCCATATGCGGCGGACGGCCGACGCGTGCCTCGAACCTCTTTGCAAATGCTCGCGTCTCATCGTCACGATCCCAATAGAAGGCGTTGGTGAGGATCATGCCCTGTGCGGTTTCAAGACCGAGCGAGTGCACATCGGTGTCCCAGACCAAAAGGCCGGCAACCGTCTTGCCAGACGAAGTGAGACCGAATTCCGCAGCTGACTTGACCGCGTTGATGAAAGTTGTACCCGATCCCGCCATCGCCACTACTTGTGCCGGCGACGCTTGCGCCTGAAGCATGAAAGCACTGTGGTCAGAGGTTTCGATGGGATAGCGCACGGCGCCGGAAACCTCTCCCCCATTGGCCTTGACGATCTGCGTCGCGTCGGCCTCCAGTGCGTGACCGAAGGCATAGTCCGCCGTCAGGAAGAACCAGTTCTTCAACCCTTGCCGTATCAGTTCGTTGGCAGTGCCGTTTGCCAGCGCATAGGTGTCGTACGCGTAATGAATGCTGTTCGGTGTGCAACTATCGTTCGTGAGGCGCGACGTTCCCGAGCCGTTGACAATCGCAATCTTGTTCTCGTCTTTTGCGACCTGCGTTACAGCGAGTGCGATGCCGGAATTGATCAGGTTGTTGATCATCGTGACGCCCTGCGATTCATACCATTCTCGGGCTGTCGAAACGGCAACTTCCGGCTTGTTCTGGTGATCCGCAACAATGACTTCGACCGGGCGGTCAAGAACCTTGCCGCCGAAGTCCTCGACAGCCATCTTCACGGCCGCGATCGCCCCCTCTCCCGCCTCATGTGAGAACTGGCCGCTGATGTCCGTGAGCACCCCTACTCGAACAGGCCCAGCATCCTCGGCTGCAGCTGATGCCGCGACAGCGGCGAACGCGGCAACGCAAGACAGTAACATCCTTATCGATTTCATCATCAATCCTCCCGATTGCCGGCGCCCAGGCTCCTCCCGGGCGCCATACTTTCACTTGCGTTATCATACCTAGATGCAGTGCATCACTGCTATGATATGCGCTGCATCAGCGTAGGGTGTTTATCGTAAGCAGAAACTTTACCGATATGCAAGCTTGCATTATTAGACTTAGTGTGTTTTTATGATTTTACCTTCGCGAAAGAGACGAAGGACGCGGCTCGCCTCTTGGGCGTCCGTGGGAGGAACAAAATTAAGCCGGTAGGGAGGACTCGTGCCGGACACCGCACCCATCATCGAGGCGCGCGAATTGACGCGCGTGTTCGGCGGCTTTGTCGCTGTCAAGAACGTCAACCTTAAGGTTCGTTCCGGGACCATTCATGCGTTGATCGGCCCCAACGGGGCAGGCAAAAGCACGCTGTTCAATCTCTTGACCAAGTTTCTGACCCCGAGCGGCGGAAGCATCATCTTCAAGGATCGCGACGTAACGCAGATGGCGCCCGCAGACATCGCCCGGCTTGGTCTCGTCCGATCATTCCAGATTTCGTCCGTGTTCCCGCATCTCAGCGCGTACGAGAATGTTCGCGTCGCCCTGCAGGCGCGCGAACGTGAGACCTTCGCCTTCTGGAGGTCAAACAAGAACCTTCAGCGCTTCAACGACGAAGCAATGAACCTGCTGGAGAGTGTTGGTTTGGCGGACCGTGCCCGAGCAAAGGCGAGCGAACTATCCTACGGCCGGAAACGGGCGTTGGAACTGGCGACGACGCTGGCACTCGATCCGGAAGTTCTGCTTCTGGACGAACCGATGGCGGGCATGGGAACTGAAGATATCGGGCGGACCGCGAGCCTGATCCGGTCAGTCGGAATAGGCCGAACCGTTCTGATGGTGGAGCACAATCTCGGTGTCGTCGCGGATCTTTCCGACACGATTACCGTATTGCGGCGCGGCGAGGTCATTGCCGAGGGCAGCTATTCCGACGTGTCATCAGACAGCGAAGTCCAGAAAGCGTATCTAGGAGGGGCACATGGCTGAAGCCCGGCTCCTCAGTGTGAATAATCTTGAAGCCTGGTATGGCGAGAGTCATGTCCTGCATGGCGTCACCTTCGACGTCCGCAAAGGCGAAGTCGTCACATTGATCGGCCGCAATGGCGCCGGCAAAACGACGACGCTGCGCAGTCTGATCGGAGTGGTCGGCAAGCGGCGCGGTACGAGCGTTTACAAGGGTGTGGATCTTTTGAACGTCGCGCCCCATAAGGTCGCGCGTCTCGGGATCGGCTATGTCCCGGAAGAGCGAGGGATCTTTTCGACACTGAGCGTTATCGAGAACCTGATGTTCCCGCCCGCCTGGCAAAGCGGCGGCATGGAGATCGACGAGATCTATAACCTGTTCCCCAATCTGAAGGGACGCGACCATACTCCCGGCACGCGCCTGTCCGGTGGCGAACAACAGATGTTGGCGATCGGTCGAATTCTGCGAACCGGCGCCGACTTCATTTTACTCGACGAACCGACGGAAGGGATCGCGCCCGTGATCATCGAGGAGATCGGCGCGGCCCTGCGCATCCTCAAGGAGCGCGGAATGACAATCATTCTGGTCGAGCAGAATCTGCGTTTTGCGGCCTCTGTCGCCGATCGTCACTTCGTCCTCGATCAAGGCAAGGTGGTCGATGAAATTTCCAACAACGTCCTCGATGCCAACATGGAACGGCTGAACCGCTATCTCGGAGTGTAAGCCATGGCACATCTTTTCAAACAGGTAGAAACCGATGACTGAAATTTTCGGCGTTCCGGCTTCCGTCCTTCTCGGCCAACTACTGCTTGGCCTGATCAACGGTTCATTCTATGCACTTCTGAGCCTTGGTCTGGCGATCATCTTCGGTATGTTGAACGTAATCAACTTTGCGCACGGCGCCTTCTACATGCTCGGGGGTTTTGCTGCGTGGTTCCTTCTTTCTCAGTTGGGGCTGGACTACTGGACCACTCTCATCGTGGCGCCGATCATGGTGGGCGCTCTCGGCGTGCTCGTAGAGCGGCTGCTCCTCAAGCGGCTGTACCGGATGGACCACCTTTATAGCCTGCTTCTGACATTCGGCATTGCCATGATGGTGGAGGGTTTGTTCCGCCACCTATTCGGTTCCGCCGGCAAGCCGTACCCAGTGCCCCCGTCACTGACCGGAGGCATCAATCTCGGCTTCATGTTCCTGCCGATGTACCGCGGCTGGGTGATCGTTGTCTCGCTGGTGGTCTGTATTCTGACCTGGTTTGCAATCGAGCGCACCAAGCTTGGCGCTTATCTGCGAGCGGCCACTGAGAACCCTGCCCTGGTACAGGCTTTCGGCATCAACGTACCGCTGATGCTCACGTTAACCTACGCTTCCTGCGTGGGGCTGGCCGGTTTTGCCGGAGCGCTTGCCGCGCCGCTTTATCAGGTGAGTCCGGGCATGGGCTCCAGCATCATCATTGTCGTGTTTGCAGTCGTGGTGATCGGCGGTATGGGGTCGATCGGAGGTGCGATCGTTACCGCACTCGGCCTCGGCATCACCGAAGGCCTGACCAAGACTTTCTATCCCGCGGCCTCTTCGATCGCGGTGTTCGTGATCATGGTGCTCGTCATCCTTATCCGGCCGTCAGGCCTCTTCAACCGCGAGGCATGATCATGGTCAGCGCCCCCCTCTCCACTTCCACGCCGCTCACGAGTTTCCTTCGCACGGGAAGCAATACCTTAATGCTGATAGTCGCCGTTCTGATGCTGTGTGCGCCGCTGGTGGTTTATCCTCTCTTCCTGATCAAGATCCTGTGCTTCGTGCTGTTTGCGGCGGCGTTCAATCTTGTGCTCGGATATGCCGGCTTGCTGTCGTTCGGGCACGCCGCCTTTTTCGGAGGCGGCGCCTATATCGCGGCTCAGGCTGCGAAGGTCTGGCACCTTCCGTTTGAGCTCGCGGTGCTTGCCGGGACGATATTCGCGGCCGCAATCGGCCTCGTCTTTGGTGCACTTGCCATTCGTCGTCACGGCATATACTTCGCGATGATCACACTGGCCCTTGCGCAGATGATCTATTTCCTGGCCGTTCAGATGCCTTTCACGGGCGGTGAGGACGGCATCCAGGCCGTGCCACGAGGCTACCTTCTCGGTCTCATCGACCTCCGGAATACTACCGCCATGTACTACACCGTTCTTGGCGGAACGGTGATCGGTCTCCTCATCATCTGGCGCGCCGTAAACTCGCCGTTCGGCCATATCCTTTCGGCAATTCGCGAAAACGAAACCCGCGTCACGTCCCTTGGCCTCAAGCCGGACCGCTACAAACTGATTGCCTTCACGCTGTCGGCAGCACTCTCGGGTTTCGCAGGTGCACTTAAGGCTATTGCATTTCAGCTTGCCTCCCTCGTTGACGTGACGTGGCATATGTCGGGCGAAGTCATCCTCATGACATTGCTGGGCGGCATGGGCACGCTCATCGGTCCGATCGTCGGCGCATCCATCGTCGTCGGATTGGAGCATTTTCTATCAACCAGCGGCCTGCCCATCACCTTCATAATCGGGCTGTTCTTTGTGGTTTGCGTCATGACATTCAGGCGGGGGGTGTTCGGCGAACTAAAGGCGCTTTGGGAACGCCGCCAAGGGTGAAATGGCAGGTATCATTATGCAGGCAAAACAAACCCACGGACGCGCCTAAACAAAACTAAGCGAAAGAGAAGCAGGAGGTACGGCCCGCCTAAACCGACACTGCTAGAGCAGATCCTGCTTAATCCGGATCATATCCTGCGGCTCTGAAGTATTTGGCGAGCGCCCTCCGGTTGATGCCCACCTGCCACTCAACGAACAGACGCTCGACCATTTCGTCGAGCATCACGGCCTTACGATCGTCAATCATCACGACAACGGATGCCTCGCGCGCATCCAAGCTCGAAGACCTTCGCCAGTCTTGCGGCCGTAATGTCGGCTCCTCATCGCTGGCTCTTGCGATCCAGCGGATTGCCGTCGATCCCAACCCCGACGGCGGCCTACCATTGGCTCGTACCGGTCGATACCCGTCAAACCTCAGGCAGCATTGCCTTCAGGGCTCTTCTCCTTTTGCTTGCGCAGCATCTGGAAGATGCGTTCGGGTGTCACGGGCAACGTGTCCACGGAAACACCCAGATGAGACAGTGCATCGGATACCGCATTGGCGATGGTGGCGGGCGCTCCGATCGTCCCCCCTTCGCCCATGCCTCGAAAACCACCGACATTGTTGGGCAGCTCCGCTTCGATATGCACGATACCGATGTTAGGAACATTGCTGGCAACGGGGACGAGGTAATCGGCAAGGCTTGCGGCAACTGTCTGCCCCTGGTCGTCGTGGATGATTTCCTCCAGAAGTGCTGCGCCTATCCCCTGAGCAACCGCACCATGCACTTGTCCATCGACGATCATCGGATTGATGGTCTTGCCGCAATCTTCGGCGACGACGTATCGCAGGATTTTCACGCCATAGGTTTCCGGGTCGACCTCGACCATGGCAAGATGCGTCGAGGAACAGGCGGTGCCCAGATAAGGATCGTAGGTTTCCGACGCAGTCAGGTCCTCGCGGCGCTCGCGCGGGATGCGGCCCATCTGGGTGTAGACGGCGGACGCGACCTCCTTCAGCGTCATCGTGATATTCGAATTGCGGCTGGAGACGATCCCGTCGTGGATGTCGAGGTCTTCGACGCTCTGCTCCATCAGGTAGGCTGCGGCACGCAAGACCTTGTCCTTAACGACTCGGGCCGCAAGGATTGCCGCGCCTCCCCCGAGCACCGCCGATCGGCTGGCGTAGGTGCCGCTCGACATCGGGACCAGGGAACTGTCGCCGTGCTTGACCTCAATGTCCTCGAGCTTGCAGCCAAGCTCGTCGACGATCACCTGCGCGAGCGTAGTTTCTAGCCCTTGCCCATGGGAGGAAATGCCGAAGGCTGCCGTGATGGCGCCGGTAGCGTCGATCTCAATCTTCGAGGTCTCCGTGCCGGTATTGATTGGCATGCCAGGGGCGACGGATATGCGCGAGCCGATGCCCGTTAACTCGGCGTAGCTCGCGAGCCCTATCCCGACCCACCGACCTTGCATCCTCGCCTCGTCCCGTTCGCGGACGAGATTGGGATAGTCGACGTGAGCGCAGGCACCTTCTAAGCATTCCTGAAAGGCTGATTTGTCCCAGATGATGCCAGAAGCGGTTCTGTAGGGAAACTCCTCGGCCCGGAGGAGGTTTCTTCTGCGAAACTCGACCGGATCCATGCCTAGTTTTTGTGCGGCCATCTCTATCAGGCGTTCCATCGCAAACGTCGAGGATGGCCGTCCAACTCCCCGATAAGGTCCTGTGGGCGGTTTCGGCGTCAGCACGCCTCTGATGCGCCCTCGGTAATGCTCCATTCTGTAAGGCCCGGGCAGGAAGCTGACCACCTGCACGGTTTCCAGCGCCGCGGTCCACGGGTAGATCGAATAGGCACCGACATCGCCGATGACGTCCGCACGCAGCCCGATCAGCGTTCCCTCCTTCGTAACCGCCAACTCGGCTTCGATCAGTTCGTCGAATGCCTGGCTCGTTGTGGAAAGATCTTCAAGACGGTCGCTGATGAATTTGATCGGGCGTTTCAGCTTACGAGAAAGGGCGCACACGAGCATTTCCTCGCCATAAAGCGATCCCTTGCCCCCGAAACTTCCGCCGACATCCGGAGCAACGACGCGCAACCGGGTGCCTGTCAGGCTGAGACAGCCGGACAGAACGTCGCGTATGACACCGGGAATGTTGGACGACGTGTAGAGGGTGAGCGACTGCTTTCGGCTGTCCCACTCGGCAAGATAGGACCTGTTCTCCATCGCGACCGCTGTTTTACGGGTCATCCGGAAACGGCCCTTGACGGTGACGGCCGCTCCTTCAAAGGCCGCATCGACGTCACCTCGCTTGAACTCGCGTCGAATGATCGTGTTCGTCCCGGCCTCCTCGTGAAGAAGCGGTGCATCGTCCTTGACCGCGTCCACCTGCCTTATCGCAAAGGGCAGAGATTCGTACTCGATGCTGATGTGTTCGAGCGCGTCCTCCGCTGCATAGCGGTTTTCAGCAACGACCGCGACCACCGGTTCGCCGACATACCGTACCTTCCCGCGGGCCAGCGGCCAGATCGGTGTTGCGTAATATCCGGGCATGCGCGAAGTCGGGATCGCCGGATTGATCTCGCCTTCGAGATCGGTCGCGTCATAGATTGCAACAACACCGGGAACCGAGAAGGCATCACCGACATCGATGCTTAGAATGCGAGCGTGAGGCTGATCCGAGCGCCGCAACGCGACATGCAGCATTCCAGCCGGCGCCATGTCATCCACATATTGCCCGATGCCAGTAAGTAGCCGGGGATCCTCGGTGCGCTTGACCCGCTTGCCAACTAGCTTAGGACGAAGTTCAACGGAATGATCGCCCTTGCTCATTCATAGTACTCCGCGCCCTTGCGCAATGCCTGCCATTGCATGTCGTCGTGCCCGGATACAATGGTGTCACCTTTATCCCGGAGCGCCTTCAGTTCCGCGAGCGCCTTGGCAGCGAGATCCATGTTCCAGGTGTTTTTGGGAGCCACACCCTGTTCGATATTCATTTGCAGGGGAGCGGCATCGGAGGCCAGAACGAAAGCGCCATCCTTCCGCAGAGATAGGCGGGCGACACTCATTCCAGGCGTATGTCCGGGCATGGGAAGAAGAACGATCCGCCCGTCACCATACACATCGTGCTCGGCATTGAACGTCTGAAACCCCTGGGGCTGGTCCCATTCCTTCGACAGATAACCCTGGTTTTCGGCGCCGTCGGCGCGCGCCGCCGCGACCTCCGCTTCATGGCAGAGGATCGTCGCCCGGTGGAAATAGGAATTGCAGCCGCAGTGATCGGGATGCAGGTGCGAGCAGACAACGAGGTCGATATCATCGGCTGCCAGTTGAAGACGCTTGAGCTGCGTGACGACCGTTTGCTCGGCGGTGAAAATCGGGGTCATCACCTTGCTCAGGCCACCCCAGCGCCCCTGAGGATCGGTCGCGGCTTCGGGATTACAGCCACTGTCGAAAAGAACGTTCCCCGAGGGATGCTTTATAAGCGTCGCGTGAACGGGTAGTTCGATCGTCTCTTCCTTAGGCGCTCCTGAGACGAAAATGGAGCGGCGCATGCGCAGGCGACCACCATCGAGAAAATGCATCCTCATTTCAGGGGTCCCCTTTCCTTAGCCAGTTCCCGAACGGCATTGACAATGTGCTCGTATCCTGTGCAGCGACAGATATTTCCGGAGAGCGCCTCGCGGATCTGGTCGTCCGTTTCGAGCGGGTGGTGGCGCAATAGGTCGGTGATCGCCATGATAAAGCCGGGCGTGCAGAAGCCGCATTGCAGGCCGTGGTGCTGCCGGAATGCTTCCTGCACGCGACCGAGATTGTTGATACTGCCCTGCCCCTCGACGGTCTCGATCTGCATGCCGTCGGCTTGAACCGCGAGCGCCAGGCATGACCTCGCACTCCTGCCATCAAGAATGATCGTGCAGGCGCCGCAGACGCCGTGCTCACAACCGACATGCGTTCCGGTCAGGGCCAGTTCCTGACGCAGGAAGTCGCTGAGCAACATGCGCGGTTCGATCGACCGCGTGTAACTTAGCCCGTTAACTTCGAGGGTGATCGTTTTCCTATCCATGAACTCGTCCTCCGCAGAGTTCCGCGCGCTTCCAGGCATCCCGCAATGCGCGTCTCGCAAGTGCGCCGGCCAGATGCCGGCGGTAATCGGCTGATGCATGTATATCCGTGTTGGGGGTCAGAATCGTGCTCAGGGTCTCTGCAACCCGGTCCAGAACCGCATCGGAGAGCGCATTGCCTTCGACAAGTTCCTGAATCTCGACCAGGCGTAGGGGTGTCTCGCCGACACCCATCATGCCGAAGCGTACCTCGCTCGCTACGCCGCCAACGATACGCATCGTCGTTGCAACGCATGCGAGTGCAAAGTCCCCGTGACGTTTGGAAAACTCCTCAAAGCCCCAGCCGGTGTCGGGCGAAAGCGTGTCGATCTCGACGGCGGTGACGAGTTCGTCGGGTTCCAGCGCATTCATCAGCGAGCCGGTAAAAAATTCGGAGGTGGGTATCTGCCGTTCGCCGCGAACAGACATAGCGATGATTGTGCCATCGAGGAGAAGCGTCATCATCGGCATCTCGGCCGCAGGATCGGCATGGCACACACTTCCACAAAACGTGCCTCGATTGCGAACGGTCATGTGCGCGACATGGTGCATGACGTCGTGGAGGATTGGGACATGCCTTTCGATGAGACTATTCGTAGCGGTCATGTAGTGCCGTACAGTCGCGCCGATCTTCAGCCGGCTTCCGTTCAGCTCGATACGGTCGAGCCCGGCTATCCGGTTGATGTCGATCAGGATCGTCGGCTTGACCAGACGGAAGTTGATCATGGGCATGAGACTTTGGCCGCCGGCGATGATCTTGCCGTCTCCGTTCGCCGCGGCAAGCGCCTCGGCGGCTTCCGCAACCGTATGGGCGGCAAAGTAATCGAATGGTGAAGGCTTCATGCCGTCACCATGACACGGAACGGCGCCATCGCCGACAGCGCATGATTGGTTCAGGCGCGTCAATTGAGCCCACTTCTGTCGTGTTCCTCATCCCGTCTCCTCCAATGTCCTCCTGCGAGGCTTCAATTCTTAATTTTAACTTGCATTATTAGACTTAAGATAAGAATGTCAAGCAATCATGCTGGCGCAATTTTCCGGGCCGGCGTCAATCGGGCAAGAGGAGGAATCCATCATGGACATGACGGACCAACAGCATATTCCGGCAACGAAGGAGGAGGTGTGGAGCGCTCTCAATGATCCTGACGTGCTTAAGGCCTGTATCCCCGGATGCCAGGAACTCACCAAGTCATCCGACACAGAAATGTCGGCGGTTGCGGTCATCAAGGTCGGGCCGATCAAGGCCAGGTTTCAGGGGGCCGTTACGCTTTCCGACCTTGATCCACCGAATGGCTACAAGATTACCGGTGAAGGGCAAGGTGGCGTTGCCGGCTTTGCAAAGGGCATCGCGACCGTCCGGCTCGAAGAGGTCGAGGGGGGAACGATCCTGCACTACGAAGTCGGCGCCCAGATCGGTGGCAAGCTTTCCCAGCTTGGCGCGCGCCTCATCGATGTGACTGCCAAGCAGATGTCTGGCCAGTTCTTCAAGCGCTTCGCCGAGGAAATCCAAGTCCGCCAGGGTCAACCTGCATCCCCCGGAGAACCGGCATCCCCCGATGCGGCATTGCCGCAACCGAGCGCCCGACGTGCATCCTCTTCCCACGGTACAGGCGCAGCAACACCACCTCGTTCCGTGCGTCAGATGCAGAATGCGTCTGTTTCGTCGGCCTCCGTAAGCCTGCCCGTTCTTGCAGCAATCGTGTTTGCCGCGGTGCTTGTGGCAATTTGGCTAGTATACGGTGGCCTTCTGCCGAGCCTCGCCCCCATGGCTGACGCCCGGGCGCATATCTCACCGGATCTGGCGAGCATCGTGCAATTGATTATGGCCGCCGCTATTGGTTACTTGTTCGGAGCGCGGGCCGGGACACGCTGACTGAGGCGAGAACGCCGGAGTTGAACGAAACTCCGGATTCTCAAAATAACTTGCATAAGGAGACTTTTTCTCTGCATCAGCGTCCAACTTAGCCGGTGCAATGGAGTCTCCTCTCCATCGCCAAAAGCTCATGTGTCCGAATGGCGCAGTAGATATCCACTTTCGACGATTTTTTTCTGACCGAACCACTGACAGCCTTCCCGGAATTACCTCGCCTCGCTCGAGGCGCTTTCTCTCCGCTATCCACTATCGATCCAGAATCTCGGCAGCTCCACAAATCCAAGGCCATCGTGACGCCATCAAAGCGGCCCGGCGCAAGGCTATGGTTTCTGCCGAAATACTCGCCCGACCTCAATCCTATTGAGCAAGTCTTCGCCAAGATCAAACATTGGATGCGCCAGGCCCAGAAGAGAACCGCCAAAGACACATGGCGCCATCTCGGATACCTTGTCACCACAAGCAAGACGAGTGCGCCAATTGCTGCAGATTACCTCATAGTCAAAACCGCTGGTGCTCTGGGGCACGCCGCTGCGCCAGGAAAAGTTCGAAGAAGATATCGTGCCGCCAGAGGCGGTGACACCGGACGCTTCTCTGGCAATGACCTCCCGCCAAAGCCATTGATCCGTGGCCGCGATGCGCCTTCTACCAAGCGGGATCAAGATTGGGGGCAATGTCATACCCATGGTAATGCCGCGACCCTTCCAATAGCCAGGATACAGACGAACCTCGTCCCGCCAAGCTGGAAACGGCTTTGCTTTACAGATCGAACGGATACCTGAGAACATAATCCGTATCTTTTGCCACGATCGGCTTCCTGCACTCAGAGCAAATCACAATCGCCGCGAAGTCTTGACCGCATACCTTGTGACGCAGTCGCATCGGCGGTTTGCCGTCGGCAAGCCAGCGATCGCCCCAGGCCATCATGACCAGCATCGGCTTATATAGATCCAGGCCCATCTCCGTGAAGCGGTACTCGAAGCGGTCTCCCGAATTGTAGGGAACCTTGCGAAACACCTCAGCCTGGACAAGTCGCGCTAGACGGTCTGCCAAGATATTGGTGGCGATCCCAAGATTTTCCCGCATTTCCTCGAAACGGCGAACCCCGTACCAACCCTCGCGAAGTATTAGGAAGCTCCACCGATCACCAATGATTCCCAGGGTACGGGCGACAGAGCAAGGCCTCACTCTTTCAAGCAAGGTCGCATCGGAACTGCGTCGAGACGTCGGGCGATTTTCGACGGGCGCGTATCCGGCCCCGGGTCCATCGCGCGGAGAAACTTCCCGCGCGGTGAAAGGCTGCAGACATTCGGAGCATACAGTAACGGGATGGCATTCGCAGCCGCAGACCTTGTGTATCATCTGCAGGGGCGGCTCATTGCCGCCCGTCAGCCACTTGTCGCCGAACTCCATGAGCGACAACATCGTGGGAAACAGATCTTTCCCACGTGTGGTCAGAAAATACTGTTGCCCGGGCTCGTTCGGCCGCTTTCCTAGGCTAAGGATCTCGTTCGCCACCAAGGCTGACAATCGAGAGGACAATGTCTGTCTTGGGATTCCTAGCCGTTGCTGGAACTTGTCAAACCGACGGACCCCGAAATAGGCCTCACGCAAGATAAGAAAGTTCCACGTATCGAGGACAATTTCGATAGTGCGCCGGACGGACGACTGTCTTTGCATGAGCAGCGGACGTTCGGCATCTTGAGGCGACATCGATTGTGGCGTTATGTTGGTTATCTTGTTCAAAGCGATGATGGATGTTTAACAAACGAACCCTTTGTGGACGCACAAATATATGCGGATAAGTCTAATATTGAAAGTTGATTGATCGCTTTTTTTGCGGGGGACTTTCCCATGGAAGGAGACCGCGTTGCGTATTACGGGAAAGGCGATCTCATTCGTCGATTCCTCGACGGCCACTCACCGAGAAGTAGTCGATTGCCACCAGTGGCGGACGTGCGAACAATCGTTGGCTGTGGTTCTATCGGCTTGACCGAGATGCGGTTAGTTTCTCCTGCAACTTTTGAGGAAGCCCGCCCTGGCGAGCTTCCTGCTGCTATGGCGATTTCTAATCCGCTGACCTTGGACGCAAAGGCGAGGACCAGATGGAACGGCATGGACAAGGCAGAAACGTACAGCCAGGCGATAGCGCAATCACAAGCGTGGACGCAAACCCGCACCGCCCGGTCACATCAAAGCTTTGGCGGGTCGAGGGACCGCTCAGACTGGCCGATTTACTTGGTCTGGTTCCGCAGCTGTGTTGGGTCCTTCTCGCGTTGTTGGCATTACTCCTGCTTTCAAAACCCGCTGTTCGGCTTCTTGAAGAAGGAAGGATATCGAAGCTTGGCGTTGGCATTTTCGAGATCGACATCGCACAGGAAACGGTCGCGCGTATCAAGGACCCGAACATAGCCGGCATCCCGAGAACATATAGAGAGTTCAAACCGATCCCCGATCGTGCAGGCGCGATTCAGGACAAGTTGCGCGGAGCATACGTTTTATGGGTCGACGATGGCGGATACTCGCAAAATATACTGGCGCGCCACGCCTTGGAGAGCTTCGGAATTCGCTTTGATCTGGCGTCTGCGACGGACAAGGCCTTCAAAATGATGGACCAATTCCGCTACGACGCCGTTATTTCCGATGTTTCCAGACCGTCCGAGGGAGACATCGACAACACTCCCTGCTTTTCGGCGCCGCAACCGGCCGGAGTTGGATGCGTGATGGTGAAGGAAATGCATGATAAATACGGCAGCGACATGCCACCGGCGATATTCTATTCGGCGAAATATCCGCGATCAGCAGGGACGCCGCCATATGCGTTGGGCGTTACAAACCGCCTGGACCTCCTTTTTGGCCTTGTGTTCGATGCACTCGAGCGAAGAATGCCCGACGAAACGGACCGGTAAGGCGGCAGACACCGGTTTGACTATCTGGGGCGCCGCTTTTCTGGCAGGTGCGTGCAGGGAATGATGTGGGCTGGATGCAGCTTTCTGAGACGCATTGACACGTACCCATGGAAGCCCGGGCTTCCATGGGTACGTGTCCTCAATTTAGATGGCGAGCTCTCCGCCATCGATGCGGAACGTTGAACCGGTCACGAAGGACGCTTCATCAGAAGCGAGGTACGTGTAAAGTCCGGCAACCTCCGACGGCGCTCCCATCCGTCCCAGTGGAACCGACGTTTTCAGAAACTCCGAGCGGAACTCATTGGCGTCTCGGCCGAACCGTGCGCTCATCACCTCAAGATCGGCAAAATTCAGTATGGTGTCGATCTGGCCAGGCGCCACAGCATTCGCGGTGATCTTGTGTTCGGCAAGCTCCATGGCGAGCGCTCTCATAAGTGCCATGACTGCCGCTTTGCTTGTCGCATAAGCGGTTGAAGGCGCGTGGGCCTCTCCCCGCAATCCGGCAATTGACGCCGTTGCCAGGAGGCGCCCTCCCCGGCCCCCCTGTATCATCAATCTTGCAGCAGCCTGCAGTGTCATCATCACGCCTATGAGGTTGACATCGATCACCTGCATCCAGGATTCACGGCTCCCGTTCACAAACTCCTCGATTTTTCCAACTCCTGCATTCGCGACGCAGACATCAAGTCGGCCAAACGCCTTTGCGCGGCTCATAGCCTCTTCAATATCTTCGGCGCGGGTCACGTCGCCCTCTACCCAGATCAGATTGTCATGACGGAGAGCCTGATCAATGGACCGATCGAAGGCGATGACCTTTGCGCCCTCATGCAAAAACCGTTCGACAGTCGCTTTGCCTATACCGTTACCTGCTCCGGTAACGATTGCTACCTTGTCCTGGAGGACTCCCATTGGCTTTCCTTTCGATATGTATGGGAACGTGAAACTCATTGGACAGCGCTCGGCCGATCGTCGTCGTCCTCGACAAAAAGCACGTCTTCCGGGCGCCAGCTTAAAACTACCGGTTGGCCAGGCTCGGCGCCTTCGAAGGCGTCAATCGTTGCGCTGACATGGATGACCAGCCCATCTGGGCTTCGCACCAGCAAGTCGTAACCGATCCCCGTGAAGAAAGACCGCTCAACAGTCCCCTCCATTTGATTGGCTGCGGCTGCGGCTAGAGACCGCGTGGCGACCGAAATGCGGTTCCGCGGCAAAACGGCGGCGATTTCTGCAGATGGCGCCAGCCATGCCGGACGGGTGCCTTCGATGAGCAAACCCGGGCCAGCAATCCGTAACGCGCTCCCATTGCGCTCTGCCCTTCCTTTGACAATAGTTCCCAGATTTATAAATCGGGCAACATGCGTCGTGCGAGGAGTGCGGTACAGTTCGCGTGGCGTATCGATCTGCGCTATGCGACCTTGGTGCATGATCGCGATACGATCAGCGATCGCACAAGCCTCTTCCTGATCATGGGTGACGTGGATGAAGGTCGTCCCGGTTCGTTGCTTAAGGGCGACCAACTCGTCTTGCATCTGCCGACGCAGCTTCAGGTCGAGAGCGCCGAGGGGCTCATCGAGGAGCAGCACGGCGGGCTTATTGGCAAGCGCACGTGCCAATGCTGCTCGCTGTTGTTGACCACCGGACAATTCGGCGACCTTGCGTGCGTCCAATCCTTCCAGGCCAACGAGCCTTAGTGCTTCGGCGGCATGCCTTAGGCGCTCTTCCTGGGCCATTCCAGTCATCTTCAGGCCAAATGCGACGTTCGCACCAAGTCGCATGTGGGGGAACAGGGCATAGCTTTGGAACACCGTATTCGTTGGTCGCATGTAGGGCGGCATTGCCGTCACATCCCTACCGCCAATACGGATGGTGCCTTTGTCTGGCTCGACAAATCCGCCGATGATGCGAAGGGTTGTGGTCTTGCCGCAGCCGCTTGGGCCCAGGAGGGCGAAAAGCTCACCCGTGTCGACCTCGAACGATATTCCTGAACCTGTTTCACCGAGTCCAGATCCTCGTTGTCCAGCATAACGCTTGGCGATATTTGAGCATTGCAATGCCATTGGCATCGAAACCATCCTCTCTTTGATAGGGTGCTAGGCTTAGGCTTGGAAGGCGACCGCGACGGGCGTGTATCGCGCGGATGTGCGCTGGCCGATGGTGGCAAGAAGCGATCCGATGATCAGCAAGACAAACGACGCAGCCAGGAGCATTATCGAGACTGCAACGATTGCCGGCGTCACGCTAAAACGCAGCTGCCCAAAGATGTAGAGCGGCAAGGTGCTGTCCGACCCGGTGACCAGCGCAGTCAGGATAAACTCATCCATCGACAGCGCAAACGAGATGATTGCCGCCGCCACGATTCCCGGCAGGGCTTGCGGGACCGAGACCTGAAGAAGCGCAACCAGCGGCTTTGCCCCAAGATCCATAGCGGCAAGCTCGAGATTGGGATCAAGGCCTTCCAGCCGGATCAAGACCAACAGCACGACCACCGGCAGGGTCAGAACCGTATGACCGGCAACGATCGTCCAAAGCCCTCTTTCGATGCCAAGAGCATTCAAACCAATGATTATAGCCAAGCCAAGCAACATCGGTGGCAGAAATAGCGGGACGGACACGATGGCGAGGCTGGCCTGACGCCACCGGCCGCTGCTGCGTGCGAGCTGAACAGCTGCCACTGTACCAACCAGGATGCTTATCGCAATTGCAGCGGTGGCAACGACCAGGCTATTGACCAAGCTGTCGATCAGAAGGGGATCGGCGAACACATCAGCAAACCAATGGAACGTAAAACCACGGAACGGAAACCCGATCGTCGGGCTATCGTTGAAGGCAAGTATGATCAGCAACATCACGGGCATGTAGAGAAACGCGATAAAAAAGCATGCATATATTTTTAAGAGCGGCGCGCGGGTTGGATTGAACTGACGTGAAAACGTGCCGACCTCAGCCGCGCCGCCAGTGGCTTTTCGCAAGAGAAGAAGAAGGGCAAACACGATCGCGAGCAAGATCAGTGCGAGCGCAGATCCAAACCCCCATTGAACCGACGACCCGAACTGACGCTGAATCAGATTCGAATATAGATAGCCATCGGTCCCCCCGATGAGCTGCGGGGTGACATAGTCGCCTAAAATCGTGATGGCGCTAAAAACGAACCCGCCAAGGATGCCGGTGCGTGCCATCGGCAAAGTCACGAATAGGAAAGCCTGCCACGGCTTGGCCCCGAGGTCGCCTGCGGCCTCAAGGACGGCCGGATTGGCTCGCTCGAGAGCGATGAACTCCGTCAGGAATGCAAGGGGAAAGAGGAGATAAATAAAGGTGACAACAATTCCTGACGTGTTGAGACCAAAGACCCAGAGAGGCTCTCGAACAACGCCCGCCTGAAGAAGGAAGCCGTTGATCAAACCGGTATCCCCAAGCAGATTCATCCACACAAAGACGCGAATGAGATAGCTGGTGAAAAATGGTAGGACTGCGAGGAGGACCCAAACCAATCGTCGCTCCGGCGCGATCTTTGTCGCAACGAAATAGGCAAAGGGCAATGTAAGCACCACCGTTATTACCGAAGCGAAGCATGCGAAGAACAGGCTGCGCAAAAGCGTATACCAATAGGTACCCGTCGCAAAAAAACGCCGATAGTTCTCCAGCGTCCATTCTTGAACGATAACCTGGTCAACCGTAGGCCAAAGCGAATAGACCGTCAGTACCCCAAGCGGCAAGAACACCCCGATGACGATGATCGCTACAGCTGGCATGCTCAGGATCGGACTTTCCAAGCTCACGGCGAGCGATTGACCGCGCTTGACGGAACTGCCAACTTCGGCGCGCATCGCGTCGACCGCGCCAGCTGCAGAATTCTTGTTATTTGCGATCTGCATCTCTAGCTCCCGACCACCTGATCGTAAGCTCTTGTCCAGGCAGCGGGATCGTCGGGCGGCCCTTGAAAGAGGAGATGCTTGGCGGTGCTCGGATCGTCGGCACCCCGATCAAGCAGATTTGTGGCGCCATCGCCGCCTTTTACTAACGTTCTTTCTGTCGCCGCCTTGTTGCATTGAGGAAATGAATAGGTGTCGTACAAGTAGGATTGAACGGCTTCGCTGTTCCAGACCTCGATGAATTTCAGAGCGTTCTTTCTATTCTTTGCGCCGCGCACAAGCTGCGGCCCATCGACCCAACCGAGGCTGCCCTCTTTCGGTACCACACATTTCGACACCTGCTTTTGGGCCACACGGTTGATCCTGGCAGACGCTGCAAGATTGGAGGATTGTCCAACCCATGCCTTGCCCGTTCTGATGGCGTCCTCGAAGGATGAGTCGCTCGCGCCGATCTGGAATGGCTTCAACCGCGCCAGTCGCTCAGCAGCGGCTTGCAGTTCCGCACCGTTCATGGCGTAAATCCGCTCACGCGGAATACCAATGCTCAGCCCGGAGATTGCAAGAAAATCTTCAGGTCCCCCTTTTGTGATGACCTTCCCTTTTGGAACCCGTTCGTCCCAAAGTGCATTCCAGGAATAGGGTTCAGACAGCGATAACTGGTCGACATTCCAGATGAGGCCGAGCGAGTCCCACATGTTTGGGAAGAGGGTGACCTTGTTCGGTTCGATGACGTAAGGAAACGTTGTGTCCTCACGAAAAATCGGCCAGATGTCTTCCCAACCGTTAACTTCTCTAATGTCAAAGGCTTCGATCAGGCCGGCTTTAAAGTAGGTCGGCGACCAGCCGCAATTGGCAAAGACGATATCATATGAACCTGCCCCGCCTGCCTTCAACTTCGTAAACATATCCTGGTCTGTTTCGGCAGGAATGCCGCGCATGCTCAGTCCAGCTTTTTTCATGAGACTGGCAATTTCCGGCGCGACATAGCTCGACCATCCGAGCACGACGACTTCGTCGTCGGCGCGCGAGCATGCGGATAGTCCACCGACGGCACTTGTCGCCAGAACAGCCGCCGAGCTCCGCAAAAATGTACGTCTATCTACGTTTGCAATGGTTCGCGCCGGCGCATTGCCGAGACCGTTTGTCATGACTTAGTTCCCTCCCGTGTCAAGTCGATGGAACGTTCCACCAACTCTATGCGCCTGTCAAGCGTTAATTTCGGCGCTTACGCAGTCAGGATTCCAAGCGGGGCAAAGATCAGTCTTTGCAACGGCCAGTGGTGTGCCTCTCGATGAGACGCGGCGGAAGCATTACCTCGGCCAGTCGCATTCCGTTCCCATCGATCGAAATGCCGTCGACCGCCATGTCGACAGCGAGTCTCGCTAATTCTTCCATGGGCTGCGCAATTGTGGTCAGCGCAATTCTGCTGTGGCCGGAGATCGCAATATCATCGAAGCCAATGAGAGACAGCTCGTTTGGGATTTGAATTCCCAGCCTATCCGCGGCCGAGATTACCTCAAGGGCGATCCTGTCGAGAGCAGCCACGATGGCCGTTGGCCGGCCCTCGCGTGCCAGGAGTCTCATGATCAGATCTTGATAGTCGCCATCTCCAAGAGCGCGCCCCTTTTCCCGCAATAAGTGGGTCTCGCACAGTCGAAGTCCCGCCTCAGCCATGCCGGAGCTGAAACCCTGGAAACGTACCTCCTCGATCCTTGGCTCGTCAGCGAGCATCGCACTCACGAAGCCGATCTCTCTGTGGCCGAGCGCTGTCAAGTGTCTGACTGCGAGCTGTGCACCGAGATAATCGTTCACAGATACTGAATTCTGACCCGGCATCGTCAGGCCAACGAAAACTTTCGGCAAGTCCGCACCGATCATGCGCAAGGTCTCGCTCTCCGGCGAAGACAGAAAGAGCACCGCAGCCACCCGGTGCTCTATCAAGGTGCGCACGCGTTTGCTTTCAGCGTCGGGAAGGCCGCCTGTGGAAACCAGCAGAATGCTATGCATCCGCTTTGCAGCATACCGTTCAATGTGCGCTGCTAGCTCAGCGTGGTAGGGATTGGTAAGATCACCCACGACTATCCCAAGTACTTTAGGACGTTGTCGCATGGAACGCGCGCCCGCGTTCGCTTGATAGCCCAAATCGGAAATTGCTTGTAAGACCCTTTCGCGAATCGTAGCGTCGACATTGGACTTTCCCTGCAAGACATTGGACACCGTCGACTTTGACACCCCAGCGTGCGAGGCTACGTCAATTATTGTTGGCGATCTTCGCATTTCGTCCTGTGCCCTCGGGTTGCAGTGGTTAGCTGCGCAGCGTTGTACAGGTAGTTAGTCAATTGCGTAGCTTTCGTCCATCGCGTTCGACTAATCGTCTGAGCGCCCCGAAATGCTCGAAACAATAAGCTTCCATGCAGGGCCAGCATATCCGTATATCCCGACGGATTTGTCCCGAAGAGATCCATAGGCCCTCGGTATTATTGGTATCAAAGAGTGCTAACGACGCGTCATCGAAGGGTTTGCTTGCGCTCATCTTCCGGATGCCTACCTGCCCCGGATCATGTCCGCGGCTTTTGTCCCAACGCTAACCACCAAGTCTCTTCTACCACAGCAGCTTGGGCTGGTTTGAGACCCACTCCTGAAAGTCGATCCCGAGGAGCCTACCCTCACACGCAGCTTCTCAGTATTTCGTCAGTTCACCATCGAACCTCCTTCTGCTTTCTGCAGCACATTACGGACGGAAACTGGACCAGCCGCAGCGAGGAAAGCGCATAAAGCGGGAGCGCGTTTGCACCGGGCAACTGCCAGCTCGATTAGGATGCATGATCCTAGCGCGCCTCCCTCGGGTCGATGAGCCGACGTCACCTACATTCCCAGCTGTGCCGCGGCTTCGTCGAGCGACCTATCCAAGGCTTTGACGATCATGTCGATTTCTTCGGGCTTGGTGATCATTGGTGGTGAAAACAGCACAGCATCGTCTGTCGGACGCGTGATCACGCCATTCGCCTGCATGCGCTCCGCGACCATGGAGCCGAGTTGTCCGACTGTCCCAAGCGCCGTTTTGTTGTCCTTGTCGATGACAAGCTCAACGCCCGCGAGAAGCCCGATCCCGCGAACTTCGCCCACGAGCGGATGACCAAGAAGCTTGCGGAACCCCTCCCTGAGTCGGTTACCCATCATTGCGGCATGTTCGGGAAGCCTCTCGTCCTCAATAATGCGGATCGTCTCCAGCGCAACGGCAGCTGCAACGGGATGGCCACATGTAGTGAAGCCATGCCACATCCCACCATATTTAACGCTGGCATCATAGATCGGCTCCAATGCTTTTTCATTCATTACAAAGGCGGCAAAGGGAATGTAGGATGACGTCAACTGTTTAGAATAGACCATGACATCAGGTTCAAGATTGTAAGTTTCCGAACCGAACATTTTTCCGGTGCGGCCAAACCCGCATATCACCTCGTCAGCTACGAACAATACGTCGTATTTCTTCAAGATGGCCTGCACCTTTTCCCAGTACGTCACCGGTGGTACGATGACGCCTCCTCCTCCCATAACGGGCTCCGCGATGAAGCAGCAGATCGTCTCCGGGCCTTCGGCGAGAATTGCGTCTTCCAGCTCCTTGGCCAGACGCGTTGCGAACTCTTCCTCGGTCTCACCTGGAACGCCTTCTCGATAGAAATGCGGGCAAGTCAATCGAACAACGGGCATAATCAGATCATGCCCCCAGTGGTTGGCGTCAAGACCAGTCAGGTTGTTGGTGGCAATCGTTGCACCGTGATACGCGCGCTTGCGGGCAATAATCTTTTTGCGTTTTGGCTGTCCCATTGCATTCGATCGCTGCCACAGGAGTTTTATGACCGTATCGATGGCCTCTGAGCCGGATGCATTGAAAAAAGCCTTGCTCATCGGAACTGGCGACATTTCGACAAGCTTTTGCGCCAGATCGATAACTGGCGGCGTCGAGCGGTGAACAAAAATATGATAGAATGGTAATCGGTCATATTGCCGTTTTGCCGCTTCACCGAGACGTTTTTCGCTAAACCCGAGACCAGCAGACCACATGCCCGACATCCCCTCGAGATATCGCTTTCCTGCATTGTCGTAGACGAAAACCCCCTCGCCCCTCTCAATGATAATCGGACCGACCTCTCGATGCTTGATGTGATTGGTGTGGGGATGGAGCATATACTTGATATCTCGGGCTTCCATCGAGTTGGTTAGGATATTTCCGTCCAAGTTCATCTCCACTTTCAGACTGCTGGTCGCCATTGTCGAATGGCTAACGTACGTTAGTTATTTCACTTTGAAAAGCCGGATTGTCTCTCAGTAGATTAGCGGCCGCAAGGAACACGAATGCTCCGCCAGCTCACGGCTAACTTGACGCGGCGGCGTTAGATTGGTCGCCTCGAGGTTGCGCGTACGTCGGAAAATTCGCGCCGCCACCACACTGCTTGACGATTAAACTTCAGCTTGCCGCAACCAAACGAACCGCCGGCAGCGCTTCCACGTCGTCACCAAGCTTAAAGATTTGGATCAAGTTTTTCAGTGCCAGTATTTCTTCGCTAAGGGATAAGCTTGCAGCAGTCGTCTCCTCGACCATCGCGGCATTTCGCTGGGTCACCTCATCCATTTCGTTCATGGCACGATTAATATCACGTACAGCTTCCGCCTGTTCGATGGATGACCTCGCAATGCCGTGAATTGCACTACTGATTTTCATCACCTGCTCGGACATCAGATCTAAAGTCGATCCGGCATTCCCAACGAGTTCCGTCCCCTCCTTCACCTGCGCGGCCGAGGCATTGATGAGCGCCTTGATTTCACGCGCAGCGCTTGCAGAGCGTTGAGCGAGTTCGCGCACCTCCTGAGCGACTACTGCGAAACCTTTGCCAGCGTCTCCAGCACGCGCAGCCTCTACGCCTGCATTCAACGCCAAAAGGTTGGTTTGGAATGCAATCTCATCGATAACGCCAATAATTCGCGACACCTCAACAGACGACTGCTTAATTGCGTGCATTGAACTGATCGCAGCAAGCACGACGTCCCCAGATTTTTCTGCGTCACGCCGCGCACGCTCGACATCGGATGTCGCGGTTTCTGCCACTGCCGCACTTGAACTGACCTGCTCGCTGAGTTCAGAAAGAGCCGCGGCTGTCTCTTCAAGGTTAGCGGCTTGCCTCTCGGTACGGGACGCGAGATCAGAGGCACTACTGCCAATTTCTGCGCTGTTCGAGCTGATGTTTGCGACAATACTGCTGATCTCGGTCATAGTGCTCTCGAGCTTTGAGACGGCGATATTGAAGTCGTCTTTGAGTTGTGCGTACTCACCAGGAAAATGCGAACTAATACGGGTGCATAAATTGCCTTGCGATAGCTGAGACAGATTCTCGGCGAGGGTAGACACAATTCGGCGCTGGGTGGATACTGCCTCAGCCCTGTCCGCGTCAAAACGGGCTTGCTCCGTTTCGGCTGCTTGCTGCTGAGAGGCTGCTTCGGTTTGCAGTCGCTCCGTGTCGGCCAACTGGAACCGGAAATTTTCAAGGGCTTGCGCTACGGCACCAACTTCATCTGCGCGATCCTGGCTACTGACTTCGACATCGTATCTCCCAGATCGCAGAGCATCGACGTCGCGAACGAGCTTTGCGAGCGGCTTTCGAACAGCTTTGTCTACGACAACAAACAGTGCCGCAGTCACAGAAAGGAAAGTCACGAGACCTGCAATAATCAGAAGACTCGTCTGATCGGCAACCGGTGCCTCGACTATTGCCCGCGGCACATCGACGACGACGAGCCATTTCGTCCCAACATCTGGCAGCTCAAAAGGATAGATGACACGATCGAAAATCCCACCCTTTTCGTCCTCGATACCGCTAATTGTCTGGAGCGCGTTGGACTTTAGCGCTTGCTTGACGGAATCCACGCCTGGATCGGCATACTCCTTCGACGTGACCTCTGTGGTCGGCCCGACGATCCAATTTCCGGACTGCGACAGCAAGAACACCCTTCCTGTCTCAAACGGGCGCATCGCGCGCAACTGGCTGCCAAGCGAAGATAGGGATATGTCTACACCAGTTACACCGATGAACTCTCCTTTCGATATGACCGGATAAGTGACTGAGGTCAGCGTCACTGGGTTCTTTGTGCTCGGGTCGACGTAGGTAAAGGGTTCAGTCAGGGCACCCTTCCTACTTTTTTTCGAAAGGGCAAACCACTCCTCCGAGTAGTTGACGCCGTCGAACGTTTCGAACGATGCCCCGGTGGGATGCATCACCCACGTCATCGCCAGTCTCCCGGAAGCGTTCGTTCCAGAGCCCACGTCCCCTTTCAAGGCCGCAGATTTCCCGTCGAAAACGTCAGTCTCTTCGCCAAACCATGTGGCATACAAAACATTGGAGTGCAGAGTTGCGTACTTAAGGATATCTCGGAGCAGGGAACGGGTCATTCCCCCGTTGTCTCGGCCAAGACTGATAACGTCAGCCATAGTGCGGACGGCACCCGCGTATTCGCCGATCGAACCGGCAATGTCGTTCGCAATGGATCTTGCCTCGACTTCTCCTTGCTTTTCCACGAGACGCTGAGTGCGTGCCGCAGACTTCTCAATCACGAGATAGTTTGCTCCCAGCAAAACCAGGAAGAAGGCGACACCGGCCGAAACAATAATTTTCAACGCCAGAGACTTATTTAGTAGCTGATACATAGATCCCCTCCTTCTATCTCATTTTCACACTGGCCAATGAGGAGCAACTCGCGGGCCCAAAGAATCCATATCGCGCAATACGAACGTTCGTTAGCTATAGCGCATTGTTGGTGAATAGACCCCTAAACACGTTCGGGTGGTCGAGAGTATTGATGCGGCATGCGCCAAACAACGGGGTTTCATGAATGGGTCGTTGGCAAACGAGCAGCACAAAAGTCATCCGCTGCAGCACGCTTCAATTCCAAGGGCGGGACATTGGATAAATCCCGATTCCCCAGTGTCAAAGGACCGTCAATTCGGCGGCAATTTCGCGTCCCGTAGCTCTGAGGCCTTGACGGACACGAAGCCGAGCTCGTCGGGCGACATCAGATCGTCGCGGATGCGTTTGGCGGAAGCTGCACTCATCGCCTCAGATGCGCTCCCCTGCTTTTGAAACGCGACGATAGCCGCTCGAAAAAGGCGCTATCCACCTTCGCCCATGGATCCAATATGCGCCCTAGTTTTTCGCCGAGCCGATCAACGGCTACAGACGCTCGACGCACATAGCGACGCCCATGCCGCCGCCGATGCACAGCGTCGTCAGGCCCTTGGACACGCCGCGACGCTTCATTTCGAACAGCAGCGTGTTGAGCACGCGCGCGCCGGATGCGCCGATCGGATGGCCGATGGCGATCGCGCCTCCGTTGACGTTGACGATCGCCGGATTCCAGCCGAGGTCTTTGTTGACGGCGCAGGCCTGGGCGGCAAAGGCTTCGTTGGCTTCGACAAGCTCGACATCGGCAACCGACCAGCCGGCCCTTTCAAGCGCTTTGCGCGAGGCGGGGATCGGCCCGGTACCCATGATCTGCGGATCGACGCCGGCGGTTGCCCAGGAGACGATGCGGGCGAGCGGTGAAATGCCGCGGCGGGAGGCTTCCTCTTCGGTCATCAGCAGGGCGGCGGCGGCGCCGTCGTTGAGGCCGGAGGCGTTGGCGGCGGTAACCGTGCCGTCCCTGTCGAAGGCCGGACGTAGCTTCGCCACGGATTCGAGCGTCACGCCGTGGCGGATATATTCGTCCTGATCGACCGTCACATCGCCCTTGCGGGTGGAAATGACGAAGGGAACGATCTCGTCGACAAAGCGGCCAGCTTTTTGGGCAGCCTCGGCCCTGTTTTGCGAGGCGAGCGCGAACTGGTCCTGCTCTTCGCGGGAGAGCTGCCACCGGCGCGCAATGTTTTCGGCAGTGATGCCCATGTGATAGCCGTTGAAGGCGTCCGTTAGACCATCCTTGATCATCGTGTCGATCATCTTGAAATCGCCCATCTTCACGCCGGCCCGCAGGTGCGCGCAGTGGGGTGCCATGGACATGGATTCCTGACCACCTGCAACGATGATACGGGCGTCGCCCGTCGCAATCTGCTGCATGCCGAGCGCGACCGCACGCAGGCCCGAGCCACAGAGTTGGTTCACGCCCCAGGCTGTTTTTTCTTGCGGAACTCCAGCCTTCATTGCTGCCTGGCGGGCAGGGTTCTGGCCTTCACCGGCGGCGAGAACCTGGCCGAGGATCACTTCATCCACTTCGGCGGCCTCGACACCTGCACGCTCCAGCACACCCTTAATGACGGCAGCGCCGAGTTCATGGGCCGGAGTGTCGCCGAAGGAACCGTTGAAGGTGCCAACGGCTGTGCGGGCCGCGCTCGCTATGACGATAGATCCATGCATAGCTTCACTCCTCTACGTTAAAGCTGCTTGTTTCCTCACGCGAGGATCGGCAATAACGAGGAGACCGAACTCCTAGCGTCGCCGTAGAACATTCGCGTGTTTTCCTTATAGAACAGTGGATTTTCGATGCCTGAATAGCCGGTTCCCTGGCCGCGCTTTGAGACAAAAACCTGCTTGGCTTTCCACACTTCGAGCACGGGCATGCCTGCAATCGGCGAATTCGGGTCTTCTTGGGCCGCCGGATTGACGATGTCGTTGGAACCGATGACGATAACAACATCCGTTTCATGGAAGTCGTCATTGATCTCATCCATTTCCAGCACGATGTCGTAGGGTACCTTAGCTTCGGCGAGGAGCACGTTCATGTGACCTGGAAGGCGGCCGGCCACCGGATGGATAGCGAAGCGCACGTTCTTGCCAGCCGCCCTCAACTTGCGGGTCAGCTCGGAGACAGCCTGTTGCGCCTGGGCGACCGCCATACCGTAGCCCGGTACGATAATGACGCTATCGGCATCGTTTAGCGCACTAGCAACGCCTTCCGCATCGATGGCGATCTGCTCGCCTTCGATTTCCATCGTGGGACCGGTCGCGCTACCGAAACCGCCGAGAATGACAGAAACAAAGGAGCGGTTCATAGCCTTGCACATGATATACGACAGAATCGCTCCCGAGGAGCCGACCAGCGCACCGGTGACGATGAGGAGATCGTTGCCGAGCGTGAAGCCAATCGCCGCAGCCGCCCAACCGGAATAGCTGTTGAGCATTGAAACGACCACCGGCATGTCGGCGCCGCCAATCCCCATAATAAGGTGATAGCCGATAAAGAAGGCGAGCAATGTCATCAGAAACAGCGTCCAAATGCCGGCGCCGTTAAAGAACATAAATAGCAGGAGGACTGAGACGATCGCAGCGCTCGCATTGAGGAAGTGGCCACCCGGCAGTTTCTTCGCCTTGCCGTCGACCTTGCCAGCAAGCTTGCCGAAAGCGATGACCGAGCCGGTGAAGGTGACGGCGCCGATAAACACGCCGAGGAAAACCTCAACCTTCAGGATGACGATCTCCACCGCATCCTTGTGCGCGAGCTTGGCGGCAAACCCGGCCAGTGTCGAAAGATCGCCGCCGGACGCCTTCAGCGCCAGAACCGTCCCGAGTTCCAGTTCGGCATTGAAGCCGATGAACACGGCGGCCAAGCCGACGAAGGAATGCAGCGCCGCAACCAACTGCGGCATTTCCGTCATCTGCACGCGGGCGGCGACATAATATCCCATGACCGAGCCGGCGGCGATCATTATCAGGATGATGAGCCAGTTGCCGACGCCGGGACCGTAGACCGTGGCCACGACGGCAAGCGCCATGCCGACGATGCCGTACCAGACGGCACGCTTGGCACTCTCCTGGCCGGACAGGCCCCCGAGCGAGAGGATAAACAGAACTGCAGCGGCGATATAGGCCGCAGAAACGATACCGATAGTCATAATCTTTTCCCCTTCCCGCTTAAGACTTCTGGAACATGGCAAGCATGCGCCGTGTCACAAGGAAGCCACCGACGATGTTGATCGTCGCGATCAGCACCGACAGGGCTGCCAAGACCACTACGAGCCAACTGCCAGAACCGACCTGTAACAGCGCGCCAAGGATGACGATGCCGCTGATGGCGTTTGTCACCGCCATCAGCGGCGTATGCAACGAATGGCTGACATTCCAGATGACCGAGAAGCCGATGAAGCAGGCGAGCACGAAAACGATGAAATGGTTCATCAAGCTTTCCGGCGCATAGGCGCCGACCACGAGCAGGAGCAGGATCGCGATCACCAGCAGCCCGGCCTGGTTGCGCGTCTGCGCCTTGAAGGCCGCGGCTTCCTTGGCCCGCTTTTCCTCAGGTGTTGGCTCCTTCACCGTTTCCTTCGGCTTGGCCGCCGCGATCGCCTGTACCTTGGGCGGCGGCGGCGGGAAGGTGATCTCGCCCTGGAACGCAACCGTCGCGCCCCGAATGACGTCGTCTTCCATGTTGTGGACCACCGCGCCGTCCTTGTTCGGCGTCAGGTCGGTCATCATGTGGCGGATATTGGTCGCATAGAGCATCGAGGCTTGGGCGGCCATCCGGCTCGGGAAGTCCGTATAGCCAACAATGGTTACCCCATTCTCGGACACAATCTTCTGGTCGGCTACGGTGAGGTCGCAATTGCCGCCACGCTCGGCGGCAAGGTCGACGACGACCGAACCGGGCTTCATCGCGGCCACCATGTCGGCAAGCCAGAGCTTCGGTGCATCACGTCCCGGTATCAGCGCCGTGGTGATGACGATGTCTATCTCAGGAGCCAGTTCGCGAAACTTGGCGAGTTGCTTCTCGCGAAACTCAGGCGACGAGGGCGCGGCATAACCGCCGGTCACGGCACCATCCTGCTGTTGTTCTTCGAAGTCGAGATAGACGAACTCGGCCCCCATCGATTCGATCTGCTCGGCCACTTCCGGGCGAACGTCAAAGGCATAGGTGATAGCGCCGAGCGAGGTCGCCGCGCCGATCGCGGCAAGCCCCGCAACCCCAGCACCGATGACCAGAACCTTGGCGGGCGGCACCTTGCCCGCAGCCGTCACCTGGCCGGTGAAAAAGCGGCCGAAATTGCTGCCAGCCTCAATCACAGCTCGGTAGCCGGCGATATTCGCCATCGATGACAGCGCGTCCATTTTCTGGGCGCGGCTGATGCGGGGCACCATGTCCATGGCAATGACATTGGCTTCGGTCAACTGTGCCTGCTCCAGCAGGTCTTTGTTCTGCGCCGGATAAAAGAAAGAGATCAGTGTCTTGCCAGAAGACAGCTTCGCGACCTCATCCGCTTCCGGCGGACGAACTTTTGCAATCACATCCGACGAGGACCATAGCGCATCGGCCGAGTGAATAATCTCGACGCCGGCAGCAACATAGGCTTCGTCAGAAAATCCGGCAGCGTTGCCGGCACCTGTCTCGACCAGGCACTGGTATCCAATCTTTTGTAGTTGCAGTGCGCTATCGGGAGTCAATGCGACCCGAGCCTCTGCGGCGACGATCTCGCGCGGCACGCCAATTCTCATCTTGCTAGGTCCCCTGCTTATGAGCCGACCGCCGTGAGGTCAGCAGATTGTTGGAGTTAAATCAGACCGTTATGTTTGCTTCGGTAGCATCGCGAACGTCCTGTTCGGAAACACCGTCGGCGAGCTCGACGATTCGCAGGCCACCATCCACGACGTCGAGCACTGCGAGATTGGAGATGATGCGGTTGACGACGGCCTTGCCGGTCAGTGGGAGCGTACACTCCTTCAAGACCTTGGATTCGCCGGCCTTGTTTGTGTGATCCATGACTACGACAACCCGGCGCACTCCCGCAACTAGGTCCATGGCCCCGCCCATGCCCTTGACCAGCTTTCCCGGTATCATCCAGTTAGCAAGGTCACCTTTTTCGCTCACTTCCATGGCGCCCAGGATCGCCATCGCGATCTTGCCGCCGCGGATCATCCCGAAGCTCGTCGCGCTGTCGAAATAGGCCGTCTCCGGCAGCTCGGTGATGGTCTGCTTTCCCGCATTGATCAGATCCGGATCCTCGTCACCCTCGAAAGGGAACGGGCCCATGCCCAGCATACCGTTCTCCGACTGCAGGATTACATTGACACCTGATGGAATGAAGTTCGGAACCAGGGTGGGGATGCCAATGCCGAGATTGACATAGGTGCCGTCCTGCAGTTCTTGGGCGGCACGGGCCGCCATTTTATCACGATCCCAAGCCATCTCAGGCCTCCTCACGCTTGCGGGTGGTCACTTTCTCGATGCGCTTCTCGTGCGGCCCCTCGATGAGACGGTGCACATAGATGCCGGGCAGATGGATGTGGTCCGGATCAAGAAAGCCTACAGGCACGATTTCCTCGACCTCGGCGACACAAACCTTCCCGCACATGGCGGCCGGCACATTGAAGTTCCGAGCGGTCTTTCTGAAGACCAGATTACCTGTGGGATCGGCCTTCCACGCCTTGACGATCGCCAGGTCGGCGATGATCCCGCGTTCGAGAATATAGATTTCTCCGTCGAACTCCTTGTGGTCCTTGCCTTCGGCGACCAACGTGCCGACGCCGGTTTTCGTGTAGAAACCGGGGATCCCGGAGCCGCCCGCCCGCATTCGTTCGGCCAAGGTGCCCTGCGGATTGAATTCCAGC
The DNA here is from genome assembly GCF_050644135.1 of Rhizobium sp. YTU87027. Classification (NCBI taxonomy): domain Bacteria; kingdom Pseudomonadati; phylum Pseudomonadota; class Alphaproteobacteria; order Hyphomicrobiales; family Rhizobiaceae; genus Rhizobium; species Rhizobium sp. YTU87027. Next base: position 384,823 of record NZ_CP098443.1, on the reverse strand, counting down.
TCAAGTTCGCCAGCCAGATATTGGCGCATGAATTCGGCGTTCTCTCCGACATAGGAAGAGATCATTTTCCTGATCTGCCTGGTCTCCAGGAGCTTGCCCAAGCCGAAGCCGTCGACACCGGCATTGTTGGAGGCAACCAAGAGGTCCTTGGCTCCGCTCTCCAGAATTGCGTCAATCAGCAGCTCAGGAATGCCGCACAGACCAAACCCCCCTGCGGCTATCCTCATGCCATCGAAGAGCAGTCCCTCCAACGCCTGCGCCGCGCTAGAATATATTTTGCTCATGTTGAAACCCGCAAATTGATCGAAACACACGCACGTCGTACTCGGTGTCGCAAACCGAATGCTCTCACCGCCCCTCCGCAAGGAGATGGCTCGGTCGGGCAGTCCGACCGAGCGACAATGTTCAAAGTTCTCACGGATCCCAGGTCAGAGCTTCTTGAGCGTTTCCTTGAGCCAATCGGCAGACGCCTGGCCAATTTTCTCCAGGTGATCGGCCTTTGTGTAAAGGCTCATGTGATCGACGCCACCAACCGAGACAAACGACTTGTTCGGATTGGGGATGGCGTTGAACATCTCGATTTCCAGATCGGCCGAAGTGATATTGTCACCCTTTGCGATCGCAACAAGAACCGGGGTTTCGTAGATACGCTCGGCATAGGGCTTCACCTGATAACGCAGGAGCCATTCAACGGATTCGATCGTGGTCCAGTGCTCGTGAAGAGGCGCCGACTTTTCTTTAATGCCCATGAAGCCCGAATAAATATGCGGGAACGGCCACGCCGTAAGTTCCTTGCTCGGATCTTCCTTTGGCGACTGTGCAATGATGCCGCTAGGCTTGCCCTCGTAACGGTTCTTCCGATCAGCGGCGACCAGGTGCAAAAGTTCTTCGAAACGCATTTCGCCGTGGCAACGACGGAGGGTCAAATAGCCGTCAATAACGGGAACTGCTGAAATGACAAAAGCAAGCCGAGGCTCGATGGCACCGGTGATGATTGCGTGTCCACCAGCGTAAGAGATGCCCATCAGGCCAATTCGCTTGTGATCGATACCTTCGAGCGTTTCAGCATACGACACCGCGTTTCGGATGTCCTCGATCTGCTCCCAGGGGTTGAGATCCTGCCGGACATCGCCTTCGCTTTCACCGAAGTTTCTATAGTCAAAGGCCAGCGTGGCGCAGCCGATGTCGTGAAACTTCTTCGCGTAGTTTGGGAGAACGATTTCCTTGGTATAGCACCATCCTCCAGCCATCACCACGAGAGGGACATTAGTCTTCCCTTCGGGGCGAGTAAGCACGCCCTTCAGGGTGTAGCCACAGCTTTTAAATTCTACCTTCTGTTCCACGCTAAATCCTCCATTGGTCATAGTTGCAGGCAGCCTAAGCTTCTCTAGGTGGCCTACGATGGAAGGTACCGTAAACGATGACCCGCTCGATTGCGCATTCCAGTCGGCCAAACACTACGCCGCAAAAGTCATCTTGGGCCGTTTTCTTCGAGTAAGAGATAGATGGAGAAACATGGAAAGAACGTTGGTCTTTCAATGCATTCGAGCTGTAAAGCGCGGCAATGAACGCCACCTCGAAAATTGTTCAAAGTGAAGAATTGATGTTGAGACGTGTACCCCCTCGGCATCAAGGGCGCGACGACTTCGAAGTGATTTGGAATACTCTGGTGGAGACAGTTAGGCGCTAACTTTTTCGATGCGCGAAATTCGACGGGTATCTAGGTCTGACGACAGGATGCCCCGGGAAAAAGCGACCGCTTTATCGAGCACGGCGTCCTGAAGCTCGATATCAGATGTCCAGTCACACCAGATCTCGGCGCAGTCGATCAGACTCATGACTGCACGCGCTTTTTCGCGCGTGTTTTCATACCCTAAGGCCTCGCCAACGGCCGCATAGAGTCGGATAAAAAGGTCCACGCGCTCATCCATGTCGGCGCGGAGATTTGCTGGCAGGAAGCGGCCGACCTTGTCGGATGCGAAGATCATGTCCCACAAACGATTATTCGGGTTATCGAGCTGCTGCCGGCAGTGATTGCGAACCAATGCGTCCCACATTTCGTCATGGCTACGAACATTTTCGATAGCTTTTAGCAGGGACTCGCCATAATCGCGCGATTGCCAACGAAGGCAATATTCTGTGATCTCCTCACGGCCGCCCGGAAAGTGCGAGTAGATGCTGGGCGCCTTGATACGAAGTTCCGCCCCAATAGAGCGCATCGTAATCGCCGCATAACCCCTTGCAGCAGCCAACCTCATGAACACATTTAGAATTGCCAGCCTCTTACTGCCGACATCCGAGAAATCGAAAGCCGCCATGCTGATGCGTAGTTCGTCGAGAATTGTCGTGATTTTTTCCGATAACGCCACGGTTCGTCCTTTCCATAAGGACGAACGATTACACTCTGCCAGCGGCGGGGACAACCTCTGTTTTACTTTGGTTTCAGGCAGATGCATACATTTCCTCGACCTTGTGAGCCGGTGAATGAGCGATGTATCCACTTGGTGTCACACCAGTCACGCGCCTGAACATCGCTGAAAAGGCTGCCGGCGTTTCGTACCCTAGATCTCCGGCAACGAGCGTCACCGGCTCACCTTGGTCCAATCTAGAGGAAGCTGCCGCCACTCTCACCTGCTGACGCCACGCAAGAAACGACATTCCAAATTCGGACTGGAATCTTCGAGCAAGGGTCCTCTTTGACGCTCCGACCAACTGAGCCCATTCGTCTAGACCCCGTGGACATCCGGGATCCTCAAGTATGGCAGAGCACACCTTTCCAAGACGCCGATCCTGACATTGGGGAAGCTGTAGCTCCAACGGGAGTGCGTGTTCTGCTTCGCGAAGGAGCACGCCAAGTTCATCAAGTATGAGCGCTAGTATGCGATTTTTCAGGTCATAGGAGTCATGATTTGTCGGTGAATCCAAACTCCGCAAGACAAGCTCACGCAGCAAAGCGCTGACAGATACAAGCATAGGCTGCGCCGAGAACGTATGGGGGATAACGTCCGGCGAGAAGTAGACAGTCCTTAGCTCCACGGCGCCCCTGGCGCGCATTTGATGTACAATTGAGGGAGGCATCCACACCGCCCGTTGCGGTGGAACAAGCCAAAGCTTGTTTCCGACGACCACCTCCATCACACCTGCGATCGCGTAGATGAGTTGGCCACGCCGATGGGAATGCGGTTCGACAAACTGTCCATTGTGGTAGTTCATTTCGCGCACAGCGATGTATTTAACTGTATCCCTTGTATGCAGCATCACAGTTCCTCCCTGTTGCCGAACGAATCCTGCTCGCCAGACACCGGCGAATAATATCAGGCCCCTCCTGGCCCCCGCCGGTGATTTGTCAGTGCCGACGGACAACTTTCAAACCGGCTCTATCGTCTTATTGCCTACAGATTGAGGCGAAGACTGCCGGGTTCTTGTGCTTAGAACTATTGCCCAAAACGCTCCTGCTATCGCCTGCCACCAGCATCAAAAGGTGCTTGAATAAATGGCAGGCGAAAAGCCTTCTGATGACTAGAAGAGCCGGACCGGTAGCTTGACGTAAGCGCGGGATCGGTCGGTAATGTCATACTCCGCAGTTCCGGCCATTTCGATACGCTCGATCCGATCGGCAATGACCCTGAAGATCGTATCAGCTTCCGCGCGACTGATAACCTGACCCGCGCACGCATGTGGACCAATGCCAAAGCTCAGGTTCTGCGCGGCATCGAGGGGTCTGTGCGGGTCTAGCTTGTCGGGATCCGGGAAAACTTCAGGATCTCGATTAGCGGCGTCAAGAAGGAAGCGGACTCGCTCACCTGCCTTGATCTGGACCCCGCGAATTTCCACGTCTTCGGTTGGGTAGCGAACAAAGGAAAGTTCAGGAGGATTCAACCGCAGGAATTCATTCTGAATTCCAACACGCAGATCAGGACGCTCCCGGTACAGGCGATAGATTTCGGGATTTCGTGCGAAATACTCAATTCCAGCACTGACGAAAAATGACGGATTGTGGCCTCCAGACCCCCAGAATAGCGAAATCGTCTGGATGACCTCGTCTTCTGTCATCTCCCCGGCCTTTTCCGCCTCGATCAAAGCATCGGCGAGGCCATCTCCGGGATTGGCGCGCTTGTAGGCGACCAACGCGATAGAGCGCCCTCGCAGGTAAGCGAAGGCAACGGCAGCCCGATCGTCGTCTTCCTTCGAGGCGACAGAGCTTAGCGCAGCCATAGCCTTCAACATTGAATCGTGGACAGGCGCCACGTCATCGGTGGGTAGCTGAAGAGCACGACACATGGCTGCATGCGTTGGAAATACCCCTAGATCGAGGTTAGCCTCGATAGTTTCTCCAGGTGACATCCGATCTAAGGCATCGTTCGCAGCCTTCTCCGCCGCTTCGACCCAAGTCTGGACGAGCTTCGGCGTAAACCATTTGTTGGTACGTCGACGAAGAGTTGTATGAACGGGGGGGTCGACTCCGAGCACTGTTTTGGAGAGCGCCGCCCAAGGTCCTTTGGGCACCCATTCCGGATCGACAATAGTCATGATCGGGAGTTTGCCGTATTTCGTGATGTCGTCATATCTGGAAACGACATACGTTCCGTCAGCCATCTTGTACACGGGCCGTTCTTGACGAACTCGCTCGTACCACGGATAAGGGTTTTGCCTGTAATTCTCGTCTGCCCATGGCAAGTATTCATCTTGGATTTGAGCTACCGCTTCCATTTGCCTATCCTTACGCATTGATCCCATGCCCCGATGTGACCGTCCTTGCCGACACCGCGAAGCTTTAAGAGTTGCTACGACGTGGCGACGTCGATCATCTCCGCAACGTTCAAGATTTTCTGTCGGCAACGCCCCTCCAGCGCATTTGCGCGTTCCCAGTCATCGATCTTCCGCCAACCGCTGAACGAAACGGCTTTGTCGCCAATAAAGTCTGCTAGGCTTGAAATGCCTTCGCCATCGCCGACCCGAAGCTCTCCGGAGTCAAACGCGTGGATGATCGTGTCGACAACATCCTTTGCATCCCGCCTATTCGCGGCGATGGCGCCTTTTCCGCCGCTGTTTAGCCAGCCAACCTTGAAGACGTTTATGCCGCTCCATTCATCTTGATTCGAGCCGGCTCTCTCGAATCCGATTGCGGTGACAATGCAGTCCACTTCAAGCTCAAGGTGGGTGGGAAGTTCTCCTTGCTCGACTGTAAGCAGGTCCGTCTCGCCCATGGTTCGCACGGCCGAAGGGCGGGCATTGAAATGAAAACAAACCGTGATTGCGCTTGAATTCAATCGTATGGAATGATCTGCCATAGTTCGCAAAAGAAGCGCGCTGACCGGATCATCCGCTACATGGTCAAGGCCAGTCGCAACCACTTTGACGTGGGAAAGGGATACTATTTCTTTCAGCATCGACAGGTCAAACTTGGCCAGCGACGCGGGCGAGCGACCGATGACATCGATGCGCTCGATGCCTTCCGTGCGAAGAAACTTAAGTCTGCTGTCGGCTACATCCGAGCCGACAAGATGCTCATTGCGCTTCGCTAGAAGGCGGATGACATCCATTGCAACGTTGCCATTGCCGACGACCGCAACCTTGCTCCCGAGATGCCGGGGCAAGCCGTTCGAATGTTTCGGCCCATCAAAGACCGGATGACCGTTGAGCGCTTTGAGCAGAGAGCCTGCGCCGATAGTAGGACCGTGCCGCCCATCGCCACCCATCTGCAGGCGCCGGTCACTCTCCAAGCCGGTGGCGAGGATTACGACGTCAAAACTGCTGCGCAGTTCCTCAAAGGGAACGTCCCTGCCGACGGTGATGTTGCCGACAAACTGAATTCCGTCACGTTCGAAAAGTCGGTCGAATTGTTGGGTGACCGATTTGTTGCCCTGATGATCGGGAGCAACCCCGTATCGAATCAGTCCGTACGGAACGGGCAAGGCTTCGAAGACAACAACCTCCGAATCCGGCCATTTCTTTCTAAGAAACTGAGCGGCGTAGCAACCAGACGGTCCACTGCCGACGACAGCAATGCTTGGGCTCTTAGCGTCCATACTTCGCGTTCCCCTTTGGTTTTTCTACGAAGTAATATTTGCGGGATACATACTAACGTTCGTTAGCTTTTTGTCAAGGTGACTTTCATCATTCTTTCACAATCCAAAGGCCGCTGCATGCAGCCTTTGGATGAAGCACCGGCGTAGCATTACAGCTTCTCGCAGTCACTCTTCAGCCACGTCGGGTCGTTGATGTTATCTCAGATAGCCACATGCCGGCGCCAATTGCCACGCCCTGAATAACCAACTGCCACGATGTGGGAAGACCGAGCATCTTGAGAGACTGGTCTAGCTGTATGAGAAAAATAGCGGCTATAGAAACAGAGAGCATGTTGCCAATGCCGCCAGTCATCGCAACGCCTCCGAGAACCGCTGCGGCAATAGGCGCCATGAAGTACGGGTTTCCTGCATCGAGCGTCGGATTTCCGATGAACCCAGCAAGCAAAACCGCAGCTATTCCGTATATTAGCCCGGCAATAGCATAAGCCCCGGCTTGATAGAGCTTTACATTGATCCCAATGATAAACGCAGCGTCCGGATTGCAGCCTGATGCCTCGAACTTCCGGCCCCATACGGTTTTGGTCAAAAGTAAAACCGCGATCAATGTTATGACTGAAGCGATTGCCACCGCCGTCGGAACACCGAATATGCGTCCGTTCCCGAACTCGGCCAGGCTTGGGGGCACAGGGGACTCGGCCCCGAAGCTTTGACGATACCATATCGTCAATCCTGTCACGATGGCGCCAACAGCCAAAGTGACTATTAGAGCATTCAACTTCAAGAAGACGATCGACAAGCCGTTAATGGTGCCGACGAATACCGCCCCTAGCAATGCTGCGACTACGGCGATCCACAGTCGCTCATCGCTCCCTCCCGAAACGCCAATCAGTATCGAGCTCGACAGCGTAATGATGGCGGGCGCCGACAGGTCGATGCCACGAGCCATGATTACCGTGGCTTGTCCGATTGCCGCTATTGCAAGGAAAGCCGAGAAAGGAGACACAGCCAGGAGGGTCGTGCCATCGAGGCTTTTCGGCAGGAAGATTGCATCGGCCACCAACAAAATACCAAGAGCGATCCAGATGGTGAGGAATCGCCCCTCCAGTCTCGCGAGGGCGGAGCGTCGCGGTCTTTGATTCGCGGCGGATTTACTGGAAGCAGCGGCGCCGACACCAGAGGCAAGGTTGTCAAGTTGCTCAGAGGGCATGGTCAAACCTCCACCGCCCGCTTTTGCTTTGAAAGACCTTTAAGCAGTCGATCGAACCCTGAAGCTCCGGTATAAAGAAAGATCGCGATCAGCGTCATCGCGCCGGATGCGATTACGCCGAATGCGGAGTTCAACCCAAGCACCGAGATCACGTTCGTCATAAGGGTGAAGAAAAAAGCCCCAAGCAGTGCGCCAGAGAAAGAGCCTCTCCCTCCGCTAAGCGCCGCTCCGCCGAGAACAGCTGCAGCTATGCTCAAGAGCGCGTAGTTTTGCCCCACGGTTGGATGGCCGACAGCGACCTCGGCACCAAGGAAAAGACCCGCGACAGCAGCGGTCAGTGCAGTGAGCGCATATGCCCGAAGATGGATCCAGGTCGTTGGTGCGCCGTTTCGTCGTGCTGATTCCTCACGGAAACCCACAGCCTTCGCGAATAAGCCGGATTTGGTGCGATGCAGCCAGAAATCGCCTACGATCGCCGCGACGACGAGGATACCGGTCGATACGGGCACAAAGCCGATGCAGGTTCGCAAAAATGATGTGAACTGACCATTGAGGACACCGCCTGGTGTCGGTCGACCAACAAGAGCCAATCCCTGCATGATGCTCAGGGTCGCGATCGTCGCGATGACCGGGTTTATCCGCCCGAAGCGTACCAAGCTTCCGTTTGCGAAACCCGCGATTGCTCCAACACAAAGGCAGCCGATCACGCCGACCGCCATTGCGGAAGGACTGATCCCTGCGCCAATCATGAAGGACATCGTAACAACAATCAAACTCATTAGAGATCCAACCGACACATCGATGCCTCGCACGACAAGCGCCTGAAGCTGGGCCATGGCAACAAAACCAACCGGGGTCAGTGCGAGAAGAAGGTGGCGAAAATTAATCGGCTTTAGGAACACATCACTGTGCGTTGCTGCGTAAGCGCAGACCAGCACGATAAGCCCGATCAAGAATAGGATCGGAATCCACCAGGGCGAGCTCCCGGAAACGATCCGCTGAAGTGTACCGAGTACTTCTTGCGGCGGCTGGCCACGTTTGTTGTCCCGGGCATTCCTTGCAGTGAGAAAGCTCGAGACAATTGTCTCTTCTGTAACGGACTCTCCGCTCAATTCCTTGACAATCCGACCGCGGGAAAAAACGAAAACGCGATCACAGATCCCAGCCAATTCTTGGGCATCGGAGGAATTGACCACGCACGTCCCTCCCTCACTGATATTCTCCCGGATTGCCTTGTAAATTTCGAAGCGGGCTCCTGCGTCTACGCCTTGAGTTGGCTCGTCGATGAGAAAGACTTTGGCGCCGGACCTGAAGCTTCTTGCGAGAACGGCCTTTTGCTGGTTACCGCCGGAAAGACCGATAACCGGCATCTCAAGATCGGCTGCCACGACGCCAAAATCCCTTTTCATCGTACGTGCTTGTTCTGTCTCGCGTCTGCGCGACAGCATGCCAAACCAAGTGAATGCCCCGAGAAGGGGCAGCACCATGTTCCTGCCGACCCCAAGCTCGGGGAAAATTGCCTCCCCCTTGCGATCCGAGCTGAGAAAGAGAACACCGCTGTCCAATGCAGCGCCTGGCGATACCCGAGACACTTGTCGGCCAGCACAAAACACTTGGCCCTCTGCTTCCTCCAAGCCGACCAGGGCGCGCATCGCCTCCCTCTGTCCGTTGCCCTCCGCGCCGGCAAAGCCGATGATCTCACCCACCTGTGAAGAGAAGGAAATGTCCTGAAACGCATCACCAGACAGACGATCGACAACCAACACCGGCTGATTCGATGTGTTCGTACATTTGACGCCATATTCCACATCGATTTCGCGGCCGACCATGAAGGTTATAAGGTCATGCTCTGAGAGGTCGCTGGTCACATCAAACGTACCGCGATGAACACCGTCGCGCAGGACAGTAATACGGCTGGCGAGCTCCAAAATTTCTGGAAGTCGGTGGCTCACATAAATGATGCACGTTCCCCGTGCCCTCAGATCAGCAATGATGGCAGCCAATTTTCGTACACCGTCAGCGTCTAGCGTGGACGTCGGTTCGTCAAGCAGCAGCACTTTGGGTTCAGACTGCAGCGCCTTGATGATTTCAATAAATTGACGTTGTGCTGGAGATAGTTCTGCGACGACGGCCTGCGGGTCGATCTTAAGCCCGTGGGCTGCAAGCCTTTTGGAAGCCCAACTATTCATTTCAGCGAAGGCAACCGAGCCCGCTTTCGCTGCCATGAAAAGATTTTGGGCTACAGTCATTTCCAAAACAAGCGAATCGTCCTGGTAAACCGTCGCAAGGCCGAAATCAGATGCAGCCCGCGGGTCTGCTCTAAGAAGCCTATTGCCGGCGATTTCGACAGTCCCCCCATCCGGCTTGACCACGCCGCTGGCGATCTTCATTAACGTGCTCTTTCCAGAGCCGTTCCCGCCGAGAATCGCATGAACCTCACCCGGCAAGCATTCCAGGTTCACTTGGTCCAGTGCGCGTACGCCGGGATATGTTTTCGACACTCCCTGCAGCTTCAGAACGGGCGTGGTCATTGCGGCCTCCTACGCAAATTCAAATTATGGAACCAAACAAAAACGGGCCGACACTCAACGCGCCGACCCGCTTGGGAGGTATCTCAGTTCGGGAACATTGCCTTGAGCGTATCCGCGTTCACGATGGTCGAAACAGGCGTTTCCATTGGGAGGTTTTTGTCGCAGAGGCCGTCCTTGACCGCCTTCATTGAGAAGGGGACCTTAACCCAGGTGGAGACGGTCTCGCCCGTCTTTGCCATCATTGCAGCGGTAACGGCGAAGCGGGCGGTAATCGTAGAGCCGGAAGCCGAATAATAGATCCGGAACCTGGGGTTCTTGGCGGCTTCCCAATCGCAGAACAGGCCTTGTTCATCCGTTCGGAGCGATACGACTGTATCGACAGGTTTGTTGGCGGCTTGGTAAGCGCGCATCGCAGCTCGGAAACCATCGGCATATTCGTAAGCCCAGCCGTCAAAGTCGCCATACTGGGCGAGCGCAGCGGATACCGCTTGGAAAGTGCCTTCCTGCGTCCAATTCGTGTCCATCTTCGCTAGGATTTTGATGGAAGAAGAGTCTGCCTCTTCCTGGGCACAGCCTTGCCATGTCGAACTCAGCGTGTTGCCCGGCGTGCCGCCGAGGGCGACGATAGATTTAGCTCCCGCCTTGTCGGCGACAACCGCCTTCACCATTTGATGGCCAAGCTCGCAAAGGTCTTCGTGAACGGTGCTCGCGTAGTCTTCGCCTGCAGTGCCGACTTCCTGGCCGTTATTCAAGACGACAGTTATGCCCGCTTCCTTGGCTTCACGCACCACCGGCAGAAGTGCCGGCCCAGCGTCAGCGTAAAGAACGATGATGTCGACGCCTTGGGCGATGAAAGCGTTCATATCTGCAATGGCTTTCGAGACATCACCGCGCGCCGATGAATATTGGATCTTTCCAATTTCTGGGTAGGCAAGCGCTTGCTGGATGAACTCCATTTTGGTTACGCGTCGCCAAACGTTTTCACCGAAGCCGTCGGCATAGGCGATCTTGAGTTTCCCGCCACTGCCGGTGTCGCAAGTATCGCTCTTCCAGCACTCCAAAGCCTTTGCCTGCAGTTCAGGCGTCAAGGGCTTTGCAGCAATTTCGAGCGATTTGGCGATGGCCGGATCAACCTCCGTTGTACCCAATCGGCTTTTCATAAGATCCTCGCCAGTTTCGGCGAGGCTCTGGCCGGCACCAAACAAGAAGCTGGTCGCCAAAAACGCTGCGAACATTGAACGGATGGTCATACTTCACTCCTCCCGGTTACTTGGCTCTCCCTCCCCAGGAAAGCCAAGCGGTTGAAAAATCGTCTAAATCAGAACCATGCCGCCATCGACCATGATGGTCTGGCCGGTGATGTAGTCGGAAGCATCGGAGGCCAGAAACGTCGTTGTCCCGACGACATCCTTCGGGACCGACACCCGGCCCAGTAGAATGTTCGCAGAAAACTCGGTGATCAGCTGCTCCGGCTTGGAAGTGATCCCGTGCTGCAAAGCGTCGTCATCGAGTTGCTTCCAGAGTTCAGTTGCGACGACGCCCGGGCTGAAGCAATTGACGGTGATTCCGTGCTTGGCAAAGGAACGGGCAGCCGATTGCGTGAGCGACACCACTGCAAACTTTGATGCGCAGTAGTGGGCATAGTCCGGCCAACCCTGTTTTCCTGCAATCGATGCCGTGTTGATGATCTTGCCACCATGGCCCTGCTTGATCATCTGCCGGGCAGCCTCTTGGGTGCCGATTAGGACGCCAAGGCCGTTAATCCTCATGATGCGGTTGAAGTCATCTTCCGTGACTTCCATGAAGGGGCAAGTTTGGCTGATGCCGGCATTATTGAACAGGACGTCGAGACGGCCAAACTTCTCCACGACCTTCGCGAGCATTGCCTTGACTTGCTGACGGTCGGAAACGTCAGCCGCGACAGACATCGCGTCACCGCCAGCCTGCTTGATCTGCTCGGCGACTGAAGCGGCGTTGTCCGCATTCAAATCGGCAACCGCTACCTTCGCACCATTGCGAGCAAGATCACCGGCGATGCCGGCGCCAAGACCCCGACCAGCGCCAGTTACGATGATGATTTTGTCCTTTACTGATCCAGACATTGTGTCTCCTCCGTTTGCTATGGATCTCACCTTAATCGCGCCAGATGACGCGAAATTCCTATGATGCGTGGAGGCTCCTAGCGAGCTCCCTCACTTCAGCCTTCTGGACTTTCCCATTCTGATTTCTCGGAACCGCATCGTCGCCGACCAGCCAAAAATCGGGCACCTTGTAGTCAGCGATCTTTTGCAGAAGGTAGGCGCGTAGCGTACTGTCGGTGACAGCGTCCGATCGGCGCTTTACAAACGCAAACGTCTTTTCACCAAGGACAGGGTCCGGCACGCCGACGACTGCGCAATCGTCGACTTCAGGATGCTCCATTAACGAGTTTTCAACTTCAGCACTGAAAACCTTGAAGCCGCCCCGGTTAATCATGTCCTTGAGGCGGTCATGGACATAAATCAGGCCGCAGGTGTCTCTCTTGCCAATATCGCCGCTCTTCCAAAAGCCATTCTCGAAAGACAGCAGGGTTGCCTTTTCGTTATTCCAGTAACCTGGACTCACGTTCGGCCCACGTATCCAGAGTTCGCCCGACTCGCCGTCTGCAACCGGCTTGCCGTCTGAGTCGACGATAAGAATTTCGTCGCACTCAAGCGGCAATCCCACGCTCGCGGGCGCAGACGACGTCAGCTCCGGAGGCATTATGGTGCAAACCGCGCATGTCTCGGTCGCCCCATATGCATTGATCATTCGGAGGCCGGGCACAATCTGACGAAACCGGTTGATGACGGCCGGCGGCATGATGGCCCCACCATAGACCCCGTATTTCCAAGCTGACAGGTCGTAGTCTTGAACGTTCGGTGCCATTGCAAGCAGTTGGTACATCGCCGGGACGAGGACCGCATAGGTAATTTGCTCTCGCACCATGAGCTCAAGGATGGGCGCCACCTTGAATTCACGTGCCATGACGAGCGTGCCGCCTGATGCCAACGTGACAGAAGCCAGCGGGCCGAAACCTGCGATGTGAGTGGCGGGAACCGCCAGAAGGCTCTTCTGCGGTCTGTCGATAGCAAGCGCATACAGATAATGCAGGCAGGTATGGACAAAATTCGTGTGTGTCAGGCATGCACCCTTCGGCTTGCCTGTGGTCCCTGACGTAAAGATGATCATCATCAGCGCCTCGCTCTCCAAAGCCGGTAGAGCTTTAGGCGACGACTTGGTGAGCCTATCGAAGTGGTCGTCCGAGGCCGCGTCCGCGTCAACAACAAAGATCCGGCTTGGTCCTCCCTCAGTCGGAAACTTGTCGAGCCACTGTTGACCCGTTATCGCAAACACCGGTGTGGCATCACAGACGATGTACTCAACGTCGGCGGGTCCGAGACGGGTACCCAGTGGGATAGCTATACCGCCCGCCCGGACAACCGCCAAGATCGCCACGAAATACTCGAGGCGATTGTCCAGCATGATCGCGACACGATCGCCTTTACACAGGCCCGCGTGAAGGAGGCCGCAAGCGGCATTTTCCACAAGAGTGTCAAGTTGCCGATAGCTGACACGTCGTTCACCGCAGATGACGGCCTCCCGCTCTGGAAAACGCTCCACGCTCGCTCGGAACAATGCGTCATAGGTGGCTGGCCGTGCGGAGTAGCGCACGTGCAGCCTCCCCGGTTCTTGTTTGGTCTCATTGATAGTTTGGTCAACCTTCCAGCGCCCCTCCTCAAAGGCGCCGAGAGGGATGTTCCAGCGGTCCCGATTGGCGGTTGGATCGAATGTCCCCAATGTGGGGACACCGTTATGTTTGCTGTTCTCCTCCCTCATAGCAAGCACCTCACTCGGCAGCGGCTGCATTACCGCGGGAAATACCAGAGGAAATTCCGCACATCTGTCGGAATTCCTCGGCCGACATGAGCTCGCGACCGACAGCGTCCACCATGGTCCTCGCGATACAGAACGCATCGACATTTCGCTGGATGAGATCATCGCGGTGCGGCCATTTCCACACCGTGTCTTCCATGCCCACACGAATGTGCAGACCCATCAAAAGCGCGAGGTTTGCCAAATGAAGGCTGGCGCGCCCACCTGCGCAGACGATGATATTTGCGCCCGGGTCAACCTGGCGGATGAGGCCAACTTGACGGACAAGCCCGTCGATCATGCTTTGGGGCGAGTACATGGGCGAGCATCCCGGGAGGCCAGCCAGGAGAAGCCAAGTCAACGGGCCCTTTACCAAGCCACTGTCAATCAGAAGGCGCCGGGCGTTGTCGACATCACCGTCAGTATAAACCGCAAGCTGCGGCACAAGTCCCGCGTCCATGACCATGCGTGTCTTCTCTATGATGGCGTGCGGCGGCTTAACAAACAGGTTGTCGCCCAAGATCAGTGCCGTCGTGTTTACCGGAACCGCACTGACCAGCCTTCGATCGATGACTTCCTGCATGGCCTTGCTTTCTTCGTCATTGACAGCGACAAGGCAGGCATCGAGCGCGATTTCGGGATGGTCGGCTTTCAGCCGGCCAAGGACTTCGCTGAACCTGTCGACGTCAAGCACATTGTGACCACCCTCGTCACGAACGTGAATGTGGATGATCTGAGCACCTTCAGCGATGCACTCCTTTGCAGAGCGGATGATCTCGTCGGGGGTCTGAGCCTGGTTCGGATTTTCGGCCTTCGTGAAGAACGCGCCGTTGATCGCGACTGAAACTGCAGCTTTCGGTAGGGGGTCCCAGCGGGGCATCTGAGGCGCGCCGGAGATCAGGCTGTCTCCCGCCGACATTATTGTCGGTGCGGCATACGGGCGCCAATACGTCCGGACATTTTCCTTGCTGACCCGGTGCTTTACGCGATCCCAGTTAATGGTGTTTTTGCTCACTATTGATCCTCCGATGATTGCTTCACCCAACGCCGCGATCCGAACGCTCCTGACGTTTGGCACCTTTCGTTGGTACCGCGAATTGAGATCAACATAGCTGCTCGCGATGAGGCCGGCGTCGCCTTGAGCTGACAAGTGCTACGCCGAAACTGCCAATTTCACTTCAGACGCTTGCATTTGGGCCATCAACTGACGTTGCCCCTTGGAGGGCAGTCAGGAGACCGCTCGGCCTTGAATGTTAAAACGCGTCCCTTCTGCTTGAACATGGAGCTTCGAAAGCCACGTTCGTTCGTGGTTCTCTCGCCATGTCACCGCGACGTCGTTTCCACTCGATCCTAACGGCGCAGTCATATAAGCATGGTCGCTATGTTCCCGAGGATCTGCTGTGCCATCCACAATACGCAGAGGCTGCCGTTTCACGACAGGCATAGATCGGTTGGTCAAGGGTATGGAATCCAAGCGTATCACCGCACCCGTTTTAACGCTCGGTGGAGATTTGGGCGAGACGATGCGTGAGGATTATCAGAAAGCGTTTCGCGCTGCCCTGCCTGAAGGCAAGCTGGGTCGCAATGGAAGGACGTGAACATTCGATGTGCTAGGAGAAGCCGATGAGTTAGAAGCATTCCTTGACCAATACGTCACCGCAAACGAGCCTCTACACATACTGTTACAGGCCCTAACGGCGTAATTGGCAGATTACGCGTAGTTAATGTCCATCTTCGCCCTTCCATGGCTGACTGGTCGAGTTACATTTCCTTTACTGGAGAGCTGTTCGTTGCCCAGCTGTGGCGAGTTTGTTCATGGGCTCCAAACGCAAGGGATGGGTGCGTATGAATATGCAGCGATGGGGTTGGTGGGAAATCCTGCGAAATTGGCTGGCTGAGATCGGTTCAGCTTACTGCACGTATTCAGAGCATTCCCACCGAGATGAAAAGAGCGATCGCTCTCGTTGAGGCAGCCGTTCACGACCGGCGTCCTTGCGCTGGGACCCAATACGCGGTCGAACGCGCTCAAGTTCCATTTGGCGAGTTACCTCACCCTTAGTTGCGATCCCAAATCTCCGCGGCAAAGCGACGTCCACGATCGGTGAATGTCTGAGCGTCAGACATTCAATAGGAGAATTTATGTCACGAACAAACGTCACGTTTTGGTCCGAAGGCGATCAATTGCGCGGTTGGTTTTACAAGCCTCGGGCAGCAGTTGGATTATATCCTGCGATTGTCATGGCACACGGCTTCTCCGCTGTGAAGGAGCAGTATCTGGACCAATATGCGCAGAAGTTTGCAGATCACGGGTTTGGTGTGCTGGTTTTTGATCACGGCTGCTTTGGAGAAAGCGGCGGGGAACCTCGTTTCGAGGTCGATCCCGAACGACAGAGACGCGGATACAAAGACGCAATCTCCTTTATTCAGACAATGGACGGCCCCAATCCGGAACGCATCGGCATTTGGGGCACAAGCTACAGCGGCGGCCATGTTCTTGCAGTTGCCGCCGAGGACAGGCGTGTAAGGGCCGTTGTCTCGCAGGTTCCAACGATAAGCGGGTCAAAGGTCGCTGTTCGTCGGTCAAAAACACCCCAAGCAGCTTATCTCAGGGAGCAGTTGGCGAGCGACCGGGCCGTCAGGGTGCTCGGCAAGGGAAGAGGCTACGTAAATGTGGTTGCCTCGGATCCGGAAGTGCCATGCGCGCTGCCAGGCGCCGATAGTTTCGAGTATTTTACAAAGTCATCCGAGTTTGCAACGAATTGGAACCCGAAGGTGACGGTCAGAAGTTTGGAACTGGCGCGAGCGAACGAGCCGGGTGCATACGTCCGGCTGATCAGCCCGACCCCATTGCTGATGCTTGTTGCCGAAGAGGACCATCTGACGCCGACCGACCTTGCATTGGACGCGTTCGACCGCGCCGGCGAGCCTAAGGCACTCGAGGTGCTTCCTGGCGGCCACTTCGAACCTTACACGACGCTCTTTGAGCAATCGAGTAGCGCTGCTGTCGGCTGGTTTGTAAAACATCTCTAACAGTTAATCGTCGAAAAAATATTGTGGTGATGCAGAAGGGGCGCTTCAAGAGCGCCCCTTCTGCCTGCTCGTCATTTCGCAGAAGCTAGATGACAAGACGCAGGGGAAGACGTGAGTACGCGGCTGACCTATCGTTGTGATTGTAAACTGGCCGTCCAGCCAGTTCGACACGCTTAACGCGTTGCGCAACCGTATTGAACACGGCGTTCGCTTCGGCTGTCGAGATGATCATGCCTGGGCACGAATGCGCACCGACACCAAACGATATGTGCTGATTCATTTCCGTCGAACGCGTGACATCCACTTCATGCGGATTCGTGAAGACTTCGGGATCACGATTCGCAGACGCAATCATAAAGCGAACCATCATGCCTACGGGTATCTTGACACCCCGGATCTCGAGTTCTTCGGTGGTGAACCGCGTGAATGAAATTTCCGGCGTATGCAGACGCGCGATTTCGCTGAAGATCGCTTGATGTTTGCCAGGATCGGATTTCCAAAGTTCGAACACATCCGGCCGCCGTGCGAAAATCTCCAGGCCACCAGTTATCAGATACGCCGCATTGGGCGTTCCCGTTGCCCAGAAGAGAAGCAACCCCTCGAACAGCTGCTGCTCGTTCATCTCGCCATTGGCGACGTCCTCGATCCAGGAGGAAACAACGCCTGGCTGCGGGTTTGCACGGCGCATTTGCAGATAATGCCGTACCCTGTCTGACAGGTAGTCGAATGCAGCTTGGCAACGCTGCTCCTCCTCTTCGGTAACGGCGGAGCCGAGAGCGGTCATCGCATCATGCATCCAAGCGGAACCGGTATCGTAGCCATCGTTTGGTAGCCCAAGAGCTGCGCACATTGCGTGATGGGCGGGAATGAGCGCGAGATTGCGAAACGCCTCGATCATGCCGCCGGGACCAAGATCATCGATCGCCTCGTTAACTGCTTTTGCCGTCGCTTGCGCCCATTGATTGGCGAGTTTTGGAGTAAACCACTTATTCGAGCGACGGCGGTGCGCGGTGTGGTCGGGGGGATCTGAAACGATCATGCTGTCCTTGAAGAGACTCCAAGGACCCTTAGGGACCCAGCTAGGAGCGATCATGGACAACGAAGGATGTTTGCCGAACTTTACGACATCATCGTAACGCGAGACGATATACGTATTTTCTGCAATAGGATCGCGATAAACCGGGGCCTCACGACGGAGGACGTCATACCACGGATACGGATTTTCGCGGAAGGCGGTGTCGGCCCACGGCAAGAGACTGTCATGTTGAACGTGCGCATTCATGAGTTATTCCCCTTTTTTAGTAGTACAAGACTTCAAGCAAGCCCCTGCGAACAAACGATTGTTCTGGGCTGTGCGCGGCGATCGTCTCTGAGCTTTACACGTTCAGCCTAACTGCCAGCGCTTTGCCGCAGCTGTCACTGCGCGGTATAGCCTCCGTCGATGACATGCTCTGCCCCGGTAATATAGGCCGCTTCATCGGACGCCAGGAACAATACGAGCGACGCTATCTCCTCAGGGCGGGCGAATCGCTTGAGAGGCACGAAGTCTGCATTGTAACCACGGCCTTCGATCATAGGCGTCTCCGTATCACCGGGATGGACGCTGTTGACACGAATGTTGGAGGAAGCGAGGTCGAGAGCGGCGGCTTTGGTCATGCCCCTGACAGCCCACTTCGTCGCAGTGTAGGCGAAGAAACCCTGGTACCCCACAATCCCTGCGGTCGATGAGACGGTAACGATTGATCCGCCTCCAGCGCGCCGCATAGAGGGTATAACCGCTTTCATACCGAGGAAGGGACCTACCTGCATCACGTCTACCAAGTGGCGGTAAGTTTCGAGACTAGTCTGCTCGATACCTTCCTCGACCAGAATTCCAGCGTTATTGACCAGCGCGTGAATGGGCCCATTGAAGAAATCCTCCGCGCGGATTACAAGCTTCGCCCAATCTTCCTCGCTGCGGACGTCAAGCTGAACGAATTTCGCGGCCTGCCCGACCTCCTCAATAACGGCAGCGCCCTGCGTTGCATTTCGATTGGCGATAACGACTTTCGCGCCTTCAGCAACAAAACGCCGGACTTGGGCAAGCCCCATGCCGCTCGTGCCACCGATCACAACAATATTCTTCCCTGCTACCCTTCCTGACATGCTTGTTCCTCGTGTTTCTGCGGGCTGTACTGCCTCGGATAAACGTGACAATGCTGTTATAACCGGTCCACATGGGCTAACTTGATGCTGACCGGCAGCGAGATCAGGCGACCATCGAGTTAACCCGGAAGGACGCCGTTTTTCTTGGCAGTCCAAGTCGCGATGTAGTCCATCAGGCCTGGCGACAGACAGTCGAAAGGCTCAAGATCTACAGACTTCAACCTGGCGCGGACTTGATCCATTTTCGACGGGTCGAACCCGCTTTCGATGATCGAAGAAACGAAGGCGGCAAAGCCAGGCTTGGCCCATCCCTTTTCTTCGAACCGCTCCGGGTGAATGAAGGACAAACCCTGGAAAGGATGCTCACGCTCTACTGGGCCGTACATATGGACGCCGCACTGCTTACAAGCATGACGCTGAATAAGAGCTGCAGGATCGACGACGACAAGCTTTTCGCCGTTTTCGAGGACTTCAACGTTATCCGTCGGCGCTACTGCTACGATCGAAAACGCAGCGCCCTCCGGCTTCCAGCACTTGGTGCAGCCGCAGGCATGGTTATGCGCGATATCGCCCTTAATCCGCACCTTCACCGGATTACTTGCGCAGTTGCATACGAGCGTGCCGCCCGAGAACAAAGCGTCCGTCGCCCTGAACCCGGAATCGATCGATGGGTGTAGTGTCATGCTGCTCTCCTTCCTTTTTTGGCCGGCAAAAGATGGCCGGCCGTCTGCGATCACCTGTTCAGCCGCTCCGCATGCCAGCGGAGATGATCATTCATGAATGTCGAAATGAAGAAATATGAGTGCCCATAGTCCTCCTGCATGCGGAGCGTGAGCGGAATGCCCGCTTGTTCACAGGCCTTCTGAAGCTCGCCGGGGCGCAAGCCTTCCTCAAGGAAATCGTCAATCGTTCCCTGGTCAACCAGAAACTCCGGGAACCTGTGACCGTCTTCAATCAAGAGACAGGCGTCATAAGACCGCCAGTTTTCTTCGTCGGAGCCGAGATACTTGCGGAATGCTGGATCCGACCATCCCGAAAGCGTGGGTCTGCTGATCGGGGCGAACGCGGAACAACTGCGAAACCTCTCGGGATTTCGCAGTGCGATCGTGACTGCACCATGCCCACCCATCGAATGGCCAAATATGCCCTGACGGTCCATGTCGACCGGGAATTCTCTGGACAGAAGCGATGGGAGCTCGCGAGTGATATAGGAATACATACGATAGTTCCGGGCGTAAGGTGCCTCCGTCGCATCGAGGTAGAAGCCAGCCCCCTGCCCGAACTGCCAGTTGTCGCCTTCGTCAGGAACGTTGTCCCCACGCGGGCTCGTGTCCGGGCACACCACGATCAGTCCCAGTTCGGCTGCCAGCCGCCGGTACTCGCCCTTCTCCATGACGTTGGCGTAGGTGCAGGTCAGCCCCGACAGGTACCAGATGAGCGGGCACTGCCTTTCTGCCGCTTGTGGTGGTACGAACACGGCGAACGTCATCTCGCAGGCGCACTCGGCGGATTCGTGGGAGTAAACGCCCTGAATGCCCCCGAAGGACTTCGCGGTCGATATCGTCTTCATTGTCAGTAGACCACCACGCCACGGATCGACTCGCCCTTATGCATCAGCTCAAAACCTTTGTTGATGTCGTCCAGTGGCATGGTGTGGGTGATCATCGGATCGATCTGGATCTTGCCTTCCATGTACCAGTCGACGATCTTCGGCACGTCGGTGCGGCCACGCGCGCCACCGAAGGCGGTGCCCATCCAGTTGCGGCCAGTTACAAGCTGGAACGGACGCGTCGAGATTTCCTGACCGGCGCCGGCGACGCCGATGATCACGGACTTGCCCCAGCCGCGATGGCTGGCTTCGAGTGCCTGACGCATCACCTTGGTGTTGCCGGTGCAGTCAAAGGTATAGTCGGCGCCGCCGATCAGGTCGCCATTACGCTTCGTCATGTTAACCAGATAGGGAACGATGTCGTCGCCCACTTCCTTGGGATTGACGAAGTGCGTCATGCCGAACTTCTCGCCCCAGGCCTTGCGGTCCGGGTTGATGTCGACACCGATGATCATGTCGGCGCCGGCAAGGCGTAGACCCTGCAGTACGTTGAGACCGATGCCGCCAAGACCGAAGACGATCGCCGTCGATCCGATCTCGACCTTGGCGGTGTTGATCACAGCGCCGATGCCCGTCGTCACGCCGCAGCCGATGTAGCAGACCTTGTCGAAGGGGGCGTCGGGATTTATCTTGGCGAGAGCGATCTCCGGCAGAACGGTGAAGTTCGCGAAGGTCGAGCAACCCATGTAGTGGTGGATCTTGTCCTTGCCGATGGAGAAGCGGCTCGTGCCGTCGGGCATCAGGCCTTGCCCCTGAGTAGCGCGAATCGAGGTGCAGAGATTGGTCTTGCGCGAAGTGCAGGAGTAGCATTCGCGGCACTCCGGGGTGTAGAGCGGAATGACATGATCGCCCTTCCTCAAGGAGGTGACGCCTGGGCCGACGTCGACGACCACGCCGGCACCCTCATGGCCGAGAATCGCCGGGAACAGGCCTTCCGGGTCGGCACCCGAAAGCGTGAAATCGTCGGTGTGGCAGATACCCGTCGCCTTGACCTCGATCAGCACCTCGCCAGCCTTCGGGCCGTCGAGCTGAACGGTCATGATTTCGAGTGGTTTTCCTGCCTGTACGGCAACAGCTGCGCGAACGTCCATTGGTTCCTCGTGTGTGTCTTCTAAGGGCCGCACACCCGACTGTCGCGGGCGCACGTAAGTTTGCTAAAACGCCTCGCGCGCTGCGGTCAGCCAGCCGCCATCAATGACGTACGCGCTGCCGTGCACGAAGTCTGCGTCATCGCCTGCGAGGAAGGCTGCAAGCCGCGCGACCTCCTCGGGCTTGCACCACCGCTGGGCAGGTGTCTTCATCACGCCGGCATCCATGTCAGGGAGCGCTTCACTCGTGCCGCCGTGGAGTGCCATGGGAGTTGCGGTCGCGCCGGGGCAAATTGCGTTTACGCGGATACCCTTCGCGCCATATTCAAAACAGAGCTGACGGGTGAGACCAAGAACTCCATGCTTCGAAGCGGTGTAAGCCGAACCACCTCCGGCTGCGCTAAATGATGACAGCGACGCGATGTTGACGATCGAGCCCTTGCCCTTCTTGAGCATGTGCGGAATTGCATACTTCGACATCAGGAAAGGACCGGTCAGGTTGATCGCGATCACCTCCTGCCATGATTGGAGGCTCACCGTATGGGCCGGTTCATAGGTGTCGAGAACACCGGCGTTGTTTATCAGCACATCAATTCGCCCCCAGTGCGCGACGACAGCGTCGATCACACCTACGACATCCGCCTCAACCGAGACATCCGCGCGGAGTGCTAGTGCTCGCTCGGTGTTGCCGGCAAGACGAATGCTTTCTTCCACTTTCTCCAAGGTGCGTCCGACTGCTGCCACCCGCGCACCGCGCCTGGCAAACTCGGAGACCATTGAACGGCCCATCCCGGAGCCGGCGCCGGTGATGACCACAACCTTATCATTGTATTCCATTGTCTCGACCTCCCTGGTATTTGGGCCTGACTGCGTTGAAAACGCTCATTGTTGCTCAACGACGACGGAATCGCCGACAAGCACCTCGCCAGGCAGAGCCACCTCGGCATATGATGCGAAGCCCGGTGTGGCGTAGGCAGGCATAAGTCCATCAGGCAGATGAACCTTTTGCCGATATTCCAACAGCGCAGCGACGGTCCTTGCGTTGTTCTTCCCGGTCTCAGGATCGAGCTGAGTGACAACACAACGCGGGACCGAACTTCGAACTCTCAAAACGGCTGCGCCGATCCGGATGGTTTTTCCCTCCCATCGATCTTCGGCATAGGGCTCGTCGCATTCGATAACGAGATTTGCCCGAAATCGCCGGTAGTCGATTGCGGAACCCATGCGCAGGCCCAAATCACGAATGGATCCAGTCGTCAGAAGCGTAATTGGCAGGACGTCAACACCGTCTCCGCTTTTCATCACCCTGACCATCCGGACCTTCTCGCCCGAAAAATCGCAAAGGCGTCTATTCCACTCACCGACTACGTCCGAGACCAGAATACGTCGCATATCCATATAGCTCAGAGCGAATGGTAGCCTGCTCGCGAAACAGTCGTCTTCAACCACGCGGCCGTTCGGATAGGTCATGCGCAAGCGACGCCGTATTCCGTCATAATGAAATATCAACGGCAAGAAATGGCGATGATGGCCTGCTCCGAGCGGTTGTCCAGCTTCATTCAGCAAGATAAAGTCGCGGTCACCAGCAATGCCGCGCGCGGTAATTTGCGCCCGATCGAGGTCTAGCAACCTTGTCGTCTTTACATGTGCCATTCCGATATGTTTGACGAACATCTACCTAACCATCGATCACGCCGCTTTGGCCATTGCAGGGTACGATTCTCAAAAGTGGTCACCGAAGGCAAACATCTGGGTACTGCAACGCCAGCTTTCGCCCGCCTTCACCCAGCCAAAAAGAATCTTGTATACTGTCGGTTCGCTCCCATCGACTGGATGAATGGTGCCGATCAGGAACTCGAGGGCACCGTCTCCCAACGGGATGATTTGCTCGGTCTTGGTGGTCCAGGTGTATTTGCCGACAATCCCCGCATAGAGCTCATGGATCGCTTGGGAGCCTTTCCATGTCTGGTCCCCGTCACCAAATACCCAGGCGTCTTCGGTGTAATATTTGTCCACAATCGGGTCGGCATCACCAGAGGCAAACGCCTGTTTCATCAAATCGTGCTGGGCGGCGATTGCGGCGCGGACGTCATCCGGAAGTTTTGACATAGGTGATCCATCTCCGTTTGTGCGAAGTTTCGATTGACAATCTGAGTGTGTTTGCGGTCCGCCGCTATCACGGTGACGAACCCGATCATAGAAAAAAGCCTCAGGCAGGGTCGTTGAGGAATTCCATGATGTCATTGGCTGCGACTTGTGGTATCTCCCACGTCACAGAGTGGCCATAGTTGCGATAGGTCTTATACTTCGCGTCGGGCAATGCGCTTTTCACTGCCTCCTGATCCTCTGCGTTAAAGAACTGGTCCTGATCGCCCCACATCACAAAAACGGGAGCCTTGATGCGCGTCGCTGCTAGTGACCAGTTTGTAACTTCTAAGGCGACAAGGCAGCCCTTCCATGTCTCGTGGGGCACCACCGTGGCTTCCTGCTTGAGGTATTTCATGAAATTCTGGTCGATTGGATGAGGATTCCACGTCCACTCATTGAGAAACGCACCGTTCACATCAAGCGGGAAAGTCTGACTTTCAACGGTAGTCTGAAGCCAGTCCGCCGTTGCCTTACTGAGCTGCATCGCGGTAGCGATCAAGACAACCTTGTTGACCTTGTGACCATAGAAGGCAGCGAGCACGGCTGCGGTCATGGATCCCATCGAATGGCCGACAATGTCAGCCTTTTCAATGCCAAGTTCGTCCATAAGCTCGCTGACATCCGCCGCAAAGCTCAGTAAGTTTATGTCCCTTGTAACCTTCTGGCTATCGCCGTGCCCGCGCAGTTCGATCGCGACAAAGCGCCGTCCCTTGAGAAAAGGCGCAACAAGCGAATAGGCGCGAGAATTATCTGTATATCCATGGATAAGAATGACGGCAGGGGCAGCTACATCACCCCACTCTACGTACGCGAGCTCAATGCCGCTTCTTGTTCTTATTTTCCTCTTGGCTCCGGCCCATTCATCCTGGTTTGGCGGAAGGATTTCAATTGTCATGCCAGCTCTCCTGATTTCGCATTTGTTGTGATGGTGCCCTTTACTAGGGCCCCATCACGTTGGCCCGCCCTTGGAGATGGGAAACGAGGACGGGCTTCTCCCGACCTTAGTGCTGGTGCTCTCGTTCCCGCTTGTGGGCGAGGAACTCAAACACCCGGTCTGCGCGACCAAGGCTGTTGTAAACTTCGGGTTTTGCCGAGCGGAAATAGAGCGCAAGTAGGCTCCCAACGACAAACGACCCGATCAGGAAGTACACCACCCAGAGATTCTGGCCTGGTTCGCCCCCGACGATCAGCTCAAGATGGGCGACGGCAAAGACGACCGAAACTGTCATCACGATCGCAGCAATTCCCGGCGCGACAAACACTTTGAATGCGTTTTCACCCGCGGGTATGCCGCTGCGAGCGAACCAGGCAATAACTGCAAAGCTGACCATCGCCATCAGGATGATAACGCCTACCCCACCGATGCCGGTTGCAATGCCGTACAAAATCGATCCGTCGGCATTCATGATGATAAACGGCCCGACAAAGAGAGCGGCTATGATCGCAACGGCAGTTGACGCTGTGTGCGGCGAACTGTGGCGCTCATGCACCTTGGATAGGTATGCGGGCAGTGCTTTGTCGACCGCGAGATTAAGAACGTATCTCGAAAGGACGTTATGGATGGAAATCAAAGCGGCAGTTATCGACAAAATGACCGAGCAGTAGGTGATTTGCTCAAATACGGGTGCCACGAATTTGCCGATTGCCACCGCAAACATCGAGGTCGGATTGTTCTTTGCCACGTCCCACGCTTGGGATCCAAAAGCGGACACAAGCGCATAGCAGGACAATGTGTAGAGCACTCCGACGATGAGTACGGCACCATAGGTCGCGCGTGGGATGGTGCGGTTGGGATCGCGGACTTCGTCGCGAAAGAGAGCAGTCGCTTCAAAGCCCAGAAACACCAGGATGGCATAAACCATCGTAACGGCCATATCACCGGATGCGAAAGCCGAAGGAGTAAATGGCTGAGCGGACAATCCCTCCGCGCCACCGGAAAACAGAACGGCGACGTTGAAGATCATGACAATCGCGATTTCAACCAGCATTGCGATCGAGAGAATTTTCGCGGAGAGTTCGATGTGGAAGTATCCGAGAGTGCTAACCCCTATCCAGCCTATGATGGTCCATATCCACCACGGTGTCTGCGATCCACCGACGCTCGTGATTAGCGAGTTCGTACTAACTCCAAGGAATATGTATGTGCCGCCCAAAAGAGCCAGGTATGCGATTACGGCCAAGAAGGCGGCACCGAGACCCGTCACCTTCCCGAGGCCCGAACTGATGAACGCGTAAAAGTCTCCTGGCTTCGGTACGTGCTTCGCCATCGTCACATAGCCGATGGAGAAGAGGATGAGAACGATCGTTGTCAAAAGGAACCCGAAGGTCGCTCCGGGCCCGTCAAAAAGGATGGTGAAGGGAATGAACCCTTCGACAACTGCGATCGGTGCCGAGAATGCGAGCACGGTAAGCATAAGCGCGCCCGGGCCCATACGGCCGACCAGTCTTGGCTTCTCTCCAGTGTTCGGCGCGGCAGCTGCACCGAAACTGCTTGAAATTGCTCTCACACCATCTGTCTGCGTAGTATCAGTCATTTTCGTAGTTCCCCTTTGGAGTTTTGAACCGACACGCCGTGTTTTTAGTTATTTTTAGTGCCTCAGTTGTTTGGGAGCTCGGCGACCGCCGAGATTTCGATCAGAGCGCCTGGAATAGCCAAGCTGGTGATACCCATCGACGTCCATGCGGGATAGGGCGCTGGGAAGATGTCCTTCTTGAGCGGCAAGAACCATTCGTTGACCAATGTGCAGTCGCCTACGTGGTAGGTATTCATCGCGATTACGTCGGCAAAGCCGCAACCCGCTTCTGTAAGCACACGTCCAAGGTTCTCCAAAGCGAGCGACGCCTGTTCCTGAACCGATTTTCCAAGTTGCCCGCTTTTGTCGACGCCAATTTGGCCGGCGACGAAGAGCAATCCATTGGCAACACGCCCAGGTGCAAAACCGTAAGTTGGGCCAGTACTTTCCATACCTGAAGGAACGACGGCCTTAAGCTGCTTCGCGGTCATTGAGCAATTCTCCCTTAATTTGCGCGGCAGCGGCTTCACCCGACTGCACAGCGCCTTCCATGTAACCAGTCCATGCGGGAGCGGCTTCCGTTCCCGCAAAGTGAATGCGGCCTATCGGCGCGCGCAGTGACGATCCGCACGTGCTCATCAACCCGGGCGGCATATGGCAGACTGGCCCGCCCATCGTGAATTCGACATCGTTCCAGTTGGTCTCGAGGTAAGCTTGCGGCCGTAACGCCTCTTCTCCGAGGCAGCGGCCCACAGCATGGAGCATTTCGGTGCGCCGTCCCTCTACACCCAGGCCAAACCACTTGTCGTAGTTCGAGCCGCCTATGAATATGACCAGAGTAGCGAAGGTGTCGCCGGGGCGCGTCACGTCCAAGGCAAAGAAGCCAGGCGAAAGCGAGAAAATCTCGCCAGATAGTCCTCGGTCGAGCCAAAACTGCTTTTCGTATCGGAGTTGGAGCTTCATGTAGCGACCGAAATTGGTACGCCGATTGATCTGACGCCGAGCCGATGGAAGTTCCGGGTGGAACGCTATCTGCGCCGCAGCAGCGGGCGGCAGCGCCATAATGATGCGCTTGGAACGATAGGTTCCTTTGTGAGTCAGAACGTCAACGTGCTTCTCGCCGTGAGTGACCGCGATCACTTCCTCTTTCAAGTGAACGCTGTCAGCCGGTAGCCGCTCAGCAATACGTTGAGAGATTTGCTGCGCTCCTCCGACCCACAGCATCACATTTGATGTGACCTGTAGCGCATACATATCTTCACACTGTGCGACATAAAACGCGAAGAAAAGCAGCGAGATCTCTGACGGATCAACGCCGGTTATGATTGTGACGTCGCTGCCGACAATTTTTTTGACAAGTGCGTCCGAAACATTTTCCTCGAGCCAAGTAGCCATTGTCTTAGAATCGAGTTCAGCGGCCCCCGGAGCATCCCATGGGTTTTCCTTGCCGACTCTTCTCGCAAGTTCGTCGATCGCGGCAAATGCCTTGGCAAGCTGCTGCTGCAAGCTGCTGCCATCGCCAACGAGTTTCTCTGGATAACTTCCGTCCTCGGCAATCAAGATTTCCGTTCCGAGATCCCAAACCATTTTGCCAGCGGGTCGGGCCTTCACCATTTCGAGGCCCATTTCTTTGCCAAGTCGCTGTGAGCGGTCATGCGTGGTGCCGATAAACATCCCGCCAAAGTCGAGTGCGCCATTTGTGAACTGGCTGTCCGACCACGTGCGTCCGCCAACACGATCCTTTCCGTCGAAGAGAAGGACGCTCAAGCCGCTCTCCTGCAACTCTTTGGCCGCAGTCATACCGGAGAGACCCGCTCCTACAATAATGACATCGGCGTCGATATCTTTGTTATTGCTCATTTAACTAACTCACATTTGTTAGGTTAAGTTGGCCAAGCATGATGCCCTAGCTGCGCCTCCTCCTCCACCATCCGGTGGCAGGAAGCTCAGCCCATTTCTTGACCGCGAGGTGTTTTTTTTCAGGACCTCATGCAGCTCGCCGGCTTAACGATGGAAGAAGTCTGTCAACCCAGTCGAGTGCCGCTTGAGACAACGGCACACCTTTTGCCGCATCATGCCGGCCAGTCTCACCGACCTGGTGAGCCCCCAGCTCGTTCAACAGGGTCGAAACTACGTCAATCCCATTCCCGTAGGTTTCATAGGTGCTGTCACCCAAGCCAAAAGCGCCAAACTTGAGTGCGCCAAGGTCCGGCCTTGAGGCCCGGAGAGCATCGTAGAATGGCTGCGTAGTTTCGGGAAGCTCGCCCTCGCCATAAGTCGATGTGATCACGATCACCAAGCCTGCATCCTGCAACCGAGAGACGTCACAGTCCTCCATGGGAATGACTTGGGCTTCTTCGCCGTTTTCACGAATGAACTCTGCGATGTCGTCGGCCGCCATCTCAGAATTGCCGCTCTCTGTACCGAAAAGGACTGTTATCATTTCTAGGTTCCCTGCTCTTCTTCTGTTGCTCGATCCATAAGGCGCGCGAGATATTTTCCGGCGCCAGCGTTATGCTCATTCAGGCGCCATGCAAAGTAAACTAACGTAAGTTAGCTAAATTGGTGAGGCAAACTTCATGCCACTTCCTTTTCCTTGCCGTTTGGGCTTCGCGGGCTATTCTGACGACGACTTTGTGCCAGCATTTTGTGCGGGGCTAGTCCAATTGCACAATTTCTAATCAATGAAAGAGGCATCCTGATTGTTTGCTTTGTGTCTGGCGCGGGCTCTATCACCCCAGCCGCCCGCATGCGCCTGACAAGCGCGGTACCACGTCCGTGCTGCACAAGCGAAGTAATCTATCGGACTCCTCATAAGCGTTCGCTCCTCCGTACGCTTTAAATCACATTCGTGGGCGCCTGCCCTCCAAAGCAGACATTTTTCCTAGAATGTAAGTGAGCCTTTATATGACAAAAGCCGGAACGTCGCGCGATTAAAATGGCCAAGTAGTACGTCAAATAAGCCATTCCTTAGAAAGCTGCGCCGGATCATAAATCCGCTCTTCGAAAAATGGGGGAGCAAGAAGTTGCTGGCACCCGCCATGACCGGCTTGTCCATGGAAAATCACCCGGACACCGCGCCGCGCAAAGCAGTTCGGCGCCGTCGATGCGACGCCGCCTGCCTAAATAGTGCCCGTCCATAAACGGCTGTTTTTCTGTGGTTTTCAAGGTTGCTTGTCCACTGAAGGGTGTTTTTTGGACGCGAGATGGCACAAGGCCATGCGGGTTGTGGCCCGAAGAGCGATCTGGCGGCAATGGGGTCATGGGGTATCCCGACGCTCGCCGGGCGTGCTCTGAACGCTGCCGGATGACGGGCGTCAGCTCGGCCTGAGGCGGGCGAAGAGGGCGAGATTGTATGCGACGACCGAGGACCAGACATAAGCCCTGAAGTGGTCGAGCCCGCGCCAGGTGCAGCGCCCCAAGCCATAAGTGCGTTTCAGGCAAGAAATGCCAGCCTCGATGCCGGCGCGGAAGTTGCGCAGCTTGCGATAGACCCAGCGGCTTGTGACCATGTCTTCGATGCTGAGGCCGCACTTCTTGTGGAACGCCATGTCACGGACGCCGCAGGCTTTGGCTCCACTCAGATTGGCGCGGCTGGCATAGCCGCCGTCGGCCGCCGCCTGACGCGGCGGCTGGCCATAGAAGGCGATGTGGCGTTCCAGCATCGGCAAGAATCGCTCGCTGTCGGCCGGGTTGCCGGCTTCGACGACGAGGTCGAGGATCAGTCCACTTCTGCCGGTGGTCAGATTGAGTTTGTGGCCGTAGTCGACGTCGCGGCTACCCTTGACGATGATGTCGGCATGCGGCTCGAACAAGCTCACCAGCTTCTCATCGGCCGGCACCGGCTCCCCGGCCAGGACCCGCCGCTCGGTCTGGGCGATGATCCGTGCGATCAGCGGCCGGTAGTGGCGGAGCTGGGCCTGCCACAGTTCGCCGCCCGGGCCCGCCGCCAGGGGCAACTGTTCACTCGCCTGCTGCAGATAACTCACGGTCGTGCGCGTGATCTTGAGCAGTGCGCGGTAGTGCTTGATCCGTTTGGGGCGGCCACGGGTATATTTGATCGCCCGAGCCCATTTCTTTGCCGCGCGGCGGTGGTCGTGCCATGGGATGGCGCTACCCAGTGCATCGGCCCGCTGCAACAGCCGCACCATCACCCGCACGGCGTCCCACAACAGGCTGCTATCGCTCGGCTCATGGATCAGTGCGGCGGTGACGGTGCTGTCCACACGCACGACCTTGCCACTTTCCAGCTTCTCCTGTCGGGCGCTCGCCAGCAGCACCCGGTTGATCTCTTCAAAGGTTTGCGCCCGGATCGCGCTGATCGTCTTGTGCAAGACCGACTTCTTCGGGCTCCACCCCCTCGGCAGCCGGGCAAAAGCCCGGAACGAGGCGGAGTCTTCCAGATGGAACGCCAGCTCCTGATAGCTCAACTGGTGATATTGCTTGAGTAGCGCGCAGCGCAGCACCGCCTCCGTCGGCAGGCCCTCGCGGCCGGTTTCCCTGATGCCGTGTCGGCGCAGATCCTGCGTCACCTGGCTCAGCAGCTCGGGATGCTCGTCCAGCCACTGCGACATCGCTTTCAGTTCACGGCCAATCTCGTGTTCGGCGAAAAGATCGAATATGCTTATATGAGGAGCGTCAATGTGGAACTGTCGTCAGGGTGACATTTCTTGCACTCCGTCGGTTGTTACGGCGTCCACGGTCTGAGCCCGATTGCAAGACGCGGCTCGTTGCCAAGCCAGATCCAACTTATATACGGTCGCTGTTCGAAACAGCGGCACCAACATCCCGCTTGCGGCGGACAAGGGCTCAGGAGGACGAGACCATTCTAGCCTACGGCCGTTTCAGGGCCATGCATATTCTCGGTTCGTCCCACCTGGATCCGCCAGGACTGATCGGGTCCTGGAAGATTGCAGAATTCAGTTCGGGTAACCGATCAGACGGTCTTTAAGACCGCGCCCTCGATAACGACGCCGGCATTGACATATTTCCACAGCGCAACGAGCAGCTTGCGGGCTAGCGCGACAATCGTCGTCTTCTTGAGACGGCCGCCGTTCTGCTTGACCCGATCCTTGAACCACACGGTCAGCGCCGCGTGCGGTTGATGACGCAGCCACAGCCAGGCCATCTGGATCAGCGTCGTTCGCAGCCTTGGATTGCCGGATTTTGAGACCCCCTGGTCGTGATCGACCGAGCCACTCTGCCAGGGTGTCGGCGCAAGGCCGGCATAGGCGGCAACCTGTCGTCGGTTGTCGAAGTGACGCGACAGCCCTTCCGACCACAGCACGGCGGCAAACTCCGGCCCGATGCCTTTCAAGGTGAGCAGCATCGTCGGTGCTGGCGAGACGACCTGCGTGGCAGCGAGCATGGCGTCGCGGCCGGCCTCAATAGTCTTGATCTGCTCGAGCAACAGTTCCAGCCGATCGAGTTCGCGGCCGATCTGCGCCTTCAAATGTCCCGGCAGCGGACGGCCGTCGCCGGTCTTGCACTCCTCCAGTCGCTTGCGTCGATCGCGGCGCAGCGGCTCGTAGTCGGATACGCCCTGGCTGAACAGTAGGCCCTTGATGCGGTTAACGTGTCGTATGCGCTCGTTCGTCAAGGCCTCGCGCTCACGCGAGAGGCGGCGCTGGTCCTCTTCCTCGGGCGTCGGAACGTGGAGCATGGCGCATACCCGCGGCTCGCCCCGCTGATAGGCGAGCAATGCCCGAACCAGCGCTTCGCCGTCGATCCTATCGGTCTTGGCCCGCCGCCGCCGGCGCGAGGTTGCAATCGATGCCGGATCGACGACGTAGCTTTCGATCCCCTCGGCCTCCAACACCCGATGGATCCAGAAGCCGTCGAGCCCAGCTTCCTGGATGACAATGATCGGAAAGCACCGTCCGGTTCGCGCCCGCGCCTTCCTCTTGAGTTCGGCAAAGCGCGCCAGCATGCCGGCGACGTCGCTGGCCGCCACCATATGTTTCGACATCTTCTCGCCGCCACCCGGCGACAGCGAGGTGATCAGCCATTTCGAGCGACTCAATTCCAATGAGACGAAAATTGCGCAAAGATCGGTGCGGATGGCGGTCGGCGCTTCGGATCGGTGAGCTGCAACGAGCATGCTTGCCTCCAAGGGTAGGGTGTTTGTGTCCAAGCAACCGCACTTTGCCACAGCGTAGGTCGCTATCCACCCTCCTCATAGGATCTGGCCTGGACGGTGCGTTCTTGGCGCATTGTCGGCTCCGGCGGTTACGGGTTTCCCTTTAGAATCAGTCGCTTGATCTAAAGTGTACCTGAAACCGCCGGGCTTTGCTCGCAGAAATATAGCGATTCATCCAATATTTTCAGTAGCTTACCGTTTATGGACGGGCACTAAATAGGCTCAAAATGGCGCGTCGAGAGTGATATCCAGTCGCGTCAGCAGCCAATCGTTTCTGTCGAGCCTTGCTAAATCCGCATCGAAGATTCCCACTGTCACTAGGCTCACCTTGCCGTCACCGGCAGACAACAAAGTCATGTAGCACCGGACTGTGGCGGAATCTTCGGTCTGACTTGTAAAGTGAAAATTGCTCAGGCAGTGGCGTCGACGATCCGTCTGGCTATTCCGCATGCCTTGAAGGGCGTTGACGATCTCTTCTCGGCCACGCATTGGTCCCCAGGCAATTTCAGTACCCGCAACCTTTCCGCCGCTCACGGCATTTTTCGAAAAGGCGCTCGCGACGAGAGAGAAATCGTTCTCATCGAAGCCCCAAGCGTATTTAGTGATCGCTTCGATGATGAGATGACGGTCTGCTGCATTCACTGACATTTTTTCCTCCAACCATTGGATACACGCGACCCGAGGTCGATCAAGCCGCCTCAGGTTGGCTGGAAAAGTCAGCCGACTTGAAAAGGCGATCACCCGGAGTTGCTGAACCAAGGCTAGTGGTTCCTAGCTCGACCTGCTGTTAGTGGAGTGCCAAATTCTACGCGAAATTGGCCATAATTGCTGCAACTCGGCGGGTTGGGCTTGCTGGATTCGAGGCAGGCCGTACACCCTGCATGTAAAAGCCCCACCTTACACCACCACAAACGAACGCTTGTTCGCAGTAGCAAAAAATGTCACGGAGTGATTTCGGCAATGCAGTTGGCCTCCTATCCTGTCGCGAGAAACAGACGTCTTCGAAAGACAGTGTTTCTGCGCGACTTAGTCGCCGAGAATCATGTCACATTGAATGACCTGATTTATCCGATCTTTGTTGAAGAGGGCATAACTCGACGGGTAGAAATTCAGTCGATGCCGGGCGTCTATCGTATCCCTGAGATGGAACTCCGCGACGAAATAGCGGCCATATATCAGGATGGTATCAAGGCCGTGATGATGTTTGGAGTCTCGCATCAAAAATCAGCGGACGGCTGCGACTCGTGGGCCAAAGAAGGTTTGCTCGCTAGGATGATTCGAACGGCCAAGGAAGTAGCTCCCAAGCTGATCGTTATCTCCGACAACTGCTTTTGTGAATACACGCTTGATAGCCACTGCGGCATCATCGCAAATGGACAAGTCGACAATGACCAGACAATTCAGAACTTGGGCAAGCAAGCAGTTACCGCTGTCGAGGCAGGAGCGGACATTGTTGCGCCGTCGGCGATGATGGACGGACAGGTCGGGGCAATTCGCAAGGCTCTCGATGAAGCAGGCTTTATCGACATACCAATTATGGCCTATTCCTCAAAGTTTGCTTCAGGGTTCTATGGTCCTTTTAGAGAAGCCGCTGGTTCAGAGCTAATCGGTGACAGAAAATCCTACCAAATGAACTACCTCAATGGGCGGGAGGCTCTAAGGGAATCTCTGATCGATGAAGCGGAGGGCGCCGACATGCTCATGGTGAAGCCTGGACTGCCGTATCTCGATGTTCTCGCCCGATTGAGGGAGAATACACTCCTTCCCCTCGTGGGGTATCAGGTGAGCGGCGAATATTCCATGATCAAATTTGCAAGCCAGGCTGGCGCTATCGACGAGAAAGCTGTTGTGCGAGAAACGCTAGGAGCGTTTAAACGAGCCGGAGCCGATCTTATCCTCACGTACTTCGCGAGAGACATTGCCAGAGAAGGGTTCTAGGCGCAGATAGCCTCCTGCGACGTCGTCATCGATCGCGGCACGCTCGGCGCCTGGGTGACGCCGGTCGCCTGGTTTCCCGGCAAGGTCAAACGGTCTCCTTGTTGCGATAGCGCGTCCCCACCATCCACCTCACAAAATGTCGCTAGTGCGAATTTTTCAGCGTCAGGCATTCTTGGGCCAGAGATCATAGTGAAGGCGCGGCAATAAGCGTCGCGACTATTCCGACAATGAGACCGATCGCACTAGCGAACCACAAATAGATATTCTGCAGCCGCCGGTCACGCGCACCCTGCGTCAGATGGCGCAATTCAAGCAAGTGTCTTCGAAGTTCCCGGTTATCCAGTTCCAATTGTTGAACGGCCGTCGCCATCATGCCTTCGCCTCCTCGTTCGAAGGCCCGTACGAAATACTCAGGCCCATTCTTGAGAAGTGGCGATTTGCCAATGAGGTCGATGCGTTGGTTCATGCCAACCAGAAACTGCGCGATGCGGAAAAGATCTTCGCGGTCACCCGCTGTTTCCTGCGATTTCTCGAACTGCTCGAATGCAAGCTCGACGCCTTTGCGAACAATTGTCATTTCCGCAGAGATGTGCGCACCGAAACGTTCAACGGTCTGACGCAAATCATGGAATGCCGCAACCGCCTCATCGACATCCTCGTCGCGTTCGGTTATGACCCCTTGCCGCTCATTGTCGGTCATCAATCTCCCCCTAGCGCTCGAATTCACTGCCTCGCTCGCGCTCGCGCTTCTGCTCCGTGTCACCGGCAGTGCTCCGATGGTCGTGGTGGTGCTCGAGCCCGACGTTGTTGGCGCGATCGCGGATGATGGATGCAACTGCGGGATCACGATTGATCTCGCGCCTCAAAAGGCGCATCTCCTGTTCAATCTTTTCCCGTGCAGCATCGCCGCGTTCAGCGGCAAGTTCCTGACGCTGTGCCTGTAGCAATCGCCAGCTATTCATCAATCGATCCGCCCGGGCTTGTGGATCTGCTTGCATTGCCTGCTCCCGCGCCATGCCCGCGATGACTTCGACGACACGCTCTCGCCCAGATCGCTCGATCATCGCATGTTGAGCGCCCCCGTCGTGCTGAACAGCAGATATCATCAGTGCCACCGACCCAGGCTGCGTCTTTTCGAGGTGTGCACCGGCAGCCTGTAGCTCTGCCTTCTGGCTCGGCAAGATCGGCAATTCCCGATCCTGCGATCTCATCGCCGACATGAGGGCCCGAGCGTATCGATCGACAGCCTGCTCAAAGGGTGACAACGCCGCCAACGCTTCGCACCCAGGCGTCGGTTGCGCGGCGCGTGCGTGCGTGGGCTGGCTGGCGCTGCTCAATCTGAGGCCCGAGAACGTTCCGCGCCGGCGGCCGTCGTTGACCCGCTCACCTTCAGGTCGGATGTCGCCATCGCCGTTTCGTTCTCGTCGGATTTCAGCGGAGGCGATTTGATCTGTGCTGGAGCGGTTGGCATTAACAACGGATCCCTGTTCCGTCGACGCCTCGCT
This sequence comes from Rhizobium sp. YTU87027, assembly GCF_050644135.1. Taxonomy (NCBI): domain Bacteria; kingdom Pseudomonadati; phylum Pseudomonadota; class Alphaproteobacteria; order Hyphomicrobiales; family Rhizobiaceae; genus Rhizobium; species Rhizobium sp. YTU87027. The sequence continues at coordinate 349,047 of NZ_CP098443.1, read as the reverse complement.
TTTGATCCAGGCGCTCGAGAAGTCGCGGGAGGTCGCGCGCCACTCAAGAGGCTTTTCTACAGTTGCCGAAGCAAGGCTATGTCCAATTTCGATTTCACTCCCGACGGCCAACTGTTCGCCGATTCCCCGACGCCCACCGAAGTCCCTGATATAGTCGAGCGTCGTCTCCTTCACCCCCGAGCGACTGAGCCTGGCTTGCAATTGCGCGTAGGCCGCAGCGTCGCCGGACTTGACCGCCCAACTGTTGCGTCGCGCTTCCCGGCCATCGGGTAGACGGACGGTTTCACTGCCCCGAAACTCCAGTTGGATCTTCGTCCCGATCGATGGCGCAGCGCTTTCGATCGCTCGTTCGAGATCGACGCCCCAGACGGTATATCGCTGCCCCGTTCGTGACTCCAACGTCACGTAATAGCTACCGCGTTTTGTGGGATCATGTTCATAGGGGGCCCTGCCATGCGCGACCAATCGCCCGGCTTGCCGGTCACCGAACTCCTCATGGCTTGCATAGAGTGCGGCACCCTCACGGTGGCGGGTCATGGCGACGTAGGTCAGGTGGCGATCCATGGTCGGCGAAGCAAGGACGAAGGTTCGGTCGACGGTTGCTCCTTGCGTCTTGTGGATCGTTGTTGCGTAGCCATGATCGATCGCGTTGTACCGCGGCGTCCAGAACTCGACACGACCCTTGCCGTCACGTCCCTTCGCCCGACCATCGAGCTTGACCTGCAGCCAATTGTTTTCCGCCGCCAGGACGGTGCCAAGCATACCGTTCTTGACGCCAAGTTCCCGGTCATTCTGCAGGAACAGCACGCGATCCCCTGGAACAAAGGTTCGTGGGCCGTCCCTGGTTTCGAACAAGACCTCTCCACCTGTCCTGCTCTCACCCTCCCCGCCCTTGGCAAGCGCGCCAAGCTCCTGAAGTCTGGAGCGGATATCGGCATTCAAGGCGCGGACGTCGGCGCGGCGGTGCGCAATGACGATGCGCGTGCCACCCGGGCGCTCAACCCTGTCAGCAAAATAATCTTCGACGAGCATGCGACGTGTCGCCTCGCGACTGTCAGCAAACTTGATGGCGCCATGGCTTGCATAAGCATCAAGTCCGTCGATTGTCTTGTGCGTGGCAAAGTCAACCGACGCCGCGCGCTGCCATGGCTCCCGCTGGCGGCGAATATCGGACAATCCGGCAAAGCCGATCCGCTCTGCAATCGCCCGAAACGGCGCACCAGCACCTATCGCCTGTAACTGCTCGTGGTCACCGAGGAGCACGAATTTCGCGCCGGATCGTTCTGCTTCCTCGACGAAACGGGCAAGCTGCCGGCTGCCCACCATACCCGCCTCATCGATGACGAGGACGTCCCTTCGGCCGAGCCTGCCGTTATCGTTCTTCCAGCCGAATTCCCAGGACGCGAGTGTGCGACTTCGTATACCCGATGATTCCTCCAATCCTTCCGCCGCCTTCCCCGACAGGGCGGCGCCGTGGACGGTGTACCCTTGTCCTTCCCAGGCTTGGCGGGCTGCGGCCAACATCGTGCTTTTGCCGGCACCCGCGAAGCCCACGACCGCTGCAATCTGCTCCGGACCGGTGATGTGATGGATCGCGGCACGCTGCTCATCCGACAGGCGCGCGGCACGCTGCGATGACGTTCCCGCCTCGCCCGCCCTTTCATCGCTGCCCGAACGCGATCCCGCGGCGGCGCGAAGCGCCCGATCCTGGTCATTAATCGCCCGCTCGACATGTCGCCGATCGACGCCGTAACGCAGACGTTTTGACATCGTTTGCGCATGGCCTGCCATTGACGCTTCGAGGCCAATCATCTCCCTTGTCGAATAGCGCGCATATTCCGGCCCATCCGATCCGCTCATCCTCTCCGGCTGCAATGTCACCAGGGCTGGAGACGCCATGATCCTGGCGAAGGCATTCTGGAACGTCTGCGCGTCGTCATTGATGTAGCGATGCAATGTGCGTGCGATGTCGCGGCGATCGAAGACGCTTTTTTCCTGGGTGATCAGTTCCAGAACCTGCTCCGGTCTATTGCGGATTGTCGCGGCGTTTCGACGCGCTGCCGCCTCATCCATGCGCGATCGCGATACGTCGCCGCCTTCACGACCGATCTGAGTTGCGTGCACGCCCACATGTTGGGTCGGCTCGATCTCCAGGCCGCGCTCCTGGTGCGAGCGATGATCCACCCTTATGTCAAACCCGGCACGGGCCAGATGCATGTTCATCATCTGCTCGAACGACCGCCGGATCTCACGCAATTGCATCGTTGATGTCGGAAGGCCTGCTGCGGAGAGTTCCTTGTTGGCACGCTCGATCTCCGTCTTGGCACCAAGCCCACCGGGTCCCACCTTGCGCGTCGTCATCATCACGTGTGCATGATGATTGCGGATGTCGCTCGCCTGATGCGGCTCGTGGATCGCAAAGTCGACGGCGGTCTGATAGCGATCAGCCAGAGCTTGCGCAAACGCACGTGTCAGCACCAACCGTTGCTCCGCGGACAATTCGTGCGGCAAGGCAATTTCGAACTCCCGCGCAACGCGGGCGTCCCTGCGACTCTCGACCGCTTCCGCCGCATTCCACAGTGCCGACCTGTCGCTTGCCCAGTCTGCCGACACGCCCGCCGGCAGAACGATCTCGGCATGGACAATCCCTGCCCTGCGGCTAAAATCATGCACCAACCCATCGCTTTGATTTTCAAGCTTCGTGCCGGACCGATACGCCGCAGCAGCCACGGCACTGCGGCCACTGGCACGCGTTATCGGCTTTACGCTCAGATGGTAGATAGCCATCGATCCGATCCTTAGCCGGGCCCAGGCTTGCCGAGCACTGGGTTGCGCAGCAACCCGTAAGTGCGCCCTTAGGCAAACCAAATCAGTTCAATTGCGTAATGCGACGAGCGGTTTATTCGTCTCATTAAATTCCTTATAGGTTGCATATTTATTCGCTCCATGCTTACAATGCAAGGATTACGACCCTTTCGCTGAACGCGACGCGATGTGAACGGGGCGCCAAGGTTATGAACTATATTGGTCCACAAAAGCCGCCTCGCCTCGCATCGCCGCGACGACAGGAGAGAAGAGACATGGTGCGGAAATCGATAGAAGAGCGGCTTGCCCAGCTTGAAGCGCAAAAGAAAAGCCTGCAGGCAAGACTGGACAAACAGGAACGTACGGAAGACACCCGCCGAAAGATCCTTCTTGGCACACTGATCATGGAGCATCTTGATCGTGGCGAAGACGAATTCGCAAAGAGCTTGCGCGGCTTTTTGCGTCGCGTCCTGCCCGAATTTCTCAACCGCGACAGCGACCGCAAGCTGTTCACGGCGGTCCTCGATCCTGCCGGGACCCGGTCTTCGGTAGAAAGCCAGGAGACGCGGCTTCCATGATACGGAGATCGGCGACCTGGCGCGCATTCAAGGCAATGATGATGGTTGCCGCACGTGATCCAATCTGGGCGCTGCTGGCGATCATTGCCGCACCGTACCGTGTAGTGCATCATCTGATTGCCTTCGGGGGTTTCTACATCCTCGTATTTTTAGTCATTTCCTTCGGGCTGCAGGCCCTGATGCAATCGCTCGGCATCCGCAAAGGCGATGCGCTCTGGGTTGTCGGCGACTCTGTCTTCACTGTCTTTTGGCTCGTCGTGCTGTTCCGTCTTGTGACTGCTCCGATGGTTGCTCGCTTTGGCGAAACGTCGGACGATACGCACGGCTCGGCGCGATTTGGCAGCGACAAGGAAACGGCGTTGCTGACGCGCTCCCGCGACGGACTTCTTCTCGGCCGTGACGCGAAGACTGGCAAATTTATCCGTTATGACGGACCCGCGCATCTGCTGACCATGGCACCGACCCGATCAGGCAAGGGCGTCGGCACCATTTTGCCCAATCTGCTCGATGTCGATCGTTCAATCATCTGCATCGATCCCAAGGGTGAGAATGCCCGGATTGCGTTTCGGGCGCGAGAGCGCTTCGGACCTGTGCATGTCCTCGACCCATTTGATATCACGCAGCATCAAAACAGCAGTTTCAACCCGCTCGATGCATTCGACCCGCAAGGCGTCGATCTCATCGATGATGCGAGCAATCTTTCCGACGCACTGGTATTCGACGAGCCAGGACTAACCGGTGAAGCCCATTGGAACGAAGAGGCAAAGGCGCTGATCGGCGGATTGATCCTGCATATCGTCAGCACCGAGCCACGCAGCACCTGCAATCTTTCGATGCTCCGCCATCATCTGACGCTCGCGGCCGACGACTTTAGCGCTCTGTTGAAAACGATGCAGGAAAGCCCGGTGGCGAACGGCCTTGTTGCCCGCGCCGCCAATCGACATCTCGCCAAGTCCGATCGGGAGGCGGCGGGCGTGCTGTCGGCCGCCCAACGTCACACGCACTTCCTCGACAGCCCGCGGATCACTGCTGTCCTTGCCCGCTCCGCGTTTCGATTTTCGCAACTGAAGTCACGCACGATGACCGTGTTCCTCGTTCTGCCGCCGGATAGGCTCGGACCCTATGCAAGATGGCTGCGTCTGCTGGTGACGCAAAGCCTGTCGGATCTTGCGCGGACACCAGGTCGCCCACCTGCCCCGGTTCTCTATTTACTCGACGAGTTTGCTGCCTTGGGCTACCTCGCGCCGGTCGAGCGAGCGATGGGTTTGATGGCCGGTTATGGCGTGCAACTGTGGCCAATACTCCAGGATATCCATCAACTGCGTGCTACCTATGGGCGACGGGCCGGCACCTTCCTGTCGAATGCCGGCGTGCTCCAGGTGTTCGGCATAAACGATCATGAGAGCGCCCGCTTGGTATCCGACCTGTTGGGACAGGAGACAATTGCCTTTCGAACGATGGCACTCGCATTGGACGCCGAGAAATCCGGAATTTCCTACACCGAACAGCGCACCGGACGCGCTCTTCTGACACCCGACGAAGTGCGCAACCTGCCCGCTGAAGCGGAGCTTTTGTTTCTAGCAGGTCGGCGACCCATCATCGGCAGAAAGTTGCGCTATTATGCCGACCGCGAGTTCGCAAATTCCTATGATGCAGCCTGACATCGGATGCAATGAAAGCTCTGTCAGCGGCCATGAGACGAAGAGGGGCGCAGGCGCAGCGGCGACACGGGATGTGACCCATGGACGGAGACAACGTGCGGGCTCCGTGAGCGCCAGCGAGTAGTACCGCCTGCCACAACCGGCTCGCCCGAAGCGTGCCGCGTGTCGACCAACTCATCACGGTCATGAATCGATCGAGGTTGATCGATTCAAATCTCTCGTTGGACGGGGAGTCGGCTCTCAGCAATCTTGGCCGCCATGATCGCGCAGCCCTACCAGCTTTACATTGAACGCACGGACGCCACCAAAAACATGGCCCGCTATTATGCCATGTCGATCGAGCCGACGCTGTTCGGCGAAGCGTGCCTCATCCGTCGGTGGGGGCGCATCGGCGCCGGCGGTCAGAGGCTGGTGCATCACTTTGCGCGGGAGGAAGAGGCGGTCAGGCTTTTCCTCGAACTCCTGAGAAAGAAGCGTTCGCGCGGATATATGCCGAAACCTATCCCCGACAGGAGATCAGTCGCATAATCGGCGACAGGTCTTCACTGAGGAACTGCTACGACTTTTGATGATGGGCGAAGGAAAGTTTTGAGCCTGACCCGTCGGTCGATCTTTCGTCGGCACGAAACGGCCGGAATAGCGTGGACGGAACCGCTGTCTATCAAGGGCGACGTGGATCCAATCTTTGGTGATCATCATCGCAGTTCTTCGGCTCGGATGGTTGTGCCGGCCCCGCGGGGCCGGCGTCCGGCTCAGGCCGGGTTGTTCCAGAGGATGACCTTGCGGTTCGGATCGCCGCCGGGGGCCGCTGCAAGGTTGCCGAAGATGACGCCGATCTCGGGCGCCTCGAGCTTGACGGAGAGGTATTCCTCGCCGGTCTGGCGAGAGATACGATTCCAGGCCGCACCAATCTCGAAGCCGGTCTTGCGATGGATGATGCGGTAGTCGGGGGCTTCCTCGCTTGCCTTGTTGGCATTCGGGACAATGGCGATCGGCGCATTGACCCGGATGGTGGCGAAGACGCCTTCGAAGCTGCCGTCGGTCTTCTGCGTCAGGGTTGCGATTGTGGTGGCCATGTCAGTTACTCCTTCGGTTGCTCGGGACCATTCCCGATGGCGCCCGAAGAAGGGGGCGAGCCGCAGGCGTCACCGGAGCGAAAGCGCAGGGAAACCCCTTGCGGGTTGACGCTGATCGCGGTCGGTCCCTTAGAAAGGCGACATAAAGAACGGGAATGGTTTTGAGCGGCCGGCGGGTAAGAGCGTCGTGGCCTCGAGAAGCCCGGAAAATGAGCCGCAGGGGCTGGCTACATCCAGGAGGACGCCAGCCACGCTCTGATGTCGGTCATCGAGCGCACGAGAATGGATTGGTTGTCGAGTGACGAAATAAAGCCCCAGCTCTGCCAGAAACGCTCCGCTTGTTCATCGATGGCGCGAACGACGATCGCCCGCCCACCGACGAGATCCGCGCCGGCTATGCAGCGGCGAAACGCGTCCCGGACAAGCGCCGTACCGATACCGCGACCGATATGGCGGTGGTCGACTGCAAGCTGACCGATCAGCAGGCAGGGGATCGGGTCCGGTGGCTGGCCGGTTCGGATTTTGCGGGCGACGATATTCGGCGCAACAACGGTCGGAGCAAGTCCATAATAACCGACGACCACGTCGTCGTCATGGATGACAAACACTCTTGTGAAACCGTGCTGGCGGTTCGATCGGGCAAAGGTGGCAAGCCAGATATCGAGGGCAGGCTTGCCACAGCTGAACGATCCCAAACGATGGCGCTCCTCAAGCGGCTCGATCTTCGACAACCCAAGGCGTCAATATTCCCAGGGCGCTTGACGCTGCAAGCGCTCGGCCACCTTGGCGGGTGCTGCAACCGGCGGCGCTTCGATGGCAGCGATAAAGGCTTCGGAGGCATCGGGGGAAACACGAATGACACTCGCGTTGAGAATAGCAGCCTGCGCTTCCTGCACCGCGGCCCGGCGCATGAACTCGGTCCGCGAGAGCCCGGTCAGGGCCGCGCCACGATCAATGATCGCGAGATCGTCATCGCGGAAGCGCATGGAAACGGGCGTTTCCTTTCGGGCATTAATGGCGGCCATGTGCGTTTCCTTTCGATGTGGAACAGAATGTGATGCAGAGCGCATTACACAACAATCTTCAGCGTTGGGGAAACGGCGCCGCCGCTCCGGGAAGCTTGCCATACCGGCATGCCGACATGGCGCGCTCTGTCTGCCAGGTTGCGAGTGATGTCCTTTCCGAGAGCCAGCCCTTTGCGCGCTATTCCAGTGAAGGAAGAAGCGGCTCACGCCGCCTCCCCTTCCTCATGCTCGGGCTGCAGATGGTGCAGGTAGCTGACCGCGCGTTGCGCGTGGCTGGCGGCGGTAAAGATCGCCCGCTTGTCGCCTGAGAGAAGCTTGAGCCAGGAGGCGAGATAGCTCGCATGGTCAGGCCGTGGTTCGAGTTCTGGAACAATGCCGAGATCGGCGCAGAGGAAGCAACTGCCGAGTTCGGCGATCAGTTCCTCGCGGGCGCGTTCGCTGTTGTCCTTGCCGTAACGGCTGAGGTCACGATCGAGACGATGCGGGGCTGCCGTCCAGTGTGTCAGCTCATGACTCAAGACGGCGACATAGGACCGCGCATCCCGGAAGGCTTCGAAGGCTGGCATCTGGATGTAATCGCGGGCCGGTGCGTAGTAGGCCGACGATCCGCCATGCCGGATCAGGGCACCGGTGTTGGCAAAGAAGCGGTCGGCATATCCGATGCGGGCAATCGGATCTGGAACCGGTGCGACTTGCCGAAAGCGCGCGCCCAGTCCGTCGATCTGGTCGGCGTTGAAGACCGTGTAGGCTTTCAGAAACGGGAGGTCGTGTTCGACCGCCTCGCCAGTCTCACTGGTTTCGGTCCGGAGGAACGAGCTGGCAAAGACGACCGTCGTGCCGGTCTCGCCTTTGCGCACCGCGGCCCCGAATTCGAGGGCCTGACGAAAGGTCATCCAGGTGGCCGAGGAGAAACCGCGTGCGATGGCTTCGGACCAGAGGATGAGGACGTTGATGCCGGAATAGGGTTGGCCATTGTGGCGCAGCGGTCGAGTGATCTGGTCGCTTGCCTGTGTCGTGTTCCAGGGCTGCATCCAGGGTCGCACGCCCTGTTCGAGCTCGGCGACGATCTTGTCGGTGATGCGGCTGTAGAGATCGGATCGTTGCTTTGTGGGCTGCCTCGTCATGTTTGAACCTCCGTTTGAGGTCGCGACCATCGCGACCTGCTACGGCGGTCCGAATGCCGGGCTTTAAGCGCTGGCCCGCACCCGATAGGGCCACAACGAAAGTGGAGGACGGCGAAGCCGTTGCGGGGCAGCGTGGGCCCGGCAGGACCAAAAGCCGGGGCAGGACGCGAGGCGCGAGCGGCAAAAGAGATGGTCAACGGCAGGCAGGCCAACCAAACACGGCAGACCGGCGGAGGAGCAGTCAGGGGATTAGCTGAACGCGGTCGCGCTCACCGCCCTGCCCGCGCCAGCGACCGGGCGAAATCGACGATATCGTCGCGCGAGGCGGTTGGGTCCTCTTTGTTCCAGGCAACCCCGAGCCCGATCCGATAGTCGATCCCCCGCGCCGCTTCGTCTCCGACCGTAGTCTTACAACAGTCACCTCGTGCTCCGCCGGCGACGGTGCAAACATGTCGAGTTGTGATGCCATCACGCTTCCGGCGTCTCTCGGTCACAATCGGGCACATGGCGGCGCTCATCGCGTCATCATCACCGCGTTTCCGACATAACGGCGATATTGTTCAAACCCAATGGCAGTCTGCATCATATTGTTTTTGTTTGATTTGTTTCGACACTTGATGCTTAAGCAATAGCGATCCCGACTAAAGGGGGATAAAACGCGCCTGGGTCATCAGTTGCCCTGCTCCTCCCTCACTGGTTCAAAACGAGGATAAAAACTTTCGCCCGAATCTTATTACCATCGCATTGTTTTTGCTGGAAAAATTCTTGCGGATTTCCTCGATGGACCGTTACGACAGGGTCGAATCTGATATAAGGGGGATAAAATGAGGACGCGAAATGCCAATCCATGATCCATGCGCATTGCTCAACCGGTTACTTCAAGAGCCGAACGAAAGTGCCTGGCTGGAATTCAAGGTCAACAACAAGGATCCGCGCGAGATTGGTGAGTATGTTTCAGCCCTCGCGAATTCAGCCATGCTGGCTGGCAGGGATCGTGCTTTCCTTGTCTTCGGAGTGGAGGACCACACGAAAAAACGCGTGGGGACCGAACTCCGCTTGCAACAGCTAAAACAAGGGAACGAGGATTTCACCAATTGGCTGAGCCGGATGATCGAGCCGCGTGTCCTCATCGAGGTTCTGGATTTCTCGTGCGACGGTCTTGCATATTCCGTGATTGCCATCGAACCGTCCTATGAACGGCCGGTAAAGTTCAGCGGTACGGAATTCGTCCGGATCGGCGAAAACAAGAAAAAGCTCGCCGAATTTCCCGAGCACGAGCGGGCGCTCTGGATAGCGACCGGAAGACGCCGCTTCGAAACAGCTGTTGCTACATCCAACGCGAGCACGGAAGACGTCTTCGCCCTGCTCGATCCAGATCCTATGTTCGATTTGACCGGCGAGCCAAGGCCGAAGAGCCAAGAAGAGGTGATCCGCAAAATGGCGGATCGAGGGTTTGTACTGGATAATCTTGAAGGCCGGTTCGACATTACCAACCTCGGCGCGATTATGCTGGCCCGCGATGTCACGGCCTTTCCGTCCATCGCCGGGAAAGCCGTTCGCATCGTCAAATATGTCGGCCGTGACAAATCTCGGTCCGACTTCGAACAGGAAGGTAAAAAGGGCTACGCGGTCGGCTTCACCGGTATGATGAAATTCCTGATGGAACGCCTGCCCAAAGACGAACGCTACATCGAGGGAGTACGACGCATGGTTCCGCACTTCCCGGAAACAGCCATCCGGGAAGTGATTGCCAACGCACTCATCCACCAGGATTTCATGGCGACCGGTGTCGGCCCCGTGGTCGAGATTTATGATAACCGGATTGAGGTCAGCAACCCGGGCAACTCTCTGATCAATACCGACCGGATACTCGATGAACGCCGCTCCCGAAACGAAAAGCTGGCAGCCACGATGCGTTCATTCGGCCTTTGCGAGGAACGCGGTGGCGGGCTCGACAAGACGCTGATCGAGATTGAAGCGGAGCATCTCCCCGCCCCGGATTTCATCTCGTCAGAGAACTCAATGCGTGTCGTACTGTTCGCGCCCAAAAGCTTCAGCCAGATGTCGAAGGCAGAGAAGATGAGAGCGTGCTTCTTCCACTGCGTTCTGCGCTGGCTAACCCATGACTACATGAGTAATGCAACCCTAAGAGAACGGTTCTCGCTTCCGGCGGAAGAGTATCAGGCAGTATCCGCAATTATCGCGGAATCGATCAAGCTCGGCCGTATCGCACCTGCGGACCCGGATCAGGGCAGGAGAAACGCAAGGTACGTTCCCTACTGGGCCGTGTGAGCCAGGGGTGCTCGCCATGAAGGGATTCGAATTGAGAGTGGTTTCCTCAGATCGTCTCAATCCAAATCAGTGCATTGGCGAGCAGTTCGAGAGACATGCTCGTTATCTATCGGTCAAATCGCTCCAGCATCGTTCTCAGCTGGGCGTTTTGACGTTGAAGCTTCTTCGCCAACTGTCGGCGCAGCTGTCGGATCTCGTCATCGAGGTCCTGGAGTTCGTTTGAAGCAGCAACGGTCGTTGATGGTGCCGACTGGATCTCGGCAGACGCGTTTTTCTTTCGAACCGCCCGCGCCTTGCGAGGCTTCGCTGCCGCCGACAGCTCGACAAAATCGGTTTGCAAACCGAAGCGCGTCGTCGAAGCGAGATCGGTGACCTCACACAAGGCTGATTTGTCCGGACCAGTCGGTTCAACGACCTTCTCAATATTGGGAATATCGTCAGAGTCGGTCGAATGTACATCGACCGGATTGGCGGTGTCCTGTGCAGCATCGGTGGGTGGCACCGATGCTGGTGGCTGGAGCTGAGACGGCTCCTGCGTCTGATTGGCGACCGGTGTCTCTGATCGGTCCTTAACGGACGTGCGCTCATTGTCCTTGCCATGTCGTCTCGTCAGCCCAACGAGAAATTTCCAAGGCGACGCCACCATCTTCCCCAATCTCCGCTTGTTTCCTGCAGCCGAGCAGCCCTTGAACGGCATCGGCCGCGGATCGACCGTCGCCGATGTTCATGGCCAAGGGGGAGCAGGACTAAATGCGCTCGGCCGTCGCCGACACGTTTCAGACAGCCAATCAGCCAAGACTGTCAGGCAAGACCGAGGCGCTTGCGCAGATCGGCGTTTTCCTGACGCAGCTTTTCTGCAAGCGACTTGCGCAGCATCTGGTTTTCCTCCTCCAGCCGCAGCAACTCTGCCATGTCGTCAGCAGCCGAGATCGGCGCAGGCATCGCGGCGGGGCTGGGCTTTGCAGCGCGTGTCTTGCCAACCCGCTTCGCCTTGCCTGCAACATCTGCGGCCATCGGCGTGGTTTTGCCAGCCCGTGCCGGTCTGCCCCGCTTTGCCGGTGCAGCGGGTGCCTTGGTCTCGACCTTGACATCGGCACTTGCCGTCTCGGGCGCCACCTTCTTGGCGCGCGGCGCACGCTGGTTCTTTGGCTCCGCCACTATGGCCGCATCGCTGGTCACGGGCTCGCTATTGACAGTCGTGTTGGTTTCGTTGGCCATTAATCCCTCCTGTGGTGCCGACACCGTTCTTGGCTGCTCCAGTGGTGTTGTCAATACGGGCGTTCCTGCGGGAGACACGCGCGTCGAAGACATTGCGCTGTCTGCGATCTGATGACCGGCGTGGCCGGAAATCTCAGCGTCGACCGCAGCCGACACAGCCTTGAGATCCAGATTACCCCAGATCGAGACCGGTTTCGATGTCTGCCGCCGGCGGCCGGATTTCAATTCGACAACGAACCTTCGTTGCGGCTTTTTCATATTGTCAGAACCTTGAGCTCTAGCGAGTGAGGTGATGCGGGCAAGCCGCGTCGTGGCTTTGTCCTCGCCATAGCCTCATTACCTGGATCCGTCGAGAGCGACGCCGCCAAGATGACGCTTTGAATACGGACAGGCGCGCAAACACGGATGTATCGTGCGATGAGCACACCCTTGAATTGTTCTCATGAAAGAAATCCCGTAAAAGGATTTGGTGTGCAATCACCATGGAACCGCTACGATGGATGCGATTCTGACCGAAGGCTTTGACGCGGCTTTGACCCTGACCGACCATATCGAACATCTGCCGGACAGGAAGCGGCGCGAACTGGCGCGCATCCTTCAGATCCTGTTTGCCGAGGTCGAAGGCTTCCAGGCCAGCAAGCTGTCGGCCAAGCGCCATGCCGGCAGGGTCCTGAAGGTCATTCTGTATGGTTCTTATGGCCGCGGCGACTGGGTCGAGGATCACCTGAGCGGCTATCGCTCCGACTACGATCTGTTGATCGTCGTCAACAGCAAGTCCTTTGCCGAGGAGCAGGAGCTCTGGGAGAACATCGAGGAGCGGCTGTTGACGGAGCAGATCGCGCATCGCATCGAAACCCCGGTCGTGCCGATCGTCCACACGCTGGCCGATGTCAACGACCAGCTCTCCCGCGGTCGCCCCTTCTTCGTCGACATCGCCAGAGACGGCATTCCCCTCTACGAGGAGCCCGGCCATCCGCTGGCGCAGCCGAAGCCGCTGACGGCTGAGGAGAGGCGCGCCGAAGCAAGCAAATATTTCGATGCCTGGTTTGAGTTAGCCGTTCACTCGGTCAAGCTCGCTGAAACGAGTATAGCCGACGGTGTACCGCGTCACGCTGCCTTCAATCTCCATCAAGCAACTGAAAAGGCCTATCACTGCGCGCTGCTGGTCCTGACGCTCTACAGCCCCAAGTCTCATCGGATAAAGGTGCTGCGCTCCCAGGCCGAGGGGATGGATAATCGGCTGGTGGAAGCATGGCCGCGTGACAGCCGGTTTTCACGGCGCTGCTTTGAGTTGCTGTCGCGAGCCTATGTCGAAGCGCGATATTCGTCGAAATACACAATCAGCAACGAGGAACTCGTCTGGCTGGTCGAACGCGTGAGGATATTGCAGAAGGTCGTAAAGGCAGTTTGTATGGAGCGTATTTCAGTCTAGCCGCGAATGGGTGCCTTGCTGCCACCCACATCCATCAGGCATGCGAAGCAGCGTAGTCTGCGCAATTTTCCCGACAACTTGATAGTTGTAGCACCTAGTGCTATATGAAGCGATGTCAGAACGGACTTTCAAAACGGCGTGGTTTTCCAAGGCAGCGAAGAAAGCGCGGATCTCCGACAAGGCCCTTTGCAAAGCGATTGAGCAAGTCGCACGTGTGGCTCAACGACAACATGCATCGGTCGATCGTTCTGGCGAAAGCCGGTGAGTACTGGGTGTTCGCCTACCTGTTTGCGAAAAAGGACCGCGCAAACATCGATGACGACGAACTCCTTGCTTTCCGGAAGCTCGCCGAACTCTATCGGCGCAAGACCCAGGCCGAGCTTGATGCCGAAATCGGGACCGGCGCCCTATTGGAGACTTCCAATGGCGACTAAGCGCAAATTCAAAAGCGATGCCTTTGAGGCGATCCACAGCGCTGTCGAAGATATGTACGCGGCGGGCACCATCGACAAGGAAACCATGAAGACCTTCGATCAGACTTGCCTGTCCATCCCGCAAGATCTGACGCCGGGCGAGATCAAGGCGCTGCGCGAGAACAATCATGTCAGCCAGCCAGTTTTCGCGCGCTACCTCAACACCAGCGAGTCCACCGTGCAAAAGTGGGAAACTGGCGCGAAGCGACCCAGCGGCCCCGCATTGAAGCTGCTTTCGATCGTCCGGAAACACGGTCTCGAGATGCTGTCTTAGGAGGATACTGCCGCGGAAGGATCAGCGCGCGAGGTCCCGCTCGATACATTATGCGATCTTCTCCAGAACGTGGGTATATCCTTGCAACAAGCCGTGCATAGGGTCATGGGTGCGCGATTTTGTCCGCCCTGAGTCGACGTCCACGCCTAAGTCTGTGAACGGCAGCATTGTGCGCTCATTGCGGCCATCGTGTAGATCGAACTCTGATCCCAGAAGCCGCCGCTTTGCAGAGCCGGCAATATCAGCCTTGAAGTCAAGCCGTTGCGAAGGCGGCGAACGGTGAGGCGACTTTCTCCTCGTGGTCGCGCAGCCGTTCCAAATTCTCCGTCCGCGACGTATCATTCGGAGGCGCATTGGGCGCGATGCTTAGAATCGCAACCGCCCAGGCGACAACACAGGAGCCGGCCGATGACGAGCACACGAATTTCGCAGAGTGCCTGACATGGGCACGACTTCTCGCCCCAGAACCACCGGTGTGCGGCAATTCCTTGATCTTGAGCAGCAGCGAGATTGGATAGCGGGCAGATCGACTTGCCGGACGCGGGCGACCGCTCAGAGTCCCTGGAACAGCGCTTCAAATATGTCGCTCGATTTGAGAAGCTACTTAGTCGCGCGCAAGCGGGAAAAGTGCTGGAGATTCTCGGGCTATACGGTCCAAACTGCATTCCTTTGCTGTGCAAGACCGAGCGCTACTACTGGTCGGTTTCCTGTCTGCCATCGACCTCGGACAAGCCGCTCGTACGCGTCAATGCGAGCTGGATGGAGCTTTTCACGCTCTATGCTCAAGGCGACGATATCCGCGCCAGATTCATCGTGCATCTTTCGGATTTCACTACAGATCGTTCAGCAACGCCGAGCCGGGTGGACGAACCCTTTCTCGAGCAAAGCGTCGCGATGCCAGAGGACGTCAGTTATTTCTTCCCGCGTGGTGCGGACATTTTCGGCATCAATGTGCGCGGCTCTGTCTCGATCCGCAAATTCCTCGGGGGCCGCCGCGTGGTGCGCGCCATCCGCACGTTCAACCTGACGCACATGAACCGCGGGCGGAACGCCTATCAGGCGAGCCATTGCTACAGTGTGGCGGATTACATGCAGGCAGATTGAGGGGGTCTTTGACGCACGTCATCCTGGTGAACTCACCGTCGCCGGTGGCGGACGCATCTCGATCACCCCTGGAATTTCCCTGCGGCGATGATCAACCGCAAGATCGCTCCGGCGCTCGCCGTCGGCTGCACCGTCGTTTCCAAGCCGGCCGAGCAGACGCCGCTTTCGGCCATCGCGCTTGCCGTTCTCGCTGAAAAGGCCGGCGTTCCCGCCGGTGTCTTCAACGTCATCGTCGGCGAAGACGTCTGCGATCGGCAAGGAGCTTTGCGGCAACGACAAGGTGCGCAAGATCAGCTTCACCGGCTCGACCGAAGTCGGCCGCATCCTGATGCGCCAGTGCTCCGACCAGATCAAGAAGGTGAGCCTGGAGCTCAGCTCGCAATTGAGCTGCCGACTCTGGCCCCGCTGCTCGAAGGCGGGACCAGGTAAAAAGGCGGCAGCTTGCGATCAAGGTTGGCTGTGCTTTCATTCATGGGCTATCTGCAGGTGAGACGACTGCCGCGTAGTAATCCACTCAATCTTTCCAAGCGCGAGGAGGAATTGCTGCACTCCGCTTTCTTAAAGAGGTAGGCGGCTCGTGTGGGCCGCCCACGGAACTCATGAGTGAGCACCCACGAGCGAATCCGTTGCTGATTTGGCAGCGGTGATGGAGGCGTGCAGCCCCTTCGGCATCTTCAGCGGCCGCCATTTTTGCAAGGCAGTTTGCAGACATCCCTTCATGTAGTGGTCGACCCGAATAGCGCGGCGTCTGTCCGTATCCACATGGATCATCATATGTTCGCCGGTGGCAAGAACGAGATCGCGGGTGACGTCAATGACATACTGATAGATATGAAGGCGAAGATCGTCGACGCCGATCGTTTCCGTATAGATTCTGATGGGCGTTCCAAGCCGGCACTCCCTGAGATTTCTCAGATGGCCCTCCACGGAAAAGAAACTGAAGCCTTTCAGGCGGTACTCCTCGCTAAACCCCATCGCGCGCAGAAAGTTCTCCCCTGAATCGGCAAGCAATTTGTAATACTGCCACTCGGTCATGTGGCCATTGTAGTCGATCCACCCTTCATCCACGGTCGTTTCGAGGGTCAGCAGAGCGTTTTCCTGGGGACGCTCGTCAGCCGCAGTCTCGTTGAAGGTCAGGCCCGTCATTTCAATCGATCCCCATCAGGTCATCGCCCATTTCGATGAATCCGCTTGGAACGACGTTGATCTTGCTCACGACGCCGTCCTCCTCCGCGAGAACCGATTGCTCCATTTTCATGGATTCCATGATCGCCACGACATCGCCTCGCGAGATCTTGTCGCCTACCTTGACGCATAGCTCCATGACCACGCCCGAGAGCGGCGCCTTGATGCCAGCACGATAGGTCAGAGCCTCGTCGACTTCCTCCACCGGCGACGAAACCGAGGGGTCCTCAATGACGTCAGATGCGGAAGTGGGAGTTTCCTGCAGTGCAGCCGCCTCCTCCGAAAGTCTTGGCATTTCGACATCAATCCAGCGGGTGTAGATGCGGAATTCGTCAACGCTGTCAGCCGCGAATTCCGACCGCTTTATGATCGCGCGATGCAGCGGCACCACCGTCTTCACATCAAGCGTCAGTTCGTCCAGCGCTCTTGTCGCGCGTTCGATCGCTTGCTTTCGGTCCCTACCCGTCACGATCAGCTTGCCGACGAGGGAATCATAGTAAGGCGGTATGGTGTCGCCTTCGCTGTAGCCAAAATCCAGTCGGACACCGGGGCCGCCAGGTAGCTGCATTCGCCGAATCTTGCCCGGCACCGGACGAAAGTCCGCCCATGGGTCCTCGGCATTGATGCGGAACTCGATCGAATGGCCGCGGATCACTGTACTCCCGAGAGCCAGCGGCTTCCCTTCAGCGATGTCGAACATCTCGCGGATAATGTCGACGCCGGTGACCTCTTCTGTGACAGGATGCTCGACCTGAACGCGGGTGTTCACTTCGAGGAAATAGACGCCCTTTTCGGTCACTAGGAATTCACAAGTTGCCGCCCCGCAGTAGCTCACCTCTTTCAGGATCCCGACGGAGGCCTCTTTGAGCTTGTCAAGCTGGGTCTCATTTAGGAACGGCGCGGGCGCTTCCTCTACGAGCTTTTGCTGGCGGCGCTGCAGGGTGCAGTCTCTGGTGGACAGGACGACTACGTTTCCGTGCCGATCGGCGAGGCATTGCGTCTCGACGTGCCTCGCGTTTTCTGCATAGACCTCGACGAAGCATTCGGGACGACCGAACGCGAGGCCTGCCTCACGCTCCGCAGCAGCCATCATCGGCTCCAGCTCGCTCATCTCCCTGACGATACGCATCCCGCGACCACCACCGCCATTTTGAGCTTTGATAATGACCGGGAACCCGTGTGCCTCGGCGAACTCCGTCGCCTTTTCTAAGGACGCACCGTCGTCCAGAGATGGAAGAACAGGAGCGCCCACTTTTCGAGCAATCGCGCGAGCCTTCACCTTGTCGCCAAGCTGAGCGATGGCGTCGGCGGAAGGACCGATCCAGACGAGGCCCGCGGCTTCTACCGCGGCCGCAAATGTCTCGTTCTCAGAAAGTAGACCGTATCCGGGATGCACCGCGTCAGCGTTGCTCTTCGCGGCGATATCAAGGATCGCCTGCTGGTTCAGATAGGTATCAAGCGGCGAGTTGCCCTTCAACGTATGAACTTCATCCGCAGCGCGAGCGTGCATCGATTGCAGGTCCGCTTCGGAAGCGATGGCGATCGAACGATATCCGGCGTCGCGGCAGGCGCGGGCTATGCGCAAGGCTATCTCGCCCCGGTTCGCGATGAGTATCTTCTTCATTTTCTTTTCCCCACTAGCGATCAATGAGAACTGCGGATGCCAGATTCCAGGTCAGCCACACGTCGCTGCCGGGCGATGGGACCTGCGCCCTGGTGCACTCGATAAGAAGTGCGTCGCCCGCCGGGTCCGACACGGTTACAAGGCAGCGGCTTCCCAGAAAGAGCTCTTTCACAATCTTCACCGGGATGGGCGACGCCTGTTCCGGTCCGGCCTGGTTCGAGGTCTTCAGTATAAGATCTTCCGGACGCAGAACGATAGAACGAGACGCGCCTTCGTCAACGTGGGAAATCACCGACTTGAGTAGCACTTCGCCCAGCCGTGTCGTCGCACTTACCCTTCCATCGGCGGCAGCACTCAGCTTCTTCACCTCGACGATGTTTGCCTCCCCAAGGAAACGGGCGACGAACCGGGAATTCGGGCGGAAATAAAGCTCTGCCGGCGTGTCATACTGGAGGATCTCGCCACCATCCATGATCGCGACCTTGTCAGAGAGGATGAATGCTTCTTCCTGATCATGGGTCACGTACACGGTAGTAATACCGGTCCGCTGCTGGATTTCGCGCAGGTCCGCGCCGAGCTGCTGTCGGAGTCGTCGATCGAGAGCGCCCATCGGTTCGTCCAGAAGCAGAAGCGCTGGGTGATAGACAAGCGCGCGGCCGATCGCGACGCGCTGCTGCTGTCCGCCGCTGAGGTCACCAACCGCACGGTCGGCGACGTGTGGTAGCTCGATCAGGTCTAGGATTTCGTGGACACGCCGGCGCCGGTCATCTTGCGGCCACTTATGGAGCTTCAGGGGATACTCGATGTTCTGTAACACGGTCATGTGCGGGAACAACGCGTAGTTCTGGAACACGAAGCCGATATTCCGGGCCTGGACGGGGAGATTCGTCACTTCGTTAGAGCCGATGGAGATTTTCCCGGCACTCGGTGTCAACAGCCCAGCGATCGTACGCAGGAGCGTCGTCTTTCCCGATCCCGACGGCCCAAGCAGCGTACAGAAGGAGCCGGGTTCTATCGTGAGGCTGGACTGTTTCAATCCGTAGAAGCCGTTCGCGAAGCGGACCTCGACGCCTCTGACGTCAATCCCGTTGGCGCGATCGACCTGACTTTCATCAGCGCCCTCACTCGCCATCACGACGCATTGTGTCTTCATCATGCGGTTCCCTTTTTTCTTCGCCTTCAAGGAGCGTCTAAACCGCTCCGGAGCGGCATCCATGGCGGCTATCTTAGGGTCGATGCGCCGTTTTTATCAAGACTGTTGTAATAAAAAAAGCTGGAGTAGCCTTGCGTCATCCGATCTTTTTGTTACAGTTGTGATGTAACGTCCAGGCAAAAGGAGGACAGTGCAATGGGGAATGGGATCAGCAAAACTGCCGCAATAGCATTCGGAGCGCTCGTAGCGCTTCCGGTAGCCGCGATGGCTGCAGACGTTCTGCCAGCAGACGTCAAGGCGAAGGTTTCGGGAGAACTCGTCTGGCACGACGCATCTGGCGGTGCGACCACTCGCACCCGCGAAGCAACCGTAATCAAGGATTACGCTGCCGAGACCGGCGTCCAAGTCAAGGGAGATTTCAACTCGGACATGACGAAATTCTTTGCGGCGATGGACAGCGGCGCCACCATTCCGTGGAGCATGATCGAATTTCCGACGAAAGGCGACTTCATCAAGGCACGCGACGCAGGCTATCTGCAGAAGCTTGATCCGTCGATCGTGGACTACAAGAAGCTGGCTCCGACGGCACACGACGATTACGGTGTCGACGTGCTGCGTTACGGCATCGTCTTCACCTACAACAAGGACAAATTCAAAGACGGAGCGCCCAAGAGCATCGCCGACATCTTCGACGTCAAGCGCTATCCAGGCAAGCGCTGCCTCTTTAAGTATCCGCAGTTCGGCGGCGTTTTGGAATCGGCGCTGCTTGCAGACGGCGTAGCGCGAGATAAGCTGTATCCGCTTGATCTGGACAAGGCCTTCGCCAAGCTGGATAGCATCAAGTCCGACATTCTGTGGTGGTCTAACGGCGACGACGCCATCCGACTGCTATCGAGCGGTGAGTGCTCGATGGGCATCGCTTGGAGCGGCCGCGTTTATGGAGCTGTGACCAACGACAAGGCGCCGCTGGCAATCACTTGGGAAAACTCGCTCTACTCACAGGCTGTGTATGCCGTGCCGAACGGTGCGCCGAACGCGGTCGCGGGGCAAGCGATGATCGCCCACTTCATCGGGGACACTGAAGGCCAGAAGGCTTTGGTCAAGGGAATTACCTACACGACCGACATCGTCGGGCTCGACAGCGCCGCATATGGCAAAGATCTCGCCCCGTGGATCGTAGCCGGCGATAATGCTAAGCAGGCGATTGAAGAAAATGCCGACTACTACGCGAAGAACATCACGGAAGTAGTCGATCGCTTCAACCGTTGGGTCGCCCTCAACTAAGAGAAAGTCCGATATGCCTCGCGTGGTGGATCATAACGAACGTCGAAAGCAAATCTGCGATGTCTTGCTGGATATCGTCTCGGAGGCCGGAATATCCGCGGCAACCATCCGAGAAGTCGCAGATCGTTCGGGATGGTCCACCGGCGTCATCGGGCACTACTTCACCAACCGGCAGGATCTGCTGCTCGGAGGCCTTCGAAGAGCCGCGGAAATCCTGGCGGAACATAACACACGCGTAATAAATACGCTGGAGGGCATCGCTGCCCTCGAGCAAATCCTGGAAGGAAGTATTCCACTCGATAAGCGGCGCCTCGCTCTCTGCCGGATCTTCTTCTTCTTCTATGCTGAAGGTATGACGGAAAAAGATCTCCGTCAGGAGCTTGAGAGCTACCTTCTCGGGTGGCGGAAGTCAGCGACACGGGCAATTCGACAGGCTCAGGCCCAGGGCGATCTCCCGGCGGATCTCGACCCTAAGCGCGTGGCCGCCGACCTCGTTGGTCTGGCCGACGGGTTGAGCATCCACTCGCTGCTCGATCCTGGGGTCATGATGCAATTGCGCGAGCAATCGCCCATTCGGTACTGGATCCGACGCTTGGCGAGCGAAGCGCCAGACCACAAGGGAGAGCCAATGCCGCCCTCCCGATATGCATCCGCATAGCGGACGATAATAAACCAAACTGGGAACGCACATGTCGCACGTCAATTCATCTACCCTCGGGTGGACAGTATCTTCTATTCTCGGAGATGCAGGTCCGCAGGTCCTCCACCAGCCGGACAAGACGGCGATGGTCTGGGAGCACGGCTCGCTGACCTACAAGGAATTGCGGTCCAGGGCGCTGCAACTCGCGAACGCGCTTCGGGAAATGGGACTGCAGACGGGCGACCGCGTTGCCTCCATGCTCTTCAATCGCGGCGAGATATTTGAACTTTACTTCGCCTGCGCATTCGCCGGCCTCGTGTTCGTTCCTGTGAGTTTCCGCCTGACCTCGAGCGAAGTCGCGTCAATCCTCGAAGACAGCGGTGCCAGAGCCTTCTTCGTTGAGACCGAGACCGCAGCCGTTGCATTTGAAGCGAGCGGCTCTCTCGACGGTTCACCCAGGATCGTTACGCTCCAGGCTACCTCCGGAGGCCCCGAATATGAAGCTTTGACTGAAGGGTGTGCGCCGCTTCCCTCGACTATAGCGCATGACATCCAGATGATCATGTACACGTCCGGCACGACCGGGAAGCCGAAAGGCGTCGTCATGCGGTCGCTGGCGGTGATGTGGTGCGCGATGCAGCAAGTGAGCCTTTTCCGTCATCTCGACCAAAACACCGTGATGCTGCTGAATGCGCCAATGTACAATACCGCAGCTCTCAATGAGAGCTCGATACCGACGTTTCTCGTCGGGGGAACGGTCGCCATCATGCCAAGCCGCGGGTGGAGTGCCGAACGGCTCGGACAATTCATCAAGAAATGGAGTGTCACGCACTCCCTAATCTTCCCATCGATGTACCCGAACATGATCGATGCCGATGAGCGCGATCCGCTGCCGTTACAGTCGATGAAGTGGTGGTACACTGGAGGCGAAAACTGCCCGCCGGCCCTCATGGCGGAAGTGCGCCGTCGCTGGCCGCACATCGACCTGGCCATCGCGTACGGTTCAACGGAGTCGGGCTTGCCAACTTTGATCGAAGGCGATGACATCGAACGGCATCCCGGCTCCGTTGGGCGCTGCTCTCCAGGCCAATCGATCCGGCTTCTCGACGCCGATGGCAAAGACGTTCCCGTCGGGGGCGTCGGAGACGTTTGGACGGCTGGCCCGTCGGTCATGCGCAATTACTGGAACGCTCCTCAACTCGACGCCGAGACCGTGGCCGACGGCTGGCTGAAGATCGGCGACCTCGCGACCATCGACGAGGACGGATGGATTTCCATTGTCGGGCGCAGCAAGGACATCATCATATCAAAGGGCCAGAACATCTATCCGGCCGAGATCGAGAACGTCATCCGCCAGCATCCGTCGGTCCTCGACGTTGCCGTCGTGGGTCTTCCCGACCCGGAGTTCACCGAGATCGTGTGCGCTGCCGTAGTCCCGCGCAGCAAAGACGCGATCGGCTCGAAGGACGAGATAATGGCGTTCCTTCTGACGAAGCTGGCTTCGTACAAGAAGCCGCGTCACATCCTGTTCGTCGAAAGCTTTCCCATCCGAAACGCAACCAAGGTCGACAAGAAGGAGCTCGCCAAGATCTGCGCCGAGCTCGTGAAAGTCTGAGGAGGATCCGATGACCCAGAATCTTAGCCCCGAATGGCACGCCTTGTTGGAGGAACTGGAACGCAGGCGCGAGATCGCACTCGCATCGAGCGGCCCGGATCGTATCGCGCGCGAACATCGTTATGGCCGCTCGACAGCTCGTGAACGGATTGCAAAGCTTGCAGATCCGGACACCTTCCTCGAGATCGGCACGTTCGTAACCACGCCGACGGAAGACGGTTCACCGCTTGCCCCCACCTTCGTTTGCGGCCTTTGCGAAATCGACGGACGCCCGGTTGCGATCGGTGCGGAGGATTACAGCGTCGAGGGTGGCGGGACCGGCGTTCATCTGGCGCGCTACAAGGGCGGATGGGGCGGCTTCATCGAGGAGTTTGCTCTGGGCTACAAGATCCCGCTCGTGATGCTGATTAACGGCGTCGGCGGATCGATCCTGCTACAGGATGCGATCGGCTACCCAGAGCTCCAGTCCGCGAACCCGACCTTCCCCATGTTCGATCTGCTCCAGCACGTTCCCGTGCTCGCCGCAGTTCTCGGTCCGACAGCGGGTAGCTCCGCGGCTCGCGCGCACATCTCGCATTTTTCCGTGATGACCTCCGACAACGGCTGCCTTTTCGCCGGCGGCCCCCCTGTGGTCAAACAGGCTCTCGGTCTGGAGATCGACAAGTTCGCGCTCGGCGGCGTCGCCATCCACACCCGCGCATCCGGTCTGATAGACAATGCCGCCGAAAACGAAGACGCAGCTCTTGCTCAAATCCGGCAGGTTCTCGACTTCCTGCCGGACAACATTGGACACAGACCGAAGGTCGTCGAGAACTGGGCGGCCGGAGACCAAAACGAGCTCTTTTCCATCGTTTCGCCCAGCCTCCGGCGGGCATATGACGTGCACAAGCTGATACGTTGCGTGGTAGACGAGGAGAGCTTTTTCGAAATAGCCCCAGACTACGGCCGATCCTTGCGCACCGGCCTCGCGCGTATCGAGGGCCGCACGGTGGGCATTCTAGCTTCCGACGCGCGGTTCGTCGCCGGCTCTCTCGACGTCCAGTCCTCGCTGAAGCAAGCCAAGTTTGTCGAGCTCTGCGACCGTTTCCACATCCCGATTGCTTACTTGGTCGACGTACCCGGATTCTTAGTCGGTCCGAAGGCGGAAGAAGCTGGCGTGCTGACATTCGGCGCAATGGCGTTGCGTGCAATCCAGCAGGCGAAGGTACCAGTGATCACGGTCCAGATCCGACGCTCCTTCGGGCTCGGTGGCGTCGCGACCGGGAGCCGTAACCCGCTCAGCCTACGCTTGATCTGGCCGAGCGCGGCTTGGGGCGACATGCCCATCGAGGGCGGTGTTGAAGCAGCCTTCCGTGCAGAACTCGACGCGGCCCCGGCCGACGAGCGCGCAGCACTTAAGGAAAAGCTGACGAAGCGCTTCGAGGAGCAGACTTCGATCTGGCGGGCTGTCGAGAAGTTCGGCGCTGAGGAGATGATCGATCCACGCGATACGCGTAAATATCTGGCACGCCTCCTCGCGCTCTACTACCGCATGCCGTTGGAAGGGCGGACGTCATGACCTATGTGCCAGTCGCCTCGCCTGCAGGAAGAAAGCGACTGTTGGGACGTTTCTCGACGGGAATTCTCCTACTACTCCCAGCTCTGCTCATTCTCGTGATCTCGCTCGGATGGCCACTTGTGACAATCGTCATGCGTAGCCTGCACGAGAAAGGTCGATCCAATTTCACCGACCCGCTCTACTTCGGGCACTACAGCGCGATCATTCAAGACGATCTGCTTCGCCAGGTCGCTCTGCAGAGCGTCATGCTGGCGTTCGTATCGATGATCGTAACCGTCATCCTCGCCTTTCCGGCCGCCTATGTGATTTCGAGGCTGTCCAGGAAAACGTCCTCATTGATGATGGTGCTGGTCCTGATGCCGTTCTGGGTTTCGATCATCGTTCGCCTGTTCGCCTTTACGACCATCCTTGGCCAACAGGGCATCATCAATTCCCTGGCAGGAGAACTCGGAGCGGGACCCTTCCCACTTCTTTACAACACTTTCGCGGTCATAGTCGGGATGGTCGCTTACCTGCTGCCCTATCTGATCCTGATCCTCGTGTCGGCAATGATGTCAATCGACAACTCCCTGCTCACGGCCGCTCGGACGATGGGCGCGTCGGAACGAAGGGTATTTCTGGATATCTATTTTCCGCAGGTCCGACCCGCGCTCTTGGGCGGCAGCGTGTTGGTGTTCGTCCTCGGATTGGGCTTCTTCCTGACCCCCGCGATCCTCGGCGGGGCTCACAACCTCACGATCCCGATCTTCATTCAACAGCAGGTTCAGAACTATCAGTGGGGCAAGGCGGCGGCGATGGGCATTCTGCTGCTTGCCGTGTCGGTGGTCGGATACATGCTGGCTCTGAAAATCGGCGGCAAGGGCATGCTGTCGCCGGTCCAACAAGGCTCGCGCGGCGCCGCCGCTCGCGATCCACTGCGCCCCACTCCAGTCGCTGCTCTATGCGTAGCCTTTCTGGTCTTCGACTTGATCCTGTTGATCCTTCCGCTGCTCGTCGTGATCCCAACGTCCGTGACCGAGACGACGCAGATCCAGTTTCCGCCGGTGGGATTCAGCACGAAGTGGTTCGTGGAAGCGCTTACGTCCTCGATCTGGATCGATGCCTTCATCAAGAGCGTCCGTGTCGGCGTGATGACGGCGATATGCGCGACGCTGTGTGGCCTTGCCCTGGCCCGCGTCGGCACCCGGTCGAAGTCGCTGATGCTGAAGTCGGCCATTCAGGTTGGTGCGATCATGCCGCTGATCGTCCCGGTCATCCTGCTCGGCATCGGTATCTATGACGTCCAGGGAAGACTGGGCCTCATCGGCTCGGACATCGGCCTGGTCATTGCGCATTCCGTGCTGTGCCTGCCTTTGGTCTTCCTAGTCCTTGCGAACGCCCTCGCCGCCGTTGACGTCTCGATCGAACAGGCTGCCTGGACGATGGGAGCCAGCAACGGACGCGCCTTCTGGAACGTCGTCGTGCCCATCATCATGCCGGCCCTTGTCGGGGCGTTCCTAATCTCCTTCGTAACCTCCTGGGACGAAGCCGTGCTGGCCATGTTCCAGACCGGTCTCGATAAGACCCTTCCGGTCACGATCTACTCTTTCCTGAAGAGCGGGATAACGCCGGCGGTCTCGGCCGTGGCCACCATTGTGATCACGCCTGTGCTGATCGGCTCGATCATCATCGCGGTCAAATCATTCACATCCAGCAGAATTGTCACGAAAGCGAGAAGCTAACCCATGGCAACCGAACGTTTCCCAAGCGGCTCCGCGTGTATCGTGGGCGCGCACGAGTCACCTCGCCGAAAGGCGCCTGGCGTCCACCCCTATCAGATCCATGCCGAAGTAATCGCGGAAGCCCTCGCCGACGCCGGAATGTCTCTCTCGGACGTGGACGGTTTCGCCACCGCTGCTTCATTCCCCTCGGAAGCCGGCTGGCAGTTGAATGCAGTCGAAATCGCGGAGTACGTTGGGATTGACCCCTTGTGGGTCTGCAGCACCGATATTGGCGGTGCCGCACCTCTTAGTCACGTCGGCAACGCGGTCGCGGCAATTCAGGCAGGCCTCTGCGACACAGTTGTTGTCAGCTACGCGTCATCTGGCCGCTCGTGGCCGCTGAATGCGAGCGACTTCAACACCGGCCAGACCGGACCTGGAGAATTTGAAGTTCCCTACGGCGTCTCAACGATCTCTGCGTACGCATTGGCCGCAACCCGGTACATGCACGAGTACGGACTGAAGCCCGAAGAGTTGGCGGAGATCGCCGTTCAGGCGCGGCGCTATGCGAACCTCAATCCAGACGCCATGTATCGCGAGCTGATCACCGTCGAAGACGTTCTGGCCTCTCCTATGATCTCGACACCGCTCCGGAAGCTCGATTGCTGCGTAGTCAGCGACTCCGGCGGAGCAATCGTGGTGACGTCCAAGGAGAGAGCGCGCGACACCCGTCGAGGCGGCCCGTCGATTCTCGGCTTCGGCGAGGCTATCAGTCACGGCCAGATGAACCAGATGAAGGATTTGACGACCACAGTTGCTGCACATTCCGGCCGCAGGGCGTTCGAGACTGCCGGTCTGGCACCAAGGGATATCAAGGTGGCCCAGATCTACGATTCCTTCACGATCACAGTCGCCCTTTCGCTGGAAGCACTCGGCTTCGTTCCTAGAGGCGAGGTTGGCGCATTCATCGCCGGCGGAGGCATCAGGCCTGATGGGCGGCTTCCGATCAATACTGACGGTGGGGGCCTCTCATCAAACCATGCCGGCCGCAGAGGTATGTTCGCGATCATCGAAGCTGTTCGCCAGCTCCGGGGCGAAAGCCCTGGCCTGCAACTCCCCTCGCCCGAACTGTGCCTCGTCAACGGTACCGGGGGATGGCTCTCGGCCACCGCCACACTCATTCTTGGAGGCAAGTAATGATCGACATGACGCCAGTCCATCCCGTCCACAATGCCCTATCCGAGCAATGGTTCTACGCGGCGCAGCGCGACACCCTTCTCATCCAGAAGGATCCTGCGACAGGAACGCTACAGATGTACCCCCGCGCTCGCGTTGTAGGTCATCCAGAGCGCGAACCAGAGTGGGTCGAGGCATCTGGTCGAGGGACTCTCTACTCCTTCACCGTCGTAAACCGATCCATTCACAAGGAGTTCGCATCGATGACGCCGTTCGTGATCGCGCTGGTCGATCTTGAAGAAGGCGTCCGTATCACGAGCTGGGTGATCGACGCGCCCTTGGAAAACCTCCGATGCGACATGCCGCTGAGAGTGGTGTTCCGCGAAATTCACCCTGGTGTGAAAATGCCGTGCTTCGTCGAGGCCTGACATGGAAACTGTGTTCAATGATATCTCTGAAGGTGCGGTTTACGTTTCCGCGGGTCGAACGATCACCGAGGCTGACATCGTCAATTTCGCCGGGCTGAGCGGCGACTTCAATCCCCTGCACATGGACGAGGAATGGGTTCGCGAGAACACGAAGTTTCCTTCGCGTATCGCGCACGGTCTGCTGATCCATTCGATCGGTGAAGGGCTCAACTGCCTCGAATTGTCTGCGTGGAAGATTCTCGGCTTCCTCGAAACGCAGCGGAAGATGCTCCTTCCGGTGTTCCCAGGCGACCGGATCACCCAGCGCTACACCGTCAAGTCAAAGCGGCCAAGTTCGAAGGATCCGTCAAGGGGTGTGGTGGAGGTGGAAGTGATCATTACCAACCAGAGGGGCGAGATCGTGCAGGACGGCTACAACAAATATCTGATTGGGGGAGATGCGTGATGCGTGGGATAGAAGGCAAGGTCATCGTCGTCACCGGCGGAGCCCAGGGCATTGGCAAGGCGACCGTCGTGCGCCTTGCCGAAGAAGGTGCCACGGTGGTCGTCGCCGACCGCAACCTTCAAGGTGCCCAAGCGACCGCCGATGAAGTCAACGGCGGTTCCGGCCGCTCGATTGCAATTGAACTCGACGTCGTCGACCGCCAGAGCTGGCACGACGCCGCGGAAAAGATCAAGGCGGCCTTTGGCGGCGCCGACGGGCTGGTAAACAATGCCGGCGTGACGCGGGATAAGTCTCTTCTGAAGATGGGCGACGACGACTGGGACACCGTTCTAGACGTGAACCTGAAGGGAGCGTGGCTCGGCTGCCAAGCAATCGTTCCGTTGATGGTCGGACGCGGTGGCGCGATCGTCAATCTTTCATCCGAATCCCGGTGGGGAGCCTTTGGGCAGTCAAACTATGCTTCAGCCAAAGCGGGACTGGTGGGCCTCACACGTACGGTCGCGTTCGAACAGGCGAGAAACGCCATACGGGTGAACGCCGTCGCGCCGGGCACAACATCGACCCCGATGGTCGAAGCGGTTCCGGAAGAAATTCGAAAGGGCTGGCTCGACAACATTCCACTTCGCCGTGAAGCAGCGCCGGCTGAGATCGCTTCTGTGATCGCGTTCCTCCTGTCCGACGACGCCAGCTACGTCACCGGGCAGGTGCTAGGCGTAAATGGCGGATCGGCCCTCTAGTGACGAGCGGAACGGCGGCATAAGTCGCCGTTCCGTAAAGGCTTCATTAGGCCCGGCAACGGTCCGGTTTTTGCCGCACCTGCAGATTCCTTCCTCTGGAAACAAAAGCCAAGCCCGAGTATCGTGGGGTTGCTTAGAGGGAGGACGATATGACCGCAGATCAAGATCTCACCCCAATCGCCAGTTCTCATGAGCCGACAGGCGGAGCGAAGAAGCAAGAGAGCGATACCATGCACCACGGCCTCGAGAAGGCGCTCGGCGGGAAGTCGGTTCCTGCATCAGGTGACACGGGAACGTCTGACAATGGCAACAAGAAAGACGGCTCCGGTGGGGCTGGAGACACAGGAACGCGGGAATAGATGCCCAGCGAACTGCTTTCGACCATCCTCGGTGCAATAACCGTGCCGAACAAAGACTGGTTGGATTACGCATCGGCTTTGGCAAACATCGCGATGGTCCTAACTGCCATACTCGCAGCTAGATACGGCCTTGCGCAGTACCGACACAGCGTGAAACTCGCGGAGTTCCAGGCCGTACTGAACCTGCGGGACCAGATGAACGCGCTGATCAAGGAGATCTACAGCACGCCGGACAAAAGCGATGAGCAATTGTGCCGGCAGTTGCTCAACTTCGCCGAAGTCTACGCCGCTGCTTTACACCATGGAGCCATTAGCGGCATGGCGAAGGCGTTCGTGACAAACCTGCTCCAGGACGAGGTCGTCCCGGCCGTGAGACTAGTGCAGTTTGAACCACTCATTGCCGAAGCGCGCGAGAACGCTCCGCGCTACCAGTACCTCCTAGGGCTACTCGACAGAGGTGCCCAAACGCTCAAGAGGTAACCTGTCGATCAGCGCTACCGCCAGAGTGGGCCTGTCTCTCTGACAAAAGTCTCAAAGGTACGCGCGGGTCTGCCTAGGGCTTGTTGAACGTCTTCTGATATCGCGGAGGATGCCGAGCTGCAGAGGAATTCGTAGACCGCCCTGTTGTGGTCCGCGAACTTCCGCAGGGCATAGGGGCTGGCTCGTTCGGCAAGATAAGGCTCCAGCGGAGCATCTTCGTACGAAAACTGGCGCCCCGAAACAAAGGAGATCATCGACATCGCATCTGCCCAAGTGTGAGAAGCCGGCCCCGTTAGCGTGTAGTGCTTTCCAGCATGAGATCGATCGAGCAAAGCCGCCGCGGCCACGTCTCCAACGTCACGCGTGTCCACAAAGCTTGTGGCGTGCCCACCGGTCGGAACCGACACGCGCCCCTCGGTCTTGAGCTGGGAGAGGTAGAAGCTGGGGTCAGCGAAATTCTGCATGAACCAATGAGGTCGCAGGATCGTCCATTCTAGCGAGCTGTTTTCGATCAGCCTCTCAACTCGCCGCTCGTCAAGGTCTTCTGCCCTAGTCCCGGCGTCGATCTCAGAGAGGAGAACAACGCGTCTCAGCTCGGGTGCGCAGTCGAGCAGCGCCGCCATCTGATCCCTTACGTCAGGGTTGGTTTCGGTCGAGGCTGGCTTCACCAGGTATAGTGCCTCAATCCCCTCGAGAGCCGGCCGCCACGTTTGCCGCAACTCCCAGTCGAACGTGGCGTGAGAAGCTGACGTCTCAAACCGCGATGCGCATCGAACTATGGCCTCCTCCCGCGTTGACAATGCTTCCACAACGCAGCGCCCCGTTTTACCGTTCGCGCCCATTACAAGGATTCGGGTCATCCTCTCCTCCCTATAATCATTGCAATATGGGTATGCGGTCCCTGCCGGCGCCGCGTGCTGATTACAAGCATAGCTTCGCTAAGAAAACGACCGGGAGGCGACATGCTGCCTCCCGGTTTTGCGTGCTCAGGATTTAATCTTCTCACCGCGCGGATCGTACCAGGCGCCGAGCTGGATCTCGACGGGGTAGCGCTTCATCGCCACTTCGACTTCCCACTTGCCTGCGGCGAGCCACTCCTTGGTGACGCCCTCCTCGCTCGACACATAACCGAGACCGAGTGATGCTTTTACACGGTGGCCGTAGGCGCCGGACATGATAGATCCCACGATGGCGTCGTCTCGCAGCAGCGGCTCGTAGTGGAACAACATCGGGGGGACTTCGTCGCCTGCGGCTACCTTGACCTGTACGAGCCGCCTCTTCAGTGTCCCCTCAGACTTCTGGCCTACTAGCACGTCGCGCCCGATAAAGCCGCCTGACTTGTCGAGCGCGACGGTGAACCCGACGCCGCCTTCGAGCGGAGTGTCTTCTTCGCCGATGTCATGACCCCAGTGGCGATATCCCTTCTCCATGCGCATGGAGTTCAGGGCGAAGAACCCAGCGTTCTTAAGTCCGAGGCCCTGCCCCGCTTCCGTCAGAACATCGTAGACATGTGCGGCGACTTCGCTTGGAATATATAGTTCGAAGCCAAGCTCGCCGACGAACGTGAGGCGGCTTGCTCGGACGCGCGCATAACCGAGGTCAATTTCGCGGCTGGTGCCGAACGGAAAGCCTCCATTGGAAAAGTCGTCCGGTGAAACGCGCGACAGAAGTTCGCGAGACTTCGGCCCCCATAGCGCCAGCATCGCCAGGCCGGAGGTAATATCGGTTATATAGACCTTCGAACCCTTGGGAACACGCCGCTTGAACCAAGCCATATCGCGACGCTGGGAAACTGCTACGGTCACAACCAAGTAGGACTGCTCAGCAAGGCGGGTGATGGTGACGTCAGCTTCGATGCCGCCGGTGTCGTTGAGCCATTGAGTGTACACTACCTTACCAACTGCAACGTCGCATTCGGCGGCGCTGATCCAGTTTAGTGCCTTCAGGGCGTCGGGGCCTTCGATCATGTACTTGATGAAGCAGCTATGGTCGAACAGCGAGACGTTCTCGGCGGTGTTCGCGCATTCTGCCGCAACGTTGTCGAACCAGCTCGGCTTGGAATAGGAGTATTCGATATTCTCGACCTCCGCGGCGGTTCCATAAAAGCCAGGGCGCTCCCAGCCTGCAAGCTCCGTCATGAATGCGCCGGATTTTACTAGGCGATCGTGGAACGGCGAACGACGGACGCCGCGAGCAGTCTCAAACTGCTTGCCCGGCCAATGCATGTCATAGAGAGAACCGATCGTCTCGACCGAGCGGTCTGCAAGGTACTTCTTGTTACGCTGGAACGCCTGCGTGCGGCGTACGTCGACGTCGAGAAGCTCCACCGGAGGCCTTCCTTCGGCGATCCATGACGCCATGGCCTTGCCGACGCCACCCGAAGAAAGAATACCGACGGAGTTGAAGCCTGTCGCAGCGAATAGCCCGTCGACCTCAGGCGTTTCACCAAGGTGGTATCGATTGTCCGGAGTGAAGCTCTCAGGACCGTTGAAGAAGAGCTGGATCCCAGTCTCCTGGAGAACGGGAACGCGCTCCATAGCCATCTCAAGATACGGGCTGATGTGATCAAGGTCCTCGGGGATCGTATCAAAGCAGAAGCTTTCAGAAATGCCCTTCTGACCCCAAGGCTTGGCGCCCGGCTCGAAAAAACCGACTAGGAGTTTGCCAGCATCTTCCTTGTAGTAGCTCCATTCGTCTGCCGTAAACATGACGGGCAAGTCTCGCGGAAGGCCGGGGATAGCCTCCGTCACGACGTAGAAGTGCTCCGCGGCGTGCAGGGGGATAGTCACGCCGATGTCAGCGGCGAGATCCCGAGACCACATGCCACCGGCGATGACGACCTTCTTTGCCGAGATCCGCCCCTTGTCGGTCATGACACCGACGGTCTTGCCGCCCTCGGTCAGGATTTGCGTTACCTTCACGCCTTCTTTGATCTTGGCGCCGCCCATCCGAGCGCCCTTGACGTAGGCCATCGTCACGTCGGCTGGGTTGACCTGGCCATCCTTCGGGAACCAGAAGCCACCTACCAGGCCCTCCGTGCTGATCGGTGACCAACGTTCTTTGATCTGATCGACGGTCAGCGCCTCGACAGGAAGACCAAAGTTCCTGCCCATAGAAGCCCCACGTGCAAGCTCCTCATAACGTGCCTGGGTCTTTGCAAGGCGTAGCGAGCCGTTCTGCTTGAATCCAGTCGCCTGACCAGTTTCCTCTTCAAGCCGACCAAATAACTCCCCGGTGTATTGTGCGAGCTCGGTCATACGTCTCGTCGCACGCAACTGCGTCACCAGACCGGCCGCGTGCCACGTTGTACCACTGGTCAACTGCTGCCGTTCGCAGAGCACGACGTCAGTGATCCCGAGCTTTGTCAGGTGGTAGGCGATCGAGCATCCTGCGATACCACCGCCGATGATGACGACCTCTGCCTGTGTGGGCATGTCCATTGCAGTTTCCTTCGAGTTCGAGTGACCTGTGCATTTTGTTGTCAGGCACAATATCACACCGACGCCAGAACTCTACAGAAATTATGCCGGGTTTATATAATCAATCGATTTATCCAAAGTATTTCGCGTGCGAGACCACGGCTGAGAGACGCAGCGGTCACGATGCGAAGTGGCGGCGCCGACTCCAATAACGATGACTGAGGTTGATTCTGGAAAGCGCACGAGCAACGATGCGCGCGAAGTCTCGACTGCGAACCTCGGCGCCTGCATCGGACAGACGCGTGGCCGTCTTAGAACGTAGGAGGAGTGTTCACCCAAAGGAGACGGCAAGGCGTTGAGCCCACCGCCCGCCATGAGTGAGCCCTGTTGCTCTCGAAGTAAATGGAATCACCTTCGTTGAGCGTAGCGACACCAAGCCCGTCGACTTCTACTTCAAAGCTTCCCTCGAGAACCCGAATGAACTCTTCGCCCTCGTGTCTGTAAAATCCCTCACTCCCGGCGCCGGGCGAAAGCGTCCACTCCTGGCAGTCCATCATTCGGGGTCCAGATGCCAACTCGCTGATGGTGATGCCCTTCCCCAAGGTCGGAAGTTGTCTTCCTTCACCTGTCCTCACCACGGACTTGGTTGCTTGGGGCGGACCCGCCGTGAGCTCAGTCACCGTGACGCCGAGCGCCTCAGCTACCGCTCGCAGCAATGGCACGCCCGCACCACGCGACGTGCGCTCAAGCGTGCTGATCGTAGAAGTGGACACGTCGACAAGTTCCGCGAGAGCGGCGATTGTGAGTTTTTTCTGCTTCCTAAGTCTTCTTATTTCAAACCCCAGGCGCGGCACCGACGCTTCTTCTGTGGCCGTAGTCGGCGGGCCGACATCGAGTTCATTGAGAGCAGACTTGATAGCAGCAAGGTTCAATCCCTGCACAGACCTGAGACGCACGATCTGATGGACCCGAGCGAAATCCTCATCACTATACATCCGGTATCCGCTGGCGGTACGGGTCGGAACGATCAGACCGTGTTGCTCCCACAGACGAAGCGTTGCCGCGGGCACTCCGGTCGCTACGGAAAGCTCGGATACCTTATACAGTTTGCTCATGTTGCCATGTAGATCCGTTTCGAAGCGAATTGCTAGCCAAAATCCTGAAACGTCTCAACAAATGGCTGATCCGTTTCACAGCGCGAACTGGTTCGGCATGTGGATTTGAACGTCCAATCTATCGCTAGTCGCCTCTTTCGGCAGCTGTCTTTCACGTTCTGTACGGTGAGGCCAAAATCCGGTCCCATGTCCACCCATGGCGACAGTCTGCTGACCAATACCTTGCGGATCGGATTCGATCTCCTCGGTCAAGAGCAAATAAAGCTGCTTCAGGAATTTCATCGGGCTCCTCCTACATATTTGGGTAGACCGGCCCCTCGCCGCCCTGTGGCGGCACCCAGTTGATGTTCTGGTTCGGGTCCTTGATATCGCAGGTCTTGCAGTGGACGCAGTTCTGGGCGTTGATGACGAAGGTCTCCTGACCGTCCTTCTCTACCCATTCATAGACGCCTGCCGGACAGTAGCGCGTCGACGGACCGGCATAGATATCGTGCTCCGACCGCTTCTGCAGGCTCATGTCCTTGACCTTGAGATGTACCGGCTGGTCTTCCTCATGGTTGGTGTTCGACAGGAACACCGAGGACAGCCGGTCGAAGGTCAAGACGCCGTCCGGTTTCGGATAGGCAATCGGCTTGTGCTTGGCGGCCGGTTCCAGCGAGGCGGCATCGGTCTTGCCGTGCTTCAGCGTGCCGAAGATCGACAGACCGAACAGCTGGTTCGTCCACATGTCGAGACCGCCGAGTGCAACGCCAACAGCCGTGCCGAACTTCGACCACAACGGCTTGACGTTGCGCACCCTCTTCAGGTCCTTGCCGATGTCGCTTGAACGCCAGTCGGTCTCGATCTCAACCACCTCGTCATTGGCGCGACCGGCGGCAATCGCAGCGGCGATGCGGTTCGCCGCCATCATCCCCGACAGCACAGCATTGTGGCTGCCCTTGATGCGCGGCACATTGACGAAGCCGGCCGAACAGCCGATCAGCGCGCCGCCCGGGAAGGAGAGCTTCGGCACCGACTGCCAGCCGCCCTCGGTGATCGCGCGTGCGCCATAGGAAAGCCGCTTAGCCCCCTCGAAGGTTCCGCGGATCGAAGGATGCGTCTTGAAGCGCTGGAATTCCTCGAAGGGATGGAGGTAGGGATTCTTGTAGTTCAGGTGGACGACGAAGCCGACGGCAACGAGATTGTCTTCGAGGTGGTAAAGGAAGGAACCGCCACCGGTCTTCATGCCGAGTGGCCAGCCGAAGGAATGCTGCACCAGACCTTGGCGGTGATGCTCGGGCTTGACCTGCCAGAGTTCCTTGATGCCGATGCCGAATTTCTGCGGCTCGCGATCCCTGGACAGATCGAACTTGGCGATCAGCTGCTTGGCGAGCGAGCCGCGCACACCTTCGCCGATCAGCACATATTTGCCTGTTAGCGCCATGCCGCGCGTGTAGTTCGGGCCGGGCTCGCCGTTCTTCTCGATGCCCATGTCGCCGGTGGCGACACCAATGACCGCCCCTTCGTCGTTGTAGAGCACTTCGGTCGCGGCAAAGCCCGGATAGATCTCGACGCCGAGTTCCTCCGCCTTGGTGGCGAGCCAGCGACAGACGTTACCAAGCGAGACGATATAGTTGCCGTGGTTGCTCATCAGCGGCGGCATCAGCATGTTCGGCAGACGCACCGAGCCGGCCGGGCCGAGCACCAGGAAATGGTCGTCCGTCACCTCGGTCTTGAACGGATGATCGGCCTCTTCGCGCCAGCCGGGCAGTAGGCGATCGATACCGATCGGATCGACAACGGCTCCCGACAGGATATGCGCGCCGACTTCGGCACCCTTCTCCAGCACGACGACCGACAGCTCCGGATTGACCTGCTTCAGACGGATCGCAGCCGACAGCCCCGCAGGCCCGCCGCCGACGATTACAACGTCGAATTCCATGCTTTCGCGTTGAGGAAGGCTCATCATCTGCAGTCCGGTTTCATGCCCTATCGAAAAGTGGCGATTGCCTTCCGGCGGCGCGCCAGGCTGCCTTGGCAGTGTTTGCCATTAGCATTGCAATCGTCATCGGACCGACGCCCCCTGGAACAGGGGTGATCGCTCCGGCAATAGCTATCACCGCGTCGAAATCCACGTCGCCCACGAGCCGGCTCTTCCCCTCGCCTCGCTCAGGAGCCGCTACGCGGTTTATTCCGACATCAATGACGGTCGCACCCGGCTTCACCCAGTCGACCTTGACCATTTCAGCTCGACCAACAGCCGCTACCAGGATGTCCGCGCCTCGGCATACGCTTGCGAGATCACGTGTACGGCTGTGGGCGATGGTCACTGTGGCGTTCGCGTGCAGCAGCAATTGCGCCATAGGTTTGCCGAAGAGATTAGACCTTCCGATAACGACTGCTTTCAAGCCCGACAGGTCGCTCCCATGAATGCGGCCGACCAAAACCATCGCTCCCGCCGGCGTACACGAAACGAGGCCGGTTTCAAGATCGCCAGTCGCCACCTTGCCTGCGTTGACAACGTTGAGACCGTCTACGTCCTTCTCGGGTAGGATAGACTGAACCACCGCATCGCTGTCGAGATGCTTTGGTAGCGGAAGCTGCACCAAGATCCCATGGATCTCGTCGTCTTCATTCAATGCAGACACGAGGTCCATCAACTGCTGTTGGGACGTTTCTTCCGGCAGGGTATGCTGGACAGAGGAGAAACCGCACTCCTTTGCGATGCGGCTCTTGGCCGCGACATAGGTATGACTGGCTGGGTCGTCACCTACGATGACGACGGCGAGACCGGTTTTCACCCCGCCCTCTTTCTTCAGCTTTTTGGTGGCTTGCGTCACCGCCTGCACGACGGTGGCAGCCGCCGCTTTCCCGTTTATGAGCTGCGCCAGCATGTTCAGCCCATCCGCTCGGACGCGTAGCTGCCAGGGCTTGCCGGGAAGACTACGGTTCGGTTGCCGTTGATGAACGTCCGTTGGTGGATGTGGGCGTGAATAGCGCGCGCCAGGACCTGACTTTCGACGTCGCGGCCGAGCGATACGTAATCATCCGCGGACTGAGCGTGGGTGATGCGCACCGTGTCCTGCTCGATGATTGGTCCTTCATCGAGATCGGCCGTGACGTAATGGGCCGTCGCGCCAATCAGCTTCACCCCACGTTCGTAGGCCTGCTTATAGGGATTGGCACCCTTGAAGCTCGGAAGGAACGAGTGGTGGATATTGATGATGCGCCCCGACATCTTCGCGCAAAGCTGGTCGGAAAGGATCTGCATGTAGCGAGCGAGGACGACAAGCTCCGTGCCCGTCTGCTCAACAATCTCGAGCATGCGCGCCTCTGCCTGAGGCTTGTTTTCCTTCGTGACCTTGATGTGATGAAACGGGATATCATGGTTTACGACCACCTTCTGGTAGTCGAAGTGGTTCGAGATCACACCAACGATGTCGATCGGAAGAGCACCGATCCGCCAACGATACAGCAGGTCGTTGAGGCAGTGCCCGAAGCGGGACACCATCAGCAGGACCTTGGTGCGCTTCTCCCCATTGTGAAACTGGTATTCCATCGCGAAGCTCTTGGCCACTTCAGCGAAACCCTCGCGTATCTCACCCTCAGCAACGCCCGCTTCCGAGATGAAGCCAACCCTCATGAAGAAGCGGCCGGTCTCAAGATCGTCGAACTGAGAACTGTCGACGATGTTGCAACCCCTCTCAGCAAGGTATCCGGAGATCGCGGCGACGATCCCTCTGGCCGACTTGCAAGACACCGTTAGTACGAGATTGTTGTTGGTCACGTGCGACTCCATGGAGCGGAAACGAGAGCGGGGCCGACCATCGACGCCCGCTGTGCGAATTACGGCGATTTGTCAGAGCACCTTCTGCAACTCCGGCAGGACATCGAAGAGATCGGCGACGAGACCGTAGTCTGCGACCTGGAAGATCGGGGCCTCCTCGTCCTTGTTGATGGCGACGATGACCTTCGAGTCCTTCATGCCGGCGAGATGCTGGATCGCACCGGAGATGCCGCAGGCGATGTAGAGCTCAGGCGCGACGACCTTGCCGGTCTGGCCGACCTGCCAGTCGTTCGGGGCGTAACCGGCATCGACTGCGGCGCGGCTTGCGCCGACGGCGGCCCCGAGCTTGTCGGCAACCGGCAGGATGACTTCCCTGAACTTCTCCGCAGAACCGAGTGCGCGGCCGCCGGAGATGATGATCTTCGCCGAGGTCAGTTCCGGATGGTCCGAAGTGGAAAGGGCGTCGGATACGTAGCGCGACAGCCCGGAAGAAAGAGCTGCCGTTGAGATATCCTCAACGGCAGCAGACGGGCCTTGGGAGGCCGGGGGAAAGGAAGCGGTGCGCACGGTGATGACGCGTCTGGCGTCGGTCGTCTGCACCGTCTGGATGGCGTTGCCGGCATAGATCGGCCGCTTGAAAGTGTCGGCCGAGACCACCTCTGTTATTTCCGAGACCTGGGCGACGTCGAGGAGAGCGGCGACCCGCGGCATGACGTTCTTGCCGGTCGAGGTGGCAGCGGCGATGATCGTGTCGTAGCTGCCTGCCAGCGAAACGATCAGCGCGGCCAGCGGCTCGGCGAGATTGTGGGCGAGGCTTGCATCCTCGGCAAGGAGCACCTTGGAAACTCCCGACAGCCTGGCGGCCTGATCGGCCGCAGCCCTGGCACCGGCGCCGGTGACGAGGATGGTGACATCGCCGCCGATCTTGGCGGCCGCCGTCAGCGTCTTGGCGGTCTGGTCGGAAAGGTGGCTGCCGTCGTGGTCAGCCAGAAGAAGAATGGCCATGGATATATCTCCCTTTCTCGGAACCTTAGAGGACGCCGGCTTCGACTTTAAGCTTCTCAACCAGCTCGGCGACCGACTTGACCTTGACGCCGGCCTTGCGGCCCGATGGTTCCTCGGTCTTCAAGACCTTCAGGCGCGGCGCGGTGGAGACGGAAAAATCGGCAGGAGCTTGTCTGTCGAGCGGCTTCTTCTTCGCCTTCATGATGTTCGGCAGCGAGGCATAGCGCGGCTCGTTCAGGCGCAGGTCCGAGGTGACGACGGCGGGCAGCTTGATCTCGATCGTCTGCAGGCCGCCATCGACTTCGCGCGTCACCTGAGCCTTGCCGTCACCGATCTCGATCTTCGAGGCGAAGGTCGCCTGGGCGAGCCCAAGCAGTGCCGCCAGCATCTGGCCAGTCTGGTTGCTATCGTCGTCGATCGCCTGCTTGCCGACGATGATCAAGCCCGGCTTTTCGATGTCGGCGACAACCTTTAGGATCTTGGCCACAGTGAGCGGCTCGACGGCGTCGTCGGTCTCCACCAGGATCGCCCGGTCGGCACCCATGGCGAGCGCGGTGCGCAGCGTCTCCTCCGCCTTGGCCGGACCGATCGACACGACGATCACCTCCTCGGCCTTGCCGGCTTCCTTCAGCCTGAGCGCCTCCTCGACGGAAATCTCGTCGAAGGGGTTCATCGACATCTTCACACTGCCGAGGTCTACGCCGGAGCCATCAGCGAGGACGCGCACCTTTACGTTTGAGTCGATGACTCGCTTCACGGGCACCAGGATTTTCATGAGCTAACCTTTGTCAGAGCTGAGCATCGTAGGTCGATACAAACTTTGCATAAATTCTGCAATGTTGTTGACCGAGTCAAGCCTTTTGTTGATGTCACGTTCAAATGAGTTCTGGTTTTTGCGGCGATACGAAGCGACGAACACCAGTCGGCGTCGAGAAAGGCCGAACCGGCTGTTGATTGCCCGACATGGTTATTCGGTTATAGGCGTCGCACTATCGACAGGGTTGCTAAGCTTCAGACTTCCAAGTCTGGATCGACCTCGGTGAGGAACTTGCCATGGACGAGAAGGAACTCTAGGCCCGAACGGATGTCACGTGATATTGCGGCACTCGCGGCGTCGGCATCCCGCGCGACCAGCGCGTCGACCGCCTCCTCGCAGTATGATTCTGCTCGAACTTTGCTCGGATCGACAGTCAACTGACGTAGGAATGGTCCGCACTGGAGCCAGAGCAACTCGATATGGTTGCGCAAAGTCTCGGAACTGCAATATCGGTAGATTCCGAATTTGAGCTTTTGGTTGAAATCGAGATACTCCTCGAGATCGTTGTCGCTCAATGCCTTTGTCAGCCCATCGGACGCCCGGCGAAGCTCGTCCAGACCCAACCTGTCGATACGATGGCAGGCCTGGAACGTAGCGTGCCCTTCCAGTAGCGCTCGGAGTTCCATCACTTCCTGAAATCGTTGGCGAGTGGCAACTGGGACCGCAAATGTGCCGTTAGCCTTTTGAACGAGCGCCCGCTCTGCAAGTAATCTCCCCAACGCGGCACGCGCCGGCATCTCACTGGTACCTAGTGCCTTGCCTACCATTCGACCGCTTATCTTCTGGCCGGGTTCGAAGCCGCCCCGCATAAGAACGGAGCGGAGCTGTTCGTACACCTTGTCTTGCATCGACTGGAAGTCGATTGGCTCTAGCGGCAGTCCTGTCTTCATCAGTGTTCTCAATCAGGCTTCCAAATCGGGGTAATAAGACCAGAAGGGAGTTTTGGTCGACCAGTCAAGCCAAACGATACCGCAAGGCCTGCTGCGGTCACGGCAGGAGCTTGCCTGGGTTCATGATGTTGCCCGGATCGAACGCGCGCTTCAGCGTGACCATCGTGCCGAGCGCATCGCCATGCTCCCATTGCATGTATTTTGTCTTACCATAGCCGATGCCGTGCTCGCCGCTGCAGGTGCCCCCTAACCGAAGTGTTCGCTCGATAAGCCGGTCGTGGATTTCCTCTGCAAGTTCGAACTCCGCATGGTCGTCGGGATCGATGACCATGCCGAGATGGAAGTTGCCGTCACCGACATGACCTATAACACTCACGAAGAAAGGAACGCGCTCCAAGTC
The DNA here is from genome assembly GCF_050644135.1 of Rhizobium sp. YTU87027. Taxonomy (NCBI): domain Bacteria; kingdom Pseudomonadati; phylum Pseudomonadota; class Alphaproteobacteria; order Hyphomicrobiales; family Rhizobiaceae; genus Rhizobium; species Rhizobium sp. YTU87027. The sequence goes on along the minus strand of NZ_CP098443.1, from coordinate 308,189 downwards.
CTCCCTCGTCGACCTTATGCATTCCGCCAGCTTGGAAATTGGCACGCATGCATCCGTCCCGTAGACACGGGAGTTGGGACGCATTGCCAATAGCGCGTAGTGCGCTTCGTGCCTTGCATGCCAAAGCCTGTTGCGCTCCTCGATGTCCGTCGACGATAAGAGCGGCGCGCCTGAGTGAGATGCAATAAGGCCCGACACCTGTTCGATCTGGTCTGCGACCGACACTGGCGATCCGTGAAATTCGAAAAACAGCGTCGGGGCGACGGGAAGGTCGAGCTTCGAGAAGCGATTCACGGCCACCATCGTCTGCTCGTCGAGAAACTCTACGCGGGCAAGAGGCATGCCAAGCTGTACGGCTTCCGTTACCAGTGAAACGGCCGCTTCCACGGTAGGGAAATGAGACACGCCCGATGCGATCGTTTCCGGCAGACCGTAAAGTTTAAGCGTAACTTCGGTAATCAGGCCAAGGGTGCCTTCGCTACCGACGAACAGGCTTGTAAGGTCATAGCCCGCTGCGGACTTGCGAGCGCGCGAGCCGGTCCTGATGATGTCGCCGCTGGGAAGCACGACTTCGAGGGCGAGGACGTTCGCCTTCATGTTTCCGTAGCGGACGGCATTGGTTCCAGAGGCTCGTGTGGCGGCCATTCCTCCGATCGTGGCGTCTGCGCCGGGATCGACCGGAAAGAACAACCCCGTGTCGCGGAGATAGGTATTTAGCTGCTTTCGCGTGACGCCTGGGCCGACTGTCGCGTCGAGATCCGCTGCATTGACGGCGTGGATCTCATTCATTTTGCTCAGGTCTACGCAGAGCCCGCCATGGAGAGCCGATACGTTGCCCTCAAGCGAGGTACCAGCTCCCCAGGGGATGACCGGAATTCCGGCGGCACTGCACACCTTCAGCACCGCGCTGACTTCTGCAGTAGAGATTGGGAAGCCTACCGCGTCCGGCGGGGCCTCTGGCAGATGGCCCTCTCCGCGAGCGTGTTGCTGTATCATCGACGGGTTGACGCTGAACCGGTCGCCTAAAATGTCGACCAGCTTCGCTTTAACGGAGTCTTCGATTTTCATCCTGTTTGCTTTCGATCATGGACACATTGACGTCTGAATGGCGTTCCCTGCGTTATGCCTGATGGGGACGTCAGGAGTGCTTTCGCTACCTGCGGCTCAAGCTGCGGAGGAAGCCTTCCTTGCGAGGACTGGTGGTGACGTCGAAGAAGGCTGCCGGTGGCGAGTCTTCGATGACCACTCCGCCCTCGAGAAAAACGATCCGGTCGGCGACTTCTCGGGCGAAGTTCATCTCGTGTGTCGCGATGATCATAGTCATGCCATCGTTGCGCAGTTCCCTCATCACGGAGAGGACCTCATGGACAAGCTCCGGGTCCAGTGCCGATGTAGGTTCATCGAAAAGCATAGCCTCCGGCTTCATCGCGAGCGCTCGCGCTATGGCGACGCGCTGCTTCTGGCCGCCCGAGAGTTCTTCGGGGTAATGATCATGTCTTTCGGCGAGGCCGACACGCTTGAGAAGCGCGAGCGCAGTTTCCTGGGCTTCGCGCTTGCTGACGCCTAGGACCTGCACCGGACCTTCCATGACGTTTTGAAGCGCGGTCATGTGTGGGAACAGGTTGAAATCTTGGAAGACCATCCCGAGGCGTGCACGAACTTTTGCGATCCGCACTTGACTGTGCGGCCTGAGGCCCGTCGACGTCTCGTCATAGTAGACCTTTTCCCCGTCGAGGTAGATCTCGCCAGCCGTCAAGGATTCGAGGTTGTTGACACACCTCAGCAGGGTGGACTTTCCGCTCCCGGAGGGGCCGACCAAGCAAACGACTTCGCCTTTACGAATGTCCAGTGACACGCCATTGATCACGGACAGCGTTCCGTAGCATTTCTGCAAGTTCTTCAGATTGATCATCAGACTGCTCCCCCCGTTGGTATCGCGTCGATGTTCAACGGGCGGGCCGGGCCGCGAGGCCTCCGCGCCCTTGTCTGCCGCTTCTCGAGATATCGGACGAGCAGTGCGGCCGGGAAACCAGCAGCGAAATAGAGGATACCCGTCACGGTGTAGACAGTGAAGTATTGGAATGTCGACGACGACACGAGATTGCCGGTGTAGAGGAGCTCATTCACTGTAACCACGGATGCCAGCGCCGTGTCTTTGAAGAGCGCAATGAAATAGTTTCCAAGCGTCGGCGTCACGATCCTGAAAGCCTGCGGCAAGATCACCCTGATAAAGGCTTTTCTGGGCGTCATGCCGAGAGCCGGCGTTGCGCTGGCCGTCCGGCACGGACTTGATGCCGCCCCTGTACACTTCGCTCAGGAAGGCTGTGTAGTTGATCGTTAACGCTACCACTGCCGCGGCGAACGGGTCGAGCTGCAAGCCGGCGGACGGTAGCACGTAATAGACGTAAAACAACTGCAGGATTAGCGGCGTGCCGCGGATAATCTCGACGAACGCCTCAAATGGAAGGCGCACTGCCAGGTGCTGCGATGTTCGGATCAGCGCCAATGGAATCGCCAGAACACCGGCGAGCACGATCACGATGAGTGTCAGCAATACGGTGTTGCCGAGTCCTTGCAGAAGCACGAACCCGTAGGTTCGAATTACATCGAGGTTCAAAAGTTCCATTTTTGTCTCGATGACGAACATCGGCCGGAGGTCGCCGGCCGATGTCGACGTCGCTCCTTGGATTAGTTCGTTTGCAGGGGGAAGACGAAGAGGTTCCGGTCGGAAAGACCGTTCCTATTCAGGATCTCAGACATCGCGCCCGATGCCCTCACTTCTGCGAGTGATTGGTCGAATGCGGCCCGAAAACTGCAGTCTTCCTTACGAAGGCCGAAGCGCGCGTATCCGTATCCGTTCTTCAGGAGGTCGTCCGGGATCGCAAAATTTGAGAGAGCTTCGACCTTTGCGTCCGGGTTGGCTTTCTTGAATTCCGCTGCTAGAAGATCGTACTCCAGAACGACGTCCACCTTGTCCTGCTGGATCGCAGCAAACTCTTCGGCGTAGCTCTGGTAGCGGGTCGCGGCAACGCCCACCTTCTTCAGGTACTCGTCGGTGCCGGTGCCGAGAAGCACGCCGACGCGCAGCTTTGACAGATCGGCAAAGGATTTCACGCCCTTGGGATTACCGGCTTGCACCACCACTGCCGGTCCGTACCACCATACCGGTCCGCTGAACGCGATCGTCTTCATGCGCTCCGGCGTCACATGGATGTCGGTAACGACCATGTCGATGCGCTTAGAAAGCATCGACGGGATGAGAGAATTGAAGGCACCGGCTTCGTAAGTGATCTTCGTGATGCCCATGTGCTTAAGCACCTCGGCATGCATTTCGACGTCGATCCCGATAGGTTTGCCCGTCGCCGGATCAATCCCTGACCACGGCATGGCGGCGGCTACCCCGAGTTTCACACCATTATCGACGGCGCGCTGATAGGAGTTGTCGGAGCATACAGAATAATCTGCCGGAAGCTCGTAATAGGGCTCGGCGGCATGAGCAGTGAAGCCAAAGGCTCCGGCGAACGCGACTGCAGTACAAATGGAATGAATGTTAGCTTTAGGCGACATTCCTCTTTCTCCAGTTGATTATGTTCCCCGTTCATTTCCCGCACGGGATTGAACTTGCTTGTAGTGAGACACGCTCTCCTAGCCGGCGAGCGCGTTCTCGTAAGCGAGCAGGTCGGTCAGTTGCTGTCGCATGTTGCCCACAAGCGCCGCTTCGGGCGCCCTGTTCGGTAGACGGACAGGACCGACGTCGAGGCCTGTGAGAGCCTGTGCTGCCTTCATTGGACCGGGATTTGGCTCCGCGTAGACGTTGACGAGGAAATCGTGAATGCGCGCGATGTGCCGCTGCGCGAGCTTGAGATCACCGGCGCGTGCCGTCTCCATGATCTGCACCCAGGTCCTGGGCAGTATGTTCGTTGAAGCCAGGACGCCGCCGACGGCGCCGAGAGAAGTCTGCACCGCGAAGAGATGCTCGTCGCCCGACATGATGGCGATCTTGTCTCCTACGAGTTGCACAAGGCGTGTGAACGCCGCCTGGTCCGGATTCGAAGCCTTCATCGCGAAGATCGAACCGTCGTTCGCGATATCGAGCACGGTATCCGGACTCGTGGTCACCAAAGTCAGATAGGGGATGTCGTATAGCATGACTGCTTGGCCCACTCCGTCGGCCACCGCCTTGTAGAAATCGCGGATACCTGCCTGGCTCGGAGCGGTGCCGTACGGCGTAATGACCATCAGCCCGTCGGCTCCCGCGTCGAGGAAGGAGCGTCCCAACGCCAGCGTATCCAGTAGGCCGGGCGTGGTGACGCCGGCGACAACCGGAACCCGGCCCGCGGCAGCCTCGACCGTGGCCCGGACCACCTCGACTCTTTCGGAAGCTGAAAGGGCGGACGCTTCACCTGTCCCGCCGACCGCGACGAGACCAGAGATGCCTGCCTTAAGTTGGCTCTCGACCTGCGAGCGGATCAGCGACAGGTTCAACGACCCATCCGGATGCATCGGTGTCGTCGTAGCGGTGTAAAGGCCTTGGGTGGTTGTTTTCGTAAGGGTCATGGCTCGTCTCCCATCGCATTTGAGTGCGTCCAACAGTGGCTTTAGACGCTGCATGGGCGAATTTCAGAGCTTATCCAAAACACGTTGTCAATACTGTGATCAGCGATCTGCGATCGCACTTTATGGTAAAGAGTATGACGATTCTTCGAAGCCCGTTGTTTTTCCGACTGAAAACCTGAAACTCGCGCCGTTAAAAAAAACGTATTGAATGTTGAAAATATTTGACATAGCGTTGCGACGCTGGCGACCGCGCTGTTGAACTCAATCGGACGCGGAGTGTCGCACGACTTTCACCATGGACAATTTTGCCGAAGCCTTCACGGTCGGGTCGGACGGCGAAGCTGTGCCTTCTCGCCCACCTTAGCCAAGGCTGAAGAGATGACCTCAGTTTCTAACGGAACGAAAGAAGCCTGCGGCGCAGCATCGCGAAAACTCTAAACCTAAGGGCCGTCGAACGAGCGAGGAGAAGTTCGACGCTCCGCCTTTGAAGAATTGCCACCAGTAAGCCTTGGGTAACTCGTGGCTCGAACCATAGCTCCGGCTTTCATGCTTGAGCCAACTAGGAGAAAACATGTCCCTTCATCAGGAGTTCGATCGCCTTTCCGGCAAGCTATATGTGGACGGTGCTTACCTAAAGAGTGGCGCCACCGAACGCATTGCAGTCATAGATCCGGCGACCGAAGATCGGATCGGCGAAATCGCAAACGCCACGGAACAAGAGGTGGAGAATATCATCGACATTGCCAACTCAGCCCGCAAGGCTTGGCTGGCGATCGATCCCCGCACGCGCTCCACCATGCTGCACGAAGTGGCTGCAAAGATCCGTCGTGACAAGGCGATCTACGGGTACTTCATGACCCGTGAGGAAGGTAAGCCGTTCAAGGAGTCCGTCGACGAGACGTCGTGGTGTGCTACCGCAATCGACTATTATGCCGAGCTCGGACGGAACGACGTCGGCAGAATCGCAGGCACCACCGTTCCAGGCCAGTTCCATTTCTCCGTCAAGGAACCGCTTGGCACAGTCGTGATCATCCTTCCATTCAACTTCCCTCTGGTCCTGCTGTGCTGGGAACTTGCGGCCGCTCTTGCTGCCGGAAACTCAGTGATCATCAAGCCGCACGAGCAGACGAGCATCACGACGTTGAAGTTCGCGGAGGTGTTCAACGACCTTCCGAGTGGCCTGGTTCAAGTCGTGACCGGCGGCCCTCGCGTGGCTCAGCATCTCGTGCGAAGCAAAAAGACGCATTGCGTTGCCTATACAGGCTCCGTTCCGATCGCACAGGAGATCATGAAGGTATGCGCCGACACCTTCAAACCGGCGCTGATCGAAGCATCAGGCAACGACCCATTCATCGTCATGCCTTCGGCGCCGATGGACGTCGCTGTGCGAGCTGCCGCCTTCGCCGCCTACCTGAATTGCGGTCAGGTATGCACATCTGCGGAACGCTTTTACGTTCACGACAGTATTCACGACGAATTCGTCGAGCGCCTAGTTGCGGAAACCCGGAAGCTGCGCATTGGCAATGGTCTGGAGAACGTCGATATCGGGCCAATGGCCACCCACCGTCAACGGGACCGCTTCGAGGCTCTGCTTGCGCGTGCTCGACAGGAAGGCGCGACATTCGCCACCGGTGGCGGCCGGCCGAACGGACTGAACCATGGTTGGTTCATCGAACCTGCGGTCCTGACGAACGTCTCCCCGGAATCGGAGATTTTGAACGGCGAATCCTTCGGTCCGGTAGCGCCGATTTGCCGGGTCAAGAGCTTCGATGAGGCTCTTGAGCTCGCGAACCGTTCAGATTTCGGTCTTGGTGCAAACCTCTACTCCCGTGACATGGGCGAAATGATGCGCGCGGTCAGCGAAGTCGAATCCGGTATGCTGTGGATCAATGCGCCGATCCTCGACAACGACGCCCTGCCCTTCGGCGGGCGAAAGCTCTCGGGCGTAGGTCGGCAGCTCGGACCCGAAGGCCTGGCGCAGTTTCAGTCTTCGAAGTACGTGGTGATCGATCCGGCCGCCGCGCCGCAGGATTTCTGGTGGTTCCCGTACCCTAACGCGGAAAGCTACGATAAGACAAAGGTAGAATAAAAGGCTCAGATGTCGTCCGCCCATGTTGCGGTCGATCACTTTGCGGCTGCCGCAGCGTGCTCCCCTGATTGCGCCGTGGCCCTGCCGTCTGCTTGGAAGTTGAGTTTGTTCAAAGGTTTCGTCCGGTACGGTTCGATTTCCCCGTTCGCCCGGATGCGCCGATCGTCGAGGCATCCGGGCGGCCCTGGGAGGACGCCACAACAGCGCGGCTGGACCCTAGTTTGCCGACCAAGTCTGCAGCCGTTAGGTCAGCCTGTCGTTGTTTTCCACACAGAACTGCCTGTTCGGTGGAATGGAGACTTCGAGGTTCTTCAGGTTCGAGGGTCGGGTCCCCAGATTCCGACGGCCCGACATCGTGAGGAACTCGCCTTTCGCGATCGAAAGGTCTAACCCTTCCTCGATCAGGGGTGGCACCGTCGTGACTTTTGGTGACGCCCTAGAAACGAACAGACCCTGGCTGGAGCTCTCTGTCGAACATCTCAAGCTCCCGGAGCGCGCAGGACTATCCGTTTGCCGACCGTCATCATCCGCTGCTCTTATCTGCTCGGACTAGTTCGAGCCGTGTTCCCGTAGCGAAAACCTTCCATATGCAATTCGTCAACGTCCAATCGGCAGTTAAAGCTCCGTCTCTGCATGCACGAAAGGACGACAAGCTCAGAAGGAGAAAGGCAGCCCTCACCCATTGGGTGACGACTGCCTCGTATTCCGTGTACTTTCCGAGCTCTGCTCGTGGAGCCGTCAGCTTATTCCCTAGGAAAGCAGCTCCACGGCCATCCTTGTGATGACCTCTGCGCTCCTTGCGATGCAAGCCTCGTCCGGCTGGTAGTCCGAGTTATGCAATCGATCTGCTCGGCCGGGCTGGCTGGACCCGATGTTGATATGGATCGCAGGCATCCGCTCCGAGAAGTAGGCGAAGTCCTCGCCTCCGAAATCGCGACCGACTTCAATGAGCGGCGCCTCGCCGAACTGGTGCGTAAAGGCCTCCGTCGCGCGCGTTACGAGACCCTCGTCGTTCATAACACCCGGCACGCCACGGACATAGTCGATATCCACCGCGACGTTCATTGCCTGCGCGGCGCCGTTACAGATCCTTCGGAATGAGCCTTCGACGATATCTCTTGCCTCGGGGCTTCTGCATCTTACGGTTCCTTCGAAGATGCATGCGTCCGGGATGATATTCTGTGTCCTACCGCCATGAATTGACCCAACAGTGAGAACGGCTGAGTTTGACGGATCGACCTGGCGAGATATGACCGTCTGAAGCTGCGCGATCATGTAAGCGGCGGCTACGATCGGATCCTCCGCCAGATGCGGTCGTGCTGCATGTCCCGAAACGCCGCGTACAATGACCTGGAACTCATCGCTCGATGCAGTACTGGCCCCCCGCGTTAGCTGCACCCGTCCGGCCGGAAGGTCGGGCATGTTGTGAAATCCGATGGCGAAGTCAGCACCTTCCGCGGCGCCGTCCTGGATCATTGCAGCAGCGCCACTGTCGGCAATCTCCTCAGCGGGTTGGAAAACAAGACGCACATTACCGCGCAGACGAGGTCTCAGAGCCGTAAGAGCTTTTGCGGCGCCAAGCAAAGAGGCCGTATGAAGATCATGCCCGCACGCGTGCATGCTTCCTTCCACCGTGGATGCAAATGGCAAGCCGGTCGCCTCCTCGATCGGAAGCGCGTCCATGTCTGCTCTGATTATCACGCACGGCCCTGGGTGCTGGCCGGCAATTTCTGCGACCACTCCGCTGCGCCCGACGCCCGTCTTCACAGGCAGTCCCAACGCTGTCAACTCATCCGCCACGATCTTTGCGGTTCGCGTTGTCTCGAAACCCAGTTCAGGATGTGCGTGCAGATCGCGCCTAATTTCGATTAGCCGAGGTTCTACATCTGAAACCAGTTCCGAGATGCGCGGACCGATATCGTTCAGTAGTTCGACGTTCGGTTGATCACTGGACATGAGATCACTCCCTCTTGTTCATTGGTCGAATTCTTGGCACGAATGGATGCACGGCCGTCCAGAAGGCGCCGCCACCACGTCACAGGCTCTGCATGGGCGTGAACAAGCGTCAGTAGGTGCCGCGATGGAGCATCTTCTCTTCGATTTCGGCCACCGACCGGCAACCGCTCAGGTCCATCGTGAGGCCGATTTCGTCGGTAAGGATTTGCATCATCTGCATTGCACCCTTCCGACCGGCGGCCGCGGTGCCGTACAGCATGCTGCGTCCCACCAAGACGGCATTTGCCCCTGACGCGATGAGCTTGAAGACATCGCTGCCACGCTGCACCGAGCTGTCCGCGAGAATGGTTACGTCGTTGCCGACGGTTTCGGCGATCTCCCGAAGCACCTCGATCGGCGAAACCGCGCTATCGAACATACGACCGCCGTGGTTTGAGACCACTATGCCTTCGGCGCCAATATCCCTTGCTGCAATTGCGTCTTCGGTGCGCAGCAGTCCCTTGACGATCAGATTGCCCTTCCAGTGGTCGCGGACACGACGCACATGGCCCCAATTGAGGTTCGGCATCAAATTGAGGGACGGCCCTCCCCCACGCTTCAAAAGGTTCGTCCTGTACTCTGGAGGATAATTCGCAAAGTTCGGCAGTCCCGTCGTCGCAAAATAACGTCCCAGCACACCCAGGGCCCAACCTGGGTGCCTCGCGACGTCGAATACATTCTTGGTCGAAAAACGGAATGGAATATCGAAGCCGTTCCGGTGGTTGAATTCTCTTTTTGGCATCACCGCGGTGTCCGCGGTGAGCACCAGGGTGCGCGCGCCCTTCGACCACGCACGATCCATCAATTCGTAAGAGAGTTCTTCCTTGTCCCAGATGTAGAGCTGAAACCAGACGGGGGCCGAGCTTGCTTCCGCTATTTCTTCGACCGAAGAAATCGCCTCCGTGGCAGCACAATACGGTATGCCGAAATCGGCAGCGGCTTGGGCGAGTTCAATCTCTCCACGATAGCGCACTAGGCCGGCGAATGCCGTCGGCGTAACGACGATAGGCGAAACATATTCGACGCCAAAGAGATTGACGGAAGTCGACCGCGGGGTTGCGTCGCCTTTCAATACCGAAGGCCTGATCTTTACACGATCAAATCCGACCCGGTTCGAGGTCAAGGCCCGCTCGTCCTCAGTCCCCCGGTCTATGTATTCAAAAATCCCTTTCGGAAGCCGCCGCTTGGCTATTGCGCGAACCTCTGAAAAGTTCTGGAAGTCCAGTGAGTCACCCAACCTGTAATTCCTATTCTCGTATGTAGCCATTGCTTATGATGGCGTCCCAACCTAGGATCCGACCAATCGAAAAAGCTCTGGCACTGCAGCCCGGACGCCCTGTCCCGGCGGGATAGATTCTACGCCTAGAGCTTTTCGGTGGCGATGACGGAAATCTCAACCAACACATCGTCGACCAAGCTCGCGCACACTGTCGTACGAGCAGGAAACGGCGCCCTCAGCGCGCGCGCGTACTCCTCGTTGAACCCAGCGAAATCCGCAGCGTTTGTCAGGTGCACTGTGGCCGAAACTATGTGAGCAAGATCCGAACCCTCGGCCTTAAGGGTTCGCTCGATACGCTCCATGGTCAGGCGGGTCTGAGCCGCGATGCCTTCCGGCGCGTTACCGTCATCGTCAACGCCCACTTCACCCGATAGGAACAGTAGTCCCGCGGCACGTCGGAGCGGCGAATATGGATAACCGTTTTCTAGCGCTGACATCTTATGCCGAACCTACCTGTTTCTCTGGAAGTGGCTACCGATGAACTCTCTGCATCGGCTGGAGTCGGGGTTTGAAAAGACCTTCTCCGGAGTTCCATCCTCTTCGATCTGCCCCTGATGCAGGAAGACGACCCGAGACGATACTTCTCGAGCAAATCCCATCTCGTGGGTGACGATGATCATCGTCCTGCCCTCCTCCGCGAGACTGCGGATGACCTTGAGCACGTCGCCGACCAATTCGGGATCCAAGGCGGACGTCGGTTCGTCGAAGAGAATGGCCTTCGGGCGCTGCGCAAGTGCACGGGCGATCGCGACGCGCTGTTGCTGACCGCCGGAGAGGTGCGTAGGCCACGCGTCGCGCTTATGCGCCAGACCAACCTTCTCCAGTAGAGTGATCGCCTCCTCGGTCGCCTCCCGGTGGCTCCGGCCCTGAACGTGCACGGGCGCTTCGATGACGTTTTGAAGCACCGTCCTATGTGGCCAAAGATTGAAGCTTTGGAATACGAAGCCCAGATTACGACGTAACCTGCGTGCGGTGGCATTATCCGATCTGGACAGCTTGCGACCATTGTGCAGGATGTGGTCGTCTCCAACCGTTACCTCTCCCGAATTCGGCGTCTCCAGCATCGGTATGCAACGCAAAAGCGTGCTTTTTCCCGATCCGCTCGAACCGATCATGGAAATGACATCACCGTCTCTGGCTGTCAGATCGATGCCCCGAAGAACTTCGACCGGTCCGAATGATTTGCGCAGCGCTTTGATCGCGATCGCAGGTTTTGCGTTTGTATTGTTCATCATGCCTCTCGGAACAGCCAGGGGGAAAGACGGGCTTCGATGTAGGCAAAAAGCCAGGTCACCAGAAGGGAAAGCGTAAGATAGATGAGGGCCGCGCACACGAAAATCTCGATCGCGCGCCATGTCTCTCGAACAGCGGCGCTTGCAATTCCGGTGACCTCCATCAGCGTGATCGTGGAGACCAAGGCCGTACCTTTAAGCATCGCCACAACCTCGTTCGAATAAGCGGGCATCGCCTGCCTCAAGGCGATCGGAAAGCTGATCCGCCGGAAGGTACCCCAAGGCGTCATACCAACGACCTTGGCCGCTTCGTACGATCCAGAAGGAACTGCTCGAAACGCTCCGCGCAAAATCTCGGACGTGTACGCCGCATCGTTAAGGATCAGCGCCAATAACCCGCACCAGTACGGCTCGCGGAGAAAGGTCCAAAGAAAGCTGTGTCGGATAAATGGGATCGCGCTGAGCCCATAGTAGATCACAAAAATCTGAATCAGCAGTGGTGTGCCGCGAAACAGGAATACGTAGGCCGAAGCGATCGCATTGCCGACGAGCGTCGACCTCATCGAATTCAGGATAAGCGCTAGAACCCCACCGCCGATCAACGAGACGATAGTGAGGTTCAAGGTCAGCGGGACGCCGGACAGGAGCTTGTAGAAGATGTCGGATAGGAAGGCGATATTCATTACGCGGCCTTCCCTTTCTCGCCATGTCGAACCGACCGCTCGGCTGCACGCGTGATCTGCTCGGAGAGCGTCGTGATGATAAGATAAAGGGCAGCACCTGCCCCTGCGAACAGGAGATACTCACGCGTGGAGCCGGATGCGACGGCAACCTGACGCATGATTTCGACTAGACCCGTGACAGAAACCACTGCCGAGTCCTTGACGACGCCTTGCCATTGGTTGCCCAGACCGGGAATTGCAGTGACGAGAGCCTGGGGCACGATCACCCTTCGAAACAGCGTCAACCGTGTCATTCCAACAACTGACCCGGCCTCGATTGTCCCCTTCGGAACAGCCTGATAGGCGCCCCGCAGGACCTCAGACTGACTTGCCGAAGAGATCAAACCGACAGCTAGCGCGCCTGCTACGAACCCGCTCACTTCGAACGGTCCAGGAATTCCGACCGCCGTTCCAATCGCTGTCAGGAACTGACGTCCGCCGAAAAAGAAAAGGTAGATCACCAGAATGTCCGGAACGCCACGGAAGACACTCACGTAGGCCGAGGCCAGTGCTCTCACAGGCCCCGAACCAGAAACCCTTGCCCAAGCAACAAGGGTTCCAACGAGAAGACCGACAAGGAAGGCGACCGTCGAGACCGCGAGGGTCATTAATCCGGCCTGGAGGAGGAGCGACCCCCATCCTCCAGCTCCAAAGCCCACAAGGGACAATTTCTCAATCATGACGAACTCAGCGCGTGGGGGACAGATCGCGACCGAACCACTTCTTCGTGAGCTCGGAAAGACTGCCGTCTGCGGTCATCTGCTTCAGCCCTTCGTTGATCGGGCCGAGAAGCGCGGTGTCTCCTTTTCGAACGACGATACCGGGGCCGAGACCCAAAGTACCGCCGACGTATCCAGGACCGGTTACTTCAGCGGTGTCCTTGTTCTTGTCGACGAAGTCAGCGAGGCTTGTGTCCGCAGCCACCACGGCATCCAGGCGACCGCTGGCCAGGTCCTGATATGCTTGCGGAAGACCGACGTACTGACGAATTTCCACGCCATTTTGTTCCAGGAACTGCTTTACGAAGTTCAACTGGGTGCTTCCGGCCTCCGCGCCGACGGTCTTGCCCTTGAGCGCCGGGACCACCTTCGTTTCGATGAAGGATTTGCCGGCCTCCTCACCGATATTGATCTTGGCGTCGCTGGTGGGGATCGAGATCCCTCCGTCTTTCTCGACGGCGAACGACGAGGCCTCTGACGTGTAGGGAAGCGAGAAGTCGACCACCTTGAGACGCTCATCCGTGATTGTGACACTGTAGATGATGGCGTCGAACTTACCGTCCATGAGGCTTTGCATCATGCCGTCCCAGGCCATCTGCCGCAGTTCGTAGTCGAACTTGCCGCGCTTCGCCAATTCCTTGAGAAGATCGATCTCAAAGCCGTAGAACGTGCCGTCTGGGTTGGTCATGTCATAGGGGGCAAAATCGCCGCCCGTCACGAACACATATTTCTTGGCGGATTCGGAGAATGCTACACTCGGTATGGCTACGCTAACCGCGGCGGCAGTCATAAGTTTTACGAACATGCTTCGGGTCATTCTCATTGAGGCGTTCCTTCCTGAAATACAGTAAGTTCGACTGAAGTTTGTGACCTCCTGTCGAGAGGTCGGCGGATACGGCACTCCTGCGACCAGTCCTTCTTGTTGAGAACTATCGGAACTGTCGTCAGTAGGTCTGAGCATTGAAGGGTAGATCTTGTAGTTCTAGCGGGCTGTCGTTCACGTCGGCCTCATTGAGGCATCGGTCGATTAGGACGGGTTTCGGTGAACGAGGATGACGATCCGCCGACAGCGCGATTTGCACTTGAAAGCACTCATCTGATGTTCCCTTTGTTTTCTGTTGTCCAAATGCGTAGTTGAATATTTCGGTACACGCAATATGTTTTTTTAAACACTACAGCATGTTTTCTTTCTGTCTCGACGACTGATCGTGCGACACTTCAAACACTACCAAGCAGGAGTTGTATCAGCGTGATTGCTCAAGAAGGGGCCGGAAACGGCCGACTCCTTCCGATATCGTCAAGTCTCTCGAGTAAGGGGTCCCACTGTTTCCAGAATGCCTTCCGTTCATTTTTTTAAACACATCGCTATTGTTCGGTAGACCCTCGACATATAGATTCGCCGGGTTCGGACAGATGGAGAAAGACGTGAAGGGATACGAGGACAACGACGTGCAGGTTGGCGGCGAGGAAACGATCGTCGGAAAACCGCGTGCGAAGAGCGATGCGACCGATCTCGCGGTAGGCGCCAGGCTTAAAGTCGTCCGCGAGCAGGCCGGGCTCTCACAAAGAGAGTTGGCGAAGCGTGCCGGAGTGACGAACTCAACGGTTTCGCTCATCGAGGCGGAGTCGCATGCACCCTCGCTCGCTTCCCTACACCGGATCCTGAACGCCATCCCGATTTCCATCGCGGACTTCTTTGCGCTGCCTGCCTCTAAGCAAAACGTGATGGTGTACGAGGCGCAGGATCTGGCCGTCGTTTCACGGGGCAAGGTTGACATGCGAGTGCTTGGCGGAGAGCGCCGCGACAAGAAGCTCCAGATGTTCGTCGAGCATTACTCGCCCGGAACCGATACGGGAAAGGTCGCGATCAAACATGACGGCGAGACCGCTGCCTGTATTCTCGAAGGCACAGTGGAGTTGGAGACGGAAGAAGGCGTCAGCCGTATTGAAGCCGGCGGAGGCTTTCAGATCTTCGGGCCGCAGCCATACCGCTTGAAGAACGTCGGCAAGACCGTCGCGGTCGTCGCTTGTGCCGTCACCCCGCCGATGATCTAGGGCTTTAGATAAAATCTTTCCAGCATGGCTATGCGGAGCCAACCCGCATTCTTGCCGCGAACTATGTAAGGCCGAGCCAATGATACCATTGGCGCGGCTTTCGATTTGATGACAAGCGGTCCGGTCAAGCTACAAGCTTGGCGCAGACGTCAAGGTCTTGTCAGCCGGTGCGATGGTCGCGACCCGCCTTGATAGAACGATAGGTACATGAACGCGATCATAGAAGTGAACGCCAGCAATCAAGAGGGTCGCGCCGAAGCCTGGGAAAATGAGATCGCCCGGCTGCTGGAGCGCGAGGGTCAGGCTATCCTGGGAAAGAGCGCCCGAACTGGGGCCGTGTCTGAACCGTGTTGAGGCAGATCCAAGTGGGGCCTAGCTCGCGTGAGCGGCGATAGAGATCAAGGAGAGCCCCGACCTGCATCTCGAAATACGTTTGACACGATCCTTTTTTGCGCCGTCAAATTCATGTGGGTCTTGATAGGATTCGAACCGCTGGCGCTTATTGTAGCTGGAGGCGCGATCGGCAAGCACCACCCGGTTCCTTTTCGAAGCGTTTTCACAAAGTCTACTCACATTTAGCATGCCTGTGCCAAACCCGACAAAAGCAGCCGGGATGGAATAGGAAAATGACAAACTCAGAAGACAGGCAAAGCATCGAACTGCCGGTGAAGCGCTTTCGATTCAATGGGCTGCGTAAGTCGAACTGGATTCCCGCACTCGGCTCCTACCTCGGGTGAGTGACGGCGAAGCGGACGCTTGGCCAGGGATGAAGAGTACGCGGTTTGGGAAGCCAGTCGCCCGAGATCAGAGCGATCCTTGTCCATGTGGTTCGGTCTTTCTGGCTGCGGCGCTCGAGCGCCCGCCGCCAGAGGTTCACCACATGGTGGTGGAATGCCGAGATTGCGCGACTGTTGGTGGGGACTGCAAAGTAGGCAAAATGCCCGGTCACCACCTGCCTCAGCCATCTCCCTTGTTCAGGGATCGACTGGTGCCATCGACGTCGTAGCTCCTCCTTGATCTCCTGGAGCTTCGCCCGCATCCGATCCCCGCGGGTCTTCCGTTGAAGCTGGAAGAGGCCGCGACGGGATCGTCCGCAGATGAGTGTGAACCCCAGGAAGGTAAAGGTCTCCGGTTTTCCGAGCCCGCGCCGCTTGCGATTGACCGCCGCAAAGCGACCAAACTCAATCAGGCGGGTCTTGACCGGATGGAGCGTCAGCATGAACTCCTCAAGCCTCGCACGCATCGCATCGAGGAAACGACGGGCGTCCTCCTCTCGCTCGAAGCCGACCACCACATCGTCCGCATAGCGCACGATGATCATGTCGCCGGTGTTCTCGCGCTGTCGCCAGCGCTTGGCCCACAGGTCGAGAACGTAGTGCAGGTAGATATTGCCAAGGAGCGGCGAAATCACTCCCTGAACGCAAAAGGTAACTTTTGTCATCCGTCCGGAATGTGCCATTTGAGTGCGGCGCGCTGCCGCTGGGCGGGATTTTGGGATGTGACGGGATCGAATGCCGGATCGTGATGGTATCGTTGTCGACCAACACTTCCTTGACCAGCAGTCGGACGACCTTCTGTCGCTCAATGATGTCCCAAGCTTGATCCTTTTGCAGACAAGCTGGCCGCCTGGCTGAAGACAGCGGCCGGGTGATGCCGTCGCTTGCCTGTGTCGTGTTCCAGGGCTGCATCCAGGGTCGCACGCCCTGTTCGAGCTCGGCGACGATCTTGTCGGTGATGCGGCTGTAGAGATCGGATCGTTGCTTTGTGGGCTGCCTCGTCATGTTTGAACCTCCGTTTGAGGTCGCGACCATCGCGACCTGCTACGGCGGTCCGAATGCCGGGCTTTAAGCGCTGGCCCGCACCCGATAGGGCCACAACGAAAGTGGAGGACGGCGAAGCCGTTGCGGGGCAGCGTGGGCCCGGCAGGACCAAAAGCCGGGGCAGGTCGCGAGGCGCGAGCGGCAAAAGAGATGGTCAACGGCAGACAGGCCAACCAAACACCGGCAGACCGGCGGAGGAGCAGTCAGGGGATTAGCTGAACACGGTCGCCCTCACCTGGCCGCCTCGCAGGAACAAAGGTTCATGGCCGCGAGAATGTTGCCGACGGCTTCGCGGAAGCGCCAGTGGAGCGGCACCTCGTGTATGGCTGGAGCATCGATTTTGGCCACGCCGCTCACTTGGTCATTAATGCGCGGGCTCCCGGTCAATCTTCCTTGACGGCGCTGGAAGCTGTTGGCGTCATTTTCCGAGCGGACGGCGAGATGGTTGATGGCGGTGCCGGCGTAAGGCTTCGGAAGAGCCCAGCCTAACACCTTTGGGTGATATTGACTCCTAAATGCAACCTGCCAACCTGCACCAATACGTTGGAACCAAGAGGAGGTTCTTGTCTTGGATGCAGCATACCCCGGGGATACAGCAAGCGTTCACGATATTCTGGCCCTGGCGTCGCACTACCGAAGGGGTGCGGTTTTGCTTGGGGAATGCTCTCCTCGGGGCAAACCGCTGTCGCATACCCCGCGCCGGCTTCTGGCTCTCCACTCGATCGAGCTTTATCTGAATGCGTTTCTGCTCGCCAAAGGAGGGCATGACCCCAAGAAGATTCGCGACCTTCAACACGACATTGGCAAAAAATCGCAAAGGGCGACCGGTGCCGGCTTGATCTTGCGCAAACGAACGGCCGAACACCTGGCGACGCTGTCCTCCAACAGGGAATATCTCGTCACAAGATACGGTCCGGAAATGACCGCCACCCTGTCGCAGGTGAACCGGGTGATGGCGACGCTGGAAGAGTTGGCGCAGAAGGTGAGGAAGGTGATAGACGGCGCTACGTCCGACTTACCACGGTCACGGTCGGCCCCTATATTGGGTTCAGGCGGTCCCTCTCGCTCCTGACCACGGATGTACTGGCACCGGCGCGGGTGATCACGGAAGGTCGGTTTGCCCGGTCTTTTTTTGTTGTCAGATTTCCTCCCTCCCGTTCACGTCGGATGCGCCTGGAGGGATGCCAAAGCGGAAGATTCCGCCTTCTTCTTCAGCTTGCGGAGGACTGGGGTTTTCTCGGCAGGGTTCTCCTGATCGTCGGGATCGTACGCGGCGCCGACCTCATCCATTCGGTGCTTTATCGCGAGCGCGTAAATGGTGTTCAAGATATTCGGATCCTTTACATGAGGATCTGTAAGCGCAAGAAGCGAGGCCCGCACAATCTTCTTGCTGCTCGCCTGGGGACAACGTCTTCGCCTCCCTGTTTGAACTTTTGTTATGACAACCTCTGTCATAAAACGTCATACGCAACAAACTGCAACGCGCAAATAAACGCTTCAGTCCCGCCATAGGGCGTAACCTCGATCCACTTGCCAGGCACTGTAATTCAAAGTTGAGTGATGCCGTTTCAGCAATGAACCTGTGACAGGAACTCAAATGGACGACGACGAACTAGGCATCATCGAGACCGAATACCATAGCGACGATATCGGGGTGATATCGAAAAACCCGCTGATTGGTGTTGTTGATCTCTGGTCCGAGGAACACGGAGCAGTCGCGTTAAAACTCGACCGCGTCGCCGCCGAAGAGCTGTTATCGGCGCTGATCCAGTTCCTTGGACAAGGCGAAGGCCAGGACGCTCCGAATATCGCGACTGTGCAATGAGCGGGTTACAGTATGCCACACAGAAACCCCAGACACGCGTCAGGCGCTCGCGGGTGACAGCGGCAAAGCTACGGATCGCGCTCGAAGGGGTCTCTTGGGCTGTGCCATTCGATGATAACTAATTGGCGTAGGCACAGGATGACTTTTCATTTCCGTAAGGCAGTACTGGTCGTCGTTTGCGGTTTCCTTCCCGGATGCTGGGAGTGCTATCCTCCCATGCCTCTGGTGCTGCGCGATTTGACGGCTTCGGAAGGCTTATGGTGGACCAACGGGTGCCCCCCTCCCAATGACCGTTCCTCCCGTCACTATAGGAGCGAAAATGAAGCCGTTTCGCCGGAACTTACACGACGAATGCGAGCGCAGTTTCCGCCAGGTAGTGACGCGGCGGCATTGGAACGATACCTGCTGGCAGAGGGATTCCTGATTTCTTCGCCTTGTGGTGAGCGTGCTCCGAGGGTCCGTCAAGCTCAGTTTCATCAAGAAGGTTGTCCGTACCCGATGAATGCCAAAATAGCTTGGGAAACAGCGGATGACGGCAAATTGGCCTGGATCAAAGGTAACGTATTTTACAAATTTCCCTAGGGAGTCAGCGCCGACAGATCGTCAAGCCCCGATCGCTTGTCGTTGCCTGCCTCAGCGCTGACCGCAGCCGAAACGGCCTTGAGATCCAGACTACCCCAGATCGAGACCGGTTTCGACGTCTGCCGCCGACGGCCGGATTTCAATTCGACAACGAAGCTTCGTTGCGGCTTTTTCATATGGTCAGAACCTTGAGCTTAGCGAGTGAGGTGACGCTGGCAAGACGCGTCGTGGCTTTGTCCTCGCCAATAGCCTCATTACCTGCATCCGTCGAGAGCGACGCCGCCAAGAGGCGCAATACGAAGGTATCGTGCCGTGAGCACATCCTTGAATTGTGCGGACGGACAAAATCCCGTAAAAGGATTTGGTGTGCAATCACCATGGAACCGCTACGATGGATGCGATTCTGACCGAAGGCTTTGACGCGGCTTTGACCCTGACCGACCATATCGAACATCTGCCGGACAGGAAGCGGCGCGAACTGGCGCGCATCCTTCAGATCCTGTTTGCCGAGGTCGAAGGCTTCCAGGCCAGCAAGCTGTCGGCCAAGCGCCATGCCGGCAGGGTCCTGAAGGTCATTCTGTATGGTTCGTATGGCCGCGGCGACTGGGTCGAGGATCACCTGAGCGGCTATCGCTCCGACTACGATCTGTTGATCGTCGTCAACAGCAAGTCCTTTGCCGAGGAGCAGGAGCTCTGGGAGAACATCGAGGAGCGGCTGTTGACGGAGCAGATCGCCCATCGCATCGAAACCCCGGTCGTGCCGATCGTCCACACGCTGGCCGATGTCAACGACCAGCTCTCCCGCGGTCGCCCCTTCTTCGTCGACATCGCCAGAGACGGCATTCCCCTCTACGAGGAGCCCGGCCATCCGCTGGCACAGCCGAAGCCACTAACGGTAGAGGATGCAAGTGCGGAAGCGAGGCAGCATTTTGAACGCTGGTTTCCGTCTGCAAGCCACAGACTCGATATTGCTGACACCGCGCTAGAGCGAAACCTTCACCTAGAAGCGGCATTCGACCTTCATCAAGCGACCGAACGACTTTACCACTGCGTGCTACTTACGTTGACCCTCTACAGCCCCAAATCTCACCGGATAAAGGTCCTGCGCTCCCAGGCCGAAGGGGTGGATAATCGGCTGGTCGATGCGTGGCCGCGTGACAGCCGGTTTTCACGGCGCTGCTTCGAGCTCTTGTCGCGGGCCTATGTCGAGGCGCGATATTCATCGAAATACACAATCACCAGCGAGGAGCTCGCCTGGCTGGTTGAGCGCGTGAGGGTATTGCAGGAGCTCGTAAAGGCAGTTTGCAGAGAACGGCTTTTCTCATAGTGGATTCAGCCGTTTGCTGCTCTTGGATATGAACCCGCAGTCAATCCACTGAAGAGCGAAACGCAATGAAAACACAAACCGACTAAAACCGAAAGAAACGCCTACCGGCCGACCCTGCGACTTGACGCCCGCGCTCGCAGAGAAACCTCGGCTTCAAACCTGCATGGGTGACGTACGTGAAGATCCTAGGTCCCGCTCGCGGCGACATGCGGCTCGACACCGCGTGTGCGGATTGGAGCAATATATCCGCGGCTCCCATCGAGTAGCATCTGCGTATAGGGGTGGCGGATGTTGTTCGACAGCAGCTGATCCTGCGTCGTAATCTCCACGAAAATGCCGTCCTTCATCACGGCGACGCGATTACAGAGATGCGCGATGACTGCCATATCGTGGCTGACGAGGATATAGGTGAGCTTCTCACGTTCGCGGAGATCCTTCAGCAGGTTCAGGATTTCGGCCTGGATCGAGACGTCGAGCGCCGAGGTCGGCTCGTCGAGCAGCAAGATGCGCGGTTTCAGGATCAGTGCTCTCGCAATGGCGACGCGCTGTCGCTGTCCCCCGGATAGCTGGTGCGGAAAACGATGCCTGAACCCGAGCGGCAGACCGACATCGCGCAGAACCTGCTCGACGCGTTCCTGCCGATTATCGAGGCCATGGATTTCAAGAGGCTCCAACAGCGTGCGCCCGATAGTATGACGTGGATGCAGGGAGCCGAAAGGGTCCTGAAATACCATCTGCTGCTTGGCGAGCTGCGCACGGGACCGCTTCGCGCCAACCACCTCGCCGTCGATCGAAACAGAGCCGCTCCAACCCTTGATGCGGCCGGCAAGCGCGCCGAGCACCGTCGACTTGCCACAGCCGCTTTCGCCAACCAGGCCGAACGTCTCGCCAAATGCGACCTCGAAGGAGACGTTCTTGACGACCTGCTTGAAGGCATTGCCGCTGCCAAAGGAAACGGCGAGGTCGTTTACCGATATGATGGACATGTCACGCCTCCGCCCAGCTTGCCTGACGTTTCAATACTTCCAGACGATCTCGCGGTTGATCAAGGCTCGGCAACGCCTCCAGAAGGCCACGGGTATAGGGATGCGTGGCCTCATCAAGCTTCGCGGCTTCGAGCGTCTCCACGATCCGGCCCGCATACATGATGATGACACGGTCGCAGAAGCTCTTCACGAGGTTGAGATCGTGGGAGATGAAGATCAAGCCGATGTTGCGCTCGGTGATCAAGTCATCAAGGATTGACAGTACCTGTTGGCGAACAGTCACATCGAGTGCCGAAGTCGGCTCGTCCGCGATGATCAGCGACGGTGAAGAAATCAGCATCATGGAGATCATGATGCGCTGGCCCATGCCGCCGGAAACTTCGTGCGGGTACAGATTGAAGACGCGCTGCGGATCACGAATATTCACTCTCTCCAGCATAGCGAGCGTGCGCTCTCGCGCCGCCTTCTTTCCAAGCCGCTCATGCAGGATGACGGTCTCGGCGATCTGCTCGCCAACGGTCATCACCGGGTTCAGCGAATACTTCGGATCCTGCAGGATCATCGCAATCCGGCTGCCACGGATCGCGCGCATATCGGCCTCGCTGGCAGCCAGGAGATCGACATCTTCGAAGCGCATCTCATCGGCAACGACGCTGGCGGTGTCCGGCTGCAGCCGCATGATCGCGCGTCCCGTCGTGCTTTTGCCTGAGCCCGATTCACCGATGATGCCCACTTTTTCGCGGCCGACATCGAAGCTGACATTCTTGACGGCGTTGACCACGCCGGACAGCGTCGGAAACTGCACCGACATGTTCTTGACCGAAAGGATCGGTTTTGACTGTTCAGGCATTGCGGGGATCCATGATGTCGCGCAGTCCGTCGCCGAGCAGGTTGAAGGCGAGACTGACCAGAAGAATGGCGATGCCGGGAACCGTCGTCAGCCACCACGCATCGAGGAGATATTGCCGGCCGGAGGCAGCCATGGCACCCCATTCGGGCATCGGTGGCTGCGCGCCGAGCCCGAGGAAGCCGAGGCCGGCCGCCGTCAGGATGACGCTCGACATGTTGAGCGTCAGGCGAATGATGATTGACGGCGCGCAAAGCGGCACGATATGGCGAAACAGAATTCGTCCCATTCCCGCCCCCTGCAACTCGGCGGCGACGACAAAATCGGCAGCGCGGAAAGTCAGCGTTTCGGCGCGGGCCAGCCGCGCGATCGGCGGCCAGACGGTAAGCGCAATGGCGATGACCGCATTCTCGATGCCCGGACCGAGGGCGGCGGAAAAAGCGAGCGCCAGTACCAGACTCGGGAACGACAGGAAAATATCGGTAATGCGCATCAGCACGACATCAACCCAGCCACCGAGATAGCCAGCGGTCGCACCGATGGCAAAGCCGATCGGCGCAACGATGATCGTGACCAGGATGCTGATGTAGAGCGTCGTGCGGGCGCCGTAGATGAGGCGTGAATAGACGTCTCGGCCGAATTCGTCGGTGCCGAACCAATTCACCAACGACGGCGACTTCAGCGCCATGGTGAGATCCTGCAGGATCGGATCGTGGTTGGCGAGCAACGGTGCGAAGATCGCAATCAGGACCAGCGCCAGCACGACGAGGAAGCCTGCGAAGGCCAATGGATTGGCGATCAGGTTCAGCCACAGGACATAGGCCTTGTGGAGACGCGCCTGATGCGTCGAGGAAAACTCCTCGCTGATCAGCCAATTGTGCAGATCGTTGAAATAACGTGTCGCCATCTTGTCACCGGGTACGCGGATCGAGGAACCGATATGTCAGGTCCGACAGAAGGTTGATGGCAATCGAGATGATGCCGATGAGGAGCACGCTGCCGAGCACCGCGTTCATATCGGCGAAGAACAGCGCCGAGGTGAGGTATTGGCCAAGACCCGGCCATGCGAAAACCGTCTCGATCAACACCGTGCCGTCGAGGAGGCCGCAGTAGGCCAGCGCCACGATCGTCAGGAGCTGCACCCGGATGTTGCGAAAGGCGTGGCGCCAGACGATCGCCCGCTGCCCGAGGCCCTTGGCCTTGGCGGTCAGTACATATTCCTGGCGTAGCTGCTCGAGCATGAAGCTGCGGCTCATGCGGCTGAGATAGGCCATGGCGGCATAGCCGAGGATCAGTGCGGGAGCTGCGACATGCAGCAGCGCGTCCCAGAAGACCTCCCACTCGCCGGCAAGGACCGCGTCGACGAGGATGGAGTTCGTCGGTCCTTCGACCAATCCTTCGTTATAGACATCGAGACGACCGCTGCCGGGAATGAGGCCAAACTTGGCGTAGAAGACGAGAATGACGATCGTGCCCAGCCAGAAGATCGGCGTCGAATGGCCGAGAAGGCCAACGATGCGGGCGAGATGATCGACCCATGTGCCCTTTCGAACTGCGGATATGACGCCGAGAGGAATACCGAGGCCGGCGCCAATGATCGTCGCCAGCGTGGCGAGCTCCAGCGTCGCCGGAAAGACGCGGGCGAGATCGCTGGCGACGGGGTTCTTCGTCACATGCGACTGCCCGAAATCCAAATGCGCAACATTGCCGAGATAGGTGGCGAACTGCACATAAAGCGGCTGATCGAGCCCCATCTCCTTGTAGACGCGCTCATAGGTCTCGTGATCGGCCTGATCGCCGATGACGGCGATTACAGGATCCGCCGGCACCATGCGGCCGACGACGAAGGTGATGATCAGCAGGCCGAGAAGCGTCGTCAGGATGACGCTGAAGGACGTCGCCACCTTCTTCACCGCGTCGAGCGCAGCTGCTGCGCCGCTTGATGCGGCCCCGGATGTTTGTGAGATGCTCACGTCATTCTCCCTTGGAGGAGGTCACTCGCCCTTGGAAACAGTGTCCCAGCGCGTGAGCCATGTTGAGTGGCCGAGATAGCCTTTGACTTCCTTACGAACCGCCTTCGGGTCGGTGCGCAGAAACGACGTGATGAGCGGCGGGGACGACTCCAGATAGGCCTTGTTGATCTTCGCATAGAGGTCGACCCGCTTCTGCTGGTCGGTCTCGTGTGCGGCCGCGGTGACCATGTCCTGAATGTCTTTTGGAGCTTCCCAGGCGGCACGCCATGCCATCAGACCGGTCAGGTTCGCATCATCGGCGTTGTTGGCGTTGGTCGCGTAGGAGTGCAGCACTGCGTGCGGATCGGGAAGACGCTCGCCGGTGCGCGAGGAGAAGATTGTGAATTCCCGAACGCGGAATTTTCCAATGTGATCACCGACTTGCAGATCCAGTTTCACGCCGGCCCTTGCTGCGTTCGCCTGCAGTGAGGTGGCGACCTCCGACTCCGGCGTTCCTGGTTGACAGAAGTAGACTTTCGAAAAACCGTCGGGATAGCCCGCCTCGGCCAAAAGCTGCTTGGCCTTATCAATGTCGAGCCTGTAAGGGGTGACGTCGTTTGCGCCCGGCAGGCCGGCTGGAATGATCGTCTGCTGCTTGATGCCGTAATATTTCATGACGGTATTGGCGAGACCGTCATAGTCGATGAGATAGCGGAAGGCCTCGCGAACCTTGGGATTGGAGAGGATCTCGTCCTTCTGGTTGAGCGCCAGATAGTAGAAGCCGAAGCCCGGCGTCTTCTGGATATCGGCCTTGCCGCCCGCTTCGACTGCCGTAAGGTCGGTGGAGGAAAGACGCGTCGCGACGTCGACGTCGCCAGCCTCCAGCTGAAGACGCTGGCTGGAAGACTCGGGCATATGGCGAAGGATGACGCGGCGCATCTTTGGCGCGCCCTGCCAGTAATCCTTGAAGGCGTCCGCAATCAGCAGGTCGTTGACGCGCCAGGTCCTGAGCGAATAGGGGCCGGATCCGGCATCATTGGTCTGCAGGTATTCGCGGCCCATATCCCCGCTCTTTTCATTTTCGGCGAGAAGCTTGCTGTCGAGGATCGAGGTCGAGAAGCTCGCAAGCGAGAAGAGAATCAGGTTCGGATTCCAGACCTCGGGCGTCTGCAGCACGACGGTCACATCGTCCGTCGCCTTGATCAGATCATCTGCATTCTTGGCGGTGATGCCCCACTGGCGAAGGTCGACAGACGGCGCGAGGCCGAGCTTCACCAGACGGCGCAGCGACCACTCGACATCCTTCGCTGTCAGCTTGTTGCCGGAATGGAATGTGACGCCCGAACGGATCTTGAACGTGAAGGTCTTGCCGTCATCCGACACCGCCCAGCTTTCGGCGATGCCCGGCAGTGGCTTGGTGATGTCCTCGGCGGAAAGGACGATCAGCCTCTCATAGAGGTTGGCGACGATTTCGGCCGATTCCAACTGGTTCAGCTCATTGGGATCCAGGCCGCGCATCGAAGACATGTTGATGGCAATCACCAGCTGGTCCCTGGGCGTTGCCGCCGGCGCAGCGATCGGCAGGGCAAGCATCGATGCCACCATTGCCGACGCCATCAGAAAACTGCGTCTTTTCATAGTTGTTTTCTCCTCCCTGGTGCGCCGGACCTCGCCCCTAGCGCCAATTTTCATGTCGACATTAATCTGAAATCTGGTATATCAGATCTCACAAAACGATTTTGCCGTCAACGGGGGAATTTTCGGGACATGCAAAAAGAGGCATCGACAGAGCCTAGCGCAGACCGCATCGACAAGATTGACCCGCGGTTTTTGACGACCCTGCGCGACCATGTGCACAAGGCGCTGCGAACGGCGATCCTTTCCGGTCGCTTTGCGCCGGACGAGCGCGTTAACGAACGTCAGCTTGCCGAGCAGCTTGGCGTCAGCACCACGCCAATCAAGGAAGCCTTGCGCCAGCTCGAAACGGAGGGGCTGGTGGAGACCTTGCCACGCCGCGGCGTGCTTATCCGTTTCAATGCGGGCTGGGCCGAGGAGATGATTTTGGCGCGCGCCGCATTGGAATCGATGATCGCGCACCTGGCCGCCAAGCGCATCGAAAAGGCCGAGGCCGGCAAGCTGGAAGACATCGTCGCTCTGATGCGCAAGGCGACGGAAGACGGCGTGGCCGACGATCTGATTTCGCTGAACGAGACATTCCACGAGCAGATTCACATCGCTTCGCGGTGCCAATATCTCTCGCGGATGATTGAGCGGCAGCAGTTTTACGACGGCAGCATCCGCCGCGTCATCCATTCCGATCCACTCGAACGCGGCAAGGCGCTGGCCGAGCATTCCGCGATCGCCGCCGCCATCATATCCAACGACAGCGACAAGGCCGAACGCGTGATGCGCGACCACGTCGTCCGTTCCGGCGAAACTTACCTCAACATCGTGTTCAAGAAGAAAGAGGATGTCTGACGTGACCGAGGCAATGGAAAAGATCCGCAAGGCCCTGACGGGCATATCGGGCGTGCCTGTGACCCCTTACAGAGCGGATGGCAGCGTCGATACCGCAAAGCTCTCGGCTCTGATCACCCGCCTCGCCAATGCGCGGGTTCACAATCTGATGGCTGCCGGCAATACCGGCGAGTTCTTTACCTTGACCATGGACGAAGTGCGCGCCGTCCATGCCGCGACGATCAAGGCCGCCGCCGGCAAGGCGCTGGTCAGCGCAGCCGTCGGCCGCTCGCTGACGGAAGCCAAGGCGCTCGCCCGTGATGCCATAGCCGAAGGCGCCGATGCGATCATGGGGCATCACCCGATGGATCCGTTTGCCGGCCCCAGCTTCCAGGCAAGGTATTTCCTGGAGCTCGCGGAAGCCAGCACCGTTCCTGTGATCGCCTATGTACGCAGCGACACCTTCTCGGTGGCCGACTTCCGCAAGCTTGCGCTGCATCCCAATATCGCCGGCATCAAGTTTGCCTCCGGCAACCTGATGCTGCTCGGAGAGGTGATCCGCGCAACCAGGGATGCGCCAGCGATCTGGGTGTGTGGTCTTGCCGAGGGCTGGGCGCCGGCCTTCTATGCCATGGGCGCTCGCGGCTTCACTTCCGGTCTCGTCAATGTTTTCCCGGAACGCTCTCACGCCATCCATCAGGCTCTGGAAAAGGGTGATTACGCTGCGGCCCGCGCGCTTATCGATGACATCGCGGGCTTCGAGGCACTGCGCACCAAATACCTGAATGGCGCCAATGTCACTGTCGTCAAGGAAGCGCTCGGCATGCTTGGAACCGATGTCGGCCCCGTGCGCGTGCCCGGCGTTGAAAGCCTGACCGACGCCGAACGCGCCGATCTGCGTGCGATTGTCGACAATGTCGCCGAAAAGAGCCGCGCGGCTTAAGGAAGAATCCCATGCATATCACAGGCTTCAAGACCTACATGCAGCGCGTCGACGACCGGCCGCGCCTGCTTCTGAAAATCGAAACCAGCGAAGGCATTTGCGGTTGGGGTGAATGCTACAATCACGGCCCCGACTGGGCGCTGCCGCCACTCTTCGACTACCTCTTTCATCAGATCGAGGGCGAGGACCCGCGCCGTGTCGAATTCCTCGTACTCAAGCTCAACCAGCAATGCCGCTTTCCGCCGGGCGCGCTCGGCCTTGCGGCAATCTCGGCGATCGATCACGCGCTCTGGGACATCGCCGGCAAAGCTGCCGGTCTGCCCGTCTATATGCTGCTCGGCGGCAATGTGCGTGATCGGGTCAAGGTCTATTGCGGCGTCTATACCGCACCGGATCCGGAAGCCGCGCGCGACCAATCGCTCGAACTGAACGAGAAATACGGCTACACCGCCTTCAAGCTCAGCCCTTATCGGCGAGATCTTCATACCGGCCGCTGGGGCGAACTTGTCAAGGAGACTGGCAACTGGTTCGGCAAGATCCGCGAGATCACGCCATCGCATTTCGACTATGCCTTCGACGCACATGCGAAGATCTTCGAACCTTACCAAGCCGTCCAGCTCGCCGCCGCCATCGCGCCGAACGATCCGTTGTTCTACGAGGAGCCGATCCGGCCGGAACACATCCCGGCCTGGGCGGAGTTGAAGTCGAAGGTAACCGTTCCGCTGGCGACCGGTGAATCGCTCTATTCGCGCTTCGAATTCCTGTCGCTGCTGTCTGCGCGCGGTGCCGATATCATCCAGCCGGATATCTGCGTGGTCGGTGGCATCAGCGAAATGCGACGCATCGCTGCCATCGCCGAGGCACACTATGTGACGGTCGCGCCGCACAATCCGATGGGGCCGCTCGCAACCGCGGTCAACATCCACTTCTGTGCAGCGCAACCGAATTTCAAGGTGCTGGAATTCAAGCCGCACGTTCACGCGCCTTGGGCGGCCGATCCCTACATGCCTGTCGATGGCCATATGGAGCTGCGCCCTGAGCGGCCCGGCTGGGGTCTGGAAATTGACGAGAAAGCGCTTCAGGCCGAAGACTATATTCACTGGGAGCGAAAGATCACTCGCAAACCTGATGGCGCAACGGCCTATCCTTGATTGGCTTCGCTTCTGACTGGGCGTCACTCGGTCCTTTAATTGCGGATATTTGTCAAGCGCCTGCAACATCCTTGCCGGGGTCATCGCCTCATGATGTTGTTCGGCCGGGTGCTTCAACGTGTCCATCGATGTGCCTGTTTGGCCCCAGCCGATTGCAATTCCCTCCTCTGTCGCTGACAACGATCCCGGAAGATCGATAATGCCTTCGACGAACCAGCATCGAAGCGGGTTCGCACGTTTCAGACCGCGACTTTGCCGGATTTTACTTAAAGCCCAAGTTCCTGGTGGGTGCGCAGCGCTTCATGATTGGAGTTCAATCCACCGAGCAAGTTGGTCAAGCAACTCAGCCAATTCGCTCTCGTCGACGGCACATCCAAATACCACACGATCGGGGCGAACAATCACCGCCCTGCAAGCCCATTTCGAGAGCCAATCTTCAAAGACATGATTCTCTTCCCGCAATCCGTGCTCACCGCCGAACTCGAAGAGCCGTGTGCCGAGCCGGCGCGCTCGGTTGCGAACCGTGTCACCGAAATTCATTCCAAGTGCAAGGATCGCAAAGTCGCGCCCGAGAAGATCGTCAAGCAGAAAAGACTTGCCGTCCGCCATTACGCGCGGTTGCGGGCATGCTTCACCGGCGCCACGTGCGGGCTGACCATCACCTTGGAAGCCGATGATGCCATCCGTTATCGGGGGAAAGAGGCTTTGCCTCACAACGGTGCCCTTCCCTTCGGCCACCAAGGCTTTCATTGCGACGTTTCTTGCCTCCGCCCGTTCTTCGTCGATTTCGCATATGACTTCGCCCAGGTTTTTCGTGATCGAAATGACCTTGCGGACCAGCGGCCTGCGCTCCTGCTCATATGTATCGAGCAATGTTGCGGGACCGCCCTGGAGCACGCGCGCGATCTTCCAGGCGAGGTTCGACGTGTCCTTGATGCCCTGGACCATTCCCTGCGCGAGAAAGGGCGGCGTCATGTGGCAGGCGTCGCCCGCGAGGAACACGTTGCCCTTGCGCCAGGATTCCGCCACCAGGGCGTGGAACCGGTATGTCGCCGAGCGCCAGATTTCGGCCTGACCGGGCTTTATCCAGGGGGAAAGCAACTCCCAGATACGCTCCGGTTGGTTGATCTCCTCAGCGGTCTCCCCGGGTAGCATCATGAATTCCCAACGACGCAAATTCCCCGGTAAAACCACGAAGGTGTGAGGTCTGGCCGGATTGCAGAACTGGACATTCGTTTGGGGAAGATCCACGCTTTCTTCCCCCAGAACGACATCAATGACGAGCCATGGCTGGTCGAAGAGAAGGTCTTCGAAACCTATTTCGAGGGTGCGCCTGACGAAACTGTTGCCGCCATCGCATCCAACGACATATGTCGCGTTGACCGCCGTAGTGTCTCCGGTGCTCATTTCCCGAAGCATCAAGCGGGGCTTGGAAGGGTCGTCGAGCGCGGTCACCTCCACGCCGGTCAATATCGTGACCGTCGGCGCGTTACTGGCCTTGTCCCGCAGAATGCGCTCCAGCGGCGGCTGCACGAAAGTCAGATAAGCAGGCCATCCGAGTTGGTACGGACGCGCCGGCGAGACGAACCTGCGCAGCAGCGAGCCGTCGGCCGCGCGGTATTCCGAGTCCTTGTACTCCCCCACCACAGAGGCAAGATCGTCCGCTATCCCGACTCCCTGGAATACACGCATAACCTCGTGGTCCATACCGACCGCGCGCGGCAGGGCAAACACGTCATCGCGGGCGTCAATTCCCAACACAGAGACGCCCAGATTTCCGAGCAGGTTGCAAATAGTAATGCCGACCGGGCCAAGCCCGACGACAACCACTTGGAAATCAGCCGCGGCAAGCCGCTTGAATTCGATCTTTTCCATCTACTCGTTCCATCATCCGTCCGCCCAACCGGCGTCCCGATTGGTATCGGGACGCCCTATTTCAGTGACCCAGGAAGGCCTTTCTGACACCCGGATCGTCCATCAGCGCCTCGGCCGCCCCCTGCCCGACGATGCGCCCCGCCTCAAGAAGATAGCCGCGGTTCGCGATCGCGAGGCTGGCGCGGACATTCTGCTCGACGACGAGCATCGACATGCCGGTGTCCCGGACACGCTTCAACGCCTGAAAAAGTTCGCCGACGACGATCGGAGCGAGCCCCAGGCTCGGCTCGTCGAGCAATAGAAGGTCCGGCTTGGACATCAGGGCGCGCGCGACGGCTACCATCTGCTGCTCTCCGCCGGACATCGTGCCGACGCGCTGGCGGCTGCGTTCGGCAAGACGCGGAAAAAGCTTCAGCACCTCTTCGCGCCGGCTATCGGCTCCTGCGCGTGCACGTTTTGGATTCGCGCCGAGCCGAAGGTTTTCATCGACAGTCATTTCCGTGAACACGCCGCGCCCCTCCGGTACGTGGGCGATACCAAGCTCGACGATCTTCTGTGGAGCGATCCTTGCAATCGGCTTTTCGCGGAACATTACGTCGCCATTTCCCGCAAGCGGCACCATCGAGGTGAGCCCCCGCAGGAGCGTGCTCTTCCCGGCTCCGTTCGCGCCGAGGATAACCACGCATTCGCCTGGTTCCACCTTGATGGAGACCTCGTTCAACGCGAGGTGCTTGCCGTAACGGACCGACAGGTTTCTCGCCTCAAGCATATTCGAAATCTCCCAGATACGCCGCGACCACCTGCGGGTCGGTCAACACGTCCGGGGTTGGACCGTCCGCGATCTTCATCCCGGCACTCATCACCACGCAGCGGGGGCAGATTTCGCGGATCGCTTCCATGATATGTTCGACGAGGATGATCGTCATGCCCTGTTCCTTCAGCGCGCAGATCAGGTCGATTCCTGTGCGAAGCTCGGTTGGATTCAGTCCGGCGAGCCATTCATCAAGAAGCAGGATATCGGGCTTTGCCGCTATGGCACGCGCGAGTTCCAGCCTCTTCTGGTCGATATAGTTGAGACTGCCCACATCCACGTTACCCCTTCCAGGCAATCCGACGGTGGCGAGGGCAGCGTCCGCGCGTTCGCGCGCGGTGGCTCCCCAAAGCGCATCGCGACCGAAAGCCAGCGACAGCAGAACGTTGTCTCTCGCGTTCAATGATCGCGATAGGCGCACAAGCTGAAAGGTGCGCGCGATGCCGAGCCGCGCCCGATGGTGGGCGGCAAGATGCTGCACAGGCCGGCCGTTGAGGAGCACTTCTCCCGACGTCAGGGGCAGCGCGCCCGAGATCAGATTCAAGACGGTCGTCTTTCCAGAACCATTTGGACCGAGGAGCCCCACGACCGCACCCCTTGGGATTGCAAGGTCGATGTCATTGACGGCGACAAGACCTCCGAATTCCTTGCGCAGACCTCTCAATTCAAGCGAGACGCTCATTGGACACCTCCTTGGTCGAGTTCTCGCACTCCTCTCGGCGTACGAGGCGCTTCCATAACCGCTCGACCCGGGCGAGCAGGCCTTCGGGAAACAGGAAGACAATCCCGATAAACAAGAGACCGAGAATGATGGAATAATGGTCCGGGAACCGGCCCGACAGCCATTCGAACAGGAAGAACAAAGGGACGGCACCGCAAGCCGGACCCCAAATGCGGGACGCGCCTCCAAGCAGCGCCATGATCAGGGTGAGGAAGGAGATCGTCGGGTTGAAGACGATACTCGGCTCGACATAAGTCCAGCGCGGCGCTTGGATTGCACCGACGAGTGTAATGAGCATCGAGCTTACGGAGAACAGGATCAGCTTGACCCTCGTGACGTCGACGCCTGCGTGCCGGGCGACCATCTCGTCGTCGCCGATTGCCCGCACCGCCAATCCCAGTCGACCCCGGTCCATCCACCAGCGCAAGCCGAGTGCCACGGCGGCGACCACAAGAAGCATATAGAAGATTTGGTAGGCCTTGATCTCCACGAAGATATAGCGCCCGAGCGTGCCGGTGACGTTCACCTCGTACCAGGTGAGCAGTTGCCTCACCATCTCCGCCAACCCGAAAGTGAAGATGACGAAATAGATCCCAGCCAGCCTCAACGTCGCCAGGCCGACCACGAGAGACGTTATCAGCCCGACCAGTGCGGCTATCACGAGGATCGCAAAAAATGGCAGGTAGTCAGCAAGGACCGCGACCGTGTATGCGCCTGTACCGAAGAAGGCGACCGTGGCGAGCGAAACATATCGCGTCGGACCCGAAAACAACGCCCAGCTCGAGCAGAGGGCGACGTAGCTCATCGCGCCAATGGCAAGCCCCAGACCATATTCATCGATGAAGACGGGAACGAGGGCGAGCAACGCCAGAAGCACTGCAAGGGCGATTGGAAAGGTCAGGTTCTTCATGGCGGGCCTCAACTGAACAAGCCGTTCGGTCGCCACAGCAGTACGACCAGGAAAATCGCGTATGTGGCCGCAAGCGTCAGGCCGGGATCGACAGTCGCCGATACTCCCGCTTCGACTAAGCCGAGGATCAGACCCGCCGCCATAGCACCAGCCAAGTTGCCCACGCCGCCCATGATGACGACGACGAGCGCTTTCATGGTGAGGAATACCCCGTCGGTCGGCGTGAACGGCTGGTACATGGAAAGCACGACGCCTCCTGCCGCAGCCAATGCGCCTCCGACAGCAAAGGCGGAACGCGCCTGGCGTTCGTTGTCGATCCCGACAAGCGGCGCGAAGCCCGGCCTCGTCGCCACCGCCCGCATGGCCATCCCCCAGCGGGTCTTCTGGATCGCCCAGTAAAGGCTGGCACCGACCGCCACCGCCAGAAGCGCTCCGACCAGGCGACCGGTGGATATTTTGGTCCCGAGGATGTCGACGGGTGCCTCCAGCCAGTTATAGCCCGTGAAGCCGCTGCCGAACAAAGACAGATAGATGCCCTGCAGCAGGAACATCAGCCCGAAAGTGACGAGGATCGAATCCACTTCGAGCCTTCCGGTACCGCGAGACCGTCTCTCCAGCGGACGCATGATCAGCGCATAACAGAGATAGGAAGCGAAATAGCCCGACGGCACGACCAGGAGCAACGCCACGAATGGATTGAACCCGGCGGCGGAGACCGCCAGGTATGTCAGGAACGATCCGCCGATCACGAATTCGCCGTAGGCAAGGTTCATGATCCGCGCTACGCCGTATTGTATGGTCAGGCCCAGCGCCATCAGCGCGAAGCTGCCACCAAGCACCAGTCCAACGACGAGGGTCGTGACCATCGAAGTCTCCTTTGCAGCTAGGCCCAGGCCGGCTTGGGGATGACCGGCTTGACGGCGCCTGCGCGATCCGCAGGGCCAACGCCGACGAATTTTCCGCCCTGCCACTGACCAAGCAGCCACAGATCGGACATCCTGTTCTCGTTGAGCTTCACGCTGCCAATGATGGTCTCGAAGCTGCCTGAGGCGATTTCGTCGGTGACGGCCTCGCGGTCGAGACCGCGCCGTTCGATGGCCTGCTGGAGTATCTGGAGACTGGTATAGATAACCGAGCTTGCCCAGTAATCAGGAGGCGTTCCGAGAAGCGCCTTGTGGCGTTCGACGTAAGCCTGCATTTCCGGCCGGGAATTATCGATGCCGCCAAGGCTCATAACGCCCTCGACTTTGCCCTCATTAATATCGGCATAGATCGGGAAGCTTGTGCCCACCCCTGTGTAGAACACCTTCGGATTGAACGCGTTGAGACGCGCCTGTTTGGCGATGGCGAAGCTGTCCGGCGGATAGGACAGCGCCATGAACACATCGGCGCCCGAGGCCGCGACCTCGTTCAACAGGCCGGCAAAATCCTGGGTTCCGATCGGGTAGGACTTGTCCATCACGATTTCGAGGCCGGCCTCCGGCAGCTTGATCCGCGCTTCCTTGACAAGTTCGATACCGAATCCGTCCGCGACGGAAACAATTGCGACCTTCTTGTTGGTGGCGTCGCCGGCAGTTGTGACGACCGTGGCCAAGGCGGCCGCATAGTCGCCGGCGGCCCCCAGGAACCAGAAGCTTCGCTTCCATTTCGAATGGACGTCGATTTCGTCCGGGATCAGCGAGGTGCCGATCAGCTGCGGATAGCCGAAGCGATCCATCAGCGGTGCCACCGCGAGGTTGAAGGCCGTTCCCCACGGAGGGAGAATGAAGTCGACCTTGTCCTGGCGTGCCAGGCGTTCAATGCCGCGGACGACCTCTTCCGTCGTCGAACGGTCGTCATAAGCCACCACCTCGATCGGAAGGCGGCTCCCGTCGGGGAGCTTCAGCCCGCCCGCCGCTTTGACGTCGGCCGCCCAAAGTTCATAGTTCGGGATCGTGGTGGATCCGGCACCCGGCGCGTTCACGCCCGTCTTGGAAACGATGTAGCCGATCTTGACCGACTTGCGGTCGTCGGCCGCTCGCAAGGGAAACCCCGCCGCAAGCACCGCGGCCGACCCCGCTCCCGCAATTACGCTGCGTCTTGTAAACTTCATCATGGTTTTCCTCCCACGGATCAATGCCTTGATGCGGACATGCCTTTCCCGTTCACCGTTCGCCTACATCCGGCGGACGGTGCTCTCATGCCCTGTGATTTTTCGGCTTCTAGCCTTAACGAGCGCCCAGCAGGACGACCGCGATGGTGGCCGGCTTGTCGTTCGGATTTCGCCAGGCGTGACGCGCGCCGTGCTGCACGAAGGTGTCTCCAGGCTTCAGATCGACGGTTGCGCCATCATCGAGTTCCAGAGTGATCCGCCCATCAAGCACGACGCCGTAGTCGAGCGTAGGCGTTTTGTGCATGCCGGGGTTTTCCAGTTCAAACGTCTCAGCGATGCCCGGCGCTGCTTTGGCATGTTCGGGTCCGGCAAGCTCCGGCCTGAAGTCCGGGGACATGAATACCGCGTCGGGAGGAAAGGTGATCAGCATGAAGGTCGATCCGCCGGGCGGCTGGAGCAAGGTCCCGCTCGAGGCCATCGGATCGGTTCCGTTATACGGTACCGAGGGCACCTCTGAGGTCGTCCAGATGGGCGCCGAGACAAAGCCCGGAGTATGTTGAAGCGTCATTTCCCTCGGCGACGGTCCGTCGCTGATGACCACGGCTTTACCTGCAGAATTCTGCCCGAGAACGACTCGTCTGATTGTCATGAAAACCTCCCGTGTGACACTAAGACAAAAGGCTCGCCGGCATCCCGGCAGGCCACATTCTTCAGGGATGGATCACATAGTTCGAGAAGCCACCGTGACGTTGCGCGATGCCCGAAATCGCCGTGTTCACGTCGGCCAGCGGGAAGCTCTGCGTCTCAAGGATCGAAAAATCGGCTACGCCGGAGGCGACCATGTCGGCCATCTCCTGCCCTTCCTGCGCGGTGAACCATGCCGAGCCGTAGAGCCTTTGATTGTGGTCCATCAGCCAGTGGATATCGATCGGAACGTCCCCGGCGACGGCGCCGATGTCCACAGCGATACCGCCGCGGCGCAGACCGCGAAGACCCTGCAGGAAGGTCTCCTGCTTGGCACCGGGACCAAGGCAGTCGATAAAGGCGTCCACCCCCTCCCCGTCGGTGTGCGCGTGCGCAAAGTCGGTTACGCTGCCGTCGTCGATGGAAAACACCTCGATGCGGTTCGGCGCAAGCGCCTTGATTTCCTCAAGGAGCTTCCTGTCACGGCCGGTACCAAGAATTTTGTTGACCCCGAGAGCCAGTCCGAACACCACGCCCCCAATACCGAGCGTTCCGCTGACACCGTTCACGAGGATGGTGTCGCCGGGGCCCGCCTTTACTTTCTTGAGAGCAGAATATGCCGTCCCCATGTAGCCGAGACGCGCCGCCTGGTCGAAGGTCATGTTGTCGGGGATGGTCACGATCGCGGACGCGGGTGCAACCATGTATTCACTCAGGCCACCGATCGGATAATCGTCAAAAGTCTGCAGCGCCTCTGTGCTGAAACCGAAATAACCCTGGAAGGCGTAGTGGCGGCAGGAAATGTGATCGCCGTGACGGCAGTGGCGGCACGTTCCGCAGCTGCGGCCAGGGTTGACGTAAACGCGGTCCCCCGACTTCAGGCCACGCACGCCTTTGCCAACGGCCGCGATCTCGCCGGCGGGATCGAGACCGAATACCGCCGGCAGCGGCGGCTGTGGCATATGCGGAAACCAGGTCGGCCAGTTGGCGAGAATATTGTGAAGATTGGGCACGATGCCGCAAGCTCTCACGCGGACAAGTACGTCCATGTCGCCAGGTTTCGGCATCTCCAGCGTTTCGATCTTCATCGCGCTGCCGACGGCATGCATGCGCGCAGCCGTCATCGTTGTCGGGATATTCATGTATTCCTCCGATGCTGAAATTTGCCGACTTCCTCCAGCCGGCCCCTCCATATCGCAAGAGCTACTCCCATATTTTCGAAATTTCAAGTCTTTTCGTAAAAATCATCATTCATCCGAGAATCTTTAGTCATCGCCGGGCCTCCGGCGAGCTCGTAGATGAACGACATTTCCTTGCATCCGTGTGGCGGCGGCACCGTGAGGGCCGCGGCAATGTCGCTGTCTGTCCTTACGCCTACGGCTAGGGCAGCGCCTGTCGAGCCAATGCGTGGAGAGAATAAACAACACACTTGTCAAACCGCGCGCCTGAATTTACGATATTATAGAGATTTTCGAAATTAGAGGGCATTTCGAATGCGGTATTTGAGTTTCGTTCACAATGGCGTCTCGCGATATGGCTGTGTTGTCGGAGGTGAATATCTTTGCGATCTCGGGCGGCGTACGGGCCTGCCGGACCTGAAAGGCCATATAGGGACGTATTTCGACAGCCTCGGCAGGGAAGCGGACCTCGAAGCAGATTTCGATCTGGCTGAAGTCTTGCTTCAGCCTGTCATTCCTAATCCGGAGAAGGTTATCTGCGTGGCGGTCAACTATCGCGAAAGCGACCATCCCTCTCCAGACGAACCAGAATATCCCGTTCTTTTTACCAGGTTCGCCAATGCCCAGGCGGGTCACGAAGTACCGCTCATCAAGCCCGACGTCTCTGACAAGTTCGATTACGAAGGCGAACTGGCCGTAATAATCGGTCGGTCGGGCCATAAGATCGCCGAGACCGACGCCCTTAGCCATATCGCGGGCTACACCTGTTTCAATGATGGCAGCGTCCGTGATTGGCAAAAGCACTCCTCCCAGTTCACGCCCGGCAAGAACTTCCTGCAAACCGCCGGCTTCGGACCTTGGATGGTGTCAGCGGACGAGATTCCGGACCCCTCGGGACTGGATCTGTCGACCAGGGTGAACGGAGAGCTGCGCCAGTCGACCAACACCAGGCGCATGATATTCTCGATACCGTGGCTGATCTCCTATCTCAGCCAGTTCACCAAACTGGAACCGGGCGACGTCATCGTAACCGGAACACCAAAAGGGTTCGGTTCAAGCCTTCAGCCGCCAAGATTTCTGCAGGTGGGCGACGTTGTGGAAGTGGAAATCACAGGCATCGGTGTCTTGCGCAACACGGTTGCCGCTGAAGTGCGCATCTGAGAACTGAAAAACAGCGCGCGCGAGAAATTCGGTCAAGAATTCTGAATGGAACCCGATCCTCGTCGGCCGGAGCCCGTGTGGATCGGGCCGACGGGAAACCTGGACAGCCGTTTTCAATGACCGAGAAACCGGCGGAGGGTGTCGGGTTAGGACGCCAAGCGTCTGCTGGAAGACCAGTGTTCTTCCGGCATTGAAAATACCGTTTTTCCCTGACCGAGCTGAAACTGCGCGAAAAGCTTTTGAAGCTCGGCACTTTGAGTGGCCAGACCGACCCCTGCGGCATTCATCTGCTCGACCATTGCCGCATTCTGTTGGGTGGATTGATCCATATGGTTGACGGCCATATTGACCTCGGAAAGCCCGGTCGACTGCTCCTGCGCGGCCACCGAAATTGCATCCATATGCTCGTTAATGTCGCGGACAAGGCTTTCGATTTCGGCCAGCCCTTGGCCGGTTTGGCCTACGAGCTTTACACCTTCGTCAACGGCAGCCGCCGAGTTTGCAATCAGCCCCTTGATCTCCTTGGCCGCATTTGCCGAACGCTGCGCGAGTTCTCTCACTTCCTGCGCGACGACCGCAAACCCCTTCCCCGCATCACCGGCTCGCGCCGCTTCCACACCCGCGTTCAAAGCCAGTAAATTGGTCTGGAAGGCGATTTCATCGATTACGCCAATGATCTGCGTAATCTGCCGGGAAGAGTGTTCGATCCGTTGCATCGCGCTGACCGCGCTGGTGACAATTTCGCCTGACGTGTCGGCGCGATCACACGCTGTTTGTGCCACTTGTCGGGCTTGTCCAGTCCGCTTTGTTGTAGCAACGACATTCGACGTGATCTCTTCAAGAGCGGCTGCGGTTTCTTCCAACGATGCAGCCTGGTTCTCGGTACGCTTTGCCAAGTCGCCTGAGGCGTGTGAGATTTCCCGTGACCCATTGTCGACCTCGGAGGCCAAACGCTCAACGGAAAGAAGGGCGTTGCGAAGCTGCCGGATCGACAAATTGAAATCTCTGCGCAGTTCCTCGAACCGCGGCGCGAACGCTTCATCAATCTCGCAATTCAGGTTACCGTCGGCGAGTTTGCGAAGGCTTGAAGCCAGTGCTGATGTCGTCTCGCTCAGTCGACGCTCGGCCTCCTCTTCGACGCGCTTTTGATCGTCCAACCGTGTTCGCTCGGCGGTCTCTCGCATAGCCGCCGACTGCTGTTGCAGCTCGCGCTTCTCGATCTCCGCGACCCGAAAGTGCTCGAGCGCTTTTGCAATTTGCCCAATCTCGTCGTCGCGCGCCATCAGCGGCACCTTGGTTGCGGCATCGCCGTTCGCCAGCGCCTCCATTCTGTCGGTGAGGCATTGGAGATAACGCGTTATGCCCTGAGCGAACATCGATGCGGCCGCGATGATCGCCATGGCGGTTGCTGCCGCGGCGATCGCAAGAATGATCAGATATTTGCGAGCCGCCGAGAGGTTGTCCAAGGACAATTCATCAAGATGGAGGCGCGTCTTGTCGATCGAGGCGAAGAGGATTGCCTGGCG
This sequence comes from Rhizobium sp. YTU87027, assembly GCF_050644135.1. Taxonomy (NCBI): domain Bacteria; kingdom Pseudomonadati; phylum Pseudomonadota; class Alphaproteobacteria; order Hyphomicrobiales; family Rhizobiaceae; genus Rhizobium; species Rhizobium sp. YTU87027. The sequence continues at coordinate 268,693 of NZ_CP098443.1, read as the reverse complement.
ACGTTGGGTGGCGCTCATCCAATGCTTGACGACGGCTTCGTCGACGGCGGGGGCGAGCTTCTTCAAGGAAAAGATCTCTGAACGCTTCGCCTCGATGAATTCGTTGTCCCCGGACACTATGAATTCGCTTAAGGGCTGTACGAGTTCGGCTGGCAATTGTTCGAATGCAACTGCCTGGTAGGTCTCGCGATAGACTTTAGACGTGATTATCAGCGTCTTCTGCAGGCTTGAAAGGTCCGCTCCGGACAAGAATGCCTGGCCGTTGAACATCTCCATTACGCCGCTGTCACTGAGAGCCATCAGCGCGAAATAGCCCTGTATCTGTCGAGCCATTTCGGGATCCTGAGCGACGGCCGCGGTCCGTCTCGTGATCTCGATCCCGGCGGCGGCGACCGGTTGAAAAGCGATCGACATGTCAAGCAGTTCAGGGGTCAGCGCGCCGTTGTTTTTGGTAACGGCATCCCGGAATCCTGCCCACGCCGCCATCTTCGAGTGGACGAATTGGACCTTCTTATCCACCACCGCATCCGACTGGCCGCTTTTCACATAGGCGGAGTAGGCTACGTCAAGCGCCTGAAACGCCCGATCGCTTCTGTCGCGGGCTTCGTTCAGCTGTTGCGGCGATGAAAAAATCTCATGAGGGAGGGCTTGAGCCAGTTCGCCGCCGGCATTTGCCAATTGCTGCAGGAAAACTTGTCTCTTGAAGCTTTGATAGTTTTCGTACCCTCGCCAGATTTCGTAGCCGGTGACGCCTGTCATGGCCGCCAAAGGAAGATAGATCGAGCTGTAGAGAAGTGCCTTCAGTGAAAGCTTCCTGGTCAGTGAAAACATGCGCCCGCCCTCGGTGGATTGAGACCAAGTTATATTTCGAAATAAATATACAATGGTTAATATTAAAAATATTTTCGAAATATTGCATAATTTTCGGAAGCACTCGATAGTGAAGGTGTGCCCGCGTCAGCTCGCAAGATTCACCTGAATGCCGGCAGCAACTGGTCGATACTCTTCTTCGCATCGCCATAGAACATACGTGTGTTTTCCTTGTAGAAGAGCGGGTTCTCGATGCCGGAGTAGCCGGTCCCCTGGCCACGCTTGGACACGAAGACCTGCTTGGCCTTCCAGACTTCGAGAACAGGCATGCCTGATATCGGCGAATTCGGGTCTTCCTGGGCGGCCGGATTGACGATGTCATTGGAACCAATGACGATGACGACGTCGGTCTCATGGAAGTCGTCGTTGATTTCGTCCATCTCGAGCACGATGTCGTAGGGAACCTTGGCTTCAGCCAGCAGCACGTTCATGTGCCCCGGCAGACGGCCGGCAACAGGATGGATAGCGAAGCGGACGTTCTTGCCTGCGGCGCGCAGCTTGCGGGTGAGTTCGGAGACGGACTGTTGAGCCTGAGCCACGGCCATGCCGTAGCCCGGCACGATGATGACGCTGTCGGCATCGTTGAGGGCTGCGGCCACGCCTTCGGCATCGATCGCGATCTGCTCGCCTGATATCTCAATCTGTGGCCCGCTCGTCGTGCCGAAGCCCCCGAGAATGACCGAGATGAACGAGCGGTTCATCGCCTTGCACATGATGTAGGACAGGATCGCGCCCGACGAGCCGACGAGCGCGCCGGTGACGATCAACAGGTCGTTGCCGAGCGTAAAGCCGATGGCCGCTGCCGCCCAGCCGGAATAGGAATTCAGCATCGACACGACCACCGGCATGTCGGCGCCACCAATGCCCATGATCAGGTGATAGCCGATGAAGAAGGCGGCGAGCGCCATGAGGACGAGCGTCCAGGTGCCGGCGCCGTTGAAGTAAAGGGCGAGCAGGGCCAACGAAAGCCCCAATGCACCGGCGTTGAGAAGATGCCCGCCCGGCAGCTTCTTCGCCTTGCCGTCCACCTTGCCGGAGAGCTTGCCGAAGGCGACGACGGAACCGGTGAAGGTGACCGCGCCGATGAAGACGCCGAGGAAGACCTCGACCTTCATGATCGACAGTTCCACAGGTTCCTTGTGGGCGAGGATTGCGGCAAAGCCGGTGAGCGCCGCCCGCGAAGCGTCATTGAGGACCGCGACATGGGCTGCTTCAATATGGGCATTGAATCCAATGAAGACGGCAGCTAGGCCGACAAAGGAGTGCAGCGCCGCGACAAGCTGCGGCATCTCGGTCATCTGGACGCGGCTTGCGACGTAATAGCCGAGCACCGAGCCACCGGCGATCATCGGCACGACCACCAGCCAGTTGCCGACATCAGGTCCGAAGACCGTGGCGATGATGGCAAGGCCCATACCTGTCATGCCGTACCAGACCGCGCGCTTGGCGCTTTCCTGGCCGGAAAGCCCGCCAAGCGAGAGGATGAAGAGAATGGCTGCCGCGATGTAGGCGGCCGAAACGATACCGATCATCATAGTGATACCCCTGCCCGATCAGGACTTCTGGAACATGGCGAGCATGCGCCGGGTGACGAGGAAGCCGCCGACGATGTTGATCGTGGCGATCAGCACCGAAAGCGCCGCAAGCACCATCACCAGCCAGTTGCCCGAGCCGATCTGCAACAGTGCCCCGAGAATGACGATGCCGGAAACGGCATTGGTGACGGCCATCAGCGGCGTGTGCAGCGAATGGGAGACGTTCCAGATGACCTGGAAGCCGACGAAGCAAGCCAGCACGAAGACGACGAAATGGCTCATGAAGGCTGGCGGCGCAAATGCGCCGACGAAGAGCAGCAGAGCCGTGCCGATGGCGAGAAGCGCGAACTGGCTTCTGGTTTGTGCCTTGAAGGTGGCAGCCTCGGCGGCACGCTTTTCCTCCGGCGTCGGCTCCTTCACCTTTTCCTTTGGCTTCTGCGCGGCGATCGCGGCGATCTTCGGCGGCGGCGGGGGATAGGTGATCGCGCCGTCGAAGGTGACGGTCGCACCACGGATGACGTCGTCCTCCATGTTGTGGACGATCTTGCCATCCTTTCCCGGCGTCAGATCGCCGATCATATGACGGATGTTGGTGGCATAGAGCGCCGAGGATTGCGCGGCCATGCGGCTCGGGAAATCGGTGTAGCCGATGATGATCACGCCGTTGTCGGAGACGACGCGCTGATCGGCGACGGTCAGATCGCAGTTGCCGCCGCGTTCGGCGGCAAGGTCGACCACCACCGATCCCGGCTTCATCGCCGCCACCATATCGGCAAGCCAGAGCTTCGGCGCGTCCCGGCCGGGGATCAGCGCCGTGGTGATGACGATGTCGATCTGAGGCGCAAGCTCGCGAAACCTGGCCAATTGCTTCTCGCGGAATTCCGGAGAGGACGGGGCAGCATAGCCGCCGGTTGCCGCGCCGTCCTGCTGAGCGCCGTCGAAGTCGAGATAGACGAACTCCGCGCACATGCTCTCGATCTGTTCGGCGACCTCAGGGCGCACGTCAAAGGCATAGGTCTGGGCGCCGAGCGAGGTGGCAACACCGATTGCCGCAAGACCGGCAACCCCCGCGCCGATCACCAGCACCTTTGCCGGCGCCACCTTGCCGGCCGCCGTTACCTGGCCGGTGAAGAAGCGGCCGAAATTGTTGCCCGCCTCGATCACCGCCCGGTAGCCGGCGATATTGGCCATCGACGACAGCGCATCCATCTTCTGCGCACGCGAGATGCGCGGCACCATGTCCATGGCGATGAGGTTGGCGCCTTTCGACCGCGCAAGCTCCAGCAGCTCACCGTTCTGGCCGGGATAAAAGAACGAGATCAGCGTCTGGCCGGCTCGCAGGCGCTCGACCTCCGCGCGCTCCGGCGGGCGCACCTTTGCGATAACATCGGCGACCGCATAAAGCGTGGCCGCGTCGGGTACAATCGCCACACCTGCGGCGCGATAAGCATCATCGGATATTCCAGCGCCCTTGCCGGCGCCGGTTTCTATGGCACAGTCATAGCCGAGCTTCTGCAGTGCTTGCGCAGCATCGGGTGTCATGCCAACGCGTGCTTCTCCCTCACGCGTCTCTTTTGGGGTACCGATCAGCAAACCTGTCTCCTGCGTTTTTCCGTTTCAACACGTTGTATCGCATCGATAAACGACGATGCTGCGATGCTTTGGCGGGACCATGCATCAGCTCGAGACACGTGTCGGTGCCCTTTAGCAGCATGGTGTGGGTGATCATGGGGTCGATGGACATAGCCCCATCAGTTGACGATATCAGAACATCCCGTGCTGCCGCACGCCGCGAAGGTACTGCCCGTTCAGGTGTGACCGGGTTGGAAGGCGGGTGGGGATTTCCTGGTCCGCGCCGGTGGACTGTCGGCGACAGCGCGATACACCAGCCCGTCAGGTCAGTTCGGACGGCACAGGAACGCCGCGTTTGATACTCTCCTCACAGAGACGCCGGGCGGTGCCCACAGCAATCGGGATGCCTGCGGCGCTTCGTTTTTCGGCCATCAGATATCCGCGTTCTCCAGGCAGGAATACCTCCTCGACGCCGGCAGCGGGGGGTAAGGCCTTGATAGCTTGCGCCAAGTTGGCAACGTCTTGGGCAACCGGATGCGAAAGACCGAAGGCGAGCGGATTGACAGCAATCGCCAGGCCGTTGAACCCGTTGTCCTTCTTGTCCGACAGGGCTGCGGATATCAGCGGATTGCCGCCAAGTAGGCTCACGAGGACCTCAATCATCAGCGAAAGGCCGGAACCCTTGGGCCCCGCCATTGGCAGCAAGGCCTTGACCTTGGCAGGATCGGTCGTCGGGACCCCTTCGGCGTCCACGCCCCAGTCCGGAGGAATCGGGTGGCCGGCGTCCTTCGCGGCCATGACTTTCCCGAGCGCGACGGCGGCCGTCGACATGTCGAAAATCAACGGATTTCGCCCATCCCCTGTCGGAGCACTGATCGCCACCGGATTTGTCGAAACCCCCTCGCCGCGTGCTCCATGATAGACCATCAAGGGCTTCGAGGCCGACATGACGATACCAATCATACCTGCCTGGGCGATTTTTTCGGCAAAGTAACCAATAGCGCCAGAATGGCTGGTGCGGGAGATTTCACAAAGACCGATGCCGAACTTTACCGCCAGATCCACTGCCTTCTTCGTGGCGATGGACATACCGGCCGCACCGGGAACAAGATCGCCGTCGAGACGGCAGATAGCGCCGAACTCGTGCTTCACTTTAGGCTCGGCGTTACCCTTCACGATGCCGAGCTCGACCATCTCGATATAGCGGGGAATGCGCAAAACACCGTGGGAATCGGCACCGCGAAGATTGGCCCAGACCAGAAGTTCAGCGGATTGTGTTGCATATTCCTTGCCGAAACCGCCGGACTTCAACAGTGCCGCGGCGAAATCGGCCAATGCGCTGCTGCCGATCAGCTTTTTCTCAGAAGCACCATTCATGACGCACTACTCAACGGAGACGGGAAAAACTTGTCGAGCCAGCCCTTCATCATCGCCTTCGTGCGCGGCGCATCACCTGGCGCGAGCGGAAAATGCGCCGTCGTATCGATCAGCATGAGCTCGGTCGGGTGACCGGCCTTCTCGAACATGCGGATGGATTCGCTGGTTGGCGTGATGATGTCGTTGGCGGTATGGAACAGAAGCAGCGGCCGCGGCGCGATGTTCCCGACGACGTCGTCAGCCCGGAAATTGTACATGGACCATGCGGTTTCGACCGGGATCTCCATGATCGCCTTCGGAGAGAGGTTCTTGCGCAGATGTTCCGGGATCGGCACGGCATCGAAGCGAGACATCCAGAGGCTTTCGCCGGTCTCCTGCTTATGCTTGCGACCCTTTTCGAGGATGCCGATGAACTTGTCCCACGACTCCGTCGTCGGGTGCTGGCCGCGGAATTTGCGTTCGCCGTCACCCCAGCCACAGGAGGAAAGGCAGCATGCGACGCGATCGTCCACACCCGCCGTATAGACGGAGACAGCTGCGCCAAAACTATGACCGGTGATGCCGATGCGCGCCGGATCCACCTCCTCGCGGCCCGCGAGGAAAGTCAGGGCGTTCTTGGCATCCGCGACCTGGTCGAAGCAACGTACCTGCGCACGCTCGCCCTCGCTTTCTCCGCAGCTTCGGAAGTCGAAACGCAGCGCCACATAGCCGAATGTTTCCATCATTTCCGCCTGGATCTGGGCATGGCTCTCATCCTTCGAGCCGACAAAGCCATGGCAGACGATGAACGCGGGAAGCTTTTGCCCGGCCTTGCGACCATCCGGAACATGGAGAACGGCCGATAGCTTCAGTCCATCCGACATGAACGTGAGTTTCTCTTGCATTGTCTCTTACCTCGAATTTGTTCAGGCGATCTTGGTGAAAGGGTGGAAGTATTCCCGCCACTCCAGAGGCGCCGGCGTGCCCCAGACGTTCATGTCGCGCACGTTGCCGGGCCGCTCCAGATTCGTGATGACGTTGGGCTCGAAATGGGCATCGTCAGCGATATGCGACATTGGGCCCGAGCATTCGATCATCATGCCGCTGGCATCGGTGTAATAGGCGTAAGTGTTGTCTCCAGGACGATGTCGTCCAGGCCCCCAAAGGAGCTGCCGGTCAAAGCGATCGAGAATATCGCCGAGCCGGCAGTACATGTTGAACTCCGGGAACTCGAACGAGACATGGTGCAACCCGGCCGCGGTCCCCTTGACCAGGCCAAGGATATGGTGCTGGCGGTTGCCGCCATGCATCCAGCTAAGGGCATCATTGACCATGCGCTCCGAGAGCTTCATGCCGCCAATGGCCTCAAGCTGCGCCCTCGTGGCAACAGGATCCGGCGAGATCAGATTGATGTGATCGATCCGGCGCGGCATGATCCCGTTCGTCGGAAAGCGCTGGCCCCGAATGTCATTGCGGATCGGCGTATGGACTTCAAAACGCAGGCCCTCCGGTGTCGCGAAGGTAAAGCCGGCGTCCATGCAGGACAGGCTCGGCTCCCGAGACAGAAGACGACAACCGGCAGCCTCTACACGCGACGCCGCAGCCTCCACATCGGTGCTGGTCAGGGTCTCAAGGCCGATCGTGTGGGCGGAATTCTCATCGCTATGGACCAGCACCAGTTCGGCTGCGCGACCATTCGAACTCAGCCAGGTCTCACTCTTGTCCTGATGGGAGACCCTTAGGCCCAGAATTTCGGTCGAATCCCGAATGACCGCATCCGGATCCATCACGTTGACCTTCATGTGCCCGACGGCGTGCACGAGGTGCGTCATATTTTCCTCCCTTGAAATCACGATGCCTTAGGCCCGTTGCCGATCCTGATACCCTAGTTATGTCATCGGTGCAACATATTTTCGAAATTATAGCGTTTTACGAAAATCTTGGAACCGACGGGTTTTGGGAAATTCTCAGCTCGGCGAGGACGGCGAAATTTCGCCAAGATTGATTTTTTCGAAATTTTCTCTAGACTCCACTCCGTGTTAAACGCATGGCGGCTCAGCCGATGAGGTGCCGGGAGGCAAGTCTTGGAACAACAGAATGCAGGCGGTGAGACGAGAGCCGGCGACGTGCTGCAGCGCATGCGGCAGGATATCGTGAATTGCGTTCTCAAACCCGGCGAGAAATTGCGCTTCGAAAGCCTGCGCGAACGCTACGAAGTTAGTTTCTCGACATTGAGAGAAGCTCTCTCACGCCTCGCCGCCGAGAACCTTGTGGTAGCGGAGGGGCAGCGCGGTTTTGTCGTCGCCCCCGTGTCGATTGCCGATCTCAACGATCTCACGGACGTGCGTGTGCTCGTTGAACGCGAAGCGCTTGCCAAAGCGATACGCAAAGGCGATGACCTTTGGGAAGGTAATATTCTCTCCGCATTTCATCGAATGGAGAGGCTCCAGCAACGCATCGGCCGGGAATATTATCTTTCCGATGAATGGAGCGTGGTGCACGGTGAATTCCATTATTCGCTTGTTGCAGCCTGCGGCTCGCCAGTGCTGCTTGAGATGAGAGCGAAATTGTTCGAACGTGCGCATCGCTACCGCCGCATGTCGTCACAGTTTCGTACGAAATGGCGGGAAAAGGACGTTGAACACAAGATGATCGTCGACGCGGTCATGGATCGGAATATCGAGACGGCTCTTAGCTTGATCGAACGCCACATCCGCGAAACAAGCGAGAACGTCATCGAGCATGCAGGTCATCTGTTTCCAGAATTGACGACAGAAACCCGGCGCCCCACCAAGAAGCCGGCGACCGTAGCCGCCGAGTAACGACTGTCGGGCGAGTTCTTTACCTGTCTGGCGAAAGGATGGCGGCAACTCGTCGTTCCGAGGTCAAAAAAAGCACCAATCCGAGTTCCGTCTATGAGCTGTCGCTCCGGATTGGTGTCTCAAACTCCTGTTCATCATCGCATCCGTCCGGGGACCGATTAAGACGCGAAGCGGTGACGTCAGCCAGAAGCTGCCGCACCCAGCGATGCAAGCCTGATTTATGAGTTCGCTCCGTCCAATACATGTCGATTTCGATTGGAATATGGACCGGAAAGCGTCGCACGCAAAGCCGCCCGCCATAAGTACGCGCCAGTCTGTTGGGAATGGTCGCGACAAGATCCGTGCCGGCGATCATCAGTTCGATGCTGTCATGGCTCGGAAGGGTGAGCTGTGGCGTCAAAAAGATATCGCGTTCGCGCAGCGCAGCGAAGTAAAGCGCCTGCCATTGGCCGTTATGCGTGACGGCGACGTGAGCCGCTTCCCGAAAGCGATCGAGCGTCAACTCACCTGTGGCCAGCGGGTTGTCCGCATCCATGACACACGAATAGTGGTCACTGAATAGTCTCCTGCGGAAATAGCCTTCCCCGAGGATGCGAACCGGCCCAAGCACGATATCGGCACTGTTTTCCCTCAACTGCTGCTTTCCATTGACCGCCGATTCCAAGACATTCAGGACGACCTTGGGCGCCGCAGCGCGTAGGGCCGCGATCAATGCGGGCAATAGCAGGAAACGTTCATGGTGATTGCATGAAAGTGTCACCGCGCCTTCCGCCGTCACCGGGTCGAATTCCTGCGGCACCGCAATCGCCAGCATGCGGTTCACCATTTCACGCGCCTGAGATACCAGGTCGCCGCACTTGTCTGTCTGGGCAATACCATTGCCCTGGCGCACAAAGAGGGGGTCACCGAAGGCGCGGCGAAGGCGATCGATCGCATAGCTCACCGTCGATTGGCTGACATCCAGCTGCGCGGCCGCGGCTGAAAACGACCCAGCGTCATGGACCGTCACAAGCACCTGCATCGATCTGAGATCGATCTGGGCCAAATCGTCCGGAATCATCGCTCCTCCTATGTCATCGAAGAATCCGATGGCCTCCATCGTATCCATCCAATTGCCGCAAGAAAAGTCCCTCTATAACGTCAAGGACGAGCAAGTCGCTGGAGGGCGAGTTTGGAGGAGATAACATGCTCGCAAGCAATCAAACATCTGTGCCCGTTATTTCGGACGTCTCATTTGCGGAACTTCTGACGGACCCTTACCCGACTTACAAACGCGCGCGCGAGATGGCTGCCATCGTCAGGATCGAAGCGGCCAATATCATGGTCGCGACCCGCTACGACGACATCATGGCCATGGAGCGAGACCTGGAGACCTTCTCCTCGGTCAACCCGCAATCCCTTGTCAATAAGGTGATGGGCCGCACCATGATGCGCAAGGACGGGGAGGCTCACGCGCGGGAGCGCAAAGCCATCGAGCCGGCATTGCGTCCAGGCGCCGTCAAATCCTGCTGGGCGCCGCGGCTAGAGGTCATTTTCGACGAGGTTATGGCCGCGTTTGAGAAGGATGGTGCGGCCGATCTGTTCCACGCGCTGGCAGCGCCCATGGCCGGTCGGGCGCTGGCGGAGGTGCTTGGTTTCATCGATGTCGACTGGCCGACGATGGCGCTGTGGTCGCAATCATTGATCGACGGCGCCGGCAACTACTCCGCCGATCCGGAGATTTCCCGCAAGGCGGAAGAAGCCGCACGAGGGGTAGAAGAGGCAATCGACCGCGCCCTGCCCCATCATCGCGACAATCCGAACAGCTCCGTTCTGTCCTCGATGATCCATGCCGAAGATCCACATACGCTCGAGCAGATCTACGCCAATATCAAAGTCGCGGTCGGCGGCGGCCTGAACGAACCGCGCGACTCGATCCTGACGCTGGTGCTGGGGCTTCTGGAGAACCCCGATCAGCTCGAGCGGATCAAAGCTGACCCGGACCTGTGGCCCATGGCTTTTGAGGAATCGATCCGCTGGATCTCACCGATCGGCCTGTATCCGCGGCGCGTTACCCGTGACATCGTCTTTTCCGGCGTTCGGTTGCGTGAGGGAGACCAGATCGGTCTTTGTGTCGGCGCCGCCAACCGCGATGCTGGCCGGTTCGCCGAACCGGATCGCTTCGACGTCTTCCGGGAAAAGAAATCGCATCTCGCTTTCGGCGCCGGACCTCATTTCTGCGCCGGCACTTGGCTCGCGCGCCATATGGTCGGACGCCTCGTCGTGCCGAGATTGTTCGCGCGCCTTCGCAATCTGCGCCTGACTGATCCTGGCGCGGTCCGCATCCAGGGGTGGGTCTTCCGCGGCCCGACCACCCTTCCGGTCACCTGGAACCGTTGAGAGGAAGACAAAATGACCAACATCACTTTCATCCTTCCGGACGGAAGCAAGCTTGCCTGCAATGCATCCGAAGGCCTCAGCCTGATGGAAGTAGCCCTGCAGAACTCGGTCACGGGCATCATCGCCGAGTGCAATGGCGCGGCCGCCTGTGCGACCTGTCATGTGATCATCGATGAAAAGCTCTCGAGCGAGCTTGGTCCTGTCGGCGAGCACGAAAACGACATGCTCGACTTTACGGCCGCGGCACGCGAACCCGGTAGCCGCCTCAGCTGCCAGATCAAGGTGGATGCACGCCTCAATGGCGCATTGATCCGAATCCCGACAGAACTGTGAACCATGACCACGCGTATCGTCATCGTCGGCGCCGGACAAGCAGGCTTCGCCGCTGCTGCGAAACTGAGGCAGGAGAAGTTCGAAGGTGCGATAACACTGCTCGGCGCTGAGAAGGTCATGCCCTATCAGCGCCCACCGCTCAGCAAGGCCTATCTGTTGGGCAAACTTTCGGCCGAGCGCCTGTCCCTTCGTAACGAGGCGTTCTACCAGCAGCAGGGGATCGATATACGGCCCGACGAACCCGCAGTCTCGATCGATCGCGCCCGCAGGACCGTCGAAACATCACGTTCGCAACTATCCTACGATCATCTCGTTCTTGCCACCGGGTCCAATCCGGTGCGACTGCCGGCACGCATGACGGAAGGTGTCGATGGAATCTTCTACCTGAGGAGCAAGGCCGATGCGGATAGATTGCAGCCGCTGTTTGTTCCCGGAGCCCGGCTTCTTGTCGTCGGCGGAGGGTATGTTGGGCTCGAGGTGGCGGCGGCTGCGCGCCAAGTCGGCGCAGCGGTGACACTGGTGGAAGCGGCACCACGCATCTTGAACCGCGTCGCCGCTGAACCGACAGCGACCTTCTTTCGGGAATTGCACCGCTCCCAAGGCGTCGACATCCGCGAGGGCACCGGGCTCATCGGGCTCAAAACGGAGGGTGCGGCGGTCGCGGCCGCGTTGGGGGACGGATCGTCTCTGTCCTGTGACGCGGTCGTGGTCGGGATCGGAGTCCAACCGGAAACCACTCTCGCAACGTTCGCCGGCATCGATACGGATAACGGCATTCTCGTCGACCGGTTCGGCCGGACATCCGATCCCACCGTCTGGGCTGCAGGCGACTGCGCCACATTCTTCCATAAAGGAGAGCTGATCCGTATCGAGTCGGTTCCGCACGCAATCGACCAGGCGGAACATGTCGCGCGCAATATCCTCGGAGCGGAAGTTCCTTATTGCCCGCGTCCGTGGTTTTGGTCCGATCAATATCAGACGAAACTGCAGATCGCCGGCCTGAACCGGGGTTATGACCGAGCCACCGCCGCGGCAGGTGCGACGGAGGGCAGTTTGACTGTGTCCTATCTGAGTGGCGATCGTCTTCTCGCTGTCGATTGCCTGAACGATCCTCGCAGCTTCATGCAAGCCAAGCGCAATCTTGGTCTCTGACGGTCAAAAACAGGACTCGCTCCAAATACATCTTCCAACGAAGACACGGCCTTGCCGGCAAAGTCGAACATGGTCAAGCTGAACGTTTCGACGGCAGCACCGTCAATTATGGTTCGTTTGATGTCCGAGGAGGTCATGGCCTGGTTTGTAGCACCTTCTGCAATTCCGGCAGGACATCGAAGAGATCGGCGACGAGACCGTAGTCTGCGACCTGGAAGATCGGGGCCTCCTCGTCCTTGTTGATGGCGACGATGACCTTCGAGTCCTTCATGCCGGCAAGATGCTGGATCGCACCGGAGATGCCGCAGGCGATGTAGAGCTCAGGCGCGACGACCTTGCCGGTCTGGCCGACCTGCCAGTCGTTCGGGGCGTAGCCGGCATCGACGGCGGCGCGGCTTGCGCCGACGGCGGCCCCGAGCTTGTCGGCCACCGGCAGGATGACTTGCCTGAACTTCTCCGCCGAACCAAGCGCGCGGCCACCGGAGATAATGATCTTCGCCGAGGTCAGTTCCGGACGGTCGGAGGCGGCGATCGCCTGACTGACGAAGGTTGAGAGGGTTTGATCGGCCGCCACCGCGACGCTTTCTACGGCGGCGACCGATCCGCTTCCTCCGGCAGGTGCGAAGGAAGCTGTACGAACCGTAATGACCTTCTTGGCGTCGGTCGTCTGCACCGTCTGGATGGCGTTGCCGGCATAGATCGGCCGCTTGAAGGTGTCGGAAGAAACAACTTCTGTTATTTCCGAAACCTGAGCGACGTCGAGGAGAGCGGCGACGCGCGGCATGACGTTCTTGCCGGTCGAGGTGGCAGCGGCGATGATCGTGTCGTAGCTGCCTGCCAGCGAAACGATCAGCGCGGCCAGCGGCTCGGCGAGATCGTTGGCGAGGCTTGCATCCTCGGCAAGGAGCACCCTGGACACGCCCGACAGCCTGGCGGCCTGATCGGCCGCAGCCCTGGCACCGGCGCCGGTGACGAGGATGGTGACGTCGCCGCCGATCTTGGCGGCCGCCGTCAACGTCTTGGCGGTCTGGTCGGAAAGGTGGCTGCCGTCGTGGTCAGCCAGAAGAAGAATGGCCATGGATATATCTCCCTGTCTCGAACCTTAGAGGACGCCGGCTTCGACTTTAAGCTTCTCAACCAGCTCGGCGACCGACTTGACCTTGACGCCGGCCTTGCGGCCCGATGGTTCCTCGGTCTTCAAGACCTTCAGGCGCGGCGCGGTGGAGACGGAAAAATCGGCAGGAGCCTTCTTGTCGAGCGGCTTCTTCTTCGCCTTCATGATGTTCGGCAGCGAGGCATAGCGCGGCTCGTTCAGGCGCAGGTCCGAGGTGACGACGGCGGGCAGCTTGATCTCGATCGTCTGCAGGCCGCCATCGACTTCGCGCGTCACCTGAGCCTTGCCGTCACCGATCTCGATCTTCGAGGCGAAGGTCGCCTGGGCGAGCCCAAGCAGGGCCGCCAGCATCTGGCCGGTCTGGTTCGAGTCGTCGTCGATCGCCTGCTTGCCGACGATGATCAAGCCCGGCTGTTCGGCGTCGACGACGCCCTTCAGGATCTTGGCCACAGTGAGCGGCTCGACTTGATCGTCGGTCTCCACCAGGATCGCCCGGTCGGCACCCATGGCGAGCGCGGTGCGCAGCGTCTCTTCCGCCTTGGCCGGACCGATCGACACGACGATCACCTCCTCGGCCTTGCCGGCTTCCTTCAGCCTGAGCGCCTCCTCGACGGAAATCTCGTCGAACGGGTTCATCGACATCTTCACATTCGCAAGCTCGACGCCCGTGCCATCCGGCTTCACCCGGATCTTCACGTTGTAGTCAACCACCCGCTTCACGGGGACGAGAATCTTCATGACGGGATCTCCTCAGGCAAAAGTATAGGCGGTCTTAATCGTGGTGTAGAACTCGGCGGCATAGCGGCCCTGTTCACGCGGACCGCAAGAAGAGCCCTTGCGACCGCCGAAGGGCACATGGAAATCGACACCGGCTGTCGGCAAGTTGACCATCACCATCCCCGCTTCGGAATTGCGCTTGAAATGCGTGGCGTGCTTGAGGCTCGTCGTGGCAATGCCGGAAGACAGTCCGAAGTTGGTGTCATTGGCGGTGGCCAGCGCTTCCTCATAGTTCCTAACGCGGATGACCGTAGCGACTGGGCCGAAGATCTCCTCGCGCGCGATACGCATGGCGTTTGTCGCCTCGGTAAAGAGTGCTGGTTGCAGATAGAAGCCTGGGTTCTCGCGCTCGAGCCGTTCTCCGCCGAAAGCGAGCCTAGCGCATTCGGCCTTGCCGATCGCGATGTAGTCGACGTCCTGGCAAAGTTGGCTTTCGTCCACCACCGGCCCGATATGCGTGCCAGCCTTCAGCGGATCGTCGATGACCAACGACTGAAGCTTGCTTGTGAGGGCTGCCACGAACCGGTCGTGAATGCCTTCTGTGACGATCAGGCGCGAAGAGGCGGTGCAGCGCTGGCCTGTGGAGAAAAACGACGAGTTGGCGGCGGCCTCGACTGCGACGTCGAGATCGGCGTCGTCGAGAACTACAAAGGGATTCTTGCCACCCATTTCTAGCTGGAATTTGCGGTTGTGCTCGATCGAGGCGAGCGCCACGCGCTTGCCGGTTCCGGTCGAGCCGGTGAAGGTCAGTGCATTGACGTCGGGGCTGTCGAGCAGGGTCTGGCCCACCACACTACCGCGTCCCATGACAAGGTTGATGACGCCGGCCGGCGCACCGGCGCGATGGAGGATATCGACGAGGGCCCAGGCCGAACCCGGCACCAGGTCGGCCGGTTTCAATACCACGGTATTGCCGTGGGCAAGTGCCGGGGCGATCTTCCAGGCGGGAATGGCGATCGGAAAGTTCCAGGGCGTGATGATGCCGACAACGCCAACTGGTTCACGGGTGATTTCGACGCCGATATCCGGACGGACCGACGGCAGGGTTTCGCCGGCAAGGCGCAAGACCTCTCCCGCGAAGAAATCGAAGATTTGTGCCGCCCTCAGGACTTCGCCGATTGCTTCCGGCAATGTCTTACCTTCTTCCCGCGCAAGCAGCCGGCCAAGCTCGTCTTTACGCGCCAGGATCTCGTCACTGGTTTTTCGCAGAACGGATTGCCGTTGGAGAATTGGCACGCGCGACCAGGACGGGAGGGCAGCCTTTGCGGCAGCGATTGCCGCTTGGGCATCCTTGACGCTGGCACGGGCATACTCGCCAATGGTTTCGTTCGTGTTGGCCGGGTTGATGTTCGGCGAGGCTTCGCCCGCGACCCATTCGCCGCCGATCAGATTTCTGTGGAGCATATCGAGTGTCCGTTCAGTGAAGACCGAGGTAGGCTTTGCGGCCCTCGGCTTTGTCTAGAGCGCATGGTTGGCGTTCTGCTCGACAAGGAAGATGGTTTTGCCCATGGCCGCTATTCACGCAGAGAAGTTCGAAGAGGGGTTTGACTGCGAGTGGCGCCAGACCGGGCGAGGGTCGTCCAATGGATCAATTCCGGGCGGACGGTCATGGCGCGTGCGATCGCGAGTATCTGCTGCTCACCGCCCGACATAGTGCCGGCGGCCTGGTTTTGCTGTTTCTTGAGGCGCGGGAACAGATCGTGCATCGGTGTCCGATCCTCCTCGAAACTGGACACGCCGATCGGTGTCGTCACCATCGTCAGGTTCTCCTCAAAGCTCATTCCTGGTCGATTGAACACGTACTTTAAGAAGCCCAGCTCATCGTGTCGGGATTGGTTCGCCAGCTCCATAGTCATAGAAACCGCGACCAGTTTTGCGCCCCAGCCAACCTGCCTCGACATATTTGATGAGGAGCGGGCACGGCCGGTATTTCGGATCGGCAAATCCATCGTTCAGGACACCCATGATCGAAAGGCAGGTGTCCAGCCCGATGAAGTCCGCGAGTTCGAGCGGCCCCATCGGATGGTTGGCGCCGAGTTTCATGCTTAAGTCGATGTCGCGGACAGATCCCACACCTTCGTAGAGCACGTAGACAGCCTCGTTGATCATTGGAATGAGCACGCGGTTCACGATGAATGCCGGAAAGTCCGCCGCGCTCACCGGTGTCTTGCCGAGCCGCTCTACAACCGAAAGCACCGTGTGAAACGTGTCGTCGCTGGTGGCGATGCCGCGGATCAGCTCCACCAACTGCATCACCGGAACCGGATTCATGAAATGCAATCCCATGAAGCGTTCGGGATGAGCCGTCCTCCCGGCAAGCCTGGTAATGGAGATCGACGATGTGTTCGAGGTCAAAATCGCATCCCGCCTTACATGCGGCTTCAGCGATTCGAAAATCGTCAGTTTTAGAGCTTCCTGTTCGGTTGCGGCCTCGATCACAAGATCGCTCGATCCGAATTCCTCGATTTTCTGCGTCGTTCGAATGCGCGACAGTGCCGCCGTCTTCGCGTCCGACGTGATCTTGCCGCGAGCCACCTGTCTATCGACATTAGTCTCGATGTAGGCGAGTGCTTCGGTTAGCTTTTGGGCGTGCTGGTCCATAAGGACAACGTCGAAGCCCGTGACAGCGAAAACCTGAGCGATGCCGGAGCCCATCTGCCCGGCCCCGATGATGCCCACTGTGTGTACGGTCATGTCATCCCTCTTCTGCATCTGATCGAGAAAAATGCCACGCCGTGTCGCCAAGGATCGGCGCCGCTCGTTCGAGTGAGAGCGAGCTCCGTGAAAAACGGATGGGAGTCCGAAGACCGGGGAGGCCCTCCGGCTCGATCCGCAAGCCGCGCGCCTGGACTTGAGGATCGTTCAACGCTTCGCCGACCGTGTTGATCGGTCCTCCCGGAACGCCGGCATTCTCGAGAGCCGCAATGAGCTCTGCTTTCGCCCGCGACTTTGTGGCTTCGGCAATGGCCTCACAGAGCGCGATCCGGTTCGTGACGCGGGCTGCATTGGACCCATAGGCGGGGTCGCTTGAATAGCCGCCCAGTCCCAGCACATCGCAAAGCGCGGTAAACTGCCGGTCGTTGCCGCAGGCTATGATGATATGGCCATCGGCGGCCGGGAAGACCTGGTAAGGCACGATGTTCGGATGCGCGTTTCCCAATCTGCGTGGCAGATTATTGCCGGCGAGATAGTTCATGGCCTGATTGGCGAGCACGGCAACGCCCGTATCCATCAGCGACAGGTCGATCTGCTGCCCTCTGCCGGAGCGCTCACGTTCAACGAGCGCTGCCTGGATTCCAATGACGCCATAGAGACCGGTGAAGATGTCGATCCAGGCGACACCGACCTTCTGGGGCTCCCTCTCCGGCTCGCCGGTAAGGTCCATAATGCCGCACATCCCCTGGATGAGGAAGTCGTAGCCGGGATGGCTTGCCCGTGGTCCGGTCTGACCGAAGCCCGTTACGGACGCATAGACAATACGCGGATTGAGCTTTGCCACACTCTCATAGTCGAGACCAAACTTCTTCAGACCTCCAACCTTGAAGTTTTCGACCAGGACATCGGCCTCGGCGATAAGGTCCTTGAGCTTTTCCAGATCGGCGGCGACGGCAAAATCGCAAACGATCGAGCGTTTGCCACGATTGGCGGCATGGAAGTATGCGGCCACTTTCTCCGTGCCACCCTTGCCGTCCGGCCTCTTGATGAAAGGTGGTCCCCAGGAACGGGTATCATCGCCCTGTGGGCTTTCCACCTTGATCACGTCCGCGCCAAGATCGGCCAGCGTCTGGCCGATCCATGGTCCCGCAAGGATGCGGGCCAGTTCTACTACCTTCAGTCCGGCAAGCGCGGTGGTTTTGCGGTCGGCCATCAGAAAAATGCCTGCAACCCGGTCTGCGCCCGCCCGAGGATCAAGGCATGGACATCGTGCGTTCCCTCATAAGTATTGACCGTTTCCAGGTTCTGCGCGTGCCGCATGACATGGTATTCGATCTGAATGCCGTTGCCGCCATGCATGTCACGGGCCTGACGAGCGATATCAAGCGCCTTGCCGCAGTTGTTGCGCTTGACGATCGAAATCATTTCCGGGGCGAACTTGTGTTCGTCCAGGAGGCGGCCCACGCGAAGCGAACCTTGAAGTCCGAGCACGATCTCGGTCTGCATGTCGGCGAGCTTCTTCTGGAAAAGCTGGGTAGCTGCGAGCGGCCTTCCGAACTGGACGCGATCAAGGCCATATTGGCGGGAGCGGAGCCAGCAGTCTTCGGCCGCGCCCAGCACACCCCAGGAAATACCGTAGCGGGCGCGGTTGAGGCAACCGAAGGGGCCGGCGAGGCCGGAGACACCAGGCAGCAATGCCTCTTCGCCGACTTCGACACCGTCGAGCACGATCTCGCCAGTGATGGAGGCGCGTAGCGACAGCTTGCCGCCTATCTTTGGCGCCGACAGGCCCTTCATACCCTTCTCGAGGATGAAGCCGCGGATTTTGCCGTCATGCGCTTCCGACTTCGCCCAGACGATGAAGACGTCGGCAATCGGCGCGTTGGAGATCCACATCTTGGACCCGCGCAGGCGGTAGCCACCTTCGATCTTCTCGGCGCGGGTCTTCATGCCACCGGGGTCGGAGCCAGCATCCGGCTCGGTCAGGCCGAAGCAGCCGATCAGTTCGCCCGCGACGAGGCCCGGCAGATACCTGTCCTTCTGCTCTTGCGAGCCGTAGGCGAAGATCGGGTACATGACGAGCGAGGACTGCACACTCATCATCGACCGATAGCCGGAATCGATGCGCTCAACCTCGCGTGCGACTAGGCCATAGGCGATGTAGTTGGCATCCGCTGCACCGTATTTCTCCGGCAGCGTCACACCGAGCAGGCCGGCCCTGCCCATGAGGCGAAAGAGTTCTGGATCGGTCTTCTCTTCAAGATAAGCATCCTGCACGCGCGGCAGAAGCTCGCTTTCGGCAAAGGCGGCGGCCGAGTCGCGGATCATCCGCTCCTCCCCGGAAAGTTGATCGTCCAGCAGGAAGGGGTCGTTCCAAACAAAGGGATCAGCTTTCTGGGTATGAGATTGATTGGAGGGATGAGCGTTGGTCAAGGAGATCTCCATCAAGTGCGGAACGCACGTAGCAATACCTATTCAGATAATGCTTGCCTCGTCCGCTGAATAACGGCATTTCTCTCTACGACGATGTATAAAAGGCATAGGATCCCATGCGGTCACGACGTTTCGTTCCGTCCGTCAGCTTGCTTTCCGCCTTCGAGGCAGTGCTGCGAACCGGTTCGACGTCGGCCGCAGCCCGAGATCTGGACCTTACCCAAAGTACAGTGAGCCGGCTGCTTCAAAATCTGGAACTGCAACTGGGACGATCGTTGTTCGAGCGCTACCGGCAAAAGCTTATTCCGACCGAAGCAGCAATTGCCTATGGCAAGGATATCACCCGGGCACTGGACTTGATCCAACGGGCCAGCATGGAGTTCACCACCAATCCAGGCGGAGGCACCCTTTCTCTCGCGATACTGCCAGCGTTTGGAACTCGCTGGCTTGCGCCTCGGCTCGGGGAATTTCTGACGGATCATCCCGGAATCACGGTCAATCTTGCGACCCGTCTTAGGAGATTCAATTTCGATTCCGAGAGCTTCGATGCCGCGATCCATTTTGGTACCAACGACTGGCGCGATGCCGATCACCTGAAGCTTTTTGATGAAAGACTGACTGCCTGCATTTCGCCGGCCCTAGCGGCAAAGCGTCCGATCGAGAGCGTCAAGGATGTCGCTGGTTATCACCTCCTTCAGTTGGAGACCCGTCCGAACGCTTGGAAGACGTGGTTCGGGGCTCAGGAGGCTGACGTTCCGCAGTTGACAGGAATGCTGTTCGACCAGTTTGGCACCATGACCCAGGCGGCGATTTCAGGTTTGGGAGTTGCGTTGCTTCCGGACTATCTCGCTGACGTAGAGATAAAAGAGGGCCGTCTCGTTCCCATCTTGAAAAGGTCAGTAGCGGGTTCGGGCGCATACTGGCTCGTTTGGCCACGGTCGCGTGCGACTTACCCGCCGCTAAATGCCTTCAGGGAGTGGCTCGAACGCCTGTTGGTGGGAATGCGGCCCTCTTCCATCTTGGCGAAATAAGCCTCGATTTCCTCGACGATGGAAGGCTGGATCCCCTCGTTGAGCGAAAACGAGCGGGAGCTTCGGTTTATAAAGATGAGTTTTTGCGGCGATGATCGCCGCATTAATCTCGTTTGATGGCGGCCGGATCCCGACCTGGATCGCCGCCAGAGCCATTGGGTTTTTAGCTGTGATAGCCGCGTCACCGGAAACTTCAGCGCTTACCGCAGTCTTTGATTTATCCAAGATCGAGATTGGTTTCGAAGTCTGCCGTCGGTGGCCGGGCGGGACTGGCTGCCCGCAGCATTCCATCTAAGTACAGATGTATCGCGCAATGACCACATCCTTGGATTGTTCCCATGAAAGAAATCCCGTAAAAGGATTTGGTGTGCAATCATGACGGAACCGCTACGATGGATGCGATTCTGACCGAAGGCTTTGACGCGGCTTTGACCCTGACCGACCATATCGAACACCTGCCGGACAGGAAGCGGCGCGAACTGGCGCGGATTCTCGAGATCCTGTTTGCCGAGGTCGAACGCTTCCAGGCCGGCAAGCTGTCGGCCAAGCGCAATTTCGGCAGGATCCTGAAGGTCATTCTCTATGGTTCTTATGGCCGCGGCGACTGGGTCGAGGATCACCTGAGCGGCTATCGCTCCGACTACGATCTCCTGATCGTCGTCAACAGCAAGGCCTTTGCCGAGGAGCACGAGCTCTGGGAGAACATCGAGGAGCGGCTATTGACGGAGCAGATCGCCCATCGCATCGAAACCCCGGTCGTGCCGATCGTCCACACGCTGGCCGATGTCAACGACCAGCTTTCCCGCGGTCGCCCCTTCTTCGTCGACATCGCCAGAGACGGCATTCCCCTCTACGAGGAGCCCGGCCATCCGCTGGCGCAACCGAAGCCGCTGATGGCGGTGGATGCCGATGTCGAAGCAAAGAGCTTCTTTGAACAATGGCATAGGTTGTCTGAAGAAGCGTTGAGACTTGCTGAATACGGTCTGTCGAATGGCATTTGGCGTCACGGCGTTTTCATGCTTCACCAAGCAACCGAGAGTGCCTATCATTGTGCCCTGTTAACACTCACGCTCTACAGCCCCAAGTCTCATCGGATAAAGGTGCTGCGCTCCCAGGCCGAGGGGGTGGATAATCGGCTGGTCGAGGCATGGCCGCGTGACAACAGGTTTTCACGGCGCTGCTTCGAGCTCTTGTCGCGGGCCTACGTCGAGGCGCGGTATTCGTCGAAATACACCATCACCAGCGAGGAACTCGCCTGGCTGGTCGAGCGCGTGAGGGTATTGCAGGAGCTCGTAAAGGCAGTTTGCATGGAGCGGATTTCAGGTTAGCCGCGAATGGGCCGATACCGGGCAACTTGCTCTTGATAGGATCAGAACCGTCGACCCGCGTTGCATCGATTCCATGAACTTCTTGTGAGCGGCCCGTTTAGCTGAAAATTTACCGCCAGATATGGCCTTATCGGGCCGTCGATGGCGGAAAGGGGATTCAGCGAAGACCGGATAGTGCTTCCCCTCTATGCCCTGAAAGACGAGAACGATATGCGCTTTCAGATAGGTGCTCCTATCCTGATGTTCGACGTCACCTACACATAGAAATCGAGGTCGTGGAGCGCGGCGCGCACTTCCAACAGCAATGTAACCAGGGAGGCGGCGAAGAATAGAAGCGCTATCGAGAACATGACCGCCGCACCATATTCGTGCTTGAGGTTGAGAAGAGAGCTGGCAAAAGCCAATATGACAAGCACTGTCGTGCATATCCCGCTCATCACGGCAAATTCAATCGCCTTGTTGAGCAACCTCGCACGCCGTTTCAACCGCGGTAGAACGACCTGAAGGTGGCTGCGGCTGTTGTCCCCCTCGGGAAAGGCGCTCAAGACATTGCTGCGATCCGCGATGCGGTTCATGCGCGTGATCAGAACCGAGATGAATGCTGCGACCGCACCCAATAGAAAGGCCGGGGCAGTCGCCTGCGAAATCACGCGAGAGATCTGTTCAGCAGCTGTAATTTCGTTCAGCATAACATCTCCTATCTTGAGCTCACCTTGGGAGGTTGATCACGAGGGTGGCCGCGTGGCTCAGCAGTTTTTGTTTTTCTGGCCTGTTGAACCAATGGTGACGTGGCGGACTATCGCCAAGCAGCTTACCAAGGACAGTGGGGACGAGTTTTCATCCAAGCGCAAGCCATTGTTGCAGCAGCCTAACGATCGCAGTTTTTGGCTTCTGTCTGGCTGGTGGGGTTACACCTGCTTTTGGCTATATGCGGCTCCGATTCACTGCCAGACGCGACAAGCGTCTCGGCATAGTGGCCGTAGTTCTGCAGCGTGTTTTGATCGACGATGGCGACCGGAGCAGAAATGACCAAGCCGGCGGCCGTCCCGACTGTTTGCGCAGCGCCGGTCGTCGCCAAGACGATACCGTCGCCAAGCCCCAGCCTGCTGTCGGTCAAGGTTTGTCCGTCGGACAGGCGCTTGCCGATCAGTTGGACGATCTCGGGCGACTCGGCGAACTTCGTGTGGTGAAGGCTATCCCCCTCCTTAAGCTTCGTCAGATCGATAACGGTGATCTTGTTCGCTTCCAATTCCTCCCGATAGGGTGACTGGTCAGGATTGATTGCTCCCAATCGGGGGACGTTGCCCCAGAGGCGGCGGGAGACAGCAAGCGCGCGGTCGTCGCGAGAAACGAAGAGCGTGAAGCGCGGCCGTTGCTTGCCCATGTCAACGATCTGCGAGCCGAAAACGTCGACATCGACGTCCGGCGCCGCCAACATGACGTTCCTGAACTTGGCTGGAAGGCCTCCGTTGCGAATGGCCATTTGGCGTAAGGATTCCAACGCCAGCCAATTGCCCATCGAGTGGGCCAGGATCGACACTTCCTTCACCTGCGGATCACGCGCCAGATATTGAAACAAATTTTCGACAGCGTTTCTCGTGAAATTGGTGCTTTCGCGGTCATAGCCGTAGTCCAGCAGTTTGCCGCGTGATGGCCATGTCGCGAGCACCGGCACGCTGTGAGCGCCTGAATCATGCACGAATTGCGCGAAACGAAAGACCGCGTCGTCAAACTGGTTGTTGAACCCGTGTATGAAGACCAGAACGCTGCCGTCCGAGGTCTTGCGCACATGGTTGCTCAGCCATTGTTCTGCCGTACGGCGGTCGATTTCCTCGGCCTTCAGCGTCGCAAAATCCGTCGCAGGATTTGGCGGCAGCCGCCGCGGCCAGGCGACGTCCCCCACTTTTCGGGCCTTGGCCGGCGGAATGGATACAGTTATGTCAGCATAGTTCGGCGCGCGAGCGCGCTCGCCGCTGAACATCTCGCCCGGGTTATTTGCTTTCGCACGGGTCGTGGCAACGAGCATCTCGACCTGACTTGCTGAGGCATTGGCTGTTACCGGTTCGAGCACGCCCGTGGGGCGGCCCGCACAGGCACAGAGCAAGGTCAGGATCATCGCTGCGCTAAGAGAGCCGAGCGAGCATCGAACGACGCTGCCGGAACTCTGGAAAAAATTGACCAATCCAATCCCTCCGCGTCTGTGGCATCGAACTAGAAATGAACGACCAAGCCGAAGATGGGCCCTTGTTGGACGACGTCGAACTCGAAGCCGTCGTTCTCGAAATCGACGCCGATGGCACGATATCCGACCAGAGCTGAAAAAGTCTCGTTGAATTTGTAGCCGACGGTTGCAGCAACGTCCCAGTCGAGGTTTGCGCCACCACCCCCAACAAGACCCCATCCACTGAGGTAGACATCCGGGGTCAGCGAATAGCTTCCCTTGAGGCCGCCGACGGCATCGACCCAGGTGTCGCCATCGCTCCTCGATCTGCCGTCGAGAAAGCCACCCTGCAACGAAATCGTCGTGTCGACCGACCAAATCCGCGCGCCGCCGACAACGTCAAGCTGGCCGGTCGCATCTTCCAACACCGAATATCCACCGCCAATGAGTCCGCTGAAAACTTCAGTTTCGAGCTTCCCTTCATCGGCTAGAACCCCAAAGGGTGTCGCTTTGCTGCCGGATATCTTTGTGTAGAGAACGTCGCCGAAAACGGAGTATCGGTCGTAGCGAGCTTCTCCTATGGCCATGGCGCCAAAGTCGAGATGGTCCCAGATTTCACTGAATGACGTATCCACATGAACCGCCGGCAGGCCGAACTGGGCAACGTCACCGGATAGCCCCGCGCCCCAGAAATAGGGTGCAAAGACAAAGGTCCAGCCACTCTCCGTTTCGATCTCCTTGGCGTCAGGAGTGACCGTGCGCGCCATATCGGCGGCAAGTGCGGCGCTGTTGAGCAACAGCGCCGCACTTAATGACATCGTCCAGAATTTCAACCGCATTGAAGTCTCGGGTCCTAGTAGCAGGGAGGATATGGATAGAAGCCACAAGCGGGCCGGCCGTAGGCAGCCGCTGCTCCCGCTGCGGCTCCGGCATACCATGCTCCCCGAAATGCAGTGCGGCGTGCCACGCCTGCAAAGGACATCGGTGTTCTCGGCATGCCAATGATGTCGATAAAGATCGATGCAGGGCCATCGGCCTTGGAAAGACCGCCCTCGAGCACATCCACCTTGAACGACAGGTTCGCGCCTTCGAGCTTCGGTTCCTTCAGGACGACGACAGCGTCTTCGACACCTGACGCGTCCTTGTTCAGCACCGAGATGGTAGCGTTCGGCGGATCCTTTTCAAAGCTGCCGCCCTGTGCCCATTCTTCCAGCAAGTGCTTGGTCAAGGCATGGCCGGCGGAGCGAACCGGCCGATCGGCGAACAGGATCGAGTTGCCGGAAATGCTCGTCAGGGTGAGAGTATCGCCCTTCAATGTCGCACCGCCGGAATTCATCACGATCAGCGAGGGAACCAGCTCGGTCTTCTGATTGCTCGGCGCGCCGATGGACTTCGCGGCGGGAGCCGAAATCGCGTCCTGTGCCAGCGCGGTGCCGGCGGATAGGGCAAAGCCCGCCAAGGCTGCAATGGTGAATGCAGTTCTTTTGAAGGTCATGGGTATTTCTCCTTCGAATGGTGAGAACGATCCGGCCCGTCGTCCCGGTTGGACGACGGGCCGGACGCACTAGCTGCGCACCTCAACGGGCGGGATCGTCCAGGTCGCATCGATGATCGAAGGGGCGTTCTCGTTCGGCCAATACATTCTGAGCATCAGGAGGAACTTGCCGGCCGGTGCAGGCAGCCAGTTCGACTCCTTGCCTGCACCCGGAGACTCGTGCTGCAGGAAAAGGTCCAACGACCCATCGGCGTTGTACTTCAGATCCTGTCGGGGGCTGATGGAGTAGCGATTGATGGGGTTTGCGACGAAGAAGTAGCTCTCGTCATACATGGTGATCGACCAAAAGCCGGAGACCGGTGGCGCCTTGCCCTTGTCGAAGTGGATGACGTAATTCTTCCGGCCATCATAGGCCCGCTCGTGGGCATCCTTTTGGGACGTCGGATAGACCGCGTCCTGCGGGCGATTGGCACCGAGACCAATCGCCGTGACAAGAGCCCGCATGAGATAGTCGGTGCCGTAAAGCCCGGTCTTGGTCGTAAATGCCCAGCCATTCATATTCTTGACCTGGCTGTTGATCTTGAACTGCAACATGATCCGATCGAACCCGACCGTCGGGATCCGCTTCTGGAAGTCAGCCTTCAGCTTGCTGGCGTCAAAATCTTTGCCCGCGACCAATCCTATGCCCTCAAACCGTTCCAGTGCTGGCGCATCTGCGTCTGATGGCGGGTTGGTTTTCATGAGCTCCGCAAGCAGCGTGAAATACTCGACGGCAGTCAGACGGTTCACCTGGTCGCGCACGGCCGTTTTCATGTCGATTGACGGATCGACCTTGCCGGCAGGCGGCGTGTAGTCCTTGCCATAGGCGCTGAGCGGGACCAGCTTGAACTCGTCCTGCAGCTTGTGGACCTCGGCGTAGTCCTCGGGGGTTCCCGTGCAGTAAATTCGGCCGAGCAGCCAGACGATGTTGGTCGGGGACTCGTATTTCGTGACGCCGTCGGGAAGCTTGCCACTCCAGCCGGGGGCCGTGATCGCATATGTCTGCGGCCCCGTGCCCGTCGTCCGCTTGCCCGGCACCTGAAAGACGTTTGTCCAGCCATCGAGCATCGGCAGCAGGAAGTACCGGCCGTTCATATCAGGCACGCTGAGCACGTAGGGCTCCTTGCCGACATCAAGCCAGGAGGTCGTGTAAAGTGTATCAGCGTTCGGTGCGGTGACATCTTTGAAGGACGAGTCCGGATACTGCCGTAGCTTGATGATATGCCCCATTGGGCCGCGCGTGCCCTTGAGCTCGGCAACGTTGGTCATTACGCGGCGCGTCATCTCCATGGTCACCAACGGGTAGCCGTAGATGTATGCATCGGTGGCGATCCAGAAATCCTCAAGGTCCGCACCGAGCTGCAATCCTCCTTCGCCGAACTCGGCATACGCAGGAGAGATTGCGGTTCCAGCGAGGAGGCTGAGGCCAGCGAAAGTCAGGGTTCGACGGGTGATATTCATCATGGGCTCCTTCCAGACAGCGCTACTTGAGCAATCCGACGTTGATTAGCTGGACCCGCCGATTTGCGGCGGCCTTCGGATCGGCGACGTTCAATGGCATTTCCTCACCGACCCCAACCGCGAACAGCCGGTCGGGTGCGACGGCGAATGTCGTACTCAAAGCGTCCCGGATCGCATCGGCGCGGGCCGCGCTGAGTTTGAGATTGTCTTTCGCATCGCCGGTCGAATCGGTGTGACCGACGATCAAGATCTTGTGGCCGAGCAGTCTCGGATCATGCAGCGCATCAGCGATCACGCCGACATTTCGATACGACTCCGGTGCGATCGCCACCGAGTTGAGTTCAAACTCGATATCGACGTTGATCTGCGGCATCGCCGCGAGCCGGGACCACGTCGGCAGCGCATCGCTTCCCTTGCCGACATTTGCAGCGACCTCCTCGACGAGGAGCGCCGCGTCGATCGATGGCGCTCCCTCGGACACTTGGCCAAGGGTCGCGATCAGCTGCTGGTTCGTGAACGTTTCTGCGCTCGCAGCACCCGCTGCGACCAAACCAACCAATGTGAGCGTGAACCGAAATTCTGAAATCCGCATTTGCCCCTCCCAGCAAGGTTATCGCCAACCGGCATCAGTTATGACTTGACTACACTTCTTGCCGACGACCTCTGTCGCCCTGGCCAGACAATTGACAAGGTTCGCCTCGCCGAGTGCCACGTCGTGGCAGACCCGCGCGGCATCCTCGCGGCAAATCTTGGTAACGCTGGCCTGTGCCTCCAGACGCTGCTGGATCGAATTCGTCACCTCACCGAGCGTCGTGGTGCAGGTCGGGGAGACCTCGGCCTGATGCTGCTGCAGGCATTGTTGAATGCTGTTGTTGGCGAGGTTCACGCCCTTGCAGTGCTTCTTGATGTCGGTGCTACAGGCCTGAGCGAGCGTCGACACGGCATCTGCAAAGCTGATCGTCTCCGCGCGGACGACGCTGGCGGCAACCAACGTCGTCAAAAGCGCGCAACTGAAAATGCGAGATCGTTTCTGCATGCGCTTCCCCTCAACAATTTCACGGTATTCTGCGACTTGCTCAGTTGCCTCAATGAGAAGGCGAGTACGGGTAGGCGCCGCAGGATCGACATAGATGCTAGCCAGACGCCCGCTTGGCGCTGACCCCAACGCTAGGTTGCTTAAAACGAGGCCCAAAATCACCTCGTAATATTACGAGTTCCCGGGTGGAAAATTTACGAGGTGAGCGCTCGCCTCATCGGTCAAAGCCTTCTCGAAGGCCCGCCCTCGGAGGTTGAGCCGTCCATAACCTCACGATTTCTATTGATAATTCTTGTCTCAACACTCGTGTTGCTGCGGCGGAACTCACTGTTCAAGTGCCCGTCACCGCTCAGCACTGCCTATGAGCGCCGCATCCAGCGCGGGGATGAGGTCTGTTGCAATCGCTCGCTTGAGCACGAACGCATCCGCTCCCGCCCGCAAGACTGCGCGGCGGACACTCGGCTCGTCGTGAACGCTGATAGCGATCAGCTTGAGGTCGCAAAACTGTTCGCGTAGCCGGCTGATGATATTCGAGCCGTTGCCATGCGAAATCGATATGTCCACAACGGCAAGCTCCACGCGCATACGGTCGATGGTCGTAAACAACGACGGTTCGTCCGCGACCATCACGACAACGGCAAACGTCGTCTCCAATAGACCGCGAATGCCGTCGCTCAAGGCCAGGTGGCGGTCGGCTAGCAGAGCGCAGCGAGGTGACTGGCTAATCGTACCCTCCCTTAGGCGGACAGCCTAAAAAGTCGGTCGAGGGAACTGAAATGTCACCTCGCAAAAATACGGGTTCTCAGCCCGAAAATTTACGGGGCCTCAAGCGTTCAGACTGTGACGATGCCGTTCTTGATCGCGAAGTGGAGGAGCTCGGCGCTGTTGCGCAGACGGTGTGTGTCCATCATCTGATATTTATGGAATTCCACGGTCCTCGGTGATATCGAGAGCGCCGCCGCAATCTCCTTGGCGGAGCGTCCCTCGGTCAGCAATTGCAGTATTTCGCGCTGGCGCTGGGTGAGAACCGCATGGCCGGGCTCGGCATCGTGCTTGGGGCCGCGCTCGATATCCGTCAGCACTTCCGCGGTCATTGAAGGAGCGATGAAGGTCTTCCCCTTGGATGCGGCGTGGATGGCCATCACCAGCTCGGCCGGTGCCGCGTGCTTCACCACAAAGGCGGAGGCGCCGGCTTCGATCGCGCGACGCGCGTACGCCGCCGTCTGGTGCATCGTCAGGATAACGATCTTGATGGCCGGGTTGTCGCGCTTCAGGTGGTAGATAGCCTCGATGCCGTTGAGGTTGGGCATTGAAATGTCGGTGACCACGACGTCGGGTTTGAGCCTCCTTGCGGTGTCGACGAGCGCTCGGCCGTCTTCCACCACACCGATCAGCTCAAAATCGTCGGCAAGAATACGCTTCAGGCCTTCCGCGATCATTACGTGGTCATCTGCCAGCAGCAACCGTAGCCGTTCCATCGGCCTTCTCCTACAGTGGAACCGACGCGAACACGGTGGTCCCGGTTCCCGTGGCGCTTTCGATCTCGATTGTTCCGCCGACCAATCTGGCGCGTTGCCGCATGCTGGCAAGACCGAGGCTCGCCTTCCCCGTTACGGCCAGCGGATTGTAGCCTTTGCCATTGTCCTTGATAGTCAGGTTCAACTTGTCACCCCTCTGGACCAGAGATACCCGCACTCGGCTGGCGCCTGCATGACGGCCGACGTTGCGGAGCGCCTCCTGGGCGATACGGAACAGGCACAAGGCGATATCCGGCGATATGTTCGTGGTGGAGTTCTCGGTATCCAGATTGATGATCGTCCGTTCCAAGGCGGCAAAACGATCACACTCGGCCCGTAACGCTTCCTCAAGTCCAAGATCTTCGAGGATCGATGGATGAAGTCGATAAGACAGCGAATGCACATCCTCGCTCAGCCGAACCAGCTCCTCGCGCATCTCGTACATCGCGGCACTGTCGGCGGGGCTGTCCGCGCTTCGCTCAGCGCGGCCCGCATTGATGGCGAGGACTGCCAGCCTCTGCGTGACATCGTCGTGCAACTCACGCGCAAGCCGCGCCCGCTCGTCTTCGTGAGCATGAATGAGCCGGCCGCTCAGCTCCCTTGCCTCCTCCTCCGCTGCCTGCCGGCCGGTGATGTCGACAGCTACGCCGCGCATGCGGCTGGGTTTGCCCGCGGAATCGAATTCCACTCGTCCGCGTGAGGAGACCCAACGAAGGCCGCGGCCCGGCACAGTGAGGCGAAACCGCGGCTCGAACTCCCCTCTCTGGGTAAGCGCCTCGCCAACGGCGCGCCAGAACGGCCTGCGATCATCGGGATGGACCACTTTGACCAAGTGCTCGAACGTCGTCCCCTCGACGCCGAGGCCGAACAGTTGTCGCCCACTCTCCGACACCCAGATGTCGTTCTTCTGTATGTCCCATACCCATAGGCCAACGTCGGCGGCAATCGCAGCCGTGCTCAGACGCTCCTCGCTGACACTCAACTCTTGCTTGGTTCGTCTCAACCGCCTGCGGTGTTCAAGCAGCGCAACGACAAAGATCGTTTCGATCAGCAGAAGAGCCAAAACACCGAGGATTTGCCATCGATAGGTTTCGTAGAAAGTCGGCTCCCTGAACAGCACGACGCTGTCTGCTGGCAAGCGACTTTCGGGTATTCCCCACTGGGCGAGCTCCCGATCATCGAAGGTCGGCGCGCTGGGGCGGCGAGGAGGTATGTGGATATCGGCTGGCGCATCGCCGGCGAGCATTCGCAACGAGGCATCGGCGGCGTCGCTGGCGAGATCGTCAATTGCCAACAGAGGTCCACCAACAATGCCCTTGCCGAGTTGACTGTCAAACAGGCCGAACAACGGAGCGCTGGCGGCCTCATGCAGTCTGGCGATTACCCGATCCTCTTCGTAAGGCACCCCTGCCGCATCGACGACCATCAGGCCTGACAGGATCGCTGTGCTGGGCGGCAACGCCGCAACCCGGGAAACGATCTGGTCGAACGACATTGAGCTGGAAAACTCGAAGGCAACCCGATCCTGAAAGGGCTTGAAAGCCGCCTCGGCTTCCTGCGCCCAGAACCGTTCGAGCGGAGAGCTGCCGATCACGACAAAGACTTTTTTCGTCTCGGGCCGCACCTGCAGTATGTTTTCGACCATTGCCGGCAGGTCGAGACTGACGGTGACCGCAGCGTCATTGGCTGTCAGAGAGTCGGCCTTCAACACGCGCTCGTCCAGAGCCGTGAAAAGCATAGGTGTCGAGGGAAATAATTCGCTGCGATGAGCCTGGGCAAATCGCGTGGCAGCACCCCCGATAGCGACAACAAGCTTCGGCGCCCGCGCCCTTACCAGAGCGGTGATGTAGTCCACGAACGGGTCGTTCTGCTGGTCAGCAGAAAAGCGCGCGGTTTCAAGCGATGCCTCGTAGATGTCGATCGGCCTTAGCGAACGACTTATGAGATCAACGCGAAAGGCGCTCGAGAAGGCGTTGAACGGGGAAAACCGCGCACCAAACGAATGCAACAACAGCACCCGTTGCGGCTCTTCAGCTCCCCCAACACCTTTGGTAAGGCACAACAGCAGCACCAACCAGAAAAGGCGGCGAGACGTCCCCCAGATCTTCCCTGTATCTATTATGATCCTTGCGCCGACACGATATGTGCCCCCCTCACGGCGAAAAAGGCCTCCGACAGATCGCCAGTCCATCGGCACTCCCTTATAAACTAACATCAGCGCGTGCGAGCGCAACCGGCTAAATGCACGTCAAAATGGCGGCACGAAATTGCATGGCGTTCTGTCACCCCAACCTACGCTGATTTACCTCGAGCGGTCCTCTCGGCCGGCGTAAGGCCGAGTGAGAAGCGAAAGTATCTATCCCCAGATTTGCTCGTTGCCGGTCTGCTCGCGATGGCGCCGCCGTGATGCAAATAGAACCATCGATCCATCAATTTGTCATGAACTGAGCGGTAGAGGATCGGTGCCTTCGCTTAGAATTGCAAGATATCTTCGATAGCTGAACACGCGACCTCGCTTGCGGCCGGTTACTTCATCAACGATGCCTAAGCGCTCCAGATCGGCGAGCGCTGCGTTGACCGTTGGCGCAGACAAGCCTGTAATCTGGACAATCTGGTTCGCCGTGTGAAAAGGATTCTGCTGGAAAAGCTCGTGAATGCGCAGCGCCGACCCTGCTCTATCACTCTCCATAGTGATCCGCTCCCGATCTTCCTTGAAAAGAGCGACGATCTGAGTCGCAGCCTCAAAAGCCTGATTGGCTGTATCGGCCACGCCGGCCAGGAAAAAGTCTAGCCAGGCTTCCCAGTTTCCCTGTTCGCGAACCTCTTGCAGTAGCCGATAGTATTCTCGCCGATGGGACTTCAGGTAAAGGCTGAGGTATAGCAGCGGCTTTCTCAGAACGCCGTTCATGCAGAGATATAGGGTTACGATCAGCCGGCCGATACGACCATTGCCATCGAGAAATGGATGGATCGTTTCAAACTGCACATGCAGCAGGCCGGCTTTGATGAGTGCTGGTAGCCGCGATCGGTCGTCATGGATGAAGTGCTCGAAAGCATCCAGGCAACCGGCCATTTCAGTGAGGGGTGGCGGCACAAAGAGTGCGTTACCGGGGCGCGTGCCGCCAATCCAATTTTGCGAGCGGCGGAACTCTCCTGGATCCTTGGAGCCGCCTCGCCCACTTTGTAGGAGCCTGGCGTGCATTTCGCGGATCAGACGCAATGACATGGGCAGCGTTTCCAGCCGCTCCAAACCATACATCATGGCATCAACATAGTTGGAGACTTCACGAATATCATCGACCGGCTGCCCCGCCTGCGCTTCCGTCTCAAACCGCAAGAGATCGGAAAGCGTCGACTGCGTTCCTTCGATCTGCGAGGAAAGAACAGCTTCCTTTCTCACATACATATAAAGAAACAGCTCCTGCCGCGGCAGCAACATTGTGATACCGTCCAAGCGGCCTAGTGCGCGCTCAGCCAAGCTGAGACGCTCCAGCAATGAAAGCACATCGATCGCCGGTTCGGGCGGCAAAGGTGGGGGTACGAACGCCCGTACTGTTTCACTGGCAGCGGTCGTCTCGACGAAGCGACCTAAGCGATTTTTGGATTGGGAATCTGACATAACCCACTATCGGGCTCGCTCGTTATTTAAGCAAGACGCTTTTCATTTAATTAAGCCACAGACTTAGATAAGCGCGCTTAATTAACGCGGAGACACGAAGTCCAGAGCGCTGATCCAGAGTGATCTGAGTAAAGGGATAATGCTGATGAGGCAACATTCACAGTGTCAGACCCGATACATCCTTTCTTAAAACTCACCTCATATTCCCGCTCGCCCTCGGGATTAACGCCGAGAGAAACGGAAAGAGCATGACCAAAAACGACCTTTCATCACATCATTTTCAGCGAAAGATATTAGAATTCTGCGAGCTGCGTATCGCGCCGATTGCGTCCAAAAGGGTACTGGAGAATATTCGGCCCTACCTAGTCAGTTTCATCATCTATCGAAAATCGCCCCCGCTCCTGAATGGCCATATCGACTGGACGACGATCGGTCAGGCGTGTGGGATCGAAGCCGAGCTGACGACAGAACTGAAAAAGCAGATGGGGCCAGGCTTGGATGCTATCATCCGATGGCTAGGCGCACCGCCGGCTGTCGAAGACCTAAAAACTCGGAAGCGGATCCTTCGCTCTAAGAAATCAGATCAAGACAAAAAGACAACCACCGCCTCCTCAACCAGAAAGCCGCATCGCGTCGGCGAAGGCGACAATGCTGCTCACTCAGCTTTCGCACCGCGTGGACCTGCACCGAAGCCGATCAGTCCTTTTCCAGAACCGCTATTCGAAGCGACAGAAGATCCGGCAAGCTTTCAGGACGCATTAGTCTATCACATGCGGCGGTTTGGCGACACATACTGGCAGCTCTACCGCTCTGTTATTCATCTGAATGAGACCTTCGACAACAAGACGCTGCTATCCTGGATCCAAGGCGAGCGCGTGCCGCGATCTATTGCTAGTTTCACGATCCTTGGCCGCATCGAGCGGCGCTACAGGTTGCGACAGGGGTATTTAAAAGAGAAGCTGCCGCATCAGGCACGTTCACTGTACGGCCATGATCTGGGTGACATCAGCCCGGCGGAGCGGCGTAGAATTTCATTTCACCTACCGGATGATTTCAGCAGTTTGCCCTTCACCAAACGTGAAGAGATCCTTGATTGGGTGCGCCGGGTAATTATCTCCGGATCCACGGAGTATCGTCGATACCAGGCGGCGGCCAGCAGGCAACGTTATGCCATCCGCTTTCCCGGTGTCACCGATGGCGGCAGTGCTCTTGCCTCTCGATCGTTGGCCTCCGCTGCTGGCGCCAATCAGGACGTCGCGGCAGATTTCGACGATCCTGATTTGCTTTCCGGCGTTGTCGACGCGCCACCGAGACTTGCCATGGAGATGGCTGACCTTATCCGTCTCAAAACCTCGACACTGACCGCGATTGGTTTCCAGCGAAACGGCGTCTGGGGTGAGGAAACGGCCTCTCAGAAGATCGAACACCTCGGCCTGATGTTTGGCGCGCTGGCCGCTTCACCAAACGGGGCAGTAAAGGGCTATGGCGTACCACTCAGCCAACTGAGCTTTGGCCTCCTCATCTTCCCCGGTGTTTGGGACTGGTATCTGCAGTGGCGAGAACAGCGCCGCAGCTTCTATACCAAATGGGAAGAAGACATGCTGATGGTCGCCCAAGCCCTTTCTCGCGCGGGTGTCGGCTGGATACGACAGCACCCGGAATTGCTTAACAACGTGAGGCCGATCTCAGGTTTGGTTGAGCTGGACGAAATCGAATTCGCGGCCCGTGATTGGGACGGTGCCTGCGACGCTCTTCATCGGCATGCCGCAACCGCTCGAAGGAAATCCAACGCGTCATGCGCGTCCATCGCGACCCGTTCGAGCCTATCATGTGCGTTCTCGAGGCCGAGAGTCCATTGGCCGAGTATCGCAAGATCACGGAAGAGATCCTTGAACGCATGCCGGACGAGAACAGATATCCACGACCGGCGGCCGAAGCCGTCAGATCATTCCTACTGCTTCGGCTTGGCCTGCACCTCGGGCTGCGGCAAAAGAACCTTCGCCAACTGCGTGTCTGTCCGCGCGGCCATTATCCAACATCCGAACGCCGGCTTGAGGACTTGAAATGCGGCGAATTGCGCTGGAGCGATCGCGATCATGGGTGGGAGGTCCTCATCCCATCGGTCGCATTCAAAAACTCCGGCTCCTCCTTCTTCGGACAGAAGCCCTTCCGGCTGATCCTGCCCAATTTGCTCGATCTCTACAAATACCTCGACGCGTATATCGACAAACACCGTGGAGTTCTGCTCGGCGGAGCCAAAGATCCGGGGACCCTGTTCGTCAAGACGGTAAAGACGACCAGCATTGATGCCGCCTACAACTCCACCACATTCTACGAGGCTTGGCGGACCGTCATCCAACGCTATGGAATTTATAACCCCTACACCGGGCGAGGCGCGATTAAGGGCTTGCTGCCGCATGGTCCGCATAACCTGCGGGACATTCTCGCGACGCATATCCTTAAACAGACCGGATCCTACGAGCAGGCGAGCTACGCCATTCAGGACACGCCCGATGTCGTGCAACAGCATTACGGTCGCTTCCTGCCTCAAGACAAGGCGGCACTGACCGCCAAGATTCTCAATCAGGTCTGGGAAGCTGCCTAAAATTGAATGAGTGCTCGGCTCGGATGTTTATTGCCTACGCCCGAGCCGGGACTCGTCGTTTCCGCCGTGAAAGGATGTGAACTACGGTACCTTACGTCTCAAGCTATAAATTATTGAAAATTCTCGGCCCTCGCCTTCAGCGTATCGATGTGAAGACGACGGATATACAGAGCAAGCAGCTACAGAGTCGCGAATTCGGGCAGCCCCGATGCGCGCGCGCGTCACTCCGCGTGAGTACCAACTCAACCGACATGCGCCGGATTATCTTCCAGTTATTCCGGGATCAACTCCTCAATACTGCTGAATTTGGTTGTTTTCCCAGCCATTGCTTCCGTAGATTGCATACGGGAGAATCACTATGCACAACAGACTTAGGAAAGACACTGCTAACAGATTGCGTGGCCTCGTAGCCAATACGAAGGAATCAGCATTCCGGGAAACCATCAATAATCTTCGGAAATCCATGTCTCCAACGGAGGCACGGATAGTTTATACTATCCTGGAAACACATCCCTTGTTCAGTAAGCGTCCGCACACCGACAAATTCCCCAAGCAGCCAGTTACGTCTGCAGGGGTTGTTCGCCTCGCTGACGTTAGCTTGAGCCATGAACTCTCAGCACAAATCGCTCGACTTAATAGCGAGAAGAGCAAGCTCTGCGATTTTATTCAGAAGTTTGGCAACGCCAATCGGTTGGCAGAGACTGGTCGGTCGAACGAAGCCCTAGGCGCCTACATTCAGATCATCGCAGAGTTCGGATATAGTAACTGGCTGTTGCGGAAGTTCGTCTTCCTTAACAATCGGACCCGGGATGGCGGAAGCATAGCGTCCACCATCGAAACCTACTTTTCCGCTCACAGCGGGAAACGTATGAATCCGATAA
This sequence comes from Rhizobium sp. YTU87027, assembly GCF_050644135.1. NCBI lineage: Bacteria > Pseudomonadati > Pseudomonadota > Alphaproteobacteria > Hyphomicrobiales > Rhizobiaceae > Rhizobium > Rhizobium sp. YTU87027. The sequence continues at coordinate 232,522 of NZ_CP098443.1, read as the reverse complement.
CGATGGCGCTCTACGATATGATGGACGATACCGTGTCATATTGGGGAATGCGGCGGTCCTTCAGCGCCGTATTCGGACAACAGAAGATAAGCCAGACGTCCGAAGACATCGTGAAGTTTTTCTTCTACCCCCACAATGCGCAAGCAGGGGTGCTTTCATCCACGATCCAGTCGTTCAGTCTCCTCTCGCTCGCTGACACGCTCTTTATCGTGTGTTTTTACGCATTCAACTCTCCCGTCGGCACCGAGTTCGGCATCACTGAGATCGTTGAGCAGTATCTGGACCCCGAAATCATCAAGTTCTGGTCGGACACCTTTGGAAAAATTAACACGCTCAATCTAATCGAGGTGTCGAGGGACGAGCCTGAACACGACGATTTCAGATTCTACCGCCGCTCATGTGCCTGGCTGGAATATGGCAACATCGCTTCTAAGCGTTTTGTCTTTGATTACTACTCTTCGATGAGGTCGCAGGAGCTGTTCCGCACCTCCCTTCACGCGACCGAGCGGCTGAACGAGTTCTTCGCCGAACCGTTCGATATGAAACTGCTTGCCAGCTCGTACAGCAGCACTTCAGTCGAACAGACCACTTTCCATCACGCATCCGCCGGCATGTTTGCCCGGTCCATTGCACTGTTGCATCTTGCGCGTTTGGGAAACACATTCGCGGATCTACGTTCGCATCAGCTGCTTAAGCTCCTCAATCAGACAAGGGATATCGCGATGTTCCTTGATCCTGACGCCATTTCAGCCCTTTTTTATGAGTATCCGCATGACCGAATGAGCAAATACCTCGAGCTAATTCTCAAACACGACTCGCAACCATCCAATATCGGCGAGCACGCCGTCCGCAGAGTTGTACAGGACCTGATTATCGAGAACTACGACTCCGACATCGTTAAACTTGCGGATTCGTTCAACGATCAAGGGCGGCACCTTGCTGAACATTTCCTAAGCACCTGCACCGAAAACTTTCTTGTGCAACTTTATCAGCTGTACCACCAGGCTAAAGACGTCGTTGAAGCCAAAGCCTCCCTCCTTGAGTGGTACGGGAAAAAGTTCGACGATCGCGTTACGACGGAACGGGCGCATTCATTGCGTCTAGACCTTAAACTTCAGGATATTCGCGGCGACTTCAATGAGAACCGCATCTACGTAGATCCTGTCAGGTTTGGGCAGTGGGTCGAGGACAAGCTGATCGATGACCTGAGAGAGGCATGCCGTATCGCGTTGGTCGTTCCACAGGTCATTACGACCAATGAAGAGATCGCGGATCCCCTCAAGGTGAGACAGGACGTGAGCTTACGCCTCGCATCAGTCATCCTGCGTGCTTTCACGGAGTTCTGTACCAATAAGTTCTATGGGATAGACTCCTATATCGGCAGGCGCATTCGCCACGGGACATTGCGCGGCTACATGGTGAGCGAGGTAAGCGCGTTTATCGATGGTCCGGAGTTTAAAGACCTTCGATCTGTCGTAGCTTTCCGGGATGCTACTGATCAGTGGCTCGAGCGATATGCGAACGCTATCGACCACTTTGGTCTTGAGCGCTTGCACGTTAAATCGAGATCAAAGCCCAGCGGGGCGATCATGGCAGAGATTGCGTCGATTGATAAACGCAATACAACACAGGCGGCCCTCACTGACCTGACCGAAAAGTATCGCGCCGACGCCAGCATATCGTCTATCGCCAAAGTGCTGATCGACTACTCTTGGCTTCTGGTCGAGAAAGATCTCGAGAACTTGCGAGCTTACGTCGATCGTATGCGAGCCGACGTGGGAGTTATAAACCCTAGCGATCTCACGCCCCTCCTTGATACATCAAAACACCCTTTGGCCAGAGACTTTTGTCACAGGCTCAACGCCATCACTCTACAGAAATTCAAAGACGCCACTCGTTGGTTTTCGAAGCCATCGAACGCCATTCCCTCCGCTCCAATCTCGCTTTTATTTGATGCGGTGGTGCGTGAGATCATGGAACAAGAGCCGAAATTTAAGCCCAAGATCGTGAGATCGGGCGACACGACCGTTATTTTTATGGGTAGCCGTTACCACTACGTCTATGACGTCCTTGAGGTTCTGGTGGCCAACGTAGCCGAACACGGTGTTGCCGACGGAGATTTAATTTTCGATATCGTGACCGCAGACATCAAACGCGAAAGAAAAATCGTCCTGACGTTGACCTCTCTGATCAAGCCGGGAGAGATCGAATTTGTCCGCGCTCAGCTACAACATGCAATGGAAGCGGACATCGACAATGCGATGGTCGAAGAAGGGTTTAGCGGCATTAGGAAGGTCCGGAAGCTCGCTCAGGAGGTCGACGAGATCACTAATATTGAGGCGTTAGTCCACCATGACGACCGGGTTACCTTCAGGGCAACCTTCACCACTGCGATTGGCTAACTAGATGATACTGGTTGTCGAAGACGATAGCTTTAAATACGACCGGATTAAGGTTCTACTGGAGTCCGTGGGCTACACGGATGTCAAATGGTGCCAATCCGTCCATTCGGGCGTTCAAGCGCTCTCAGGCGATGAATTTGAGCTTATCATTCTGGACATGGCGCTTCCGAGCCATGATCTTGCCGCACGAGGCGGTTCTCCGACTTCGCTACCGTCCGGCGGGCTAGAACTCATCTATGAGCTGTCCTACGCGCAAAAAGCCGTCCGACTCCTGATTATCACACAGTACCCCGAAATCGAAATCGAGGGTTCATACGTTAAACTCACTGACGCACCCAAAAGGCTGCAAGAACTATATCGGACGCCTGTGATGCGCGTGATCCAGTTCAAGCAAAATGACAACACTTGGGAACAGGGATTAGCAGACGCAATGAAGGAAATTCCATGAAGATTCTGATCATCGAAGATGACGACAAAAAGTTTGGGGCGGTTTCCGAGGTCGTCTCGAACTACTTCAAGGGGTCGATCGAGACATTGGTACGATCGATCGATCTGTCGAGCGCGACCAAACAGATCTACGAGCAAAAATTCGACCTCATCATCACGGATCTTTCACTTCCTCCGCGCCATCCGGAACCCGGCGTCGACCTCTCTGATGAACTGGCTGCTACGATACACGACAGCAGCCATAATAAGGGAACTTCGGTGATCGCCTTGTCCGGTTTTTCCGAAATCGTTGGTGAGCGGCGGCGATACTTTTCCGATGCCGGTATTTTCCTGGTTGAGTATGGCGCTGACGGCAAGTGGGTGCAGGCCCTCGAAATGTGCCTCCAGAGAGTAGCTGTGAAGTTTAGATATGACTTCATAATATTCTGCGCCCTGGAGAAGGAGAGAAACGCATTCAAAGCAGCTGCTGGCTGTTCGTTCGGGGAGACTTTCATCGCCCGGGGCCTTAACTGTGTCCCACTGACAATTGGCGATCGCCGAGGCCTTTGCATTAAAATGCCCCGCGCCGGTTTGGTCGACGCGGCGATTACTGCAGCAAAGGCGATCGAGCTTTACTCCCCAAAAATCGTAGCGATGTCCGGAATTTGCGCAGGCGTCAACGGCGAGTCGTCGATCGGTAGCTTGATCGTAGCGTCGTTCACTTGGGAGTATCAAGTGGGCAAGTTTCACAGCGACGAGTTCAAGATCGAGCCGTATCAGGTCCACATCAATCCGACCGAACTACAGGAACTCGAAAACTTCATCCAGAAAGACAAGGTCGGTCTGAGTTACAAGGACAACACGTTCTCCGACCAGTCCATCCTTTATCAACCCCTCGTTCTCGGTCCCGTAGCCTCAGGTTCTGCCGTGATCGCTGACCCCGCCAAGATCAATACGATATCCAAGCAGCATCGAAAGATGGCAGCAATCGACATGGAGATGCACGCGATATATCGCGCCTGCGATCTCGCGCCGGAGCGACCGCGCTTTTTCGGCGCTAAGACGGTGGTGGATATGGCCGACCAGCACAAGGGCGACCAGCATCACGTCAACGGATCTATCGTATCGGCTCGGTTCACCGTGTCGCTAATGGCGGAACTTCTTAGGAGGCTGTGAGCGACCACGCTCGGTGCGGGAGGTTTATGTGGCGGCTTCTTGTCAGTCATATGCTAAAGCCCCATTCCTCGATAGGTTTCGGCAGAGTATTGTCGCCATCCCTTCGCTCGTTCCAAAGTTGACATATTCCGATATTCCGCCGGCCAACCGTCCAATGCGTGCATGATTGGCTTCATTTTGAACGGCACGTGCACCACGCAACGATCTCTGATGATCGGCGGGCATCGGTCATCCTGGGATTTGCTATTGTTAAGATTGGCGGCGATAATCGGAAGATCTAATGAGAGGGCGAGTTCCAGTTCCCACCTGACAAAGCGATAGAGGTTTTTCGTTTTCTCGCCGATAAGTACAATCGCAGCAGTGGATTTTTGCATCCGTGCCTTGAGGTTTTTTTTGACGTAATCCTCGCCCTGCGCACGGCTCGTCATGCTGTCCAAGTCGTGAGCATTGTTGAAATTGAAGTCGACACGCTCGTTGGCGTTCCACCCTTTCATGAAAGCGTATGCCCATTTGTCTTCGTCCCCATCGAAGATGATGTATGAAGGATCTTTGTAAGACAACTGTTCAACCTCCTTGGTGCTGCCTCGCGGCCCATTGCGTATGTTCACGGGAAAATGCCAATTCAGCCTCATTGACAGCGCTCGAGAAAGACTTGTTCGTCTTCGCATCCGTTATCAGGATTTCCGTGAGTCCGATCTCCTGAGCAGTCAAGCTGTAGGCCGCGGCAAGTTCGTTGAATTTCTTGATCTGGGTCCACCCAATCACCGCAGATGCAAAAACGATTAATGGCTCGGTCGGCCATCCGACGGCCACGGGATCAACGATACGAGTAACAATGAAAGCAAAGCCCGCCGCGTAAGCTGCGAAGGAGATCCAGAACCAAATCGATGCCGAACGCTTGTTAGCCTTGGCTTTCAAAACGTACCAGGCACGTTGGTCAGCAATTCTGTTCTTGAGGTAGTAATCTCGGCGCTGGTCCAGACTGAACTCACGGATGGTCTGCACCTCACCCGGCAGCTGTTCATCGGCTGGATCTTCATCACTGAACGCCTCACTCAACACCTCGTTGGATTTCAGAACCTCATTCAACAAGTTGCGGAAATCTCTACGGGCATCGACGCCGCGGTCATCATCAAACGGCTCGGCTCTCATAGCGAACCGCCATGTAAGTGTCTTGACCGATTCTGCCAGCGCTCTTGCCTGATACCATGTCTTTTCCGGCTTCTTCATCGACCGGAATGACATCACTGACATCGAAGCGCCAAAGACAACCGCATAGGCGACGTAATACCATCTCGTTTCCAAAAGGCCGAGAGAGAGGATGGATGCGACCAACAACAGTAGATATTCAAATCGTATCAGACGCAGGAAGCGTCTCTGACTGTTGTTGGATGCGTTGTCTGCGATCTTGAAAAGCGCCGGATACTTCATCATCAACCTTCACGTTGTGGTTGATTGTATCCGGAAAATTCAGTTCAGTTATTCACTGACTTAGTTGCTCACAGGCTTTTTTACCAACATCGTCGTCTGGGGCTTGATCGCCGACAAGAAGAGCACACCACCGATCAGGCTGGACGACGAGGTCCTCAAGGTGCACGAGTTTGCCGCGAGCCACAGCGAGGCGCAGGCTGTGGCTTTTACTTTCGCATTTCAAATCGAAAATTGTCATACAGGCGTTAGGTTTAGGCGTTAAATCGATGTCGATTTTTCGCTAACGATTTCAATGAAGCGCCCTTGCCAAAGCGATTGCACGACCAAACCTTGCCCACGGCGCGCCCAATCTCAGACGAGCAGTGGTCGATGGCGCGTCGTGTCGCCCGCGAATTGGACAAGATCCTCGACGGCGGCGATCCGATACAAGCTGCCATCACGCGCGCGGCGGCTGAACTGCGGCTGACCACGCGGCAAATCTACAATCTCCTTGCGCGTTATCGCGCCGATCGCACGGTGACCGCCTTGCTTCCTCGCACCGCGATCAGTCGGCGCAAGCGGCTGCCGGAACAGGTGGAGGAGATCATCGCGGCCACACTTCGCGAGAAGTGGCTGACGCTCGAGCCGACCGCACTTGCTCCCGTGGTCGACGAGATCCGCGCGCGGTGCGAGGAAGCAGGTCTTGTCGTGCCGTCTTACGTGACGGTCGCCCGGCGCATCCCGGCGCTGTTTTCGCCTGAAGAGATCGCGAAGAAGCGATCGGCCAATCCAAAGCACTTGCTGCGGCTGAAGCCGCGGCCCGGCTATATCCACGCGCCGCATCCGCTCGCCGTCTGCCAAATCGACCATACGCCGACCGATGTCAATTTCGTAGAGGTGGTCGATGGCGCCGGTGTATTCGTCGGCCGTCCGTATTTGACGGTCATCACCGACGTGGCGACACGATCCATTCTTGGCTTCTGCCTTACCCTGGAAAAGCCGTCGGTTCTGTCCGTCGCGCTTGGTCTCGCCCACGCCATTTGCCCGAAAGATGACTGGCTTGCCGCCCGCGAGCTCAATCACGCCTGGCCGATGTTCGGTCGGCCGCGGCTGCTCGTCACGGACTCGGCGAAGGAGTTCAAGGGACACGCCTTCCAGCGCGGATGTGACGATTACGGGATCCGGATCCGCTATCGCGATCGCGGCCGCGTCCATCAAGGCGGCGTGGTTGAACGGTTGCTGGGAAAGCTCAATGCGGTACTCGCCGCCTATCCCGGTTCGTCGGGGCGTTCGATCGCCCACCGCGACGAATATCCGTCGGAGCGGCGCGCCTGCCTGAGCTTTGCCGATCTGGAGCGCTGCATCGCGCTCGCGGTCATCGATCACAATCTGCAGGAAAATTCCAAGACACTGAAGGTGCCGCTGACCGAATGGCAACGCAACAGTGCGGAACTGCCGAACTTTGGCGACGATCCGCAGCGCGTCTTGCTGTCGTTTCTGCCGGGGACGGAAAGACAACTTTCACCGCAAGGGATCAGCATGTTCGCCTTGCACTATTATTCGCCGTGGCTGGGCATCCTCGTTCCCGAGCGCGACCGGCTCGAAAAGCTCGAGGTGCGATACGATCCCCGCGACATCAGTCATGTCTACGTCCGCGACCCGGAAACTCGTCAGTTTCGGCCGGTCGAGCGACGCGACGGCCAGCTGATGCCCTTGACGCTGTGGGAACACGAGGCAGAGCGCGCCCGTCGCCGTACAAATAATCAACGCTCAAACGTCGAGAAGGTGGCGTTCCGCCGCGAGATCGCAGCCATCGTGGAGACCGCAAAACCCTCCAAGCGCCGGCTGCGCGACAGCGTGCGCAATGCCCATGCCGCTGCGGCGGAAAAGCCTTATGCGGTCATGCAGCCGCCGGCGCCTCCTCCCGCAGAGCATCCCCCGCGCCAGAAGAGCCGGCTGCCGGTGGAGGATTGGTAGCCATGGCGGATCATTTGCTCGAGCATGTCCGACCATATCTTGACCGTGATCAGCAGGAAAGGATCGCCTATATCCGCGCACCCCGTTGGATCGGGCATCATGTCGCCCAGGCCAGCCATCAGCGACTGACCGAGCTCTTGGAACGGCCTCCGTCATTGCGAACCCAGGGGCTGATGTTGGTCGGGCCCTACGCAAACGGCAAGACAATGATCGCCGAGCGGTTTGCCGTCGAGCACCTGCGAAACGCACCCGAGCAAAGAGTATGGATGGTCCAGACACGCGAAGGCGCCGGCCTCGGCCATTTCTATGCCAGCATTCTGCAGGCGTTGCGCGCTCCTGGCGGCGACATATGGGACCTTCGCCGCAAGGCGGAGCAACTCGACCACTTGCTGTTCAGCCTCAAGCCGAGGGTGTTGATCTTCGACGAGTTTCACAATGCATTGCGGGGCCGGGCACGTGACATCGAAGCCGTCTTCGCTTTCCTGCGGCGCATCGGCCGCCAGTACGACATCTCGCCGGTGCTGATCGGCGAGGTGGCTGTCTGCGATTTCGTCAACGCCACCAGCGAGATGGCAAGCCGCTTCGACTTAGTGGCGGTCCCTCGGTGGCAATATCGCGAGACCTATCTCATGCTGCTCGACAGCCTCGAAGCCGCTTTGCCGCTCGCAAAAAGTTCGGATTTGTCGAACGAAGCATTGGCCCGGCGGATATTCGATCTGTCTGAAGGCTTGATCGGCGAGATCGTCACCGTCGTCACCAGGGCTGCCATCGCCGCGATCAGATCCGGGACCGAACGCATCAGCAAGGCCAGCATCGACGAGCTGCGTCACGTGCCGATTTCGCAGCGGCGCAATTCGGCCTTGCGCGAGAGCCTTCTATGACGACGGCTGACGCGCACACGCCAGTCATCAGCATCCGTGAACGCTATCGTGACGTGGTTTCAGAAAAATGGCCCGTCATCGTCACGCCGCAGCTCGACGAGTTGCTGTCGAGCTGGCTGCACCGGCTTGCCTATGCCAATGGTATTGCGCCTCGGCCGTTCGCCCGCGTGCTCGGGCTTCATGCCGGGATGTGGTCGGCCTCCCTGGACCTCAAGCTTCCGGTCGATATCGAGAACCTGCTTCGCGCATATACCGGTATCTCACCGCACTGGCTCTCGGCGATGATGCTGACGCGCTCATCCTTGAAACCGCTCCTGTTACCGCTCCGGAGCAGCGGACGTCGCGACGGCTCAACATGGCTGCAGTTCTGCTCCCGGTGTCTGGCAGAGGACGCACAGCCGTATTTTCGGCGGCGATGGCGGTTGGCGACCCAGGTTTCATGCGTGACGCATCGTTGCGGACTGCGCGACCGATGCCCATCCTGCCACAGCCGCATTGCGGCCTTCGATCAGACCGAACTCGTTCCGCAGCACTATTGCGTTCACTGCGGCTTTGATCTGCGCCGCGCATCGAAAGTCCCGATGAGCCCGCCAGCAATGCAGCTGGACCGGTGCATCAACGATATCTGCCGGCTTGAGACGATGACCGGGTCGCTGCGCAGCGGCATGCTCGTCCAGTGTCTGCTGCGCATGCCCAGCATTACCGACAGCTTTCCGACGGCGTCCCTGAGCAGCCTATCCACATCAATGCGCATTCGATGTGTCGAACGGCTCGCAGACCGACCAACTGATTGGCTGACGGCCGACGATGATGCGGTGGCCGCCCATTGGCGACGTTCCGTCCTCGATGCGGGTGGCTACGGCCCCTTGATCTCACAGCGTGCGGATGCCCTTGAGCTAAAGAGACAACGGAAGGTCCCGATAAAACATCGCACACCGACTGTGGCGCTCTCAGCCTTGTTGGGAACCTACGTACGGATGATGGAAGGTCCCCGTCATCGGCCATTTCGAAACCGCGATTGGACCAGCGGCTGAAAAGCTGACGAGGGTTGCAGGACCAAAGCGGACATCCCGCCGACCGACCTGACCGAAGATTGCAGTAATGGGCTTCCCCGTCAGCCGCCCGGGCGCCTGAACTCTTGACGCACTCGCTCGACCCCAGCCCGGATCACGCAGTCCTCGACATGGTCGTTGATCAGCCCGATCGCTTGCATGAAGGCGTAGACGGTGGTCGGCCCAACGAATTTCCAGCCTTGCCCTTTGAGATCCTTCGACAGGGCGACCGAAGCCGCCGAGGTCGAGACAGTCTGCGGTTCCTTAAGTTGCTTCGTCTCCGGTTCGTAGCTCCAGATGAAAGCCGCCAGCGAGCCTTCCCGGCTGACGAGTTCCTGCGCCCGCCGCGCATTGTTGATAACGGCCTCGATCTTGCCGCGATGGCGGACGATGCCCTCGTCCTTGAGCAGACGATCGAGGTCGCTCTCGGTGAAGCGCGCTATCCTGTCGAAGTCGAAACCGTGAAAGGCTGCGCGGAAGTTCTGGCGCTTGGCGAGAATGGTGCGCCAGCTCAGTCCGGACTGAAAACCCTCTAGGCTCAGCTTCTCGAACAGGCGATGGTCATCGCTGACCGGAAAGCCCCATTCGGTATCATGATAGACGAGAAACTCCGGTGCGCCGCCGCACCACCGGCAACGCGATTTGCCATCCGGACCCAATATCGTTGCACTCATATGTCTGCCGTCGGGTTGTGAAGTGGGGGGCCGGCATTCAGCCGAGCAGAAATTCCAGCCGCGCGTCGGCCTTCGCCGGTGTGATCTCGAGAATTTCCGCCGTGACGACCTGTTCCGCTACGAAGGGGTCGTCCTTCAGCCGGCTCTCCAGGTCCGACCGCGTCGTATTGTGCGCCAGGATTGCGCCGCCCTGGTTTGGCTGAAGACTGCCAATCAGCAAAAAGATGCCCTCTTCCAAGCCGCGTTGGATCCAGGCCGTGTGGCCGCCCATGAGCTGGCCGGCCCGGGCCTTGTTGTCGGAAAATTTGAGCAGCACGACAAACATATATTGTTCCTTCCGTAATTTCTCGTGGATGCATGCGCCAACCCCGCGCTTGCCGGGTCGCTTGTTTCTTTTCCGGATGCCGGCTGGGCGCCGATCCGATTGCGTTGAGTTTTCTTGGTTGGCGCCTTACGTATCAGCCCGTTTCGATTCATCAGGCGTAGTGCCCGCTGCACACGATCTCAGCCAGCCGTACATCTGCTCGACCTCCTGCCTTACAAACTCCTCGTCCTGAAAGGCATTCGACAGCGTCGCGATCCCCTGACTGCGGGCAAGAAGGTGCATTGCAAGCATATCGGCATCGGCCTGACGGCCGAGCGCGACGAACTGCCTGCGAAGCCACGTCCTGAACAACGCGAATAGCCGGTTGGCGTCGGCCTGTGCTGTGTGGTTCAGCTTCGCAAGCTCACTCGTCAGCGTGCCGATCGGACAGCCGTAACGCTTGATCTTGTCTCCGTTGACGATCAGGATATCGATGAAGCTGCGGATGCGATCCTCCGCGGTTTTCCCCTCAATCTCCCATCGCTGCAGCATCGCCTGTCGGTCCGCCAGACGCTTGTCGATCACCGCATCCAGGATTTCGTCCTTGGATTTGAAGTGATGATAGAAATTGCCGCGCGAGATCTTCACGACATCGGCAATGTCGGCAAATGACGTGTGCTCGTAGCCTTGCTGGTAGAACAGATCATCGGCGGCCTCGATGATCTCGTCACGGGTTGTTTTGTTGCTCATCATTCCATCCCCCGCGCAGCGACAATTCGATTGGCGAGGACCAAGTGGCCCAACGGAAACGGCTCGAACAAATCGACAGGCATAGTCTCCACCCCGAGCCACATGCGACAACTGGGACGCTTGTCCTATTCACTTTTTAGGGCGACCGTCCTAGATTGTCAACCGTCAGATCAAACCCGGTGTCGTTGTGTGGTGGGCATGCCCCATATGGTGTTGAACAGCACGCGATCGCCCAACCGCCGCTCGAGCAGATGTAGTCAAAGTGTGGCGCCGCCATCAGTTGTGCCGATCGTCGACCGCGAGCCTCTGCCGGACCGCCAGCGTTGCGGTCAGTATTCTATCAGAAGATTCCGGGCCGTCAGGCACGACACACTTTGCGAACGTACTCGGTAAGGACGGGATCAGCGGCAAGTCGATCCTGAAAGGTCTCCTCGGCCACGTGGCCACAGCGATACTCGTTTAGAAGTTGTCGTTGCTCATCGCTCAGGGATGGAAGCTGACGCGGACTGTGAGGTTCTTGAGCCCGTGAGGGCTCCATTCGCTTCTCCATCCCTTTATCAACCGCTACAGGAAACATTCCGATCTCCCTTCAACGACGTAAGTGAACCATCACTCCACAAGGTTCGGTCTCGATTGGCATGCGCAGCCCCGAGATCAGCGACGCATCTCGTAGCTGTCACATTGCGCAGAACGGACAGATGCTAGCACTAAACGCACCGTTAGAAACACATCATATAATGATATATATGCTCTCAAATGGAGCTGCACAGTCGAAGACGGCTTGTCAGCGCAAACGTTCGCCATCACTTTCGCGGTACAGGCCAACAGCAGGCGCAACGCCGACATATTTCCAGGCAAGACCAACGGCTCGGTTTGGCGGCGAGTTCGCAACCCCCGTCGAAGTGGCCGAGCCTTTCTGGGCCGGTTGTGCGATGCGGCGCGTCGGAATATTCTTTCGATGGCTGCTGGGCGTGCCGATATCGCCGAACATGCACCGCCGTCCCGTACAGGCTTGCCCACGTCGGCCGCAACCCCCATTGCTTTGAATGGTTGGCGCTACATCCGACTGATCAGCTGACCATCAACAACGAACAACTGCATGTTGGAGAGCTCTGTCCCCTAACGAATCGTCACAGCTCTTTGATCGGCTGCTTGCGAACACCGTTGCGGTGGGTCACGCAAGGTCGTCCAGCAAGCCGGGGCGAAAATCCATCGGGCCGACGGCAGAGCGGATGATAACAATCGCAAAATCGATGTTCTGATGCTCTGCACGGCCGGCAATTCAATCGAGGACTATTGCCTCAGGATCGCCGATCCGCCATTAGCAGCTGTCATGATGAATTTTCGCGCTCGGCGTTCATCCCAATAGCCAATGGTCCCATCCATGCCTGCTTTTCATCGCAAATCCAAATTCATGCGTCGCTCGCGCGTCTTCTGGGGTGCTTCGCATCTTTGGCGGCCGAGGATCGTCTTCTGGTGCGGCGCCTTGGCGATCGGCGTGATCAGCGTCGGTTTTGCCAAGCTAGCGGACGTCGCCCAAAGAACGTTTGCTGGCCTCACTTCCACCGGTGGATGGGCATACTTTCTGCCGTTAGTGCTGACCCCACTTGGCTTCATGCTTTCGGCTTACCTGGCTGCGACGTTATTTCCGAACTCTCAGGGGAGTGGCATTCCCCAGGCGATTGCAGCGCGACATCTGCGACACGATGATGACCGAACGCGATTGCTGTCGCTGAAGATTGCGTTTGGCAAAGTCATTTTGACCGTCCTCGGTCTATTCTGCGGCGCCTCGATTGGCCGCGAAGGTCCCACGGTCCAGGTCGGTGCGTCGATCATGCTTGCTGTTGCCCGCTTCGGTGGCACGCCACAAGCGCGCGGTTTGATTCTTGCCGGTTCGGCGGCAGGAATCGCAGCCGCCTTCAATACCCCGCTCGCCGGCATTGTCTTTGCCATCGAGGAGATGAGCCGCACCTATGAATCGCGCGCCAATGGTCTGGTTCTAACCGCTGTCATCCTCTCGGGCCTTGCGGCGCTGGGGCTGTCTGGCAGCTACAATTATTTCGGCATATCGTCTGCTGCACCGAGTGAGCTTCGGGACTGGGCTCTCGTTCTCGTTTGCGGCATCGGAGGCGGCATCTTGGGCGCTGCCTTCAGTGGCTTTGCCTTGCATTTCGGTCAACGCATTCGCCGGTGGGCGCAGCCGCAGCCCCTGAGACGAGCGATTGTGCTCGCTGCTGTTTGCGGCCTTGTTATTTCGCTGATTGGGATCGCATCCGGTGGTATGACATTTGGTACCGGCTACGATCAGGCAAGGGGAGCCGTTGAAGGAAATGCCCCGCCTCTGCTCTTTTTTGTTGAGAAAATCGTCGTCAGCTTTCTTTCCATGATCTCGGGCATACCAGGGGGCATTTTCGCACCGTCGCTTGCTGTGGGTGCAGGCTTTGGCAGCACTGTTGGCGTCCTCCTCGGGACCAGCGTTGCCCTTGCCGCCATTCTCGGAATGGCAGGGTATTTTGCCGGCGTCGTCCAGGCCCCGATGACTGCCTTCGTCATCATTCTCGAAATGACCGGCGATCACCAAGCCGTTGTGCCGATTATGGCCGTCGCAATGATCGGTTATGTGACTTCCCGCTTACTATCGCGTGAGCCGCTCTATCATGGTCTTTCCAGGGTCTTTATTGCGGCTACAGTCAGAGCACGACGCACCGCCGAGAAAGCAATGGGCGCAGATGTGAACGCACGATCGCGATGATGCAGAAGGTAACTGCGTCATCGTCCGGGAGCTTCTGTTCACCTAGCCATTAGATAATCTGGATTGTCAAAAAGGCCTCGCAGGCTCCACTATTCGCTGATAAGCGCCCACCGACAGATGGTCACTTTGACCCGTCTCTGATTTCAGCGTCGCTGCAACGGTAAACGTTTGAACAAGACCAAGGAGACTCTTCTTTGTGGAAAGTGTCCTCAGTCAAATCTAAAATAATCAACAGCACTCAGGAATGGATGCTCCGACGGGTTGGCTTGGCGGAATCGTAGTCCTCGATACGCCCCACACTGCCACTCAACAAGACGTCACCGCCCTTGTTGATCAAAGTCCCCTGAACCGACCCGCTAACGATTGCCTTCGCACCTTTTTCGACAACGAGATCGCGTCCTATGCTTCCGTGGAGTTCGAACGTCCGGCCGGTCGGCACCGTCAACGTCCCTGCGATCGATCCGAAGAAGCGAACGTCGCGATCCAACACGATGGATCCATCGATTTTGACATTGAGATCGTCCAATTGATCGTCCTTTCCGCCAGGAAGGTCTGGAGTCCGGTCCGCGAGCGCGGCGAGTGGTGCTCCTGGCGCGCTGGCGGAGCCAAACCTCCTCCTATTGCCGGCGCAACCAGCATATATCACAGCATGATATAAATAAAGATACATTGCACCTGGCCACTGGAAAGCGGCTCATCCGTTGCGGGTAAAGCGGAACTTTCATGCGCCTGCATCCAGGTTCAGGTTCACACTATTTTTCCGAAAATATATCCTGACATGATATAAAAGAGAATTTAAAGGCGCTCGCATTTCTTATCGGAACAGTCGCAAAGCATGGCTGAGTGCGATCACGATCGACCTGGAGGCCGACAACTTGGGCAAGACAAGATGCTGAAGAGCAGCTTGCCGCTTTGCTTGACGAGAAGGACAAGACCATGAAAGTTGCGATCAACGGCACGGGCATCGCTGGATCAACACTAGCCTACTGGCTCTATCGTTACGGCCATGAGCCGGTGCTGATCGAGCAAGCCGCAGGACCGCGATCCGGCGGGTATATCGTTGACTTCTGGGGCCATGGATACGACGTGGCAACAATGATGGGGATCGTTCCCCGTCTTCGGGAAAGCGGATATCGCGTAAAGGAAGTACGCTTCGTCGGCAGCGACGGCCGGCGGCGAGGTGGCTTCTCTACGGATGTGATTACGCGCACGTTAAATAGCGGTTTCGTCAGCTTGAGGAGAAGCGACCTTGCGTCCGCCATATACGCAACGATCGATGGCAAGGTCGAAACGATATTCGGAGATAGCATCACCACGATCGATGACGATGCCCACGGTCTGCATATCGGCTTTGGCCATCACGCCAGCCGAAGGTTCGACCTCGTGGTTGGGGCTGACGGGCTGCATTCGCGCGTCCGTGAACTTCGCTTTGGGCGGGAGGAACAATTCGAGTTCTATCTTGGGTACAAGGTGGCCGCATTCGAGCTCTTGGGATATCGGCGCCGCGACGAGTTGACCTATGTCAGCTATGCAGAACCGGGCAGACAAATCTCCCGATTTTCCATGCGAGATGACAGGACGCTCTTTCTGTTCGTGTACCGCGACCCCAATCCTGGCCATGGAATACCCGCAACCAATGCTGGGCGCAAAGCGGCTTTACGAGATGCGTTCGGCAACGTTGGGTGGGAATGTCCGCGAATATTGAAGGCCATGGAAGGAGCGGGAGAAATCTATTTCGATCGCGTCAGCCAGATCCGAATGAACAATTGGACAAAGGGCCGCACGGTCCTCATCGGCGACGCTGCAGCCTGCGTCTCGCTGCTGGCCGGCGAAGGGTCGGGTTTGGCGATGACCGAAGCCTATGTGCTTGCCGGCGAGTTCGCATGTGCAAGAGATAACGCCCTGGCCGGTCTGGAACATTATCAAATGCGACTGATGCCACTCTTGCAGGACAAGCAGAAGGCGGCCAGCCGCTTTGCATCGTCGTTCGTTCCGAAAACCGGATTTGGCATTGCGCTGCGCAATTGCTTGAGTTCCCTCATGGTTCTGCCGCCCGTGGCTGACCTGCTGCTCGGGCGCCAATTGCAGGATGATTTCAGTCTTCCGGCCTATGCCGTCCGCTGAGCGTGTGCTGCGATAGAGAGCCGGCACGCGGGCGCATGAGAATCGATCGATGACGACGACCTGTGCCAGGTCTCTTTCGAGTATTTCATGGGTCGCATTGTATATCAGAGCGCGATGGCACTGAAGGATCGGGCACAAGTGACAACGGGTCCGCGATAGCGCCGGGTATTGCCATTCGGCTCTCCGCAGCAATGGCAATCACGGGCTTGCGAAATGTGAGATTTCGAATCCGATCATGTGACTGTCAAATCGTTTAGGACTATTCGCTAGTTTCGGTCACCGCTTGAACGAGCGAAGTCTCCGGATATGTTGCAGTTGCAAGTCCGACTGGACCAAAGCTTTTCAGGAGCATCAGTAGGGTGACCAGCGCAACGACTATAACGATCACTAACATCCCGATGCTTAAAAGCGTTGAGTGCCAAATCCCACAAATCATTGCCTCCTCCGACGCTTACAGCTTTCCAGACCTCGCGCCGCAACAGTTGGTATTGGCGGCCCGCCGTTCGCGAGATGGCTTTGACGTCAGGTACAAAATGTAGTCATCCGCCAAGTCCGCGATTTGAAGCGCAGCTTCTTCTTCTCTCCAGCCAGCAAGCACGGCTTTGCGAATCAAAAGACTCAACGCGTCATTGAATACCGACGTACACTGCAAAGCCCGCCTGCTATCGTCGACATCATATATTGGCGATCGAATATCCACCATCGGCGCAGGATGGCAGAGAAACCGCCACATTTCAACCACAATTGCCGTCACGGAACCATTCCGTTCGCTGTCTCTACTTTGATGCCGAATGGAGAAAAGCAAAATCTCTGAAAAACTTGTGGTTGTATTGGGGATACGTTGGTCGATCGATTCAATGAGAATTGGCAAGGGCTGCCGCAGTCTTGCCCATTCGAATTATTCCTGAAAGCCACGAAATAGGCACAGTCATTCTGACAACTCGGTGCCACTATGGATGCAGCGTCTCGCGACCGTCCTCCTGGGCGTGGCTTGGCAAGATTACATCATCTCGTGACACATGAAAGGGATTACCTGAATGCCTCGATCAGTACGCGGCTCTGCCGCACTGAATGACCAAGTCTATGATGGGCTGGCGGGCTTCCGACTGGCGATGCGACGCTTCCTGGCTTTCAGCGAAGCGGCACTTGCCGAGGCAGGCGTGACCTCGCAACAGTATCAGGCCATGCTTGTCGTCCGGACCATGCCGGGCAGGCAGGTCAGGATCCGAGATCTCGCCGACCAGATGCTCATGCCCCACAACGGAGCCGTCCAGCTTATAGACCGGATGTGCGCGGGAGAACTGGCCATGCGGATACCCGCGGAGGACGACAAGCGAAGTGTCCTGATCGGTTTGACATCGAAAGGCAATGACGTTCTCGAATCCCTCGCAAAGGTTCACGTGAAAGGCATGCTCGTGAACGAGCCGCTGCTGGCGGAATCGTTATCGCGTCTTCGTCAGGTGACCGAACTGGCGTGACGACGGTCACTGTTTTTTTATCACCTCCTGATTGATCTCCTTGTGCGATCTTTGTATCATGTCATGATATAAAAAGAGGAGAGCAGCTATGCTGAATGGCGACAGCGCCTGGTCGGAGTACCGCCCTTCAAAGACACTCTGGGCTTGGTCGATAATCGGCACATGCGCCCTGACGATGGTCGCCGGTTTCACCTGGGGCGGATGGATGACGTCTGGACGAGCGGACGTCATGCGAGACATCGCGGTCAGAGACGCCAAGGCCGAGCTCGTGGCAGGCATCTGCGTCCACAACTTCGTTACAGCGCGGGGCGCTGAAGAGAACCTGCGGGCTTTACAAGCGAAGTCCTCGTGGGAGCGCGAAAACTTCATCAGGGACGGAGGCTGGACGAAGATTGCAGGCATCAACGATAGCGTTACAAATGCCGCCGACACCTGTGCCGATCAGCTGATGAAGTTGAAGGAATTGCCCAAGTCAGCTGACCCCGCAGTCACCGACAGCTAGCTTTTGACCGGACGTAGTGAGTTGCCCGGTCAGCATGAGACCCGTCCGAAATGATTTCGGACGGGTCTTTTTTGTCATTTGATCTAGGGTTCTGGAAGGTTTTCCTGTAACGCGTGCAAGACTTCGCGCGCCATGAGATACGCGGCGTTGAGGACCGCAGGCGACAAGGGACGGCCGTCGCGCGCAGCCCGGCAGATCTTCAGGAGACCGGCCAGTTCAACGGGATTTTCGATAAATCCGTCGAGCGCATCGGCGACCTCCTTCGGAAAGGTTGATCCAACGTCGGTCGCAAGCTGTCCACTTTCATCCAGCATGCCGAGGTTGACAAGTATGGTCTCCAGCCGCCCGACCCACAGGATCAGCTCGGCACGTCTATCGGTCATGGTTCTCCCCGCCTCTGCGTAGCGCTCAAACGAAGAGCCGCATCCCTGCTGGCGGCACGCCGCGTCCTCCCTCCCGAATGCGTCGCAGATAATCGAGGACGTTCTTGATCAATGTCGGATGAACTGGCTTCGATATCAGCCCTATGACTTTCGGAAGATCGTCCTGAATGGCCTCGGAGCTCGCCGTCACCATAACCACCTCAATTCCGAAATTGCTGGCCAGATACTGCCCTACGCGCAATCCAGTCGCCCCATCTTTAAGATTGAGGTCAACCAATGCAATCGTGCTGACGGGAGCAAGAAGCCGTGCGGTCACGAAGCTGTCGGCTATACCCGAGACCTCGTAACCGAGATTGGACACGATCTCCCGAAGGTCCGTCGCGATCAGCGCGTCGTCCTCCACGATCATAATTTTTTCCTCAGCCACCAAGCCCCCCTCATTTGTTCATCCTGCATTCAGGATTGACAATATGGCGGAACCACCAAAGAATGTCACCACGTGATATAAAAAGGATGTAAAAATGACTAAGACCGCCTTCATTTGCGCTGTCTTTGCAGGCTACGTCGCCGTCATGTTAAGCTTGGCAGCCATTCCGGGTGAAATGGATTCCGAGGTATCGCAAGCCCGGGCCGCACAAGCAGTGAACTGACCTACTGCCGGCCACATCCTTTTCCCTAGGGAGCCTCGCCGTACAGAGCGTAAAACCGAATTTGGTTCGGCCGAAAAAGAAAGTTTGGTAACCGCCTGTTTCACTTGCATCGCGCAACGCGGTCTAACGCAGCGGTCACGCCGTCCAGGGAATAGACATAGGTTGTGTGCGTGCCCCGCGCAGACATCGCTTCCAATGTCATTCGACTACCTGCACGGAAAGCCTTAATCAATTCCGGTTCGCGTGCCGTATCGTCCACCCAGGCTGTATTCTCCTTCGTAAACATTCGGAACGTTTGGTCGCCGACCGAAACCTGAACCATCGATCCTGCCTTCAGATCGTATCCCATGATTGCTTCCGGCTCGTCGCGGCCATCTTTTTCGGCAGGCGCGATCAGAAAATAGTTTTGCCCGTGATCCACATCTGCCGGCTTCACGTCCTTCGGAATAGAAAGCGCGTAGCAGGTCGTGCGGCCGTTTCTGTCATAGGAATAGACACCCCAGTCCCCTGTCTGCTGGACCATTTTCGGCGCCGCCATGACGGCGCCCACCTGTTCCAGCGTTGCAACAATCAAAACCGCAAGTCTCTTCATCGATATCCTTTTTATGTAAGCATTGAGCGGTGGCACCCGAGCTTCGAGGCGAAGTCTCAGCCAGCAGGCTTTCGTGATCGGATTCCACGCAAAAATCTGACCTCTTCAAAAACGATCCGGCCATCCTCTACGAGGCCTTCCCAAATTCGGTTTCCGATCTGGCATGTGACTGTGACCGCCTGCGTGTCACCCGCTTCGCTCACCGCGACCATTAAGAGTCGCTGGCTCCGGTAACGCTGAAATTCTCGTGTGGTGAGAGCGAGGCGGTCGGCCAGTACATCGTCTGCAAGAGGGCACGCTAGCTGTGGACGGTTGGTCATGGTGACGAATCAGGTTTCAGGCCAACAACAATATCATCATATGATATAAAATGTTACGCGCCCCCGTTCAACCCCTTCCGGATCAGCAATTGTACTAAGCAACATAAGGAAACGGCCCCGTGTGCCGGCCTAGAACACCGAAATTGTCACCCGGCGCTCCCCGTTTGATCGAGGGGAAATCCGCTGGAGCCCCTGACGTTAGGCGTCATCAGCGGTTTGTTTTTTGGACTTGCGATCCTGGTTGAGTCGGATTTCCTCATCTTCCGGCGCGGACATCGTCTCCCGTTTGGGATCTGGCTTCACGACCCGGACGTCGCAACTCAGGACCAAGTGAAGATAGGCATTCTCGCGGGGTCGATCGCCTTCGATCTCACTGGCGGTGCCGCGTTTGATGATCTCCAGGCGGCGGCGCCGACTGCTGAGGCCTGACTGCGGTGACTCTGGCACTTCTTTTGATGACGGCCGCAGCAGTTATTCGGACATCGGTTCGGAAGGCTATCGGGCCGTGGGCATGGCCTATGTGAAAACCTTCCAATTCCCAATAAGGAGCCGATATGGTCGAAGCCCGATGCGTGGATCAGCGCCATTGTCAACGAAGTTGACTACCGGAGCAGGAGCGCATCCCAAAGCATGGCCAAAAGACCGGGGCTCGGCCTTGCGGCGCGCCGAAGACTTTTAGCAGCGCTACCGGAGCGCACGGTCGCACCGGAATGGCAACTGCAGACAAACCCATGCAATTGCCAATCGGTCAGCTCAAAAAACCGCTTTGCCTCGCCGTAAGTGTCGTCCTTCAGTCCTTCGGCACGAAAGACGGCATCCTCGAATGCCAAAGCCATCGGCGAATCCACGCATCGCATCCGATCGCGCACGGATGTCGGCTGATACTCTGTCTCGGGAAGTGTTCGCAGGCGTCGATCGGGCTCTTTCTCCAAAAGCTCCGCCCATCGCAGGAGCCGTGTTTCGCGCGTAGTCGTGAAGTCTTGAAACTTTGCATGAACCCCGGCAGTGCTCCGCAACGCGTCAAGCGTGTGGTGCTTCATCGTCGCCTCCTCTAATTCCACGCCATAGGTGAGAAATATCGCGATTCTGAGCGCCGGCAAGTCTAGCCATACGAAATCCCCCAGAAGCGAAAGGAGGGATGAGTTCATATTTGACAAAGTTTGTGATTGAGCATGGAATAACTGCTAATATGCATGAAAATACGGAGGTTTGCCGGCGCCCCCTTGCCGGGTGGCAGAAGACGGACACTGTCCAACGCCTGTTCGGTTCCACCGGGAAATCGAAGGGCGACGGAGTGGGGTCCACCCGCCGCCATTTCGCTTCAGGCCTGCAACTACACCAAGCCCCTTGCGTGCCGGCATACTTGGCTTCGGCCACCGGCCGCGAACCGAGGTGCACACGGCGTATTCATGAGGGTCTTACCTGCGCGGCAAACAGAATGCCGCAGTAGAATCTGTCGGGAGGCAACTGCGATGGCCAACGATAGCAAGCACGAAGGCGGAGTGATCTACCATCTGCCCGGCCAGGAATATTTCGACATCCGCGAACTAAGGCGCCACGCTGGCGTCTTCTCGCTCTGGGCTCTGGGCGTCGGCGCCGTGATCTCCGGTGACTTTTCCGGCTGGAACCTGGGCTTTGCCGTCGGCGGTTGGGGCGGCATGTTCATCGGCACGGTTCTGATCACCATCATGTATCTCGGCCTCACCTACTCCATCGCCGAGATGAGCCCGGCTCTACCGCACACCGGCGGCGCCTACTCCTTCGCGCGGACGGCCTTCGGGCCGTGGGGCGGGTTTATCACCGGCGTTGCGGAAAACATCGAATACGTGCTGACGCCCGCCGTCGTGGTGTTCTTCATCGGTTCTTATTTGACCGGCATTTTTGGCACGCCTGAGAGCTTCCAGCCAATCTGGTGGCTCGCCGGCTACATTGTCTTCCTGGGCCTCAATGTCCGCGGGGTGGAACTCTCCTTCATCGTAACGGTCATCGTCACGCTGATCGCCCTTGCCATCCTCGTCTTCTTCTTCGTGAGCGCCATTCCGTTCATCGACTTCGGCAAGTATGCAATGAACATCGGCGTCGATCCGGCGACGGGTGCAGCCGTCGAGCTTCCGGACGGCGGCGGGCCGTTCCTGCCATTCGGCGTCTATGGTGTTCTGGCCTCGATGCCCTTCGCGGTCTGGCTGTTCCTGGCCATCGAGCAACTGCCGCTCGCGGCCGAGGAGTCGGTCGACCCGAGGCGCGACATGCCTCGAGGCATCATGCTCGGCATGTTCACGCTGATTGCGACAGGCTTCCTGGTGCTGATCATCAATCCAGCCATTCCGAGTGGGGCGTTCAAGCTCGGTTCTTCGGGCGAGCCGATCCTCGACGGCTTCCGTGCCATCTATGGAACGGGTTGGGCAAAAATTCTCGCATTGTTTGCCGTCGCCGGGCTGATCGCCAGCTTCCACGCCATCATCTTCGCCTTCGGACGGCAGATCTATTCACTGTCGCGGGCCGGCTACTTCCCGCATTTTCTCTCAGTGACCCACGGCGAGCACAAGACACCGAACACGGCGTTGATCGCCGGTTCACTCGTCGGCTTCCTCGTGATGCTGGCGGTCTGGTTCACCCAGGGCGGCGAACAGGCGGGCTCCTTCATCGGCGGCGTGCTTCTGAACATGGCCGTGTTCGGCGCCATGTTCTCCTATCTGTTACAAGGGCTGACGTTCATCCAGCTCCGACGCGGCTTTCCAAACATTGAGCGGCCCTACCGCAGCCCGTTCGGCGTGCCAGGTGCGGTCCTCACCGTGGTAATTGCTTTGGTCACGATCTTCTTCCAGCTCACCGATCCGCTCTATCAGAAGGGCATCATCGGCGTAGCGATCTGGTATGCGCTCGCAATCATCTATTTCGCCGCCCATGGTCGCAAAACGCTCGTCTATTCGCCGGAGGAGGAGTTTGCAGTCAAGCAGCGTGAAGGTGCGGCGTCGATGGATCGCGACCGCTAACCCTGGGGCCGCGACCAGCACTCCAGGAGCATCGCGGCGGGGGTGAAGCGCTGCGACTTCCCGGTCAAACCGGCGGGTGCACCACAGTATGCCCAATCACGACAATGCCTGCCAACATCAGGCATATGGCGGCGATCGCGCAGAGCGCGAGAACAGTTGGGAGATACCGGTTCATGCCGTCGAGACTCCAAGTTCGAATTCGTCTATCTCATATGGGTATTCCTGTTCGGCGCGACGAGAACCGAAGCACGAGATAACCTGCAACGCCGGAAACGGACGAACCGATCAGGATTCCCAGCTTAGCCCGATCCTGTATCGCCGGGTCTTCGAAGGCGAGTTGCCCGACGAAGAGACTCATGGTGAAACCAATGCCACACAGAAGTGCGATGCCCAGCATCTGCGGCCCGCTCGCGGCGCCGGGCAACTTCGCGAACCCGGCGCGTACCGTCAACACGACAGCGCCAAGGACACCGATAAGCTTGCCAGCTGCCAATCCCAATCCGACACCAAGCGTGACGGGCTCTGACAGCGAGTCGAGCGTGACGTCGACCAAGGAAACCCCGGCGTTGGCAAAGCCAAACAGAGGCACGATCAGGAAGGCAACCGGAACCTGAAGGCTATGTTCCAGCCGATGCAGAGGTGACACTGCGTGTGGCGCCCCGGGTGTTCCTCGCGTCAGTTTCAGGGGGATGGTCAGAGCCAGAAGAACGCCTGCGATCGTCGCATGGATGCCCGACAGGAAAACCAGGCCCCAAAGGGCGGCGCCCAGGACCAGATAGGGAGCGAGGCGACTGACCCCGGCTCGATTCATCGCAATCAAGGTAAAGAATGCGACGGCCGCACCACCAAGGGCCCAGTAGTTCATGTCACTTGCGTAAAACAGCGCAATGATCACGACCGCCCCGAGGTCGTCGATGATGGCAAGGGCTGCGAGAAAAACCTTGAGGGTCACCGGAACACGCGGTCCAGCCAAAGAAAGGACGCCAAGCGCAAAGGCGATGTCGGTCGCTGTCGGGATCGCCCAACCATGGGCTGCGGTGAAATCGCCCTGATTGAAAGCGCCGTAGATCAAGGCGGGAACGACCATGCCGCCGACGGCCGCGGCACCCGGCAGGATGCGGCGCGACCAGCTTGAAAGCTGGCCATCCAACACCTCACGCTTGATTTCCAGACCAACGAGCAGGAAGAAAAGCGCCATTAGCGCATCGTTGATCCAGTGCTGCAGGCTCATTGGTCCAATGGAAAGGTGCAGCGTCGCGAAATATACGGATGCCAGCGGCGAATTGGCGGTCACGATGGCCAGCAAAGCGACGATCATGAGCAGCATGCCTGCAGACGTCTCGCTGTCGAGAAACCGTCGGAAGGTGGAATGAATGAGGCCCTGGCCGATCGGGCGGTGCGACAAAGACATAGGGTCACGCTCCTTGTGAGAGTTGATCGAAGTCTCCGTCAATTTCGGGAATCCCGTGGCGCACGCAGCACACGCCATCCCGCGCAGGGTAGTTCATCGACCGCAAGCGTGCCATTGAAATCGACGTGATCAGCCCGAGTTGCAGCCGATTACGCAATGGGGTTGCTCCTATTGCGGGAGCGGTGATTTCTGCAAGCTGCGGTTGATTGTGACAATTTGATTTAGGAAGGTCGCCCGATCAAAACGAAAGGAGTGTGGCACGGTGAGAAACGCGAATGCGCCTACCGCAACCTCGTTGAGGGTGCAAACGACGGCCTTGCCGACAGAAAGTTCTACGAATACGCCCTTAAGACCAGCTCAAAGACCTCGGGCACGCGCTTCTCTCCCAGCGTCTGGCGCCTCCGACCCGCACAACGGACATAGTCTTGATGGCATTCACGGCATGACCATAAAATTCTCGGCAACGAAGTCGTCATCGCGGACGATTACGTCGAGACGACGACATGGCGAAACCAGAGCATTTAGTCGAGCCAGTTGCACCGCCCGCGACAAACCTGTCCTCGATGAGCACTTTGAGGTCAGATGAATAGACAGAAAAAACGCTCCTGGGCCATCATCATCGGCTTTGCTGTATGTTTGGTCTTGGCCGTCGCCCAGCTTGGGCTGTCGGTCGCTGTCTATTTCGGATGGCATCCTTAGCGGTCGTCGCCCGGCCAAGGATTATCGTGATGCGAACTTCCGACCAGTTTTGTTTTTTTGCTTATTGTCCCCCAGATCCGGCTCGCAGCTGTGTTTTGGGTCAGCGGAAGATCGAATCGGCAGACCACCAGAACGACTGTCTTGCTAATACCGGAGGGAAGCAGCCAAGTCGCCCAATGCGATATGGCGCAGCGCTGCAATCTCGGTGACGGGGCACTTGATCGCCATTTCCGCGTTTGGGCTACTTTCGGCTGGGACCCCTGCCTCCGCCATCCGAGCAGAGCATTGCTGTTAAAATGGTAGTGGCTGGGCATGGCCGGAAGCAGACGTTGACGTCACGCTCCATGCCACGCCCGACTTCATCAATCGCCGTGCACATATTGTCGTAGATGCGGCCGCCGACGACGAAGACGCGCAACGCTTGTTTTGTTGGCATCAAAACAGCATCTCGTGCGTCGGTAGCAAAGTAGGCCCGGACGATGAAGGCGCTGCTGTAGCTACGCTTTGTATGCGCCACCTGCAGTTTGGTGCACTCATTGCCGATGATCGCCCAGTCTTCCGACCAATCAAACTGGAAGGCTTCACCGGGTCCGAATGTCCCGCGTCCCGTCGTCTGGAGCTCTCGCTGTCGTCTGCTTCCATTCCCGAGCAAAGGCAGCGAAACGGCAACAGGATCCGTCGTAGCCTTAGCAAATCGGAGTGCTGTTGCTTCCAGGTCCGCTTCTCTGCGATTTGTGGGTTTCCGTCTTCGGCCAGGCTGACCCAAGGAACAATTCCAGTTCATCGGAGACGCCGCGGCGCCGAAGATGCGTACAAGAACGGCGAAGACAAGGTTCATTGCTCTGGCCGTGCTCCCATCATCGCAATTCCGAGCCTCAAAGGCGCCGCACGTAGCCCTTGAAGCTCAGGAAAGCGCCCAGCGTACCGATGAACAGCGCCACCAACATAGTGGCGGCACGGCCGCTATAGATGGTCGAACCCGCGGCAATTGCCACCTGCGGCACGGCAATGCGGAGGATGCCCCCGATTGTCATCAGCCAGCCGAGCAGCGTAATGATCACTCGCCAGTCCACCTGCCATCTATTGTGCAGGTTGACGATCGTGAGGCCAGCGAGCAGGGACAATACCCCGGACAGATAGAACAGGATGCCAAAATGCAGCGCCTCCGCGATCATGGTCTCATACATGCCAAGATTGATCAGCATCCCCAGCCAGACCGCCACAAATGTCGGCCCAAGGAGCCTGGCAAGAAATAACGATCGATCCAAGAGGCACCTCCATATCCGCTGGCGGCACTCCAGCTTCGCTTGACGCTAAAGGCCGCAAACCCCACCAACTAGCGGGTTATTTTTTGCCGTGCATCGTTTCCTCGGACTTAAGGTTTGGATCGAGCGTCGCGGCCAACCGGGGAACGCAGACGCGAAAGCGCCAGCGCCAAAACACTTCCAACGATGTCGATCGACGTCTCTGGCGCCGAGGGGCGATTACTGGGATCGAATGCGAGCCCAATGACGGCACCCCAGCCCTCCCCCGTTGCGACGGGCCAAAAGTCAAAGCGCGAGCCCAAGGCGGGATAGACGCCAGCGCGCGCGACAGTGCCCACCTCCAACGACAATCGCGCCGCCTCGAAGTCTGCCTCCTCTGGCTGCAGGCCGCCGACGCTTTTGACGGAAATCACCTTACCCTCCGCAACGAGCATCACAGTGGCGGGAACCTGGAACAGCGCAGCGAGAGTTTGAGACGTGACCGAGATAAGCGTATTCGTGCTGTCCGCCGCCACGACGTCGCGACTGTAGGCTTGCAACACAGTCGCCTGCCTTCTGAGAAGGGCCGCATCCGCCGCTCTGCGCCTAGAGGTGAACGCAATGCCACTCACAATCAGTCCGACGAGAAACAGCAGGCAAATGGCCCAGATATTTGCCGGGTCGTCGACGACCAGTGTATAGCGTGGCTCGGTCAGAAAGAAGTTATAGGCGAGAGCACCGAGTACGGCCGAGCAGAGCGACGGCCCAAAGCCGAAGGAAACGCCCGCGACGATCACCGGCACCACAAATACGAGTGAGACGTTCGGTATCGTCAAACCTCTATCGATGCCGACCGCCACGACCGCCGCGATGGCGGTCATTGTGAACGAAGCAAGATACCCCACCAGCGCCGAGGCCTCCCATGGTCGCGAGTCCGGGAGTGGATCGGTAACCGGCATCGTTGTAACTTCTGGTTCCAGCTTCGATTCAACATCGGCCATTGCATCACCTCCTGCCCAGTATACGGTCGCGGCGCCGCAACCATGGAACCGGTCGCGGCACGCGAAGTTGCATGTTGTTAGGGGAGTTAGTCTCGACCGTATAAATATTCCATGTGTCTGGGGACGAGATCGAAAAAAGTCGTTACGTCGGCAAGATTCCGGGAAATGACTTCGATGACGAAATCAAAATAGGCGGCCTCTTCCCTCTTCCATCAGCTTGCCACGGACGACGTCTACCGATTCCCAGCGTTGGACGAGATGTGCGCGGCACTCGCAGCCGCGGGCTTTCCCATCGCGCTACCCGCGGAGGCGACGATAGCATAGAAGACCGCCGCGATCCTCATTGTCGCAACAAAGACCGGGGCCGCTCCTGAAGGGCGGCCGCACCAGGCCAAGGCGTGAACCCCGCGGACGTCTTAGTCGTCCATCAGCGCTTCATCCTGCTGCTCCGCGAACGCCTCCCCGACGAGCGCATGGCGGCCGAGCAGCCCGACATCCTCCAATCCTTCGATGTCAGGAAGATCGCGCAGCGTCTCGAGACCAAAGACGGAGAGGAAATGTTTTGTTGTCACATAGGCGTAGGGTGCACCTGGCGTCGGGCTGCGCGGCCCTGACGATATGAAACCAGCGCCGCGCAATGCACCGATCGTATCACGGGATACTTCCTTGCCGAAGATCTTCGAGAGATCGCTCCGTGTCACCGGTTGGAAATATCCCACAGCCATCAGCACCATCGCCTCGAACTCCGAAAGCGTCGCCGCCCCTCCCCGCGTCGGCGCCGCCGAAGCCCGGATCGTCTCCGCGAAGCGAATCCGGGTGCGGTGCTGCCAGCCGCCGGCGACCGACACCAGTTCGTAGGGTCGGTCTCGCAGTTCCTCGACAAGATCGTCGATGATGAGATCGATGCTGCAGTCTTTGCCGACGACGCGTGCCAGCGTTTCTCGGCTGACCGGCTCGGCCGAGGCAAAGATCACCGCCTCGACCCGCAGCATCCATTCCCGCCAGCGCAGCTCCGCAGGCAAATCCTCCAGCTCGCGATCGTATAGGACATCGTCCTGGGGATTCTTTTTGGCGTGGCGCTTCGGCTGCGGTGTCGCGCTCATAGCGGCCACCTCACAATCCAAAAATCCGGAAGGAGGAGCGGCCGGAGAGTTCGCGCACGGCGCCAAAGCCCTCCAGCCGTTCGAACAGCCGCGTGGCGGCCCAGCGGGACAGGTTGGCGCCCGGCGCGGAGGCGGGCACGGCGTCCTCGTCGAGCAGTTTGCGGATCACCGATGCCGCTCCCTTCGTCCGAACCTTTGGCGCCGCCGCGACCAGCTGCTCGGCACGGCGGGCAATGTCGCCGGCCGACCGCAGCGCCGCGCCGGCGCCCGAGACCAGCGCCAGGCACACCGCCCGCTCAAAGCCGTCGTCGCCGGGCCGCAACCGCCCGCGACCTCCGGGGGTGCGGAAAGCGGCGCCAAAACGCTCCGCCATCAACAGCGGCACACAAAAATCCCAGCCGAGCTTTTCGGCCAAAAGCCGGTCGGCTAGCCACCAGGCGAGGATTTCGGCGTCGGGGCGGAGCGCGCAGATGTTTGCCACCAATGTGGCGGCAGCAAACGGCGCGGCGCTCGGCGACTGCAGGGCATCGTCGAACCGGTCGGCGATGTCGCTCACTCCCTCCCGACGCAACCCCATCAGATCGGTCAGGTCCTCGAGGATTTTGCTGCCGATCGTCCGTTTCCGGTCCGCCAGCGTTTGGAAAGCCAAAGCCAGGCGTCCGGCCGGTCCCGGATCGTCGCCGGGAGCGGTCCGCAGAATGGCGTCGCGCAGCGCCGATTGTTCCTCGTTACGGCCGATCAACCGAACCGCGGACGCACCGCAGGCGAGCGCCTGGCGGGATCGCCAGCAGCCCATCCACACAGGCGCGGTGCGGACGAGATCATCCAAGGATTTCAAGGCGATGCCGGCGGCGAAGGCGGCGTCGGCATCGCTCGGTTCGCGCCCGCGCGCCAATGTCCAGCCGGGCAGCTTGGCTGGCCAGGCCGGCGGCGTCGAAAGGGTGGGCACAAACGAATCCATGCGGCAGAACATAGAACATACGTGCGGTTTACACCAGATACCTACCATAAAACCGCACCGCCTGTCTGAAACAAACTATGTCCAATAACCTTCCATTATCGGACATATGATGGTAGGCTCTTGAACCATGCAAAATCCCCCGGCCAACACGCCCAAAATCGACAATATTGATGACGGCGACCTTCCCGCTGGCGGCGATCTCGTCATCGAAACCGGCGCCTCGCCCTCCGCCCCGCGGCCTACACCTCGTGTCGAAGCCCTGGTCGCGACCGCAACGGCCTACGCCAACGCCGCCAGTTCCGAAAACACCCGCGATGCCTACGCCAAGGACTGGCGGCATTTCACCGCCTGGTGCCGCCGCGAAGGTTTCGAGCCGATGCCGCCGTCGAGCCAGGTGATCGGCCTCTATATCGGTGCCTGTGCCGCCGGTGATCAGAAACGCAATACCCCTGCCCTGTCGGTGGCGACGATCGAGCGGCGCCTGTCCGGGCTGGCCTGGAACTTTACCCAGCGCGGCACGCCGATGGATCGCTCCGACCGGCATATTGCCACGGTCCTCGCCGGCATCCGCCGCAAGCACGCCAAGCCGCCGCGGCAAAAGGAGGCGGTGCTCGGCGAAGACATCAAGGCGATGGTCGACACGCTCGGTCATGATCTGCGCGGCCTGCGCGACCGGGCCATTCTGCTCCTGGGCTTCGCCGGTGGCCTGCGGCGATCTGAGATCGTCGGTCTCGACGTCGCCCGCGACGACCATCTGGATGGGAACCACAGCGACGGCCGTGGCTGGATCGAGATTTTTCCCGGACAAGGCGTGCTGCTGACGTTGCGCGGCAAAACCGGCTGGCGCCAGGTCGAGGTCGGCCGCGGCGCCTCCGACCAGACATGTCCCCTTGCTGCCGTCGAGCGCTGGATCCGCTTTGGCCGGATCGCCAGAGGTCCCCTCTTCCGCCGCATCTTCAAGGACAACAAGACGATCGACGTCGAGCGGCTCTCCGACAAACATGTCGCCCGGCTGGTCAAGCAGACCGCGCTTGCCGCCGGCGTCCGTTCCGATCTGCCGGAAGAGGAACGGGCCGGGCTGTTCGCCGGCCACTCGCTGCGCGCCGGGCTTGCCTCCTCCGCCGAGATCGAGGAGCGCTACGTGCAGAAGCAGTTGGGGCACGCCTCAGCCGAAATGACTCGCAAATATCAGCGCCGACGCGACCGCTTCCGCACCAATCTCACCAAGGCGTCAGGGCTTTAAGAGGCCCCTCCCCCGCCGCCAGCATGAAATCGTTAGCTCAAAAATGCGGGCTGGGTTTTTAGCTTAGCGCTTCAATTGAAATCGGGAAGTAAAAGCCACAGCGGGGGTGACATCGAAATGCGGCAAGGTCTGGATGGCGGATTGGCGTGATATTAACCTGTTGAATTCATGGTAAATACATCATTAACGAGAAGCTATATCCATACTTACTTCTGCTACTTTTGACCATTCTGAGTTATGCTTCTAACCATCGATAAGTATCAGGTATCGATAGTGATGGATTCTGACTCGCAGAGAAGGTTTGTCGGTCGCCCAGGATGGGCGGAAACGCCTGGTTTTCCGGGCTTTCCAGCCGATTTCGGCCGGGTTGACCGGAATTCGGCAAGCAGAATTCGACGGCCGCCTTCCGCGCAAACGGCCAATCGTAGTTCCTGAATTGAGTTTCCGCACCGTCCACCTGGCTCTCGGTCCGAGAGGGCACTCCGAAACCGCTGGTTTTCCGGCATTTCCGCCACCGGAGCCCGCTGGCGGGCGTTTGCCTATGTGGACGCTCCGTTGCTCGTCCATGATGGCGTTTCGACTCTGGCGGGTCTCTATTCGGTAGATAAAACACGCTTGCAACCGATCCTTTTCTCACGCATTCCTTGTCTGTACAAAGCACCAAAAAGTCGCGCGAGAAAATTATGGCAAAACGGCTAGCCACCAATCCATCGCCGGCCCCCAAACGTCTTATCGGCTATGCACGCGTCTCGACCGACGATCAGGTCCATGACGCGCAGATGGACGAGTTGCGCGCCGCCGGCTGTGAGCGGATTTTTCAGGAGCACGGATCTGGCGCTTCACGGGCCCGACCGGTTCTGACGAGACTGCTCGGCGAGCTCGCTGCCGGCGACGTACTTGTTGTTGTCCGGCTGGATCGCCTCGCCCGTTCAGTCAGCCATCTGTTGCAGGTGATCGAGGACCTTGAAGAGCGCGGCGTTCATTTCCGATCGATCCGCGATCCGATCGACACGTCCACGCCACAGGGCATGTTTTCTCTTCAGGTTCTCGGGGCCGTCGCACAGCTCGAACGGGCTCTGATCGCCGAACGAACCAAAGCCGGTATCAAAGCGGCAAAAGCGCGTGGCAAGTTGCCGGGCAACCCAGGACTTCGCGAGCGGCGCCCGGAGGCGATCAAGGCAGTCTCGAAGGCGCGAGAAAAACTTTATCTCGACGAGCTGATTTCGTCCGCCCAAACCTGGCTACCAATGGTCCGGCAGCTTCGTCCCCAGCATAGCTGGGACAGTGTCGTTCGGGTCCTCAATCGCCGCGGCCATGACTGGACGGTGGAACGACTGCGCCGCGCGGTGCATCGGATGGTCCGCGAGAAGCTTGCCGACCCCGAGCTCCTGGCACGCTCGCCCCGCCGCGCTCCAGAAGATTATCTGATGAAGCTCGTTGCGGCGATTACCATTGCCGATCCCGGCCTGTCGCTACGCGACATTGCCGCGCAACTGGATCAGATGGGCGAGCGGCCAGCGCGCGGTGGGCGCAAATGGCAGCCTTCTTCTGTTCGTCACCTGCTGGATGAGGCACATCGGTTTGGCCTCATCCGTCATTGAGGGCGCGGAGCATCAACTTGCCGATTGCCCGGTTTCTTGCGCGCCCTGTTTTTGACGGCAAAGATGCCAGTCTTGGCTCTCAACGATGCCGCAGGCGCGCTGACGGTATTCGGTTTCCGTCCGGAGTTTTATGGCTGACGCTGCCCGCGTTGGTAAAAAGACCCTATGATACTCTGGGGCCGGCCCACGCTCGAATTGCCGAAAGGCCTCGCGAACAGAGGGAGAGTGTCGAGCCGTCTTGGAAGCGTCCTCAGAGAGGAGGTCTGCGATGGCCGTAATGGTCACGGCTCGCCATGCCCGTGGAAGGCTGGTCAGCGGCGCCGTGCCTGCAGTGACTGGCGGCCGTTGACCATGGGGCAGCGGTAAACCCAGCGAGACGATGTATGGCGTTCCTTCCGGACGAATGACCGCGTCGCGGGCAACGGCCTTTTGCCAGGCCATCTCGCCGCTGACCATTCTATCGGGTGCCTGCGCCATTGAGCCTCCCAGCCGGAAGGCCGGCTTGGCCATCATCAATCGCTGCTGACCTCATACTGCTCGCCGACCATGACAGCTGGAAGACGTTGGCATATTTCTCCGCTCCAGAGACTGCTGTCGGCCATTTGCGGATCATTGTCCTCGCGACGTTCAGGTTTGGCGATAAGAGAGCACGACGATTAGTTCAAAGACGACTGCATTTTGTCCCGAAGATGCAGGAACGTTCGCTCCACAAAAAGCCAGAGAACGGCCGCGACGACAAAGCTTGCGATCAGATAGGCGAAAAAACCGAAGGTGCCTTGCAGATTCTCCTCTCCGACAACGAGGCGCGTGACGTGAAAGACGGACTTGTGCGTGAGATAAAGGCTGTAGGACAGCGTTGCTACAAGAGCTGCACCCGGCACGGGCCAGCGGCTGAGAACGTGCTCAAGATCGAGCATGGCGCAGAACAGCAGTGCGATGCCGATCGAGATCAGCGGGAAGCCCGCAACCGCGCCGAGTTGCGCCTGAAACACCGGAAAGATGCCTTGTCCTGCCAGGGGACCTCGATCGACAAAGCAGATGAGCGCTGTGATCACAAAGATCAGACCTGAAGGTATCGTGAGCTTTGGCGGCAGATATTGCCTGCAGAGCTCCGGCTTGAAGAAGCGGGCGGCTGCAAGCAAGACGCCGAACAGCAACCCATCCAAGCGTGTGTAAGTTGGATAGTAGATATCGCGGAGGTATGTCGCAAAGGCCGGGCGCAACTGGCCCTCTGTGACGAGGGTGCCAACCTGCATATCCCAGATCACGTAACGCAGTCCGATCCCGGCGAGTGTCAACAGTCCTGCGAGCGCAAGCACCCATCCCGTGCCAACGCGCTTATACAGGAGAAGAACCAGCAAGGGCAGGACGAGATAGAACTGCTCTTCGACGGCAAGCGTCCATGCCTGAGAAAAAGCGTTGCCCTCCCTCGGGTCGAACCCGAGATTGACCGTGAAGGTCGCGAATTTCCAGAGAGGCTGCATCGCTGAATTGTCGCGAAGGACTGGAACTAACGCGTAAAGGCCAAGGACCACGAAGAAGGCCGGAAAGATGCGGAACGCTCGCCGGAGGTAAAACGATTTGAAATCGACTGCCCCCGTGCGCGTCACTTCCTTGAACAGTTGCGTGCCGATCAGGTAGCCGCTGAGCACAAAGAAGATATCAACGCCGAGCCAGCCATATTCGCGGACGGTTACCAATGTGCCGGGCGTGGCGTTCAACGGAAGGTGGACAAGCATCACCAGCAAGATCGCCAGGGAGCGCAGGATATCGGGCCCAACCATCCGCGTGCCCGTTGTCACGACTCCCGTATGCGAGAGCAACGGAACATTGGCTGCATGCGAATTGTTCGTGGTGGCGAGCATGGTCATGCGCAACTCTCCGGCAGTTTCATGGCAAAGGCTGATGCCGGTTAGCTTACCGATCAATGGTTGCGATGGAATGGGGTGTAATTGAAACCGCTAATTAACCTAAATTTTTCGTAAAATTATAGCGAACCATTTCTTTTCTGTGCTGTCCTTTTCTGCGCTGTCGTAGACCGAAAAGTTGCGATGATTGGGTACTGCCGCATTCCTGTCGACCAGGAAGATTCCGGTGAACCTAGAGGACCAAAAAGTCTATCGATAGAATGAAATGAGTTCCGCTCAATCACGCTAATCGACACCGATAAAGTCGGAGCAAATCACAGCGCGAGAGCCATCTCATGCCGAAGCCAAAGGCTGAAATTCGTCGCCCATCATCTTTGGAATCCGGTCGGACGGACCGAAGATCCCGACCACGGCATGCCGGCTGGGGTCGAGGCTGGGCTACGCATTCAAGGCTGTTGCGGGCCGACGGTCCGCACGCGCCCGACACGGTGCGTCGGCTGACCTCGTTGTCGATTCTGACACGCTGGCGCGGCCTGACAGGATCTTTCTCCGCTCCCTCCCTGAAATCCGCGCTACTAATAACAGCGCAGCGCGACTGGTCACCTAGTCGTTATCCCCTGGATGTGACCGTAGTGAGCGATAAAGCCCTCGCTGTGCAGGGCTTTGTCGGCAATCCGCCAAGCCAAGCGCAGCCCCGCGAGTCCAACGTAACCCCGCGAACGTGCGCTCCTCGTCACTAGTGGCTACGGAGCGCTGTCTTGCTGTGTCCAATTTCCATTCCACGCGTTATGGATTTCCCATCTATGACTTACTTTCCCTACGGTTTGCGAGTGATACCGCCCGGTCCAATCGCAGCGGAACGCACTTGCGATAGCAGTTGGCTTAGGTAGAATACCGAATAATAGGAACCAAGGAACCAAGCATGGCGCTGAGCATCAAAGACGCCGAGACGGAACGCCTCGCTAAGGCGCTCGCCGAGAAAACCGGAGAGACGATTACCATGGCCACGCGCCGCGCCTTGGAAGAGCGGCTGCGGCGTCTCGCCAATGCAGGAAATCGCACCGTTCTATTGGAGGAGCTCGCCGCCAGCCGCAGACGCTGGGGTAAGCTGACGGTTCTCGATAACCGTACTGTCGACGAGATTCTGGGCTATGACGAAAACGGACTTCCCGGCTGATGGTGATCGACACATCCGCGGTCGTGGCGATTGCCTTTGGCGAACCGGAAGCTGAAGCATTCGAGGCAAAGATTGTTGATGCTCCACGGCGCTTCATGACAGCGGCCTCCGTCCTTGAGTTGGCAATCGTGATAGAAGCGCGCATGGGTGAGGCAGGCGCTGCGGAACTGGATTTGTGGCTTCACAAAGCCGGCGTCGAAATCGTCTCGGTCGACACCGACCAGATCGCGATCGCGCGACGAGCTTGGCGTGCCTTTGGTAAAGGACGTCATCCGGCAGGTTTGAACTATGGCGACTGCTTCTCGTATGCGCTGGCAAAGACCCGTGGCGAGCCGCTCCTTTTCAAGGGCGATGATTTCTCGCGAACAGACATCGAAACAGTGTGAAGTGGTTCGGTGACAAGCCCGCGAGGGCTTTGAGGGCCTACCAATCAGATCAAAGTTGGACCACAACAGCGCGTACGCACAACTCAACGCGCCGGGCAACTTTGCCCGACACCCCTGAAGAAATTCTGAAAGGCACCTGATGGAAATCGAAACGGTCGCGATCGAAACCCGGAATGATTTCGCGCAATGGGCAATCGAGCGGGCGCGCGCGATCGTCGCCGAGCAAGGCGGGAACCTGGCGATTGCGGCGCGCGATATGGACGAGCAGGCAATCGCGGCGAGCGGAAACGCACTCGGAAGCGCCATAACCGAGGCTCTCCTGGAAATATTCGACGCTCTTATGCCAGAAGGCGACGATTAAGCTCAGTGCTCCATGCGACTACCTAGCGAAGAGATCATGGGAAAAAACCTCGGTCCGATTGAAGCTCAGCCCTATCTCAAGCAAATTCTCCGCAAACCAAGGAGTTTCACGAATGCAGTCTGGCTTGGCGACCGTCATTATCGCGGATGACGGCTACAGCGAACATGTCGCCTTTGAGCTGACAAACAGATCTGGGCTGATCTTCGCCCGCCAGGAGTTTCTCGTGCGCGCGAAGAACGCCAGGAATGTGCGCCTGTCACTTTTGACCGCCCGCTCAGAACATACCATTCGCATCGGTAATATCGATGCAAGCTGCGCCAGTTTCTCCATCCTTCAGGACCTTACGCCCTCCTGAAAATCTGCACAGCCGGTCGATACGCTCGCACCGCACTGTCAAACTCCCTTCACGATCCCCATCTACGTCGGGCTTTGAAGTGGAGTGCTCAATGACGAAACCCTGGACAACAAGCCGCGGCCCGATTACGGCAAACGAGGCAGATCTTGCCAAGGCGCGCGCCATCAATGCCCTCCTCCTGCGCCCCATCGAGATTCTGCCGGCCAAAATCGGCGACCCGATCCGGCCTTTCGCACTCGGTCTCTGGAACGACATCCGCCCTCTCCTCAAGCCTGAGGTCGGCGTCACGAAGCTGCGCCGCGCAACGGGAGCTTATCTGCATTCCAAGCGGTATTTCTTCGCAACAGCCCAACCCGACTCGATGCGCTTCAACCTGCAAGGCGATCCTGCCGAACCCGTGTCGGACGTCGACCGGATTGCTGCGCAGGAGCGCTTTCAGAGCCTCACGGGTGGCAGCGCCGCGACGGCACAGAATGCCGCGGTGTCTCCCCCTCCTCTCACCAAGAGCGAGCAGATTCGAGCGGCTTTGCTCACGCGTCTCAACGAGAAAACTGCGCTCACTGAGCGATAATCTGACAATCCTGTCGGACAATCCGGTCCGCTGGTCTATCGCGCCGTGGGCGTGCAGCAGCGCCATCGGCTTAGGGTCGAGCGAGAACTCATTCGCCGGCGGAGTAGATGGCAGCCCTGTCCGGATTACTGCCGATAGTTCCCTGCGCCTGGCAACAAACGCCCAAATCGGACGGCGGCCGCTCCCCTCTTTCCGGGGGCGATAGAACCATCTCGGTCTCAGACTGTGCAGATCACGTCGAGCCAGCGTAACCCGACGGAGCCCGGGCGTCTCGCCCCGCTTTCGAGATGGCATTTCTGTAATCGTCAAATTTCGCGCGTCTATTGGAAGGACAAGCACTCCTGGACATCAATCTGTTGAGTCTACGCTGCCTGACATACCCGCCACCTCGCTCACAACGCTCAGATGGAGATTGGTCAATTCAGGAGCAGACCAAAGGTTGGGAACACCATCACGGGTCGAACTATCCAAACGTTTAACCGAACAATCTTTTTTCCACACCGGCTTAGTCTAACTTGTCCGTTAAGCCTTCGAATGAACTTGAGAGTCTCGTGCCTACAAAACCCTGACAGCTGTCAGGGTTTTCCTGCCGTGACCAGCTCATACGGCTACACGGATATTTTCCCCATTTGCCCTCAGCAGGGCCATGAGCATCGGCCCGAGCGAAAACTCCCCTCGTCGCGCTCGTGCAGTCAAATCCCGGAGATATCCGCCAGGCGAGTTAATGTGCCCGCCCCTCTCCAGAATGCAGGCCACCGTAGCTGCCGCATTCTCCGGACCCATTGAATCGCAAGCATCCTGATACGCACTGGGGCTTATGCCCAACATCGATCGAACGACCACCGAGGCTGACATAAGTTCACGCCAGCTCGAAACTACTCCGTCCGGCCCGTAAGCGCTGACCTCTGGGCATGCCCGAAGCACCATACCCAACGGAAACGCCTTTATCGCCTCCATGGTAGGTCGCTGTTTTGCCTCAGGCCTCGCCCCCGGCTCGTTTCTAGAGCAAGGTTCAAGTTCATTGCTGGATTCGGTATTTGAATTCTGTATGTGGCGTTCAATTCGGATATCATTGCCGTCCATTTTTTCAGAATTCATCTGCAGTTCCAGCCTGTTGAGGATCTCGGCGCGCAGCATCTCCATTTCCTCGCTGAGGTCTTGCAGATCTCCGATCGTCGGAGTGCGCGGCATGCGTCCGACAAGCTCGAGATACATCGCTTCAATGACTCCCCAGTCTCCCGGAGCACCCTCTTCCATGGCCGCGGATATGAGCTTGCGCACATCCCGGCGGCAGACGGACAGCGTTTCCTTCAGACGGCGGAACCTCGCTCGGTCTGCAGTCACTTGCTGAGCCATCAGAGCGAGCTCCTCGGCGCGAGCAAGCAACGGCGACAGATCGAAGCCATAGGCATCTTCGATCCCGCCAGTGCCATCCTTACGAGCATAGCGCTTCCCGTTGGCGCTGTCCTTGCGATTGATCAATCCTGCCTCGACCAGCGCCGCAAGATGCCGACGCAGCGTCGTACCCGTTATGCCGTGCGCTCGAACCGACAGCTGCGCGTTCGAAGGAAACACGATCATTGTCCGTTCCTGCGACAACGTATTGTCCGGGTAGAAGCTGAGCAGCGCATCAAGAACCGCCAAGGCACGGTCTTGAACCCCAAGCAAAGTCCTTGCCTCGCAGGCGTCCCTGAACACCGCCCATTTGTCGGCCGACTTGCCTTCTTTCATCTCTGCCGTAAGAGCCTGCCTCTTTAACAAGGCAAGCGTCATCGGCCGCCGCCCAAAGGGCGTCGTCACTGTGCCTGTCTGCATTTTCTTTCACCCTTCAAAAGGCAAAAGAAATCCGCTCACCAAAAATACGGTGCCAAGACTCTTGACTGGGATTCGGGGAAATGCGATTCTCTAGTTGTCACACATTGAGAGAGGCTTCCACGACGGCAACGTTTGGGGGCCTTTTTCTTTTGCTGTGTTCCTTTCTTAAAACCTGAACCCTGACAGCTGTCAGGGTTTGTTCGCGCGCAGTTGGGCAAAGCGATCGGCAAGAGCCGGCAGCTCACCTTCAACGAATTTGATGAAATCCCTTCCGAGCGAGCCTTCAGCCGAAATCCGGACGTCTTTCTGCGTACTCACGCAGTCCCCGAACTTCCTGCCGCTGCCATCCAGGATCGGCGTGGGCTCGCGACGACGATCCCCGCCAGGCTTGATAGCATTCAATGCCCGCTGGAACCGCTGATCCGAAATTTCCGCAGGATCGGCTTTCACGACAAGGACTGCCCTGATCGCATCCAAGGCAGCGGATTGTTGCGAAATGGCCTTGGCAAGTTCAAGCCACCTTGGTCGCCCGATCTTAGGCGCTCGCCCGATTGCCTCGATTACATCCGAGGGAACGGCGCGATAGACGCTTCGCATCCTCGCTAGTTCGGCATCCTCGATCGAAAGCGCAGCGTAGATGTCTCGCGGTTTGATGCCGGCGTCATCCATGCGCGAAGCAAATAGAGCTCGTTCAATCCAAGTCAGATCTTGCCGGCTTGCATTTTCGATACCTTGCGCGACGACGAGATCAAGATCGGAAATCTCGACTTCGATCGCCTTTACCGGCTTGCCGAGCTGCTTGGCGGCAAGCCAGCGCCGATGCCCATAAACGATCTGATAACGTTCGGTCGATGACGGATGCTTTCGAATCTGGATCGGGACCTTTTGTCCATCCGTTTCAATCGAGCGTTTGAACGCCTCAAAACTTTCGGTGCCGTCGTCTGGAAGTCGGTCAGGGTAGGGGGAGGGGTCGATCAGCGATGGATCTATCTCCCGGATCGCACCGCCACCCGACTCAACCAGGGCCTTCAGCCGGTCTCGTTCAGTCCTGATATCATCGATTGCTCGGTGGGCTGCGCCAATCACTCCGGCGCCGACGCGATTAACGGCCGGCGGGGGAGGGGAGGGTTGTTGAACAGTAACCTGATCGTTCTCGAGCTCTGCAGACAGCAAACCAAAGCTTGCGACAATGGACTTGCGGGGTGATTTATTCATTCACGCCCCCA
Organism: Rhizobium sp. YTU87027; assembly: GCF_050644135.1. Taxonomy (NCBI): domain Bacteria; kingdom Pseudomonadati; phylum Pseudomonadota; class Alphaproteobacteria; order Hyphomicrobiales; family Rhizobiaceae; genus Rhizobium; species Rhizobium sp. YTU87027. The sequence continues at coordinate 192,654 of NZ_CP098443.1, read as the reverse complement.
GCTGGTGTTGATGAGGCGAACAATAGCCTCGTTGACAGCGTCAACTGCCTCACGAGCACGCTTGTGAGTATCGCGGCCGAGCTGCCCCATCTCAAGCTCGTAGATGGAGCGCTTGGCCAGTCCCGCTGCTTCGACCGCAGTGCTCTCGATCGCCGTCGGCAGCAAAACGTCGGTGCCGAAAAGGTGCCGCATCATTGCGACGACTTGAGACTGGGGGGCGTCATTTGGATTGTGCCTGGTTACCAGGTAGCGGATAAAATCCTGATCGAGCTGAGCGCCGCTTTCGTTGAGGACGCTGATCAAGTCGCCCATCATCAATAGAAACTGGCTCATCGACGCGACATCGAGCATTGCAGGGTGAACTGTAATGATCATGCTCGTTGCAGCGTAAATCGCACTCAGGGTCAGAAAGCCGAGCGATGGAGGCGTGTCGAGAATGACGACGTCGTAATCCGCTTCGACCTCGGAAAGTGCGAGCTTCAGCCGCTCGAAGAAGATCGCTCCGGACGCCGATTTATTCGCCAGGACCCGCGGCGTTTCGTGCTCATACTCCATGACTTCGAGGTTGCCCGGAATAAGATCAACACCGTCGAAATAGGTTTTGCGGATGATGTCACGGATCGGCCGCCGCTCGTTTTCGTCATACCGCAAGGCTGCATAGATCGTTTCGTTCGCCCCAACATCAACTTCCGGCTGGGCTCCGAAAAGCGCTGAAAGCGACGCTTGCGGGTCGAGGTCAAGGGCAAGGACGCGGTAGCCTTGAAGAGCAAGATAGTGTGCCAGGTGCACGCAGGTCGTTGTCTTCGCGCTGCCGCCCTTGAAGTTTGCAATGGCCAGAACCTGCAAATGCTCGCCTTCGCGGCGGCGAGGGAGAAAGCGGAGCGCGTCAGCAGGCTTTTGTTTGGCGAAGAGCTCGCGAAGTTCGTTGATCTGCGCGAGCGTATAGACGCGATGATTGTTTTCGAGCCTGCTCGGGCTCGGACCTCGGCCTTCGCTGGACATCAGCTTCAACGTCGAATCCGGGATCGAGGTCAACTTCGAGACCTCGTTAGTCAGAAACTGACGTAGCACTTTTTCCGACTTCGGCGGATACATGCGCGTACGAAGCTGCTGCAATTGACCAGATAGAAGATTAGCATGCCGAGTGATCTTGCCGCCTGCATCTTCTTTCGAAGCAACTACCGATTCTATCCGTTGCGCTATCGCCATCTTTCCCTCTTGGCGGTTCCGGACCGGTTTTCCGGCCTTTGCCCGCCAAGAGCTAGAACACGATTCTCTGAGTCGGTCCAGAAGAATAGAGTTAACAAAAGCTTAACCGCATTCGCAAAAATGAGAACGCAATCCAGCTAACACGCGATAACCGCACACTTTTTGAACCGCGCGATATTACCACTCCAGCCAGGTTACTCACACATTTGAGAGCAAGCTCCTGGCTGCAGCTGGGCGGAGGCCAATGTCGGAACGAGAGGTGGGGGAAATCGCAAACCATGAGAACAAACCGATCACCGCCCATGCCGGAACCAGCAGCGCCTTGTCACCCCGGGACTGCCTGGACTAGTTCGTCCTGCAGGCGCCCACAGTGGCGCTGGCAAGGCCTGCCGCTATTTTCCGAATTCACAGCACCGTTGTCCCTCAAGCGGGATGCTGTCGCGAGGGTGCGCATATCCGCCTTGAAATGATCCACCTTGGGGGGACGAAGGTCAAGTATTCACCCAGGAGCTGTGATGTCGGTACATGCCGCTTGGTGATGCTGGACATCCGGTCCCCCTTGCCATGCGCGTCACGTCACCATAAAAAATAGCCACTCGCTGAGTGGTGGCACGATGGTGCTGCGAGCCCATGGCCTTACCATGGCACTTGGATATTCTAAACTGAATGGCTGGGCGCGGTCTTCACCGACCGCGCCTTTAGTCATTTGTGGGGTATCGACAGAGCATCCCCGCTAAAACCCTTCTCCCGAGATGTTTCGGGCGAAGTACGTGATATAAACTGCTCCGGCTCGTTTGGGTTCTCGATCTTCTGATCATTGTCCACCTGGCCATTGATGGTGACGGCAAGCGCAGCATGTGCGGATGAACTGGATGGCAATCGACCGCAGTCGCATTATGCGTGTCCCTCGACTTTCAAGAGGTATTCCTGATGTACTTGCGGCAGTCAATTGGCGCGCTCACCACGACTTATTGTCATTTCGGGCATTGCCTGCTGTAATTATCCGATGGCAAAGTCTCCGCGCTCCGCGCCCTTGGCTACAAATGAGAAGCCGCTTCGCAGTCGACCGCGAAAGCCGCGTGATCCGTCGCAACCGCGACTGCCGCTGGATCCCATGCCCGCTCGCATCGAGCCTTGCCTGGCGCTTCTAAAGCCGCGGCCGCCGATTGGTCCTGATTGGACGTACGAGATCAAATGGGATGGGTATCGGATCGCAGTGCATCTCAACAACGGCAATGTCCGCATTCTCACGCGCGGTGGCCATGATTGGACGCATCGTTTCCCTGCGATCGAGGCGGGCGCTAAACGCCTCGGAGTGGGTTCAGCCATCCTTGATGGCGAGGCCGTCGTGCTCGACGAGCAAGGCCGTCCGAATTTCGGCCAGCTTCAGCAATCGCTCGGAGGGAGGGGTGGGAAACTCAACTCCGGCGCATCCATCATGTTCGCCTTCGATCTTCTGTATTTCGACGGACACGATATCCGCGGCCTGGAGCTCACGGCCCGCCGGTACTTCCTCCAATCACTTCTGAAGAACGAGCAGGGCTCCATCCGCCTTTCCGAAGAGATCGAGGGCGACGGCCGGGAGATCTACGCGGCAGCCTGCGAGCATGGCCTTGAAGGCATCATCGCCAAATACAAAGACAGCCCTTATCGATCCGGCAGGCTTGGCGAGTGGGTAAAGGTGAAGTGCGTTCAGTCAGACAGCTTCATGATTGTCGGATACGAGCATTCCATGGTCGCCCGATCGGGCATCGGCAGCCTTCTGCTGGCAGCGAGAAAGGGAAATGATTGGGTCTATGTCGGCTCGGTCGGGACGGGATTCAACGAGCGTAGCGCCGAGTACCTCCGGACGACGCTCGATCGTCTGAAGCGCAAGACGCCGCCCGTCAATTACGACGGCCGGCGCAAGAACCTGGTGTGGGTGCAGCCGACGCTAATTGCCGAGATCGAGTATCGCGCCTGGACGCATGACGGCAAGCTTCGGCAATCCTCCTACAAGGGCATGCGCGAGGTGCAAGACAACGCTGCCGTTTACGAGATGCCGTAATCACGGCGCCATCTGTCCAGTTTCCCACCATTTGCCCGAGCCGCCAGACGACCGTCTGGTCATCTGGGTTGATCTGTCCACGCGCGAAACGGTAAACTTCCTGGTGAGGATGTAGGCAATCTTGCCCGCGATTTCGTGGCGCACGCTCTCGCGTTCCTCACAGATCTTGCTGGCCATCAGATATGCCCGCGCCGGCGAGATGCCCAATAGGACGTGCTCAAGTTCGTCAATCAGCTCCACAGCGGTAACGTCCCGATCGCCGTCTTTGAACAACAGCGGGAACATATACTGAGGCGCTATCCGCTCCGCTATCAAGCGGCAGACGCGAAGATTACGCCGCTTTCCGATAGACCAGCCGGCATAGTCACGCATCACACCGCGGCGCTCGCAGGCGAGCGAAACTGCGGTCATGTGTTTGATGGATTGTTTGGGGGTCATGCGCATAGCGCCTCTCCTTGAAGAGGTTGACGACAGCCGCATGATGTCGAGGATTGGTTTTGGCTCCCGCCCGAGCTCAGTGACAAATGCCTCTAGTCGCGGGCCTCGTCAAGCTTACCGACTACATCTAAATCCCGGCATACAAACCCTTGATGGCAAAAGATGGAGCTTTTGCTATGTATGGTTTGTAAGCGACATAAATAATCCAATTAGCGACGGCCCGAGCAGTTAGAGTTAAATCTAAATTAGCACATGACGCGAATTCTTGCCGTTATCCGAGCCACACAGGCGCCCCCAAACGAACTGGAGCATTGCATGAAACGTCTGACAGTTAAGCAGACCCTCATTGCCGTTTTGTCTGTTATCTGTGCCTTTCTCGTTGTCTTGTCGTACAATTCACTCAGTACGATTTCGACGCTGAACGGCAATACTCAGCAGATTGGTGGCTTTTGGATAAAGCGCCTGGTCGTTGCCGGAGATATCAAGGAAAACTTCTCGGATCTGAAACTGGCTTACGCGCGTTACCTGTTGGATACGGCACCAGAAAAGCGAGCCGCGGCAGCGAAACTGGTCGACGAAACGAACTCTGCGATCGAACAATCGATCGACGAATATGTGAAAGGCGTCCGCACCGAGAAAGGCCGCGAGCTGATCAATCAGGTCAAGTCGGAACTCAAAAAATATGGCGAGGTCGCCGTGCAAATGATCCGGCTGCAGGACGACGGGAAGGGCGCCGAGGCGGCCAGTCTCTTTCGACAGTACATGGAGCCACAATCTGATCTCGTGAGCCAGGACATTGCAGACCTCGTGGCCTTCATTCTTGGGCAGACTGAAACATATGTCACCACAAGTGGCGCTACGGCTGGCTATGCGTTCACGATCACGGCGGTGATTGCCACTCTCGCAATTCTGGTCGCCTTCGCAGGAACAATGTTTGCAGTGTTCGGTATCGCCAGTCCGATCCGCCGGATTGCCGCTGCCATGAAGATCTTGTCCGACGGCGATCTGCAAAGCGAGATCCCTTATGCCGGCCGCGCCGACGAGATCGGCGCGATGGCCGAAGCGGTGGAAGTGTTCCGGCAAAACGCCATAAATGTTCTTCGCTTAGAGCAGGAGGCATCAATATCGAGGAGCCAGTCCGAGGCGACACGCGCCGCAGCACAGGAGCGTGCCGAGCGGGAATCGCAACAATTGCGGTTTGCGACAACGTCGCTGGGTGATGGATTGAGACGCCTTGCTGGCGGTGACGTCTCTTTCCGGCTAGCGGAGCCGTTTGCCGTGGAATACGAGCAGTTGCGCCAGGATTTCAATGCTTCGCTCCAACAGCTCGGTACAACGATCGGCGCTGTGCTGCAGACGGTGCACAGCATCGACAATGGAACGCGCGAGATCGCTTCTGGTGCGCACGACCTGTCCAAGCGTACCGAGCAGCAGGCCGCCTCTCTGGAGGAGACGGCGGCAGCTCTCGATGAGATTACCGCCAATGTGGCGGCAGCCTCCAAGCGGACACAGGAGGCTCGTAATGTCGCAAGGGAGGCCAATGTCAGTGCAGAACGTTCCGCTTCGGTCGTGTCTGAAGCCGAACAAGCGATGAGACGCATCGAGGAAAGCTCGGAGCAGATCTCCAATATTATTGGTGTCATCGACGAAATCGCGTTCCAGACAAACCTGTTGGCGCTGAACGCGGGCGTCGAGGCGGCTCGAGCCGGAGAAGCCGGCAAAGGTTTTGCGGTTGTCGCTCAGGAGGTTCGCGAGCTTGCGCAGCGCGCAGCGACAGCGGCCAAGGAGATCAAGGGCCTCATTGTAAAATCCTCTGCCGAAGTCGGCACCGGCGTCAGACTGGTCCTTGAGACAGGTCACTCGCTGAAATCGATCGGCGACCATGTCTCTCAGATCAATCAGTTGATGGAGGCGATTGCGACGTCTGCGCGCGAGCAATCAACCGGACTTGGCGAAATCAATACAGCCGTCAATCACATGGACCAATCCACTCAGCAGAACGCGGCTATGGTCGAGCAATCCACCGCAGCGGCTGCGTCTTTGTCTGCTGAGGCGAGCAGGCTGCGTGATCTCGTCAACCAGTTTCGCCTCGACCGCGAAGCCGCTCAGATGAATGAGCTGACACGTACCGTCAGGACCATGGCTGCATAGTCGGCGATCTGGGTGGCCGCATCCTGGTGCATCAGCAGGCAGGAGGCTACTACGAGCAGGTCCTGACGTACGGGCATTTACCGCGTAGCGGTACAAACATCGAGCTGCGGCAGATGACTGACGTACAACCTCATCGAGGACTCCAATCAAACCGGTCTCACGGCGGCAGCCCTTGAGATTCTTGGACGTCACTTGAGCCGGCGCGATGACGGTGCATGATGTGCCGCACTCCCCCAAGCGACCTAAACCACTAGCAGCACACGTCCATTATCTACGCACAGACGAGAAGCGATGCTTCGCACTAGAAGACGGACTGTTTCGACACGGGAAAGGAAGACAACTCAGCGCACTACAGTCTCAACTGCGTATTTATATCTGTTCAGCTGAGTGGATCGTGTTGGCGAATATCGCGGCCACCAGGATTCGCAACAGACCAGCCCTGTTGATTATGGGATGGCCGCCCTTCCGAGGACGTCGAGTATGATGTCCCTTGATAGAAGGCAGAGGAGCCGATCCATTGCAGACATTCGAATGTCGCTGGAAGGTGCTATGTCACTTCCACCGCGCATCCTGCCAAATGCGCAGGCAATGATGGACTAGCTTCGCGCCGGTAGCCTACACTGCAAACAGAGCGGCTCCGCCACTCAGACCTGCCCCGGCGGCTGTCATCAGGAGGAGCTCTTCAGACACGAAGCGCTCTTTCCGATGCTGTACGGATAAAGACAGAGGAATGGTCGCAGCCGAAGAGTTGCCAAATTCGGCGATTGTGCTGATGATCTTGGTTTCCACCACGCCCAGATTATGGCCAATCGCATCACAAAGGCGCTGATTGGCTTGGTGCGGAATGAAGCGGTCAACGGCTGAGACTGCTACAGATGCCTCGCGCAACGCTTGTCGCGACGTCTGCGTCATGAGATCCACGGCTCGCGAAAATACCTCGCGTCCATCGCGCATCGACATCAGGACCTGATCGGGTGGGGTTGCCGGAGTGAACGGCTTGTTGCTGCCACCCGAGGGGATTGCGATCAGATCGTAGCCGCTCCCATCCGCAGCCAGAACAGCGGCTCTAAGGCCGCTTCGTCCGTCGCGGCAAGGGGCTAGTACGACCGCGCCAGCACCGTCGGCAAACAGAACGGCGCTGGCGCGCTCTGCTGGGTTAATGCGGCGGCTTAGGATATTGGCTGCTACGACGAGCACGGCCTTGCCGTGTGCGCGCACGAATCCGTCCGCCAGCGTCAGAGCATAAAGGAAACCCGAGCAAGCTCCAGCGAGATCGATGGCTCCGGAATTTAAAAGTCCGAGCTTGTAGGCAAGCAGCGGGGCGGACGGTGGCAGAAGATGATCCGGTGTCGAGGTCGCAAGCAGAAGCATCCCAATGTCGCCCGGCGCCACGCATGCATCCTCCAGAGCCATTTTCCCGGCTTCGGCCGCAAGACCGCTCAATGTGTCGCCCTCTCGTGCCCAATAACGCGATCGGATGCCCGTGCGTCTTTCGATCCAACCGTCCTCCAGCCCAAGGCGGTTTTCGATCTCATCGTTTTTTACGACACGGGATGGAACGGCATGACCGAAACCGGCCAACCGGGATGAAAGCGGTGTCACGATGCAGTTTCCTTCAAGACGATTGAGGCAACCTCGTCGATTGCGCCGTATGCTGTCGCAATGTCGAAGGGGCTCGCACAATAAGGCGGCATAAGGTAGATGACGTTTCCAAGCGGGCGCAGAAGCAGGCCGCGCTCGCGAAATAGCCGGCGCAATCGAGGTCCCACCTCGGCAAGGTAACCGCCGGAGGGGACCGCCAGATCGAGTGCCGCGATCGTTCCACATTGCCTGACGTTTGCAAATCTCTCATCGTTTTCGAACTGTCGCAAATGTTTGGCATGTAGCGACGCGAGCTCGCCAAGCCGCTTTTTTACGGGCTCGTCGCGCCAGATCTGCAGATTGGCGACAGCGGCAGAACAGGCAATCGCATTGGCCGTAAAAGAGCTTGAATGAAAGAAGGTCTTGCGCCGATCGCAAGACAAATGAGCTTCGAATATCTCTGCGGTGCAAAGAGTTGCCGCGAGCGGCAAGGCGCCACCCGTCAGGCCTTTTGAGGTACAAAGTATATCTGGCGTCACCCCCGCCTGCTCGCAGGCAAAGCAACTTCCAGTGCGCCCCCACCCGGTCATCACCTCGTCTGCAATGAACAGGCAACCATGGTGGCTGGCGATCTCCTTCAAAGCACAAAGGACGGCGCGGCCATAGAATTTCATGCCGCCAGCACCGAGTGCCAACGGTTCGATGAGAATTGCGGCGGCCCGTCCTGCGCGGCAGATGGCTTCGAATGCGTCGAGGGTTTCCTGTTCGTGACCTGGTGCGGGGAAGGGAAGTCGGTCGACGCCAAAGAGCAGTGGCTCGAAGGGTGTGTTGAACACGCCGCGTTCACCCGCAGACATGGTGCCGATCGTGTCTCCGTGATAGCCATGTTGCATGACAACGATACGATCACGTGCGACGGAGCGATTGTAAAACGTGCCGAGCGCCATCTTGATCGCCACCTCGACCGCGGTCGATCCGCTGTCGGAGTAGAAGACGTGCTGTAGCCCCGTCGGGGTGAACTCGAGCAGATCTCCAGCAAGGGTCTCAGCGGGTTCGTGGGTGAACTCCGCGAAGATGATCTGGTCGTAAGCCCCGGTCGCTTCGCGAATTGCCGCCATGATATGGGGATGGCGGTGGCCGTGTGTGATCACCCACCATGAGGAAATTGCATCGAAGAACCGGTTGCCGTCCTCGTCGAACAAATATGCACCTTCTGTCGCCACGATACGCTTCATGGGCGCCTCGAGGCGATGTTGTGTAAACGGGTGCCAGACGGGCGAAGGCGTCATGCGCGAACCTCCGTTAGCGATCCAATGTCGAAGGCCTCGCTGAAGGCGCGACGAAGATTTTCGTGCGTCAGGCTTGCAAGGAAAGGTAGGCGTCCAAGGATCGTGACTTGGCCCATTGCGGCGATGGTCGCCTGGGTGTCGGGATTTTCCGCCCCAATGAATGCCACGCCGCAAAGCGGGATGTTGCGCCTGCGCAGCGCCTCGATCGACAGGAGCGTGTGGTTGATCGTGCCCAGTGATGTTCGAGCACAGAGAATGACTGGAATATTCCACCACGCAAACACATCGGCAAAGACCATCTTCTCGGTAAGTGGGACGAGCAGGCCGCCGGCCCCCTCGATGATAAGCGCACCGGGGACTTCTGGCGGCGACAGCCGAAACAGATCTATCTCGACACCGTCTAGACGTGCCGCCAGATGAGGGGACGCCGGGGTGGCCAGGCGATAGGCTTCGGATAAGATCCGTTCAGCAGGCACGCTCCCGAGTCTGGTGACCACTTCGCTATCGGTTTCCTCATCCAGGCCGGATTGCACGGGTTTCCAGTATCGCGCGTCAAGCGCGTCTGCGAGCGCTGCTGCAAAGACGGTCTTGCCGACGCCGGTATCCGTGCCGCATATGACGAAACAGGGGCTCATCTCCTGAATTCCTCCAGAGTGGCGGCGAGGCAATCCAGCATGCGTCCTATCTGCAGTTGGTCGACGTTCAGCGTTATCGATAGCCGCAGACGCGCAGTACCTTCGGGCACTGTCGGTGGTCTTATCGCCCGGATATCGAACCCCTCGTCCTGAAGGATTTTTGCAATTCCAACGGCTCGCGCGTTGTCGCCAATCAGGATTGGCTGGATTTGCGACCCGTTCGGTTTGATGCCGAACCGTGCCTCAAGCTGCCCTCCGGCAACCGCGACAAGTTGCCCAAGAGCTTCGCGACGAAAAGGTTCTTCATCGACCACGCGCAGGGCCTCGCGCACGCCCGCGGCGATGAGAGGCGAGGGGGCGGTTGAGTAAATGAACGCCCGGGCACGGTTGACGAGATAGTCACCAAGCAAAGCTGGCACCGCAAGCAGCGCGCCGGAGACACCCAGCGCTTTGCCGCAGGTGTGCAGTGTGACCAGGTTTTCCCGGCCCTCCAACTCCGATGCAAGGCCTCTGCCGTGCGCGCCGTATATGCCTGTCGCATGGGCTTCGTCGATTACCAGGAACCCTTCGTGACGGTCGGCAATGGTGACGAGTTCGCCAAGCGGGCTCTTGTCTCCATCCATGGAGTAAAGGCTTTCGACGGCAATCCAGGGACGGCCTTTCCCGCCGTTCTTGCGCCAGTGGCGGATCGCGTCATCGAATGCGTTCGCGTTATTGTGCTCAACGCTGACGCCTGCCGCCTTGCTGGCTGCGATGCCCTCGTGGGCGCTGGCATGGATCAGTGCGTCGTAGACAATCAGATCGTCGCGCTGTGGCAAGGTGGAAAACAACGCAGAATTTGCCGCATAGCCGCTACCGAAATAGAGTACGCGGTCAACGCCGAAGAATGTGGCAGCTTCCGCCTCCAGAGCTTCGTGTTCCGGGTGATTACCCCGCAGCAGACGGGAACCGCCGGCCCCCAGGGGAACACCTCTTTGAATTGCGGCCGTAATCGCCTGCTTCATGCGCGGTGCGCTTGCAAGCGCAAGAAAATCGTTGGAAGTAAAGTCCACGCCTTGCTGCGGCGAAAGCCTGCGCAGTCTCGCCTTGCGCTGCAAGCCACAAAGTGTGGCCTCGTAAGACGTGAGCATGGGCGCCGTCACCTGGCTGGCTCCAGCTGCATCGGCGCAAGCCCGAGACGGCGGAACAGTGCCGTGTCGTGGTCCTCGCCCGGATTGTCAGCCGTCAGGAGCGTGTCCCCGACGAAGATAGAGTTGGCACCGGCGAAGAAACAGAGCGCCTGCATCTCGTCGCTCATCTCGGTCCGTCCTGCCGACAGGCGCAGATGCGACGTCGGCATCAGGATCCGCGCCAGCGCGATCGTGCGCACGAAATCGATCGGATCGACGCGAGTTGCATGGGCCAATTTGGAACCGGGAATGGGGATGAGCTGGTTGATCGGCACGCTCTCCGGCGGCACTGGCAGGTTCGCCAATGTCAGCAGCATCGAAATACGGTCCTCGACTGTTTCGCCCATTCCAAGGATGCCGCCAGCGCAGACCTTGATTCCCGCTGCGCGCACCGTCTCCAGCGTATCGAGCCGATCCTCGAAAATTCGGGTGGTAATTATTTCTGGATAGAAACGCTCTGACGTGTCGATGTTGTGGTTGTAGTAATCCAGACCCGCTCGCGCGAGCTTTCCTGCCTGTGGCTCCGTCAGCATGCCGAGCGTCATGCAGGTTTCCATGCCGAGTGCCTTCACGCCCTCGACCATTGCGACCAGTGCATCCATGTCGCGGTCCTTCGGACTGCGCCAGGCAGCACCCATGCAGTATCTCGTGGCCCCCGCATCCTTGGCCTGTCGCGCCTCGGTGAGAACCTTCTCCACCTCCATCAGCCTGGAGGCTTTCAGGCCGGTCGGATAGTGGGCGGATTGACTGCAATAGCCGCAATCTTCGGCGCATCCGCCGGTCTTTATCGACAGAAGTCGACTCATCTGTACCGCGTTCGGATCGAAGTTCATGCGATGGACGCTCTGCGCATGAAAAAGCAGATCGTTGAACGGCAGATTATAGACACGCAACGCTTCCTGCAGTGCAGCAGAGACTGGAGTTGTCCAGCCGGAGGCTATTTCTTCCATGGCACCAGATCCTTCGAGAAAGATTATCGATAATTTCTACCGATAACGTGCAACAAGCATTCCCTATCCCTTGCTGTGTTGCCGCTGCCGGCGCGGCGCTTTTGAACGCAGCCTTTCGATCCGAGACGCGTTCCTTTCATCACTATGCGTCCGCGCCAAGCGCGTGTCTCACGCGAAGCATCGCCACGCTCACGGAAGAGATGACGATGGGAAGCGAGATCAGCATATATCCCCAAGCTCGGGCTTAAGTGTTCCATACCCTCATCTTAGCCGCGCAGGTTCTCTGGCTACAGCAGGTAACGGATCTCCTGCATCTCATTGTCTCTCAAACGCGGACGTCCACGCCTGAAGAACCGCTCGACTTTGTCACCCAGTATGCCAGCGGCAACGGGCCTGATAGTGGAAGGCCGACCCAAAAGCTGCACAACCGCCCGCATGCCTCCTTCGTGGTTCTTGACATCGAGGAAGCGTCGGAGTTCGTAGCGATCTCGGACATGCCGGGCATGACGTTTCAGAGCGCTCATGGCTGCTCGGTCGAGATCTGCATTGTTTGCCATTATGGCGCAGTCTGCCTCGTAAAGGCGCTCCAAGTCGTAAGTTCGATGCCTGCCACTAAGCGAATTGTCACGAACGACGGCCGCGTAGCCGCAACTGCGAGTGACCTTGTAGCGGGCGCCACATGCGAGCGCCCGCGCATAGAGATCGTAATCTTCGCCGAGGCGAAGCACTTCGTTATAGCGAATACGATGTCTTTCGAGGAAGCTGCGACGCATGAGCGGCTTGAGAAAGCCAATCTCCCCTCGTTGAGCGGCGCGCCTTGAGATATTCCCTTCAACGAACCCGACGAAGTCGATGATGTAGGACTCGGTTGGGAATTCTTGGATGCGCTCCTCGATACCGGAGGCGACCGCCCTATCGGCAATAAACGCTATGTTGTCCGCCACCAGGTCCCAGTCTTCCTGTTGCAGCAATCGCTCAAGCCGACCAGGCAGGAAGAAATCATCAGCGTCAAGCACGGCGATGACGTCGGCGCGGCTGATCGATATGGCGTGGTTGCGGGCCGCAGACGGTCCCCGGTTCTCATTGAAGCGCACCACCTTGAGGCGATTTGATCCATCGTCGCATTGGCGGGCGGCTTTTTCAGTCTGGTCATTCGAGGCGTCATCAACAACGACCACCTCTCTTGCTTCGGTTTGCGCGAGTGCCGACATAACCGCCCGTGCGATAGTAGCCTCGGCGTCTTTGGCGGCGATCACGATACAAACGTCAGCGGATGCACTATGGCTCATCTCGATTTCCGCCAATCATATCAATGGGGGCGAACACAAGACACAAAGAACCATCGTGAGCATAACCATCAGAGTGAACTCCGTCTTCATCAGGATGCAGAAGGCCGGATCGCCGCAGGACGAATCGTGATCGAGTGCGCGTGCGGTAACGATGGCGGTCGTGAAGTCTGCCGGGCTCATGATTTCCTCCTTCTCGGATTTTTGCGTCCGACGCATTTCTCTAATGGCGGTCGGCCTCACTGCCGGCGCGTTCGTCGACGTAGTGATCCCAGACCGCGACGGAGGCTTGCGCGCGCATCAGGCGAAGCTCTCCCAAGATGGTCCCTTCATCAGCGACGAAGGCGACGATCGAGTTACCGAAGAGAAAGCCGAGTACGACAAGCAACGCCCCACAAAGCGGCACAACGATGCGGTACCTGAACTTGTGATCACTGCTGTCCATTGTCCTTTCCTCCTGCCACTATCCTAGGCCGATCGTTCAAGACGTCAACAAAAATGTAATCGTTGACATCGAGAAATTTCCATGTTGTATACGTTAACATTAGAAAAGCTGCACGCTTCTGACGCGGGTTTTCGCCTGCCCGGAGGCCGGCACGCAATCGTTCGCATATTCGCGATGTAATCGATAACATAAGCCATCCTCGAGGAGGGGGATGGTCCGGGCAATCCAGGGTGCTGCCGGACGCCCGGCGAAGGAGGGAAATGCGAGATGAAGCGTTCAATTATTGGTGCTCTAGGATTAGTCTTTGCGACATCAACTGCCTATGCAGGCGATATCGGAGTGGCGATTTCCCACAGTGACTCGTTTCTGGCCGTTATGGTTCAGGGAATGAAAGACGAGGCGGCGAAGACGAAGCAGCCGCTTCAGATCGAGTTCGCCGAGGCCGACATTAACAAGCAGCTTTCGCAGGTTCAAAATTTCATCGCCGCCAAGGTCGACGCAATTATCGTCAACGTCGTCGAAAGCTCGGCTTCCCCAACCATTACAAAGATGGCGGCGGACGCGGGAATTCCGCTGGTCTACGTCAACAACACACCCAGCGACCTCGACAAGCTTGGCCCAAAGGCGGCTTTCATCGGCTCGAACGAGGCAGAAGCCGGCACGATCGAGACGAAGGAAGTTTGCCGCGTCTTGAAGGAGCAAGGCAAAGACAAGGACGCAGGAATCCTCGTCATCCAGGGAATTCTCGCCCAGCACAGCGCCGAACTGCGGAGCAAAGCAGTGCATGACGTCATCGCGACGCCCGAGTGCAATTTCATCAAGATTATTGACGAACAGTCAGCCAACTGGGATCCGGTCAAGGCGCAGGACCTGATGACCAATTGGATTACGGCCGGCTATAAGCCGCTTGCAGTTGTCGCCAACAACGACGAAATGGCTCTCGGCGCTATCAATTCGATGAAAGCGGCTGGTTGGGACATGAAGGACATCGTGGTCGCCGGGATCGACGCGACCAAGGATGCGATGCACTACATGCAAAGCGGTGATCTCGATGTCAGCGTATTCCAAGACGCTATTGGACAAGGCGCCGGATCAGTTGAAGCGGCGATCAAGCTCGCCAAGGACGAAAAGGTCGAATCCCCGATCTGGATTCCTTTTGAGCTGGTGAACCCAGGCAACGTAGACAAGTACGCCAGCAAGAACTGACCCTCCAAACGAAGGGCGCGCACGGCTGCGAGAAGAGAGCCGCTCCGGGGCAGGTGTCCCGGAGCGTATTCTGGATAATGCATGGTGGTGTGGTGCCGTCCGGCACATCTTTTTGCAGAAAGCATCAATCCGCCAAGCGAGCGCCTTTAATTCCTCGTGGGGACAACAATGATCAGAATTGGAATAATCGGATGTGGACGAATTGGGCAAGTCCACGCCAATTCGCTCCAGGGCATCGAGAACGCCAGCCTTGTCGCTGTGGCGGATGCGTCAAGCGAGGCGGCTCACGCCTGCGCGCGAAGATTTGGTGTCACGGTCAGGGATGTTTCCGACGTTCTGAGCGCGAAGGACATTGATGCGGTTGTCATCGCTACGTCCACAGCGACCCATTTCGATATGATCCATGGTGCCGCAAGCGCAAGGAAGGCGATATTTTGCGAGAAGCCAATCGATCTGTCGTCCGATCGGGTTCGGCTTTGCATCAAGGCCATAGAGGAAGCGGGCGTTCCATTCATGACCGCTTTCAATCAGCGCTTCGATCCGCACTTTGGGGCGCTTCGTCAGGGGGTTGTCGATGGCGAGATTGGCGATGTGGAGACCATCTCGATCACGTCCCGGGATCCGGCACCACCTCCGCTTTCATATGTGAAAGGTTCGGGCGGCCTCTTTCGCGACATGATGATACATGATCTGGATATGGCACGCTTCATCCTTGGGGAAGAGCCGACGACAGTCTATGCGGCTGGATCAAATTTGATCGACCCGGCAATTCGCGAAGCCGGCGACGTTGACACCGCTGCCGTCATCCTGACCACCGGGTCCGGACGTATTTGCCAAATTACAAATTCCCGAAGGACGACCTACGGATACGACAAGCGTCTCGAAGTGCACGGCTCAAAGGGCATGCTGCGCGTGTCGAATGTTCTTGAAAACCTCGTCGAGAGTGCAAGCAGCACCGGCTTTAAGACACCGCGTGCGCAGCCTTTTTTTCTCGAGCGTTTTGGCGCCGCCTATCTCGCCGAGATGAAACACTTCGTCGACGCGATCTCGAGCGGCAAGAAACCAAAGCCGGATGCGCAAGACGGGCTTCGGGCCCAGCTGATTGCCGATGCCGCGACCAGGTCGTGGCAGGAGAGCCGTCCGATCCAAATCAACGCCTAGCGGGTCCGCTGGCCGCTCGTGGATGATACTTGAAACAAGGATTGATCTTATGAAGGTCGCAGTCATTGGGCTTGGTCGCGTCGCTGAACTGCACGTTCATGCGCTGCGTCAAATTGGCTCCGACGTTTTTGCTGGTGGCTGGAGTCGCTCGCAGAGCAAGGCTGAAGAATTCTGTGACCGGCTAGGCGGCAAGGCATTCCCAACGCTGGATGATCTTCTTTCCGACGATCAGATCGACGCCGTTTTGGTTGCGACGAGCACCGCGTCGCACTTTGAGATCGCCAAGCGTTGCTTGACCGCGGGCAAGCACGTTCTTTTGGAAAAGCCGCTTTGTGAGCAGGCGAGGCAGATCCGCGAACTTGCCGAGATCGCCAAAACCGCCAATCGAACCTGCATGCCCTCGCACAACTACATCTATGCGGAGAACATGCGGCGATTGAAGGCCCATATCAAGGATGGCAGGCTTGGCGATATCGTGAGCTTCTGGGCGATCTACAACAAGCGCCACGATGCTTCGATCGGCGAGCCGGATCTTACGATGCGGGAATTGATGATCCACCACGCCTATTGTCTGCTTTTCTTCCTGGGGCGTCCTGCCTACGTGTATGCGACCGGGACAAATGTACACTTTGACAACAAACAGGCGCATGACCAGTTGATGATCACTGCGGAATATGCCGACGGGAAAATCGCGCACCTCTGGGGTAGCTTTTCTGCGGACGATCGCAGCCGCGAGCCATGGTCATGCTATTTCAAGATCCTCGGAATGGAGGGGAGCGGCGTGGTCGCGTGGGACGTGACGAAGTTTGGTGAGGCCACGATTCCATTCTGGGATGACGCGACTTATTGGGACAGCTTCTTGCAGGTCCAGAGCTACTTCATCAACAATTGTCTCGCGCAGTCGCAGCCACCGTTGTCGAGCCTTGATGATGCTTTTGACGCGGCTGTCATTCTCGACGCGGCGCGGAGGTCTCTGATCGAGAAGCGTCGAATCGAGGTCGACTACACCTAGCGCAGCTTGCCGCTGCGCGATCTTGTGACCGGCCGGGCCGAGTAGGCCTAATTCGGCAATCGTGACCTGCAAAGTGGAGAGAATTGGGATGAAAGTCGGTGCACCAAAAGAGGTGCTTGCTGGTGAAAAGCGCGTCGCCATGACGCCCGAGTCCGCCAGGCAATTGCAGAAGCTTGGATATGAATGCTTGGTGGAGAGCGGCGCAGGCCTCGACGCAGGGATCACCGATGCCGATTTCCAGGGAGCGGGTGTGGTTGTCGTCAACAGTGCAGAGGCGCTCTACGCGGACGCGGACATCCTTATCAAGGTTCGTCCGCCGGTTGACGAAGAGGTCAAACGGCTTTCCGCAGGCAAAACACTCATTTCCTTCGTTTATCCCGGGCAAAACACGGTGCTCCTGGACGACGCGAAAGCGACCGGTGCCAATGTGATAGCGATGGACATGGTTCCTCGCATCTCGCGGGCCCAGAAGATGGATGCGCTGTCTTCGATGGCGAATGTGGCTGGCTATCGCGCGGTGGTCGAGGCGGCCAGTAACTTTGGGCGGTTCTTCACCGGTCAGGTAACGGCAGCCGGAAAGGTACCACCGGCCACGGTACTGATCATTGGCGCAGGTGTCGCAGGTCTTGCCGCAATCGGGGCGGCGACGTCGCTGGGCGCTATCACTTACGCTTTCGACGTGCGGCCGGAAGTGGCCGAGCAGATCGAAAGCATGGGGGCAGAGTTCGTTTATCTCGATTTCGACGGCGACCAGCAGGATGGAGCGACAACCGGCGGCTATGCTGCGCCTTCCTCACCGGAGTTCCGCGAAAAGCAGCTCGCGAAGTTTCGCGAACTGGCACCAAAGATCGATATTGTCATTGCTACCGCTCTGATCCCGGGTCGCGATGCGCCCAAGCTCTGGCTCGCCGATATGGTGGCGATGATGAAGCCCGGCTCTGTCGTCATCGATCTCGCGGCCGAGCGAGGCGGGAACTGCGAGCTGACGATTGCCGATCAGCGCGTCGTCTCCAGCAACGGCGTCATCGTCGTCGGCTTTACGGATTTTCCAAGCCGAATGGCTACGCAGGCCTCAACGCTTTATGCGACCAATATCCGCCATATGCTCGCGGACCTCACGCCGGCCAAGGACGGCAGGATCCTCCATAACATGGACGACGATGTCATCCGCGGCGCAACGGTCGTCTATCAAGGGGAAATCGCCTATCCGCCTCCGCCGCCAAAGGTTCAGGCCATCGCCGCCCAGAAGCAGCGCGAAAGGCCCAAGGAGCCAACGCCGGAGGAGAAGCGCGCAAGCGAAGTCGCCTCTTTCAAGGCGCAGACAAGGGCACAAGGAGTGCTCCTGCTGTTGGGCACCGCGCTGCTTTTATTGGTTGGCGCATATGCGCCGGCCGCCTTCATGGGCCACTTTATTGTGTTCATGCTGGCCTGTTTCGTCGGCTTTCAGGTAATCTGGAATGTCTCCCATTCGCTGCACACGCCACTGATGGCCGTCACCAACGCCGTGTCGGGTATCGTCATCCTCGGAGCCCTCTTGCAGACTGGCTCGGGCGACTGGCTGGTGGTAACGCTCGCCGCCCTCTCGGTTCTGATCGCCACCATCAATATCGTCGGCGGGTTTCTCGTTACCCGTCGCATGCTTGCCATGTTCCAGAAGTCGTGACCGGGGTAGATTTATCATGACGATCGGTATCGTTTCGGCCGCTTACATCGCAGCTGCCGTTCTCTTCATTCTTTCGCTCGGGGGGCTTTCCGGACAGGAAAGTGCCAAACGCGCTGTCTGGTACGGCATCGTCGGCATGGCGCTTGCAGTCATCGCGGCAATCGTCGGACCGGGTGTCGGCAACTGGGTGGTCATCGTATTGATGATCCTCGGCGGCACAATCTTCGGTCACTCCCTGGCAAGTCGCGTGCAGATGACGGAAATGCCGCAGCTTGTCGCCGCGCTGCATTCCTTCGTCGGCCTAGCTGCCGTCTTCATCGGTTTTAACGCCCACATCGAAGCTTCGCGTGTTGCCGGCATGGATGATGCGGCACGCGCGACTCTCGACGGATTTGCAGGCATCCTCGCTCATAAGGTCCCGGTCGAGCTTACGATCATGAAGGCGGAGGTCTTCTTGGGCGTATTCATCGGTGCGGTGACTTTCACGGGATCCGTCGTCGCTTTTGGCAAGCTGGCCGGGAAAGTGGACGGCAAGGCCAGGCAACTGCCGGGCGGGCACTATCTCAATGCTTGTGCCGCCATCCTGTCGCTGATCCTGTTGTTCATGTACGTAAACGGTGCCGGCGCCTGGACGCTCGTTCTGATGACGCTCGCCGCTTTCTTCATCGGCTATCACCTGATCATGGGCATTGGTGGAGCCGACATGCCGGTGGTCGTGTCGATGCTGAATTCCTATTCCGGCTGGGCTGCGGCAGCTATCGGCTTCACGCTCGGCAATGACCTGCTGATTGTCACTGGCGCCCTCGTCGGCTCCTCAGGGGCGATCCTGTCCTACATCATGTGCAATGCGATGAACCGCTCCTTCGTTTCGGTCATTCTCGGGGGGTTCGGCACGACAACTGGACCGACGCTCGAGATCTCCGGCGAGCAGATCGCCATCGATGCCGAAGGTGTTGCCGCCGCCCTCAACGACGCAGAAAGCGTGATCATCGTGCCGGGCTACGGCATGGCGGTGGCGCAGGCGCAACAGACGGTCTCCGAGCTGACCCGCAAACTCCGGGCCGCCGGCAAGAGCGTACGTTTCGCAATCCATCCTGTTGCCGGGCGACTGCCGGGGCATATGAACGTGCTCCTGGCCGAGGCAAAGGTTCCCTACGACATCGTTCTCGAAATGGACGAGATCAACGAGGATTTCGCCAGCACCGATGTCGTCATTGTCATTGGCTCGAACGACATCGTCAATCCGGCAGCGCAGGAAGACCCGAGCTCGCCGATCGCCGGCATGCCCGTTCTGGAAGTCTGGAAAGCCAAACAGGTCTTCGTGTCGAAACGCGGTCAGGGAACCGGCTATTCGGGCATCGAGAACCCGCTCTTCTATAAGGAAAATACCAGAATGTTCTATGGGGATGCGAAAAAGAGTATCGACCAGCTCTTGCCTCAGCTCGGTTGATCGTAACGGGGGCGGGCGGAGCCGGTTCCTCGGATTTCTCCTGCCCCCGGTGGCGGCCTCGCCAATGGCAAGTAGCAATCACCTGCGGTAAGGTACCGACGGCGTTATCCCTTACCGAATTGGACCGAAAGACATACGAAAGTCGGCTTCCCCGAGCGACGACAGCCGCAATCTTTCCCTTCAACCCAAACATATCGCCTGGCTCCTGGTTTGGATCCACCGCGCGATGCAGATCGCGCCTTGGACGAACATTCCGCGTTGGATGGCGGAACACGAGATCGTCACAACGTCATCTTGGCGATCGCCGCGCTATGTTCTCCAATAACGCCAACCTTCACGCTGCGGCAAAACCGAATGGCGATCTCCTGAACGCTGTCCCTGGCAGCGAGGCAAACGCCTCGGCTATGGCAGGAGCTGGACGGGCAGGCGGATTTCCTGGTGGGGATAGGGTTCGAACTTGCTTTCAGGGTTTTTCTGGTGGCGGGGTTCGGACGGTCATTTTCACTCGTTTCAGCTGGAATCTGGGGAGCCCAACTGTGGTAGTCAAAACGACTGCACAATTCCAATGTAATCGTTGACATTGGGAAAATCCTCGTGTTGTATACGTTAACATTACAGTTTTTTGACGGGCCATGCGCAGGTTTGGTCCGGTGTAGCAGGTGCGGGATTGGATTTCCGGCCAAATGGAGGCTTTTGCGGTGAAGAAGTTGAACGTTGCGCTGATTGGAACAGGCTTTATGGGCAAGGCCCATTCGATCGCGACGGCGGTTGTGCCGATCCTGTTCGGCTCGCCCGTCGAGATTGAACGCAAGGTGGTCGTCGATATCGACGAGGAGTTGGCACAGAACGCTGCCAAACAGTATGGATTTACGGAATACGCAACCGACTGGCGCGAGGTCGTTTCGCGTCCCGACATCGACATCGTCGACATCTGCACGCCCAACAGCACGCATGCGCAGATCGCCATCGCGGCGGCCAAGGCCGGCAAGCACATCATGTGTGAAAAGCCGATGTCGATGACGGTTGCCGAGGCTGAAGAAATGCTGGCGGCGGCCAACGAAACCGGCGTGGTGACGATGGTATCGTACAACTACCGCCATACGCCGGCCCTGCAGATGGCCAAGAAGCTGATCGAAGAGGGACGCATTGGCGACATCCTGACGTTCCGTGGCTACTATCTGCAGGATTGGGGCGCTGACCCGGAAAAGCCGCTCTCCTGGCGCTTCAACAAGGCTCTGGCGGGTTCGGGTACGCTTGGTGATATCGGAACGCACGTGATCGATGCCGCGCGCCTTCTGGTCGGTGAGTTCGAGCAGGTCAACGCAATCGTCAAGACCTTCATCCCGGAGCGGCCGCTGCCGGCGGGCCGCTTCTTTGGTCCGAGCGGGGCTGCGTCCACGGAGAAGGGCAAGGTCGACGTCGACGATACCGCGCTGACGATGATCAAGTTCTCGAACGGCGCTCACGGCACCATCGAGGTGACCCGCAACTCCTGGGGCCATCACAATCAGCTGGGCTTTGAGATCCACGGCACCCGCGGCTCCATCGCTTTCGACTACCAGCGTCTCAACGAGCTGCGCGTCGCGTTTGCCAACGATCCGGCCGACGCGTTCGGCTTCCGTACGATCTATTCCGGGCCGAACCAGCCCTTTGGCGACAAGCTGTGGCCAGTGGCCGGCATGGGGCAGGGCTACATCGATATCAAGTCGATCGAATGGTACAACTTCCTCAAGGCCATTGCCGAAAACAAGCCGGCTTCGCCGGACTTCAAGGACGGGGTGCAGATCGAACGCATTGCCGAAGCCATTCTCGTCTCGGGTGAGACCGGTGCCTGGGAAACCATCAAGCAGACGGCTGGCTGAGGAGACGTTCGATGACAATCAAGCTTGCAATGCACACCTGGCCGTATGCAAGCAACCCGACGTGGTTGCCGGCCTACACGCTCGAAGAAACCATCAAGCGCGTCAAGAAGATCGGTTATGACGCGATCGAGATCGGTGCGGCCAGTCCGCATGTCTTCCCGCCGACGCTGAGTGCGCAGCGCCGCCAGGACATCGGCAAGATGCTCAAGGATTATGGCCTGGAGCTGGCGGCAATGCTGCCAGCCCACGGCGGCGGGCCTGGCAACAACGTTGCCTCGCCGATCCCGGAAGAGCGTCGCTGGGCGATCGACCACTACAAGGACATGGTGAAGCTGACCGCCGACTGGGGCGGCAAGCGGCTGATCTGCCTGCCTGGCTGGTATATCTTCGGCACAACCTACCGCCAGGCATGGGATTGGGCCAAGCAGGCCATCGGCGAGATTGCGCGCTTTGCTCAGGACTTCGGCGTCGAGATCGTGATCGAGCCGACCCCGGAAGACAGCAATATCGTCAATACCTGCGACAACACCATCGACATGATGAAGGACGTCGGCGAGCCCAACGTTCGGCTGATGTTCGACAGCCATCACGTCATCACCGAAAAAGAGGTGATGAGCGACTACGTCTATGCCATGGGCAAGGACCTCGTCCATATCCATGCCTCCGACAATGATCGCTTGCCACCCGGCATGGGCAGGGGTGACTTCCCGGCGCTCATCGAGGCGCTGGCGCAGACCGGCTTCGATGGCTACCTGTCGATGGAATGCGGCTTCCACAAGCGTGGCATCGAGCCCGACTGGGTCGCCCGCGTCTCCCTGGAATACCTCAAGCCGCTCGTCGATGCAGCCAATGCAAAGGCCAACGCCGCTAAACTATAGCGACACAAACAACGCTATGTAATCGTTAACATGGACAATCTCGATGGCATCCCGGCGGCTGCCGTCGATACCCGAAAAAAGGGGAAGAAAAATGACTGATCTGATGTTTGGGAGGACACAATGACGACGTCCTCTGGAGCCGCGGTTGTGGCGGAAAAGCGAGTTTTGAAGCGCAGGTTCAAGAGCGAGATGTCGATGGCCGTTGTGCTTGTCGGCATCGCTCTGATCTTCGAAGTCCTTGGATGGGTTTTTGTTGGCACGTCGTTCCTCGGCAACGAGCAGCGCCTGTCGATCATCATCCTTCAGGTGTCGGTGACGGGCATCCTGGCCGTCGGTGTGACGCATGTCATCATCACCGGCGGTATCGATCTGGCATCCGGCTCGGTGGTCGGCCTGTCGGCGATGGTCGCCGCCTCCCTGGCTCAAAGTTCGACGGATGTGCGGGCGCTCTATCCGGCGCTGACCGACCTTTTCCCGCTCTGGCCGATCATGGCAGGGCTTCTCGTCGGCCTGGTCACCGGCTGGATCAGCGGTGTCTTGATTGCCAAGACCGGCATTCCGCCGTTCATCGCAACGCTCGGCATGATGGTCTGTGCCCGAGGTGCTGCCAAGTGGTATACGCTTGGCCAGCCGATCGGGCTGCTGACGCCGCAATTCACCTGGCTTGGCAAGAGCTACCTCATCCTTGGCTTTCCGGTGCCCTTGCCGGTGCTGATCTTTCTTGCCGTCGCGATCCTGTCCCATATCGCCTTGGGCTACACCCGTTATGGCAAGTATACCTATGCGATCGGATCAAACCCCCAGGCCGCCCGCGTCTCCGGCATCGACATCGGCTCGCATCTCATCAAGGTCTATGTCGTCGCAGGTGTCCTTTCCGGCCTCGCCGGTGTCGTCACCGCAGCACGCGCCGCCTCCGCGCAGCCCACCATGGGCACCGCCTATGAGCTCGACGCCATCGCCGCCGCGGTCATCGGTGGAACCTCCCTGGCCGGCGGCTCCGGCCGCATAACCGGCACCCTGATCGGCACCATCATCCTCGGCGTCATCACATCCGGATTCACCTTCCTGAAGATCGGCTCCTATTACCAGGAGATCATAAAGGGAGCCATCATCGTCCTCGCCGTCGTCATCGATCAATACAGACGATCAAGACAGGCGCGGGGTTCGTAACAATTGACTGCGACCTGGCGGGTCTGCAGCGAAAACTTCAAGAGGACTGCAATGTCGGGCTTACAACTGTCACATGACAAGCTCATCGAGGTCTATCGAAGCATGCGGATGATCCGCCGTTTCGAAGAACGGGTGATGGACGAGATGGCAACGGGAGACATTCCCGGCAACACCCATCTCTATGCCGGCCAGGAGGCCAGCGCGGTCGGTGTTTGTCTGCATCTGAGGGCGGACGATTACATCTCCTCAACGCATCGCGGCCATGGCCATTCGATCGCCAAGGGTGTCGATATCGACAGCATGATGGCCGAGCTCTTCGGACGGGCCACGGGTACCTGCGGCGGCAAGGGTGGATCGCAGCATATTGCGGATCTTCGCAAGGGCATGCTGGGGGCAAACGGCATCGTTGCGGCCGGTGCTCCGATCACCTGCGGGGCGGCGCTGAGCGCCAAGCTGCTCGGCACCGGCCAGGTTGCGATCGCGTTTGCCGGTGATGGTGCGATGAACGAGGGCGTCATGTCCGAGAGCTTCAACCTTGCCAAGATCTGGATGCTGCCGATCGTCTTCGTGATCGAAGACAACGGCTTCGGCGAGGCCACGGCAAACGAACATGTGTCGGCCGGCAGCTTCACCCGCCGGGCTGAAAGCTATGACATTCCGTCCATCGAGGTGGACGGCACGGATGTCTTCCAGGTCTATTCCGCCACGGGCGAGGCTGTCGAGCGCGCCAGAAACGGCGGCGGTCCGACGATGCTGCACGTTCATGTGCCACGCTACTACGGACACTACAGCGGCGACCCTGATAATTACCGCACACCGGAAGAGAAGGCGGCGATGCGTCAGGATCGTGACTGCCTCAGTATCTTCCGCAAGCACGTCAAGGAAGTCTCGCTGTTGGACACAGCCGAGCTCGATGCGGTCGATGAGGCCGTCGAGGCCGAGATCAATCGTGCCGTGGCCGCAGCGCGCGCCGCTCCATTCCCGCCGTTGTCGGCCCTGACCACCGACGTTTACGTCAAATATCTGTAAGGACGACTGACATGGCAAAAAAATCCTTCCGCCAAGCACTCAACGACGCGCTTCACGCCGAAATGGCCCGGGATCCGCGGGTGATCATGATGGGTGAGGATCTGACGGGTGGCGCTGGGGCGAACGGCGTGAAAGATGCCTGGGGCGGGCCGTTTGGCGTCACCCGCGGCCTGCTTGGCGCTTTTGGTCCCGAGCGGGTGCGCGATACGCCAATCAGCGAAGCGGCCTTCATCGGCGCGGCGGCCGGGGCGGCGTTGACCGGCCTGCGCCCGATCGCCGAGATCATGTTCGTCGACTTCGCCGGTGTCTGCCTCGATCAGATCATGAACCAGGCAGCCAAGTTCCGCTATATGTTCGGGGGACGTGCCAAGACGCCGCTGGTCATTCGCGCCACCTATGGCGCAGGCAGCCGTTCCGGATCACAGCATACCCAGGCGCTGCACTCGATCTTCACCCATATCCCGGGGCTGAAGGTGGTTATTCCGTCCAATCCCTACGACGCCAAGGGCTTGTTGTTGCAGGCTATCCGTGACGACGATCCGGTGATCTTCCTTGAACACAAGATGCTCTACGATACCGTAGGCGAGGTACCGGACGCTTCCTATACCATTCCCTTCGGTGAAGCCCGTGTCGTGCGCGACGGCAAGGATGTCGCCATCATCGCGATCGGCCGGATGGTCGGTGTCGCCGAGGAGGCTGCCCGCAGCCTCGCCTCGGAGGGGATCTCCGCCTGTGTCGTTGACCCACGCACCACCTCGCCGCTCGACGAGGACACGCTGCTTGAAGTGACCGAAAAGATCGGGCGTGTCGTCATCGTCGACGAGGCCAATCCGCGCTGCAGTGTCGCAACCGATATCTCCGCGCTGCTTGCCGATCAATGCTTTGACGCGCTGAAGGCGCCGATCAAGCTGGTGACGGCGCCGCATACGCCGGTTCCCTACGCGCCCAATCTTGAAGATGCCTACATTCCGACCCCCGCGGCGGTGATGAAGGCGGTCAAATCAATCGTAAAGAGGTAAAACCCATGTCGCTTATCGAAGCAGTCACGATCCCCAAGTGGGGAATGACGATGACCGAGGGCAAGATCACCCAATGGATGATCGGCGAAGGAGGTGCGGTCGCTCGCGGCCAGGAAATCCTCGAGATCGAAACGACGAAGGTTACCAATGTTCTGGAGGCAGCCTCCAGCGGTACCCTTCGCCGCATCGTTCTGAATGAAGGGACGACCGCGCCGGTCGGGGCCCTGGCCGGGGTGATTGCCGACGAGAGCGCCACGCAGGAGGAAATCGACGCCTTCATCCAGAGTTACGCCGATCGTCTGGGTTCAGGTGAGGACGGCGAGGCAGGCTCGCCCGCCGCGCGCAGCGTTGCCGTGGAAGGCGGTTCGGTCAATCTGCTCGAAGCCGGGGAGGCGGGCGAGGATGTTGTGCTGTTCCTCCACGGGTTTGGTGGCGATCTGACGACCTGGCTGTTCAATCAGCCGGCGCTTGCAGAAAAGATGCGCACCATCGCGGTGGACCTGCCGGGGCACGGCGCGTCCTCTCCCGTTGCAGGCGGCGACATCCTGGCGAAGATCGTTTCGTCCGTCGAGGAGGCGATCGGCCCCCTTGCTCCCGGCAAGATCCATCTCGTGGCACATTCCTTCGGCGGAGCTGTGGCCGCGGCCATGGCGGCCCGTCAGCCATCGCGCGTCGGATCGCTGACGCTGATTGCCCCTATCGGCCTCAGCAAGCAGATGAACCGCGACTTCCTGGTCGACTTCGTTGCCGCCGAGCGCCGACGCCCGCTTCTTGGCGTCCTGGAACGGCTGTTTGCCGATCCATCGAAGATCACCAACGACATGGTCGAAGGAACACTGCGCTTCAAACGCCTCGAAGGCGTCCCCGAAGCACTTGGCGCCATCGCAGAGACGATCGCCGACGAAAACGGTCAACTGCAGTCGATCGGCAAAACCCTGGCCGAACTCTCCTGCCCGATCACCCTCATCTGGGGCGAGCAGGACCAGATCGTCCCCGTGCCGCAAGACAATGAAATCCCCGCCAACGTCGAAATCCGCAAGATCCAGGGCGTCGGCCACATGCCGCAGATGGAGGCAGCAGCCGCCGTCAATGACGCAATCAACAGCAATATCAACCAAAGGCACTGATGTGCCGCAGCGCCGGTTTGCGTGAGCATGCCGGCATAACCTAACTCTGGGAGTTGAAACCATGTCTGGACGTTTGTCAGGAAAACGCGTTCTTTTGACAGGTGGCGTAGCCAACATCGGCCTTGCAATATTGGAAGCGTTTGTAGCTGAAGGCGCGGTCGTATCCGTCGTCGACATCGATGCTGCAAAGGGCGCCGACGTCGAGAAGCGTTTCGGCGGAAGGGTGAAGTTCATCAAAGCCGATATTTCGCGGGAAGAAGACATCAAGGCCGCGATTGGCGAGGCGGCGGCCTGGATGAAAGGCATCAGCACGCTTTGCCTGAATGCAGGCGTGCAATTGTCCGGCAAGGTCGACGACTTCAGCACCAGCAATTGGGACAAGGTATTTTCGATCAACGTGAGGAGCAACTTCATCTTCGTGCGCGAAGCGTTGAAGTATCTTCGCGAGACCGGCAACGCATCGATCGTCATGATGTCTTCACTCGCCGGCAAGCGAGGAGGAGCAGGACTGACGTGCTACTCGGCGTCGAAGGCCGCAGTCATCGGCTTTACGACATCGGTCGCCCTGGAACTGGCGCGCGACGGCGTGCGCGTCAACGCTGTCTGCCCCGGCTGGATCGATACCCCATTCAATCAGCCGGTCATCGATTTCATCGGCGGCAAAGAGAAGCAGGAATCCTTGGTACCGACGGTTATTCCGCTTGGTCGTCAAGGCACGCCGCAAGAGGTGGCCCCGCTGTTCGTCTACCTCGCATCAGACGAATCTTCGTACGTTACTGCCCAGGCGATCACCGTCGACGGCGGCATCTATAACTAGGGAGGAATTTTCGAAAATGACGAAGCACATCCCTCATGACCTAGCCCTTGAGGCAATCAACGCCGGTGTTGCCAAGGCCAAAGAACTCAAGCAACGCTCGTCTTTGTCGATTGTCGATGGTGGCGGACACCTGGTCGCTTTTGTTCGCGTCGACGATGCCGCGTTCGGAACGATCGAAATCGCCCACAACAAGGCCTTCACCGCCGCTGCACTTCGCGCGCCGTCAGGACACTGGATGGAAACTGTCCAACCCGGCGCTTCGCTATTTGGCATGGAGCGTGCCGCCAGTCGCCCCCTTGTCGTCTTTGGCGGAGGGCTGCCGGTATATGATGGCGACGTGGTCATTGGCGGCGTTGGCGTGTCGGGCGGTCCAATCGAGGCCGACGAGGCGATAGCGCATGCAATTGCAGACGTTCTCAACCGATAGTCTTGAGGCCTCGGCGCCGCTGCATGATCGGAGACATCGCCGAGCCTTGCAGCGCCCGCCACGCCAAAGACAACAAACTTCAGGAACCGCAGCCATGTCAGAACATATCGTCCGCCTGGAATGGAAGGCCAAGGACCATCCCAAGCAGCCCGGCACCTATAGTCGCGATCATAAAGGGATCATCAGTTCCGAGGTCACGATACCGGTCTCGGCGGCACCCGAATACCTCGGCAATCCAAATTTTGCCGATCCCGAGCAGTTGCTCGTCAATGCACTTGCCAGTTGCCATATGCTTTATTTCCTCGCCATTTGCGAGGGCAGTGGCTACGCGGTCAGCGCATATGAGGACAAGGCCATCGGAAAAGTATCCAAAAGCCCCGAGGGTGCAATGTGGGTTTCCGATATCATCCTTCATCCAAAGGCAGTCTTCAGCGGAGAGAAGCAGCCTGATCGGGAGGCACTGAATCGCCTGCACCATCGCGCTCACAAGGGGTGCTTTATTGCGAATTCCATCAAGTGCCACGTCGCAATCGAGTTAGATTAAACGAAGTCGAAGGAGGAAAAGATGAAGGACAAGCTTGTTGTTGTTGCAACCATAGTTGCGCATGAGGGGAAGGAAGACCAGGTTCGCGACGCGCTGCTTACGCTCGTGCCAATCGCGCAAGGCGAACCGGGTTTCGTGCAGTATGACTTGCACCAGTCAAACGAACGACCGGGCGAGTTCCTGTTCTACGAGATCTGGGATGATGAAAGATCCCTGGACGTGCATAACAACACCCCATCCATGAAAGCGTTTGGCGAGAAGTACGGCCAGTTCTTCAAGTCGGTGAAGCTCGAAAAATATCGGCGAGTCTCTTGATCTCCTCCGAGGCTCGCCCAGTCACAGCGGGCGCGTTCGCCCGCTGTGACGCCCCGCACGCGAGGCTGCGAGTGGGCGGATACGATTAGGTCCCCTGCCTCTGGTAGTCAGCTGCCACCTCCTGCGCCAGATCTGCCACCACCGCATTTAGCGGCATGTCGGGGCGCTGAATGTAGCTCGCGGTGAAGGACATGACCGGCATCGGTTCCTCGCTCCTCAGCACCCGTAATTCCCCCTTCGCCAGGTGCTCGGCGACAACCTCCTTCGGAATTGCCGCGACCCCCAGACCATCGAGCGTCATTCGTACAATCGATGACAGGGAGGAATTGGCGAATAACCGCACTTCGTCAAAGCCGCCGGCGTGAAAAAGCTCCTTCAGTTCAAAATAGGGACGGGTCTGCCGCGCGAAGGTTATGATCGGGAACCTTGCCAGATCTGCCAGAGCAATCGGCTCGTGTCCCGCCTGAAAATTCGAAGGCACGATCCAGTCGATCGGATAGCTGCACAAAGGACTATTGATGACGTTGCCGGCGTTGACCGGCCCCATCAGCAAGGCGACATCTATGGTGTTGTCAAGCAGGGCAACGGTAAGATGAGAGGACGCGTCGACGTCAATCTCCAGAGTAATTGCCGGATATTCCTGACTGATGCGTTTAAGCAGGGCTGGCAGCCAAGTATGCACGATGGTGTCCGACACCCCGAGGTGCACCGTACCGCTGAGACTGGGTTGCCCGGCCACGGCCAGCACCAACTCTGTTCTTAGGGCAATCATTCGTTCGACATAGCGAAGTAGCTCTCGTCCTTTGCTTGTCAGATGACTTCCCCGCTTGTCGCGCTCGAACAGGCGTACTCTGAGTTCCTGTTCAAGCTGCGCAATACGTGCCGATACCGCGGGCTGCGTCGTATGGAGCTTTTCGGCGGCTCGATGGAAGCCACCAGTTTGGGCGACGAGATAAAAGGTCTCCAAGGTTCGCAGATCAACCATTCCGCACCTTTCTACGCTGGTCGGGCGAGCAAACTCACGCTCCCAGTTAGGATTGATCATCCTTTTGCGTCAAGGAGGTCGGACACAGCGCGCGATGACATGACGACAAACCGCGCAACGCCGCCAGATGGTCTTGCGCATCGACGGCGCGCATCGGCGCGCAAGTTGAACAATTTGTCAGCGCGTGATCAAGCTTTCGCCCTTAAAGTTCCGGTGGATGAAAGTGGAATTTGCCGTTCAGCAGATCTTCATCCGCAATGTCGGTGATCAGCATGCATCCGGGACTATGCGTAATCGCGATCGGTGGCTTTGCCTTCGCCAGCGCGACCTGAGGTGTCACGCCGCACGCCCAGAAGACCGGGACCTCTCCCTCCCTGATCGGCACGGCATCGCCGTAGTCCGGGCGCATCACGTCGGAGATACCAATGGCGGACGGGTCACCAAAATGGACCGGCGCGCCATGAACCTGCGGCATCCGGCCGGTAATCTCGATTGCTCGGATAGCGTCACGTGGCTTCATCGGTCGCATCGAGACGACGAATTGCCCTGAGAACCGACCGGCGGGCACACATTCGATGTTCGTCTTGAACATTGGCACATTCGTGCCAAGCTCGATGTGGCGCACACCGAGACCAGCGTTCAATAAAGCCCATTCGAAGGAAAACGAGCAGCCAATCAGGAAGGTGACGAAATCATCGCGCCAGATGTGTGAAATGTCCTCAATCTCGTCAACCAGCTCGCCATTCTCAAATACACGATAGCTGGGCAGATCACTGCGAATGTCGATACCGGTGCCTGCGCCCGCCAGGGACGGATCACCAGGATTGCCGACGGCAAGCAACGGGCATGGCTTCGGGTTGGCAAGACAAAAGCGCAAGAAATCCGAAGCCCAATCGCTCGGCAGGATGACGAGGTTCCCTTGAGCAAAGCCGCCTGCCATCCCAGACGTCTGGCCCGTGATAATCTTCGCTCTTGCATCGGCCCGCACATGCATGGGGCCGCGTTCAGCGACCTGTGTCGCATGGTCTGCCATTCGCTATGCCTTTCAATTTTCTACAGAGTAGCTTCGGACAGTTGCGCCATCCGGCGCAGTCGTCAAATTGCGATATCGTATAAGTAGAGATAAATGGCGCTGATCACCTGGCTTAACCGGCCGAGTGGACTGTTTACGGCCTGCTCGTCCAGATCACGCTGTACCAGTGCGTTCATCTCCGGAAGGATGGAGCGCCTGATAATCCGCATCTATCAGCTACCATCGAGAATGACGATTTGACCCTCATAGGGCGCGGCGTGACTATGATCGCCATGCACGGTGCGTGGGAGGTCCCGTGTTATAGCCCGAGCCTAGCCGTCCAAAAGTCTGGCTGAGATGGATCTTCCATCAAGTCGATCGGCTCGAGGCATTTTCAATCCGCTTGCACGTTTACAATGTCGCTTGCCGAATACGGCGAGCAATACATGCCGCCAATCGAACCGAACTGTCGTTCGTTAGATTGGCGCGGCGGCTTCCAGCCGCACCCTGATAACCAGAGCCTGCCAATCAGAACAAGGGAACTCGTAAAATGACCGGACATGATCAATTGCAGTCACCCAGCCGTCGCAAAGCACTCAAAGCTGGAGGCGCCATCGCAGCAACAGCGCTCTTTGCGCCTTCACTTCTGCGCAGCGCCTGGGCCGAGGAAGAGCCGATTACTCTCCTGACGTGGGAAAGCTATGATGAGCCGGACTGGATCGCAGAATGGGAGAAGGCAAACGGGGCAAAGATCAAGCCCGTGATCATCTCCTCGCTCGACGAGGTTTTTGCGCAGCTCCAGTCTGGCGCCGTCAAGCCGGACGTCGTCTATTCCGAGGCGTCGACCGCGGGTCGACTAAAGAAGGCGGGGCAGATTACCCCATTCGATGTTTCGAAGGTTCCGAACGTCGCAAACATTCTGCCCGGATTGAACTGGAAGGATCCTCTGACCGTCGACGGTGAGCTGATGGGCATTCCGCTTCACTGGGGCACACAGCCGCTTCAGTATAACGCCGACGTGATCAAGGAGCCGCCGATGAGCTGGGCGGCCCTTTGGGACAAAACTTACGAAGGCAAGGTCACCATATTCGATGACGCCACCGTGACGATCCCGATGATCGCGCTTTATGTCGGCGCAAAGGATCCGTTCAAGCTGACGGAAGAGGAATTTACCTCGGTCACGAACGCGCTGCGGGAACTGCGCCGTCAGGTGCGGGTCGTCACGCGCGGTTTCGACGATGCGGCAAACGTCTATGCTTCCGGCGAAGCGCTGCTCGGTTACTGCCACAACGTCACTGTTGTGAATACACTGAAGAAAAAGGGCCTGAATTTCAAATATACGCTCCCCAAGGAAGGCACTCCGTCTTGGATTGAGGGCACATATGTCACCCCCAAGGGACAGCGCGACATTGTCTATAAGTTCCTCAACGACACGATGTCAGTCGACTGGCAGACGCGCTTCATGAAGTTCTCGGGCAGCAACGGTGTTCTCACCCCGGAGGCTGCCCGCAAGGCTGGTTTCACGGAAGCGGAATTGAAAACCACCAACATCCTCGATTCCGAAGATCCCGCCTTCAAGAGCAACCTGGTGTTCTTCCGAGAGCCGGAAGACGTGGAGCGGCGCATCCAGATCTGGAACGACTTTTTGGCCGGCACGCTTTGATACGGCCGCAGGCCAGCTAGGAGAAGAGATATGGGAACCCCTCAAACCAGTCACGTGCTCTCGCTCGAAGGCGTCTCAAAGACATATGACGGCGCTCAAAAACCCGCGCTCGACAATGTTTCCTTTGCCGTCAGAGCAGGTGAATTCTTTTCGATCCTTGGCCCGAGCGGTTCCGGCAAGACAACCATTTTGCGAACCGTCGCGGGCTTTGAACACCCTGACGAAGGCAAGATCGTGATGGGCGGCAAGACCGTGAACGGGGTTCCCCCCTTCAAAAGGGACGTTCGCACCGTCTTCCAGAGCTACGCGCTTTTCCCGCACCTGACGGTGCGGGAAAATGTCGAATATCCGCTGAGAATGCGCGGAGAAGCAAAAGCGATCCGCAGCGGCAAGGCATTGGAAGCACTTGAGCTGGTCGAAATGTCGACATTCTGTGAGCGACTGCCTCATCAGCTTTCCGGCGGACAGCGCCAGCGCGCAGCGCTTGCGCGCTCGATCGTCTCAAGGCCGACACTTCTTCTTCTCGACGAGCCACTGGCGGCCCTCGATCTTCGTTTGCGCCAGCAGATGCAGCACACGCTCGTTGCTCTGCAAAGGGAGCTCGGAATCGCTTTCATGTATGTGACGCATGACCAGGGCGAGGCACTGTCGATGTCGGACCGCGTCGTCGTTCTCGATGAAGGGAAAATCGCCCAACTGTCGACCCCACGCGAGATCTACTTTGCGCCCAGCAACGAGTTTGTTTCCCGCTTTGTGGGACGATCCAATCTCGTTCCGGTCAAGTTTGAAACCGCTGAAGGCGGCGCCATCGGGAAAATTGAAGGAACTGGTGTTCCCGGTCTTTTGGCTCCGCGCGCCGGGCCAGCACGCATGGCGATCAGGTATGAAGCCGTCCAGATCAGCACGCTCGATGGGTCACAGCATCCAGGAACGCTTCGAGGAGTTGTCGAAGACGTGTTGTTCATGGGTACCAACTGCGAGGTGAACGTTCGATGCGGCGCCTTGAACCTGATTGGCACGGTACCCGCCGTGCGCGAATCCACATTTCTCGTCGGACAACCCGTTCAGGTCAGCTTCGACGTTCAAAACACACAGGTGTTTTATGACTGACAACCTTGCTTCTGGGGTCATCCAGCCACGAACGATCTCGCTGCAACATCTTTCGGCGAGGATCAATCTCGCGGGCGTACCAGTCGTCGTCTGGCTTTTGCTTATCGTGCTTTTGCCAAACCTGCTGCTTGTCGCCACCAGTTTTCTGAAGACGTCGAATGGCGTAATCCTCCTGGAACCTTCGCTTACCAACTATGCGCGCATCTGGAAGTCGATGGGCTTTTGGGTGTTGCTTTGGCGCACTCTTTCATTCAGCTTTCTTGGCTGTCTGCTGGCGACTTGCATTGCCTATCCGCTGGCGTTCTATGTCGGCAGGGTCGCACGACGGCACAAGACGCTGCTCACCGTCCTTGTCGTATTGCCGCTGTGGATCAGCCTCTTGATGCGCATTTTTGCTTGGCGCATCATTCTGGGGCAGTCCGGTGTATTGAACGCCGCACTGGTGTCGACCGGCATCCTGGATGCGCCCTCTGGAGCCTTCCTGTACAGTCCGACTGCGGTCGTGATCGTGTTTGCCTATATCTCAGTGCCCTTCATTTTCATCTCGACGATGGGAGCTTTCGAAAAGATTCCTCGCGATCTTGTCGAAGCCTCACAAGATTCCGGTGCGAGTGCGCGCCAGACATTCATGCATCTTATCTGGCCGCTGACGCGGCGGAATCTCGCCATCGGCTTCTCGCTTGCCTTTCTCGTGACAGTGGGTGACTTCGTGACGCCGGCGATGATTGGCGGCATCGACGGCACCACCCTCGGAGTCGTGGTCTCGACCCAGTTCGGGTTTGCCAACAACTGGCCCTATGGTGCTGCGGTTGCGGTCGCCCTGATGTTGAGCGTCGGGATTCTTCTCGGCACGATCATTGCGCTGACGCCAGCCAAAGGTGTGATGCTTGGGGAGGAGGCCGAGGATAGTCCACCTCCCTCCGCCGATAAGCAGCACGTCGGACAGCGGTTCGGTTCGGCGGGTGTCCTTGCAGCGATCCTCTACCTCTATGCACCGCTGGCGATCATCGTCCTCTTCTCGTTCAATTCCGCGAACCTGCAGATCTTTCCGCTGCAGGGGCTGACATTGCACTGGTACCAGGAGCTGCTGAAGGATCAATCGCTTCTCGAAGCTGCTCAGCGGTCGGTTGTGGTCGCTGCGTGCGTGGTGACATTGTCCGTCACGCTCGGCACGGTCTTTGCGCTGATCGTCTATTATTCCAAACTCAAGGGTTCTCGTTTCTATGAGATGGCGTTTGCATTGCCAATCGCCACGCCAGGCGTTGTCCTCGGCATCGAGATGGTCCTTGGAACGGAGATTTTCGGCATTCCCTCCGGTGTCATGCGCATCGTCATCGGTCAGATGAGTTTCGTCATGCCGGTAACGTTGCTCTTGCTGCTCGTTCGCCTTCGGCGCCTCGATCCAAGCCTTATGGAAGCCTCGTTGGATCTCGGTGCCAACCGGTGGCAAAGTTTCGTCCACGTCCTTTTCCCGATGATCAGGGGAACGATCGTTGCCGGCGCGTTTTTGGGGCTTACGCTTTCGGCAGACGACGTGATGGTGACGCTGTTTCTTTCGGGAGGTGCACCAACGCTGCCGATCTGGGTGTTCAACCAGATG
This sequence comes from Rhizobium sp. YTU87027, assembly GCF_050644135.1. Classification (NCBI taxonomy): domain Bacteria; kingdom Pseudomonadati; phylum Pseudomonadota; class Alphaproteobacteria; order Hyphomicrobiales; family Rhizobiaceae; genus Rhizobium; species Rhizobium sp. YTU87027. Next base: position 157,404 of record NZ_CP098443.1, on the reverse strand, counting down.
CGCTTTGGCTTCACACCGTCAGTCAACGCGATCTTCTCGTTGCTTCTGTTTACGTGCTTGCTTGTCGTGGGTCTGGCCGCCTGGAGAAATGCCGTCAAGCCGGCGAAGGCCCTCACCTGAGACGATACCGAACTGGAGACAAATATGATACAGCAGCAAGATTGGCCATCATGCGGCATCGAAGGGTTCAGCCGTAACTATGCGACAATCGACGGCGTGCGCATGCACTACGTCAGCGGCGGGCGCCCAGACGGTGACGTCCTCGTCCTGTTCGCAGGTTTTCCGCAGAGCTGGTATGCATGGCGCAAGGTCCTGCCGAGCCTTGGGGAACGTTATCGACTGATTGCGCTCGACCTCCCGGGGCAAGGAGACTCTGACCGGCCATTGCAGGGTTGTGACACTCTGACGATTGCGACGCTGGTGCGCGGCCTCCTCGACAGGATCGGCATTGAGCGGCACTTCCTTGCCGCACACGACGTCGGCGCCTGGGTCGCATATCCTTACGCTGCCTCGTACGGGAACAGCGTCATGGGGCTTGCGATCCTTGATACGGGGATCCCAGGCATTAGCTTGCCCGATTCACTTCCCTGGTCGTCGAATGTCGCGTGGCGCACCTGGCACGTTGCTTTCCATAACGTTCCTGACTTACCGGAAGCTCTTATCGACGGTCGCGAGGACGTCTACCTTCGGTGGTTCCTTCAACGAAAGGCCGCCAACCCGCAGATCTTCTCCGACGCGGACTTCGCCGAGTACTTGCGCGCATTTCGAAGCAACGGGCTTAAAGGCGGTTTGGCCTATTATCGTGCCGTGTCCCAGTCGGCGAGCCAGAATAGAGAGCTTAGCAGCCGAGGAAAGCTGGAGATGCCTGTGTTGGCAGTCCGTGCTGATCAGGGTTCTATGCCTGACCTGGTCGCAGAGCTTCAGCGGATCGCAACCAATGTAAAGGGTACAGCCATCGAACAGTGTGGTCACTATCTGGCGGAGGAGCAACCCCAAGCGCTTGCCAGCGAATTGATGCGCTTCTTTGGCTAGCGTCTGAATGCGCGCCACGTCCACCTTCCCAAGACGGGTGGATAAGCGTCTGGCTGCGGTTGGTTTTGGAGCAGTCAACCGCAGTCAGGCGCAAGGGAGCGAATTGAAAGAATTCAACGAGGGTGAAGGGGAAGGACAGAAGGATGTCGGGCTTACAACTGTCACATGACAAGCTCATCGAGGTCTATCGAAGCATGCGGATGATCCGCCGTTTCGAAGAACGGGTGATGGACGAGATGGCGTCGGGAGACATTCCCGGCAACACCCATCTCTATGCCGGCCAGGAGGCCAGCGCGGTCGGTGTTTGTCTGCATCTGAGGGCGGACGATTACATCTCCTCGACGCATCGCGGCCATGGCCATTCGATCGCCAAGGGTGTCGATATCGACAGCATGATGGCCGAGCTCTTCGGACGGGCCACGGGTACCTGCGGCGGCAAGGGCGGATCGATGCATATTGCGGATCTTCGCAAGGGCATGCTGGGGGCAAACGGCATCGTTGCGGCCGGTGCTCCGATCACCTGCGGGGCGGCGCTGAGCGCCAAGCTGCTCGGCACCGGCCAGGTTGCGATCGCGTTTGCCGGTGATGGTGCGATGAACGAGGGCGTCATGTCCGAGAGCTTCAACCTTGGCAAGATCTGGATGCTGCCGATCGTCTTCGTGATCGAAGACAACGGCTTCGGCGAGGCCACGGCAAACGAACATGTGTCGGCCGGCAGCTTCACCCGCCGGGCTGAAAGCTATGACATTCCGTCCATCGAGGTGGACGGCACGGATGTCTTCCAGGTCTATTCCGCCACGGGCGAGGCTGTCGAGCGCGCCAGAAACGGCGGCGGTCCGACGATGCTGCACGTTCATGTGCCACGCTACTACGGACACTACAGCGGCGACCCTGATAATTACCGCACACCGGAAGAGAAGGCGGCGATGCGTCAGGATCGTGACTGCCTCAGTATCTTCCGCAAGCACGTCAAGGAAGTCTCGCTGTTGGACACAGCCGAGCTCGATGCGGTCGATGAGGCCGTCGAGGCCGAGATCAATCGTGCCGTGGCCGCAGCGCGCGCCGCTCCATTCCCGCCGTTGTCGGCCCTGACCACCGACGTTTACGTCAAATATCTGTAAGGACGACTGACATGGCAAAAAAATCCTTCCGCCAAGCACTCAACGACGCGCTTCACGCCGAAATGGCCCGGGATCCGCGGGTGATCATGATGGGTGAGGATCTGACGGGTGGCGCTGGGGCGAACGGCGTGAAAGATGCCTGGGGCGGGCCGTTTGGCGTCACCCGCGGCCTGCTTGGCGCTTTTGGTCCCGAGCGGGTGCGCGATACGCCAATCAGCGAAGCGGCCTTCATCGGCGCGGCGGCCGGGGCGGCGTTGACCGGCCTGCGCCCGATCGCCGAGATCATGTTCGTCGACTTCGCCGGTGTCTGCCTCGATCAGATCATGAACCAGGCAGCCAAGTTCCGCTATATGTTCGGGGGACGTGCCAAGACGCCGCTGGTCATTCGCGCCACCTATGGCGCAGGCAGCCGTTCCGGATCACAGCATACCCAGGCGCTGCACTCGATCTTCACCCATATCCCGGGGCTGAAGGTGGTTATTCCGTCCAATCCCTACGACGCCAAGGGCTTGTTGTTGCAGGCTATCCGTGACGACGATCCGGTGATCTTCCTTGAACACAAGATGCTCTACGATACCGTAGGCGAGGTACCGGACGCTTCCTATACCATTCCCTTCGGTGAAGCCCGTGTCGTGCGCGACGGCAAGGATGTCGCCATCATCGCGATCGGCCGGATGGTCGGTGTCGCCGAGGAGGCTGCCCGCAGCCTCGCCTCGGAGGGGATCTCCGCCTGTGTCGTTGACCCACGCACCACCTCGCCGCTCGACGAGGACACGCTGCTTGAAGTGACCGAAAAGATCGGGCGTGTCGTCATCGTCGACGAGGCCAATCCGCGCTGCAGTGTCGCAACCGATATCTCCGCGCTGCTTGCCGATCAATGCTTTGACGCGCTGAAGGCGCCGATCAAGCTGGTGACGGCGCCGCATACGCCGGTTCCCTACGCGCCCAATCTTGAAGATGCCTACATTCCGACCCCCGCGGCGGTGATGAAGGCGGTCAAATCAATCGTAAAGAGGTAAAACCCATGTCGCTTATCGAAGCAGTCACGATCCCCAAGTGGGGAATGACGATGACCGAGGGCAAGATCACCCAATGGATGATCGGCGAAGGAGGTGCGGTCGCTCGCGGCCAGGAAATCCTCGAGATCGAAACGACGAAGGTTACCAATGTTCTGGAGGCAGCCTCCAGCGGTACCCTTCGCCGCATCGTTCTGAATGAAGGGACGACCGCGCCGGTCGGGGCCCTGGCCGGGGTGATTGCCGACGAGAGCGCCACGCAGGAGGAAATCGACGCCTTCATCCAGAGTTACGCCGATCGTCTGGGTTCAGGTGAGGACGGCGAGGCAGGCTCGCCCGCCGCGCGCAGCGTTGCCGTGGAAGGCGGTTCGGTCAATCTGCTCGAAGCCGGGGAGGCGGGCGAGGATGTTGTGCTGTTCCTCCACGGGTTTGGTGGCGATCTGACGACCTGGCTGTTCAATCAGCCGGCGCTTGCAGAAAAGATGCGCACCATCGCGGTGGACCTGCCGGGGCACGGCGCGTCCTCTCCCGTTGCAGGCGGCGACATCCTGGCGAAGATCGTTTCGTCCGTCGAGGAGGCGATCGGCCCCCTTGCTCCCGGCAAGATCCATCTCGTGGCACATTCCTTCGGCGGAGCTGTGGCCGCGGCCATGGCGGCCCGTCAGCCATCGCGCGTCGGATCGCTGACGCTGATTGCCCCTATCGGCCTCAGCAAGCAGATGAACCGCGACTTCCTGGTCGACTTCGTTGCCGCCGAGCGCCGACGCCCGCTTCTTGGCGTCCTGGAACGGCTGTTTGCCGATCCATCGAAGATCACCAACGACATGGTCGAAGGAACACTGCGCTTCAAACGCCTCGAAGGCGTCCCCGAAGCACTTGGCGCCATCGCAGAGACGATCGCCGACGAAAACGGTCAACTGCAGTCGATCGGCAAAACCCTGGCCGAACTCTCCTGCCCGATCACCCTCATCTGGGGCGAGCAGGACCAGATCGTCCCCGTGCCGCAAGACAATGAAATCCCCGCCAACGTCGAAATCCGCAAGATCCAGGGCGTCGGCCACATGCCGCAGATGGAGGCAGCAGCCGCCGTCAATGACGCAATCAACAGCAATATCAACCAAAGGCACTGAGCCGGTCGAAGGTTTCGCCGGCAGGTCAAAATGCAATGTCGATGAGGAATGTCATGAAGAATTATGCTGGAAAAGTCGTGATCGTCACCGGCGCTGGATCGGGAATGGGCAGGGCGATGGTCGCAGAGTTCGTCTCCCGCGGTGCATTTGTCGCGGCCATGGATATCAACAAGGAGCGCGCTGTCCAGACGGTTGCGAATATAGCCGAGCCCTCCATGGCTCACCCGCTTCAAGTGGATGTCAGCGACCAAAACAGTGTCAAGGCCGGCGTCGACGCGGTCATCGAACGATGGGGACGCGTCGATCTGCTTTGCAACAATGCAGGCATACTCGATGGTCACGCCTGTGCACATGAGGTCAGCCTGGAAGAGTGGAACAAGGTCCTGGCCGTGAACCTTACAGGGCCGTTCTTGATGGCGCGCGCCGTCATCCCACAGATGCTTTCCCAAGGAAAAGGCGCAATCATCAACACCTCGTCGACATCGGGCTTTAGTGCCGCTGGTGGTGGCTCGGCCTATACGGCGTCAAAACACGGGGTGATTGGCCTGACGCGCCAGCTGACCTTTGAATATGGGGCCCGGGGTATACGCGTCAACGCAATCTGTCCGGGAGCGACAGCGACCCCGCTGGCGTTGCCGGAACATAATTCGGCTTCGCCGGATATGGATCTCGCCATCAGCAAGGTCCCTGCGCGGCGCTGGTGCCAACCGGAAGAAATCGCCAAGCTCGCTTCCTTCCTCGGCAGCGACGACGCGGACTATGTGCATGGCAGCGCCTACGTGATGGATGGTGGGTGGCTGACTGCTGCCAGAGATCCCTTCTGAGTCAGATCGAGCCCAAGCGCGCGACGGGTGGCCGTAGACCTCTGGTTTGTATTGGCCGTCGCGCGGCGCACCACTTCGCGTTGACAAGATTGTTTGATAGCCATTAGCGCATAAAACAAAGGAATGACGATGACGCTTTCGCCTCGAGTGGTTGCTGCCCGTGCTTTGTTCAAGCAACACCTCGATCTGTGTGATTGGTCTGCACTGACCCCCGGGCGCAGCCGGATCCTTGACGTCTTTCTGAGATTGGCGACCATCGAGGGGTACTCGGCCGTCACAATGAGAGCCCTTGCAAAGCAGGCAAACGTCAAGGCAGCGACAATCTATTTCCATTTCCCGGGTGGGCGAAGCGAGATCGTCGCACAATCGCTGCGGTGGCATTACACCAGTTGGGGTTATGCGATACTGGAAGCGATCGATCGATCCACGAGTGCCGAAGAATTCTGGGACGCGTTGGTTGGATCAGTAGCAAAGCAGCAGGTTTCGATCCCTGCAAGCGACTTGTGGGATCTTCTCGTCAGAATGGATCGAGCGGGTGGGTTCCTGGAACCGGAATTTCGCCACGAGATCGATCACTGGCTCGACCTTTGCTGCGATCTCTTTCAGGCGGGTGCCGAGGCGTTGGGATTTGAGGTGAGCCGCCGAAAAATTCGCGCTGTCATGTCCATGCTCGATGCATCAACAACATGGAGCAATTGGTCGGGCGATCCCGCGAGCCTGGACGCCGTCTGCAGCGAGGCTATCGGTTTGTCGCGCGCGATCCTGTCGGCTCTGCCGGTCGGGGACAGCGTCGCTGGCGCCTCGCCAAGGCGAAACGCCACCAACAGATAATGATGGGGCGCAGGCGCTGCGCACGACCGCTCAATTTGAAAGTTCTACAACCGCCTCGATTTCCACGGCCATACCGGAGGGAAGTGCGTGTGTGCCTGATGCCATGCGCGCATGGCTGCCTCTTGAAGCGAAGACATCGCAAAGCAAATCAGAAGCGGCATTCAAAACCTTGGCTTGATCCTCGAAATCCTCAGTGCACCGCACAAGACCGGCAATCCTGACGAAACGCTTGACGAGGTCGAAATCACCGTCACAGGCGTTTCGAACATGGCCGACAATGTTGAGTGCACAGAGGCGAGCTGCGTCTTCAGCCTGTTTTACGGTGACATCGCGTCCAACCACGCCCCTGCACGTCAACCGTCCGGCCAATCGCGGGCCCTGGCCGGCAACAAATACCAGCGAGCCCGCCTTTACGTAGGGCAGATAATTTCCCTGAGCCGGATTGACCATTGGAAGCTCCAGGCCGAGTTCGAGGAGCCGGCGATCAACAGAGTTCATCTAATGCGCCCCTATTTCAGCTGTCGCCAGTCGCCGCTGTCACCTTTCCAACCGGTTACACGACCGGCCAGTCGATCAAGCGTATTGTGCAAGGTGGTGACAAGGCCGGCCCATTCCGCAGCCGCAATACCGTCCACCGCCGGCTCGGGTCCCATGAACATGCCATCCACGCCGCCGAACGCCACGCATTGTTCAATGCATCTGCGCTCCAGCTCGCCGTCGTGAAAGATCGACGGCTTTTCGAGCAGCGCCGAAAGTGCTGCAATCAAGCCCGTCGCGCCCCAGTTCGACACGTTCGAGACGATCAAATGGTCGGCCGCCGTGGATGCCGCAACGCCTCCGCGCCCAGGATGGCCGCTATCCTTGGCTTTCGGCGAGAAGGTCTTCAGCTCTTCGGCGATAACGCCCATTCCGAGTTCATTGCCTCCGTCACCTATGGCCAGGAAGGGAATGTTTTGCGCCTTGGCGCGCAGGAAGAACTGGTCAAGATCCGCAACCATGCCATCGAGTGGCCGACCACCAAGACCGTGGTACAGTCCACGATCGTTTCTTCCCGGGCGCTCAATGGCTATGACCAAGGACGGTTTGGTAATGTCGAGCAATTCGTCAGTAATCGCTCGGCAGCCAGTTTCGTCCTTTGGAACACCGCGGATATAGACGGGTCGAACGAAGTCTATCGGCTTGATGATACCATCATGCGGGAAAGCAAGTGGCGCAAGTCCCGCCCCCCGGCATGTTCCGACGGTCATTTCCAGCCAATCGTTGTCGGTCAGGATGATGGTCTCGACGCCAAGCCCCAGGAAGAAGGCGCGCGCGAGCAGAGCGGCCCCGACCGGGCCGTCCGTTTCGGGCACTCCAGCTCCCTCCGGGAAGCCAGTCGCAATGACGATCGGGCCACGGTGACTGCGTACGCGCTCACAAATGATTTCTGCTCCCCGCATGCAGGCAGGGCCAGGCTGACGGCTTTGGAGTGCCTGGTAGATCCTTGCAATGAGACCGACGCCGGTGAGATCGAGTGTCATGAATTGCTCGATCGTTTGAGCGATATTCTTACCCTTTGCGCTTTGCAAATCGAGCATTTTGTATCCTTATTCAACCTTGTTCATTGACGAAGGCGGCAAATTTGTCGGGGTCGACATTGCCGCCGCTGATCAAGACGCCCAGGCACTTGCCTGCCGCGTCAACTTTACCTGCGAGAACGGCGGCGAGAGCCGTGGCGCCGCCAGGCTCCACCACGAGCTTCAGTTCCTGGAATGCGAAGCGAATAGCCTCTTTGACTTCCTCGTCGGTCACGGACAGGCCCTCTTTCAGATGGGCGCGGCAGATTGGCAGCGTCAGTTGCCCGGGAGCGGGGACGAGAAGGGCATCGCAGATCGAAGTGCCTTGCGCGGAGGCCTTCATCGCTTGGCCGGCGGCAAGCGAAATCGCCATCCCGTCGAAGTTCAGCGGCTCGACGCTATAAACTGACGCTTGAGGCATCAGGGTATGCAAGCCGCATGCGGCGCCCGACACCAATCCGCCTCCCGAGCAGGGAAACAACGCCGCATCAAGAACTTGGCCCATGTCCCGGACCTGCTCGGCCATTTCGGCACCGAGCGTTGCCTGCCCGGTGATGACAAACGGATCATCGTAGGGAGGAACGATAGTGGCGCCGGTCGCGGCCGCAATCTGTGCGCCGATCTCCTCTCTCACTTCCTTCGTCTTGTCATAAAGACGAACCGCAGCGCCATTCTTTCTGACGCCGTCGATCTTCGTTTTTGGCGCCTCCTGCGGCATCAGAACTGTTGCTTTGATACCGAGCTTTCGCGCGACGTAGGATATTGCCAGACCATGATTGCCCGACGACCACGCAACAATGCCGCCCTCGCGCTGCTCTTCATTAAGCTGAAGCGCTCGATTCAATGCGCCGCGAAGCTTGAAGGAACCAGACCGCTGCAAGTTTTCGGGCTTGAGAAAAACACGCCCTTTGACCATGCGATCCAGCGTCTCGCTGGTGAGAATTGGCGTGCGGATCGCGTATGGTGCGATCCGTCTTTGAGCCGCATCAATTTGTGCTTCAGTCGGTTCGAAATGGGTTACGGCCGCGCGGATGGTCACATCAAGCTCCTGCTTCATTTGCAAGATTGAAGCTCGCCTGATGCGATATGTGAAATTATATTATTGCATCATTTGGCATAACGAAATCGAATACTTCGTTTTTGAGGGTGGCGCCGCCGGCATGGGTCGCCGACGTCCGCTGCGCGATCCTTGCGAGATCGCCGAGGATTTCGCCGCCCACTCCGCGGGGATAGAAAGCGTAGAAGCTCAAGGGCGGAAGAGCGATATCCGTCGACAGGACCTGCAATTGGCCGTCATGTGCCGCTGATCGCAACGACCCCTCGGCGACCAGGGCGATCCCGATCCCGTCTAACGCCATTTTCTCGATCGTCGAAATCGATGAATTGGTAAATATCCGCGGCGGACGATCGGTATTGCGCAACAGCAAATCACGCAAATGCTCGTAGGGATACGTGTTACGGGGATAGGTCAGGATAGGAAAGGTGGCCGCATTGCTATAGGTCAGATGCCGTCCGGCGACGAGGCCAGGCATTGCATGGAAGTGGAGAGGAAAATCGTTCAATTTCAGATACGTGAAACCTTCTACAACGGATGGTCCAAGTGCTAGCGCCATGTCGATTTCGCCTTCCTGCAAGCTCCTTAGCATCGACGGCGTAACATCGACGGTGATATCGAAATCGATGCTCGGAAATTGGCGGGAGGATTGCTCTAGAAAGCGCGAAAGCCAGGTTTGAACGATGGTCTCCGACACGCCAAGGCGCACTCTTCGCTGCGTTTTTCTATTGAGTTGAAGATCGGCCTGCATGGCGGAAATTTGCCGCAAAATGAGTTCCGCGTGACCAAAGACAGCTCGTCCAACTGCCGTCAACGTTATCGGCTTGGTCGTTCTGTTGATGAGGGGTTCGCCGATCAACTCCTCCATCGCGCCAATGCGCTGCGAGATACCGGGCTGCGTCGTATTCAGCTTTTCAGCGGCACGAGAAAAGCTATGCAGGTGTCCCACCCAGTAAAAGACTTCCAAGCTTCGCAGACTAAACATCGATCGTTCCCATTGTGCTTGTCTACGATGTTATCGTTGACATTCGCCCGGATTACGCTTCTTAATCGCTAAAGGAAGATCACCTCGTGGTCGGGCATACAGTAATGTAAACGTTAACATCCTGGGCGTCAAAGGTATTGTGTCCGAAGAGGGCCGCAGACAGCGCCGGACGCAGAAACGTCAACCGAGAGGAATGCGAAATGAGCCTTGCAGTCGGAGTCATTGGCGCTGGAGTAATGGGGTCGGAACACGCCCGCATTCTGGCGGAGGACACGGTCGGGGCTCATCTCGCAGCCGTGTGTGACGCAGACCAAACAAGGGCGCTTGCGGCCGCGCGCGGAAATTGGGTCGCAACCGACCCTTTGGAAATGATCAGATCCGATCGCATCGACGCCGTACTCGTGGCGTCGCCGGACGCGACCCATGCAGGCCTTGTTCTTGCCTGCATCGAAGCGGGAAAACATGTGCTTTGCGAAAAGCCCCTCGCGATGACCGCAGCAGAGGCACGCGGGGTCGTCGAAGCTGAAATCGCCAACGGCAAACGTCTTGTACAGGTCGGCTACATGCGCCGCTTCGACCCGGCCTATATGGAGCTCAAGCGCCTGAAGGAAACGGGCACGATTGGAGCAACCACCATCCTGCACAACGTTCACCGTAACCCCGTCGTGCCGGAGTGGTTCAACGGCCCGATGTCAGTGACGAACGCGTTCGTCCATGAAATTGATGTCAGCCGCTGGCTCCTCGGTTCGGAACTTGTATCTGCGCGTGTACATTCGATGCCAGGAGGAGACCCGCTCCTCATCACGATGGAAACAGATCGAAATGAGATTATTTCGACCGAGGTATTCATGAACTGCCAGTACGGATACCATGTTCACGCTCAGCTCGTTGGTCGCCAGGGTACGATAGAAACGATCACCCCTGAGACAACGGCCCAAAACCTGTCGGGATCCAATCGAAGGGGCTACCCGAATAACTGGATCCCGCGCTTTCGAAACGCTTACACGATCCAACTGAACCAGTGGGTCAAAGCCGTTCGCGACGGGGCACCATGCCAGGGAGCGAGCGCATGGGATGGGTATGTCACGACCTTGATTGCAGAACAGATCGTTGCTGCCCTGGAAGATGACGGTTACGCCCGCTTCACCTCCGAAAAGCGTCCATCCTTTTATGACCGGTAGTCGGCGGGCAATCATCCGAACTGGAATATCGAGGCCCTTGCATGATCAGATACGCTGTCGTTGGTGCCGGCTGGATTACTCAAGAAGCGTTCTTGCCAGCAGTGCCGCAGACTGGGAACTCACGCGTGACCGCAATTGTTTCCGGTAACTTAAAGGGCGCGCGTCGGCTAGCGGAATTCCATCAGATCGAACAGGTGATCGACTACCGGGGCTTCGATGATCTGTTGAGGAGCGATAGTGTCGACGCCGTCTATATAGCGGTTCCAAACCCGATGCATGCCGACTTTGCGGTTCGCGCCGCTCGGGCAGGAAAACATGTGATGGTTGAAAAGCCGATTGCAACCTCCATCGAGCAAGCAAGGACGATGATAAAAGCGGCCCGCGGTCACGGCGTAATGCTGATGACGAGCTACCGGCTTCACAATGATGCTGCGACCGTGAATGCGTTGACAAGTCTTCGGTCTGGGAAAATCGGGACGCCGCTCTTTTTCTCAGCCTTGTTCGGGTTTCAATCGCAGATCGGAAATCACCGTTTAAAGGGCGAGCATTGGGGAGGGCCGTTGCAGGACATCGGGATTTACTGCATCAACGCGGCGCGACATGTTTTTGAGGCGGAGCCAGTCGAGGTTTTCGCCATGTCCGCCCGACCGACCGACGATCCACGGTTTGAAGAGGTCGATGCGAGCGTAGCGGTCACCATGAGGTTTCCGGAGGGAAGGCTGGCTGAGTTCTTTTGCAGCTTTGGCGCCTACGACGTCGATGCCTACCGGATCGTGGGGACCCACGGTGAACTGAGGGTGGAAAATGGCTTCCGATTTGAATCCGGGACACGGGTTGTTCTTGATACGAGATCCAACGTCGAGCACGTCTCGTTTGAAAGGTATGATCAGTTCGCAGGGCAGATCCATTATTTTTCCGACTGCATCATCAACGGGACGCGTCCCGAACCCGATGGCGAGGAAGGCTTGGCAGACCTAACCGTGCTACTGGCCATCGAACGCTCGCTTCAAACTGGAAGGCCGCAGAAAGTTCGCTCCTCGCCGCGCAAGCGCCATCCGGTGAGCGAGATGATACGAAAGATCCCGACCACCAATAAGAGGCTTCTGCTCTCGTAAGTGGATTATATGGGCTGTCTCAAGAGGGGTCGTTGACGATCTGCCCTTCGCCTGATCAAATGTTGGACAACACGCAATGGACGAACTGAACAGCGTCTGACATTTTTAAAGAGCACTGTGACATGACCAAGCCCCCCACTGTACGCGACGTCGCTCGCCTTTCGGGCGTATCCACGGCGACCGTCTCGCGTTATTTTGGCGGCAAGGCTGACGCGATCGCGCCCGACACCCTGGAGAGCGTGCGAAATGCCGCCGAGGCTCTGGGCTATACGCCCTCCGAAATTGGCCGGTCACTTCGTCTCGCTCGAAGCCGCGTCGTGGTCATGCTGGTACCAGATGCGACCAACCACTTTACCGCCGATGTCGCTGCATCCGTTGAGATGGCCCTCAAGGATCAAGGTCTTTCGATGGTCCTGGCGAACGCTTCGGAAGACGCTGCACAGCAGGACCGCCTGTTGACCGATGCACAAGGTCTTCGGGCGAGAGCTATTGTCGTTCAAGGTGCGATAGACACACCTCAGATTCGCGAGATGGTGGCACGGCAACATAATCTTATCTTCGTAAACCGCCGGCCGGCCGATGGGGTTGACGCACCCTATGTCGGAATTGACAATTATGCGGCCGGTTTGGCCGTCGGTCGCTACTTCGCCGATCGACGTTACGACAATTGCGTCGTTATCTCCGGTCCGCGTCAATATTCTGGCAGCAGCGAGCGCACCGAAGGTTTTCTTGACGGCCTGGGTCGAGAGACGCCGGTGCTCCATTTCGAAAGTCCCTTTACAATGGAGGGAGGCTACGAGGTCGGTCGGGCTCTACTTGTCGACCGCAGTCGCCGGTTTGCGATTTTCTGCGGCAACGACATGATCGCCTACGGCGTTCATCGCGCCGCTGTCGAGACCGGGATGCGGCTACCCGACGACGTCCTACTCTTCGGCTTCGATGACAACCGCCTGAATGAATGGCTTGCTCCCTGGCTGTCGACCGTGAAGGTGCCGGCATTCGACTTTGGGCCCGCCATCGCGAAATTGATTTGCGAGCCGCCAAAGGCGCCGGATCAACGCACGGACATCATCTTGCCCTTTCAGCTGAAGCTGCGTCAGTCTGCCTAGGACCTGCGGCCTTAGAGCAGGGTTTTTGTCCTTGGCATGAGTGCCGGGACTGGCGGCGCTGGCGCCGACTTTCGCTATGATGCAAACCGTTTCGGCGACACAGCCACTAGCCGGTGCACAATTCCAATGTAATCGTTGACATTGGGAAAATCCTCGTGTTGTATACGTTAACATTACAGTTTTTTGACGGGCCATGCGCAGGTTTGGTCCGGTGTAGCAGGTGCGGGATTGGATTTCCGGCCAAATGGAGGCTTTTGCGGTGAAGAAGTTGAACGTTGCGCTGATTGGAACAGGCTTTATGGGCAAGGCCCATTCGATCGCGACGGCGGTTGTGCCGATCCTGTTCGGCTCGCCCGTCGAGATTGAACGCAAGGTGGTCGTCGATATCGACGAGGAGTTGGCACAGAACGCTGCCAAACAGTATGGATTTACGGAATACGCAACCGACTGGCGCGAGGTCGTTTCGCGTCCCGACATCGACATCGTCGACATCTGCACGCCCAACAGCACGCATGCGCAGATCGCCATCGCGGCGGCCAAGGCCGGCAAGCACATCATGTGTGAAAAGCCGATGTCGATGACGGTTGCCGAGGCTGAAGAAATGCTGGCGGCGGCCAACGAAACCGGCGTGGTGACGATGGTATCGTACAACTACCGCCATACGCCGGCCCTGCAGATGGCCAAGAAGCTGATCGAAGAGGGACGCATTGGCGACATCCTGACGTTCCGTGGCTACTATCTGCAGGATTGGGGCGCTGACCCGGAAAAGCCGCTCTCCTGGCGCTTCAACAAGGCTCTGGCGGGTTCGGGTACGCTTGGTGATATCGGAACGCACGTGATCGATGCCGCGCGCCTTCTGGTCGGTGAGTTCGAGCAGGTCAACGCAATCGTCAAGACCTTCATCCCGGAGCGGCCGCTGCCGGCGGGCCGCTTCTTTGGTCCGAGCGGGGCTGCGTCCACGGAGAAGGGCAAGGTCGACGTCGACGATACCGCGCTGACGATGATCAAGTTCTCGAACGGCGCTCACGGCACCATCGAGGTGACCCGCAACTCCTGGGGCCATCACAATCAGCTGGGCTTTGAGATCCACGGCACCCGCGGCTCCATCGCTTTCGACTACCAGCGTCTCAACGAGCTGCGCGTCGCGTTTGCCAACGATCCGGCCGACGCGTTCGGCTTCCGTACGATCTATTCCGGGCCGAACCAGCCCTTTGGCGACAAGCTGTGGCCAGTGGCCGGCATGGGGCAGGGCTACATCGATATCAAGTCGATCGAATGGTACAACTTCCTCAAGGCCATTGCCGAAAACAAGCCGGCTTCGCCGGACTTCAAGGACGGGGTGCAGATCGAACGCATTGCCGAAGCCATTCTCGTCTCGGGTGAGACCGGTGCCTGGGAAACCATCAAGCAGACGGCTGGCTGAGGAGACGTTCGATGACAATCAAGCTTGCAATGCACACCTGGCCGTATGCAAGCAACCCGACGTGGTTGCCGGCCTACACGCTCGAAGAAACCATCAAGCGCGTCAAGAAGATCGGTTATGACGCGATCGAGATCGGTGCGGCCAGTCCGCATGTCTTCCCGCCGACGCTGAGTGCGCAGCGCCGCCAGGACATCGGCAAGATGCTCAAGGATTATGGCCTGGAGCTGGCGGCAATGCTGCCAGCCCACGGCGGCGGGCCTGGCAACAACGTTGCCTCGCCGATCCCGGAAGAGCGTCGCTGGGCGATCGACCACTACAAGGACATGGTGAAGCTGACCGCCGACTGGGGCGGCAAGCGGCTGATCTGCCTGCCTGGCTGGTATATCTTCGGCACAACCTACCGCCAGGCATGGGATTGGGCCAAGCAGGCCATCGGCGAGATTGCGCGCTTTGCTCAGGACTTCGGCGTCGAGATCGTGATCGAGCCGACCCCGGAAGACAGCAATATCGTCAATACCTGCGACAACACCATCGACATGATGAAGGACGTCGGCGAGCCCAACGTTCGGCTGATGTTCGACAGCCATCACGTCATCACCGAAAAAGAGGTGATGAGCGACTACGTCTATGCCATGGGCAAGGACCTCGTCCATATCCATGCCTCCGACAATGATCGCTTGCCACCCGGCATGGGCAGGGGTGACTTCCCGGCGCTCATCGAGGCGCTGGCGCAGACCGGCTTCGATGGCTACCTGTCGATGGAATGCGGCTTCCACAAGCGTGGCATCGAGCCCGACTGGGTCGCCCGCGTCTCCCTGGAATACCTCAAGCCGCTCGTCGATGCAGCCAATGCAAAGGCCAACGCCGCTAAACTATAGCGACACAAACAACGCTATGTAATCGTTAACACCGCACGCATTTTCAAGAATGAGGCGAAATGACCAAACCTCCTACGATCCGTGACGTGGCAAGACTGTCGGGTGTCTCGACAGCGACCGTATCACGTTATTTTTCCGGGAAGGCCGACGCCATTTCGCCTCGTACGCTGGAAAGCGTGCGTCATGCCGCCAAGGTGCTCGGCTACACACCATCCGAGATCGGCCGATCGCTTCGGCTGGCCCAAAGCCGTGTTGTCGTCATGCTGGTACCCGATGCGACAAACCATTTTACGGCTGACATTGCGGTGTCTGTGGAGAGCGCCCTCAAAGGGGTCGGCCTTTCCATGGTGCTTGCCAACACAGGTGAAAACGCGGCCCAACAAGACCGACTGCTGGCTGATGCGCAAGGCCTTCGTGCAAGGGCGATTGTCCTCCAAGGTGCAATCGACACGCCGAAACTGAGGGAATTGGTCGCCCAGCAGGGCAACTTGATCTTTGTCAATCGACGTCCGGCCAAGGGGATGAATGCACCCTATGTCGGGATCGACAACTTTCAGGCAGGGCTGGCGGTCGGGCGCTATTTCGTCGAGCGCGGGTACAGGAATTGCGTCGCCATCCACGGACCACGCCACTACTCCGGGAGCACCGCGAGACTGGATGGATTTCTTTCCGGAATCGGCGACACGACATCCGTCATGCAATTCGAAAGCGCTTACACGATGCAGGCGGGATACGAGCACGCCTGTCGTTTACTCGACGGTGCGCGACAAAAGTATAGCGTGTTCTGCGCCAACGACATGATCGCATACGGTTTTTACCGTGCAGCCATCGAGCGTAACCTTCGCGTCCCCGATGATCTGGTCATTTTCGGTTTTGATGACAACCGCCTCAATGAATGGCTGGCGCCGTGGCTGACAACGGTGAAGGTTCCAGCACTCGACTTTGGACCCGCGATCGCCGAATTGCTCGAAACCCCAAGGGCGGACCAACAGCACGATCGCAGCATCATTTTGCCATTTGAGCTCAAGGTTCGGCAATCGGCTTGAACCAGAGGCGTCCTCAAGCGGACGAGGACGTTCCGGATCATTGGTGGGTGCTACCGGACACCCGACTAAAGCAAGGGGAATGAAAATGAAGCGAATGACTGTTTGGACTGCGGCAATCACACTTCTGGCTTCCACCGCCTTTGCCGGCGACATCGGTGTATCCATCTCGCATAGCGACTCCAACCTCGCGGTACTTGTTCAAGGTATGAAGGACGAAGCTGCCAAGGTGAAACAGCCACTCCAGATCGAATTCGCTGAGGGCGACGTCAACAAGCAACTGTCCCAGGTCCAGAATTTCATCGCCGCAAAGGTTGACGCAATCATCGTCAACACGGTGGAAACGTCGGCGACGCCGACGATGACGAAGATGGCCGCGGACGCAGGCATTCCGCTGGTATACGTCAACAACACGCCGAGCGATGTGCACGAACTCGGTCCCAAGGCAGCATTTGTCGGTTCGGACGAAAAGGTGGCGGGCACGCTGGAGGCGCAGGAGGTCTGCCGTGTCCTCAAGGAACGCGGAAAGACCGATGATGCCGGGATCTTGATCATCCAGGGCGTTCTGGCGAATGAAACGGCGGTCTTGCGCAGCCAGGCGGTCCACGAGGTGGCCGCGACGTCCGAGTGCAATTTCATGAAAATCATCGACGAACAATCCGCAAACTGGGATCCGGTCAAGGCTCAGGATCTGGTAACGAACTGGATTACAGCTGGTTACAAGCCCGCTGCGATCATCTCCAACAACGACGAGATGGCGATTGGCGCGATCAACTCCGTGAAGGCAGCAGGCATTGATGCCAAGGATGTCGTCATCGCCGGCGTCGATGCGACCAAGGAAGCCATGCACTACATGCAAAATGGCGACCTCCAGGTCACTGTCTTCCAGGATGCCATCGGCCAGGGAGCCGGCTCCGTCACGGTCGCCATGAAGCTTGCCAAGGGCGAGAAGGTCGAGTCGCCGCTGTGGATCCCCTACGAACTGGTCAACCCGGCCAACGTCGAAAAGTACCTCGCGAAGAACTAGTCGCAGACCAACCGACAGGGGCGCCGCAAGTGCTCCCCTGTCGGGCGTAGAAGATCGGTCATGGAAAGGCTTGCCAAATGGAAACAATCTCTCCCTCAACTATCAAGGCCGTACGAGAGAGTGGGGCAATTCCGAAAGTCGAATACCTCCTGGAGGTGGAAAATGTCCGTAAGGAGTTCGCCGGGAACGTAGCGCTCGACAACGTGTCGTTTCGATTGCGGCGCGGGACCGTACACGCCTTGATGGGCGAAAATGGCGCCGGCAAGTCCACACTGATGAAAATCATCGCGGGGATCTACACACCCGACGGGGGCGAATTTTATCTAAACACGCTTCCGATCAAACTTCGCAGCCCTCTGGATGCGCTCGACAATGGCATTGCAATGATCCATCAGGAACTCAACTTGATGAATCACATGACGATCGCGGAAAATATCTGGATTCGTCGCGAGCCGAAGAACCGGCTCGGCCTGGTCGACCACCAGGAACTGCGCACCCGGACCTATAAGCTCTTCAAGGAACTCGGTATCGATCTCGATCCCGACGAGATGGTCGGGCAGCTTACTGTCGCCAGCCGCCAGATGGTCGAGATTGCGAAGGCTGTCTCATACCAGTCGGACGTGCTCATCATGGACGAACCGACGTCCGCTCTGACCGAACGTGAGGTCGAACACCTTTTCCGGATCATCAGGACGCTGAGAGAGCAAGGGAAAGGGATCATCTACATCACGCACAAAATGAACGAGCTCTTTGAAATCGCGGACGAAGTGTCCATTTTCCGCGATGGCAAGCACATCGCTACCAAACCGTCGAAGGAACTGACCCGTGATGAGGTTATCCGAATGATGGTTGGGCGAGAAATCTCCCAGATGTTTCCGAAGGTCGAGTCAAAGATTGGCGACGTCGTGCTCAGCGTCCGGAATCTCGGCTTGAAGGGTGTGTTTGAAGACGTCTCGTTTGATCTGCGTTCCGGGGAAATATTGGGGATCGCGGGCCTCGTAGGGGCGGGTCGTTCCAACATTGCCGAGACGATCTTCGGCGTCACCCCGGCCACCTCGGGAACGATTGCGATCGACGGAAAGGAGATCAAGGTCAGTTCGCCAAGTATCGCCATGGAAAACGGAATGGCGTTCCTGACGGAGGACCGTAAGGAGTCAGGCTGTTTCCTGCTCCTCGACATCCAGCAAAACATGCAGTTGGCAGCCCTTCACGGCGGTTACGTGAAGAACGGCTTCGTGCAGCAGAAGCGCCTTTCCGAAGAATGCGAGGAGATGACAAAGTCCTTGCGCGTCAAGACCCCCAGTATGAACGAAAAGATCCTCAATCTTTCTGGCGGCAACCAGCAGAAGGTGCTGATCGGGCGTTGGCTGCTGACGAAACCGCGCGTGCTCATTCTCGATGAGCCGACGCGCGGAATTGACGTCGGCGCCAAGGCGGAAATCCATCGCATGATTTCCACGCTTGCGGCCGAAGGTGTTGCCGTCATCATGATCTCTTCCGAGCTTCCCGAGATCCTCGGAATGAGCGATCGGATCGTAACGGTGCGCCAGGGGCGACTGGCCGGTATCCTCGACCGGGCGGAGGCCGATCAGGTCAAGATCATGGAGCTCGCGGCACAATGACGTCGTCCTCTGGAGCCGCGGTTGTGGCGGAAAAGCGAGTTTTGAAGCGCAGGTTCAAGAGCGAGATGTCGATGGCCGTTGTGCTTGTCGGCATCGCTCTGATCTTCGAAGTCCTTGGATGGGTTTTTGTTGGCACGTCGTTCCTCGGCAACGAGCAGCGCCTGTCGATCATCATCCTTCAGGTGTCGGTGACGGGCATCCTGGCCGTCGGTGTGACGCATGTCATCATCACCGGCGGTATCGATCTGGCATCCGGCTCGGTGGTCGGCCTGTCGGCGATGGTCGCCGCCTCCCTGGCTCAAAGTTCGACGGATGTGCGGGCGCTCTATCCGGCGCTGACCGACCTTTTCCCGCTCTGGCCGATCATGGCAGGGCTTCTCGTCGGCCTGGTCACCGGCTGGATCAGCGGTGTCTTGATTGCCAAGACCGGCATTCCGCCGTTCATCGCAACGCTCGGCATGATGGTCTGTGCCCGAGGTGCTGCCAAGTGGTATACGCTTGGCCAGCCGATCGGGCTGCTGACGCCGCAATTCACCTGGCTTGGCAAGAGCTACCTCATCCTTGGCTTTCCGGTGCCCTTGCCGGTGCTGATCTTTCTTGCCGTCGCGATCCTGTCCCATATCGCCTTGGGCTACACCCGTTATGGCAAGTATACCTATGCGATCGGATCAAACCCCCAGGCCGCCCGCGTCTCCGGCATCGACATCGGCTCGCATCTCATCAAGGTCTATGTCGTCGCAGGTGTCCTTTCCGGCCTCGCCGGTGTCGTCACCGCAGCACGCGCCGCCTCCGCGCAGCCCACCATGGGCACCGCCTATGAGCTCGACGCCATCGCCGCCGCGGTCATCGGTGGAACCTCCCTGGCCGGCGGCTCCGGCCGCATAACCGGCACCCTGATCGGCACCATCATCCTCGGCGTCATCACATCCGGATTCACCTTCCTGAAGATCGGCTCCTATTACCAGGAGATCATAAAGGGAGCCATCATCGTCCTCGCCGTCGTCATCGATCAATACAGACGATCAAGACAGGCGCGGGGTTGAGATTTTCCAAGCAAGAATGCTGAGGGATGAATTACACTCAGCAGTCCGTCCCATGAACGTGAACTGGCAGGCGACAGAATGGCAAGCATCGACCTCAACAGTGATCTCGGAGAAAGCTTTGGCCCTTGGGCCATGGGCGACGACGCCTCGATTTTAGAGATCGTCACCAGCGCCAATATCGCCTGCGGCTTTCATGCGGGTGATCCGGCTGGTATCCTCAGTGTCTTGCGCAAGGCAGCCGAGCGCAACGTCGCGGTTGGGGCACACGTCGGATACAGAGACCTCGTCGGGTTCGGCCGCCGCAACATGGACCCTTCAAGCGCCGAGCTCATTGGCGATACGATCTACCAGATTGGCGCCTTGCAGGGTCTCGCGAAGGCCGCTGGTACTGCGGTTCGCCATGTCAAGCCGCATGGCGCCTTGTACAATACGATCGCCCATGACAGCCGCCAGGCATCCGATGTCATTTCGGCGATACTTGCGATCGATCCTTCACTGATCCTGGTGGCGCTTGCGGGCACGCCGCTGGTCGAGCAGGCCCGCGCGGCCGGACTGACTGTGGTTTGCGAGGCATTTGCCGATCGCGCCTACAATCGAGACGGAAGTCTCGTCAGCCGCAGGCTGCCCGGTGCAGTCATTCACGACAGCGATGCGGTGTGCGAGCGCATGCTGCGTTTGGTTCACGAGGGACGCATTACCGCCGTCGATGGAACCGACATCGCTATCGAGGCACAGTCGATCTGCATACATGGAGACAGCCCGGATGCCGTCGCGCTGGCGCGCTCGGTCCGGGCCGCACTGTCTGCAAGCCACGTTGAGCTGCGGTCCTTCACCCATGGGATAAGCCGAGATGAGTGAGACCTTGCGCTTTCTGCCGTCGGGCGACGACGCCTTTCTCGTTGAGCTGGAGAGCCTCGAAAAGACGCTGACCTTGCTTGACGCGCTTTTGGCCGATCGGCCGGACGGGGTTCGAGAACTCATACCGGCTGCCCGCACGTTGATGGTCCAGTTCGATCCGCTGACGACGAACCCTCAGCGTTTGGCGGCGGCGATTGCGCGTATTGATCTGTCTACCGACACGGTGCGCAAGGGCCAAACCTTCGATATCCCGATGACCTACGACGGCGAGGATCTGAAAGATGTCGCCGAAATACTCGGATGGACCATCGACGAGGTGATCAGGCGACATTCGCAAGCAACCTTCACCGTCGCCTTCACCGGGTTTGCGCCGGGCTTTGCCTATATGACATGCGACGATGTCGGCTTTGACGTCCCTCGCCGCACGACACCGAGAGTGAGGATCCCAGCGGGTTCCGTTGCCCTCGCAGGCAAGTTCGGCGGCATCTACCCTTCAGATAGCCCAGGCGGGTGGCAACTATTGGGTCGCACGCCTTTGGCAGTCTGGGACACGACGCGTCCCCGCGCGGCTCTGCTGGCGCCAGGTGACCGGGTGCGCTTCGTCGACATGGCAAAGTCGCCGGTGGCGATCGCGAGCGGAAGGCCACCAGCGGCGAAATCTTCGAAACGGGCAGCAGCACACGGTCTCCAAGTCGTGCGAACCGATCGTCCGGCCCTTTTTCAGGACCTCGGTAGAGGCGGCGCTGCGGACCAGGGCGTCTCAGCGTCTGGAGCCATGGATCGCAGGAGCTTGCAGGATGCCAATCTTGCAGTTGGAAATGCTTGGAACGAAGGAGCGATAGAAGTCGCATTCGGGTGTTTCACTCTTAGGACCGATCATCGTGTAACCGTCGCCGTTACCGGCGCAACCTGCCCGCTTACGATCCGGTCGCCCAACGGAAAGCAAATACAGGCGCCATTCGGCACGGCTTTCGCCCTCGATGAAGGCGACGAACTGGAACTCGGTTTTCCAAAAGAAGGAACGCGCAGCTATTTGGCGATCCGTGGCGGGTTTGCGGTCGAACCGGTGCTTGGCTCCGTGTCCACCGACACGCTTGCCAAGGTCGGTCCTCCTCCAATCGTTGAGGGGGACATACTCGTTTCGGCCAACCGGCAAGCAGCGGCTGTCCCGGCCACGGGGGCCGCAGCGGGGCGTCTGCCGGCTGGTGCGGATGTCGTGACCCTCGATGTGGTGCTCGGCCCACGTACCGATTGGTTCACGCGCCAAGGTCTCGACACGCTGCTGTCGCAAGAGTGGCTGGTAACGCCAGAATCCAGCCGCGTCGGCGTTCGTCTTTCCGGGCCGGACGCGATCGAGAGGCGGGACGGGGCCGAACTACAGTCGGAGGGTACATCGCTCGGCGCAATCCAGGTGCCGCATAGCGGCCAGCCCGTCCTCTTCCTAGCCGACCATCCGCTGACTGGAGGCTACCCGGTTATCGCAGTGGTTGCTCGCCATCATCTCGATCTTGCTGGCCAAGTTCCGATCGGCGCGCGCATCAGATTCAAGCTATTCGATCCGGTTGTCAGGAACATCGACCAATGAAAAAGATTCTTATCGCAAATCGCGGCGAGATTGCCATCCGTGTTGCTCGAGCAGCGCGCGACTATGGCGTCAAGTCGGTGGCAATCTATTCCGATGCCGACGCCAATTCACTTCATGTCGAGGCCGCCGATGAAGCCTTCGGGCTCGGCGCGGGTCGACCAGGCGAAACCTATCTCAATATCCAGAAGATCCTGGACATCGCCTTGAGAGCCAAGGCAGATGCCATTCATCCCGGATACGGCTTTTTGTCCGAGCGCGCGGAGTTCGCTCAAGCTGTTATCGATGCCGGTCTTATCTGGATTGGGCCGAAGCCCGACGTCATCACGGCCCTTGGAGACAAGGTTGAGGCGCGCCGCATCGCAGCGAAAGTTGGCGCGCCTCTTGTCAGGGGGTCAGACGGCCCGCTGGCATCGGCCGCGGATGCTGTAGCATTCGCAAAGCAGGTCGGAATGCCAATCGCCATCAAGGCCGCATTTGGCGGGGGCGGGCGCGGCATGAAGGTCGCGAGGCACTTAGAAGAGGTCGGCGAATTCTTCGATTCGGCTGTTCGCGAGGCAACGGAAGCATTCGGACGAGGCGAGTGCTATGCAGAACAGTTTCTGGACAAGCCGCGTCATATCGAGGCGCAGATCATCGCCGATGCCCATGGCAACACCGTGGTGCTGGGCACACGTGACTGCTCCTTGCAACGACGCAATCAAAAGCTTGTCGAGGAGGCGCCGGCACCGTTCATCACCGATGACCAACGAAGGCGAATACACGACGCCGCCCGCGCAATATGCGTTGAAGCCGGCTATACTGGCGCGGGGACCGTCGAGTTCCTGTTGTCCCAGGACGGTGTCATCTCGTTCCTTGAGGTCAATACCCGGCTGCAGGTCGAGCACCCAGTCACGGAAGAAACGACTGGTGTCGACATTGTTGTTGAACAACTTCGCATCGCCGATGGCCTGCCACTGTCGATCAGGGACACGCCGGAGCCACGTGGCCACGCATTCGAATTCCGCATCAATGCCGAGGATCCTGGCCGCGGCTTTCTGCCGACACCCGGGCTGATTACACGTTTCAGGGCACCTACTGGTCCTGGCATTCGCCTCGATACTGGCGTCGAAACGGGCTCGGAAATCCCAGGTCTCTACGACTCGATGATGGCAAAACTAATCGTCACCGGCAACAGCCGGGAAGAGGCGCTAAGGCGCGCCAGGCGTGCGCTTTTGGAGTTTCGCATCGAGGGCGTCGCCTCAGTTCTGCCCTTTCATCGCGCGGTCCTGGAAGAACGCGACTTTACCGCCGAGGACGGATTCAAGGTCTTCACCAATTGGATCGAGACACAGTTCCGTGGGATTGAGCCTTCTCAGCGCGTCGACTTTGTCGAAACGGGTGTCATTCGCAGCTTCGTCGAGATCGACGGGAAGCGACACTCCCTGGTAATACCGGCTGCGCTGTTTTCCGGCCTCGCGATCTCACCCGAGACGCCGACGGCTCCGATGTCGGCGGCAGGAGAGGGGGCAATCGTCGCGCCGGTGCCCGGAACCCTTCAGAAGTGGCTGGTCGATGATGGCGCGCAAGTGGGCGAGGGTGATGCTGTCGCAATCATCGAAGCAATGAAAATGGAAACGCGCATTGCTGCCCCGAAGGCGGGCCGCATTAGCATCAAGGCTTCCAAGGGGACAGTTGTTGGCCTCGGGGCCGAGCTTGCCTCAATCGACTAGCCTTGCCGGGAAAGCGGGTCTCAATGGTTACTGTTTTCGACATTGCCGGCTCTGACGCCAAGCGTGTGCGGCATCCGGAAAAGGCGCATCGCCCGGACACGGAAGTCATGCGCAAGCCGGATTGGATCCGCGTCAAGGCGCCGACCTCCAAGGGATACGCGGAGACGCGCTCGATCGTGAAGGAGCACAAGCTCGTCACCGTCTGCGAGGAAGCGGGCTGCCCCAACATCGGCGAGTGCTGGGACAAGAAGCACGCGACCTTCATGATCATGGGCGAGATCTGTACCCGCGCCTGCGCCTTCTGCAATGTTGCGACCGGCAAGCCGAACGCGCTCGATATGGCGGAGCCCGAGAACGTCGCCAAGGCCGTCAAGCAGATGGGCCTCAGCCACGTAGTCATTACATCAGTCGACCGTGACGATCTGGAAGACGGTGGTGCCGAACATTTCGAGAAGGTGATCTGGGCGATCCGCGCAGCATCGCCGACGACCACCATCGAGATCCTGACGCCTGACTTCCTAAAGAAGCCGGGTGCCCTGGAGCGCGTCGTTGCCGCCAAGCCCGACGTCTTCAATCACAATATGGAGACAGTCGCAGGCAACTACCTGACGGTTCGCCCCGGCGCTCGCTATTTCCACTCCATCCGCCTGCTGCAGCGGGTGAAGGAAATGGACCCTACCATGTTCACCAAATCGGGCATCATGGTCGGCCTCGGCGAAGAACGAAACGAAGTGTTGCAGCTGATGGACGACCTGCGAACCGCCGACGTCGACTTCCTGACGATCGGCCAGTACCTGCAGCCGACCCGCAAGCACCACGCGGTGATGAGCTTCGTCACCCCGGACGAGTTCAAGTCCTACGAAACGGTAGCCTACACCAAAGGCTTCCTGATGGTGGCTTCGAGCCCGCTGACCCGTTCGTCGCACCATGCCGGCGACGACTTCGCCAAGCTGAAACTGGCGCGTTCAAGAAACCTGCTTCAGCGATCCGAAGGTCTTGCAAAAGACCGCTGACACGCGAGCCACCGATCGAGCCATGCAACGAGGTCCGGCAAGGACCGGAGAAGCAAACCAGATGTCAACGATTACAATGCCCATTCCCGATGCTCGGATATTGGCCCGCTCGTCTCAGATCATTGCCAGTCTGGAGACGGCTCTTCCGCAGGGCACTGTAATTTGGGATCCGGAAGAAACCCGAGCATACGAATGCGACGCACTGACGGCCTATAGCTGTCCTCCGCTTGCAGTTGTGCTGCCAAGAACCACCGAAGAGGTCGCCACGGCGATGCGCATCTGTCATCACGAGCGTGTTCCCGTCGTGCCTCGTGGAGCAGGGACCTCGCTCGCAGGTGGAGCTCTACCGACCGCCGACTGTATCGTGATCAGCACGATCCGGTTGCGTGAGGTGCTTGAAGTGGACACGACAAATCGCTTCATCCGGGTCCAAACCGGCGTTACCAACCTAGCCGTGAGTGCTGAACTGGAGGCTGACGGATTCTTTTACGCCCCCGACCCGTCGTCTCAACTCGCCTGTACCATTGCGGGCAACATCGCGATGAACTCGGGCGGCGCTCATTGCCTCAAGTATGGCGTCACCACCAACAATCTCATGGGCTTGCGAATGGTCCTGACGAGCGGCGAGATCGTGGACGTCGGCGGCCCTTTGCTTGGTGCGTCGGGCCTCGATCTCCTTGGTCTCCTGTGCGGCTCGGAAGGCCAGCTTGCCATCGTCACAGAGGCGACGCTCAAGATCGTTCCCAGGCCCGAAGGCGCACGGCCGATGTTGATCGGATTCGACAGCGCGGAAGTAGCCGGTGAATGCGTGGCACGCATCATTCGCTCTGGCCTGCTACCTGTCGCGATCGAGTATATGGATGATGTGTGCCTGCGAGCGGTCGAGGCGTTTGCCAAGGCCGGTTACCCCCAGTGCGCAGCTCTTCTGATCGTCGAGGTGGAGGGTTCGGAAGACGAAATCTCGAGCCAGATTGAAGCGATCCGATCGATCGCTGTCGAGCTGGATCCGGTTGAGTTTCGTAGCAGTCGAAACGCCGATGAAGCATTGGCGATATGGAAGGGTCGAAAGGCCGCATTTGGCGCAATGGGCCGACTTGGCGACTACCTTTGCCTGGACGGGACCGTTCCGGTGTCTCAGCTTCCCTACACTCTTAAGCGTATCGGTGAACTTTCCAAAGAGTATGGCCTGGAAGTTGCCAATGTCTTCCACGCCGGGGATGGCAATATGCATCCGCTGATCTTGTTTAATGCGAATGCCCCCGGCGACCTGGAGCGAGCGGAGCAATTTGGCGCCGATATCCTTCGCCTTTGTGTCGACGTGGGCGGTTGCCTGAGCGGCGAGCACGGCGTCGGCATCGAGAAGCGCGACCTGATGACGAAGCAGTATTCGCCGACCGATATGGCCATTCAGATGGAGATTAAAGACGTCTTTGATCCCGCCTGGTTGCTCAATCCTGCAAAGGTATTCCCACTGGAGACAAGTCAGCCCCACCGCGAAAAGGCAAAGAAGCGATGAGCAATGCCGCTGATCTCACGCCAGATGTTGCCTCACCGTCAAGTGAGACCGAAATGGCGGAATATATCGCCGACCGTCACGAAGCATCGACTCCACTGCAAGTGATAGGGGGCGGCACCCGTCTGATGACGTCGTATTCTGGAAGCGGCGCCCAAAGGCTCTCGACCCGGGGCCTGAATGGCGTCGTCACATACGAGCCTGGCGCATTGACCTTAGTCGTTCGCACCGGAACCGCAATCGAAGAAATCGAAAAGCTGCTTGCTACCGAGGGGCAGGCGCTGGCGTTCGAGCCGATGGATCATCGGACGCTTATGGGGACCTCTGGCTCACCGACGATTGGCGGTGTCGTTGCCTGCAATATCTCGGGGCCGCGGCGAACCTTGGTCGGCGCCTGCCGCGACCACCTCCTGGGCGTCCGTTTTGTCGACGGGCGCGGCCGCATCGTTAAGAATGGTGGAAGGGTCATGAAGAACGTGACCGGTCTGGACGTCAGCAAGCTTCTTTGCGGATCATACGGAACGCTCGGCGTTCTGACCGAGGTCGCTCTGAAAACTCTGCCGGTTGCCGAGACTGAGGAAACCCTGGCCTTCAAGAACGTCTCCTTGGACGAAGCAAGTCGTATCTTCGCTACGGCTCTTTCGACGCCTTTCGAGGTGTCAGGCGCGGCCTTCGTATCAGGTACCGCCTGGTTGCGGATCGAAGGTTTTTCGCGACAGGTTGCCTATAGACGCGAGCGTTTGTTGAGTGTTTTTCGCCAGAGTGAAATCGATGTCGAAGACGTGACCGCAAGCAGGCGTCTGTGGCGCGACCTGCGCGATCTTCGCCACTTTGCTCATTCTGATCTTCCTGTGTGGCGCATCCTGGTAAAGCCGACGGACGCACCGACGGTTGCCTCTGCTTTGGAGGCGCTTGGCGGTTCGGCATCGCTCGATTGGGGAGGGGGGCTGATCTGGTATGCTGGCGAGGCATCGTCTGAGGATATCCGACGAGTGTCCCACCCTGGACAAGCCTGGCTGGTACGAAAAGGTGCTGCATCGGGCATCAAGGTTTTCCCGAGAGAATCTGAATCGGTTTCCCGCCTCTCTTGCGCGTTGCGCAAGACCTTTGATCCGGCAGGTATCCTCAATCCCGGGCTGATGGATAGTTAGCAATGCAGACGAACTTCTCAGACACGCAACTCGCCGACCCTTCGATGCGCCGGTCTAACGACATTCTCCGTTCCTGCGTCCATTGTGGCTTTTGCACGGCAACGTGCCCGACCTATAAGGTCCTGGGCGACGAACTGGACAGCCCTCGCGGGAGAATTTATCTCATCAAGGATATGCTGGAGAACAACAAGACGCCCGATGAAAAGACGGTAAAGCATATCGATCGCTGCCTGAGTTGTCTGAGCTGCATGACGACCTGCCCATCTGGCGTACATTATATGCATCTGATTGATCACGCCCGTGCCTATGTCGAAGAGAATTACCGACGGCCGTGGGATGAACGGGTGTTGCGCTGGCTGCTGGCCCAACTCCTTCCATATCCGTCACGGTTTCGTTGGGCCTTGCGCGGTGCCAAGCTCTTGCGTCCATTCCGCCGCATGGTTCCGGATATCCGCCTTGGCGCCATGTTGGAGATGGCGCCGGATTTCATTCCGCGACCAAGCCCCAATGACAGGCCCCAGACCATTCCAGCCATGGGCCCGCGCCGCAAAAGGGTCGCGCTGCTTGCCGGGTGCGCCCAACGCGCGCTCAACACCGATATAAATGATGCAACCATCAGGCTTTTGTCACGCCACGGCTGTGACGTGGTCATCCCAAAGGGCGTCGGCTGCTGTGGGGCGCTTACTCACCATATGGGCAGAACCGATGACAGCCACGCGATGGCGGCCGCCAATATCGTCGCTTTGACTCGAGAGATCGAAGGTGCTGGAATTGATGCCGTCGTCATCAATACCTCCGGATGCGGCACCACCGTGAAAGACTACGGTCACATGTTTTTGAACACGCCGATGGCGGATGATGCCGCGCGCGTTGCCGCCCTTGCCAAGGACATCACCGAAGTCATGACAGAGATTGGTGGGTTGCAAGAGGCCGTCTTTGCAGAGCCCTTGCGCGTTGCCTACCATGCCGCGTGCTCGCTGCAGCATGGTCAGCAGATACGCTCGCAGCCGAAAGAACTGCTCAAAAGTGCGGGCTTTGAGGTGCTTGAGCCTAAAGACGCGCACATCTGCTGCGGCTCGGCCGGCACCTATAATTTGATGCAGCCGGAAATATCGAAGCAACTGAAATCTAAAAAGGTAACCTCGATCGAGGTCGTGCGCCCTGACGTCATCAGCGCCGGCAATATCGGCTGCATGATGCAGATTGGGTCCGGAACGAACCTGCCAGTTGTTCATACCGCCGAGTTACTCGATTGGGCAACCGGCGGGCCAAAGCCTCGGGCGCTTGACAGGGCGCGGGGATAGGGGCACGACACTTTCATCGCCATTAGGCGATTTACGAAGCGCCCAACCTTTTTGACACCGTGTCGGCCGCTTCAGCAACTCTCCGACCGATCCAATCGATTTTTCTGTCCGGCATCCGATGGGTCGGACCGGACACTGAAATACCGGCAACTGCTTCGCCATGCACGTTGAGCACCGGCGCGGCGACGCAACGCATGCCGGTTGTACGTTCCTCGTCATCCAACGCATAGCCACGTTCTCGCGTCAGGATCAACTCCTCCTTCAGTTGCCCGATCGTCCGTATGGTGTTGGCCGTGAAGCGCTCGAGGCTTGGGCCTTTCAAGGTGGCGGTGAGCCGATCTTCGTCGTAGGAGGAAAGCAAAGCCTTGCCAATGCCAGAGGCATGCAAGGGCGAAAGCGTGCCGGGCGGGAAAAAGGCACGAATGGACTCGTGTGTTTCGACCTGGCTGACAAAGAGGACGTTTCCATTCTTCTCGATCCCGAGGTTTGAGGTCTCGCCAGTCTCCAGCATCAATTCACGCATGACTGGCCGGCTCCGTTCGACCACATTGGTACGCCGAAGGAAGGCCGCACCGAGGCGGTAGGCCTGCGGTCCGATATGCCAGATTTGGCCATCCGGGCTTATCTCGACATAGTCGCGGCGCTCCAGCGTCGTAAGGACACGATGCATCGTGGCTGTCGACTGGCTTAAGTGGGTAGCCAATTCTGACAGCGTCAGCCCTTCGGGCGAAGCAAGCGCCTCCAAGACGTCGAACGCTCGATCCAAAGACTGAATGACGGTCTGCGACTGCGGCTCGTTAAATCCCTTCGGGCGGCCCCGTCGACGCACAGCAACCTTCATGTTTGACCTCCGCCAAATCAAAAAACCCTTTCTGAGAAAGTGCAATGAAAAATAATTCTGCACAATGAAAAAATATATCATTATGAATATAAAGGCTTATTTTCATTTCATATTCATTTTGAAAAACGGTTTCAAAAAAATATACGGGATGAAAGCATCATGGTAGTAAAGACGAAATCACATTGAGGAGGTCCAAATGTACACGCCAAATCCAGTGTTTATTCCCGGCCCGACCAATATGCCGGAAGTGCTGCGCCGGGCCTGTGACATCCCGACAATCGATCACCGCTCAGCGCTGTTCGGCGAGATTCTTCAGCCGGCATTGGCCGGTGTGAAAAAGGTGCTGAAGTCCAAAAGCGCTGAAATCTTCATTTTTCCATCCACTGGCACCGGCGGATGGGAAACCGCGATCGCGAACCTGCTCAACCCTGGCGACAGGGTGCTCGCCGGCCGCTATGGGATGTTCAGCCACCGTTGGATCGACATGTGTCAGCGGCACGGACTGAGTGTCGATGCGATCCGCTCGTCCTGGCATGGTGGCGTGCCACTTGGCGAGTACGAAGAGAAATTAAGAGCTGACACAGCTCATGATATCAAAGCGGTTCTCGTCACCCATAACGAAACCGCGACGGGCGTTAGGTCTGACGTAAGCGCGGTTCGTCGCATCCTTGACGCCGCAAAACATCCGGCTCTTCTCCTCGTCGATGGAGTGAGTTCCATTGCCTCGATGGATTTCCGCATGGACGAATGGAAAGTCGACGTTGCGGTTACCGGCTCTCAGAAGGGCTTCATGCTGCCGCCGGGCCTGGCGATTCTGGCTTTTTCACCAAAAGCAATGAAGGCGGCCGAAACAGCCACCCTGCCGAGAACCTTCTTCGATATCCGCGACATGGCAAAGAGCTATCCAACCAGCGGCTACCCCTACACGCCTCCGGTTGGCCTCCTCAATGGCCTCAAGCTCTCGACGGAGATGCTCCTCGGGGAAGGGCTGGACAACGTCTTTGAGCGCCACCGGCGTATCGCCTCGGGTGTCCGCGCTGCCGTGGCAGCCTGGGGGCTCAAGCTTTGCGCGCAAAATGAGGAACTCTACTCCGACACCGTCACGGCGGTGCAAACGCCGGACGGATTTGACGCCGCCTCGATCGTTACTCACGCCGCACAGAAATATCAGGTGGCATTCGGCGCCGGGTTGGGAGACGTGGCGGGACGTGTTTTCCGTATCGGCCACCTCGGTAGCATGACCGACGTGATGGCACTTGCCGGCATAGCGACAGCAGAGATGGTCATGGCCGATCTTGGATTGAAAATCCGCTTGGGCTGCGGTGTCGCTGCCGCTCAAGAGGTATTCCGTCTCGGCGACGTCTCGTCCACTCGAACTGCAGCCTGAGAGTATCACCGATGAACATTCCTACCATCTCCGACATGTTTATTCCCACCATCTCCGACATGTTCGAGGCTCATCAGCGCATCGAGCCGCATATTCATCGGACACCAGTGCTGACTTCTGCATACATCAACTCCTTGGTGGGCGCGCAGCTGTATTTCAAATGCGAGAACTTCCAAAAGGCCGGCGCCTTCAAGGCCCGCGGAGCGTCAAACGCTGTCTTCGGATTGAGTGACGAACAGGCCAGAAAGGGCGTGGCAACCCACTCTTCGGGCAATCATGGAACGTGTCTGTCCTACGCGGCGGGACGGCGAGGAATCCCATGCACGGTCGTCATGCCGCGGACAGCGCCACAGGCAAAGAAGGATGCAGTGCGCGGCTACGGCGGGACCGTCGTGGAATGCGAGCCTTCGACGACCTCGAGAGAGGCCGTTTTTGCCGAGGTTGTAGCTCAATCAGGCGCCGAATTCGTGCACCCCTACAACGATGCCCGGGTGATCGCCGGTCAGGCGACATGCTCGCGTGAGCTCCTAGAGCAGGTCGATGATCTCGACGCGATCATTGCGCCCATCGGCGGAGGCGGGATGGTATCGGGCACCTGTCTGACGGTGTCCAATCTTGCGCCGCGGGTCAAGGTCTATGCCGCCGAGCCGGAGCAGGCCGATGACGCATATCGAAGCCTGAAGGCTGGTCATATCATTGCCGATGATGCGCCCGACACCGTGGCAGACGGGCTTAAGGTGCCTCTCAAGGATCTCACATGGCACTTTGTGAAAAGCAACGTCGCCGACATCTTGACGGCCTCGGAAGTCGAGATCGTCGATGCCATGAAGTTGATCTGGAAACGCATGAAAATCGTCATGGAACCGTCCAGCGCGGTTCCCTTGGCAACGATCTTGAAAAACAGGGACTTGTTCGCCGGTCAACGCATCGGCGTCGTCATCACCGGCGGCAACGTCGATCTCGACAAGCTGCCATGGCAATAAGGGGACTGGCATGAACATGGAAACGAAAATCAGCGAATTGGAAGTTGGATATGACGTGCCCGCGCTGCCCGGCATGTCCGTCGATGAGATCCAGACGCCCTGCCTGATCCTGGATCTGGACGCTCTCGAACGCAACATCCGAAAGATGGGCGATTACGCCAAGGCGCACAACATGCGTCATCGCGCCCATGGCAAGATGCACAAGTCGGTCGACGTCATGCGACTTCAGGAAGAATTGGGCGGCGCTATCGGCGTCTGCTGCCAGAAGGTGTCCGAGGCTGAAGTATTTGTTCGTGGTGGCATCAAAGACGTGCTGGTGTCCAATCAGGTCCGGGATCCCGGCAAGATCGACCGTCTTGCACGTCTGCCGAAGTACGGGTCGAGAATTATCGTCTGTGTTGACGATCTGGGCAACGTGACGGAACTGTCCAAGGCCGCCGAGAAGCACGCGACCGTCATCGACTGCTTCGTCGAGATCGATGTTGGTGCAGGACGGTGCGGTGTTTCGACAAGTGCAGCCGTGGTCGAGCTCGCAAGATCGATCGATGCAGCAAACGGCCTTCGGTTTGCGGGAATTCAGGCCTACCAAGGCGCGATGCAACACATCGACAAATATGAGGATCGCAAGGCAAAGCTCGATGCTGCCATTGCCCAGGTCAAGGACGCGGTCGACGCTTTGGTCGTTGCAGGCCTGAAACCGGAGCTGGTTAGCGGCGGTGGCACCGGCAGCTATTACTTCGAAAGCAATTCCGGGGTCTACAATGAGCTGCAATGCGGAAGCTACGCCTTCATGGACGCCGACTACGGTCGCATTCTCGACAAGGATGGCAAACGCATCGACAAGGGCGAGTGGGAAAATTCCCTTTTTATCCTTACAAGCGTGATGAGCCACGCAAAAGCCGACAAAGCCATTTGCGACGCGGGCCTGAAGGTTCAATCCGTCGATTCCGGTCTTCCTTTCGTCTATGGCCGAGATGACGTCAAATACGTCAAGGCGACGGATGAGCACGGCGTCATCGAAGACCTAAACGGCGTCTTGAAGATCAACGAGAAACTTCGCCTCGTTCCCGGTCACTGCGACCCGACCTGCAATATCCACGACTGGTATGTGGGGGTACGCAACGGCAAGGTCGAAACCCTCTGGCCGGTGTCGGCGAGAGGCAAGGCCTACTGACGGACGGACTGACAATCGGAAAGTTGATGCGATGATAATTGTTCCAGAGAACGCGATATCCGAGCTGGTCTCGCTCTCAGACTGCTTTGATGCCGTCGAGAAGGTCTTTGCTTCGATGGCGAAGAAATCGGCATACAACTTTCCAGTCATCCGTGAGGCGATCGGTCACCAGGATGCACTCTACGGCTTCAAATCGGGGTTCGACCGGGAGACACTTGCTCTCGGTCTGAAAGCTGGCGGTTTCTGGCCCCACAATGTTGAGCGGGGCCTGACCAACCATCAGTCGATCGTGTTCCTTTTCGATGCCGATACCGGCAAATGCCGTGCAGTGGTCGGCGCGAACCTGCTGACTGCGTTTCGTACGGCAGCAGCGTCCGCGATTTCGATCAAACACCTCGCCCGCGCCGACGCCAAGGTATTGGGGATGGTCGGGGCTGGTCATCAGGCTGCATTCCAGCTTCGGGCTGCCGTCAGTCAACGGCAATTTGAGCGAATAGTGGCCTGGAACTTCCATCCTGAGATGCTGCCGCGGCTTGCAGCCGTCGCCGCTGAAATCGGGATTCCGTTTGAAGCAGTGGAACTCGATCGACTGACCTCCGAGGCCGACGTCATCATCACCATTACCTCTTCATTCAATCCGATCATCCAGGCATCCGAAATTCGTCCAGGAACTCATCTTGCCTGCATGGGTACCGATACCAGAGGAAAGCAGGAGGTTGACGAAAAACTGGTGGCGGCAGCGACGCTCTTCACCGATGAGGTCGCGCAAGCGGTCTCAATCGGAGAGTGCCAGCACGCGATCGCGAAGGGGCTGATCGCCGAAGACGATATTATCGAGATTGGCTCGGTTATATCGGGCACCGCAATTGGGCGTTCGTCGCCCGACGAGATTACGCTCTTCGACGGCACCGGCGTTGGGCTTCAAGATCTGGCGGTTGCCTCTGCCGCGGTCGATCTGGCGCTTTCGAAAGGCGTAGCAATTAACGTCGACGTCTAGGAACGGCAGGGCGATGGCTCGCGTAACCCGCATTGCGATTAATGGTTTTGGTCGAATTGGCCGGACGATTTTGCGCCAGGCTCTGGATGCATCGGGCATCGAGGTCGTCCTGATAAACGACCTAGCGGCAATTGAGCTCAGCGGCTACCTGTTTCAATACGACAGTATCTTTGGTCCCTGGAACGGGTCTGTCATCGTTGACCAGGATGCGATTCGCCTTAGCGGTCGTTCGATCCGATATGTGAATAGCCGAAATATCGAGGAATTCGACCTCGATGGTGTCGATGTTGTCCTGGATTGCACGGGAGCAGTCGACGCAGACCTTCGCGCCGCCCGCTGCCTGGAAGCAGGAGCGTCTCAAGTCCTGATATCCGGACCCGCGTCCAAGGCAGAAGCCACGCTGATTCTTGGCGCCAACGAGGAGCGCTTCAACGGCGAGCGGATCGTCTCGAATGGATCCTGCACGACCAATGCGCTAGCCCCCCTCTTGCGGATATTGGACGAGCTCTTCGGAGTGACGGGCGGTCAGATGACGACGGTCCATTGCTATACCGGCAGTCAGCCGACGATCGATCAGCCAAGGGCCGATTTTGCCCGCAGCCGGGCGGCGGCCCTTTCCATGGTGCCAACTACCACGAGCGCCCATCGCCTGCTCAGCGAAGTGTTACCGCATCTGGCCGGATTGATTGAAGCCCGAGCGATCCGGGTTCCGACAGCAAGCGTGTCGGCGATCGATCTGACAGTGGGCGTGCGTCATGGCAAAAGCCTGAAAGACATGGTTGAGGACATACGCGCCGCGGCGGCATCGTCGCCTGTTCTTGGTTGGATCGATCAGCCACTTGTCTCCGTCGACATGCGCGGGCGTCCTGAATCGCTGGTCATCAGCGAGGCAGAAATCTCCCTGTCGGCCAACGGGCTTCTTAGGATCTTTGGCTGGTATGACAACGAATGGGCATTTGCCGCGCGGATGCTGGATATGGCTCGCTATATATCCAGACGCGCCGGCTAAGGGGATAGCATGTCGTTGCCTGCGCAAAGCAAGCTTTTGACCGCGGTGTTCGACAGGGCCCGCGGATCAACGCGCCGTGTTATTTTTGCAGAGGGCCACGACGAGAGGGTTTTGCGCGCCGTTCAGGCTATGCTTGAGGCGAAGTGCGCAGTACCGATGGTAGTTGGTTCCACGGTCGAGATTGCAAGGAAGCTTGTTGCCGCTGGTATCGATCTTCGGGTGGGTGACGATTTTGCGGTGGTCGAAGCGCAAAACGACCACGAGTTTCTGGACCAATGGTGCGCTCGCAAAGCAGCGATAGAATCTGGCTGGAAGATCAAGAACCTCCCTGGTTTCATCAGGGATTGTCGCAATACTGCAATTGCTGCCCGTCTTGTGGAATCCGGCAAGGCTGACAGCATGGTTTGCGGAACATCCGGGCAATTTCAATGGCACTTTGCCCAATTGAGCTCCATTCTCGCAACATTGCGGGTTCGCTCAGCTGCGGCTCTATCGCTTCTGGTCGTCGACGACCGACCGCTCTTTCTCGCGTATCTCTTTGTCGATAGCCGACCCTCGTCCAAGCAGATTGCTGAGATCGCGGTGGCTGCCGCAGGTCACGTTTGCGCATTTGGGCTCGAGCCGAAGATCACGCTGTGCCACGGTCCCGAGAGCCTTGAGAACGCGGCTCCGGACAGGGCCATCATGGCGACGGCACGGCATTTGATCTTTTCCGACGCGCCGCAATTGGAAGTGCGCGGTCCGAGCACGGTCGCGGAGGCTTTGACGGCAGCGCTCGGTGAGCAAGCTTTGGGACGCAAACGCGGTGGCCGTGCGCCAAACATATTGCTTTTTTCCGCGGCAGAGGCAGCAACGACGGCCCGCGACGTCCTGCATTGTGCCCTGTCGGCACCCGAGCTGGGCCCATTGCTTCTCGGAACTGCCAATCGAGCTCATATCGTCAGCCCAGCAGTGACCTGGCAGGGGCTGGTGAACATCGCAGCGGTCGCCGGAATGAACATTCCTGGTGAGGAAGCTTTCTGTCGCCGGTAGCACGGCCGGTCTGTGAAGAAACAGGGGGAACAAGTTGGACGGATCTTCAATGAGTACCAAGCAAGAGCCAAAGGACACGCATCGCCATGATTTGGTGAACCACTATCGGCCGATTGCTCTCAAGGCGGTAGCCGCCGCTTTTTGCATTCCTGCCAGCAAACCGTCACAATCGCCCCGCCAACCGGAAATCTATCCGTGGCATCCGGATTTTCATGGCTGCACGGAAGAGGATAGCTGAGACCTACCGCTCGATTTTGCGGGGTTGGGGAGTTGAACCTCGCTGCGAAAAAGCTAACCTGTTGTCCGATGATCGATGTTCCTCAACGCATAACCGACTTGGCCGCCGCGCTTGCGCCCGCGCGAGGATATAATTCGACACGAGCACCTGGCATTTCATTATTTCGCGCCGATGCGAGTATCTCGAATCTGCCAAGGCTTCAGCCCGCGGGCATCCTCTTTCTATTGCAGGGAGCGGAACACCTCACATGGGATGTTAACGTTTACATCGTCCATAGAAGCCGATACTTGGTGACATCTGCACCCATGGCATTTCGCATCGATGCCGAAGCGAGCGCGGCAAGGCCACTCCTTGCAATGCACGTGACACTTGAGCAGCCGATGGCAATCGAGATCGCGGAAGAAATAGACAATTTCCGCGGCCCAGGCGCTCCCCGAAGGCAGGCAAGTTGCCATGCCATGGGACAAGTGGATGAAACACTCCGCGAGCTACTTCACCGGATTTTGCAGGCCCTTCACAGCCCGCTCGATTCTGCGATTTTAATTCCCCTGTTGATGCGGGAACTTCACCTGAGAATACTAGAGCGAGAGGACGGGGACGCGATCGTTGCCGGATTGCGTTGCCAAGGTACACGCGGCAAGGTGTTGAAGACCGCACAATCCATTTTGCAAAATGCCAGCGCAAGCATATCTGTTTCTACCCTTGCTGCGTCGGCCCAGCTGAGCCTTTCTTCGTACCACAGTCACTTCCATGCGCTTTTCGGGTGTAGCCCGCTCCAATACCTTAAGGCTGCTCGCCTCCATGCCGCACATGACATGTTACGATCGGCGAAACTAAGCATTGGAGAAATAAGCGCCGTTGTCGGCTACAGCGGTCCTTGGCAATTTAGTCGTGAGTTTCGACGCTATTTCGGGCGAACAGCGCTGAGAGAGTCTAAGCTTATTCAGAACTCTTCAGGTGACATCGTTCTCGGGTAGGGAGGTCGAGGGCACGAGCAACGTCAGAAATTTAGAACATTGCTGACATGATCGTTCTCGGGAAAAGTTGCTTGTCCCGAAATCGTTGCCACGGGCATGGCCTCGCGTGGAACCGCTTGACCCGCGTGAATGTCGTCCGATTTGACCCAGCACTTAGCTGTCTGCTGTCACGCCTATGCCACCTCAACGACAAGCGGTCTGTTGGCAAGGACATCGAAAAGGCCATCATCTCCATCAGCGATCACGGGCTGAGTGCCGGAACTACCCCTCGGTCGTGCTGAAGGTTGGTGCATCCGTTCCAACTGTGAGGACGAAAGCCGGCAAGCGTTGGCAGCTTGGGCGGTTTTCCAGGAAGGGCGGGAGCCAGCTCGGCAGACGATAGCCTGCCGAGCCGTCCTTGGCGACTATGACGCCAGTGCGTACCTTTGAGTGGTTGTCTTGGCGACACTGCGCGTCTTGAATTGCTGAACCAGGGTGGCGAGCCGCTCGGTTTCCTGCGTTAGGCTTTCTGCCGCCGCGGTCGTTTGCTCCACCATGGCAGCGTTCTGTTGGGTAACCTTGTCCATTTGATCGCCGGCGGCGGACACCTCCCGCAAGCTTAACGCCTGTTCGCGAGCGGAAACGGCGATGTCGGTAACCGTCGCGCTCATCGCTCCCACCTGTTTGACGATCTGCTCCAGGGATGCGCCAGATTCGCCGACGAGTTTTACTCCCGTGTCGACCTGCGCCGTGGATGTCGAGATCAACTGCTTGATCTCCTTGGCGGCGTTTGCGGAACGCTGTGCCAGTTCTCGCACTTCCTGGGCAACGACTGCAAAGCCCTTCCCGGCTTCTCCTGCCCTTGCCGCCTCGACACCGGCATTGAGGGCAAGGAGATTGGTCTGGAATGCGATTTCGTCAATAACTCCGATAATATTGCCAATTCGCGAGGACGAATTTTGGATTTCGGTCATGGCAGCGATAGCCCGGTTGACGATCTCGCCGCCGGTCTCGGCGTTGGTGCGTGCGGTGGTAACCGCATCGTTCGCACGTCCCGCTCCTTCAGCCATGCCATTGACGCCCCTAGTGACCTCGCCGAGCGCTGCGACTGTTTCCTCCAGAGAGGCTGCCTGCTGTTCGGTGCGCCGCGCGAGATCATTTGTTGCCGTGGAAATTTCGCCAAGGCCGGACCGTATCGTGCCAACGGATTGAACAACGGCACCAAAAGCGTTTTCGAGGGCTGCGATCGAGTGGTTGAAACGATCGCGAATTGCAAGGTAGCGTGCGTCGACTTGTCCAACTCTCGCGGTCAGATCACCCGATGAAAGTGCGTCCAATCCCTTGGAGATTTCGTTGAAGGCCTGCTCCATGGCTTCAGCATCGGCCGAACGTTCAGCTTCCTGACGCAGACGCTGTTCTTCAGACACAGCACGGGCATTCTCGGCGTTGAGTTCAGCGACCGTCTTTGCGCGTTTCGTTTCTTGAAACACCATCAACGACCGGGCCATCGCGCCAAGTTCGTGCTGGTTCGTGGTTGCTTCGAATTCAGTCAATTCCTCGCCGTGCGCGAGACGCTCCATCGACTTTGCCATCTTTCGAACGGCGATGGAAATCAAGCGGCCGAGGAAATAGGAAAGCACCAGGCCGATGACAACCAGAGCGCCGCTGACAAGGAGTGTTACCCTTGATGCTGCTGAAACCGTTTTCCCAACCGACGCGTCCAAGCTTGCCTGCGTAGCGGCCACGGAGGCCTGCAAGGACTTGAAGCCCGTCGAGATCTTAGGTGCCAGTTCATTGAGCTCTGTCTCGCGCACGCGCTTTGCTTCCTGCAAAACATCCCGCATTTCACCAAGACGCGAGGTGTAGTTCTGCATAAGCTGCCCTGCACCTTGCAGTCTTTTCTGCTGCAAGGCGTTCTTTGCCAACTTGAGGGCACTGTCGTTTCGCGCCACCGCCTCGTTAAGTGCGGCCTGAGCAATATCATACGCAGCGAGGTCATCGGCGTGTACGAACCGCTCCGACGCATAGAGACTGCGGTTCAGCGCCTCGAGCGTAGCGGCTGTCGCATGCATCAGCTGCAGGTCATTTTGACGCCATGCGCTGCGTATGACGTCGTTCAGGGCAATGCTTGTCCAGGGGCCGAACTCCGTCACTTTTGATATCAACAGATCACGCCGAGCTTGAAGCGAGACGATCTTGTCGAAGGCATTGCTGTAAGCTCCGATCTCCTGGCGAATTGGCACCAGGGCGGCTTGCAGATCCTGATTGTCGGCAAAACGGGGATCGTTTGCCTCAAAGGCGCGGACGCCAGCCTTGAAACGGTCGATCGCGGCTTGATTGGGATTGGAGCGGAAGGCTTCGACCGACATTTGAATGTCGTGCAACTGATCACTGTAATCGGAAATGCCCAGACTTTCG
Organism: Rhizobium sp. YTU87027; assembly: GCF_050644135.1. Classification (NCBI taxonomy): domain Bacteria; kingdom Pseudomonadati; phylum Pseudomonadota; class Alphaproteobacteria; order Hyphomicrobiales; family Rhizobiaceae; genus Rhizobium; species Rhizobium sp. YTU87027. Next base: position 117,246 of record NZ_CP098443.1, on the reverse strand, counting down.
CCGACCGTCTGCCGATAAGATGAGAAAATTGCAGTGAGGTCGCTCATGCCGGACATTACGTTGGCGGATAGCAAACTCATGAAAAGGATAAGGGGCAGGAAGCCGGCGGTAATTTGTGCACGGATGCTGAGCTTGTTCCAGAGATGCATCATAGATCCTCGCAAAATCACTGGCTTCTTGGCAGGTAGTTGGCAACATTTTGTGGGGTGACGAGCTCGAACGGAATGTAGTTTTCGCGCGGGATCTTTTCACCCTTCATGAGTTTGACGGCAGCATCGACAGCGCCGGCTCCCTGGCCGGCGGCATTTTGAAAAACCGTGACTGCGAGGTCGCCTTCAGTCATTGCTGCCAGAGCGGGCTGGATCGCGTCGACACCGGCCACCACCACGTCCTTCATCGCGACGTTGTTACGCTTCAGGGCACGGATCGCTCCGAGCGCCATATCGTCATTGTTTGCGATGACGGCATCGAACTTGACTCCTGCAGATATCCACTCCTGCACCTGGGCGTCGGCGAAGTCTGGTGACCAATAGGCCGCCTGACGTTCGACCACCTTCAGGCCTTCGCATTCCGGACTAGCGATAACCTCGTCGATGTCTTTCGTGCGAGCACGAGCAGCTGCATGAAAGGGCTCCCCCATCAGAACGGCGAGCCGCCCCTTGCCGTTGAGGAGTTTGCAGACTTCCTTCGTTTGCAACGAGCCTGATTCTTTTTCGTCCGAGGCGACGACTGTTTGATTGTCCGGCAGATCCGCGACATTTGCGGGCACGTTGTTAACGTAGACAAGCGGAATGCCGGCTGCTGCTGCCACCGGAGTTAGTTGTGCACCTAGATCTCCATCGGAGAGGAGGACGATAAGGGCATCGACCTTGTCGGCTGCGAGTTCTTCAATCTGCTTCCTTTGTAGCTCATTGTCGCCTTTGGCGTTCTTTGTGACGACCTTCAGTCCGGCACTGTCCTTCGCGTGAGACAGCAACCCATTCAAAAGCGTCGTGTTGAATTCGTCGAGATCAGCTACTGAAACGCCAAGTGTCTCAGCGGATGCACTTGATGTAAACGTTAACATAAGCAATGCGGAAAATATAGCGTGTCGCATTTTTCCTCCAAAATTGTTTGCCGAACGTTTTGATCATCTGCAAATTTAGTAAAAATAGCTTTAAAAATGCTGTGACCTTCGCAGTTGCTCTTTAAAGAGCAATGGGGCCGGACGACCATCCGGACACCGGTATGCGGCGTCTCCACCCCATTGATTTTGCGGTTGCAACGGTCAGGTCTATCGCTTGCGGATGTCCCGTGAGCTCATCGAAGAGTCCCTGACGAGCTCACTATGAGGCGCTGGTCGGTTGCGCATAGGCCCATGGCATGAGGGCGTCGATGTCTTTGGCGAGGTGGCCATTGGCGAGGCTGATGAAGAGATCGCGCAGGTAGGCGTATGGTTCAACGCCATTCATCTTGCATGTGCCGATCAGACTGGCAAACCGGGCCCAATTGCGGCCGCCCTCATCATGACCGGCAAAGAGCGCATTGCGGCGGTTCATGGCCGGGCTTCTGATCGCGTTTTCGACCAGGTTGGAGTCAATGTCGACGCGGCCGTCGTCCAGGAACAGCCGGAAGCCATCCTGACGTTTGAGCATGTAAGCCATGGCTTCGCCGACGTCGGACTTGCGTGAGACGCGCGCGGCCTGAGCCAACCAGGTGAAGAACTCGTCCACCAGTGGGCGGGACAGGTTCTGGCGGACAGCCCGGCGATGATCGGGATCACAACCGCGGATGCTGTCCTCGATCTTGTAGAGGGCGGCGATGCGCAACAGCGCCTCGTCGACGATGGGCGACCCCTTCTTGGGCTTGGCCTTGATCAGTTTTCTGCGGCCATGCGCCCAGCAGAAGGCCAGCTTCAACGGATCGCCGCCCGTGCGGTCTGGCGTAGCAAGGTGCGAATAGCCACCGTAGGCATCGACCTGGATCGTGCCGTTGAAGCCATCGAGGATTTCTGCGGCATATTCGCCTTTGCGCCCAGGCCGATAATGGAACACTACGCCCGGCGGCGCAGATCCGTTCCAACCGCGGTCGTCGCGCAGAATAGCCCAGAGATAACCGGTTTTCGTCTTGCCGCGTCCCGGATCCAACACCGGGGCCGTGGTCTCGTCGACATAGAGCCGCGCGCTTTCCGACATCAGCCGTTTGGCCATGTGGTCTACCACCGGCGCGACCGCAGCACCCGTCCGACCCATCCAATCTGCCAGGACCGTGCGGTCGATCGGCACTCCGTGTCGGGCCATGACTGCCGCCTGACGGTTCAGCGGCATGTGTTCGGAATGCTTCGACACGGCAATCTGCGCCAACAGGGCTTCCGTCGGCCAGCTGCCTTCCAGCAGATGTGCCGGCGCCCTGGCCTGAACCACGCCCGTGCGACCCTTGGGGCAGGCGTATTTCGGGCGGATCGTGACGATCACCTGGTAGCACGCCGGAATTTGATCGAGCCGTTCCGTCCGATCTTCGCCGATCCGAACCATGTTGCCGCAACCACAGGGGCAAGCAATGCTGTCGGGCTCGATCACCCGCTCGACCCGCGGCAGGCCCTGCGGCAGCGCGCGTGTTTTGCGCTCCTTGCGAGGAACAGCCTTTGCGGGATCAACTGCGCTGGCCGCGATCTTTTCCTCGACGAAGGCGATCTGGGCCTGTGTTTCGGCAATTGCCGTCTCAAGATCTTCCAGCGCCAGTTCCATCTGCGTCGGATCGAGTTTTTCCGATTTCGGTCCGAACTTCGTACGCCGATAGTCCTGAACCTGGCCCTCAAGCTTCTCGATCAGCTGCTTCAGCTCGGTGATGAAGGCGTCCTTCTCGGCCACCACCGCCTGCTCATGCTGACGTGCCGCACGCTCGACCGACAGCTCGAACTGCACCGCCGCAAAGGCTTTCAATACCTCGGGAGGAAGGTCCGGGAACTGGCTGAGATCAATGGCCGAAGACATGCGTCTTCATAGCAAATCGAAGCAGAAAAACCCAATAAAACAATGCCAAAATAGGGTGGCTGAGTCATCCTGCCGCAGTCGGCGCTGTTACCCGTTGCGCCATAACCCGTCGCCAATCAAGCCCTTCGAACAAGGCTTCGTATTGAGCCCGAGAAAGACGCATCGTTCCATCCTGCACCTTGGGCCAAGCAAAGTTTCCTTGCTCCAAAACCTTGTAGATCAGCACCATTCCGGTGCCATCCCATACCAGGATTTTTAGGCGATCCCCGCGCTTCGACCGGAAGATCACCGTCACCCCGGAATGCGGATCAAGCTTCAATTCGGTCTCAACCATCAATGCCAGCGCCTGATGGCCACAGCGGAAGTCCACCGGCCGCGTCGCGATCAGGATCGGTAATCGTTGGCCCGCGACGATCACGCCGTCCCTCGCATCGCACGCACCAAGGCTGCAACCCGATCAACCGGCACATCGCCGGGAACCCTCACCACGAGGTCTGCGCCTATTTCTACTGTCACGATCTGCGAAGCGGCCGCGACCGGATCCGGGATCGGCAAAGCATCGGTAGCCGTCTTCGGCTCCGTCGTAATCGCAAGTGGCACAAAGGCGGGTTCGATAGGCCCGTCCTCAATGGCTGGCATCAGTTCGGCAGGCAGCGCCAGAAGACCCTGACGTGCTTGTCGTCGCCAGCAAGAAAGTTGATGCGCAACGAGATCATGACGACGCGCAACGTCAGCGACCCTAACTCCAGGCTGAAGGCTCTCCGCAACAATCCGCGCCTTCACAGCATCGGGCCATCGTCGGTTTCCACGACGAGGCTCCACAACTTCGCATCGCCCGACAAATCCTTCACCATCCGCCATGCCAAATCTCCAGCCTTGCCGAAAACCTTGTGGCAGAAACCTCAATGCTCAGAAACACACGGAATCAATGGGATGTAGGCGGCGCATACGGACACCGCGCCAAGCTGGTGTCTCATCTACACCGGAACCCATTGAGGAGAATATCTCGGAATTGCGCCCACCGGGAAACACATCACCTCTAATTCCACGCACTCATAAAGTTTCGTGACGGCAAGTTTGTTGAGCATTGGGGAAGTGGCCGACGTTTTCCGATTGAGCCAGCAATTGCGCGACTGACCTCGATTGGTCCTGCGCAACATGCCGCGTCGCAAAACCCGACGAGCTGATTGGTCTTGCCTTCAAGTTGAAGACTCGCAGAGCTCGAAGGACTTAAATGGCGTTTGCAACGCGGCGGGGGTGCGGGTTCAGAACCGTGTCAGGCGAACGCTCGAACCAATTATCGCCAACAGATTCAGCTGACAAAAAAGGTCCATGGCACAACTCACCAGCTGTCATCACACCTCGGGCGAGAGAACCGCAGCGCTATCTTCGTCGCCAGCGGAGCGGGTGCGAGCGCTGAAATTGCTTGGCATCCACCAATTGGGTTCGTTGCCCAGCAACAACTGGAAAAAGCCTGCTGCATAGTTCGAGTCCTCGTTGGCATTCTCCCGAAAGGACCACCAGCTTCGAAGATCATCAACCATCTGGCTCACATGGACGTCTAGATGAAATTCCTGATCCATCGTCGCAGCATAAACCGTCAAGCAAAATGTCGCAGCCACATATCCTTCCGGCCAAAACGCCGCTGCCGATTTGGGATCAACGCTTGCGGGAGGACATGTGGCCTTGATCGGCAGGTCTCCGACGAGTTCGCGCAATACAAGAGACGGAGCAAACTGAAAAAAGTCGCGTCGCTGTTCCTTCTCCTTTGGTTTCTGACGATCAATGCTTTCCAGCCAGCGAACAAATGCTCCAGCGAGCTTGATGTCGTCAACGACAAATTCGCAACCCATCGCCTCGCCACAAAACGTGGCGTGTGAGTGAAACGCAGCCTTGAACCAATGAAGCTGCCTGACCGAAACTCTGAGCGGCTTGTTGGTTCGAGGAAGATTATCGATTGATCGCGATAGATCAAACATGGATCGCGCTCCGTTCAAAAAGCGAGGCCAGAGCCGAAATATCTCTCTTATGATATAGATCCAAGACCTTTTCTTGAAGAGCGATAGCAAGCTCGGTTGCGGCAGAAATCATCGCCTCTCTGCTGACATCCTCTGATTGCGCCAGCATTGAGAGCAGCCCTGCAAAAACGGCAACCACGTTCGTTCCGGTACGCGTGACTGCCGAACGTTCGTCCAACTTATCTATTGCTATCGATCCGTCATCGGCAAGCTCCAGTGTCAGCTGAGCCGCCAGCTCGAAAACGTCCTGAGAGCCCGCAAGGCGCGCGAAGGCTCGTCGGCCGGCACTTTGATTGACGAGCGCTCTTCTTGCGCCAATATGGCTCAATACGAGTTTCATCGTTTCGTAATAAGCGACCGAAAACTCGTGTTCCGGCCGCGAAGAAACACTGATTTCGCGTAGACTTGCCAAATTCGTGGTCGAGTCGCCGAGGACGGAGTGAGCAACATTGCAGACAAAATGATCAACGTTGCGAGCCAGGATCTCAATCTCGTTAAGAGCGGAAAGGGCTATGCCCGATGCGGGCGCCGGGAGTCGACGCGGCGCAGTCTCCTTTACCGTATCGCGACCTTTTCGCAGGGTATAGCGCAACACCCTCAACGCGTCTTTGAGCTGCGTCGTCTGTGGAGCAAATTCTGGCGACATCCCGACCTACCCTCTTGCCTCATTGCACCCCTGTCAGAGCAGCAATATCATAGCCCAATCCGCGCCTAGGTGTCCTCTCAATAAATGCGCGAGTCGCATCATAATCGACCACTCCCGCCTGACTTCCAAGGCCGGTGGCGTTTAACGCGGAAGACGCTTGGCCGAGCTCGACCGCATCCCGAGCAGACAGTCCTTTTACCAAACCGCTGGCGAAACCGCCATTGAAGCAATCGCCGCACCCGCAAGTGCACTTCACGTCGACCTTGAATGCCGGAGAGTGGAACTCCAAGCCGGATTGGTCATGGTAGTACGCACCCTCTGCTCCCAAAGTCAGAATGACGCACTTCGCCCCTCTGCTGAGAAGGAAATCCGCCAGATCCTTGTTGTGGGTTAATCCAGATAGCGCCTGCGCTTCCTCTTCAGAGGGAAGAAAATAGTCGGTGTAAGGCAAGAGAGCTTCGACCTTCGGGAGATCGTCGGACGTTGACGCGAAGACGTCAAGCGTCGTTACCACACCGCGGCGGCGCGCTTCTGCCATGATTTCCGCGGTACGACCACAGTCGTCCATCCGATTCATCAGACCGACCCCACCGACATGCAGGATTTTTGTGTCAAGAACTCGATCCATTTCCGAGTCTGATACGAAGAAAGCATCGGTCGCGCCGCGCTTATGGAGTGCTGGTCGCTGACCGTTCGGCCGCGTCGTCACGATCGAGGAGGATGTTGTGTAACCCTCGTAGCGGCGCATCATTGTAGTATCTACATCGAAAGACTGGAGCTTCATGCGGACCCAGTCGCCCATGTCATCATAGCCCACTCCGCCGACGGCTTGAACCCGGAGGCCGTACTTGGCTGCCACGATGGCAGCCGAACCTGCCGCGCCGGATACGGCCAGCGTGAAGTCTTCCACGAAAAGGGTTTGCCCCCCTCGCGGGATCTCCGTGACCGGTCGGCAAAGAGCATCGAAGGTGTAAAAGCCGACGGAGCTGAAATCAAAGGTCGCCGCCATCACTGAACTCCGACCCTGTTGCCGTCACTGTCGAAGTAGTAGAGCCGGTTGGGATCAAACCCGATCGTCACAGCTGAATCAATTTTTGCACGGAAGTCCCGGCCAGCTTTGATTTCAAAGGTCTTTTCTGGAGAGCGGACAGACAGATAGGTGATGTCGCCGGTGGGCTCGACGCCGTAGACAGTGCCTTGGAGATTCTCGCCACCAATCCGGCAATCCTCCGGCCGAAAGCCGAGGGTAACCTGACCGGAGAGCTTGGCAGGGCAGGCGACTTTAACGCCAGGGGCCGAGAAAGTTCCATCTTGTGCATGGCCCGACACCAAATTCATCGGCGGCGATCCGATGAACCCCGCCACAAAGGTATTCGCGGGATTCGAATAGATCTCATCGGGGGTCCCGATCTGCTGGATTATGCCTTTATTCATGATAACGATTCGGTCGGCAAGCGTCATTGCCTCGATCTGGTCGTGCGTCACGTAAACTGTAGTCACCTTCAGGTCGCGCTGCATGTGTTTGATCTGGACCCGCATGCTCGCACGCAGCTTTGCATCGAGGTTTGAAAGCGGCTCGTCCATGAGGAAGACTTGCGGCTGGCGAACAATGGCACGTGCGAGCGCAGCACGCTGCCTCTGGCCTCCTGAAAGCGCGCCAGGTTTGCGTTCGAGGAACGGCCCAAGCTCAACCATATCCGCGGCTCGACGAACGAGGCTATCATGCTTGTCCTTTGGAACGCGCCTCATTCTAAGAGGAAACCGAATGTTCTCGTAGATCGACATGTTCGGGTAGAGGGCATAGCCCTGGAAGACCATGGCAACGTCCCGATCGCGGGCATCGACTTCGTTCATGAGGTTGCCGCCGATGCGGATCTCGCCCCCCGTTGGATGCTCCAGACCAGCAATCATGCGCATCGTCGTGGTCTTGCCGCACCCCGAGGGGCCTAAAAGGACCAGAAATTCCTCGTCAGCGATATCGAGAGTTACGTCCTGAACGCCAAAGAATGAGCCGAAGCTCTTCACGATGCTCTTTAGTTCAATAGATGCCATGGAATTATCCTTTCACAGCGCCCATCGTCAGGCCACGCGAGAGATGCTTCTGGATCAGGACAACGAGGATCAGGATCGGAGCGAATGCGAGGAACGAGACGAGTGCGATTGCGTTGTAGATCACCCCGTCGGAGCCGCCGGTGAAGTTGGCGAGCGCAACAGACATCGTGTAAGCCTTCGAGGTTGATGCGATGAGGAGGGTGAAGAGAAATTCGTTGATTGCGAAGATGGCGGCGATTACAGCAGCCGTTATGATGCCGGGCAGACACGCTGGGATCATTATTTCCCAAAGAATGGTCAAGTCTCCCGCGCCGTCAGTACGGGCAGCGTCTTCCAGTTCCTTTGGAATATCAAGCATGTAGCTTCGGATGATCCAGGTGACGAGGCTGAGGTTGATAGCCGCGTAAATGAGCATCAGTGCCCAGACGGAATCCAACAAACCCATGTTCTTGAACAGGAAGAAGATCGGCACTGCAACAATGGCAGGCGCCATCATACGCGTCGACAGGATATAAAAACCGATGTCCTCTCTGCCGCGGAACTCATATCGAGCCAGCGCGAAGGCTGCGGGAATAGCCAACAGCAGATCGATGACGACAGAGCCCGCGACCGCAACGAGCGAGTTTCGCAGATAGGAAGCGATTGGCCAGTCGCTGACGAGCAGGCGCCAGGCGTCCAAGCTCCACGTCGGCCAGTAGATCGGCCTTGGGACGATGATTTCCGTTCTTGGTCTGAAGCCGATTGTCAGGAACCACAGGATCGGAACAAGACAAAAGAGCGCCCATGCGACAAGTATGATGTAGCGAAGAAGGAGGCTTTCACCGCCGCTTTTTCGAATGCTAGCCATCTCATGATTTCCCAGATTTGAATGCGCGCTTAACGACAGTTTGAGCGATTACGATCGTGAAGATCAGCATCAGCACAGATGCCGCGGACGCGTATCCGAAATTGAACATCCTGAAGCCTTGGCGATAGATGAAGTAGCTCATCGTCTCCGTCGCACCGCCTGGTGTGCCTTGGGTCATGATGTAGACGTTTGTGAACATTGTTGTGATGTCGATGCCGCGCAGCGTTACGGCCACCACGATGATAGGCCTCATCATCGGCAGTGAAATGTTCCAGAAAATGCTGCTCCAGCTTGCCCCGTCCAATCGGGCCGCTTCCTCGATTTCCTCGTCCTGACCCTGAAGTGCGCCAACGAAGATGATGAAAAGAAAGGGCGTCCACTGCCACACGTCCGCTACGATCAGTGTAAGTCTGGCCAGCCAAACCGATGAAAGCCAGTCGACATTGTTGGAGACCACTCCAATCGACATGAGGATATCGGAGATTACCCGGCCATCATTGAATGCGAGCTTCCAGATGAATGCCACCGCTGAGGGCATGAACAACATCGGCATCAGGAAAATGATGCGCCAGCCGCGCACAAAAGGGTCACGGTAACAGAAAAAGGCCACAGCCATCGCGATCACGGATTGGAGGGCCAGGGAGATGCCGCCAATAATAGCGGTGTTTCCCAGAGCGGCCCAGAATTCGCGATCCTGGATGATCCGCGTGTAGTTGCCGAGCCCGATCCAGGACCAGTTGACGAACTTGACGAGGAACAGGCTTTGGTACATCGCAAATAGACCCGGATATAGGGTAATCGCGAGTAAGTAGGCCACGGCAGGTCCAACCAATAGATACGGGAAGACCTTCCTTGCCGTAGCCGAACGGGGCCGAGGTCTAGCAGGTACCTTTGCGGTGGAGGCGGCAAACGCCGCCCCCGTTTCAAGTCTTTGAGCCGAATGTGTCATGATCTTAGAAAGGCAGTGCCTTGCCCTTGCCCACGTAGAGGCCTGGCTCCACGTCCGAGTAAGCGATCGGAGCGCTTCCACTTGAGAAGCCGTTCTTCTCCAGGATACTCTTCCAAGCTTTTTGCCCGTTCTCGAGGGCTTCCTTGGCTGAAATCTGACCGGTAACCGCTCGGTTGATTTCATTCCCGAGCGCCTGCTCCATTTCGAACATCCCAGGAATGCGAGGAGCGCACCATGCATGCTCCAGACTGTCCGCCCAGACCTTCATGGGCTGGCTAACCGCCCGAAGACGCTCGTTTGCGAGAACAGATCGGTACCCCGGAGCAACGCCATTCGCGTTCGCTTCGTTCATCGCCATGATCGACGAAGTCGTGAGAAACGCGAGCATTAGGAACGCGCCCTCGGGGTTCTTTGACGTGGCTGCAACGCAAGAGGTCGACCCAGCAATATTCGGTGGAGCGAAAACGCCTCCTGAAATCCGGGGCTCGTAGATCGTAACGAAATCATCGACAATCTTCGACTGATCCGGCCGCATGGCCTGTGTGCCGCTATCCTGCCAGCTTATGTTTGCCGCGACCTGGCCACCAAGCCAGGCTGCACGGTTTTCACCCCAGCCGGCACCGGAAACACCTTCGATGGCGTTTTTCTGAAGAGCCATGATGATGTCCATAGCCTTCATACCGGCATCACTGGTGAGCTGCGGGTTCCACTGATTGTCAAACAGCGAAAGACCTGCTTGTGCCGCGATATGCTCCCAGGTGTAAGTTGCCCAGAAACCGCGTGCCGCCATCAGGCCCACGCCGGCTACGCCACCCCCGAGCTTGTTTGCTTCAGCAGTAATGCGAATGAGTTCGTCGTAGGTCGGCACAGATTGAGCACGATCGATGGGTCCGCCGAGAATTTTCTCCATGATCGATTTGCGCAGGTGCACCATCTGGACGTCGCAGTCGAACGGGATACCGACGAGCTTGCCGCCGACGTAGCCGTAGTTCAGACGATAGGTGTCATAGAAGTCATCTAACGGCAGCTTCCATTTGTCTGCATACTCACTGAGATCGGCGAGGAAGCCTGGACCTGCAAAGTCTCCAAGCCAAGGCGAGAAGAACTGCAAAGCATCGAAGGACGCGTTCCCGGAAATGAATTCTGAAATCGCCTTGTCGTAGAAGCTGTCGTCGGGGATCGGAACAAGTTCTACCTTGATGCCTGACAACTGTTCAAAGGGCTTGAGCCCCTCGGCTGCAGACTCCTGGTCAGCGGCGCCTACGGCAAATCTGACGGTTTTTCCGCTCTGCTCCGAGCGAACCTTTTCCCAATCTACCGTACGGATCCAGTCCTTTGCCGGATCCCACAGTGGATCATCCGACATTTTGTAGAGCTTTCGGTAGTCCTCGCGGACGTAGTCCTTTACGGAAATCTTGTCCAAAACGGATTGGACATCTGGCAGACCCGATTGCGCAAACGCGGGCAGCTTCAGGGCCGAGGCTGCGCCTGCTGCCAGCCCGAAAGCTGCGGTATGCCTCAGGAATCCGCGGCGGGATACGCCCGAACTTAAGATCGTCATGTTGTTAGTCCTCCCAATCCGAATAAATCAGTTGAATGCCAATGGAGGCAAGACTGTTTTGGTGCGGCCTCCACTCCGCCCCGATCCTAGCAAGCGCTCAGTTGGAATGAACAATTGCTATTGCAAACTACAATGTGTTCATATCCTTTGGCTGTCAACTGATTTTTGTGCTGCTTTCTGGGCGAATGATCGAACATCGAGCATAGACGACAAATATTTGTGCACGGCATCAGCGCTGTAACGGTTTGCAATCCCGGCACTTCGTAACCAACCGCGATCTATCCACTGAGCAATAAATCTTGTACACGACACGAAATTACGAACACGGCGCCAGTGTAACTGCGCGGGGATTGAACCCGGTTTGTTATTGGCGCCAGCTAGAAGGGAAGCAAAGATGCAGACCACGCCTCCAGTCGTCATGATTCAGACCGAGTCTGAAAGGCTGCGGGCGCGAGTGGCGTGGCTCTACCATATAGAAAATTACACTCAGAACGACATTGCGGCTCAATTAGGCATCAATCGCGTAATGGTCGTTCGACTTCTTGCGGAAGCCCGTCGCCGCAACGAAGTGCGTGTTACAATATCCTCGCCGCTTTCCGATATGATCGCCCTGGAAAGGGAGCTGGAGACGACGTTTGGGGTAAAGCAAGTAATCGTTGCGCCCTTCGCTGATCCTGACGGTGACCCGACAAAGGTAATCGCGGCGGCAGCGGGAACGCTGATAACAGGATTAATGCGTTCGGGCATGATCGTCGGCGTAGGTTGGGGGCGCACCCTTTACAACACGTTGCCATTCATTGCTGGGACCGCTCTCGACGACTTCCGCGTCGTCTCGTTGCTCGGCGGTATTTCTGCTGCCCGCCGTTTTAATCCCGCAGAGTTTGCCTGGCAGTTCGCAGAGCTTTTCAAGGGTGAAGGGTTCCTGGTAACTGCACCGGCAGTCGTCGACAGTCCGGAGACGAAGCATGCTTTGCTGGAAAGATGCGGTCTTGCCGCTGTCTTTGAGATGGCCGATAAGCTGGACGTCGCACTTCTGTCGGTCGGGGGCATCTCCGCGCTGACGACGAGCTATCGAACCGGGTATCTCAGCGAGGCAGACCGCCGCTCCTTGATAGATGCTGGCGCTGTTGGAGACGTTCTTTATAACTTCATCGATAAGGATGGGAACGTCATCGACCATGAAGTCAACTCTCGGGTTATATCGGTGAACCTCGATCGTCTGCGGCGCACACCCGAGCGTATCCTGATTTCCGGAGGCCCAGAAAAACTGGAGGCCCTTCGTGCCTCGCTTGTTACAATCAGGCCGACTATTTTTGTGACCGACGAACAGACTGCCGGTGCGCTGCTGAGCCTGATGGCACCAGGCGCCGAGCGCGGGCACGCCAAGCTTAGCTAGACCCCACATTTTTTCGTCTCCTTAAAGGTTCCTCGGCAGCTCTGTCCTGGTCGAAATAGAGCTGCGCAAAATTGCGTGGGGCTGCGCCAAGCTCGTTGGTGCCGGCTCGTGTCCGCGCGCCCACTCCAGCACAAAATTATGTTCGTTTTTGAGATAAAAGTTCTTTGCATCCATGAAAATCGGCTGTTTTCAGCCTCGCTCGATATCAAACAAGAACAGACGTGTTGACGAAATAACAAATGTACATTACCAATCATCCCGAATGAATTTGGGAGGAATGGAATGCCCATTAATGTTGCGCCAACCGGGCTCGCACGCGATCTCGTGCGTCGGGAAACCGAGGGAAGGCCTATTCGTATCGGCCTAATCGGCAGTGGGGAGATGGGCACCGACATCGTGACCCGCGTCGCTCACATGCCCGGGATCGAGATCGGAGCGATCTGCGATCTCAACGTTGCCCGTGCTCGCGAAGCCGTTGATATCGCTTACCGGGCCGATGGCCATCATCGCGATGCCGCGAGCGCTGACCAACTCAATTCCGTGATTGAAGCTGGGAAGATCGCCATCACGGCCGATTCCGCCAATATCCTGAACAGCGGACTGATCGATGTCGTTATCGATGCCACCGGCGTCCCGGCAGTTGGCGCCGAAATCGGCCTGGCGGCCATGGAGCATGGCAAACACCTCGTGATGATGAATGTCGAAGCGGACGTTACGATTGGCGCCTATCTTAAAAGCGAGGCCGAGCGGCTCGGAGTGACCTACTCCCTCGGCGCTGGAGACGAACCATCGTCCTGCATTGAATTGATCGAGTTTGTTTCAGCGATGGGCCATCCGATCGTCGCGGCAGGCAAAGGCAAAAACAACCCTCTGAACATTGACGCGGTCCCGCATCAATACGCCGAAGAAGCGGCGCGCCGAAACATGAACGTTCGCATGCTTGTCGAATTCGTGGACGGCTCAAAGACGATGGTGGAAATGGCCGCGATTGCAAATGCAACGGGTCTTGTACCGGATAAACCTGGCATGCACGGGCCGGCGGCCACGCTTGACCAGCTATCGTCGGTGCTGGTGCCTGAAAAGGATGGCGGCGTCCTCACGAAAGTTGGTGTTGTCGATTATTCCATCGGCAAGGGTGTGGCCCCTGGCGTCTTCGTTGTTGCTGACATGTCCCATCCCCGGATCTCGGAGCGGATGGAAGATCTGAAGATGGGGAAGGGGCCGTATTTCACCTTCCACCGGCCATACCATCTGACCTCGCTGGAGGTCCCCCTCACGTGCGCCCGCGTCGTCCTCTATGGAAAACCAGACATGGTTCCTCTTTCCACCCCCGTGGCAGAGGTATGTGCGGTGGCCAAGAAAGATCTTCAGCCCGGCGATAAGCTCGATGCAATTGGCGAGTACTGCTACCGCGCGTGGATCATGACCGCTCCTGAAGCTCGAAGCGCCTCCGCAATTCCCTGCGGCATGCTGCAGGGCGGCAAGGTCACCGCGCCTATCAAGAAGGGCGAGTTGATTACCTACAACAACGCATCGGTCGCAGAAGGCTCTCGCCTTGCCGCTTTGCGCGCCCGGCAAGACGCCCTTGTTTACGGCAGGGAGGCTTAAATGGCGAACTCAGCAAGAGCAGTAAAGAGTGCCGAGACCAGCAATTTGCCCTTCATCTATAGACAATATACCCGCGAGCAGTTGCTGGACGCTCTTCGGAAGATGCACCTCATCCGTCAGTTCGAAGAAGGCGCTGAGGAAAGCTACACGCGTGGTCTCATCCATGGGACGATGCATCTGTCGATTGGGCAGGAAGCAAGCGCCATGGGTGTTTGTCTCCCGCTGACGCAACAGGATCAGATCACCTCGACCCATCGAGGCCACGGGCACTGCATCGCCAAGGGCGCGGATGTCAAACGCATGTTCGCGGAGTTCTTCGGCAAGACGACTGGCTACTGCGCTGGCCGCGGCGGCTCGATGCACATTGCTGACGTAACGACGGGCAACCTCGGCGCAAACGGAATCGTCGGGGGCGGATTACCCATTGCCGTCGGTGCGGCCCTCACGTCCAAGCGCCTAAACACCGGAAAGGTTGTCGTCTGCTTCTTCGGTGACGGCGCAAACAACGAAGGCGCATTCCATGAAGCATTGAACATGGCTGCCGTCTGGAAGCTTCCCGTCATCTTCGTCTGTGAAAATAACGGCTACGGCATGTCGACCTCGACCGCGCGCTCGACAGCGGTTGCCAATATCGCCGACCGCGCCAGTGCCTACAGCATGCCGGGCGTAATCGTCGACGGCAATGTGCTCTCCGACGTGGCCGAAGCCACTCACAATGCCGTCGAACGTGCGAAGCGCGGCGAGGGGCCATCGCTCATCGAGTGCAAGACCTATCGTTATCGCGGCCACTCCAAAAGCGACCGAAACCGCTATCGCACGAAAGACGAAATCGACGACTGGATGAGCAACCGAGATCCTATCGTCCGGTTCGAAGCGCAACTCCAGGAATTCGGTTTCGCAAATAACGCAGAGCTCGAGGCAATCCGGCAGTCGGTTCGCGATGAGATCGCGGCAGGCATCGAATTCGCCAAGACAAGTCCGGCGCCTGGCGTCGCAGACTTGGCTGAGAATGTTTATACGGAGCACGCATAAATGGACACCGGTGTTCGAGAACTCAGCTACTCCCAGGCTATCCAGGAAGCCATGGCGATCGCGATGGAAGCGGATGAGCGCGTCATTCTGATGGGCGAAGACATCGGCGTTTACGGTGGCGCTTTTCAGGTGACAGGCGATCTTGTGGATAGATTCGGCCCGGACCGCGTGATGGACACTCCGATCTCTGAGCTTGGTGGTGCCGGCGTCGCCGTTGGTGCCGCGATGACAGGATTGAGACCAATTTTCGAGTTTCAATTCTCTGATTTCGCAGCACTCGCGATGGAGCAAATCGTCAATCAGGCTGCCAAGATGCGCTATATGCTCGGCGGCGAAGTGTCGGTGCCGGTTGTTATGCGGTTTCCGGCCGGTTCGGGGACCGGAGCGGCTGCTCAGCATAGCCAGAGCCTCGAAGCCTGGTTGGGACATGTGCCGGGCTTGAAGGTCATCCAGCCCGCGACGCCACACGATGTCAAAGGGATGCTGCTTGCTGCTGTCGCCGATCCCGATCCGGTCATGATCTTCGAGCACAAGCTTCTCTACAAAATGAAGGGACCGGTTCCGGAAGGTCACTACACGGTTCCTCTCGATAAGGCAGAGATCCGTCGACAGGGTAAAGATCTCACGATCGTCGCGACGTCGATCATGGTCCATAAGGCGCTCGACGCCGCCGAACAGCTGGCTGCGGAAGACATCGACATCGAAGTAATCGACCTTCGTTCGGTGCGGCCGATCGACAGGGAAACAGTGATTGCAAGCGTCAAGAAGACGACCAGGCTTCTTTGTGTCTATGAGGGCGTCAAAACGCTCGGCGTCGGCGCGGAAATAAGTGCAATGATCGCCGAAAGCGACGCCTTCGATTACCTGGATGCACCGATCGTCCGCCTCGGCGGGTCCGAAACGCCTATTCCGTACAACCCGGAGCTTGAGAAGGCTGCCGTTCCACAAATCCCAGACATTTTGAATGCAGCGCGGGATCTTGTGAGGGGGGCGAGATAGAATGGCAACAGAAATCATTCTCCCCAAGGTCGACATGGATATGGCGACCGGCAAGATTTCGAAGTGGTTCTTCAAGGAAGGCGATCAGGTTGCGAAGGGCGCCGTCCTTTTTGAGATCGAAACAGACAAGGCGGCAATGGAAATAGATTCTCCTGCTGCAGGCATCCTTCGAAATGTCACAGGCGAAGAAGGCGTGGATATCGCAGTAGGATCGGCAGTGGCTTGGGTTTACGAGGACGGCGAGGAATATCTTGCCGCGCCTGAGCCATCTACTCCGCCCACGACCGGAAAGGCCGCACCTTCGGCGGCCTTTATCGTCGATCTGGTCGAGGCGAGAAGCCATGAGGCGTCGGTGGATCACTGCAGCGCAATTCGCGCGACCCCGTTAGCAAGGCGTCTTGCCCGAGAATGCGGCGTCGATCTTTCATCACTTACCGGAAGCGGCCCGCACGGTAGGATCGTCAGTGCCGATGTTTCAAAGACTCGTGTTGCAGAGCTCCCTGCAGCGCCGGCAGCGCCCACGACAACCGAAACTCCTGGTTTGGAACCTTCGTCAGCCAGTGCTCTGAAGCAGTTCACCGAGGGCACGTTCGACCTGCAACCTCATAGTCCAATGAGGAGAACGATCGCACGACGACTGCTTGAAGCAAAGACAACGATCCCGCATTTCTACCTTTCGGTTGATTGCCATATCGATGCTCTACTCAAGCTGCGAACTGAGCTGAACGCGTCTGCACCAGTGGCGGACGGCACGCCTCGCTACAAGCTGTCGGTCAATGACATGGTCATCAAGGCTTACGCACTGGCGCTTGGATCAACGCCCGACGCGAATGTTTCGTGGACGGAAGAAAATCTGGTACGGCATCGTTCTGTGGACGTGGGCGTTGCCGTATCCGTGCCTGGCGGTCTAGTTACACCGATCATTCGACATGCGGAATCTAAAACGCTTTCGATCATCTCCAACGAGATGAAGGATCTTGCTGCGCGCGCAAAGTCAGGCAAATTGAGACCTGGCGAATATCAGGGCGGTACCGGTGCGATATCCAACCTCGGCATGTTCGGAGTGAAGGAATTCGCAGCAATCATCAATCCTCCTCATTCAACCATCCTGGCCGTCGGCTCCGGGGAGAAAAGGCCAGTCGTCAACGCACAGGGCGACTTGTCGACTGCAACAGTGATGACCGTTACGATGTCAACCGACCATCGTGCGGTAGATGGTGCGCTTGGCGCAGAGCTCCTTGGAAAGTTTCGAGCGCTCATCGAAAACCCGATGAGCATGCTGATCTAGTTTCCTCCCAGGCCTCGGGGGGTCTCGGTCATGACGGGTGTCATGCCGGATCCCCCAAATTTTTCAAGGAAAGCAGATGTCCTACGACGTCATCATCATTGGCTCCGGCCCCGGAGGCTATGTCGCCGCCGTGCGTGCCAGCCAGCTGGGCCTCAAGACCGCGATTGTGGAACGCGAGCATCTGGGTGGCATCTGCCTGAACTGGGGCTGCATCCCCACCAAGGCTCTGCTTCGCTCGGCCGAAATTCTCGACCACGCCAATCACGCCAAGGACTACGGCCTCGTGCTCGAGGGCAAGATGAGCGCCGACGTGAAGGCCGTGGTTGCCCGCTCGCGCGGTGTGTCGGCACGCCTCAACGGCGGTGTTGGCTTTCTGATGAAGAAGAACAAGGTCGACGTGATCTGGGGTGAAGCCAAGATTACCAAGCCGGGCGAAATCGTCGTCGGCAAGTCGTCAAAGCCGGTGGTCGAGCCGCAGCATCCTGTGCCGAAGGGCGTCAAAGGCGAGGGCACCTACACCGCCAAGCATATCATTGTTGCCACAGGTGCGCGTCCCCGCGCCCTGCCGGGCATCGAGCCGGATGGTAAGCTGATCTGGACCTATTTCGAGGCCCTGAAGCCCGATGTGCTGCCGAAGTCCCTGATCGTCATGGGCTCGGGCGCGATTGGCATCGAGTTCGCAAGCTTCTACCGCTCCATGGGCGTCGACGTCACCGTCGTCGAAGTCATGCCCACTATCATGCCAGTCGAGGATGCCGAAGTCACCGCGATCGCTCGCAAGCAGTTGGAAAAGCGTGGCTTGAAGATCTTCACGAGCGCTAAGGTTGCCAAGGTCGAGAAATCTGCCAACAGCATCACCGCGCATGTCGAGACGTCTGATGGAAAGGTCCAGCAGATCACGGCCGACCGGATGATCTCGGCTGTAGGCGTCCAGGGCAACATCGAAAACCTCGGCCTCGAGGCTGTCGGCGTCAAGACGGATCGCGGCTGTGTCGTCATCGACGGCTACGGCAAGACCAATGTCGCTGGCATCTATGCCATTGGCGACGTCGCCGGCCCGCCGATGCTCGCTCACAAGGCCGAGCACGAGGGCGTCGTCTGCGTCGAGAAGATCGCCGGCCTGCCGAACGTCCATCCGACCGACAAGGGCAAGGTCCCGGGCTGCACCTACTGCAACCCGCAGGTCGCCTCCGTCGGTCTGACGGAAGCCAAGGCCAAAGAAGCCGGCCGCGACGTCCGCGTCGGCCGCTTCTCCTTTGCCGCCAACGGTAAGGCGATCGCGCTCGGCGAAGATCAGGGTCTCTGCAAGGTGATCTTCGACAAGAAGACCGGCGAATTGCTCGGCGCCCACATGGTCGGTGCCGAAGTCACCGAACTCATCCAGGGCTTCGTCGTCGCCATGAACCTCGAGACCACGGAAGAGGAGCTGATGCACACCATCTTCCCGCATCCGACCGTTTCCGAAACCATGAAGGAAGCCGTGCTCGATGCCTACGGTCGGGTGCTGAACGCTTAATTCACCGGCAAAAGTGAGCTTTGCGACGCGTTCGACGGTCTTGGTGCGTTATTTTGACAACAAACAAAACGGAGTTTCGGATGGCACGCATCACGCTGAGGCAGTTGCTCGACCATGCTGCGGAGCAAGGTTACGGCGTCCCCGCCTTCAACATCAACAACATGGAGCAGGCACTGGCCATCATGGAGGCCGCGGATGCGGCTGATGCTCCTGTCATCATCCAGGCATCACGCGGCGCGCGTGCTTATGCCAATGACATCATGCTCAAGCACATGATGGATGCGGTCGTCGAAATCTATCCTCACATCCCGGTTTGCGTGCATCTCGACCACGGCAACGACCCGGCGAGCTGCATGACGGCGATCCAGGCGGGCTTCACTTCGGTCATGATGGACGGCTCGCTCAAAGCGGATGCGAAGACACCGGCCGATTGGGACTACAATGTCGGCGTGACCCGGAGAGTGACTGAGATGGCGCATCTCGGCGGCATTTCCGTCGAAGGCGAACTTGGTGTACTTGGTTCTCTCGAGACTGGCATGGGAGAGGCTGAGGACGGACATGGCGCGCAAGGCAAGCTGTCGCACGACCAGTTGTTGACCAATCCGGACGAGGCTGTGAAATTCGTGCGCGAAACACGCGTCGATGCACTGGCGATTGCCATGGGAACTTCGCACGGCGCCTATAAGTTCACGCGCAAGCCCGATGGTTCGGTGCTGGCGATGAACGTGATCGAGGAGATTCACAGCAAGCTGCCGAATACGCATCTCGTGATGCACGGGTCGTCGTCGGTTCCGTTCGAACTGCAGGAGATCATCAATAAATATGGCGGCCGGATGAAGCCCACCTGGGGTGTGCCGGTCGAAGAGATCCAGCGCGGCATCAAGAATGGCGTGCGCAAGGTCAACATCGACACTGATGGCCGGATGGCGATGACGGGGCAAATTCGCCGGATCTTGCAGGAAGATCCGAGCGAATTTGATCCGCGTAAATATCTGAAGCCGGCAATGGCGGCGCTCACCAAGCTTTGCAGGGAGCGGTTCGAGCAGTTCGGCACCGCCGGCATGGCTGAGCGCATTACGCCCCTTCCTGTTTCGGAGATGGCAAAGCGCTATGCGTCCGGTGCGCTCGATCCAGTTTTCTCCTGAAACTCAGTGCGCGCAGCTCTGTCGTCAACTCTCATCCGTCGGGAAGCGGACTGGCACAGCTGTGTGGCAAGCAACCATGCGGATTTCGCCCGCGAAATCGCCGTGCAGGTAAATGCCGAGTTTCATCAAGATCAGCCCTGATCTGCACGGAATTCGTTCGTGCTGAACTTGGCCCGCCGGGGTCCTGTGGACTCCAGCCGCAACGACATAGGCTCGGGCAATTTCTGTCTCGTGAGTTGAGAGTCGTGAAGCGCGGCTATTTTACTGCGCCTCCTAGAGAGAAGCCTGCTTTGAATTGGCGAGACATTGCCAGAAACAGGATGATGATCGGGAAAGAGTAGACAATGGAATAGGCGGCTATGGCACCATAGTCGATCGAGTTTGAGCCCATGAATCCGAAGAGGTGCACTGGTGCTGGTTGATCAGCCAGTTTGTTGATGAGAACCACTGGCATCAGAAAGTTTCCCCATGCGTTAACGAAACCGAAAATCGCAGAAGAAGCGAGACCTGGTTTGGTCAGGGGCAGTATTACACGAAACAGTATCTGAAGTGTGCTGGCTTGCTCAAGCGCGGCTGCCTCCTCAAGCTCTGGCGGCACCGCGTCCACAAAGTTCTTCAACTGGTAAATTTGGAACGGAATAGCGGTTACTCCGAGCAAGATCCCCGTTGGGATAATGGACAGCCATCCTAACGTTGAGAACATTTTGTAGACGGGCACGATCAAAATCGAGATCGGTACGCCGGAGAGGAACAGTACGGTCAGCAGGAGTGGATTTTTGAACGGAATGGTGTGCTTCGAAAATACATAAGCGGCGATGAACGCGGCTGCCGTACCAACCACGGTGGCGACTGTCGATATGAGTAGGCTATTTCCGAGCGCAGCAAGATTGTCGGCTTGGATAGCAACCCAGTAGTGCTCCGCCGTCAAGTCCGGGGCCCTTAGCTGGTTCGTCGCACCATGATCGACTGAAGCGAGCACCATCCACAGCATGGGCAACACGAAGAACACCGCCAGCACCAGTGCGGTGGAATTGCTGACAACGCGATCTGCCGTAATCTTGTTCGGTCTGTTAGCCTTCTGCCCTGGTGGTGGGTTTGAAGTGCGCTCGACTAAGGTTGTCTGCATTACAGTTCCCTTTTTCCCTGGAGAATCGACAGGCATTTATTGGAGTACCTGGCGACGAGTCTTGGTTGCCCAAACGAACAGACCGCCGAGGAACGCCGACAGGAGTACCATGACATTGCCCAGGAGAGCGGCGTAGCCGAGATTGTGGAATTTGAAACCCTGCAGGTAGGTATACACGGGTAGTATGTTGGTGTCGTTGCCCGGTCCTCCGCCTGTCATCAGATATATCAAGGTGAAATTGCCAAACGTCATCAACATCATCAGCAGAGCACAGGTAACGATGGTCGGCTTCAGCATCGGCAAAGTTATCCGCATCAAAGACTGGACTGGCGAGGCACCCTCCAGTTGGGCGGCTTCCATCAGGTCGCCGGGTATGTTGCGAAGTGCAGCAGAAAACATGGTCATCGCGAGGCCGGCCAATGACCAGGCGTTGGCAGTGGAAACCACCAACATCGAGTACTTGTATAGCAGGTCCAGGCGCATATTGCCGGCCAGCATCGCAATGAGGCCCGACTGCGTGCTGGTCGCCATCCAGAGAAAGGCAATTGTTGTCGGAGGCAGCGTCCAGGCGAGGATGGCCGCGGCGCTCGTGATCCATCTGATCGGTGCCATGCAGTTCTGCAGCGCCAGAGCCAAGATAAGCCCAAGTAAGGTCGTTGCGATTGCGCCGGAGCCGACAACGAAGATGACCGTGAGCCACAGAGATCTATAAAAGACCGCATCGCTCAGAAGAAACGCGACATTGCTAAGCCCGGTAAAACGGTAGTTGACTGCGTGGATGCCTATGAGTTGCAGGTTGGTGAACCCAAGGTAGATTGCGTACACCACCGGCCCCAAGAAAAGAGTACAAAGCAGTAGCGCAGCGGGCGCGAGCAAAACAAAGCTGATCGGGTGCACGCGAGGCCGGTCCAGGCGCACACGTGTGTGCGCCTGGACGCTCCGATCGCCTCGGTCCTGGGGGGCGGTAGCAACCGCCCCCTGGGTGGCCATCATCAAGCGCTTGGAATTCACGGCAAGGTCTCCAGATTCTCTTCGCCGACCTGCGTCGCCATGTAGGATTGCAGAATCTTGACACCATCATCGATCGTCGTGTCGGGCTTCAGCACCATGGCTTGAGTAGCTTGCTGGAATGCGTTGCCCCAGATCGGAAACTCGGCCTGTGACGGCATGCTTCTCGACGTTGCCCCCAGGTTGGCGAAGACCTCTTGGAAAGGCGCTCGGCTAAGAGAAATATAGCTTGGGTCTGTCTTCAATGAAGCAGTGGGCGGGGCGACCGCTACCCACGCAGCAATGTCCAGCAGATTTTGCCGTCCCTGCATGATATCAATTGCCGACCAAGCCAGATCGGCATTGGACGGGTCCTTCGACATCGATAGCACAACCCCGTTAAAGCTCGCCCCCGTTCCGGGAGCCTGGCCTTGAGAAGTCGGCACTTGCGCAAAGCCGATCGTTTCCTCCTTATCATCCCAACAGGGAGCGCAGATGTCCTTGCCCCAGAAGACCGGGATCCAATTTCCCGTGAACGTGATGCCGAATTTATGACTATGCAGAGCCTCGGCAGGATGGGTCGCGCCGTTGGGGTCCATGATCTGCGAAGTGGGCGCGAGGAGATCTTCGGCCGCTGCGGTCTTGTAGAAGTTGAGAACCTCCCTGATACCCTTGCTATCGACCACCCATTTCTTCGTTGCTGTGTCATAAATGGTCGGCGTGCTGGATGCAGACAGCAAGAGGCCAGGCCCTGCCACCACGCCGAAGGTGCCTTGCGCCGTGCCTGTTATGACATAAAGCGGCGAAGCATCGGGTGAGGTTTTCTTGATCGCCCGCGCCGCGTCGAGAATTTCGTTCCAGTTTTTCGGGTTCCAATCCTTCGGCAGTCCAGCCTTTTCGGTAAGGGTACGGTCAAAAAGAATACCGTAGGTATTGATCCCCTGCGCAACCGAGTAAACTTGGCCCTCGTATTTTCCCGAGTCCTTCACAGCATCCGGAGTATCCTTCCACCATGATGCGTCGGCGACCTTCTCGTCGAGCGGCGCGAGGTGATCGCTGCCTGCAAATTGACCGACGTTGATGTCGAAATACTGGACGATATCCGGCTTGGTATCGGGCGAATTGTAAAGGAGGCTGAGTTTGGTGATGAAGTCATCATACGTACCGGGGATCGGTATCAATTCCATAGTATCCCCAGGATGCTTGGCCTCGAACTGAGTTTTGACGCCGGCGAACCATTTTTGCGCAAGTTTGGGATCGGCAAACGTCCAGTTGAGACTGAAGGCAACCTTCACATTTGCGGCTTGGGCGGAGTTCACAGATGCGATTGAAAGAGCGGTTGCTGCCAGCAATCCTGCCAAGGCATAATTGCGGAAAGCCCGATTAGCGGTTCTAACGAGTGTCACGTCATCCTGACGCACTCGTGGTGAACTGCGGTCGCTATTTCCCGTCAGACGGACATCAAATTCTCGATCCTGCTTCTTAGAGTATGCGTATCCCATTCCATATGTCGACATTGGCTTTTCTCCCAGTTTTGCATGCGTTCCAGTCAGTTATAGTTAGCCAACGTGGCCTTCAGGCTCGCTCCAGTCTCTGCATCAAAGAAATGCAGATCTGCAGGATCAAAGACCAAATCGACCGTGTCTCCGCGCTTCACAGGAGCAAAGCTCGGAAATTTGCAATTCACGTCCGTTCCCTCGACATCAACCAAGACGAAGGTGTCAGATCCCGTCGTCTCAAGTGACGTCACCGTGCCCGTGATTTTTTCGGTGCATCTTGAAGGAGCATCCTTCACCCATTGAATCTCATCTGGCCTGATGCCCAGTTCGATCTTGTCCGAAAGACGATCTCTGGCGAAGTGACGTCCCTCCACAGAGAAGGTCGTGCCAAAGCAGCGAACTGTCACTGCATCGGCGTCAAGGCTGACCTTCGCAGGTAGGATATTCATTCGGGGGGAGCCGATGAACATGCCGACAGTCTTGTTGGCCGGCGCTCGATAAAGTTCCGCAGGCGTTGCAACCTGCAGAATGCGGCCGTGATCAAACACCGCAATCCTGTGCCCCATCGTCATTGCTTCGACTTGGTCATGTGTGACGTAGACGGCGGTGACACCCAGTTGGCGCTGCAATTCGGCGATCTCGGTGCGCATATGGGTTCGCAGGCTCGCGTCCAGGTTAGATAAAGGCTCATCGAGAAGGAAAATGCGCGGGCGACGGATCATCGAACGCGCGAGAGCCACTCGCTGGCGCTGCCCACCCGAAAGCTCGCTTGGAAAGCGGTTCAACAGCTCCTGAAGCCCTACAAGGTTGGCGACCCGGTTGATACCGGCGGCAATGTCGGATTTATCTTCGTGTCGGATTTCCGGCCCAAATGCCAGATTCTGACGGACCGTCATGTGCGGGTAGAGCGCATAGCTTTGGAAAACCATCGAGATGTTCCGGCGCCCCGGCTGCGTCAGCGTGACATCTTCGTCCCCAAGCAGAATTTTTCCATATGTCGGGGTTTCCAGGCCCGCAAGCATCCGAAGAGTGGTCGTCTTCCCGCATCCGGAAGGGCCGACGAACACCATGAACTCACCATCTTTGATTTCAAGATTGAGGTCTTCGATAGCCGTGTGGGTACCAAATTGCTTCCAGACATTTGCGAAAGTGACGGAAGTCATAAGCTCTCCTTCAGAGGGTCGTCTTGCTGATGAAACCGATTGAGCCAACAGGCAAATTTGCCTCCAGAGCGCTTGCGGATATGGACCCAGCAAAATCGCTTCAAGGCGCAAGACCCAGCTGCTCTCGCCCTCGATCCCCTTTATTATTGAGGGTAGTGAACACTATGATCCAGATTTATGTCAAGTGGATCATGTGATCCAATTTGCTTATTTTTTTGTATCCATGTGCGTGTGGCCGCCTCCTCGGGGCGACGAAGCCGTTCCACAGCTGGGAGAAAAGCGCCTACGTTCCCGCTGCTGCTATGCGCGTTGATCGCCCTGTGGAATGGCTCCTCTGGGTGTACCCCCATCATGCGTTACGTGGACGCCATTAGGAGCAAGCCGCCAAAGAATCGGATGCCCATCACCATTTCCGACGGCAATAATGTCCGGATGTTTCGCCTTTCATGACGCTGCCCTACAAGGCGCGGGACTTTGCAACGAGGCGCGCCTCATTCCACGTGCATCGAGTGGGCAACGAAAGAAAAACGAATCTGGATCACATGATCCTATTGACATGCATTTGGATCATAGTGTTCATTGAGACCAAGGATTGGTTTGCATGCACGGAAGTTGGGTTTCGGAGCAGGTGCAGTGTCGAAGGCGCTAGGCAACTCGCTCGATGCTCGGCCACCTTGTTCCGGGCAGACCTGCCACATGCGAAGAATGGTGGATCACTGATGTCATCGGGCCAGGTGCCATTTAGATAGAAACGACCAGCGCGCCCACGCTGCGGTGCAACGTGCCACCCAGGCGGGCGTTGGACGCGGGCCTTTTTGCCGGCAAGCCGAAGTAGCCCATCCGGCGCTCGGCTACGAGACAGACAATCGAGAGGGAAAGACGGATGAGTGAGCCCAAGTTTCGGGTAATGCACACAATGGTGCGCGTGAAGGACCTCGACAGGTCGATCGATTTTTATACGCGTCTCCTCGGAATGAATTTGCTGCGCAAGTTGGACTACCCCGAAGGCAAGTTCACGCTCGCTTTCGTGGGCTATGGTCCGGAAGAATCCCACGCTGTCATCGAGCTGACCCACAACTGGGATCAAGAAGCCGCCTATGATCTTGGCACCGGCTATGGACACATCGCACTCGGCGTCAGGAATATCTACGACATCTGCGATGAGCTGGCGGCGAACGGAGCTCGGATTCCACGACCCGCAGGGCCGATGAAGCACGGTACGACCGTGATTGCCTTTGTCGAGGATCCCGACGGCTACAAGATCGAACTGATTGACTTCGACACAATGAGCTGAGGTTCGTGCAAGAACTGCGAGTTCCCGGCGATCGTGATGCGAGCGCCCGACATCGATCGCGAAACGTAGCCGATCGCAGCCATCGAATTTATGTCAAATGCGGAGAACCGAAAAGATGACTATGGCAACCGAGACGGGGATTATCCTGGTCGCTCCCCACCGCTTCCCGAACGTGAACAGGGAACGTGCGTTGGCCGAACGCTTCGGCAGAGAGATCGTG
Source organism: Rhizobium sp. YTU87027 (assembly GCF_050644135.1). NCBI lineage: Bacteria > Pseudomonadati > Pseudomonadota > Alphaproteobacteria > Hyphomicrobiales > Rhizobiaceae > Rhizobium > Rhizobium sp. YTU87027. The sequence goes on along the minus strand of NZ_CP098443.1, from coordinate 90,928 downwards.
GTGGCCGAAGATCAGGCGTCATTCCGCAGCCGCATGGCTGAAGCGGAGGTCGTGATGGTGACGCCCTACGCCAAGATGACGGCGGAAGAATTTGGGATGTTGCGCCGCTGCAAGGCGGTCGTGCGCTATGGCGTCGGTTACGACAACATTGATGTCGCGGCTGCCAACGAAGTGGGCGTACCGGTGACCATTGTTCCCGATACGGCATCCGAAGAAGTGGCCTCGCATGCCTTGGCGATGGGGTTGAATCTGGCACGGCGCATTCCCCAGGGGCAGGCAGCCATCCGCGCGGGCGAGTGGGCGGGCGTGGTTGGTCTCGATACGCCTAAACTGTCCAACCTGCAGGTGGGCGTGGTCGGAATGGGCCGCATCGGACGGCTGGTCGCGAAATGGTGGGCCGCTATCGGCGCGAGAGTCCATGCCTTTGACCCGATGTCAACTTTTTCAGAGGTCCCCGCAGCAACCCTGAAGCAGGTGTTGGAGACGTCGGATGTCGTCTCTCTTCACTTGCCTCTCACTGAGGAAACCCGTCACCTCATTTCGGCAGAGGTACTGGAGCGAATGCGCCGCAACGCGGTGATCATTAACGTCTCGCGTGGTGGGCTGATCGATGAGGAAGCGCTCGCTGCTGCCCTTCGCGCGGGAAGCATTGCAGGGGCAGGGCTCGACACGTTTGCCCAGGAGCCGTTGCCCGCTGGGCACCCCCTGCGCGACGCGCCAAATACGGTGTTCACGCCTCACGTTGCCTGGCGCTCCAACACTTCATTGGATGCATTGCAGGAACAAGCCGTCGAAAGGGCGCGGCGCGCGCTGCAGGGAGAACCCCTTCCGGATCTCGTGACCCGGTAAAGTGCTCGCCAATCCTGAGAAGGGATCTTGGATCAAGCGCCAAGGATCGGGGCAGTAGACAAAAGCTACGGCCGCCACAGGTGGCGGCCATATTGCGCATGTCACGGCTTTCGCTCTTCTCAGGCATGCGGCTGGTAAACAAGGCGAAAGGCCTGCCTTCGACATACGGAACATTGGGCGATGCAATCGATCGACAGCGTGCTTTTGGATCTGCCGGCGGAGGTGGTGACGAGAGATCAGGATATCATATCTTCCTACGTCACAGATTTTCGTCGTCAGTACGTCGGAGCGACGACCGCCCTGTTGCGTCCACGCAATACGGCTGAAGTTCAGACGATTGTCCGTGCGTGCGCAAAATACAATGTTGGTCTCGTTCCCCAGGGCGGCAATACGAGTTATTGCGCGGCGGCCACGCCAAGCGCCGACGGGCAGGAATTGCTCATCAGCCTGGAGAGAATGAACAGGCTCCGCGACCTTGACGCTGAAAATCTCTCCCTCACCGCAGACGCGGGCATGATACTCAGCGATTTGCAAACGGTTGCCGCCGATGCGGGTCTGATGTTGCCGCTTGCTCTCGGCTCACAACATTCCTGTCGCATTGGCGGAAACCTCTCGACCAATGCCGGCGGCATCAATGTCGTCCGCTACGGCATGACGCGCGATTTGGTGCTGGGGCTTGAAGCCGTATTGCCGGATGGCTCGCTATTTAGCGAATTGAACCCGCTGCGGAAAAACAATTCCGGCTATGACGTGAAACAGCTTTTCATTGGGGCGGAAGGAACACTGGGGGTTATCACCGGAGTATCCCTCAAGTTGGCAAGACAACCGCGCCAGACGATTACAGCCTTTCTAGCCGTACGCGACATAATTTCGCTTGCCACGATCCTGGATGTCGCCCAGATACAAAGTGGCGAGGCGATTACATCATTCGAATATATTTCGCGCGCGTCCTTGGATCTGCTCCTCAGTGCAAAGGGCCACCTTCGGCATCCGCTGGAGCAGGAAAGCGAACACTATGTTATTATGGAGGCCGCAACTGCCTCTCCGGTTTTGAACCTCCAGGAATGTATGAGCGCGCTTCTTGCCGAACTCTACGAGTCCGAATTGATCAGCGATGGCACAATAGCCGCAAGCGAGCAGCAACGGGCGGACCTGTGGCATTTGCGCGAAAGCATTCCGGAGGCCGAGGTGCACCATGGCGGATCGATCAAGCATGATGTTGCGGTGCGAACTTCCCGCCTTTCCAGCTTTATCGCAGCGGCGTGCCAGCTTGTTCGTAGGCATCGGAGTGATGCCATTCTTTCGGTCTACGGTCATGTCGGCGATGGCAACGTCCACTTCAACATTGTCGCCCCTGACGGGACCGACACGGCAACTTTCAAACGTCGTGTGGAAAAGGACATTTCTCCCGAAATCTACCAGCTGGCCTTCGAAATGGGAGGGACGTTCAGCGCTGAATATGGGATAGGGCGCGTCAAGCTTGACTTGCTTCGTCGCTATGGCGCCGAAGGGAAAGTCGACCTAATGAACCGGATAAAGGCAGCAATTGACCCGGAAGGATTGCTCAACCCCGGCAAGGTAATTCCTTGCTAAAAGTCATGAGCGGGGAGGAACTTGACGCGCGACATGAGCGATTGACTCCCATTGTCTCCATTCGCCCCTAAAAGAACGGTAGCGATATCACTGGCGCAGGGTTTGTCGAACGTCTTAGCCGACGAGCTGCGATCCGCGACCGAGCTTGCCCCTCAGGGTGTCGCTTCCTCGTAAACGCGAAGCTCCCTGAAATGACAAACACTGAAAGCGCGCAGACGTATTTCAGAAGGTTTGCCCCGCCGTGGCTAGCGGGGGCTCACGTTTTCTGTCGCCTAAACCTAGAGCGACTCCAACCCATCTGGAACGTCCAGGTAGACCTGTCCTCTCGACTGCACCCGCTCGATTGCCTCCATGATCTCATCATAATCCGGTGTCTCGTAGAGAGCTTCCTGCCCCGGATAGCGCAATCTTTTGGTGACCGCCTCGTCCAGAAAATAGGCGCCGGCTATCAGGAAGGAAATTACATAGAAGTCGTCGGCACCAAGAGCACGGATTGCGTCCAAAGGATCATCTGGACGGGCCTCAGGGAGCCGGGACAACGCCTTGAAGAACGACGGCGCCATATCGTCGCGTTCCTTCAATGCACGGGGCAACAGACGTTCCAGCATGCCGGCGTCCATGGCAGAGGGCATCTCAAATCTTGCGTCTGACGGGATCAGGGCATCGGCGACCCATGCGATCCTGGTTTGAAAGTCATCGATGGTGTGGGTCATGACTTAGAGTCCAGCCTTTCGCGCTTCAGCAGATCGGCTGACTGGCTGAGAGCGCCTGTTTTCAATGATGGATTCGGAATTTCGCAGCGCCAGCGCGGTGACGGTGCCAGTAGGATTGACCGCACCCGAAGTCGGCATGACGCTTCCGTCCATGACGAAGAGGTTGGGCACGTCGTGCGATCTGCCATAAGAGTCGACAACCGAAGTGCGGGGGTCATTGCCCATACGGACTGTTCCAAGTATGTGCCAACCGGTTTCACGCATCAGCGGCGTACCCGAGATTTCATATGCGCCTGCTTCCTTCATGGACTCTGCAGCGCGCGACAGATTGAATTCCAAGAGATCCATGGTGTTTTGTGATGCCTTGTATGTCACCTTCACAGCGGGCATACCCTGGGCATCGGTCGCATCAGGGTCGAGGGCAACCATGTTCTCCTCACTCGGCAGATCCTCGGCCATTATCCCCCAATAGGCTGAACGGCCAAATCGCTTTTGCACTGTTGCGTGGAAGTTTTCGCCCCAGACGTCACCGTTGCTGCCCCACGGCCAGGTGCCCACCGATGCAAGCGGGCCACCCATTCCCATGAGTTGCCATTTTGCTCCTCGATAGAAATTCGTATCCTTGCGAGTCTCCGCGAATTCCAGAGAATAGGCGCGCTGGCCATAGGGTCCTTGCCAATTTTCGAAGAAATCGTCGAACAGGCCGCTTACGGTCCCATAGGGGTGCATCATCAAGCGCTTGCCCACAAGGCCAGAGGAATTTGCCAATCCGTTCGGATGGTCGTTTGAAGCGGAATTCAGGAGTAGCCTGGGCGTGCCTATGCCGTTGGCCGAAACGATGACCGTGCGACCCGGCTGAAAATGCGTGGTCCCGGTTTCCCGATTCACATAGGTAACGCCGGTGGCGAGACCGTCGGACCCGGTTTCCACGCGCAATACGCGGGCGTTCTGGACAAGTTTTACACCAAGCTTGATGCAGGTTGGCCAATGGGTGCGGTCGACGGAGGCCTTGGCGCCATCGAAGCAACCCCACGTACATGCACCACGCCGCACGCAAGGCAGCAACCCGTTGTGCTTTACGGTCGCAATCGAATTACTGCCTGGCCACCAGTGCCAACCGAGACGATCATGTGCCGCGGAGAATTTCCGTTCCATCGCGCCCATGGGAAACGGTGGCAGCGGGATGTCGAAGCCTGGCGGATAGGCTGGATCTCCGCCGACACCGGAAACCGCGAAATCATTCTCGACCCGGGCATAGAAGGGTTCGAGTTCCGCGTAGCTAAGAGGCCAGTCGTCGGCGATCCCGTCAACCGTCCGCACGCGGAAATCGCTTGGCTTGAGCCGATGCCAGGCAGCCGCATACAGCACCGAACTCCCACCGACGCCGTTCCACATCAATGGCTCGATATCCGTATCACTGACATCAATCGGATAGTCTGCTGGCGCCTTGCGACGGTTTGGGTTCGTAGCAAAATGCTGTTGCTTCGTCAGTTCGAACTCGAGGCCGGAGTGTCGAAGCTTCGTGTAGTCAGGGTACCCGCCTTGCTCAAGACAGATGACGGACATTCCTTCCTCTGCCAGGCGTTTTGCGGCCACCGCCCCGGACGGTCCCGCGCCGACAATCACAACGTCATAAACAGTTGTTCGGCTTTCATTGGTCATCTAACTCGCTCCTCAAATTTCACGCAATGTCTCTGGGGCGGCGCCGCGTGTCATCTCTTCGCACTTGCCGTCGAGACGCCGATTTGAACGTGATGCAAATCGGCAGGTCGCAGCGCGGCGGCGTCAACAAGTCGACGGAATTGCCTTTCGCGACCTTTTTACGCCCTGGCAGCAGATGCGCTGCAAATCCTGTTGTTTAGCGGAGAACTGAAACCCACGATCACGGCAACTTTTCCGCCTCCTCGTACCTCGGAGCGGTATTGCCCGTCGGCAGCGAAGAAGCCTCCTTGTATCGCAGTCTCATAGTCGGTCCTCCTCTTGCGCACTCAATGGGCAATTGTTTTGCGGTGGACTGTAAGTTGCCCGCATCATATCCACTGTTCGAACTTGGTCAGTCGCAGTCAACATCATGATCCAGATTGATGTCAAGCGGATCAAGTGATCCAATTTGAAATTTCCCATCTTTCCGCGACAGACCTTAGAGCGTGATTGGTTCACGGGGAGCCGCCGCAGGCAGCGGCGGATAAGCAGCCTAACGTCAGATCGGGCAGGGGGCGTAAGAGCAACGCGCCAAGCGTCAATCGCGCCAAGTCTAGTCGATCGAGGGTGGCTTTGCGTCCTCTTGCATAATTCGCCTCGGATATGCGCAACCGGATGCGCGGGAGGCCTGCACCGCTTCGGTCATTCCAGCAACTGGGATGAATAGCTCTCGCGCTAAGCATGGCAATAGGTTTGGATCACATGATCCTGTTGACACGTTGTTGGATCATGGTGTTTATTGCGCTCACTCAAGAGTGGATGGAGCACAAAATGAAACTCAGCTTAGGACATAACAGCGGAGAAGCAGCCTCCGCCATCGGTAAGCGCTCCGAAGCCGCATTCCTGCGAGAGCGGAAAGTGGTTCCGGGAGGCTCGATGCGCGCTGCATCGTGGTTCCAGCCGCATCCGCCCTATGCAGCACGTGGCGAAGGTTGCTGGGTGATCGACATCGATGAGCGGCGGCTTCTTGATTGCGCGAACAATTTCTTCTCTCTTATTCATGGCCATGCATTTGGCCCGGTTCTGGACGCCGTGCGCGACGCGATGACCAGGGGGACAGCGTTCGGAATGCCGACCGAGAGCGAAATCCTTCTGGCTGAGGCGCTGGCTGCCAGAAACCCGCGGATGGAGCAGACCCGTTTTTGCAACTCGGGAACCGAGGCGGTGCTCGCGGCAATCAAGGGCGCGCGGGGCCTGACCGGCCGGCACAGGATTGCCAAGTTCGAAGGCTGCTATCACGGAGCGTACGATTGGGTGGAGGTGAGCCTTGATCCCTCGCCTTCCAATTGGGACGACGAGAACGGCAACCCCGCATCTGTCCGTTGCAATGCGGGCACGCCGGACTCGGTTTTGCAAGAGGTGGTGGTGCTCCCTTACGACGATCCCCAGCGGTGCGCCGACATCCTTCGCCGTGAAGGGGCTACACTTGCGGCAGTCATCGTTGATCCGCATGCCTCGCGGGCTGGCACCGTGCCGATGTCCAAGGAAACGGCTGCTGTCATACAAGAGGCTTGCCGTCGCGATGGTATCATTCTGATTGCCGACGAAGTGATCAGCTTCCGTCTGTCCTATGAAGGGGCTTCCCCTCTTTTCGGTCTCGAGCCGGATCTGATCACGACGGCCAAGATCATTGGCGGGGGTTTGCCGATCGGTGCCGTATCGGGAAGGGCTGATTGCATGTCGGTCTTCGATCATTCTGCCGGCAAGCCGAAAGTGTCGATGGGGGGCACATTCAGTGCCAACCCCCTCAGCATGGCCGCGGGCCTGGCTTCTCTGGAGCACTATTCGCGGCCGGTGGTGGAGCGACTGAACAAACTGGGCGACGTCCTGCGCGAGAAAATCAGCAAGGGGCTTGCCGAGGCTGGTGTGGCCGCAACGGTCACCGGGATGGGATCGCTGTTTCGGCTCCACATTGGATCTGGCAGGGTCACCGGCTATCGGAGTGCATTTCCGAACGCCGAGGCCGCGAAACTCATCCGTCGGATTCAATTGGCCATGGTGGACGAAAACGTCCTACTCACGCCCAACTGCTCCGGCTCGCTTTCCAGCCCAATGACGGAGGTCGAGGTTTTTTCGATGGCCGACAAACTGGTGCGCGTGGTCGAAAGGGAGCTTGGCGCCCATCAGGGCTCGGCAGTTTGAGGCCAGAGCGTTCAGTCGAGTCTCTGACACAACATGGAAAGATATGGTGAAGCAACGATGAGTGGACAGCCGATGTTAATTGCACCCTACCGCGTCGGAGTAGATATCGGCGGCACCTTTACCGACCTTGTCATGGTCGACTCCAGAGGAGCCGTGCGTGCATTCAAGGCTCCATCGGTTCCATCCGACCCGACGGAAGGCGTACTGTCGGCGATTCGACTGGCGGCCAGCGCCTTGGCAATCGACGTCGAAACCTTCCTTTCCAACACTGAATTGTTTGTTCATGGCTCGACCATTGCGACGAACACGCTGCTTGAAAAGAAGGGCGCGAAGGTCGGGCTTCTGGTCACGGACGGCTTCCGCGACTCACTGGAGATCCGAAGATCCATGCGTGAGTATGTTTGGGACCATCGGAAGCCGTTCCCGGAAGTACTGGTTCCCCGCTATCTGCGCCTCCCGGTCGTCGAACGACTAGAGCAGGATGGTACGGTCAGGATACCGTTCGATCCGGATTCCGTTGCGGCCGCTGCGCGCGTCTTCGAGGAGGAGGGTGTCGAAACTGTTGCCATCTGCTTCCTGCATTCCTACGCAAATCCGGTCCACGAAAGAGCCGCCAAGGCAGAGCTGAAGAAGCTTCTTCCTAACGTCTGGGTCACCGCTTCGTCCGAAATCGCTCCGACGATCGGCGAGTATGAACGCACGTCGACGACCGTCGTCAACGCTTATGTTGCGCGCCGTGTTGTTCCTTATCTTGAAAGCCTTTCGCAGCGGCTCTCATCGCTTGGGCTGAAGCGCAAGCTGTTGATGATCCAGTCGAACGGCGGAGCGATTTCCATCGATGAGATCGGTCAGGCGCCTGCCAGTCTGGTTCTGTCGGGCCCCGCCGCCGGTGTCGGGTCGTTGAAGTTTTTCGGTCAGGACACCGGGTCCGAGCACTTGATGTCGATCGAGATCGGTGGAACGAGTTGCGACGTTACGCTGATGGAACACGGTATGGTCTCAATGACCGACCAGATCGTGGTCGACGGTTACCATTTGAACATTCCGTCCGTCGATATCCACACGGTGGGCGCAGGCGGGGGTACGATTGCGTCCGTGGATGGCGCCGGCCTCCTGAAGGCCGGACCGGAAGGCGCGGGCTCCACCCCCGGACCGGCATGCTATGGTCGCGGCGGCACACGGCCGACCGTGACCGATGCGCAGTTGGTGCTCGGCCGACTGAAGCCGGGTCCATATGCTGGCGGAGTGATCACCTTGAACCTCGAAAAGGCGATCGAGGCGATCGAGACGCATGTCGCAAAGCCTCTTGGCCTCAGCGTCAACGACGCGGCGGCCGGTATCATACAGCTCGTCGAGCAAAATATCCTCCACGCGGTGGAGCAGGCCTCGCTCGAAAAGGGTTACAATCCACGGGCATTTACGCTCGTGGCCTGCGGTGGAGCAGGTCCCCTTCACGGTCCATCGACTGCAAGGCTGCTCGGATGCTCAAGTCTTTATATCCCGCGCCTTGCTGGTGTGTTTTGCGCATTTGGGATGTGTAATTCCGACCTTCGCCATGACTACGTGCGAAGCTGGCTCAAGGAGCTGGACAATCGGGAAAGTTCAGGCTCGGATCTGCTGGAAGCTGCTTTTGTCGACATGCAAGCGGAAGCGAGTGATGTTCTTGCGCGCGAAGGCTTCACAGGAGACAAGGCGCTTCTGAAGCGTGCCTACGACCTTCGTTATTTTGGCCAGCAGTGGACTATACCCGTCGAATGCGCCTCGACGGATGCGGGGACTATACGGGCAGCGTTTGAGCAGGTTTATCAGCGACTTTTCGGTTATGTGCAGCCTGCAGGCGCAATTGAGATCGTCAATCTGCGATTGGCAGCGATCGGCAGGCTTGATGCGTTGGAAGTTGCTTCTGCTCCCGCCGCGGTATCCGATCCGGTGGCCATTTCGCGCCGCCCGGTATGGGTCAACAAGGAGTTGGGCTTCGTTGAAACACCTGTTTACGATGGTACTGCTCTGACCCCGCGCCAGCAACTGACTGGACCTGCCATTATCGAAGAAGCAACGACCACGCTCATTCTCGGGGCCGGCGACAAGCTGACGATGACCGAGGCAGGCAACTATCACGTCGACATTCTGCAGAGCGAGGCAGCATGAACAAGCGAAGCATTCTCGGGCGTTTTTTGAAAACTGCCGCCTCTCTGGTGCGACTGCAGTCAAATGCCCAGCAACGCGGATGGCTTATTGCAAGAATTGATGAGGTCAAATTATGAGTACTGTTTTGTCTCCAGAATACGATCCGGTTCTCATTGCAATTCTGCAGCGACAGCTGGACCATATCAGCCTGCAAATGGGCACCATCATGACTCGGACCGCGCGCAGTCCGATCTTCAGCCAAAGCCATGACTTTTCGTGCTTCCTGAGCAATGCGGATGGCGAGACGATCGCGCAAGCCGATGGTTTGCCGATCCATTCCGGCAGTGGTGGATTTGCCGTGCGCGCGGTTCTGCGGGATTTTTCCGGGCGTATCGAGCCGGAAGACGTCTTTATTCTCAGCGATCCCTATGCGGCTGGCGGCAATCACCTGCCAGACTGGACCCTTATTCGCCCTGTTTTCGTGGAAGGCGAACTGGTCGGCTTCTGCAGCAATCGTGCCCACCAGTCCGATATTGGCGGCGGCGCGGCCGGTACCTACAATGCCAAGGCGACAGAGATTTTCCACGAAGGAATTCGCCTGCCCGTCCTCAAGTTGATCGAAAAGGGCCAGTTGCGCGACGACCTGTGGCGCATGCTGCTTCTGAACTCGCGCTGCCCGGACCTGCTGGAAGGCGATCTTGGCGCGATGATTGGCTCGACACGGATTGGCGGACAGCGGCTGGCTGACGTCATCTCCCAACTTGGTGTCAAAAAGGGCCGCGCCTATCTCGATGCTCTTCTTGACTATGGCGAACGACGGATGCGCCAGGCCATCTCCGAGCTTCCGAATGGCGTATGGCATGCATCGGACTTCAGCGATACCGACTGCTTCGAGCTTGTCGATATCGAAACGCGTATCAAGATGACCATCGAAGAGGACACGATCACCTTTGATTTCACGGGCACGTCGCCGCAAATCAAGGGTTTCAAGAATAGCGGGATCGCCAACACGCATTCGGCCGTCTATTGCGCACTTTCCGCCTTTCTGGACCCCGCAATTCCACACAACGAGGGTACCTACCGATGCGTCAAGATCATCGCGCCCGAAGGAAGCGTGGTGAACGCCCTGCCGCCGGCGCCAATGACCATGAACACGGTATTCCCGGCGATCGACATCATGAACGCGTGCTGGGGAGCATTGGCACAGGCCGATCCCGAGCGCGCCTGCGCGGGATGGGGTAAATCGGTGTTCGGCATCTCGTCGGGCACCAAGCCTGACGGAAACGTCTTTGTTCTCTACCACTGGCACGGCAGTTCCGGTGGCGGTGCGGTCAAGGGGCGGGACGGTTTTCCAACCTCCAGCCATCAGATGACGCTCGGCGGGATGTTCATCCCAAATGTCGAAACCTATGAGCAGTCTTATCCGATCCGCGTGCATCGCTACGAGATGCGTTGCGACACGGGCGGCGCAGGCCAATATCGCGGTGGAACCGGCGTCGACTACGTGGTTGATGTCCTGGCGGGTGGGGAACATCTGCTCCGAGGCGAAGGCGCGCGCAAGAAGACAGCCGCCGGCGTCAACGGCGGGCACTGGGGCGAGAAGGGATCGATCAGGGCTTTCGATCTGGCGACAGGTGAAGAACTATACTGCCCGCCCTATGGCGTTGAAGAGGTCAAGCCGTTCCATCTGGTGATCGAGGCTACGGCTGGCGGCGGCTGGGGACATCCACATCAGCGCGACCCCGCCTCCGTCCTGCGCGATGTCCGCGACGGCGTCGTGTCCCGACAGGCAGCACTCGATACCTATGGTGTCGCGATCTCAGCCGATGGAAAGTCCATTCTGTCGACCGAGGCAAGGCGAAAGACCGCGTAGTTTCTCTCTATCGGTTCAATACGATGAAACGCCCACATAACGATCAAGGGGAGTCAACATGAGTAAGAAACGCGCGAAGGATATTCTTCGTGAATACCACGAAGCATGGTCGAGCGGCGACGTTGAAAAGGGGTGCAGCTACTATGCAGACAATCTTGTCGTGCATATGGGGGGCTCGCATCCCGTTCTTTCTGGCGATTTCCACGGGTCCAAAGGCTTCCTCGAGGGCTGGGTGAACAAGGTCGCTGCCTATACCGACAAGTGGATCGTCGGCGGCGAGGCCGGGCATGATGAGCTTATCGCTGAATCGGATGACGCGATTCTGATCATGGTTCATGAGATCTGGACTCGTGGCGACAAGCAGGTCCGGACCGATCGCCTCGCAGCATATCGTTTCGAAAACGAGGAGATCGTGGAATGCTGGTTCTGCGACATGCGCCAGGCGGAAGTTGATGCCTTCTTCTCGGATATCCGATAGCCGCCGAAAACGCTGAAACAGCGCCTGCGCGCATTCGTGCGCGGGCCGTTTGCGATACTTTACTTAGATTAGGATTGTGTGATGCCCGATTTTATCGTGGTAGGTGGAGGATCTGCAGGATGCGCTATTGCGGGTCGGCTGAGCGAGGATCCGGATGTATCGGTGACGCTGTTCGAGGCCGGCCCTAGGGACAGCAATCTCTGGATCCGCTTTCCAGTAACTTTTTACAAATCGTTCAAAAGCTCTTTGCTTCACTGGTATAAGGTCGAGAAGCTCAAGCATCAAAATGATACCGAGCCACAAGTCGGACAAGCGCGCGTTTTGGGCGGTGGCAGTTCGCTGAACGCCATGGTTTATATGCGGGGTGCGCCATCGGATTACGAGCGTTGGGTCGAGCATGGAGCAGAAGGGTGGGGCTACAAGGATGTGCTCCCGTACTTCCGCAAGGCAGAAAACAACGAGGTCTATTCGAACGACGTCCATGGTCAGGACGGACCATTGAGCGTTTCGAACCAGCAGTATACCTTGCCGCTGACCAAAGCCTGGGTAAAGGCCTGCCAGGAGGCCGGAATACCTTATAATCCGGACTTCAATTCCGGCGAGTTGCAGGGAGCAGGGCTCTACCAGCTGACTACGAAGAATGGCCGTCGTTGCAGTTCGGCCGACGCTTATCTTCGTCCGGCCCGAAAGCGCCGGAATCTCAGCATAGTCACCGACAAGCAGGTCACGAAGATCCTGGTTGAAGGTGGCCGGGCCGTTGGCGTCCAGTACGTCGAGAATGGCCGCGTTGAAACGATGCGGGCGGAACGCGAAGTTGTCATATCCTCGGGAGCGGTTGGGTCTCCTCGTCTTCTCTTGCTTTCAGGCATCGGGCCCGCCGCCGAGCTTCAGCGCTCAGGCGTTCAGGTGGTTCATGACCTGCCAGGCGTCGGGCAAAACCTGCAGGACCATACCGATTGCTTCCTGATCTATAACCTGAAGTCGAACACGAGCTACGACAAATACAAGAAGCTGCGGTGGCAGCTAGCCGCGGCGGCTCAATACGCGCTTTTCGGTTCAGGGCCGATTACATCGAATATCTGCGAGGGTGGAGCTTTCTGGTGGGGCGATAAATCGGATCCTACCCCGGATCTCCAATATCACTTCCTGGCCGGCGCCGGTATCGAGGAGGGTGTGGAAACGACGGCGAGTGGCAATGGATGCACTTTGAACGTGTATGCCTGCCGGCCAAAATCGCGCGGCCGAATTGCTCTTCGCTCAGCGGACCCGCGTGTTCCGCCAATAGTGGACCCTAACTATCTCAGTCATCAGTATGACGTTGATCGGCTTGTCGATGGAATCCGGCTTGGACAGGAGATCATGGAACAGCCATCGATGAAGAAGTTCGTCAGCGAATCGCATTTGCCCGCCAAGCCGTTGAAAACCCGCGCAGAGTTCGAGGCCTTCGTCAGGAAATATACGCAAGGAGCATATCATCTGAGCGGTGCCTGCAAAATCGGAACGGACGAGATGGCCGTGGTCGATCCGCAGTTGCGAGTGCATGGCATCGACGGGCTTCGGGTGGCCGATACCTCCGTCATGCCGTTCGTGTCGTCGAGCAACCTGAATGCTCCGGCGATCATGATCGGTGAACGCGCTGCCGACTTTATGAAAGGCAATCGATTCTAACGACGACGGTTTTCAGGCGCGAACGGAGAGGCTCCTGTCTGCGGTCCGATGGTTGACTGTTTTTTTCTCACTCTTGCGAAAGCACCTGGATGGTGCGGGAGGACCTATGAAACTGGTGACGTATGACTCGGCTGGCTCTTGGCGAGCAGGTGTGGTGGTGGATTCCTCGATTTTCGACGTGGATACGCTGCTCAAAAGCGAAGGCGGCGAGAACGCGAAATCTGTCTCGTCGGTACGTGAATTGCTACGGGAGCACGGAGGAGCACTGTCAGAGCTCTCAGGGCGGCTCACTGCTGCAGCCCGGAAGAACCCGAAAGCCGAGGTAGGGCCGTTTGGCAAGGTTCGCCTTGGTCCGCCGGTTACTGATCCTTCGAAAATCCTCTGCATCGGTCTCAACTACAACGACCATGTTGCCGAGACCGGGCGCGCGCTCCCGACACATCCCGACATTTTCGCGAAATTCGCAAGCACGCTCATCGGTCCTTTCGATGAGATATGCTGCTCCAACATTACGCCAAACCTGGATTTCGAAGGCGAACTCGCAATCGTCATCGGCAAGGAATGCCGCTCCGTCTCTGCTGACGACGCGCTTAATTTCGTGGCTGGCGTCACCGTTTTGAACGACATCACGGCGCGTGATCTTCAGTATCGCGGAACGCAGTGGCTGGCAGGCAAGGCTGTCGATGGTTCGACGCCAGTTGGTCCGACCCTTGTTACGCTGGACGAAGTCGGGGACATTCAGGACCTCGATATCCAGACGCGTATCAACGGCACCCAGGTCCAATCATCCAATACGCATCTCATGATTTTCCCGGTTCGCCATTTGGTAAGCTATATTTCCTCTTTCCTGGCTCTTTCACCGGGCGACATCATTACAACAGGAACTCCCCAGGGCATTGGTGCCAAGCGGCAGCCGCCGATATGGTTGAAGCCGGGTGATATCGTAGAGGTGGAGCTGGAGAATGTGGGCATCCTGCGCAACGTCGTTCGATGACGAACATTTGCCTGTGGCTCCATGGCGCCAAACCATCTCAAACCGTCGCGGTCATAGGATACAGCCTGGTCAGGCCTTTCTCGCGATTTCGCGCGAAATACGGCAATCGTTCGCCAGGTCGCCGGGCTATTCCCGGCGGCTTGACAGCACTCAAGTCCGCAACCAGACGTCGACGTTCCAAAGACAGCAATGAACAAGCTAGATCTGATCGAGCAAATTAAGGTGATATGCGTCGAGCTGTCGGGACAGACGGTGGATGCGGCGCACTATATCATCAACAATGCGGACGAGGTTCCATTTTACTCGATGCGGGAGATCGCGCGGCGCGCGAACGTTCAGCCCGTAAGCCTTGTCAGGCTGGCTCAAAAGTTGGGGCTGACCGGGTATGGCGATCTGCGGCAGCATTTCATCGATACAACTCCGGAACGTCATCAACGGGATCGCCAGTCCCTACACCGCAATGAGTCGAGCGCGCGCACGCTCATTGCCGAAATGGGCAAAAGCTCGGGATTAAAGGCTTTCGTCGATTCCTTCTTTGCGACAGAGCAGGCAGTCGTCGCGCAGGCAAGAGCGCATTTGTCGGAGGAAAGACTTGAAAGCGCTGTGGAACTGCTGACCCGCGCCGCGAAAGTCTATGTCATCGGTCGGCGAACGGCGTTCACACCGGCCTATACCCTCGGCTATACCCTGCAGAAGGCGCGTCCGAACATAGTCCTGCTGGATACGCCTGGCGGAGCCCCTGAAGGCGCTCTGGATGATATCCGGCCAGGCGATGCCTTCGTCGCGGTCACCTTCGCGCCGTTCAACCGCCTGGTGCATCGATTGACCGAAAAAGCGTCCCAGTCGGGGGCGAACATCATCGCGATTACAGACAGCTTCGCCGCGCCGATCAGCAAGTTTGCGGGACCGCTGCATTTCGTGGCGCAATCGTCAGGAAGGGCATTCCCCGAATCCACTCTCGGGGCAATAGCGATCGCCAACATACTCGCGGCCTTGACCATCAGCAGGCTTGGCGAGGCAGCACAACGCAGAATTCGTGACAATGAGCACTTCCTGGTGAATTCCGGCGAATATCTCCTCTCGGGTAGCACGAAGAAATCTCCGCCGCGTAAAGGGTAGCTGAGCTTCTGGCAGTGGATCGCGGCTCACGCGTGGACCAGGCAATGAGGCGCCGGTCGGACCTGGATTTATGGGATGCACGTTCGCGCGCATGACAACTGCTAAGGCCACCACCTTCGAAAGAGGCTTGATAAAAATCGCAAACTTGCTGTTGGAGCATATGATCCAATAGCCCTCTGTTTTGACAAGAGATAACCCGATCACGGGGAATATGGCCGCAATGTCGGCCGAGCGGAGATGGATGCATGACCGATACGACTGAACTGCCCGAACGCGAAAGCATGGAATTCGACGTTGTAATCGTCGGCGGCGGGCCTGCGGGGCTGTCGGCTGCGATCCGTCTGAAGCAGGTCAATCCGGAGCTGTCGGTCGTCGTGCTGGAGAAGGGTGCCGAAGTCGGCGCGCATATCCTGTCGGGAGCCGTTGTCGATCCGATCGGTATCGATCGCCTACTGCCCGGCTGGCGCGAAGAGGCCGATCATCCGTTCAAGACCGAGGTGACCGACGACCATTTCCTGGTGCTCGGCCCGGCCGGCTCGGTGCGTCTGCCGAACATGCTGATGCCGCCGCTGATGAGCAACCACGGCAACTATATCGTCTCGCTTGGTAACGTCTGTCGCTGGCTCGCCACCAAGGCGGAGGAACTCGGCGTCGAGATCTATCCGGGCTTTGCCGCGACCGAAGTGCTCTACAACGACGAAGGGGCGGTCATTGGTGTCGCCACCGGCGACATGGGCATCGAGAAGAACGGCGAGCCCGGCCCGAACTACACGCGCGGCATGGCGCTAACAGGCAAATATGTGCTGATCGGCGAAGGTGTGCGCGGCTCGCTCGCCAAGCAGCTGATCGCCAAGTTCGATCTGTCCAGGGATCGCGAGCCGCAGAAATTCGGCATCGGCATCAAGGAACTCTGGCAGGTCAAGCCCGAGCATCACCGCCAAGGTCTGGTGCAGCATTCCTTCGGCTGGCCACTCGGCATGAAGACCGGTGGCGGTTCCTTCCTTTACCACCTCGAAGACAATCTCGTTGCCGTCGGCTTCGTCGTCCACCTGAACTACAAGAATCCCTACCTCCATCCCTTCGAGGAATTCCAGCGCTTCAAGACGCATCCTTCGATCCGCGGAACCTTCGAGGGGGCTAAGCGGCTTTCCTATGGCGCACGCGCGATCACCGAGGGCGGCTGGCAGTCGGTGCCGAAGCTCTCCTTCCCGGGCGGCGCGCTGATCGGCTGTTCGGCCGGCTTCGTCAATGTGCCGCGCATCAAGGGCAGCCACAATGCTGTGCTGTCGGGGATGATGGCGGCGAACCGCATCGCCGCTGCGATTGCCGCCGGTCGCGCCAATGACGAGGTGGTTGAGATCGAGACCGACTGGCGTTCAAGCGACATCGGCAAGGACCTGAAGAGGGTGCGCAACGTCAAGCCGTTGTGGTCGAAGTTCGGCACGGCTGTTGGCGTTGCACTCGGCGGTCTCGACATGTGGACGAACCAGCTGTTCGGTCTGTCGATCTTCGGCACGCTGAAGCACGGCAAGACCGATGCCGCCTCGCTGGAACCGGCCGCCAAGCACAAGCCGATTGCCTATCCGAAACCGGACGGCGTCTTGACCTTCGACCGGCTGTCCTCGGTGTTCCTGTCGAACACCAACCATGAGGAAGACCAGCCGGTACATCTCAAGGTCAAGGACATGGGCCTGCAGAAGCGGTCGGAGCACGATATCTATGCCGGTCCGTCGACGCGCTACTGTCCGGCAGGCGTCTATGAATGGGTAGAGAAGGACGGTCAGGAGACCTTCGTCATCAACGCCCAGAACTGCGTCCACTGCAAGACCTGCGATATCAAGGACCCGAACCAGAACATCAACTGGGTCCCCCCGCAGGGCGGCGAGGGGCCGGTCTATCCGAACATGTAACAAAAAACCACGATCTGCATCACTGGATCTGCGTTAAAGTGTCTTCGGACGTCCGCGACAAGAGTTCGTTTCTTCACCGAGTTTTGGCGCGGATGAATAGACGGGCCTTGGACGATTAGCTGGCGAAGGTTGATCTGACGAGGCGGGACCGTGCTGGCGGGAGCTTACTTACGCCAGCACGTACTGCTATCGTTAGCAGGGCTCCCTTGGAGCTTTTCGCGATGGGCAAGCGCTGCCGCGGCCGGCATACTGCTCCAGCCCTGAAGCGGCGATCCACGCCCCCACGGTGGCGAAAAATACTCGACGGGTCCCATCCACCCATTTTCCAGGCACGTTTGCCACCAACGCAGCAAGGGGTATTCGGCATCATCGAGCCCGTAGGCCAGACGCTGTTCAGCATAGAGTCCAGTGAGATAGGGCCAGTCGGATCCGTTATGATAGCGATAGGCAAAGGCGGACTTTTCGCGCGTATCTTTTGGCCGCTTGAATCGCGGAAACGCACACATGACGCCCCAATCACCATAGGGCTGTTCCCTATTGTTTCGGCTCTCCAGCGACTTTTGAACCTGCTCAAGCACGTGCCGTGCCCTTTCGGGGCTTACCGCTTTGAACCTGAGCAGGGTCAAACTGTCGAGGGTGAGGTGATCCTCGACGAATTCTCCCTTGATCCCGTAGTCAGCGTAGGCCCCGCTCGATTGCAGCAGGACCCCATCGAGCGATGCGCGTGCCTTGGCAGCAAGCGCCGTTGCCTCAGTGGCGATTTCCCTGTTGGCAATGCCGCCATATTGGGCGAGGACGTCAAGTGCTCCAATCCACAGTCCGAGATCGTAGGCCACATAGCCGTAACGGTAGACGTTGTCGGCCCAATCACGGTCATGCCTGGGTTTGACGGGCAGGCCATTTCCATATTTGTCGAATTGGCGATAGCGATTGAAAATCGCGACGATCTTGCCCCAGTGATCAACAAGGGGCGACGTGTCGCCAGTGACCCGGATATAATCGCCAATCGTCAGAACAAAGAACAGTGGACTATCAAAGTGGTCGCTCCACCAATCGCCGGGCCGCAGATGTTCTATCTTGATACGAGGATGGGACTGACGCGCCCGCTCCCACTCTTCAGCCTGGCCCGGGCCTGTCAGGATGACCCCGCTTGGTGCTTCCCCATTCGGCTGCACGCCTCGCGCAAGAAGCTCGATTTGCGCTCGCACTGCGCCGGGTTCTCGATGAAGCAGTGCCTGCTGTGTCCAGTAGCCGTCACGGTAGTAGGTGCGCGCTGGAGCACTGTAGCCCTGTCCGGCAGCCAAACCCGCAAAAGCGCCATGCTGATCCTTGCGAATGCTCGAAAGCGCCGCATGCAGCCCCTGTGAGACCATGGTGCGTAGAAGCGGTGGTGCATCTTGCATTGCATCACACTTCCGGACGTAGGCATTGGCCTCTGAGATAATCATCTCTTTGCCGAGCTTAAGCCCTTCATTTGCCTCATCTAGCGTAGCGCCGACGGAGACGAGAATCCCATCTGGCCTTGCTTCCGCGATGGCAACACCCCAGCCAGTGCGAGCGATCCGGCGGTCCTTCTGCCTTTCGATCGGAGTTCGTTCGCTGAGCGCCCCCCACCATGCACAACGCCTGGACGCTACAAGCGACCGAAGCTTGGCTCCCTGGAGGAAAAGCACAGGAGCAGATTGCGCAACAAAGAGCCCACCGCCGGGCACCAACAGACGATTTGGCGCGTAGGTGAATGGCCCAGACCAGCCGGTGAAGAACAAGTTCGCCAGCTTTCCGGCGCCCCAGAGTGAGAGCTCCAGCTTTCCATCGGGAAAAAGATCACCCTGGAGCCGTGGCGCCATGAACGGCAAATAAACTGGCGTTTGCGAGGATACCTGACCGTCTGCCAGAGGTACAAGGATGGGGGATGCCATGGATCGTTCTTTCATTGGACTGTCTCATGATTCGATTTTTCGAGAGGCAAGGTCGTAAACGCGAGCGCGACGGCACAGAGGACAAGTGCCTGCGGCCTGATGCGTCTTCTTCGGTCCCAAGCAGCGAAAGGTAGCTCGCCGACCGCAATACCGGGAGTGACTGATTGGCCGGTAAACACGCTGCTGGTGAAAACATGGCCCTGGCTTAAGCTGGCTCCGAACACGGTGTGGCGCCGGTTTGGAATTTCGACGTTGTTCAGCAGCGCGATGCCGTCAGTTTTCACCGCAACAGGGCAGGGAATCCGCTGTGCGAGAATGTCGACTGGCGGTGCCGCCCGGCCTTCGACGTTTGCGGTATCGGCAAGAATCTTTGTTCTGCCCGGGTCAACGCTAATCACGGGCTGGCTCGTCGCGCGGTAAGGCGCTCCATGCAGAAAGGGTTGGGAAGTTGACAATTCGTCGCCCGCGGCACCAATTGTTCGGTAGGTTGACGAATTATTAGAATCGAGGGAACTGACTGTCAACTACAGAACAGAATAGGGAATGGATGCGAGTCGATGGACGCCTCCCAACGCAGCGATGCGCGGAAAGCCGACATTATGAGGTTGGAAACATTGCCTGGTCAGCATCGGCACCTCGCGCGCTGGCTGCGGAAGGCTGGCGGGGGTTTGACTAAAGACGAACTCGCTTCGCTTCTGGTGTCGGGTCGAACTATGCACGCCAGGCCGTAGTTGCTTGCGGGTAAATTCGGCAAGTCAGCATTCGACTCTTATTGATCCATGAGGCTGGGATCAGTGTGAGCACGTGATAGCGCGTTGCCATCTCGATCATGGACTAGCGTGTGCGCGACTTCGGCCGTCGGTAGTGGCGAGCGAACTTTGCCTTGCTTTTGCTTCTCGCGACAGTGTTCAACTATTTTTTTGAGGGGCGTCGACGTTTCTTGGGAGCGCCGGACAGGAGATACTCGCCAGAGTTCACGAGAAAGCGCTCATTCTCGCGAATTCGACGCTGTGCCACCTCGCCGAGCCTGCTGATAGTCAAGGCCGCAAGCAGGTTCGCAATCGTTATTGCTCCCAGCGCGGATTCGGGGAATGCCCGGCCAGACGACTGCGCCACGAAATGCAATGGTCCCGCAAACTTGCTGATGGGCGCGGCAAAGCTGTCAGTAATCGCGATGACGTGCGCCCCCGAAAGCGATGCCTTCTCGGTCAACGTCTGAACCAGTCGGTTGAACGGCGCAAAGGTCACCGCAACGAAAACGTCACCCGGCTGGATATCGTCCAGCGCTCCTTCCGGTGCGCCTCCGGGATTATCCAGCAGAATTATGTTTGGCCGAGCTTTCCGCAGTGTATAGGCGAGGGTGAAAGCAGGCGTGAATGCCGTTCGCCGACCTATGACGTAGATTTTTGGCGCCTGGACCAGCAGTTGCACAGCCCTATCGAGTTTGTCTTCCGACAGATGCGCCTTTGCCTGCTCAACGACGGCTAGCTCTGTCGAGAAGAACGAATCGATGAAAGGCTGTAGCCCGGAATTTTTGCTCAGTTCGGCGATCAGTCTTCCAGCGCTCAGCTCATTGCGATTTAGGGATTGTCGATCTCTTTGCTGGCGCTCCTGAGCCATATCGATGAACTGCTGACGCAGCTCACCATAACCGGCATGTCCCAACTTTTGTGCCAGCCTGACAAGACTGACGGGCTGGATGTTGGCGCGTCTCGCAACTTCGCGCATCGTATAGAACGGAATTTCGTCCGGATTGTTGATGAGGTAATGAGCCGCATCCACCGTCTGTCCGGAAAGCTCAACGCAGATCTTTTTAACTCGCTCGATCACATCTGGTTCGGTCATGGGTCTCTCTGGAACATCGACCGGCGGTCGCGTTTTCAAGGCGGATCACTTTCCGGCAAATGTCCGGGCGAAGCAATGATTGATTGCCATATTTCGGGGATTGTTTGCAACCTAAGGGATGACTGCGCGACCGCGTGGGGCTTTGATCTCGCCTTGCTTGCGTGGGCCAAGACGTTGGGCAGGCCACACGGTACTGATTCGCCAGGTAGTGAATGTGCCTTCACATTGGCTTGGCAGGTGTCGAAGATTAGCCAGGGAGTGCGAGAAGCGATCGCCTCCCCAGAAGCCTGTATCATCATTGCGAACATCCGCAGCCTAACTCGACGCATTGCAAGATATTGCTTTGCACGTCGTTCGAACCAGCCTCGCCCCGAAAGGTTAGTTGTCGGGTGAGATGTAAAGCTGCCAACTACGCCTGGACCGTCGCGACCTGCCACAATGGCAGCCAGCATCAGGTCAGGATTTCCAGCAAAACTCTCAATAGGACGCGATAGTTGGCTGGGTCAGTGTCACCCCCGAGACGCGCGCGCTGTCACTCTCAACGAGGTGGAATAGAGCTCGGACATTGCGATATCAGGCAGTGCGCCTGGGGCAGGCGAAACAAACAAAACCATAACTTGGATCACATGATCCAATTGACATTATATTGGATCATGTGTTGAATGAAGTCACTTGGGAGCGGATGGAGAGCACAATGAAACCCGGCGTAGTTCACGCGCTGTCGATGGCCACATGCATCTTCGGGATGCGCAAGAGCGGAATCGGCACCGTTACGTGTTTGCGCTGGGCTGGGCCGCCGGCCTTCGCCAGTGCGATCAGAAGTGCTCCAGCGTCGAGCCCGCCAACAAAATGGACGCCGCTTTTGAATATGGGAACAATGGCTGGAGAGTTCCGGCCCTAAACGTGAACCGCGTTCTGATCCCAATGATCGATCAGCGGGCTCACCCGCTAAACGAAAACCCGAATGACTGTCGATGCGGGACGCCAATTCCGACACGATAAGCAGGAAAGCACCCATGAAAATTCTCGTCCCCGTGAAGCGGGTGGTTGACTACAACGTGAAGATCCGGGTGAAGCCGGATGGCACGGGCGTCGAGCTTGCGAATGTGAAGATGTCGATGAACCCGTTCGACGAGATTTCCGTCGAGGAGGCGCTCAGGCTGAAGGAAGCCGGCAAGGCCGAGGAGGTGATCGTCGTGTCGATCGGTCCGGCCAAGGCCGAGGAGACGCTGCGCACCGCGCTCGCCATGGGCGCCGACCGGGCGATCCTGGTGGAGACCGACGATCAAGTCGAGCCGCTCACTGTGGCCAAGATCCTGAAGGGCGTCGTCGACGCCGAACAGCCGGGCTTGATCATCGTCGGCAAGCAGGCGATCGACGACGACTCGAACCAGACCGGCCAGATGCTGGCCGCCCTCTTGGGTTACGCCCAGGCGACCTTCGCCTCGAAGATCGAGATCGAAGTCCCTGGTCCTGGGGGCAAGGCGCAGGTGACGCGCGAAGTCGATGGCGGCCTGCAGACGATCGAGATCAAGCTGCCCGCCGTCGTCACCTCGGACCTGCGCCTGAACGAGCCGCGCTATGCCTCGCTGCCGAACATCATGAAGGCGAAGAAGAAGCCGCTCGACAGACAAGCTCCTGCCGATTTTTCCGTCTCCACCGCGCCGCGCCTGAAGGTCTTGAAGACCGAGGAACCATCGGGCCGCAAGGCCGGCGTCAAGGTCAAGTCGGTCGCCGAGCTGGTTGAGAAGCTTAAAGTCGAAGCCGGCGTCCTCTAAGGCGAGACAGGGAGATATATCCATGGCCATTCTTCTTCTGGCTGACCACGACGGCAGCCACCTTTCCGACCAGACCGCCAAGACGCTGACGGCGGCCGCCAAGATCGGCGGCGACGTCACCATCCTCGTCACCGGCGCCGGTGCCAGGGCTGCGGCCGATCAGGCCGCCAGGCTGTCGGGCGTGTCCAGGGTGCTCCTTGCCGAGGATGCAAGCCTCGCCCACAATCTCGCCGAGCCGCTGGCCGCGCTGATCGTTTCGCTGGCAGGCAGCTACGACACGATCATCGCCGCCGCCACCTCGACCGGCAAGAACGTCATGCCGCGCGTCGCTGCCCTCCTCGACGTTGCCCAGGTCTCGGAAATAACAGAGGTGGTCTCGGCCGACACTTTCAAGCGGCCGATCTATGCCGGCAACGCCATCCAGACGGTGCAGACGACCGACGCCAGACGCGTCATCACCGTGCGCACCGCTTCCTTTCCCCCGGCCTCCCAAGGCCCGTCTGCTGCCGTTGAGGAGATCTCAACGGCAGCTCTTTCTTCCGGGCTGTCGCGCTACGTATCCGACGCCCTTTCCACTTCGGACCGTCCGGAACTGACCTCGGCGAAGATCATCATCTCCGGCGGCCGCGCGCTTGGTTCGGCGGAGAAGTTCAGGCAAGTCATCCTGCCGGTGGCCGACAAGCTCGGGGCCGCCGTCGGCGCAAGCCGCGCCGCCGTCGATGCCGGTTACGCCCCGAACGACTGGCAGGTCGGCCAGACCGGCAAGGTCGTCGCGCCTGAGCTCTACATCGCCTGCGGCATCTCCGGTGCGATCCAGCATCTCGCCGGCATGAAGGACTCGAAGGTCATCGTCGCCATCAACAAGGACGAGGAGGCGCCGATCTTCCAGGTCGCCGACTACGGTCTCGTCGCCGATCTCTTCGACGTCCTGCCGGAATTGCAGAAGGTGCTCTAGCAGCCAAGAGATCTTGTGTCGTTGCGTACTCCAATTGCGCAGGATGGCCGCGGGCATGTCTGCGCCACCTAATGAACAAATCAGGAAGGCCAGCTATGCCACGGGTGCCGACAACCGTCCAACGATATGAAGACCTCCTTCTCAATGACGAAAGCGAACCTGCAAAACGGCGGGTATCCGCTCTTAACCGAAGCGCGCGCCCCCGCCCGTTGGAGATCGTTCTAAACGCAGTTGGCGACATGCTCCTGTCAGCCCACGCGCCGGTCATGGCGAGCTTTGTTGCTGGCAAGGTCTACCAGCGGCTCCAGCAGCCCGGACCAATAAACGACGGGTTTCAAGCTGGCTTCGACGTGGGTGATCACTTCACCCGCGCAATAGATAACATCCGCACCTCCTTACCGCATCTCTCCGATGCCGCAGAAAGCCTAGCCGAGCTAAAGGAAACTCTGCTCTGGCGCTCGAGCCGAAGCGGTCCATTCGCCAGTCTGAAATTCGAGCAGTCGCATGCGCATGCAATTCTGGCTGGACCGGGAGGTCTAGAGGAGCGAAGCGATGTGCGTGTCGGTGTCACGTTAATGGCCCCATACAGCCGCTTTCCTGACCATGTTCAGTTTCACTCGCGGGTCTTTCTGTTGCTCTCCGACGGCGAGATCTGCTTCGATCTCAGTAATTGGTTCCGGGCCAACGCCGGAACCATCTTTTTCAACGAGGCGGGACGGCAGTTCGCGATGCGATGCACGTCCGAACCACTGCTAGCCATCTGGTGCCATGTAGAAGACGCCAGGCTCTAAAGTGTTCGCCCAGATGGAAAACAAAACGGATCAGTGGTGCTCGAGACGGACCGGGAGTCAGGACAGGCTCATCAGTTCCATAATATAGATTATCTCACATGCAACTATAGGTAGCGCATCACCACCAGCGCCACCATTGGGATAATCGCTATCGAAGCAGGAGAATGCATGCATGTCATACCTAATGATGGCCTTTACCATTGCCTTGCTTCTTGTTGCAATTTCAATCCTTTCGAGAGCTCTCGAACTGAGAAAATTGGCCGGATGGACGGCAATCTCTGCGACCATTGTCGCCGCAAGGTCGACTATGATCTGCGATATCTGCGTCGTATTCATCGACGTTGTTTACGAGGTGCGTGGGAGAAAATGGAAAAGGTCGAATGTGAATACCTATAGTTGTTCACAAGGGGCCTTTCGCAGCGGGAACGAAATTGGCGTTCTCGTAGACCCCGAAAATCCAGAGATGTGCAGAGTAGAACGCAGGACCATTTGGGATGGCGCGCTCCGCCGTATTGTTGTGGGTACGTGAGATCAGCCTGGGCTCCCTTCCCCGCGCCTGGAGGCCCCAAACAGAACGAGGTTCACCATGATCAGATCCCCATGCACATGTATTTGATCTCGAGATAGTCATCCATGCCGTACTTGGAACCCTCACGGCCGTTGCCACTCTCCTTCATGCCGCCGAAGGGCGCGACTTCGGTTGAGATGAGACCTTCATTGATCCCGACAATCCCATAGTCCAGAGCCTCGGCGACACGCCAAACTCGTGAGATATCGCGCCCATAGAAGTAGGCCGCGAGACCAAACTGGGTGTCGTTTGCTAGGCGGATGGCGTCTTCCTCCGTCGTAAAGCGGAAGACCGGTGCGACAGGTCCGAAAATCTCCTCGGTGAAGATCTGCGACTTCGGTGATGCATCGGCGATAACCGTTGGTTGATAAAAACTGTATCCAAGCGGATGCCGGGCTCCGCCGGTCACAACGCGCCCACCCCGATTGACCGCGTCGGAAACGAGTTCCTCCACCTTTATGACGGCCTTGTCATCGATCAGCGGCCCGATCTGGACACCGTCGCCGAAGCCGTTGCCCACGCTCAATTCCGATACGACCTCGGACAACCGTTTCACAAACGCGTCATGAATGCCGGACTGGACAAGGAAGCGATTGGCACAGACACAGGTCTGGCCTGCATTGCGATATTTGGATGCGATTGCACCCTTGACCGCAGCTTCGACGTCGGCATCGTCGAACACGATGAACGGCGCATTGCCGCCAAGCTCCATCGAAGTCCGCTTTACCGTGCGGGCACACTGCGCCATCAGGACCTTGCCGATTTCGGTCGAACCGGTGAAGCTCAATTTGCGCACGATCGGATTTGAGGTCAGTTCCTCGCCGATTTCGCTAGCCGACCCGGTGACGCACGAGAGGACGCCTTTCGGCATGCCGGCGCGCTCGGCCAGAACGCACAACGCCAGTGCTGAAAGCGGCGTCTGACTGGCCGGTTTGATCACCATCGTGCAGCCTGCCGCAAGTGCCGGCCCTGCCTTTCTGGTAATCATGGCGGCGGGAAAGTTCCATGGAGTGATCGCGGCACAAACGCCGATCGGTTGTTTTATGACGACGATGCGCTTATCTGCCGTCGGGGCGGGGATGGTGTCGCCATAAACCCGCTTCGCCTCTTCTCCGAACCATTCGATGTAGGATGCGGCGTAGGCAATTTCCCCCTTCGCCTCTGCCAGGGGCTTGCCTTGTTCGGCCGTCATGATCGCGGCGAGGTCATCCTGGTTCTGCATCAGCAACTCAAACCATTTCCGCAAGATCGCAGCGCGCTGCTTGCTGGAAAGAGCTCTCCAGCCTGCGAGTGCGAATTCAGCTGCCTCGATGGCGCGCTTTGTCTCAGTCCGGCCCATCTTCGGCACCGAAGCAACAACGGAGCCATCAGCCGGATTGGTCACAGCGATCTGATTGCCGCTTTCCGCGTCATCCCATTCGCCGCCAATGAAGCATTGCGTGCGCAAGAGCAATGGATCGTTGAGTTTGAGAGCTGCCATTGAGATATCCTTCAATCGAAAAAAATCATGCCAGAGCGAGCAGCGGCTCAAGCACGCGTCTCGCAGAATTGCCAAAGGGAACGGGACGCCGGGCCAGTCGGTCGACATTCACATGCACGAAAAAGCCTTCCGCCGATGCGGTCTCCTCCCCATTGCGAAAGAGCCCGATTTCGTAGCGAACGGATGAATTGCCGAGTTTCGCGACACGGATCCCGGCGGTCACGACGTCGGGAAAGGCCATCTCCGCGTGGTAACGGCAACCCGTCTCCACGACGACGAAGATCTCTGCTCCGCCCTTCATGTCCAGCACGGCGTTTTCGATCAGGAAGCCGTTTACCGCCGTATCGAACAGGCTGTAGTGGACGACGTTGTTCATATGTCCGTAAATATCGTTGTCCGACCAACGTGTTCCAACAGTCCGGAACACCCTATAATCGGATCTCGTGCCCGGCCCTGTGCGCTCTATCATCACCAGGCCGCCTTGTAGATCGCGAGCGCATCCGCCTCGCTCACGTTGCGCGGATTGTTCACGAGCAGCCTGGTCTGCTTCATGGCGTCGCGCGCCATGTCGGCCAGGTATTCCTCACCGATCCCGACATCCCGCAGCCGGGGCTGCAGTCCAAGCTTCGCCGAAAGTTTGGCAAGTCGCTCGATGAAGGCGGCACAACGCCCGTGATCCCCCTGTTCGGAGGACAGATCCGGGAAGGCATCGGCGGCGATTTCAGCATAGATGGAGGCCGCGTCTGGCGCGTTGAAGCGCAAGACGTGCGGCAGTACGAGGGCGTTCGAAAGCCCATGGGGGACATGAAACGTGCCCCCGATCGGATAGGCGAGTGCATGCACGGCTGCGACCGGTGAATTGGCGAAGGCCTGCCCGGCCAGCATCGAACCGAGAAGCATCGCGCCGCGTGCAGCACGATCCTTTCCGTCGAAGACCGCCTTTTCGATATTTGCCCCCAATAGCTGAAGCGCCTGCCGCGCAAGCATTTTGGACAGGGGATTGTTGTTGGCGTTCCTGGATGCATAGGCCTCGATGGCATGGACCATCGCATCGACGCCGGTGGCAGCCGTGATCGCCGCGGGCAGGCCGAGTGTCAGATCCGCATCGAGGATGGCGATGTCGGGCAGGATGATTGGCGACGAAACCCCCCGTTTTTCATCTCCGCCGACCGTGATGATGGACACGGGCGTCACTTCGGAGCCGGTTCCAGCCGTCGTCGGCACAAGAACTAACGGGAGACGCGGTCCTTTTGCATTCCCGACGCCCCATGCCCCGTCGATGTCCTCACCGGAACCACACAAGAGCGCCACCACTTTCGCGACGTCCAGCGAGGATCCGCCACCAAATCCGACTACTCCGGTCACGCCGTCGGCCTTTGCCGCCTCGGTTGCTGCCAGGACAGTCGCCAGCGACGGGTCGGCCTCGACTCCGTCAAAGATGGTGGTGCGAATTCCCGCGTCCGCCAGGGACTTCAGAGCGGGCCCGCAAAGGCCGAGCTTACGCAAACCGGGATCGCTGACAAAAAGAACGCGGTCTCCAAGCGTCCTTTTTACGAGGCCGCCAATCTCCGCAGAAGCGCCTGGTCTGAAAACGATCTGGCTGGTCGTGCTAAAGACAAAAGGATACATGAAGGTCTCCAATGAATATTTCTGCGTCAGGCGGCGGGAAGGCTCTCGCGAAGTTTGACACGGAGGATTTTCCCGGATCCGGTGCGTGGGATTTCCTCTACGACATAGACACGGTCCGGGACCTTGTAGGCAGACAGGCGATCCCGGCAGTGACCGATCAAAACCTCCTCATCAAAGCCCTGAGCGTCCCTGAGCACGACGCAAGCAACAGGGACTTCCCCCAGCATGGTGTGCGGCATGCCGATCACTGCACAATCCATGACCGTTTCATGGAGCAATAGGATCGTTTCTTCCACTTCCGCCGGTGCGATGTTCTGCCCGCCACGGATGATCAACTCCTTGAGGCGACCTGTGATGGTGAGGAACCCGTTCTGGTCGGATCTTGCGAGATCTCCGGTGTGATACCATCCGTCAACGATGGCTTTTTGGGTCTCGTGAGGTTTGTTGTGATAGCCCTGCATCAGGTTCGGCCCCCTGCAAATCAATTCTCCCTCGATACCCATCGGTACATCCAGCCCGGTTTTCGGATCGACCAGCCGGACGGTCAAACCGGGAACCGGTAATCCGCATGAGCCAGGAACGCGCCACTTGCCGGGCCAGTTCATGGTGACCATCGTCGATGTTTCGGTGATCCCGTAACCATCCAGCAAGGGAACGGCGAAGAATGCTTCGAAGTCGCTGTTCAGCGTACCGGGCATAATGGCCCCGGCGGAGACGCAGAGCCGAACCGATGAAAGCAGCTTCTCGCCGCTCGTCTGGCAGGCCGACAGGAAATAGTGAAAGACGGTAGGCACCCCCGGCATGAACGTGAAGCGCTTGGTCCGAAGCAGTTCAGTCGCCTGGGAAGTCGAAAACTTCTCCATGATATATTCGCTGGCGCCGGTGGCGATGATGGAAAGAACCGCGATGTTCAGGGCGTAGGAATGATAAAGAGGCAGGGTGTTGAGAACGACGTCATCTTCGTTCAGTCCGGCGATCGGCGCCCAGCATGCGGCCGTGACCCACAGCATGGAGCGCGTCGAGAGGAGTACGCCCTTTGGCTGGCCTGTGGTTCCTGAGGTGTAGACGATGTATGCTGGCCGATCGATGTCCTGGTCGTCCTCGAATGTGAATCCCGCTGTCTGTTGCGGGCGCCCGAGACCAGTCTCGTCATCGGTGGTGATCAGTACGGTCGGTTGTTCGAGGCGCTGCAGCAAAGCTTCCGCCATCGGCCGTTTTTCCGGCGTCGTTATCAGCACCGCGCATTCCGCGTCGGTGAGACGGTAGCTGAGTTCGGCCTCGGTCGACTCGATGCTGACCGCGACAGCGATGCCTCCCGCCCTTACGACCGCGAGGCAGGCTACGACCCAGTTGACCGAATTGGGCAGGAAGATCACCACCGCCTGCCCCGTCTTGAGGCCCAACGTGGCGAGTCTAGTTGCCAGGCCCTGCGTCTCAACATCGAGATCCCGATAAGAAACTGCACGCCTTTTGTCCTCGAACGCCAGTTTGTCCGGGTGCAGGCGAGCGTTCCGTCGGAGAATCTCTCCGACGGGTGCAATAAGCTCGAAACGTATCATGACTTGTCCTCCCGCCTTTCCGTTAGACCATGCAGAAGCCGCCGTTGACGCTGATCACTTGGCCGGTAACCCACGAAGAAGCGTCCGAGGCGAGGAAAGTCACCATGGGTGCGACGTCATCCGGCTTGCCGATGCGACGCAACGGATATGCCTTTACGATCTTCTCGCGGTTCTTCTCGAGAAACACGGGATCCGAATGGGACGTCTCGATCAGACCGAGCGAAACCGTATTGACCGTAATGTTGTTACGGCCGAACTCGCGAGCAAGCGATTTGCCGAGCGCGATCGTACCACCGCGCGCAGCCGCTGCGAGGGCGAGGTTGGCTTCGCCGATGCGAGAGCTGTCGCCGACGAGGTTGATGATGCGACCCGCGTTTTGCCCGATCATCAATGGCGCCACTGCATGGCAGCAATTGATCGCCCCGTAGAGGCAAACGTCAATCTGCTTTTTCCAGTCCTCAGGAGTCGATTCAATAAACCGCTGATATTTGACGTAGCCGGCATTGTTCACGAGAATGTCGATCGTCCCGAAATCGCTCTTGACGGCCGCGACCATCGCCTTCACCTGGCCATTGTCGCTGATATCGGCCTGATAAGCCTTCGCCTTTCCGCCAGCGGCCTTGATCGACGCGACGACGGCTTCGGCCTCGCCCTCCGAACGGCTATAGTTGACCGCAACAATGGCGCCCTCGGCTGCAAGAGTGCGAGCGATGTCACCGCCCACATCGCGGCCACCGCCGGTCACCAGCGCGATCTTTCCGTTCAAATTAGTCTTCATTGCAATTCTCCTTGATATATTGACAGGCTGCCGTGGCAGCGAATTTGGACGCGTTCCGGCACGCCAGATCGCCATCGTTATTTTCCGAGGAAACGTGGCGGGCGCTTCTCCTTGAAAGCTTTCCGGCCCTCGATGTAGTCGAGGCTCGCGCTGGCCTCATCGATCAGCTGCTCGGCAGCCTCCGGGTCGAGCTGGCCGCGAGCGCATCCGTTCAAGATAAACTTTGCCCCCTTGATCGTGAGCGGCGCGTTTTCCGCCATCTCGGCCGCAAGATCGTAAGCGGCGGCCAAGGATTCATCCGCAACGCCATCTATGAAGCCGATATCAATTGCTTCGTCGGCTTTGAAACGCCTGCCGGTGTAGAGGATCCGCTTGGCAGCGGTCACGCCGACCAGCGAAAAGAGTTTGCGTGTCGCGGAGACTCCGTAAACGATCGAAAGGCGCGCCGCGGGAATGCCGAATACAGCGCTGCGCGCGGCGATCCGGAAATCACAGGACATGGCAAGATGCGCCGCGCCTCCGAGGCAGTAGCCCTGCAAGGCGGCAATCGTTGGCTTGGAGACTGCATAGATCGCGTCGCCTGCCCCATCGACTGCAACTTCGTATCGTTTGCTCTCACCTGCCCCTTCGCGGACCTTGTCGAATTCACTGATATCCGCACCGGCGGAGAAATCGTCGCCCGCCCCTGTCAGGATGATGGAACGGACCTGGGGATCGCGATCAAACTCCGTGAAGATGTCCGCCAATCGCCGCCACATGTCATAGGTGACGGCATTGCGTTGCTGTGGGCGGTTCAACGTAACGGTCGCGACGCCATCGACGTTCTGAACGAGAATTTCACTCATGGCCTACTCACACTTGCGCTCCAAAAACCTGCGGTTGCGAGCTTTCCGGTCTTTCGCGGATGGGCGCCCGGCGGGCGCCCCGAGGTCTTAGTTCTTGACGAGCGGGCACTTGCTTTCGGACAACGGCCGGAAAGCCTTGTCGCCGGGGATGGTGGTGACCAGCTTCAACAGGTCCCATTCACCCTTGGATTCGCCCGGTGCCTTGACCTGATAGACGTACATGTCGTGGACCATGCGGCCGTCTTCGCGGATCTTGCCGTTCTTGGCGAAGAAGTCGTTGATCGGCGTTTCCCTCATCTTCGCCATGACCTGTGTGGTGTCCGTCGTTCCTGCCGCCTGGACGGCCTTCAGATAGTGCATGGTGGAGGAATAATCGCCGGCGTCGCCCATATGCGGCGGACGGCCGACGCGTGCCTCGAACCTCTTTGCAAATGCTCGCGTCTCATCGTCACGATCCCAATAGAAGGCGTTGGTGAGGATCATGCCCTGTGCGGTTTCAAGACCGAGCGAGTGCACATCGGTGTCCCAGACCAAAAGGCCGGCAACCGTCTTGCCAGACGAAGTGAGACCGAATTCCGCAGCTGACTTGACCGCGTTGATGAAAGTTGTACCCGATCCCGCCATCGCCACTACTTGTGCCGGCGACGCTTGCGCCTGAAGCATGAAAGCACTGTGGTCAGAGGTTTCGATGGGATAGCGCACGGCGCCGGAAACCTCTCCCCCATTGGCCTTGACGATCTGCGTCGCGTCGGCCTCCAGTGCGTGACCGAAGGCATAGTCCGCCGTCAGGAAGAACCAGTTCTTCAACCCTTGCCGTATCAGTTCGTTGGCAGTGCCGTTTGCCAGCGCATAGGTGTCGTACGCGTAATGAATGCTGTTCGGTGTGCAACTATCGTTCGTGAGGCGCGACGTTCCCGAGCCGTTGACAATCGCAATCTTGTTCTCGTCTTTTGCGACCTGCGTTACAGCGAGTGCGATGCCGGAATTGATCAGGTTGTTGATCATCGTGACGCCCTGCGATTCATACCATTCTCGGGCTGTCGAAACGGCAACTTCCGGCTTGTTCTGGTGATCCGCAACAATGACTTCGACCGGGCGGTCAAGAACCTTGCCGCCGAAGTCCTCGACAGCCATCTTCACGGCCGCGATCGCCCCCTCTCCCGCCTCATGTGAGAACTGGCCGCTGATGTCCGTGAGCACCCCTACTCGAACAGGCCCAGCATCCTCGGCTGCAGCTGATGCCGCGACAGCGGCGAACGCGGCAACGCAAGACAGTAACATCCTTATCGATTTCATCATCAATCCTCCCGATTGCCGGCGCCCAGGCTCCTCCCGGGCGCCATACTTTCACTTGCGTTATCATACCTAGATGCAGTGCATCACTGCTATGATATGCGCTGCATCAGCGTAGGGTGTTTATCGTAAGCAGAAACTTTACCGATATGCAAGCTTGCATTATTAGACTTAGTGTGTTTTTATGATTTTACCTTCGCGAAAGAGACGAAGGACGCGGCTCGCCTCTTGGGCGTCCGTGGGAGGAACAAAATTAAGCCGGTAGGGAGGACTCGTGCCGGACACCGCACCCATCATCGAGGCGCGCGAATTGACGCGCGTGTTCGGCGGCTTTGTCGCTGTCAAGAACGTCAACCTTAAGGTTCGTTCCGGGACCATTCATGCGTTGATCGGCCCCAACGGGGCAGGCAAAAGCACGCTGTTCAATCTCTTGACCAAGTTTCTGACCCCGAGCGGCGGAAGCATCATCTTCAAGGATCGCGACGTAACGCAGATGGCGCCCGCAGACATCGCCCGGCTTGGTCTCGTCCGATCATTCCAGATTTCGTCCGTGTTCCCGCATCTCAGCGCGTACGAGAATGTTCGCGTCGCCCTGCAGGCGCGCGAACGTGAGACCTTCGCCTTCTGGAGGTCAAACAAGAACCTTCAGCGCTTCAACGACGAAGCAATGAACCTGCTGGAGAGTGTTGGTTTGGCGGACCGTGCCCGAGCAAAGGCGAGCGAACTATCCTACGGCCGGAAACGGGCGTTGGAACTGGCGACGACGCTGGCACTCGATCCGGAAGTTCTGCTTCTGGACGAACCGATGGCGGGCATGGGAACTGAAGATATCGGGCGGACCGCGAGCCTGATCCGGTCAGTCGGAATAGGCCGAACCGTTCTGATGGTGGAGCACAATCTCGGTGTCGTCGCGGATCTTTCCGACACGATTACCGTATTGCGGCGCGGCGAGGTCATTGCCGAGGGCAGCTATTCCGACGTGTCATCAGACAGCGAAGTCCAGAAAGCGTATCTAGGAGGGGCACATGGCTGAAGCCCGGCTCCTCAGTGTGAATAATCTTGAAGCCTGGTATGGCGAGAGTCATGTCCTGCATGGCGTCACCTTCGACGTCCGCAAAGGCGAAGTCGTCACATTGATCGGCCGCAATGGCGCCGGCAAAACGACGACGCTGCGCAGTCTGATCGGAGTGGTCGGCAAGCGGCGCGGTACGAGCGTTTACAAGGGTGTGGATCTTTTGAACGTCGCGCCCCATAAGGTCGCGCGTCTCGGGATCGGCTATGTCCCGGAAGAGCGAGGGATCTTTTCGACACTGAGCGTTATCGAGAACCTGATGTTCCCGCCCGCCTGGCAAAGCGGCGGCATGGAGATCGACGAGATCTATAACCTGTTCCCCAATCTGAAGGGACGCGACCATACTCCCGGCACGCGCCTGTCCGGTGGCGAACAACAGATGTTGGCGATCGGTCGAATTCTGCGAACCGGCGCCGACTTCATTTTACTCGACGAACCGACGGAAGGGATCGCGCCCGTGATCATCGAGGAGATCGGCGCGGCCCTGCGCATCCTCAAGGAGCGCGGAATGACAATCATTCTGGTCGAGCAGAATCTGCGTTTTGCGGCCTCTGTCGCCGATCGTCACTTCGTCCTCGATCAAGGCAAGGTGGTCGATGAAATTTCCAACAACGTCCTCGATGCCAACATGGAACGGCTGAACCGCTATCTCGGAGTGTAAGCCATGGCACATCTTTTCAAACAGGTAGAAACCGATGACTGAAATTTTCGGCGTTCCGGCTTCCGTCCTTCTCGGCCAACTACTGCTTGGCCTGATCAACGGTTCATTCTATGCACTTCTGAGCCTTGGTCTGGCGATCATCTTCGGTATGTTGAACGTAATCAACTTTGCGCACGGCGCCTTCTACATGCTCGGGGGTTTTGCTGCGTGGTTCCTTCTTTCTCAGTTGGGGCTGGACTACTGGACCACTCTCATCGTGGCGCCGATCATGGTGGGCGCTCTCGGCGTGCTCGTAGAGCGGCTGCTCCTCAAGCGGCTGTACCGGATGGACCACCTTTATAGCCTGCTTCTGACATTCGGCATTGCCATGATGGTGGAGGGTTTGTTCCGCCACCTATTCGGTTCCGCCGGCAAGCCGTACCCAGTGCCCCCGTCACTGACCGGAGGCATCAATCTCGGCTTCATGTTCCTGCCGATGTACCGCGGCTGGGTGATCGTTGTCTCGCTGGTGGTCTGTATTCTGACCTGGTTTGCAATCGAGCGCACCAAGCTTGGCGCTTATCTGCGAGCGGCCACTGAGAACCCTGCCCTGGTACAGGCTTTCGGCATCAACGTACCGCTGATGCTCACGTTAACCTACGCTTCCTGCGTGGGGCTGGCCGGTTTTGCCGGAGCGCTTGCCGCGCCGCTTTATCAGGTGAGTCCGGGCATGGGCTCCAGCATCATCATTGTCGTGTTTGCAGTCGTGGTGATCGGCGGTATGGGGTCGATCGGAGGTGCGATCGTTACCGCACTCGGCCTCGGCATCACCGAAGGCCTGACCAAGACTTTCTATCCCGCGGCCTCTTCGATCGCGGTGTTCGTGATCATGGTGCTCGTCATCCTTATCCGGCCGTCAGGCCTCTTCAACCGCGAGGCATGATCATGGTCAGCGCCCCCCTCTCCACTTCCACGCCGCTCACGAGTTTCCTTCGCACGGGAAGCAATACCTTAATGCTGATAGTCGCCGTTCTGATGCTGTGTGCGCCGCTGGTGGTTTATCCTCTCTTCCTGATCAAGATCCTGTGCTTCGTGCTGTTTGCGGCGGCGTTCAATCTTGTGCTCGGATATGCCGGCTTGCTGTCGTTCGGGCACGCCGCCTTTTTCGGAGGCGGCGCCTATATCGCGGCTCAGGCTGCGAAGGTCTGGCACCTTCCGTTTGAGCTCGCGGTGCTTGCCGGGACGATATTCGCGGCCGCAATCGGCCTCGTCTTTGGTGCACTTGCCATTCGTCGTCACGGCATATACTTCGCGATGATCACACTGGCCCTTGCGCAGATGATCTATTTCCTGGCCGTTCAGATGCCTTTCACGGGCGGTGAGGACGGCATCCAGGCCGTGCCACGAGGCTACCTTCTCGGTCTCATCGACCTCCGGAATACTACCGCCATGTACTACACCGTTCTTGGCGGAACGGTGATCGGTCTCCTCATCATCTGGCGCGCCGTAAACTCGCCGTTCGGCCATATCCTTTCGGCAATTCGCGAAAACGAAACCCGCGTCACGTCCCTTGGCCTCAAGCCGGACCGCTACAAACTGATTGCCTTCACGCTGTCGGCAGCACTCTCGGGTTTCGCAGGTGCACTTAAGGCTATTGCATTTCAGCTTGCCTCCCTCGTTGACGTGACGTGGCATATGTCGGGCGAAGTCATCCTCATGACATTGCTGGGCGGCATGGGCACGCTCATCGGTCCGATCGTCGGCGCATCCATCGTCGTCGGATTGGAGCATTTTCTATCAACCAGCGGCCTGCCCATCACCTTCATAATCGGGCTGTTCTTTGTGGTTTGCGTCATGACATTCAGGCGGGGGGTGTTCGGCGAACTAAAGGCGCTTTGGGAACGCCGCCAAGGGTGAAATGGCAGGTATCATTATGCAGGCAAAACAAACCCACGGACGCGCCTAAACAAAACTAAGCGAAAGAGAAGCAGGAGGTACGGCCCGCCTAAACCGACACTGCTAGAGCAGATCCTGCTTAATCCGGATCATATCCTGCGGCTCTGAAGTATTTGGCGAGCGCCCTCCGGTTGATGCCCACCTGCCACTCAACGAACAGACGCTCGACCATTTCGTCGAGCATCACGGCCTTACGATCGTCAATCATCACGACAACGGATGCCTCGCGCGCATCCAAGCTCGAAGACCTTCGCCAGTCTTGCGGCCGTAATGTCGGCTCCTCATCGCTGGCTCTTGCGATCCAGCGGATTGCCGTCGATCCCAACCCCGACGGCGGCCTACCATTGGCTCGTACCGGTCGATACCCGTCAAACCTCAGGCAGCATTGCCTTCAGGGCTCTTCTCCTTTTGCTTGCGCAGCATCTGGAAGATGCGTTCGGGTGTCACGGGCAACGTGTCCACGGAAACACCCAGATGAGACAGTGCATCGGATACCGCATTGGCGATGGTGGCGGGCGCTCCGATCGTCCCCCCTTCGCCCATGCCTCGAAAACCACCGACATTGTTGGGCAGCTCCGCTTCGATATGCACGATACCGATGTTAGGAACATTGCTGGCAACGGGGACGAGGTAATCGGCAAGGCTTGCGGCAACTGTCTGCCCCTGGTCGTCGTGGATGATTTCCTCCAGAAGTGCTGCGCCTATCCCCTGAGCAACCGCACCATGCACTTGTCCATCGACGATCATCGGATTGATGGTCTTGCCGCAATCTTCGGCGACGACGTATCGCAGGATTTTCACGCCATAGGTTTCCGGGTCGACCTCGACCATGGCAAGATGCGTCGAGGAACAGGCGGTGCCCAGATAAGGATCGTAGGTTTCCGACGCAGTCAGGTCCTCGCGGCGCTCGCGCGGGATGCGGCCCATCTGGGTGTAGACGGCGGACGCGACCTCCTTCAGCGTCA
The DNA here is from genome assembly GCF_050644135.1 of Rhizobium sp. YTU87027. Lineage (NCBI taxonomy): Bacteria > Pseudomonadati > Pseudomonadota > Alphaproteobacteria > Hyphomicrobiales > Rhizobiaceae > Rhizobium > Rhizobium sp. YTU87027. Next base: position 53,688 of record NZ_CP098443.1, on the reverse strand, counting down.
TCGTGATATTCGAATTGCGGCTGGAGACGATCCCGTCGTGGATGTCGAGGTCTTCGACGCTCTGCTCCATCAGGTAGGCTGCGGCACGCAAGACCTTGTCCTTAACGACTCGGGCCGCAAGGATTGCCGCGCCTCCCCCGAGCACCGCCGATCGGCTGGCGTAGGTGCCGCTCGACATCGGGACCAGGGAACTGTCGCCGTGCTTGACCTCAATGTCCTCGAGCTTGCAGCCAAGCTCGTCGACGATCACCTGCGCGAGCGTAGTTTCTAGCCCTTGCCCATGGGAGGAAATGCCGAAGGCTGCCGTGATGGCGCCGGTAGCGTCGATCTCAATCTTCGAGGTCTCCGTGCCGGTATTGATTGGCATGCCAGGGGCGACGGATATGCGCGAGCCGATGCCCGTTAACTCGGCGTAGCTCGCGAGCCCTATCCCGACCCACCGACCTTGCATCCTCGCCTCGTCCCGTTCGCGGACGAGATTGGGATAGTCGACGTGAGCGCAGGCACCTTCTAAGCATTCCTGAAAGGCTGATTTGTCCCAGATGATGCCAGAAGCGGTTCTGTAGGGAAACTCCTCGGCCCGGAGGAGGTTTCTTCTGCGAAACTCGACCGGATCCATGCCTAGTTTTTGTGCGGCCATCTCTATCAGGCGTTCCATCGCAAACGTCGAGGATGGCCGTCCAACTCCCCGATAAGGTCCTGTGGGCGGTTTCGGCGTCAGCACGCCTCTGATGCGCCCTCGGTAATGCTCCATTCTGTAAGGCCCGGGCAGGAAGCTGACCACCTGCACGGTTTCCAGCGCCGCGGTCCACGGGTAGATCGAATAGGCACCGACATCGCCGATGACGTCCGCACGCAGCCCGATCAGCGTTCCCTCCTTCGTAACCGCCAACTCGGCTTCGATCAGTTCGTCGAATGCCTGGCTCGTTGTGGAAAGATCTTCAAGACGGTCGCTGATGAATTTGATCGGGCGTTTCAGCTTACGAGAAAGGGCGCACACGAGCATTTCCTCGCCATAAAGCGATCCCTTGCCCCCGAAACTTCCGCCGACATCCGGAGCAACGACGCGCAACCGGGTGCCTGTCAGGCTGAGACAGCCGGACAGAACGTCGCGTATGACACCGGGAATGTTGGACGACGTGTAGAGGGTGAGCGACTGCTTTCGGCTGTCCCACTCGGCAAGATAGGACCTGTTCTCCATCGCGACCGCTGTTTTACGGGTCATCCGGAAACGGCCCTTGACGGTGACGGCCGCTCCTTCAAAGGCCGCATCGACGTCACCTCGCTTGAACTCGCGTCGAATGATCGTGTTCGTCCCGGCCTCCTCGTGAAGAAGCGGTGCATCGTCCTTGACCGCGTCCACCTGCCTTATCGCAAAGGGCAGAGATTCGTACTCGATGCTGATGTGTTCGAGCGCGTCCTCCGCTGCATAGCGGTTTTCAGCAACGACCGCGACCACCGGTTCGCCGACATACCGTACCTTCCCGCGGGCCAGCGGCCAGATCGGTGTTGCGTAATATCCGGGCATGCGCGAAGTCGGGATCGCCGGATTGATCTCGCCTTCGAGATCGGTCGCGTCATAGATTGCAACAACACCGGGAACCGAGAAGGCATCACCGACATCGATGCTTAGAATGCGAGCGTGAGGCTGATCCGAGCGCCGCAACGCGACATGCAGCATTCCAGCCGGCGCCATGTCATCCACATATTGCCCGATGCCAGTAAGTAGCCGGGGATCCTCGGTGCGCTTGACCCGCTTGCCAACTAGCTTAGGACGAAGTTCAACGGAATGATCGCCCTTGCTCATTCATAGTACTCCGCGCCCTTGCGCAATGCCTGCCATTGCATGTCGTCGTGCCCGGATACAATGGTGTCACCTTTATCCCGGAGCGCCTTCAGTTCCGCGAGCGCCTTGGCAGCGAGATCCATGTTCCAGGTGTTTTTGGGAGCCACACCCTGTTCGATATTCATTTGCAGGGGAGCGGCATCGGAGGCCAGAACGAAAGCGCCATCCTTCCGCAGAGATAGGCGGGCGACACTCATTCCAGGCGTATGTCCGGGCATGGGAAGAAGAACGATCCGCCCGTCACCATACACATCGTGCTCGGCATTGAACGTCTGAAACCCCTGGGGCTGGTCCCATTCCTTCGACAGATAACCCTGGTTTTCGGCGCCGTCGGCGCGCGCCGCCGCGACCTCCGCTTCATGGCAGAGGATCGTCGCCCGGTGGAAATAGGAATTGCAGCCGCAGTGATCGGGATGCAGGTGCGAGCAGACAACGAGGTCGATATCATCGGCTGCCAGTTGAAGACGCTTGAGCTGCGTGACGACCGTTTGCTCGGCGGTGAAAATCGGGGTCATCACCTTGCTCAGGCCACCCCAGCGCCCCTGAGGATCGGTCGCGGCTTCGGGATTACAGCCACTGTCGAAAAGAACGTTCCCCGAGGGATGCTTTATAAGCGTCGCGTGAACGGGTAGTTCGATCGTCTCTTCCTTAGGCGCTCCTGAGACGAAAATGGAGCGGCGCATGCGCAGGCGACCACCATCGAGAAAATGCATCCTCATTTCAGGGGTCCCCTTTCCTTAGCCAGTTCCCGAACGGCATTGACAATGTGCTCGTATCCTGTGCAGCGACAGATATTTCCGGAGAGCGCCTCGCGGATCTGGTCGTCCGTTTCGAGCGGGTGGTGGCGCAATAGGTCGGTGATCGCCATGATAAAGCCGGGCGTGCAGAAGCCGCATTGCAGGCCGTGGTGCTGCCGGAATGCTTCCTGCACGCGACCGAGATTGTTGATACTGCCCTGCCCCTCGACGGTCTCGATCTGCATGCCGTCGGCTTGAACCGCGAGCGCCAGGCATGACCTCGCACTCCTGCCATCAAGAATGATCGTGCAGGCGCCGCAGACGCCGTGCTCACAACCGACATGCGTTCCGGTCAGGGCCAGTTCCTGACGCAGGAAGTCGCTGAGCAACATGCGCGGTTCGATCGACCGCGTGTAACTTAGCCCGTTAACTTCGAGGGTGATCGTTTTCCTATCCATGAACTCGTCCTCCGCAGAGTTCCGCGCGCTTCCAGGCATCCCGCAATGCGCGTCTCGCAAGTGCGCCGGCCAGATGCCGGCGGTAATCGGCTGATGCATGTATATCCGTGTTGGGGGTCAGAATCGTGCTCAGGGTCTCTGCAACCCGGTCCAGAACCGCATCGGAGAGCGCATTGCCTTCGACAAGTTCCTGAATCTCGACCAGGCGTAGGGGTGTCTCGCCGACACCCATCATGCCGAAGCGTACCTCGCTCGCTACGCCGCCAACGATACGCATCGTCGTTGCAACGCATGCGAGTGCAAAGTCCCCGTGACGTTTGGAAAACTCCTCAAAGCCCCAGCCGGTGTCGGGCGAAAGCGTGTCGATCTCGACGGCGGTGACGAGTTCGTCGGGTTCCAGCGCATTCATCAGCGAGCCGGTAAAAAATTCGGAGGTGGGTATCTGCCGTTCGCCGCGAACAGACATAGCGATGATTGTGCCATCGAGGAGAAGCGTCATCATCGGCATCTCGGCCGCAGGATCGGCATGGCACACACTTCCACAAAACGTGCCTCGATTGCGAACGGTCATGTGCGCGACATGGTGCATGACGTCGTGGAGGATTGGGACATGCCTTTCGATGAGACTATTCGTAGCGGTCATGTAGTGCCGTACAGTCGCGCCGATCTTCAGCCGGCTTCCGTTCAGCTCGATACGGTCGAGCCCGGCTATCCGGTTGATGTCGATCAGGATCGTCGGCTTGACCAGACGGAAGTTGATCATGGGCATGAGACTTTGGCCGCCGGCGATGATCTTGCCGTCTCCGTTCGCCGCGGCAAGCGCCTCGGCGGCTTCCGCAACCGTATGGGCGGCAAAGTAATCGAATGGTGAAGGCTTCATGCCGTCACCATGACACGGAACGGCGCCATCGCCGACAGCGCATGATTGGTTCAGGCGCGTCAATTGAGCCCACTTCTGTCGTGTTCCTCATCCCGTCTCCTCCAATGTCCTCCTGCGAGGCTTCAATTCTTAATTTTAACTTGCATTATTAGACTTAAGATAAGAATGTCAAGCAATCATGCTGGCGCAATTTTCCGGGCCGGCGTCAATCGGGCAAGAGGAGGAATCCATCATGGACATGACGGACCAACAGCATATTCCGGCAACGAAGGAGGAGGTGTGGAGCGCTCTCAATGATCCTGACGTGCTTAAGGCCTGTATCCCCGGATGCCAGGAACTCACCAAGTCATCCGACACAGAAATGTCGGCGGTTGCGGTCATCAAGGTCGGGCCGATCAAGGCCAGGTTTCAGGGGGCCGTTACGCTTTCCGACCTTGATCCACCGAATGGCTACAAGATTACCGGTGAAGGGCAAGGTGGCGTTGCCGGCTTTGCAAAGGGCATCGCGACCGTCCGGCTCGAAGAGGTCGAGGGGGGAACGATCCTGCACTACGAAGTCGGCGCCCAGATCGGTGGCAAGCTTTCCCAGCTTGGCGCGCGCCTCATCGATGTGACTGCCAAGCAGATGTCTGGCCAGTTCTTCAAGCGCTTCGCCGAGGAAATCCAAGTCCGCCAGGGTCAACCTGCATCCCCCGGAGAACCGGCATCCCCCGATGCGGCATTGCCGCAACCGAGCGCCCGACGTGCATCCTCTTCCCACGGTACAGGCGCAGCAACACCACCTCGTTCCGTGCGTCAGATGCAGAATGCGTCTGTTTCGTCGGCCTCCGTAAGCCTGCCCGTTCTTGCAGCAATCGTGTTTGCCGCGGTGCTTGTGGCAATTTGGCTAGTATACGGTGGCCTTCTGCCGAGCCTCGCCCCCATGGCTGACGCCCGGGCGCATATCTCACCGGATCTGGCGAGCATCGTGCAATTGATTATGGCCGCCGCTATTGGTTACTTGTTCGGAGCGCGGGCCGGGACACGCTGACTGAGGCGAGAACGCCGGAGTTGAACGAAACTCCGGATTCTCAAAATAACTTGCATAAGGAGACTTTTTCTCTGCATCAGCGTCCAACTTAGCCGGTGCAATGGAGTCTCCTCTCCATCGCCAAAAGCTCATGTGTCCGAATGGCGCAGTAGATATCCACTTTCGACGATTTTTTTCTGACCGAACCACTGACAGCCTTCCCGGAATTACCTCGCCTCGCTCGAGGCGCTTTCTCTCCGCTATCCACTATCGATCCAGAATCTCGGCAGCTCCACAAATCCAAGGCCATCGTGACGCCATCAAAGCGGCCCGGCGCAAGGCTATGGTTTCTGCCGAAATACTCGCCCGACCTCAATCCTATTGAGCAAGTCTTCGCCAAGATCAAACATTGGATGCGCCAGGCCCAGAAGAGAACCGCCAAAGACACATGGCGCCATCTCGGATACCTTGTCACCACAAGCAAGACGAGTGCGCCAATTGCTGCAGATTACCTCATAGTCAAAACCGCTGGTGCTCTGGGGCACGCCGCTGCGCCAGGAAAAGTTCGAAGAAGATATCGTGCCGCCAGAGGCGGTGACACCGGACGCTTCTCTGGCAATGACCTCCCGCCAAAGCCATTGATCCGTGGCCGCGATGCGCCTTCTACCAAGCGGGATCAAGATTGGGGGCAATGTCATACCCATGGTAATGCCGCGACCCTTCCAATAGCCAGGATACAGACGAACCTCGTCCCGCCAAGCTGGAAACGGCTTTGCTTTACAGATCGAACGGATACCTGAGAACATAATCCGTATCTTTTGCCACGATCGGCTTCCTGCACTCAGAGCAAATCACAATCGCCGCGAAGTCTTGACCGCATACCTTGTGACGCAGTCGCATCGGCGGTTTGCCGTCGGCAAGCCAGCGATCGCCCCAGGCCATCATGACCAGCATCGGCTTATATAGATCCAGGCCCATCTCCGTGAAGCGGTACTCGAAGCGGTCTCCCGAATTGTAGGGAACCTTGCGAAACACCTCAGCCTGGACAAGTCGCGCTAGACGGTCTGCCAAGATATTGGTGGCGATCCCAAGATTTTCCCGCATTTCCTCGAAACGGCGAACCCCGTACCAACCCTCGCGAAGTATTAGGAAGCTCCACCGATCACCAATGATTCCCAGGGTACGGGCGACAGAGCAAGGCCTCACTCTTTCAAGCAAGGTCGCATCGGAACTGCGTCGAGACGTCGGGCGATTTTCGACGGGCGCGTATCCGGCCCCGGGTCCATCGCGCGGAGAAACTTCCCGCGCGGTGAAAGGCTGCAGACATTCGGAGCATACAGTAACGGGATGGCATTCGCAGCCGCAGACCTTGTGTATCATCTGCAGGGGCGGCTCATTGCCGCCCGTCAGCCACTTGTCGCCGAACTCCATGAGCGACAACATCGTGGGAAACAGATCTTTCCCACGTGTGGTCAGAAAATACTGTTGCCCGGGCTCGTTCGGCCGCTTTCCTAGGCTAAGGATCTCGTTCGCCACCAAGGCTGACAATCGAGAGGACAATGTCTGTCTTGGGATTCCTAGCCGTTGCTGGAACTTGTCAAACCGACGGACCCCGAAATAGGCCTCACGCAAGATAAGAAAGTTCCACGTATCGAGGACAATTTCGATAGTGCGCCGGACGGACGACTGTCTTTGCATGAGCAGCGGACGTTCGGCATCTTGAGGCGACATCGATTGTGGCGTTATGTTGGTTATCTTGTTCAAAGCGATGATGGATGTTTAACAAACGAACCCTTTGTGGACGCACAAATATATGCGGATAAGTCTAATATTGAAAGTTGATTGATCGCTTTTTTTGCGGGGGACTTTCCCATGGAAGGAGACCGCGTTGCGTATTACGGGAAAGGCGATCTCATTCGTCGATTCCTCGACGGCCACTCACCGAGAAGTAGTCGATTGCCACCAGTGGCGGACGTGCGAACAATCGTTGGCTGTGGTTCTATCGGCTTGACCGAGATGCGGTTAGTTTCTCCTGCAACTTTTGAGGAAGCCCGCCCTGGCGAGCTTCCTGCTGCTATGGCGATTTCTAATCCGCTGACCTTGGACGCAAAGGCGAGGACCAGATGGAACGGCATGGACAAGGCAGAAACGTACAGCCAGGCGATAGCGCAATCACAAGCGTGGACGCAAACCCGCACCGCCCGGTCACATCAAAGCTTTGGCGGGTCGAGGGACCGCTCAGACTGGCCGATTTACTTGGTCTGGTTCCGCAGCTGTGTTGGGTCCTTCTCGCGTTGTTGGCATTACTCCTGCTTTCAAAACCCGCTGTTCGGCTTCTTGAAGAAGGAAGGATATCGAAGCTTGGCGTTGGCATTTTCGAGATCGACATCGCACAGGAAACGGTCGCGCGTATCAAGGACCCGAACATAGCCGGCATCCCGAGAACATATAGAGAGTTCAAACCGATCCCCGATCGTGCAGGCGCGATTCAGGACAAGTTGCGCGGAGCATACGTTTTATGGGTCGACGATGGCGGATACTCGCAAAATATACTGGCGCGCCACGCCTTGGAGAGCTTCGGAATTCGCTTTGATCTGGCGTCTGCGACGGACAAGGCCTTCAAAATGATGGACCAATTCCGCTACGACGCCGTTATTTCCGATGTTTCCAGACCGTCCGAGGGAGACATCGACAACACTCCCTGCTTTTCGGCGCCGCAACCGGCCGGAGTTGGATGCGTGATGGTGAAGGAAATGCATGATAAATACGGCAGCGACATGCCACCGGCGATATTCTATTCGGCGAAATATCCGCGATCAGCAGGGACGCCGCCATATGCGTTGGGCGTTACAAACCGCCTGGACCTCCTTTTTGGCCTTGTGTTCGATGCACTCGAGCGAAGAATGCCCGACGAAACGGACCGGTAAGGCGGCAGACACCGGTTTGACTATCTGGGGCGCCGCTTTTCTGGCAGGTGCGTGCAGGGAATGATGTGGGCTGGATGCAGCTTTCTGAGACGCATTGACACGTACCCATGGAAGCCCGGGCTTCCATGGGTACGTGTCCTCAATTTAGATGGCGAGCTCTCCGCCATCGATGCGGAACGTTGAACCGGTCACGAAGGACGCTTCATCAGAAGCGAGGTACGTGTAAAGTCCGGCAACCTCCGACGGCGCTCCCATCCGTCCCAGTGGAACCGACGTTTTCAGAAACTCCGAGCGGAACTCATTGGCGTCTCGGCCGAACCGTGCGCTCATCACCTCAAGATCGGCAAAATTCAGTATGGTGTCGATCTGGCCAGGCGCCACAGCATTCGCGGTGATCTTGTGTTCGGCAAGCTCCATGGCGAGCGCTCTCATAAGTGCCATGACTGCCGCTTTGCTTGTCGCATAAGCGGTTGAAGGCGCGTGGGCCTCTCCCCGCAATCCGGCAATTGACGCCGTTGCCAGGAGGCGCCCTCCCCGGCCCCCCTGTATCATCAATCTTGCAGCAGCCTGCAGTGTCATCATCACGCCTATGAGGTTGACATCGATCACCTGCATCCAGGATTCACGGCTCCCGTTCACAAACTCCTCGATTTTTCCAACTCCTGCATTCGCGACGCAGACATCAAGTCGGCCAAACGCCTTTGCGCGGCTCATAGCCTCTTCAATATCTTCGGCGCGGGTCACGTCGCCCTCTACCCAGATCAGATTGTCATGACGGAGAGCCTGATCAATGGACCGATCGAAGGCGATGACCTTTGCGCCCTCATGCAAAAACCGTTCGACAGTCGCTTTGCCTATACCGTTACCTGCTCCGGTAACGATTGCTACCTTGTCCTGGAGGACTCCCATTGGCTTTCCTTTCGATATGTATGGGAACGTGAAACTCATTGGACAGCGCTCGGCCGATCGTCGTCGTCCTCGACAAAAAGCACGTCTTCCGGGCGCCAGCTTAAAACTACCGGTTGGCCAGGCTCGGCGCCTTCGAAGGCGTCAATCGTTGCGCTGACATGGATGACCAGCCCATCTGGGCTTCGCACCAGCAAGTCGTAACCGATCCCCGTGAAGAAAGACCGCTCAACAGTCCCCTCCATTTGATTGGCTGCGGCTGCGGCTAGAGACCGCGTGGCGACCGAAATGCGGTTCCGCGGCAAAACGGCGGCGATTTCTGCAGATGGCGCCAGCCATGCCGGACGGGTGCCTTCGATGAGCAAACCCGGGCCAGCAATCCGTAACGCGCTCCCATTGCGCTCTGCCCTTCCTTTGACAATAGTTCCCAGATTTATAAATCGGGCAACATGCGTCGTGCGAGGAGTGCGGTACAGTTCGCGTGGCGTATCGATCTGCGCTATGCGACCTTGGTGCATGATCGCGATACGATCAGCGATCGCACAAGCCTCTTCCTGATCATGGGTGACGTGGATGAAGGTCGTCCCGGTTCGTTGCTTAAGGGCGACCAACTCGTCTTGCATCTGCCGACGCAGCTTCAGGTCGAGAGCGCCGAGGGGCTCATCGAGGAGCAGCACGGCGGGCTTATTGGCAAGCGCACGTGCCAATGCTGCTCGCTGTTGTTGACCACCGGACAATTCGGCGACCTTGCGTGCGTCCAATCCTTCCAGGCCAACGAGCCTTAGTGCTTCGGCGGCATGCCTTAGGCGCTCTTCCTGGGCCATTCCAGTCATCTTCAGGCCAAATGCGACGTTCGCACCAAGTCGCATGTGGGGGAACAGGGCATAGCTTTGGAACACCGTATTCGTTGGTCGCATGTAGGGCGGCATTGCCGTCACATCCCTACCGCCAATACGGATGGTGCCTTTGTCTGGCTCGACAAATCCGCCGATGATGCGAAGGGTTGTGGTCTTGCCGCAGCCGCTTGGGCCCAGGAGGGCGAAAAGCTCACCCGTGTCGACCTCGAACGATATTCCTGAACCTGTTTCACCGAGTCCAGATCCTCGTTGTCCAGCATAACGCTTGGCGATATTTGAGCATTGCAATGCCATTGGCATCGAAACCATCCTCTCTTTGATAGGGTGCTAGGCTTAGGCTTGGAAGGCGACCGCGACGGGCGTGTATCGCGCGGATGTGCGCTGGCCGATGGTGGCAAGAAGCGATCCGATGATCAGCAAGACAAACGACGCAGCCAGGAGCATTATCGAGACTGCAACGATTGCCGGCGTCACGCTAAAACGCAGCTGCCCAAAGATGTAGAGCGGCAAGGTGCTGTCCGACCCGGTGACCAGCGCAGTCAGGATAAACTCATCCATCGACAGCGCAAACGAGATGATTGCCGCCGCCACGATTCCCGGCAGGGCTTGCGGGACCGAGACCTGAAGAAGCGCAACCAGCGGCTTTGCCCCAAGATCCATAGCGGCAAGCTCGAGATTGGGATCAAGGCCTTCCAGCCGGATCAAGACCAACAGCACGACCACCGGCAGGGTCAGAACCGTATGACCGGCAACGATCGTCCAAAGCCCTCTTTCGATGCCAAGAGCATTCAAACCAATGATTATAGCCAAGCCAAGCAACATCGGTGGCAGAAATAGCGGGACGGACACGATGGCGAGGCTGGCCTGACGCCACCGGCCGCTGCTGCGTGCGAGCTGAACAGCTGCCACTGTACCAACCAGGATGCTTATCGCAATTGCAGCGGTGGCAACGACCAGGCTATTGACCAAGCTGTCGATCAGAAGGGGATCGGCGAACACATCAGCAAACCAATGGAACGTAAAACCACGGAACGGAAACCCGATCGTCGGGCTATCGTTGAAGGCAAGTATGATCAGCAACATCACGGGCATGTAGAGAAACGCGATAAAAAAGCATGCATATATTTTTAAGAGCGGCGCGCGGGTTGGATTGAACTGACGTGAAAACGTGCCGACCTCAGCCGCGCCGCCAGTGGCTTTTCGCAAGAGAAGAAGAAGGGCAAACACGATCGCGAGCAAGATCAGTGCGAGCGCAGATCCAAACCCCCATTGAACCGACGACCCGAACTGACGCTGAATCAGATTCGAATATAGATAGCCATCGGTCCCCCCGATGAGCTGCGGGGTGACATAGTCGCCTAAAATCGTGATGGCGCTAAAAACGAACCCGCCAAGGATGCCGGTGCGTGCCATCGGCAAAGTCACGAATAGGAAAGCCTGCCACGGCTTGGCCCCGAGGTCGCCTGCGGCCTCAAGGACGGCCGGATTGGCTCGCTCGAGAGCGATGAACTCCGTCAGGAATGCAAGGGGAAAGAGGAGATAAATAAAGGTGACAACAATTCCTGACGTGTTGAGACCAAAGACCCAGAGAGGCTCTCGAACAACGCCCGCCTGAAGAAGGAAGCCGTTGATCAAACCGGTATCCCCAAGCAGATTCATCCACACAAAGACGCGAATGAGATAGCTGGTGAAAAATGGTAGGACTGCGAGGAGGACCCAAACCAATCGTCGCTCCGGCGCGATCTTTGTCGCAACGAAATAGGCAAAGGGCAATGTAAGCACCACCGTTATTACCGAAGCGAAGCATGCGAAGAACAGGCTGCGCAAAAGCGTATACCAATAGGTACCCGTCGCAAAAAAACGCCGATAGTTCTCCAGCGTCCATTCTTGAACGATAACCTGGTCAACCGTAGGCCAAAGCGAATAGACCGTCAGTACCCCAAGCGGCAAGAACACCCCGATGACGATGATCGCTACAGCTGGCATGCTCAGGATCGGACTTTCCAAGCTCACGGCGAGCGATTGACCGCGCTTGACGGAACTGCCAACTTCGGCGCGCATCGCGTCGACCGCGCCAGCTGCAGAATTCTTGTTATTTGCGATCTGCATCTCTAGCTCCCGACCACCTGATCGTAAGCTCTTGTCCAGGCAGCGGGATCGTCGGGCGGCCCTTGAAAGAGGAGATGCTTGGCGGTGCTCGGATCGTCGGCACCCCGATCAAGCAGATTTGTGGCGCCATCGCCGCCTTTTACTAACGTTCTTTCTGTCGCCGCCTTGTTGCATTGAGGAAATGAATAGGTGTCGTACAAGTAGGATTGAACGGCTTCGCTGTTCCAGACCTCGATGAATTTCAGAGCGTTCTTTCTATTCTTTGCGCCGCGCACAAGCTGCGGCCCATCGACCCAACCGAGGCTGCCCTCTTTCGGTACCACACATTTCGACACCTGCTTTTGGGCCACACGGTTGATCCTGGCAGACGCTGCAAGATTGGAGGATTGTCCAACCCATGCCTTGCCCGTTCTGATGGCGTCCTCGAAGGATGAGTCGCTCGCGCCGATCTGGAATGGCTTCAACCGCGCCAGTCGCTCAGCAGCGGCTTGCAGTTCCGCACCGTTCATGGCGTAAATCCGCTCACGCGGAATACCAATGCTCAGCCCGGAGATTGCAAGAAAATCTTCAGGTCCCCCTTTTGTGATGACCTTCCCTTTTGGAACCCGTTCGTCCCAAAGTGCATTCCAGGAATAGGGTTCAGACAGCGATAACTGGTCGACATTCCAGATGAGGCCGAGCGAGTCCCACATGTTTGGGAAGAGGGTGACCTTGTTCGGTTCGATGACGTAAGGAAACGTTGTGTCCTCACGAAAAATCGGCCAGATGTCTTCCCAACCGTTAACTTCTCTAATGTCAAAGGCTTCGATCAGGCCGGCTTTAAAGTAGGTCGGCGACCAGCCGCAATTGGCAAAGACGATATCATATGAACCTGCCCCGCCTGCCTTCAACTTCGTAAACATATCCTGGTCTGTTTCGGCAGGAATGCCGCGCATGCTCAGTCCAGCTTTTTTCATGAGACTGGCAATTTCCGGCGCGACATAGCTCGACCATCCGAGCACGACGACTTCGTCGTCGGCGCGCGAGCATGCGGATAGTCCACCGACGGCACTTGTCGCCAGAACAGCCGCCGAGCTCCGCAAAAATGTACGTCTATCTACGTTTGCAATGGTTCGCGCCGGCGCATTGCCGAGACCGTTTGTCATGACTTAGTTCCCTCCCGTGTCAAGTCGATGGAACGTTCCACCAACTCTATGCGCCTGTCAAGCGTTAATTTCGGCGCTTACGCAGTCAGGATTCCAAGCGGGGCAAAGATCAGTCTTTGCAACGGCCAGTGGTGTGCCTCTCGATGAGACGCGGCGGAAGCATTACCTCGGCCAGTCGCATTCCGTTCCCATCGATCGAAATGCCGTCGACCGCCATGTCGACAGCGAGTCTCGCTAATTCTTCCATGGGCTGCGCAATTGTGGTCAGCGCAATTCTGCTGTGGCCGGAGATCGCAATATCATCGAAGCCAATGAGAGACAGCTCGTTTGGGATTTGAATTCCCAGCCTATCCGCGGCCGAGATTACCTCAAGGGCGATCCTGTCGAGAGCAGCCACGATGGCCGTTGGCCGGCCCTCGCGTGCCAGGAGTCTCATGATCAGATCTTGATAGTCGCCATCTCCAAGAGCGCGCCCCTTTTCCCGCAATAAGTGGGTCTCGCACAGTCGAAGTCCCGCCTCAGCCATGCCGGAGCTGAAACCCTGGAAACGTACCTCCTCGATCCTTGGCTCGTCAGCGAGCATCGCACTCACGAAGCCGATCTCTCTGTGGCCGAGCGCTGTCAAGTGTCTGACTGCGAGCTGTGCACCGAGATAATCGTTCACAGATACTGAATTCTGACCCGGCATCGTCAGGCCAACGAAAACTTTCGGCAAGTCCGCACCGATCATGCGCAAGGTCTCGCTCTCCGGCGAAGACAGAAAGAGCACCGCAGCCACCCGGTGCTCTATCAAGGTGCGCACGCGTTTGCTTTCAGCGTCGGGAAGGCCGCCTGTGGAAACCAGCAGAATGCTATGCATCCGCTTTGCAGCATACCGTTCAATGTGCGCTGCTAGCTCAGCGTGGTAGGGATTGGTAAGATCACCCACGACTATCCCAAGTACTTTAGGACGTTGTCGCATGGAACGCGCGCCCGCGTTCGCTTGATAGCCCAAATCGGAAATTGCTTGTAAGACCCTTTCGCGAATCGTAGCGTCGACATTGGACTTTCCCTGCAAGACATTGGACACCGTCGACTTTGACACCCCAGCGTGCGAGGCTACGTCAATTATTGTTGGCGATCTTCGCATTTCGTCCTGTGCCCTCGGGTTGCAGTGGTTAGCTGCGCAGCGTTGTACAGGTAGTTAGTCAATTGCGTAGCTTTCGTCCATCGCGTTCGACTAATCGTCTGAGCGCCCCGAAATGCTCGAAACAATAAGCTTCCATGCAGGGCCAGCATATCCGTATATCCCGACGGATTTGTCCCGAAGAGATCCATAGGCCCTCGGTATTATTGGTATCAAAGAGTGCTAACGACGCGTCATCGAAGGGTTTGCTTGCGCTCATCTTCCGGATGCCTACCTGCCCCGGATCATGTCCGCGGCTTTTGTCCCAACGCTAACCACCAAGTCTCTTCTACCACAGCAGCTTGGGCTGGTTTGAGACCCACTCCTGAAAGTCGATCCCGAGGAGCCTACCCTCACACGCAGCTTCTCAGTATTTCGTCAGTTCACCATCGAACCTCCTTCTGCTTTCTGCAGCACATTACGGACGGAAACTGGACCAGCCGCAGCGAGGAAAGCGCATAAAGCGGGAGCGCGTTTGCACCGGGCAACTGCCAGCTCGATTAGGATGCATGATCCTAGCGCGCCTCCCTCGGGTCGATGAGCCGACGTCACCTACATTCCCAGCTGTGCCGCGGCTTCGTCGAGCGACCTATCCAAGGCTTTGACGATCATGTCGATTTCTTCGGGCTTGGTGATCATTGGTGGTGAAAACAGCACAGCATCGTCTGTCGGACGCGTGATCACGCCATTCGCCTGCATGCGCTCCGCGACCATGGAGCCGAGTTGTCCGACTGTCCCAAGCGCCGTTTTGTTGTCCTTGTCGATGACAAGCTCAACGCCCGCGAGAAGCCCGATCCCGCGAACTTCGCCCACGAGCGGATGACCAAGAAGCTTGCGGAACCCCTCCCTGAGTCGGTTACCCATCATTGCGGCATGTTCGGGAAGCCTCTCGTCCTCAATAATGCGGATCGTCTCCAGCGCAACGGCAGCTGCAACGGGATGGCCACATGTAGTGAAGCCATGCCACATCCCACCATATTTAACGCTGGCATCATAGATCGGCTCCAATGCTTTTTCATTCATTACAAAGGCGGCAAAGGGAATGTAGGATGACGTCAACTGTTTAGAATAGACCATGACATCAGGTTCAAGATTGTAAGTTTCCGAACCGAACATTTTTCCGGTGCGGCCAAACCCGCATATCACCTCGTCAGCTACGAACAATACGTCGTATTTCTTCAAGATGGCCTGCACCTTTTCCCAGTACGTCACCGGTGGTACGATGACGCCTCCTCCTCCCATAACGGGCTCCGCGATGAAGCAGCAGATCGTCTCCGGGCCTTCGGCGAGAATTGCGTCTTCCAGCTCCTTGGCCAGACGCGTTGCGAACTCTTCCTCGGTCTCACCTGGAACGCCTTCTCGATAGAAATGCGGGCAAGTCAATCGAACAACGGGCATAATCAGATCATGCCCCCAGTGGTTGGCGTCAAGACCAGTCAGGTTGTTGGTGGCAATCGTTGCACCGTGATACGCGCGCTTGCGGGCAATAATCTTTTTGCGTTTTGGCTGTCCCATTGCATTCGATCGCTGCCACAGGAGTTTTATGACCGTATCGATGGCCTCTGAGCCGGATGCATTGAAAAAAGCCTTGCTCATCGGAACTGGCGACATTTCGACAAGCTTTTGCGCCAGATCGATAACTGGCGGCGTCGAGCGGTGAACAAAAATATGATAGAATGGTAATCGGTCATATTGCCGTTTTGCCGCTTCACCGAGACGTTTTTCGCTAAACCCGAGACCAGCAGACCACATGCCCGACATCCCCTCGAGATATCGCTTTCCTGCATTGTCGTAGACGAAAACCCCCTCGCCCCTCTCAATGATAATCGGACCGACCTCTCGATGCTTGATGTGATTGGTGTGGGGATGGAGCATATACTTGATATCTCGGGCTTCCATCGAGTTGGTTAGGATATTTCCGTCCAAGTTCATCTCCACTTTCAGACTGCTGGTCGCCATTGTCGAATGGCTAACGTACGTTAGTTATTTCACTTTGAAAAGCCGGATTGTCTCTCAGTAGATTAGCGGCCGCAAGGAACACGAATGCTCCGCCAGCTCACGGCTAACTTGACGCGGCGGCGTTAGATTGGTCGCCTCGAGGTTGCGCGTACGTCGGAAAATTCGCGCCGCCACCACACTGCTTGACGATTAAACTTCAGCTTGCCGCAACCAAACGAACCGCCGGCAGCGCTTCCACGTCGTCACCAAGCTTAAAGATTTGGATCAAGTTTTTCAGTGCCAGTATTTCTTCGCTAAGGGATAAGCTTGCAGCAGTCGTCTCCTCGACCATCGCGGCATTTCGCTGGGTCACCTCATCCATTTCGTTCATGGCACGATTAATATCACGTACAGCTTCCGCCTGTTCGATGGATGACCTCGCAATGCCGTGAATTGCACTACTGATTTTCATCACCTGCTCGGACATCAGATCTAAAGTCGATCCGGCATTCCCAACGAGTTCCGTCCCCTCCTTCACCTGCGCGGCCGAGGCATTGATGAGCGCCTTGATTTCACGCGCAGCGCTTGCAGAGCGTTGAGCGAGTTCGCGCACCTCCTGAGCGACTACTGCGAAACCTTTGCCAGCGTCTCCAGCACGCGCAGCCTCTACGCCTGCATTCAACGCCAAAAGGTTGGTTTGGAATGCAATCTCATCGATAACGCCAATAATTCGCGACACCTCAACAGACGACTGCTTAATTGCGTGCATTGAACTGATCGCAGCAAGCACGACGTCCCCAGATTTTTCTGCGTCACGCCGCGCACGCTCGACATCGGATGTCGCGGTTTCTGCCACTGCCGCACTTGAACTGACCTGCTCGCTGAGTTCAGAAAGAGCCGCGGCTGTCTCTTCAAGGTTAGCGGCTTGCCTCTCGGTACGGGACGCGAGATCAGAGGCACTACTGCCAATTTCTGCGCTGTTCGAGCTGATGTTTGCGACAATACTGCTGATCTCGGTCATAGTGCTCTCGAGCTTTGAGACGGCGATATTGAAGTCGTCTTTGAGTTGTGCGTACTCACCAGGAAAATGCGAACTAATACGGGTGCATAAATTGCCTTGCGATAGCTGAGACAGATTCTCGGCGAGGGTAGACACAATTCGGCGCTGGGTGGATACTGCCTCAGCCCTGTCCGCGTCAAAACGGGCTTGCTCCGTTTCGGCTGCTTGCTGCTGAGAGGCTGCTTCGGTTTGCAGTCGCTCCGTGTCGGCCAACTGGAACCGGAAATTTTCAAGGGCTTGCGCTACGGCACCAACTTCATCTGCGCGATCCTGGCTACTGACTTCGACATCGTATCTCCCAGATCGCAGAGCATCGACGTCGCGAACGAGCTTTGCGAGCGGCTTTCGAACAGCTTTGTCTACGACAACAAACAGTGCCGCAGTCACAGAAAGGAAAGTCACGAGACCTGCAATAATCAGAAGACTCGTCTGATCGGCAACCGGTGCCTCGACTATTGCCCGCGGCACATCGACGACGACGAGCCATTTCGTCCCAACATCTGGCAGCTCAAAAGGATAGATGACACGATCGAAAATCCCACCCTTTTCGTCCTCGATACCGCTAATTGTCTGGAGCGCGTTGGACTTTAGCGCTTGCTTGACGGAATCCACGCCTGGATCGGCATACTCCTTCGACGTGACCTCTGTGGTCGGCCCGACGATCCAATTTCCGGACTGCGACAGCAAGAACACCCTTCCTGTCTCAAACGGGCGCATCGCGCGCAACTGGCTGCCAAGCGAAGATAGGGATATGTCTACACCAGTTACACCGATGAACTCTCCTTTCGATATGACCGGATAAGTGACTGAGGTCAGCGTCACTGGGTTCTTTGTGCTCGGGTCGACGTAGGTAAAGGGTTCAGTCAGGGCACCCTTCCTACTTTTTTTCGAAAGGGCAAACCACTCCTCCGAGTAGTTGACGCCGTCGAACGTTTCGAACGATGCCCCGGTGGGATGCATCACCCACGTCATCGCCAGTCTCCCGGAAGCGTTCGTTCCAGAGCCCACGTCCCCTTTCAAGGCCGCAGATTTCCCGTCGAAAACGTCAGTCTCTTCGCCAAACCATGTGGCATACAAAACATTGGAGTGCAGAGTTGCGTACTTAAGGATATCTCGGAGCAGGGAACGGGTCATTCCCCCGTTGTCTCGGCCAAGACTGATAACGTCAGCCATAGTGCGGACGGCACCCGCGTATTCGCCGATCGAACCGGCAATGTCGTTCGCAATGGATCTTGCCTCGACTTCTCCTTGCTTTTCCACGAGACGCTGAGTGCGTGCCGCAGACTTCTCAATCACGAGATAGTTTGCTCCCAGCAAAACCAGGAAGAAGGCGACACCGGCCGAAACAATAATTTTCAACGCCAGAGACTTATTTAGTAGCTGATACATAGATCCCCTCCTTCTATCTCATTTTCACACTGGCCAATGAGGAGCAACTCGCGGGCCCAAAGAATCCATATCGCGCAATACGAACGTTCGTTAGCTATAGCGCATTGTTGGTGAATAGACCCCTAAACACGTTCGGGTGGTCGAGAGTATTGATGCGGCATGCGCCAAACAACGGGGTTTCATGAATGGGTCGTTGGCAAACGAGCAGCACAAAAGTCATCCGCTGCAGCACGCTTCAATTCCAAGGGCGGGACATTGGATAAATCCCGATTCCCCAGTGTCAAAGGACCGTCAATTCGGCGGCAATTTCGCGTCCCGTAGCTCTGAGGCCTTGACGGACACGAAGCCGAGCTCGTCGGGCGACATCAGATCGTCGCGGATGCGTTTGGCGGAAGCTGCACTCATCGCCTCAGATGCGCTCCCCTGCTTTTGAAACGCGACGATAGCCGCTCGAAAAAGGCGCTATCCACCTTCGCCCATGGATCCAATATGCGCCCTAGTTTTTCGCCGAGCCGATCAACGGCTACAGACGCTCGACGCACATAGCGACGCCCATGCCGCCGCCGATGCACAGCGTCGTCAGGCCCTTGGACACGCCGCGACGCTTCATTTCGAACAGCAGCGTGTTGAGCACGCGCGCGCCGGATGCGCCGATCGGATGGCCGATGGCGATCGCGCCTCCGTTGACGTTGACGATCGCCGGATTCCAGCCGAGGTCTTTGTTGACGGCGCAGGCCTGGGCGGCAAAGGCTTCGTTGGCTTCGACAAGCTCGACATCGGCAACCGACCAGCCGGCCCTTTCAAGCGCTTTGCGCGAGGCGGGGATCGGCCCGGTACCCATGATCTGCGGATCGACGCCGGCGGTTGCCCAGGAGACGATGCGGGCGAGCGGTGAAATGCCGCGGCGGGAGGCTTCCTCTTCGGTCATCAGCAGGGCGGCGGCGGCGCCGTCGTTGAGGCCGGAGGCGTTGGCGGCGGTAACCGTGCCGTCCCTGTCGAAGGCCGGACGTAGCTTCGCCACGGATTCGAGCGTCACGCCGTGGCGGATATATTCGTCCTGATCGACCGTCACATCGCCCTTGCGGGTGGAAATGACGAAGGGAACGATCTCGTCGACAAAGCGGCCAGCTTTTTGGGCAGCCTCGGCCCTGTTTTGCGAGGCGAGCGCGAACTGGTCCTGCTCTTCGCGGGAGAGCTGCCACCGGCGCGCAATGTTTTCGGCAGTGATGCCCATGTGATAGCCGTTGAAGGCGTCCGTTAGACCATCCTTGATCATCGTGTCGATCATCTTGAAATCGCCCATCTTCACGCCGGCCCGCAGGTGCGCGCAGTGGGGTGCCATGGACATGGATTCCTGACCACCTGCAACGATGATACGGGCGTCGCCCGTCGCAATCTGCTGCATGCCGAGCGCGACCGCACGCAGGCCCGAGCCACAGAGTTGGTTCACGCCCCAGGCTGTTTTTTCTTGCGGAACTCCAGCCTTCATTGCTGCCTGGCGGGCAGGGTTCTGGCCTTCACCGGCGGCGAGAACCTGGCCGAGGATCACTTCATCCACTTCGGCGGCCTCGACACCTGCACGCTCCAGCACACCCTTAATGACGGCAGCGCCGAGTTCATGGGCCGGAGTGTCGCCGAAGGAACCGTTGAAGGTGCCAACGGCTGTGCGGGCCGCGCTCGCTATGACGATAGATCCATGCATAGCTTCACTCCTCTACGTTAAAGCTGCTTGTTTCCTCACGCGAGGATCGGCAATAACGAGGAGACCGAACTCCTAGCGTCGCCGTAGAACATTCGCGTGTTTTCCTTATAGAACAGTGGATTTTCGATGCCTGAATAGCCGGTTCCCTGGCCGCGCTTTGAGACAAAAACCTGCTTGGCTTTCCACACTTCGAGCACGGGCATGCCTGCAATCGGCGAATTCGGGTCTTCTTGGGCCGCCGGATTGACGATGTCGTTGGAACCGATGACGATAACAACATCCGTTTCATGGAAGTCGTCATTGATCTCATCCATTTCCAGCACGATGTCGTAGGGTACCTTAGCTTCGGCGAGGAGCACGTTCATGTGACCTGGAAGGCGGCCGGCCACCGGATGGATAGCGAAGCGCACGTTCTTGCCAGCCGCCCTCAACTTGCGGGTCAGCTCGGAGACAGCCTGTTGCGCCTGGGCGACCGCCATACCGTAGCCCGGTACGATAATGACGCTATCGGCATCGTTTAGCGCACTAGCAACGCCTTCCGCATCGATGGCGATCTGCTCGCCTTCGATTTCCATCGTGGGACCGGTCGCGCTACCGAAACCGCCGAGAATGACAGAAACAAAGGAGCGGTTCATAGCCTTGCACATGATATACGACAGAATCGCTCCCGAGGAGCCGACCAGCGCACCGGTGACGATGAGGAGATCGTTGCCGAGCGTGAAGCCAATCGCCGCAGCCGCCCAACCGGAATAGCTGTTGAGCATTGAAACGACCACCGGCATGTCGGCGCCGCCAATCCCCATAATAAGGTGATAGCCGATAAAGAAGGCGAGCAATGTCATCAGAAACAGCGTCCAAATGCCGGCGCCGTTAAAGAACATAAATAGCAGGAGGACTGAGACGATCGCAGCGCTCGCATTGAGGAAGTGGCCACCCGGCAGTTTCTTCGCCTTGCCGTCGACCTTGCCAGCAAGCTTGCCGAAAGCGATGACCGAGCCGGTGAAGGTGACGGCGCCGATAAACACGCCGAGGAAAACCTCAACCTTCAGGATGACGATCTCCACCGCATCCTTGTGCGCGAGCTTGGCGGCAAACCCGGCCAGTGTCGAAAGATCGCCGCCGGACGCCTTCAGCGCCAGAACCGTCCCGAGTTCCAGTTCGGCATTGAAGCCGATGAACACGGCGGCCAAGCCGACGAAGGAATGCAGCGCCGCAACCAACTGCGGCATTTCCGTCATCTGCACGCGGGCGGCGACATAATATCCCATGACCGAGCCGGCGGCGATCATTATCAGGATGATGAGCCAGTTGCCGACGCCGGGACCGTAGACCGTGGCCACGACGGCAAGCGCCATGCCGACGATGCCGTACCAGACGGCACGCTTGGCACTCTCCTGGCCGGACAGGCCCCCGAGCGAGAGGATAAACAGAACTGCAGCGGCGATATAGGCCGCAGAAACGATACCGATAGTCATAATCTTTTCCCCTTCCCGCTTAAGACTTCTGGAACATGGCAAGCATGCGCCGTGTCACAAGGAAGCCACCGACGATGTTGATCGTCGCGATCAGCACCGACAGGGCTGCCAAGACCACTACGAGCCAACTGCCAGAACCGACCTGTAACAGCGCGCCAAGGATGACGATGCCGCTGATGGCGTTTGTCACCGCCATCAGCGGCGTATGCAACGAATGGCTGACATTCCAGATGACCGAGAAGCCGATGAAGCAGGCGAGCACGAAAACGATGAAATGGTTCATCAAGCTTTCCGGCGCATAGGCGCCGACCACGAGCAGGAGCAGGATCGCGATCACCAGCAGCCCGGCCTGGTTGCGCGTCTGCGCCTTGAAGGCCGCGGCTTCCTTGGCCCGCTTTTCCTCAGGTGTTGGCTCCTTCACCGTTTCCTTCGGCTTGGCCGCCGCGATCGCCTGTACCTTGGGCGGCGGCGGCGGGAAGGTGATCTCGCCCTGGAACGCAACCGTCGCGCCCCGAATGACGTCGTCTTCCATGTTGTGGACCACCGCGCCGTCCTTGTTCGGCGTCAGGTCGGTCATCATGTGGCGGATATTGGTCGCATAGAGCATCGAGGCTTGGGCGGCCATCCGGCTCGGGAAGTCCGTATAGCCAACAATGGTTACCCCATTCTCGGACACAATCTTCTGGTCGGCTACGGTGAGGTCGCAATTGCCGCCACGCTCGGCGGCAAGGTCGACGACGACCGAACCGGGCTTCATCGCGGCCACCATGTCGGCAAGCCAGAGCTTCGGTGCATCACGTCCCGGTATCAGCGCCGTGGTGATGACGATGTCTATCTCAGGAGCCAGTTCGCGAAACTTGGCGAGTTGCTTCTCGCGAAACTCAGGCGACGAGGGCGCGGCATAACCGCCGGTCACGGCACCATCCTGCTGTTGTTCTTCGAAGTCGAGATAGACGAACTCGGCCCCCATCGATTCGATCTGCTCGGCCACTTCCGGGCGAACGTCAAAGGCATAGGTGATAGCGCCGAGCGAGGTCGCCGCGCCGATCGCGGCAAGCCCCGCAACCCCAGCACCGATGACCAGAACCTTGGCGGGCGGCACCTTGCCCGCAGCCGTCACCTGGCCGGTGAAAAAGCGGCCGAAATTGCTGCCAGCCTCAATCACAGCTCGGTAGCCGGCGATATTCGCCATCGATGACAGCGCGTCCATTTTCTGGGCGCGGCTGATGCGGGGCACCATGTCCATGGCAATGACATTGGCTTCGGTCAACTGTGCCTGCTCCAGCAGGTCTTTGTTCTGCGCCGGATAAAAGAAAGAGATCAGTGTCTTGCCAGAAGACAGCTTCGCGACCTCATCCGCTTCCGGCGGACGAACTTTTGCAATCACATCCGACGAGGACCATAGCGCATCGGCCGAGTGAATAATCTCGACGCCGGCAGCAACATAGGCTTCGTCAGAAAATCCGGCAGCGTTGCCGGCACCTGTCTCGACCAGGCACTGGTATCCAATCTTTTGTAGTTGCAGTGCGCTATCGGGAGTCAATGCGACCCGAGCCTCTGCGGCGACGATCTCGCGCGGCACGCCAATTCTCATCTTGCTAGGTCCCCTGCTTATGAGCCGACCGCCGTGAGGTCAGCAGATTGTTGGAGTTAAATCAGACCGTTATGTTTGCTTCGGTAGCATCGCGAACGTCCTGTTCGGAAACACCGTCGGCGAGCTCGACGATTCGCAGGCCACCATCCACGACGTCGAGCACTGCGAGATTGGAGATGATGCGGTTGACGACGGCCTTGCCGGTCAGTGGGAGCGTACACTCCTTCAAGACCTTGGATTCGCCGGCCTTGTTTGTGTGATCCATGACTACGACAACCCGGCGCACTCCCGCAACTAGGTCCATGGCCCCGCCCATGCCCTTGACCAGCTTTCCCGGTATCATCCAGTTAGCAAGGTCACCTTTTTCGCTCACTTCCATGGCGCCCAGGATCGCCATCGCGATCTTGCCGCCGCGGATCATCCCGAAGCTCGTCGCGCTGTCGAAATAGGCCGTCTCCGGCAGCTCGGTGATGGTCTGCTTTCCCGCATTGATCAGATCCGGATCCTCGTCACCCTCGAAAGGGAACGGGCCCATGCCCAGCATACCGTTCTCCGACTGCAGGATTACATTGACACCTGATGGAATGAAGTTCGGAACCAGGGTGGGGATGCCAATGCCGAGATTGACATAGGTGCCGTCCTGCAGTTCTTGGGCGGCACGGGCCGCCATTTTATCACGATCCCAAGCCATCTCAGGCCTCCTCACGCTTGCGGGTGGTCACTTTCTCGATGCGCTTCTCGTGCGGCCCCTCGATGAGACGGTGCACATAGATGCCGGGCAGATGGATGTGGTCCGGATCAAGAAAGCCTACAGGCACGATTTCCTCGACCTCGGCGACACAAACCTTCCCGCACATGGCGGCCGGCACATTGAAGTTCCGAGCGGTCTTTCTGAAGACCAGATTACCTGTGGGATCGGCCTTCCACGCCTTGACGATCGCCAGGTCGGCGATGATCCCGCGTTCGAGAATATAGATTTCTCCGTCGAACTCCTTGTGGTCCTTGCCTTCGGCGACCAACGTGCCGACGCCGGTTTTCGTGTAGAAACCGGGGATCCCGGAGCCGCCCGCCCGCATTCGTTCGGCCAAGGTGCCCTGCGGATTGAATTCCAGCTCAAGTTCGCCAGCCAGATATTGGCGCATGAATTCGGCGTTCTCTCCGACATAGGAAGAGATCATTTTCCTGATCTGCCTGGTCTCCAGGAGCTTGCCCAAGCCGAAGCCGTCGACACCGGCATTGTTGGAGGCAACCAAGAGGTCCTTGGCTCCGCTCTCCAGAATTGCGTCAATCAGCAGCTCAGGAATGCCGCACAGACCAAACCCCCCTGCGGCTATCCTCATGCCATCGAAGAGCAGTCCCTCCAACGCCTGCGCCGCGCTAGAATATATTTTGCTCATGTTGAAACCCGCAAATTGATCGAAACACACGCACGTCGTACTCGGTGTCGCAAACCGAATGCTCTCACCGCCCCTCCGCAAGGAGATGGCTCGGTCGGGCAGTCCGACCGAGCGACAATGTTCAAAGTTCTCACGGATCCCAGGTCAGAGCTTCTTGAGCGTTTCCTTGAGCCAATCGGCAGACGCCTGGCCAATTTTCTCCAGGTGATCGGCCTTTGTGTAAAGGCTCATGTGATCGACGCCACCAACCGAGACAAACGACTTGTTCGGATTGGGGATGGCGTTGAACATCTCGATTTCCAGATCGGCCGAAGTGATATTGTCACCCTTTGCGATCGCAACAAGAACCGGGGTTTCGTAGATACGCTCGGCATAGGGCTTCACCTGATAACGCAGGAGCCATTCAACGGATTCGATCGTGGTCCAGTGCTCGTGAAGAGGCGCCGACTTTTCTTTAATGCCCATGAAGCCCGAATAAATATGCGGGAACGGCCACGCCGTAAGTTCCTTGCTCGGATCTTCCTTTGGCGACTGTGCAATGATGCCGCTAGGCTTGCCCTCGTAACGGTTCTTCCGATCAGCGGCGACCAGGTGCAAAAGTTCTTCGAAACGCATTTCGCCGTGGCAACGACGGAGGGTCAAATAGCCGTCAATAACGGGAACTGCTGAAATGACAAAAGCAAGCCGAGGCTCGATGGCACCGGTGATGATTGCGTGTCCACCAGCGTAAGAGATGCCCATCAGGCCAATTCGCTTGTGATCGATACCTTCGAGCGTTTCAGCATACGACACCGCGTTTCGGATGTCCTCGATCTGCTCCCAGGGGTTGAGATCCTGCCGGACATCGCCTTCGCTTTCACCGAAGTTTCTATAGTCAAAGGCCAGCGTGGCGCAGCCGATGTCGTGAAACTTCTTCGCGTAGTTTGGGAGAACGATTTCCTTGGTATAGCACCATCCTCCAGCCATCACCACGAGAGGGACATTAGTCTTCCCTTCGGGGCGAGTAAGCACGCCCTTCAGGGTGTAGCCACAGCTTTTAAATTCTACCTTCTGTTCCACGCTAAATCCTCCATTGGTCATAGTTGCAGGCAGCCTAAGCTTCTCTAGGTGGCCTACGATGGAAGGTACCGTAAACGATGACCCGCTCGATTGCGCATTCCAGTCGGCCAAACACTACGCCGCAAAAGTCATCTTGGGCCGTTTTCTTCGAGTAAGAGATAGATGGAGAAACATGGAAAGAACGTTGGTCTTTCAATGCATTCGAGCTGTAAAGCGCGGCAATGAACGCCACCTCGAAAATTGTTCAAAGTGAAGAATTGATGTTGAGACGTGTACCCCCTCGGCATCAAGGGCGCGACGACTTCGAAGTGATTTGGAATACTCTGGTGGAGACAGTTAGGCGCTAACTTTTTCGATGCGCGAAATTCGACGGGTATCTAGGTCTGACGACAGGATGCCCCGGGAAAAAGCGACCGCTTTATCGAGCACGGCGTCCTGAAGCTCGATATCAGATGTCCAGTCACACCAGATCTCGGCGCAGTCGATCAGACTCATGACTGCACGCGCTTTTTCGCGCGTGTTTTCATACCCTAAGGCCTCGCCAACGGCCGCATAGAGTCGGATAAAAAGGTCCACGCGCTCATCCATGTCGGCGCGGAGATTTGCTGGCAGGAAGCGGCCGACCTTGTCGGATGCGAAGATCATGTCCCACAAACGATTATTCGGGTTATCGAGCTGCTGCCGGCAGTGATTGCGAACCAATGCGTCCCACATTTCGTCATGGCTACGAACATTTTCGATAGCTTTTAGCAGGGACTCGCCATAATCGCGCGATTGCCAACGAAGGCAATATTCTGTGATCTCCTCACGGCCGCCCGGAAAGTGCGAGTAGATGCTGGGCGCCTTGATACGAAGTTCCGCCCCAATAGAGCGCATCGTAATCGCCGCATAACCCCTTGCAGCAGCCAACCTCATGAACACATTTAGAATTGCCAGCCTCTTACTGCCGACATCCGAGAAATCGAAAGCCGCCATGCTGATGCGTAGTTCGTCGAGAATTGTCGTGATTTTTTCCGATAACGCCACGGTTCGTCCTTTCCATAAGGACGAACGATTACACTCTGCCAGCGGCGGGGACAACCTCTGTTTTACTTTGGTTTCAGGCAGATGCATACATTTCCTCGACCTTGTGAGCCGGTGAATGAGCGATGTATCCACTTGGTGTCACACCAGTCACGCGCCTGAACATCGCTGAAAAGGCTGCCGGCGTTTCGTACCCTAGATCTCCGGCAACGAGCGTCACCGGCTCACCTTGGTCCAATCTAGAGGAAGCTGCCGCCACTCTCACCTGCTGACGCCACGCAAGAAACGACATTCCAAATTCGGACTGGAATCTTCGAGCAAGGGTCCTCTTTGACGCTCCGACCAACTGAGCCCATTCGTCTAGACCCCGTGGACATCCGGGATCCTCAAGTATGGCAGAGCACACCTTTCCAAGACGCCGATCCTGACATTGGGGAAGCTGTAGCTCCAACGGGAGTGCGTGTTCTGCTTCGCGAAGGAGCACGCCAAGTTCATCAAGTATGAGCGCTAGTATGCGATTTTTCAGGTCATAGGAGTCATGATTTGTCGGTGAATCCAAACTCCGCAAGACAAGCTCACGCAGCAAAGCGCTGACAGATACAAGCATAGGCTGCGCCGAGAACGTATGGGGGATAACGTCCGGCGAGAAGTAGACAGTCCTTAGCTCCACGGCGCCCCTGGCGCGCATTTGATGTACAATTGAGGGAGGCATCCACACCGCCCGTTGCGGTGGAACAAGCCAAAGCTTGTTTCCGACGACCACCTCCATCACACCTGCGATCGCGTAGATGAGTTGGCCACGCCGATGGGAATGCGGTTCGACAAACTGTCCATTGTGGTAGTTCATTTCGCGCACAGCGATGTATTTAACTGTATCCCTTGTATGCAGCATCACAGTTCCTCCCTGTTGCCGAACGAATCCTGCTCGCCAGACACCGGCGAATAATATCAGGCCCCTCCTGGCCCCCGCCGGTGATTTGTCAGTGCCGACGGACAACTTTCAAACCGGCTCTATCGTCTTATTGCCTACAGATTGAGGCGAAGACTGCCGGGTTCTTGTGCTTAGAACTATTGCCCAAAACGCTCCTGCTATCGCCTGCCACCAGCATCAAAAGGTGCTTGAATAAATGGCAGGCGAAAAGCCTTCTGATGACTAGAAGAGCCGGACCGGTAGCTTGACGTAAGCGCGGGATCGGTCGGTAATGTCATACTCCGCAGTTCCGGCCATTTCGATACGCTCGATCCGATCGGCAATGACCCTGAAGATCGTATCAGCTTCCGCGCGACTGATAACCTGACCCGCGCACGCATGTGGACCAATGCCAAAGCTCAGGTTCTGCGCGGCATCGAGGGGTCTGTGCGGGTCTAGCTTGTCGGGATCCGGGAAAACTTCAGGATCTCGATTAGCGGCGTCAAGAAGGAAGCGGACTCGCTCACCTGCCTTGATCTGGACCCCGCGAATTTCCACGTCTTCGGTTGGGTAGCGAACAAAGGAAAGTTCAGGAGGATTCAACCGCAGGAATTCATTCTGAATTCCAACACGCAGATCAGGACGCTCCCGGTACAGGCGATAGATTTCGGGATTTCGTGCGAAATACTCAATTCCAGCACTGACGAAAAATGACGGATTGTGGCCTCCAGACCCCCAGAATAGCGAAATCGTCTGGATGACCTCGTCTTCTGTCATCTCCCCGGCCTTTTCCGCCTCGATCAAAGCATCGGCGAGGCCATCTCCGGGATTGGCGCGCTTGTAGGCGACCAACGCGATAGAGCGCCCTCGCAGGTAAGCGAAGGCAACGGCAGCCCGATCGTCGTCTTCCTTCGAGGCGACAGAGCTTAGCGCAGCCATAGCCTTCAACATTGAATCGTGGACAGGCGCCACGTCATCGGTGGGTAGCTGAAGAGCACGACACATGGCTGCATGCGTTGGAAATACCCCTAGATCGAGGTTAGCCTCGATAGTTTCTCCAGGTGACATCCGATCTAAGGCATCGTTCGCAGCCTTCTCCGCCGCTTCGACCCAAGTCTGGACGAGCTTCGGCGTAAACCATTTGTTGGTACGTCGACGAAGAGTTGTATGAACGGGGGGGTCGACTCCGAGCACTGTTTTGGAGAGCGCCGCCCAAGGTCCTTTGGGCACCCATTCCGGATCGACAATAGTCATGATCGGGAGTTTGCCGTATTTCGTGATGTCGTCATATCTGGAAACGACATACGTTCCGTCAGCCATCTTGTACACGGGCCGTTCTTGACGAACTCGCTCGTACCACGGATAAGGGTTTTGCCTGTAATTCTCGTCTGCCCATGGCAAGTATTCATCTTGGATTTGAGCTACCGCTTCCATTTGCCTATCCTTACGCATTGATCCCATGCCCCGATGTGACCGTCCTTGCCGACACCGCGAAGCTTTAAGAGTTGCTACGACGTGGCGACGTCGATCATCTCCGCAACGTTCAAGATTTTCTGTCGGCAACGCCCCTCCAGCGCATTTGCGCGTTCCCAGTCATCGATCTTCCGCCAACCGCTGAACGAAACGGCTTTGTCGCCAATAAAGTCTGCTAGGCTTGAAATGCCTTCGCCATCGCCGACCCGAAGCTCTCCGGAGTCAAACGCGTGGATGATCGTGTCGACAACATCCTTTGCATCCCGCCTATTCGCGGCGATGGCGCCTTTTCCGCCGCTGTTTAGCCAGCCAACCTTGAAGACGTTTATGCCGCTCCATTCATCTTGATTCGAGCCGGCTCTCTCGAATCCGATTGCGGTGACAATGCAGTCCACTTCAAGCTCAAGGTGGGTGGGAAGTTCTCCTTGCTCGACTGTAAGCAGGTCCGTCTCGCCCATGGTTCGCACGGCCGAAGGGCGGGCATTGAAATGAAAACAAACCGTGATTGCGCTTGAATTCAATCGTATGGAATGATCTGCCATAGTTCGCAAAAGAAGCGCGCTGACCGGATCATCCGCTACATGGTCAAGGCCAGTCGCAACCACTTTGACGTGGGAAAGGGATACTATTTCTTTCAGCATCGACAGGTCAAACTTGGCCAGCGACGCGGGCGAGCGACCGATGACATCGATGCGCTCGATGCCTTCCGTGCGAAGAAACTTAAGTCTGCTGTCGGCTACATCCGAGCCGACAAGATGCTCATTGCGCTTCGCTAGAAGGCGGATGACATCCATTGCAACGTTGCCATTGCCGACGACCGCAACCTTGCTCCCGAGATGCCGGGGCAAGCCGTTCGAATGTTTCGGCCCATCAAAGACCGGATGACCGTTGAGCGCTTTGAGCAGAGAGCCTGCGCCGATAGTAGGACCGTGCCGCCCATCGCCACCCATCTGCAGGCGCCGGTCACTCTCCAAGCCGGTGGCGAGGATTACGACGTCAAAACTGCTGCGCAGTTCCTCAAAGGGAACGTCCCTGCCGACGGTGATGTTGCCGACAAACTGAATTCCGTCACGTTCGAAAAGTCGGTCGAATTGTTGGGTGACCGATTTGTTGCCCTGATGATCGGGAGCAACCCCGTATCGAATCAGTCCGTACGGAACGGGCAAGGCTTCGAAGACAACAACCTCCGAATCCGGCCATTTCTTTCTAAGAAACTGAGCGGCGTAGCAACCAGACGGTCCACTGCCGACGACAGCAATGCTTGGGCTCTTAGCGTCCATACTTCGCGTTCCCCTTTGGTTTTTCTACGAAGTAATATTTGCGGGATACATACTAACGTTCGTTAGCTTTTTGTCAAGGTGACTTTCATCATTCTTTCACAATCCAAAGGCCGCTGCATGCAGCCTTTGGATGAAGCACCGGCGTAGCATTACAGCTTCTCGCAGTCACTCTTCAGCCACGTCGGGTCGTTGATGTTATCTCAGATAGCCACATGCCGGCGCCAATTGCCACGCCCTGAATAACCAACTGCCACGATGTGGGAAGACCGAGCATCTTGAGAGACTGGTCTAGCTGTATGAGAAAAATAGCGGCTATAGAAACAGAGAGCATGTTGCCAATGCCGCCAGTCATCGCAACGCCTCCGAGAACCGCTGCGGCAATAGGCGCCATGAAGTACGGGTTTCCTGCATCGAGCGTCGGATTTCCGATGAACCCAGCAAGCAAAACCGCAGCTATTCCGTATATTAGCCCGGCAATAGCATAAGCCCCGGCTTGATAGAGCTTTACATTGATCCCAATGATAAACGCAGCGTCCGGATTGCAGCCTGATGCCTCGAACTTCCGGCCCCATACGGTTTTGGTCAAAAGTAAAACCGCGATCAATGTTATGACTGAAGCGATTGCCACCGCCGTCGGAACACCGAATATGCGTCCGTTCCCGAACTCGGCCAGGCTTGGGGGCACAGGGGACTCGGCCCCGAAGCTTTGACGATACCATATCGTCAATCCTGTCACGATGGCGCCAACAGCCAAAGTGACTATTAGAGCATTCAACTTCAAGAAGACGATCGACAAGCCGTTAATGGTGCCGACGAATACCGCCCCTAGCAATGCTGCGACTACGGCGATCCACAGTCGCTCATCGCTCCCTCCCGAAACGCCAATCAGTATCGAGCTCGACAGCGTAATGATGGCGGGCGCCGACAGGTCGATGCCACGAGCCATGATTACCGTGGCTTGTCCGATTGCCGCTATTGCAAGGAAAGCCGAGAAAGGAGACACAGCCAGGAGGGTCGTGCCATCGAGGCTTTTCGGCAGGAAGATTGCATCGGCCACCAACAAAATACCAAGAGCGATCCAGATGGTGAGGAATCGCCCCTCCAGTCTCGCGAGGGCGGAGCGTCGCGGTCTTTGATTCGCGGCGGATTTACTGGAAGCAGCGGCGCCGACACCAGAGGCAAGGTTGTCAAGTTGCTCAGAGGGCATGGTCAAACCTCCACCGCCCGCTTTTGCTTTGAAAGACCTTTAAGCAGTCGATCGAACCCTGAAGCTCCGGTATAAAGAAAGATCGCGATCAGCGTCATCGCGCCGGATGCGATTACGCCGAATGCGGAGTTCAACCCAAGCACCGAGATCACGTTCGTCATAAGGGTGAAGAAAAAAGCCCCAAGCAGTGCGCCAGAGAAAGAGCCTCTCCCTCCGCTAAGCGCCGCTCCGCCGAGAACAGCTGCAGCTATGCTCAAGAGCGCGTAGTTTTGCCCCACGGTTGGATGGCCGACAGCGACCTCGGCACCAAGGAAAAGACCCGCGACAGCAGCGGTCAGTGCAGTGAGCGCATATGCCCGAAGATGGATCCAGGTCGTTGGTGCGCCGTTTCGTCGTGCTGATTCCTCACGGAAACCCACAGCCTTCGCGAATAAGCCGGATTTGGTGCGATGCAGCCAGAAATCGCCTACGATCGCCGCGACGACGAGGATACCGGTCGATACGGGCACAAAGCCGATGCAGGTTCGCAAAAATGATGTGAACTGACCATTGAGGACACCGCCTGGTGTCGGTCGACCAACAAGAGCCAATCCCTGCATGATGCTCAGGGTCGCGATCGTCGCGATGACCGGGTTTATCCGCCCGAAGCGTACCAAGCTTCCGTTTGCGAAACCCGCGATTGCTCCAACACAAAGGCAGCCGATCACGCCGACCGCCATTGCGGAAGGACTGATCCCTGCGCCAATCATGAAGGACATCGTAACAACAATCAAACTCATTAGAGATCCAACCGACACATCGATGCCTCGCACGACAAGCGCCTGAAGCTGGGCCATGGCAACAAAACCAACCGGGGTCAGTGCGAGAAGAAGGTGGCGAAAATTAATCGGCTTTAGGAACACATCACTGTGCGTTGCTGCGTAAGCGCAGACCAGCACGATAAGCCCGATCAAGAATAGGATCGGAATCCACCAGGGCGAGCTCCCGGAAACGATCCGCTGAAGTGTACCGAGTACTTCTTGCGGCGGCTGGCCACGTTTGTTGTCCCGGGCATTCCTTGCAGTGAGAAAGCTCGAGACAATTGTCTCTTCTGTAACGGACTCTCCGCTCAATTCCTTGACAATCCGACCGCGGGAAAAAACGAAAACGCGATCACAGATCCCAGCCAATTCTTGGGCATCGGAGGAATTGACCACGCACGTCCCTCCCTCACTGATATTCTCCCGGATTGCCTTGTAAATTTCGAAGCGGGCTCCTGCGTCTACGCCTTGAGTTGGCTCGTCGATGAGAAAGACTTTGGCGCCGGACCTGAAGCTTCTTGCGAGAACGGCCTTTTGCTGGTTACCGCCGGAAAGACCGATAACCGGCATCTCAAGATCGGCTGCCACGACGCCAAAATCCCTTTTCATCGTACGTGCTTGTTCTGTCTCGCGTCTGCGCGACAGCATGCCAAACCAAGTGAATGCCCCGAG
This sequence comes from Rhizobium sp. YTU87027, assembly GCF_050644135.1. Taxonomy (NCBI): domain Bacteria; kingdom Pseudomonadati; phylum Pseudomonadota; class Alphaproteobacteria; order Hyphomicrobiales; family Rhizobiaceae; genus Rhizobium; species Rhizobium sp. YTU87027. The sequence goes on along the minus strand of NZ_CP098443.1, from coordinate 20,670 downwards.
AAGGGGCAGCACCATGTTCCTGCCGACCCCAAGCTCGGGGAAAATTGCCTCCCCCTTGCGATCCGAGCTGAGAAAGAGAACACCGCTGTCCAATGCAGCGCCTGGCGATACCCGAGACACTTGTCGGCCAGCACAAAACACTTGGCCCTCTGCTTCCTCCAAGCCGACCAGGGCGCGCATCGCCTCCCTCTGTCCGTTGCCCTCCGCGCCGGCAAAGCCGATGATCTCACCCACCTGTGAAGAGAAGGAAATGTCCTGAAACGCATCACCAGACAGACGATCGACAACCAACACCGGCTGATTCGATGTGTTCGTACATTTGACGCCATATTCCACATCGATTTCGCGGCCGACCATGAAGGTTATAAGGTCATGCTCTGAGAGGTCGCTGGTCACATCAAACGTACCGCGATGAACACCGTCGCGCAGGACAGTAATACGGCTGGCGAGCTCCAAAATTTCTGGAAGTCGGTGGCTCACATAAATGATGCACGTTCCCCGTGCCCTCAGATCAGCAATGATGGCAGCCAATTTTCGTACACCGTCAGCGTCTAGCGTGGACGTCGGTTCGTCAAGCAGCAGCACTTTGGGTTCAGACTGCAGCGCCTTGATGATTTCAATAAATTGACGTTGTGCTGGAGATAGTTCTGCGACGACGGCCTGCGGGTCGATCTTAAGCCCGTGGGCTGCAAGCCTTTTGGAAGCCCAACTATTCATTTCAGCGAAGGCAACCGAGCCCGCTTTCGCTGCCATGAAAAGATTTTGGGCTACAGTCATTTCCAAAACAAGCGAATCGTCCTGGTAAACCGTCGCAAGGCCGAAATCAGATGCAGCCCGCGGGTCTGCTCTAAGAAGCCTATTGCCGGCGATTTCGACAGTCCCCCCATCCGGCTTGACCACGCCGCTGGCGATCTTCATTAACGTGCTCTTTCCAGAGCCGTTCCCGCCGAGAATCGCATGAACCTCACCCGGCAAGCATTCCAGGTTCACTTGGTCCAGTGCGCGTACGCCGGGATATGTTTTCGACACTCCCTGCAGCTTCAGAACGGGCGTGGTCATTGCGGCCTCCTACGCAAATTCAAATTATGGAACCAAACAAAAACGGGCCGACACTCAACGCGCCGACCCGCTTGGGAGGTATCTCAGTTCGGGAACATTGCCTTGAGCGTATCCGCGTTCACGATGGTCGAAACAGGCGTTTCCATTGGGAGGTTTTTGTCGCAGAGGCCGTCCTTGACCGCCTTCATTGAGAAGGGGACCTTAACCCAGGTGGAGACGGTCTCGCCCGTCTTTGCCATCATTGCAGCGGTAACGGCGAAGCGGGCGGTAATCGTAGAGCCGGAAGCCGAATAATAGATCCGGAACCTGGGGTTCTTGGCGGCTTCCCAATCGCAGAACAGGCCTTGTTCATCCGTTCGGAGCGATACGACTGTATCGACAGGTTTGTTGGCGGCTTGGTAAGCGCGCATCGCAGCTCGGAAACCATCGGCATATTCGTAAGCCCAGCCGTCAAAGTCGCCATACTGGGCGAGCGCAGCGGATACCGCTTGGAAAGTGCCTTCCTGCGTCCAATTCGTGTCCATCTTCGCTAGGATTTTGATGGAAGAAGAGTCTGCCTCTTCCTGGGCACAGCCTTGCCATGTCGAACTCAGCGTGTTGCCCGGCGTGCCGCCGAGGGCGACGATAGATTTAGCTCCCGCCTTGTCGGCGACAACCGCCTTCACCATTTGATGGCCAAGCTCGCAAAGGTCTTCGTGAACGGTGCTCGCGTAGTCTTCGCCTGCAGTGCCGACTTCCTGGCCGTTATTCAAGACGACAGTTATGCCCGCTTCCTTGGCTTCACGCACCACCGGCAGAAGTGCCGGCCCAGCGTCAGCGTAAAGAACGATGATGTCGACGCCTTGGGCGATGAAAGCGTTCATATCTGCAATGGCTTTCGAGACATCACCGCGCGCCGATGAATATTGGATCTTTCCAATTTCTGGGTAGGCAAGCGCTTGCTGGATGAACTCCATTTTGGTTACGCGTCGCCAAACGTTTTCACCGAAGCCGTCGGCATAGGCGATCTTGAGTTTCCCGCCACTGCCGGTGTCGCAAGTATCGCTCTTCCAGCACTCCAAAGCCTTTGCCTGCAGTTCAGGCGTCAAGGGCTTTGCAGCAATTTCGAGCGATTTGGCGATGGCCGGATCAACCTCCGTTGTACCCAATCGGCTTTTCATAAGATCCTCGCCAGTTTCGGCGAGGCTCTGGCCGGCACCAAACAAGAAGCTGGTCGCCAAAAACGCTGCGAACATTGAACGGATGGTCATACTTCACTCCTCCCGGTTACTTGGCTCTCCCTCCCCAGGAAAGCCAAGCGGTTGAAAAATCGTCTAAATCAGAACCATGCCGCCATCGACCATGATGGTCTGGCCGGTGATGTAGTCGGAAGCATCGGAGGCCAGAAACGTCGTTGTCCCGACGACATCCTTCGGGACCGACACCCGGCCCAGTAGAATGTTCGCAGAAAACTCGGTGATCAGCTGCTCCGGCTTGGAAGTGATCCCGTGCTGCAAAGCGTCGTCATCGAGTTGCTTCCAGAGTTCAGTTGCGACGACGCCCGGGCTGAAGCAATTGACGGTGATTCCGTGCTTGGCAAAGGAACGGGCAGCCGATTGCGTGAGCGACACCACTGCAAACTTTGATGCGCAGTAGTGGGCATAGTCCGGCCAACCCTGTTTTCCTGCAATCGATGCCGTGTTGATGATCTTGCCACCATGGCCCTGCTTGATCATCTGCCGGGCAGCCTCTTGGGTGCCGATTAGGACGCCAAGGCCGTTAATCCTCATGATGCGGTTGAAGTCATCTTCCGTGACTTCCATGAAGGGGCAAGTTTGGCTGATGCCGGCATTATTGAACAGGACGTCGAGACGGCCAAACTTCTCCACGACCTTCGCGAGCATTGCCTTGACTTGCTGACGGTCGGAAACGTCAGCCGCGACAGACATCGCGTCACCGCCAGCCTGCTTGATCTGCTCGGCGACTGAAGCGGCGTTGTCCGCATTCAAATCGGCAACCGCTACCTTCGCACCATTGCGAGCAAGATCACCGGCGATGCCGGCGCCAAGACCCCGACCAGCGCCAGTTACGATGATGATTTTGTCCTTTACTGATCCAGACATTGTGTCTCCTCCGTTTGCTATGGATCTCACCTTAATCGCGCCAGATGACGCGAAATTCCTATGATGCGTGGAGGCTCCTAGCGAGCTCCCTCACTTCAGCCTTCTGGACTTTCCCATTCTGATTTCTCGGAACCGCATCGTCGCCGACCAGCCAAAAATCGGGCACCTTGTAGTCAGCGATCTTTTGCAGAAGGTAGGCGCGTAGCGTACTGTCGGTGACAGCGTCCGATCGGCGCTTTACAAACGCAAACGTCTTTTCACCAAGGACAGGGTCCGGCACGCCGACGACTGCGCAATCGTCGACTTCAGGATGCTCCATTAACGAGTTTTCAACTTCAGCACTGAAAACCTTGAAGCCGCCCCGGTTAATCATGTCCTTGAGGCGGTCATGGACATAAATCAGGCCGCAGGTGTCTCTCTTGCCAATATCGCCGCTCTTCCAAAAGCCATTCTCGAAAGACAGCAGGGTTGCCTTTTCGTTATTCCAGTAACCTGGACTCACGTTCGGCCCACGTATCCAGAGTTCGCCCGACTCGCCGTCTGCAACCGGCTTGCCGTCTGAGTCGACGATAAGAATTTCGTCGCACTCAAGCGGCAATCCCACGCTCGCGGGCGCAGACGACGTCAGCTCCGGAGGCATTATGGTGCAAACCGCGCATGTCTCGGTCGCCCCATATGCATTGATCATTCGGAGGCCGGGCACAATCTGACGAAACCGGTTGATGACGGCCGGCGGCATGATGGCCCCACCATAGACCCCGTATTTCCAAGCTGACAGGTCGTAGTCTTGAACGTTCGGTGCCATTGCAAGCAGTTGGTACATCGCCGGGACGAGGACCGCATAGGTAATTTGCTCTCGCACCATGAGCTCAAGGATGGGCGCCACCTTGAATTCACGTGCCATGACGAGCGTGCCGCCTGATGCCAACGTGACAGAAGCCAGCGGGCCGAAACCTGCGATGTGAGTGGCGGGAACCGCCAGAAGGCTCTTCTGCGGTCTGTCGATAGCAAGCGCATACAGATAATGCAGGCAGGTATGGACAAAATTCGTGTGTGTCAGGCATGCACCCTTCGGCTTGCCTGTGGTCCCTGACGTAAAGATGATCATCATCAGCGCCTCGCTCTCCAAAGCCGGTAGAGCTTTAGGCGACGACTTGGTGAGCCTATCGAAGTGGTCGTCCGAGGCCGCGTCCGCGTCAACAACAAAGATCCGGCTTGGTCCTCCCTCAGTCGGAAACTTGTCGAGCCACTGTTGACCCGTTATCGCAAACACCGGTGTGGCATCACAGACGATGTACTCAACGTCGGCGGGTCCGAGACGGGTACCCAGTGGGATAGCTATACCGCCCGCCCGGACAACCGCCAAGATCGCCACGAAATACTCGAGGCGATTGTCCAGCATGATCGCGACACGATCGCCTTTACACAGGCCCGCGTGAAGGAGGCCGCAAGCGGCATTTTCCACAAGAGTGTCAAGTTGCCGATAGCTGACACGTCGTTCACCGCAGATGACGGCCTCCCGCTCTGGAAAACGCTCCACGCTCGCTCGGAACAATGCGTCATAGGTGGCTGGCCGTGCGGAGTAGCGCACGTGCAGCCTCCCCGGTTCTTGTTTGGTCTCATTGATAGTTTGGTCAACCTTCCAGCGCCCCTCCTCAAAGGCGCCGAGAGGGATGTTCCAGCGGTCCCGATTGGCGGTTGGATCGAATGTCCCCAATGTGGGGACACCGTTATGTTTGCTGTTCTCCTCCCTCATAGCAAGCACCTCACTCGGCAGCGGCTGCATTACCGCGGGAAATACCAGAGGAAATTCCGCACATCTGTCGGAATTCCTCGGCCGACATGAGCTCGCGACCGACAGCGTCCACCATGGTCCTCGCGATACAGAACGCATCGACATTTCGCTGGATGAGATCATCGCGGTGCGGCCATTTCCACACCGTGTCTTCCATGCCCACACGAATGTGCAGACCCATCAAAAGCGCGAGGTTTGCCAAATGAAGGCTGGCGCGCCCACCTGCGCAGACGATGATATTTGCGCCCGGGTCAACCTGGCGGATGAGGCCAACTTGACGGACAAGCCCGTCGATCATGCTTTGGGGCGAGTACATGGGCGAGCATCCCGGGAGGCCAGCCAGGAGAAGCCAAGTCAACGGGCCCTTTACCAAGCCACTGTCAATCAGAAGGCGCCGGGCGTTGTCGACATCACCGTCAGTATAAACCGCAAGCTGCGGCACAAGTCCCGCGTCCATGACCATGCGTGTCTTCTCTATGATGGCGTGCGGCGGCTTAACAAACAGGTTGTCGCCCAAGATCAGTGCCGTCGTGTTTACCGGAACCGCACTGACCAGCCTTCGATCGATGACTTCCTGCATGGCCTTGCTTTCTTCGTCATTGACAGCGACAAGGCAGGCATCGAGCGCGATTTCGGGATGGTCGGCTTTCAGCCGGCCAAGGACTTCGCTGAACCTGTCGACGTCAAGCACATTGTGACCACCCTCGTCACGAACGTGAATGTGGATGATCTGAGCACCTTCAGCGATGCACTCCTTTGCAGAGCGGATGATCTCGTCGGGGGTCTGAGCCTGGTTCGGATTTTCGGCCTTCGTGAAGAACGCGCCGTTGATCGCGACTGAAACTGCAGCTTTCGGTAGGGGGTCCCAGCGGGGCATCTGAGGCGCGCCGGAGATCAGGCTGTCTCCCGCCGACATTATTGTCGGTGCGGCATACGGGCGCCAATACGTCCGGACATTTTCCTTGCTGACCCGGTGCTTTACGCGATCCCAGTTAATGGTGTTTTTGCTCACTATTGATCCTCCGATGATTGCTTCACCCAACGCCGCGATCCGAACGCTCCTGACGTTTGGCACCTTTCGTTGGTACCGCGAATTGAGATCAACATAGCTGCTCGCGATGAGGCCGGCGTCGCCTTGAGCTGACAAGTGCTACGCCGAAACTGCCAATTTCACTTCAGACGCTTGCATTTGGGCCATCAACTGACGTTGCCCCTTGGAGGGCAGTCAGGAGACCGCTCGGCCTTGAATGTTAAAACGCGTCCCTTCTGCTTGAACATGGAGCTTCGAAAGCCACGTTCGTTCGTGGTTCTCTCGCCATGTCACCGCGACGTCGTTTCCACTCGATCCTAACGGCGCAGTCATATAAGCATGGTCGCTATGTTCCCGAGGATCTGCTGTGCCATCCACAATACGCAGAGGCTGCCGTTTCACGACAGGCATAGATCGGTTGGTCAAGGGTATGGAATCCAAGCGTATCACCGCACCCGTTTTAACGCTCGGTGGAGATTTGGGCGAGACGATGCGTGAGGATTATCAGAAAGCGTTTCGCGCTGCCCTGCCTGAAGGCAAGCTGGGTCGCAATGGAAGGACGTGAACATTCGATGTGCTAGGAGAAGCCGATGAGTTAGAAGCATTCCTTGACCAATACGTCACCGCAAACGAGCCTCTACACATACTGTTACAGGCCCTAACGGCGTAATTGGCAGATTACGCGTAGTTAATGTCCATCTTCGCCCTTCCATGGCTGACTGGTCGAGTTACATTTCCTTTACTGGAGAGCTGTTCGTTGCCCAGCTGTGGCGAGTTTGTTCATGGGCTCCAAACGCAAGGGATGGGTGCGTATGAATATGCAGCGATGGGGTTGGTGGGAAATCCTGCGAAATTGGCTGGCTGAGATCGGTTCAGCTTACTGCACGTATTCAGAGCATTCCCACCGAGATGAAAAGAGCGATCGCTCTCGTTGAGGCAGCCGTTCACGACCGGCGTCCTTGCGCTGGGACCCAATACGCGGTCGAACGCGCTCAAGTTCCATTTGGCGAGTTACCTCACCCTTAGTTGCGATCCCAAATCTCCGCGGCAAAGCGACGTCCACGATCGGTGAATGTCTGAGCGTCAGACATTCAATAGGAGAATTTATGTCACGAACAAACGTCACGTTTTGGTCCGAAGGCGATCAATTGCGCGGTTGGTTTTACAAGCCTCGGGCAGCAGTTGGATTATATCCTGCGATTGTCATGGCACACGGCTTCTCCGCTGTGAAGGAGCAGTATCTGGACCAATATGCGCAGAAGTTTGCAGATCACGGGTTTGGTGTGCTGGTTTTTGATCACGGCTGCTTTGGAGAAAGCGGCGGGGAACCTCGTTTCGAGGTCGATCCCGAACGACAGAGACGCGGATACAAAGACGCAATCTCCTTTATTCAGACAATGGACGGCCCCAATCCGGAACGCATCGGCATTTGGGGCACAAGCTACAGCGGCGGCCATGTTCTTGCAGTTGCCGCCGAGGACAGGCGTGTAAGGGCCGTTGTCTCGCAGGTTCCAACGATAAGCGGGTCAAAGGTCGCTGTTCGTCGGTCAAAAACACCCCAAGCAGCTTATCTCAGGGAGCAGTTGGCGAGCGACCGGGCCGTCAGGGTGCTCGGCAAGGGAAGAGGCTACGTAAATGTGGTTGCCTCGGATCCGGAAGTGCCATGCGCGCTGCCAGGCGCCGATAGTTTCGAGTATTTTACAAAGTCATCCGAGTTTGCAACGAATTGGAACCCGAAGGTGACGGTCAGAAGTTTGGAACTGGCGCGAGCGAACGAGCCGGGTGCATACGTCCGGCTGATCAGCCCGACCCCATTGCTGATGCTTGTTGCCGAAGAGGACCATCTGACGCCGACCGACCTTGCATTGGACGCGTTCGACCGCGCCGGCGAGCCTAAGGCACTCGAGGTGCTTCCTGGCGGCCACTTCGAACCTTACACGACGCTCTTTGAGCAATCGAGTAGCGCTGCTGTCGGCTGGTTTGTAAAACATCTCTAACAGTTAATCGTCGAAAAAATATTGTGGTGATGCAGAAGGGGCGCTTCAAGAGCGCCCCTTCTGCCTGCTCGTCATTTCGCAGAAGCTAGATGACAAGACGCAGGGGAAGACGTGAGTACGCGGCTGACCTATCGTTGTGATTGTAAACTGGCCGTCCAGCCAGTTCGACACGCTTAACGCGTTGCGCAACCGTATTGAACACGGCGTTCGCTTCGGCTGTCGAGATGATCATGCCTGGGCACGAATGCGCACCGACACCAAACGATATGTGCTGATTCATTTCCGTCGAACGCGTGACATCCACTTCATGCGGATTCGTGAAGACTTCGGGATCACGATTCGCAGACGCAATCATAAAGCGAACCATCATGCCTACGGGTATCTTGACACCCCGGATCTCGAGTTCTTCGGTGGTGAACCGCGTGAATGAAATTTCCGGCGTATGCAGACGCGCGATTTCGCTGAAGATCGCTTGATGTTTGCCAGGATCGGATTTCCAAAGTTCGAACACATCCGGCCGCCGTGCGAAAATCTCCAGGCCACCAGTTATCAGATACGCCGCATTGGGCGTTCCCGTTGCCCAGAAGAGAAGCAACCCCTCGAACAGCTGCTGCTCGTTCATCTCGCCATTGGCGACGTCCTCGATCCAGGAGGAAACAACGCCTGGCTGCGGGTTTGCACGGCGCATTTGCAGATAATGCCGTACCCTGTCTGACAGGTAGTCGAATGCAGCTTGGCAACGCTGCTCCTCCTCTTCGGTAACGGCGGAGCCGAGAGCGGTCATCGCATCATGCATCCAAGCGGAACCGGTATCGTAGCCATCGTTTGGTAGCCCAAGAGCTGCGCACATTGCGTGATGGGCGGGAATGAGCGCGAGATTGCGAAACGCCTCGATCATGCCGCCGGGACCAAGATCATCGATCGCCTCGTTAACTGCTTTTGCCGTCGCTTGCGCCCATTGATTGGCGAGTTTTGGAGTAAACCACTTATTCGAGCGACGGCGGTGCGCGGTGTGGTCGGGGGGATCTGAAACGATCATGCTGTCCTTGAAGAGACTCCAAGGACCCTTAGGGACCCAGCTAGGAGCGATCATGGACAACGAAGGATGTTTGCCGAACTTTACGACATCATCGTAACGCGAGACGATATACGTATTTTCTGCAATAGGATCGCGATAAACCGGGGCCTCACGACGGAGGACGTCATACCACGGATACGGATTTTCGCGGAAGGCGGTGTCGGCCCACGGCAAGAGACTGTCATGTTGAACGTGCGCATTCATGAGTTATTCCCCTTTTTTAGTAGTACAAGACTTCAAGCAAGCCCCTGCGAACAAACGATTGTTCTGGGCTGTGCGCGGCGATCGTCTCTGAGCTTTACACGTTCAGCCTAACTGCCAGCGCTTTGCCGCAGCTGTCACTGCGCGGTATAGCCTCCGTCGATGACATGCTCTGCCCCGGTAATATAGGCCGCTTCATCGGACGCCAGGAACAATACGAGCGACGCTATCTCCTCAGGGCGGGCGAATCGCTTGAGAGGCACGAAGTCTGCATTGTAACCACGGCCTTCGATCATAGGCGTCTCCGTATCACCGGGATGGACGCTGTTGACACGAATGTTGGAGGAAGCGAGGTCGAGAGCGGCGGCTTTGGTCATGCCCCTGACAGCCCACTTCGTCGCAGTGTAGGCGAAGAAACCCTGGTACCCCACAATCCCTGCGGTCGATGAGACGGTAACGATTGATCCGCCTCCAGCGCGCCGCATAGAGGGTATAACCGCTTTCATACCGAGGAAGGGACCTACCTGCATCACGTCTACCAAGTGGCGGTAAGTTTCGAGACTAGTCTGCTCGATACCTTCCTCGACCAGAATTCCAGCGTTATTGACCAGCGCGTGAATGGGCCCATTGAAGAAATCCTCCGCGCGGATTACAAGCTTCGCCCAATCTTCCTCGCTGCGGACGTCAAGCTGAACGAATTTCGCGGCCTGCCCGACCTCCTCAATAACGGCAGCGCCCTGCGTTGCATTTCGATTGGCGATAACGACTTTCGCGCCTTCAGCAACAAAACGCCGGACTTGGGCAAGCCCCATGCCGCTCGTGCCACCGATCACAACAATATTCTTCCCTGCTACCCTTCCTGACATGCTTGTTCCTCGTGTTTCTGCGGGCTGTACTGCCTCGGATAAACGTGACAATGCTGTTATAACCGGTCCACATGGGCTAACTTGATGCTGACCGGCAGCGAGATCAGGCGACCATCGAGTTAACCCGGAAGGACGCCGTTTTTCTTGGCAGTCCAAGTCGCGATGTAGTCCATCAGGCCTGGCGACAGACAGTCGAAAGGCTCAAGATCTACAGACTTCAACCTGGCGCGGACTTGATCCATTTTCGACGGGTCGAACCCGCTTTCGATGATCGAAGAAACGAAGGCGGCAAAGCCAGGCTTGGCCCATCCCTTTTCTTCGAACCGCTCCGGGTGAATGAAGGACAAACCCTGGAAAGGATGCTCACGCTCTACTGGGCCGTACATATGGACGCCGCACTGCTTACAAGCATGACGCTGAATAAGAGCTGCAGGATCGACGACGACAAGCTTTTCGCCGTTTTCGAGGACTTCAACGTTATCCGTCGGCGCTACTGCTACGATCGAAAACGCAGCGCCCTCCGGCTTCCAGCACTTGGTGCAGCCGCAGGCATGGTTATGCGCGATATCGCCCTTAATCCGCACCTTCACCGGATTACTTGCGCAGTTGCATACGAGCGTGCCGCCCGAGAACAAAGCGTCCGTCGCCCTGAACCCGGAATCGATCGATGGGTGTAGTGTCATGCTGCTCTCCTTCCTTTTTTGGCCGGCAAAAGATGGCCGGCCGTCTGCGATCACCTGTTCAGCCGCTCCGCATGCCAGCGGAGATGATCATTCATGAATGTCGAAATGAAGAAATATGAGTGCCCATAGTCCTCCTGCATGCGGAGCGTGAGCGGAATGCCCGCTTGTTCACAGGCCTTCTGAAGCTCGCCGGGGCGCAAGCCTTCCTCAAGGAAATCGTCAATCGTTCCCTGGTCAACCAGAAACTCCGGGAACCTGTGACCGTCTTCAATCAAGAGACAGGCGTCATAAGACCGCCAGTTTTCTTCGTCGGAGCCGAGATACTTGCGGAATGCTGGATCCGACCATCCCGAAAGCGTGGGTCTGCTGATCGGGGCGAACGCGGAACAACTGCGAAACCTCTCGGGATTTCGCAGTGCGATCGTGACTGCACCATGCCCACCCATCGAATGGCCAAATATGCCCTGACGGTCCATGTCGACCGGGAATTCTCTGGACAGAAGCGATGGGAGCTCGCGAGTGATATAGGAATACATACGATAGTTCCGGGCGTAAGGTGCCTCCGTCGCATCGAGGTAGAAGCCAGCCCCCTGCCCGAACTGCCAGTTGTCGCCTTCGTCAGGAACGTTGTCCCCACGCGGGCTCGTGTCCGGGCACACCACGATCAGTCCCAGTTCGGCTGCCAGCCGCCGGTACTCGCCCTTCTCCATGACGTTGGCGTAGGTGCAGGTCAGCCCCGACAGGTACCAGATGAGCGGGCACTGCCTTTCTGCCGCTTGTGGTGGTACGAACACGGCGAACGTCATCTCGCAGGCGCACTCGGCGGATTCGTGGGAGTAAACGCCCTGAATGCCCCCGAAGGACTTCGCGGTCGATATCGTCTTCATTGTCAGTAGACCACCACGCCACGGATCGACTCGCCCTTATGCATCAGCTCAAAACCTTTGTTGATGTCGTCCAGTGGCATGGTGTGGGTGATCATCGGATCGATCTGGATCTTGCCTTCCATGTACCAGTCGACGATCTTCGGCACGTCGGTGCGGCCACGCGCGCCACCGAAGGCGGTGCCCATCCAGTTGCGGCCAGTTACAAGCTGGAACGGACGCGTCGAGATTTCCTGACCGGCGCCGGCGACGCCGATGATCACGGACTTGCCCCAGCCGCGATGGCTGGCTTCGAGTGCCTGACGCATCACCTTGGTGTTGCCGGTGCAGTCAAAGGTATAGTCGGCGCCGCCGATCAGGTCGCCATTACGCTTCGTCATGTTAACCAGATAGGGAACGATGTCGTCGCCCACTTCCTTGGGATTGACGAAGTGCGTCATGCCGAACTTCTCGCCCCAGGCCTTGCGGTCCGGGTTGATGTCGACACCGATGATCATGTCGGCGCCGGCAAGGCGTAGACCCTGCAGTACGTTGAGACCGATGCCGCCAAGACCGAAGACGATCGCCGTCGATCCGATCTCGACCTTGGCGGTGTTGATCACAGCGCCGATGCCCGTCGTCACGCCGCAGCCGATGTAGCAGACCTTGTCGAAGGGGGCGTCGGGATTTATCTTGGCGAGAGCGATCTCCGGCAGAACGGTGAAGTTCGCGAAGGTCGAGCAACCCATGTAGTGGTGGATCTTGTCCTTGCCGATGGAGAAGCGGCTCGTGCCGTCGGGCATCAGGCCTTGCCCCTGAGTAGCGCGAATCGAGGTGCAGAGATTGGTCTTGCGCGAAGTGCAGGAGTAGCATTCGCGGCACTCCGGGGTGTAGAGCGGAATGACATGATCGCCCTTCCTCAAGGAGGTGACGCCTGGGCCGACGTCGACGACCACGCCGGCACCCTCATGGCCGAGAATCGCCGGGAACAGGCCTTCCGGGTCGGCACCCGAAAGCGTGAAATCGTCGGTGTGGCAGATACCCGTCGCCTTGACCTCGATCAGCACCTCGCCAGCCTTCGGGCCGTCGAGCTGAACGGTCATGATTTCGAGTGGTTTTCCTGCCTGTACGGCAACAGCTGCGCGAACGTCCATTGGTTCCTCGTGTGTGTCTTCTAAGGGCCGCACACCCGACTGTCGCGGGCGCACGTAAGTTTGCTAAAACGCCTCGCGCGCTGCGGTCAGCCAGCCGCCATCAATGACGTACGCGCTGCCGTGCACGAAGTCTGCGTCATCGCCTGCGAGGAAGGCTGCAAGCCGCGCGACCTCCTCGGGCTTGCACCACCGCTGGGCAGGTGTCTTCATCACGCCGGCATCCATGTCAGGGAGCGCTTCACTCGTGCCGCCGTGGAGTGCCATGGGAGTTGCGGTCGCGCCGGGGCAAATTGCGTTTACGCGGATACCCTTCGCGCCATATTCAAAACAGAGCTGACGGGTGAGACCAAGAACTCCATGCTTCGAAGCGGTGTAAGCCGAACCACCTCCGGCTGCGCTAAATGATGACAGCGACGCGATGTTGACGATCGAGCCCTTGCCCTTCTTGAGCATGTGCGGAATTGCATACTTCGACATCAGGAAAGGACCGGTCAGGTTGATCGCGATCACCTCCTGCCATGATTGGAGGCTCACCGTATGGGCCGGTTCATAGGTGTCGAGAACACCGGCGTTGTTTATCAGCACATCAATTCGCCCCCAGTGCGCGACGACAGCGTCGATCACACCTACGACATCCGCCTCAACCGAGACATCCGCGCGGAGTGCTAGTGCTCGCTCGGTGTTGCCGGCAAGACGAATGCTTTCTTCCACTTTCTCCAAGGTGCGTCCGACTGCTGCCACCCGCGCACCGCGCCTGGCAAACTCGGAGACCATTGAACGGCCCATCCCGGAGCCGGCGCCGGTGATGACCACAACCTTATCATTGTATTCCATTGTCTCGACCTCCCTGGTATTTGGGCCTGACTGCGTTGAAAACGCTCATTGTTGCTCAACGACGACGGAATCGCCGACAAGCACCTCGCCAGGCAGAGCCACCTCGGCATATGATGCGAAGCCCGGTGTGGCGTAGGCAGGCATAAGTCCATCAGGCAGATGAACCTTTTGCCGATATTCCAACAGCGCAGCGACGGTCCTTGCGTTGTTCTTCCCGGTCTCAGGATCGAGCTGAGTGACAACACAACGCGGGACCGAACTTCGAACTCTCAAAACGGCTGCGCCGATCCGGATGGTTTTTCCCTCCCATCGATCTTCGGCATAGGGCTCGTCGCATTCGATAACGAGATTTGCCCGAAATCGCCGGTAGTCGATTGCGGAACCCATGCGCAGGCCCAAATCACGAATGGATCCAGTCGTCAGAAGCGTAATTGGCAGGACGTCAACACCGTCTCCGCTTTTCATCACCCTGACCATCCGGACCTTCTCGCCCGAAAAATCGCAAAGGCGTCTATTCCACTCACCGACTACGTCCGAGACCAGAATACGTCGCATATCCATATAGCTCAGAGCGAATGGTAGCCTGCTCGCGAAACAGTCGTCTTCAACCACGCGGCCGTTCGGATAGGTCATGCGCAAGCGACGCCGTATTCCGTCATAATGAAATATCAACGGCAAGAAATGGCGATGATGGCCTGCTCCGAGCGGTTGTCCAGCTTCATTCAGCAAGATAAAGTCGCGGTCACCAGCAATGCCGCGCGCGGTAATTTGCGCCCGATCGAGGTCTAGCAACCTTGTCGTCTTTACATGTGCCATTCCGATATGTTTGACGAACATCTACCTAACCATCGATCACGCCGCTTTGGCCATTGCAGGGTACGATTCTCAAAAGTGGTCACCGAAGGCAAACATCTGGGTACTGCAACGCCAGCTTTCGCCCGCCTTCACCCAGCCAAAAAGAATCTTGTATACTGTCGGTTCGCTCCCATCGACTGGATGAATGGTGCCGATCAGGAACTCGAGGGCACCGTCTCCCAACGGGATGATTTGCTCGGTCTTGGTGGTCCAGGTGTATTTGCCGACAATCCCCGCATAGAGCTCATGGATCGCTTGGGAGCCTTTCCATGTCTGGTCCCCGTCACCAAATACCCAGGCGTCTTCGGTGTAATATTTGTCCACAATCGGGTCGGCATCACCAGAGGCAAACGCCTGTTTCATCAAATCGTGCTGGGCGGCGATTGCGGCGCGGACGTCATCCGGAAGTTTTGACATAGGTGATCCATCTCCGTTTGTGCGAAGTTTCGATTGACAATCTGAGTGTGTTTGCGGTCCGCCGCTATCACGGTGACGAACCCGATCATAGAAAAAAGCCTCAGGCAGGGTCGTTGAGGAATTCCATGATGTCATTGGCTGCGACTTGTGGTATCTCCCACGTCACAGAGTGGCCATAGTTGCGATAGGTCTTATACTTCGCGTCGGGCAATGCGCTTTTCACTGCCTCCTGATCCTCTGCGTTAAAGAACTGGTCCTGATCGCCCCACATCACAAAAACGGGAGCCTTGATGCGCGTCGCTGCTAGTGACCAGTTTGTAACTTCTAAGGCGACAAGGCAGCCCTTCCATGTCTCGTGGGGCACCACCGTGGCTTCCTGCTTGAGGTATTTCATGAAATTCTGGTCGATTGGATGAGGATTCCACGTCCACTCATTGAGAAACGCACCGTTCACATCAAGCGGGAAAGTCTGACTTTCAACGGTAGTCTGAAGCCAGTCCGCCGTTGCCTTACTGAGCTGCATCGCGGTAGCGATCAAGACAACCTTGTTGACCTTGTGACCATAGAAGGCAGCGAGCACGGCTGCGGTCATGGATCCCATCGAATGGCCGACAATGTCAGCCTTTTCAATGCCAAGTTCGTCCATAAGCTCGCTGACATCCGCCGCAAAGCTCAGTAAGTTTATGTCCCTTGTAACCTTCTGGCTATCGCCGTGCCCGCGCAGTTCGATCGCGACAAAGCGCCGTCCCTTGAGAAAAGGCGCAACAAGCGAATAGGCGCGAGAATTATCTGTATATCCATGGATAAGAATGACGGCAGGGGCAGCTACATCACCCCACTCTACGTACGCGAGCTCAATGCCGCTTCTTGTTCTTATTTTCCTCTTGGCTCCGGCCCATTCATCCTGGTTTGGCGGAAGGATTTCAATTGTCATGCCAGCTCTCCTGATTTCGCATTTGTTGTGATGGTGCCCTTTACTAGGGCCCCATCACGTTGGCCCGCCCTTGGAGATGGGAAACGAGGACGGGCTTCTCCCGACCTTAGTGCTGGTGCTCTCGTTCCCGCTTGTGGGCGAGGAACTCAAACACCCGGTCTGCGCGACCAAGGCTGTTGTAAACTTCGGGTTTTGCCGAGCGGAAATAGAGCGCAAGTAGGCTCCCAACGACAAACGACCCGATCAGGAAGTACACCACCCAGAGATTCTGGCCTGGTTCGCCCCCGACGATCAGCTCAAGATGGGCGACGGCAAAGACGACCGAAACTGTCATCACGATCGCAGCAATTCCCGGCGCGACAAACACTTTGAATGCGTTTTCACCCGCGGGTATGCCGCTGCGAGCGAACCAGGCAATAACTGCAAAGCTGACCATCGCCATCAGGATGATAACGCCTACCCCACCGATGCCGGTTGCAATGCCGTACAAAATCGATCCGTCGGCATTCATGATGATAAACGGCCCGACAAAGAGAGCGGCTATGATCGCAACGGCAGTTGACGCTGTGTGCGGCGAACTGTGGCGCTCATGCACCTTGGATAGGTATGCGGGCAGTGCTTTGTCGACCGCGAGATTAAGAACGTATCTCGAAAGGACGTTATGGATGGAAATCAAAGCGGCAGTTATCGACAAAATGACCGAGCAGTAGGTGATTTGCTCAAATACGGGTGCCACGAATTTGCCGATTGCCACCGCAAACATCGAGGTCGGATTGTTCTTTGCCACGTCCCACGCTTGGGATCCAAAAGCGGACACAAGCGCATAGCAGGACAATGTGTAGAGCACTCCGACGATGAGTACGGCACCATAGGTCGCGCGTGGGATGGTGCGGTTGGGATCGCGGACTTCGTCGCGAAAGAGAGCAGTCGCTTCAAAGCCCAGAAACACCAGGATGGCATAAACCATCGTAACGGCCATATCACCGGATGCGAAAGCCGAAGGAGTAAATGGCTGAGCGGACAATCCCTCCGCGCCACCGGAAAACAGAACGGCGACGTTGAAGATCATGACAATCGCGATTTCAACCAGCATTGCGATCGAGAGAATTTTCGCGGAGAGTTCGATGTGGAAGTATCCGAGAGTGCTAACCCCTATCCAGCCTATGATGGTCCATATCCACCACGGTGTCTGCGATCCACCGACGCTCGTGATTAGCGAGTTCGTACTAACTCCAAGGAATATGTATGTGCCGCCCAAAAGAGCCAGGTATGCGATTACGGCCAAGAAGGCGGCACCGAGACCCGTCACCTTCCCGAGGCCCGAACTGATGAACGCGTAAAAGTCTCCTGGCTTCGGTACGTGCTTCGCCATCGTCACATAGCCGATGGAGAAGAGGATGAGAACGATCGTTGTCAAAAGGAACCCGAAGGTCGCTCCGGGCCCGTCAAAAAGGATGGTGAAGGGAATGAACCCTTCGACAACTGCGATCGGTGCCGAGAATGCGAGCACGGTAAGCATAAGCGCGCCCGGGCCCATACGGCCGACCAGTCTTGGCTTCTCTCCAGTGTTCGGCGCGGCAGCTGCACCGAAACTGCTTGAAATTGCTCTCACACCATCTGTCTGCGTAGTATCAGTCATTTTCGTAGTTCCCCTTTGGAGTTTTGAACCGACACGCCGTGTTTTTAGTTATTTTTAGTGCCTCAGTTGTTTGGGAG
The DNA here is from genome assembly GCF_050644135.1 of Rhizobium sp. YTU87027. Classification (NCBI taxonomy): domain Bacteria; kingdom Pseudomonadati; phylum Pseudomonadota; class Alphaproteobacteria; order Hyphomicrobiales; family Rhizobiaceae; genus Rhizobium; species Rhizobium sp. YTU87027. The sequence goes on along the minus strand of NZ_CP098443.1, from coordinate 3,086 downwards.
CTCGGCGACCGCCGAGATTTCGATCAGAGCGCCTGGAATAGCCAAGCTGGTGATACCCATCGACGTCCATGCGGGATAGGGCGCTGGGAAGATGTCCTTCTTGAGCGGCAAGAACCATTCGTTGACCAATGTGCAGTCGCCTACGTGGTAGGTATTCATCGCGATTACGTCGGCAAAGCCGCAACCCGCTTCTGTAAGCACACGTCCAAGGTTCTCCAAAGCGAGCGACGCCTGTTCCTGAACCGATTTTCCAAGTTGCCCGCTTTTGTCGACGCCAATTTGGCCGGCGACGAAGAGCAATCCATTGGCAACACGCCCAGGTGCAAAACCGTAAGTTGGGCCAGTACTTTCCATACCTGAAGGAACGACGGCCTTAAGCTGCTTCGCGGTCATTGAGCAATTCTCCCTTAATTTGCGCGGCAGCGGCTTCACCCGACTGCACAGCGCCTTCCATGTAACCAGTCCATGCGGGAGCGGCTTCCGTTCCCGCAAAGTGAATGCGGCCTATCGGCGCGCGCAGTGACGATCCGCACGTGCTCATCAACCCGGGCGGCATATGGCAGACTGGCCCGCCCATCGTGAATTCGACATCGTTCCAGTTGGTCTCGAGGTAAGCTTGCGGCCGTAACGCCTCTTCTCCGAGGCAGCGGCCCACAGCATGGAGCATTTCGGTGCGCCGTCCCTCTACACCCAGGCCAAACCACTTGTCGTAGTTCGAGCCGCCTATGAATATGACCAGAGTAGCGAAGGTGTCGCCGGGGCGCGTCACGTCCAAGGCAAAGAAGCCAGGCGAAAGCGAGAAAATCTCGCCAGATAGTCCTCGGTCGAGCCAAAACTGCTTTTCGTATCGGAGTTGGAGCTTCATGTAGCGACCGAAATTGGTACGCCGATTGATCTGACGCCGAGCCGATGGAAGTTCCGGGTGGAACGCTATCTGCGCCGCAGCAGCGGGCGGCAGCGCCATAATGATGCGCTTGGAACGATAGGTTCCTTTGTGAGTCAGAACGTCAACGTGCTTCTCGCCGTGAGTGACCGCGATCACTTCCTCTTTCAAGTGAACGCTGTCAGCCGGTAGCCGCTCAGCAATACGTTGAGAGATTTGCTGCGCTCCTCCGACCCACAGCATCACATTTGATGTGACCTGTAGCGCATACATATCTTCACACTGTGCGACATAAAACGCGAAGAAAAGCAGCGAGATCTCTGACGGATCAACGCCGGTTATGATTGTGACGTCGCTGCCGACAATTTTTTTGACAAGTGCGTCCGAAACATTTTCCTCGAGCCAAGTAGCCATTGTCTTAGAATCGAGTTCAGCGGCCCCCGGAGCATCCCATGGGTTTTCCTTGCCGACTCTTCTCGCAAGTTCGTCGATCGCGGCAAATGCCTTGGCAAGCTGCTGCTGCAAGCTGCTGCCATCGCCAACGAGTTTCTCTGGATAACTTCCGTCCTCGGCAATCAAGATTTCCGTTCCGAGATCCCAAACCATTTTGCCAGCGGGTCGGGCCTTCACCATTTCGAGGCCCATTTCTTTGCCAAGTCGCTGTGAGCGGTCATGCGTGGTGCCGATAAACATCCCGCCAAAGTCGAGTGCGCCATTTGTGAACTGGCTGTCCGACCACGTGCGTCCGCCAACACGATCCTTTCCGTCGAAGAGAAGGACGCTCAAGCCGCTCTCCTGCAACTCTTTGGCCGCAGTCATACCGGAGAGACCCGCTCCTACAATAATGACATCGGCGTCGATATCTTTGTTATTGCTCATTTAACTAACTCACATTTGTTAGGTTAAGTTGGCCAAGCATGATGCCCTAGCTGCGCCTCCTCCTCCACCATCCGGTGGCAGGAAGCTCAGCCCATTTCTTGACCGCGAGGTGTTTTTTTTCAGGACCTCATGCAGCTCGCCGGCTTAACGATGGAAGAAGTCTGTCAACCCAGTCGAGTGCCGCTTGAGACAACGGCACACCTTTTGCCGCATCATGCCGGCCAGTCTCACCGACCTGGTGAGCCCCCAGCTCGTTCAACAGGGTCGAAACTACGTCAATCCCATTCCCGTAGGTTTCATAGGTGCTGTCACCCAAGCCAAAAGCGCCAAACTTGAGTGCGCCAAGGTCCGGCCTTGAGGCCCGGAGAGCATCGTAGAATGGCTGCGTAGTTTCGGGAAGCTCGCCCTCGCCATAAGTCGATGTGATCACGATCACCAAGCCTGCATCCTGCAACCGAGAGACGTCACAGTCCTCCATGGGAATGACTTGGGCTTCTTCGCCGTTTTCACGAATGAACTCTGCGATGTCGTCGGCCGCCATCTCAGAATTGCCGCTCTCTGTACCGAAAAGGACTGTTATCATTTCTAGGTTCCCTGCTCTTCTTCTGTTGCTCGATCCATAAGGCGCGCGAGATATTTTCCGGCGCCAGCGTTATGCTCATTCAGGCGCCATGCAAAGTAAACTAACGTAAGTTAGCTAAATTGGTGAGGCAAACTTCATGCCACTTCCTTTTCCTTGCCGTTTGGGCTTCGCGGGCTATTCTGACGACGACTTTGTGCCAGCATTTTGTGCGGGGCTAGTCCAATTGCACAATTTCTAATCAATGAAAGAGGCATCCTGATTGTTTGCTTTGTGTCTGGCGCGGGCTCTATCACCCCAGCCGCCCGCATGCGCCTGACAAGCGCGGTACCACGTCCGTGCTGCACAAGCGAAGTAATCTATCGGACTCCTCATAAGCGTTCGCTCCTCCGTACGCTTTAAATCACATTCGTGGGCGCCTGCCCTCCAAAGCAGACATTTTTCCTAGAATGTAAGTGAGCCTTTATATGACAAAAGCCGGAACGTCGCGCGATTAAAATGGCCAAGTAGTACGTCAAATAAGCCATTCCTTAGAAAGCTGCGCCGGATCATAAATCCGCTCTTCGAAAAATGGGGGAGCAAGAAGTTGCTGGCACCCGCCATGACCGGCTTGTCCATGGAAAATCACCCGGACACCGCGCCGCGCAAAGCAGTTCGGCGCCGTCGATGCGACGCCGCCTGCCTAAATAGTGCCCGTCCATAAACGGCTGTTTTTCTGTGGTTTTCAAGGTTGCTTGTCCACTG
>NZ_CP098442.1:0-402479 GCF_050644135.1 Rhizobium sp. YTU87027 | reverse complement strand
CAACACATCATGAGCGACATCATTATCGCGCCCTCGATCCTGTCTGCTGATTTTTCGCGGCTGGGCGACGAGGTGGAGGCGGTGGTCCGCGCCGGCGCAGACTGGATCCATCTCGACGTGATGGACGGCCATTTCGTCCCCAACATCACCTTCGGACCGCCTGTGATCAGGGCACTGCGCAACCGCACCGACCGCGTCTTCGATTGTCACCTGATGATCGCGCCCGCCGATCCCTATCTCGCCGAATTCTCCGCGGCCGGCGCCGACGTCATCACGGTGCATGCCGAGGCGGGGCCGCATCTCGACCGGTCGCTGCAGACGATCCGCGGCTTGGGCAGGAAGGCGGGCGTCTCACTCAACCCTTCCACGCCAGAAAGCGCGATCGACTATGTGCTCGACCGCGTCGACCTGATACTGCTCATGACGGTGAACCCCGGCTTCGGCGGCCAGTCCTTCATCGCGCCGGTTCTCGAAAAGATCCGCCGCGTCAAGGCGATGATCGGCGCGCGGCCGATCGATATCCAGGTCGACGGCGGCGTGACGCCGGAGACTGCCTCGCTGGTTGCGGCTGCAGGCGCCAACGTTCTTGTCGCTGGATCGGCCATATTCGGCGGCAAGGATGAGGCGGGATACAGGTCAAATATTCTAGCGATCCGGAGCGCGGCAGAAGGCGCTCTTTCAACCGCCACATAGGGAGAGCAGATGGGGAGCAGCATGGGCGCGGATTCTAGGCCATGCTCCCATCGCGGTTTGGTCGCGGTGTCGAAGCCTATGGCGATTCTGTTTGATCTTGACGGAACGCTGATAGATTCAGCCGGGGATCTCGCCAATGCCGTCAACGAGGTCTTGGGTGAGCGTGCGCTTGGCCCACTGTCTGTGCCGTCCGTCCGGGCGATGATCGGTCATGGTATTCGCAAGCTTGTCGAAAGGGCGCATCTCGCCTGCGGTCTTGCGCTTTCGGGCGACGGCCTGGACGAGGCGACAAGGCGCATGAACGTCATCTACGCTCGGCAGCTCGTATGCCGCACCATCTTATTGCCGGGCGCAGCGGAGGCCGTGAGTGCTGCGAATGCATTGGGGGTACCATTGGCACTCGTTACTAACAAACCGGAACGTTTCGCACGGGAGATTCTGCATCATTTCGGCCTCCTATCGTGCTTCGGGATCACTGTCGGCGGTGACAGCCCGTACCGACGAAAGCCCGCACCGGACATGTTGTTTCACGCCGCACGCGAGCTGCGCGTGCCGCCAGCCGCCTGTATCATGGTCGGGGATGGTGAGGCAGATATTGCGGCGGCTGCCGCCGCCGGCATGCCGTCGCTACTTGTAGAAGGCTCCACCCAAATCGACAGCAGACCGACCTTCCGTTTAGAGACACTCGAACATTTCGCCGATTGGCTGTGCATAGCCGGTCTCCAGAGATAGTCGTGGCAATCGCTTGGAGCGTAAGGGTATTCATTGTGAATCGCGCAAGTCGATGGCGCGGTTGACCGGCTCGCCTCAAGATGCGAGATTCTGCAACGATGTTATCCGGCTTGTCCAAATCTGATCCCCCTATGACACTGCTCTGGCTGCAAGCAGGCAGTTGCGGCGGGTGCACGATGTCGGTGCTGGAAAACGGGGCGCAGGGCTGGGCTCGGGAGCTCAGATCCTTCGGCATCGAGCTCCTCTGGCATCCCTCCCTGAGTGAAGAAAGCGGCGCTGAGGCGGTCGATATCCTCGAGGCGGTGTCCGAGGGCCGGACCCCGCTCGATTTCCTGTGTATCGAAGGTTCCGTCCTGCGCGGTCCGAACGGCACCGGTCTGTTCAATCGGCTGGGTGGGACTGGCCGAACGATGTTCGACTGGATCAGGCGGCTGGCGCCTCGCGCCAGGCACTGCATCGCGGTCGGGACCTGCGCCTCCTATGGCGGCATCCATGCAGCGGCGCCTGATCCAATTGAAGCTTGCGGCCTCCAGTATGAGGGCTCGGAGGTGGGGGGCGCGCTCAGCGCTGATTATCGTTCCTTGTCAGGTCTCCCTGTCATCAATGTCGCGGGATGTGCGCCGCATCCCGGCTGGATCATGGAGACGATCGTCGCACTGCAAATGGGTGATTTCGATGAACGCGACCTTGACCTGCTCGGCAGGCCAAAATTCTATACGAAAACGCTCGCCCATCATGGTTGCGAGCGCAACGAATATTACGAGTTCAAGGCGAGTGCGGAAAAATTCTCCGATCTCGGCTGCATGATGGAACATCTCGGTTGCAAGGCAACCCAGGCCGCCGGCGACTGCAATCAGCGTGGCTGGAATGGTAGCGGCTCCTGTACCCATGGCGGCTTCTCCTGTGTCGCTTGTACCGAGCCTGCTTTCGAGGATCAAACGGGCTTTCTCGAAACGCCAAAGATCGGAGGTATACCGGTGGGTCTGCCTCGGGACATGCCCAAGGCCTGGTTTGTGGCGCTGGCCGCGCTCTCCAAGTCGGCGACACCCGACCGGGTGCGGGAGAACGCCACCTCCGACCGCGTTGTTCTTGATACCCGGCGCAATAAGGATGTGGGTGCATGAGCCGCATCATCGCCGGGCCGTTCAATCGGGTGGAGGGTGATCTCGAAGTCGCGCTCGATATCAGGGACGGCATCATCGAGCGAGCCGAGGTCACCACGACGCTTTATCGCGGCTTCGAGCAGATACTGAGCGGCCGGCCGGGGCTGGATGCACTGGTAATCGCGCCGCGTATCTGCGGCATCTGCTCGGTGTCGCAGTCGATCGCCGCCGCGACCGCGCTGCGCAATCTTGCCGGCGGACGCGCGGCGCCCAACGGCTATATCGCCGCCAATCTCGCGCATGCGGCGGAAAACATCGCCGACCATCTGACGCATTTCTATCTGTTCTTCATGCCGGATTTCGCCCGCGACGAGTATGCCGGGCGGCCCTGGTTCGGCGAGGCCGTGCCGCGCTTCAAGGCGGTGAGCGGCAGCGGTTCGGCACAGTTCCTGCCGATGCGCAAGCGGCTGCTCGAGGTCATGGGCGTGATCGCCGGCAAATGGCCGCATTCGCTCGCCTTCCAGCCCGGCGGCACGACGCGCGCCATCGATGTCGGCGAGCGGGTCCAGCTCGCGACCCTGCTCGGCGAATTCCAGGTCTTTCTCGAACAGTCGCTCTATGGCGACTCGCTCGATACGATCCTGTCGCTGGAGACGGAGGATGAACTCGCGGCTTATGCTGAGGGTATGGCGGGCGACTTCCGCTTCTTCCTCCGGCTGGCGGAGGATCTGGCGCTTTCGCGTCTCGGCAAGGGGCCGGGCTGGCTGCTCTCTTACGGTGCCTACCACACGGCCGAGGGATCGCTCCTGCCTGCGGGTGTCGCCCAGGCTGACGGCACAATCCTGCCGCTCGACGCCGGCGGCATATCCGAGGACGTGGCCCATTCCTGGTTCCTGGAGACCGGCGACCGCCCATGGAATGCCGAAACCGTTCCGACCGCCGAGAAAGAGAAAGCCTATTCCTGGGCCAAGGCGCCGCGTCTCGCCAAGGCTCCGGCCGAGGCCGGCGCGGTTGCGCGGCTTGCCGTTGCCGGGCATCCTCTCATCCTGTCGCTGATCGCGCGTGACGGCGGTACGTCGGTCCGCACCCGGATCGTCGCTCGGCTGATCGAGACGGCGCTTCTGGTCCATTCCATGGGCGGATGGCTGCGCGAACTGCGGCTCAAGGATGAGTTTTCCAGCCACTTCGCCCTGCCTGAGAATGCCGAGGGGGCCGGTCTCGTCGAAGCGGCGCGGGGCGCGCTCGGTCATTGGGTGAGCATTCGCGACGACCCGATCGAGCGCTACCAGATCATCGCCCCCACCACCTGGAACTTTTCACCGCGCGACGCGGCCGGCGTGCCCGGCCCGTTGGAGGCCGCCCTTGCCGGCCTCGACACTCGGGGAATGGGTGCGAAGTCCGCGGCCCTGCAACATGTGATTCGCTCCTTCGACCCCTGCATGGTCTGCACTGCGCATTGATTCGCCTCCGCAGGGCGGTCATGCGGCTTTCAGCGCTGAAAGGTGGCTTTCCGCCAACCTTCCGCCGACAGGATGGACGGACGCGCGGCGTCGCTAAAATAGGTAAATTGTTTCAGTTACATAGAAGGAAATCAAGCGCCGGAATACGAACTGGTCCGCTTCTTGCAAAGCTCTTCACGACAGAGCCCGGATGTTTATCCAGGCGATGCGATCGGGATGGGTTTGCTGGAGGAGCAACATGGCAGCTGCCGAAACCTTTTATGACGTCATCCGCCGCCAGGGAATTACCCGGCGCAGTTTCACCAAGTTCTGCAGCCTCACCGCCGCGAGCCTGGGCTTCGCTCCAGGTGCCGCGACCGCGATGGCCGAGGCGCTCGAGACCAAGGAGCGAGTGCCCGTCATCTGGATGCATGGGCTCGAATGCACCTGCTGTTCCGAAAGCTTCATCCGCTCGGCCCATCCGCTGGTCAAGGATGTCGTGCTGTCGATGATCTCGCTCGACTATGACGATACGATCATGGCCGCCGCCGGTCATCAGGCCGAGGCGATCCTCGAGGAGACCAAGGAGAAGTACAAGGGCAAGTACATCCTCGCCGTTGAAGGCAATCCCCCGCTCAACGAGGACGGCATGTTCTGCATCGACGGCGGCCGGCCCTTCGTCGAGAAGCTGAAATGGATGGCCGAGGACGCAATGGCGATTATCGCCTGGGGCGCCTGCGCCTCCTGGGGCTGCGTCCAGGCGGCCAAGCCCAATCCGACCCAGGCGACGCCGATCGACAAAGTGATCCTCGACAAACCGATCATCAAGGTTCCGGGCTGTCCCCCCATCGCCGAGGTGATGACGGGCGTCGTGACCTTCATCACCACCTTCGGCAAGCTGCCTGAACTCGACCGGCAGGGCCGGCCGAAGATGTTCTATTCCCAGCGCATTCACGACAAGTGCTATCGCCGCCCCCATTTCGATGCCGGCCAGTTCGTCGAGGAATGGGACGACGAGGGCGCGCGCAAGGGCTATTGTCTCTACAAGATGGGCTGCAAGGGCCCGACCACTTACAATGCCTGCTCCACCGTGCGCTGGAACGGCGGGGTATCTTTCCCCATTCAGTCGGGCCATGGCTGCATCGGCTGCTCCGAAGACGGCTTCTGGGACAATGGCAGCTTCTATGACCGGCTGACCAACCTCCATCAATTTGGCGTCGAGGCGAATGCCGACACGGTTGGCCTGACTGCGGCCGGCGTCGTCGGCGGAGCGGTCGCCGCGCATGCGGCGGTCACTGCAGTCAAGCGCGTGACCACCAAGCGCGAAAAAGCCGACGCATAAACATCAAGGGCAGGAAGCACCATCATGACGATCCAGACACCCAACGGCTTCACGCTGGACAATTCCGGCAAGCGCATCGTCGTCGATCCCGTCACCCGCATCGAGGGGCATATGCGGGTCGAGGTGAATGTCGACGAAAACAACATCATCCGCAACGCCGTGTCGACCGGCACGATGTGGCGCGGTATCGAGGTCATCCTCAGGAATCGCGATCCGCGCGACGCCTGGGCCTTCACCGAACGCATCTGCGGGGTGTGCACGGGTACCCATGCGCTGACCTCGGTGCGCGCGGTCGAGCATGCGCTTGGCATCACCATTCCTGAGAATGCCAATTCGATCCGCAACCTGATGCAGCTCGCGCTGCAGGTGCATGACCATGTCGTGCACTTCTATCACTTGCACGCACTCGACTGGGTCGACGTGGTCTCGGCGCTGTCGGCCGACCCGAAGGCGACCTCGGCGCTGGCGCAGTCCGTCTCCGACTGGCCGCTGTCCTCGCCTGGCTACTTCAAGGACATCCAGACACGGCTCAAGAAATTCGTCGAGTCTGGCCAGCTCGGGCCCTTCAAGAACGGCTATTGGGGCAATGCGTCCTACAAGCTGCCGCCGGAAGCAAACCTGATGGCTGTGGCGCATTATCTCGAGGCGCTCGACTTCCAGAAGGAGATCGTGAAGATCCACACGATTTTCGGCGGCAAGAACCCTCATCCGAACTGGCTCGTCGGCGGCGTGCCCTGTCCGATCAATATCGATGGCACGGGCTCCGTTGGCGCGATCAACATGGAACGGCTCAACATGGTGACCTCGATCATTGATCAGATCATCGAGTTCAATGACAAGGTTTATGTGCCCGACATCATGGCCATCGGTTCCTTTTACAAGGACTGGCTCTATGGCGGTGGCTTGTCCGGCAAGAACGTGCTTGCCTATGGCGATGTGCCGGAACACGCAAATGACTATTCGGAGTCGAGCCTCAAGCTGCCGCGCGGCGCGATCATCAATGGCAATCTGGCAGAAGTCCTGCCCGTCGATCATGCCGACCCCGAGCAGATACAGGAGTTCGTCACCCACTCCTGGTACAAATATCCCGACGAGACCAAGGGCCTTCACCCCTGGGACGGCATCACCGAGCCGCATTATGAGCTCGGCCCCAATGCCAAGGGAACCAAGACCAATATCGTGGAGCTCGACGAGGGCGCGAAGTATTCCTGGATCAAGGCGCCGCGCTGGCGCGGGAATGCGATGGAAGTTGGGCCGCTCGCGCGCTGGGTCGTGGGCTATGCCCAGAACAAGGCCGAGTTCAAGGATCCCGTCGACAAGGTGCTAAAGGATCTCGACCTGCCGGTGTCGGCGTTGTTCTCGACACTTGGCCGTACCGCGGCGCGCGCGCTCGAGTCGAGCTGGGCCGGCCACCAGATGCGCTACTTTCAGAATAAGCTGATCGCCAATATCAAGGCCGGCGACTCCGCCACCGCCTTTGTCGACAAATGGAAGCCGGAGACCTGGCCGAAGGAGGTCAAGGGCGTCGGATTCACTGAGGCGCCGCGCGGCGCGCTCGCCCACTGGATCAAGATCAAAGACGGCAAGATCGACAATTACCAGTGTGTCGTACCCACGACCTGGAACGGCAGCCCGCGCGATCCCGCCGGCAATATCGGCGCCTTCGAGGCGTCGCTGATGGACACGCCGATGTCCGACCCCACTCAGCCCCTCGAAATCCTAAGAACCATCCATTCCTTCGACCCGTGCCTGGCTTGCTCGACGCATGTCATGAGCCCGGACGGACAGGAAATGGCCAAGGTTCAGGTCCGGTGAGGAGGGACGGTCATGACGGTCCATGAGAACCTCGCCGCTGCCGACGCGCATGGCGAAAAGGCCATCGAGCGCCAGAGCGTCTATGTCTACGAGGCCCCGGTGCGCATCTGGCACTGGGTCAACGCCTTCGCGATCCTGACGCTGGCATTGACCGGCTATTTCATCGCCTCGCCCCTGCCTTCGGTGCCGGGCGAGGCGAGCGCCAACTTCCTGATGGGTTATATCCGCTTCGTCCATTTCGCGGCGGGGCAGGTCCTCGCCGTGTTCCTGATCCTCCGGGTCTACTGGGCCTTCGTCGGCAACATCCATGCCCGCCAGATCTTCTACGTGCCGTTCTGGAGCGGTCGCTTCTGGAAGGAATGGCTCCATGAGGTCCGCTGGTACACGTTCCTCGCGCGGCAGCCCAAGAAATATGTCGGCCATAATCCGCTCGCTCAGTTCACCATGTTCCTGATGTTCACCCTGCCGCTGTTCTTCATGGTGATCACGGGATTCGCGCTCTACAGCGAGGGCGCCGGCCGCGACAGCTGGGAATATTCCCTCTTCGGCTGGGTGTTCTCGATCTGGCCGAACAGCCAGGACATCCACACCTTCCATCATCTCGGCATGTGGGTGATCCTCGTCTTCGTCATGGTCCACATCTACGTGGCCGTGCGCGAAGACATCATGAGTCGGCAGAGCATCATCTCGTCGATGATCTCGGGCGAGCGGCTCTTCAAGGACAGGGAGGACTAGATGGCCATCCCATCCTCCTCTTCGCCGCGCATCCTCGTGCTCGGCATCGGCAACATCCTCTGGGCCGACGAAGGTTTTGGCGTACGCGCGGTGGAGCAGTTCCACAGGAGCTATGAAGTGCCCGAGAATGTCACCATCCTCGATGGCGGCACCCAAGGGCTCTACCTCGTGCAGTTCGTCAATGAGCACGACCGGCTGATCGTCTTCGACGCCATCGACTACGGCCTCGAGCCGGGCACGATGAAGGTGGTGGAGGACGACGAGGTGCCGAAATTCACCGGCGCCAAGAAGATGAGCCTGCACCAGACCGGCTTCCAGGAAGTGCTGAGCGCCGCCGATCTGATGGGCCACTATCCCGAGCGGCTGACGCTGATCGGTTGCCAGCCGCTCGATCTTGAGGACTGGGGCGGTCCGCTGACCGCGCCGGTCAAGGCGGTGATACCCGCCGCCGTAGAGACCGCGGTCCGGGTGCTGAGGGCGTGGGGCGTTGCGGTCACCGCGCGGCCGGAAGGGGCGGAGGCATCGCCGCTCCTCGAGAACGACATCGATTTCGAACGCTATGAGCGGCGCGCCGAACCGGCCGCGCTGAGCCACTGAGGAGGATTCCATGAATTACCGGAGAATTGTAGCGGCATTCGCCGCGCTGACGCTGCCGGGCGTCGCCCATGCCCATGTCGGGCTGCATTCCGATGGCACGCTGGCAGGCCTCGCCCACCCGTTCAGCGGCCTCGACCACATGCTTGCGATGGTGGCCGTCGGCTTCTGGGCGTCGACGCTCGGCGGCAGGGCGCGCTGGATCGTGCCATTGGCTTTCGTCGCTGTCATGGCCGTCGGCGGCATTCTCGGCATCCAAGGCGCCGCGCTTCCGATGATCGAGACCGCGATCGCACTGACCGTCGCGGTGCTTGGCCTGCTGGTGGCCTTCGAGGTGAAGGTTCCCACGCCTGTCGCCGCGGCCATCGTTGGCATAGCTGCGCTCTTCCACGGACAGGCGCACGGCGCCGAACTGCCGGCGATGGCGAACGCAACGGGCTATGTGGCCGGGTTCTTGGCCGCGACCATCGCGCTGCATGGCCTCGGCATCGGGCTCGCCTCGCTCCGGTTCGGCCGGGCAAGTCAGATCGTCGCCCGCATTGCGGGTGCGGCTGTCGCTCTTGCCGGCGCTGCACTGCTCAGCGGCTGAACCGCACTTTCTCCCAAGGCTTCGGCCTGACGGGAGCCGTACGGGCACCCCTGCGCCCTGCGGCTCCCGATTTCGCAAGTCCAGAACCAAGGTGAAGCGCATGTGCATCGGCATTCCCATGCAGGTCATCGCAGGCAACGAATTCGTTGCCCAGTGCGAACGACATGGCGAGGTGGCCTCCATCTCCCTGATGCTGGTCGGCCCGCAGTCTCCGGGAACCCATGTGCTCACCCATCTTGGCTCCGCAATCCGCGTGCTTGATGCCGAGGAGGCGCGCGCGATCGACGACGCGCTGGCCGGCCTCGCCGAGGCGGTCGAGGGCCGCGCCTTCGACAATCTCTTTGCGGACCTCCTCACGCGCGAGCCGGAACTGCCGGCGCATTTGCGCGACATCTGAAAAGAAAATTTCCAATCTGGAAATTGACTTTCCATCTCGCGGCCGGCGATACTTCTCTCCAGCGAAAATTTCCCTTCCAGATCAATGGAATCCAACTTCCTCCGATCTGGCACGCTGTTTGCAGATCATCTTGCAGAACACTTGCATGATGATTTGTGGAGGAGACAATGCCATCTGCCCTGGTCCGCGCCCTGAGCGAGCGGGCGCGCCTGCCCGTCGTCGACGAGACGACGATCGATGCCTTCCTGGCCCCTGCCGCGGGCGAGCCTGATAATGCTGTGCTGTTTTTCACCGGCGATCCGGCGCAGCGGCCCGAGGCCGATGACGTCGCCGTGGTCCTGCCCGAACTGCTCGGCCACTATCGCGGTCGCTTGCGGGGCGCCGTGGTGCGGCGTGCGGCAGAGGACAAGCTCAAGGCCCGCTTCAATGTGGTCGTCATGCCAAGCCTTGTCGTCACGCGCCGCGATCAGCCGGTGGGCGTGATCGGAAAGATCCGCGACTGGTCGGAATATGTCGACAAGATCGGAGCCTGGCTGGCGCCCGACGCACCGGTCATGGTCGCCTCGGGCGGTCCGAAGGTCGAGATCACCCATGCCGGCAAGGAGATCGTGCGATGAAGGCCGGTTTCTGGGTAGCCCCCGAAGGTGAAGACGCCGCGATGACGGTGATGCCGATCGGCGCCGAGCCGCCGCTCCGCGCGCGCAAGATCAATTTCCTCGCCACCAGCAGCGCCGAGGAAATGATCCGGCGCTGTCGGCGGACGGCGATGCTCCTGCCCGACATCGCCGATGCACTCGCGGTGCAGAAGGCCGGCGCGCCGGGTCGGCTGTTCGACATCACGGATTATCCCGAGGACGACCGCGAGCTGATCACCCAGACGCTGGGCGAAGGCGAGGTCGCGGGCGTCGCCGCACTTGCCAACGGCATCACGGCGCAGATGCAGGAGGCCGTCATGGCCGGCGTCTGGCGCATCCGGTTCACCGATGTCGAAGGCCGTCTGATCGGCGACTATGTCGAGGTGGCGAGCATCCCGGCCGCAGTCCGTCAGGCCTGTTCGGCGCTGCACCCATCGATCAGCCATGGTCCGGCCCCGGCCGGCGCCATGAACGTCATGCCGGTGCTGACCGAGGTCGGCGACCGGGCGGCCCGCTACCGCGACGGCGAACCGACCCATGTCATCACCTTCTCGCTTTTCCCCATGAGCCCGGAGGACATGGCCTTCCTGCAGGAGACGCTGGGCGCAGGCCCGGTGCAACTCACCTCGCGCGGTTATGGCACCTGCCGTATCGTGGCGACCGGCGCGCGCAATGTCTGGTCGGTGCAGTTCTACAACGCCATGGACACGATCATCCTCGATACGCTGGAGATCTGCGACATACCCTCGGTCGCCGTGGCTGCGGAGGAGGACTTCCGCGATTCCGAAATGCGACTCCGCGAGATCGAGGAGGCCTATTTCAAATGAGCGCCTTCGAGAATTTCGGCAAGCGCGAGACCTTGTCGGACGAGGACCGGATGGAATGCGGCATCTGCTGGCATGTCTATGATCCGGCCGAAGGCGATCCGGTCTGGCAGATCCCGCCGGGCACGGCCTTCGCCGACCTGCCCGAGGACTGGCGTTGTCCGAACTGCGATGCGCTGCAGTCCAAGTTCATGAGGCTGGGCGATGGACGCTGAGCGTGCGGAACCGGTCGGGCCCGATCCGGCCCGTCAGCTCGGGGCTCGGCTCGAGGATTGCTATCGGCATATCCATGCCACAGCCATGGTGGATGTGCCGATCTGCAACCCGGCGCTCGGCGTTGCCGCGACCGGTTTCCGCGCCTTTGGGGCGCGCGCCTTCGGCATCGTCACCACGCCCTGGTTCATGAACCTCGTGGCGGTCGACCTGCCGGATGGCGCGCCATCGGCCGCCGCCGTCTCCGGCACGACATTGCGCGTCGGGCTGCCGGCGGGCGAGGTCGAGTTCATCACTGGCGAACTCGACGGCGTCGGCAGGGTGGATTCTTGTTCCCTGTTCTCGCCGGTCTTCGAATTCGCCACGATGGAGGCAGCACTCGCCACGGCCGAGGAGGCCGTCCGCGCCTTCTTCGATCCCGCCACGCTCGAACCGCCGCCGGCGCCACCCGCCGCGGTGAACCGGCGAGATCTGCTGCGCGGCCAATTCCGCAAGCGCGAGGAGATGGCGAAATGACCTTCCTTCTCGGCGCCGGCACGATCAGGATCCAGGTCGCGGTATCGCGCTGCCTCGCCTGCTCGGTCGCGGTTGCGGCAAGCCGCCCGCAGGGCCTGACATGCATGTTTCTCGGCCGCATAGCCGACGAGGCGCCGCTGCTTGCGGGCCAGGTCTTTTCGCTCTGCGGCTTTGCCCAGTCGGTGGCCGCCCGCCTCGCGACCCTCAATGCCACAGATCGTGCGATGAGCGATGATGAGCGGATCGGCGCAGGGTTGGGCCTGCTCGCCGAACGCATATTCGAGACCCTGCGCGCCCTCATTCTCCAATGGCCGGTGCCCCTTCCCGTCACGCTGGCCGCGTCCGCCGGCAGGCATCTCCGCGATGCGCTGGCCGCCTCGCAGGCGATCATCGCCAGGGTCAAGGCCGGCAAGGTCGATCGCGCGCATCTCGAATTGCCGGTCGAGAGGCTGACGGCGGCGGCCGCAGCACTCGGCGTCACGCGCGAGGCCGATGCTCCCATGAAGGGAACGGCTTGCGCGGCGATGCTTGAGGATGTCGAGCACGACCATATCTTCGCCGGCCACAGCCCGGACCCGTTGACCAGCAGGGACGACGCCGACGTTGTCGTGCGGCTCTGCACGGAACCCGGCTATGCCAGCCTTCCGCATCTGCGCGGCCGCGTCGTCGAGACCGGCGCCTATGTTCGCCTTGCCCCGGCCAGCTCGCAGGAAGGCCCCCATCTGGCGCAACGCCTTCGCGCGCGGATAGCCGACGTTCGCGCCTCGCTCGACCAGCTTGGCTCCATCCTTGGCGATGGCGCGCTCGACTGGGCGTCCCTCGCCGGCGGCGGCCCGACGCCGGGCGCCGGCGGCTACGGCGCGGTGGAATGTGCGCGCGGCAGGCTTTATCATCAGGCGGAGATCGGCGCCGATGGCAGGCTCTCGGCCTACCGGATTCTCGCGCCGACCGAGTGGAATTTCCATCCGGCCGGTCCCTTCGTCGAGACGCTGCTGTCTTCACCTATAGGGACCGGCGACACAGCCATACGGTCGGTATCGCTTCTCGCGGTGCTGTTCGACCCCTGCGTGGCCTTCGACGTCGATATCAGGGAGGCGGCCGATGCATGAAATGTCATTGATGGAAAGCGTGATCGAAATCGCCTGCGACACGGCGCGACAGAACGGCGTGACGCGCGTCAAGTCGATCCGGCTCGATGTCGGAGTCTTGAGTCATGTCAATCCGGATGCGCTGCTCTTCTGCTATGAAGCTGTCAGGCATGGCACAATCGCCGATGGCGCAACGCTTGAGATCAACCGGATCGCCGGTGAGGGCTGGTGCCTCGATTGCGGCAAGACGGTGGCCTTGGAGGAGCGGTTCGGGGCCTGCCCTGACTGCGGCCGGCATCGCGTCCAGATGACGGCCGGCGACGAATTGAAGATCAGGGATATGGAGGTGATCTGATGTGCACGGTATGCGGTTGCGGGACGTCGGCCATCGAGGGCCACGAGCACGAGGCCGGGGGTCATGGGCATCACCATGACCATGACCACGGCCATGGGCACCACCACCATCACCATCATGACGATGGTCACGCCCATCACCATGCCCATGGTGACCACGAGCACGACCATCATCATGGCGAAGACGGCAGCGTCCACTATGGCAAGGGCATAGCCGGCGTTCATGTTCCCGGCATGAGCCAGGAGCGGATCATCCAGGTCGAGCGCGACATCCTCTCGAAGAACGATGGCTATGCCGCCGCGAACCGGCGCTATTTCGACCGCAACGGCATCTTCGCGCTGAATTTCGTCTCCAGCCCCGGCTCGGGCAAGACCAGCCTGCTGGTCCGGACGATCACCGACCTCAGGGATCGCGTCACCATCAGCGTCATCGAAGGCGACCAGCAGACGTCGAACGATGCGGCGCGCATCCGCGAGACCGGCGCCCGCGCCATCCAGATCAATACCGGCAAGGGCTGTCATCTCGACGCCCACATGGTCGGCCACGCGGTGGAGGATCTCGCGCCCGAGCCCGGCTCGATGCTGTTCATCGAAAATGTCGGGAACCTCGTCTGTCCCGCCGCCTTCGATCTCGGCGAAGCACACAAGGTCGTGGTACTGTCCGTCACCGAGGGCGAGGACAAGCCGCTCAAATATCCCGACATGTTCGCGGCGGCCGACCTGATGATCCTCAACAAGGCCGACCTGCTGCCGCATCTCGATTTCAATGTGGGCTTCTGCATCGCCAACGCGCTGCGCGTTAATCCGCGGCTGCAGACATTGACCGTTTCGGCGCGCACGGGCGAGGGCATGGAGGCCTTCTATGCCTGGCTCGAAGCCTCCGCCGCCCGGCGGGCCGCTCGGCCGAAGGTGGCATAAACCATGGCGCCGGCTCTCGCACGACAGATGGAAAGCCCGATCCGGCGCCTCAGGCTCCGGGTCTGCGGCGCCGTGCAGGGCGTCGGTTTCCGGCCTTTCGCCCTCCGCTTGGCGCGGACGATGCGGCTTTCCGGCTTCGTGCTCAATGACAGCGCCGGCGTGCTGATCGAGATCGAGGGTGAGGATGCCGGTCGCTTTCCCGATGCGATCCGCGCCTATGCGCCACCCCTTGCCCGCATCGACTCGATCGATGTTCTGGAGCTTCCGCCCGCCGGCGGCGAGCAGTTCGAAATCCTCGAAAGCCTGGGCGGCAAGAGCGCGACCCGGATCGGGGCCGATGCCGCGACCTGCGACGAATGCCGCCGCGAACTGACCGATCCCGCGAGCCGCTTCTTCGGCTATCCCTTCGTCAACTGCACCCATTGCGGCCCGCGCTTCACCATCACCCGCGCGCTGCCCTATGACCGGGCGCAAACGTCGATGGCGTCCTTTCCGATGTGCCGGGCCTGCGCGGCTGACTATGTCGATCCGGAGAACCGGCGCTTCCATGCCGAGCCTGTTGCCTGCCCCGATTGCGGCCCGAAGCTCAGCCATCCCATCGCGGAAGTAGCGGCCCGGCTCCAGGACGGCGCGATCGTCGCGCTCAAGGGGATCGGCGGCTTCCATCTCGTCTGCGACGCGCGCAACGATGCGGCGGTCGCCCTCCTGCGGCAGCGCAAGGCGCGCGATGAGAAGCCCGTCGCCGTGATGGTGCGCGATATCGAGGCGGCGCGGCAGTTCGCGAAGCCGACCGAAGCCGAAGAGGCGCTGCTGGTCTCTCCGGCCAGTCCGATCGTGCTCGTCGAAGCCCGGGCCGGTGCGGTTGCAGGCGGGATCGCGCCCGGTCTCCGCCGCATCGGGCTGATGCTCGCCTATGCGCCGCTTCATCATCTACTGCTCGATGCGCTCGCCTCTCCGCACTGTCCCCCCGCGTTGGTCGCGACCAGTGCCAATCCCGGCGGCGAGCCGTTGGTCGCCGACAATGCCGATGCCGCGCGCCGCCTCTCAGCGATCGCCGACCTGATCGTCACCCATGACCGTGACATCGCCGTCCGCGCCGACGACTCCGTCATGCAGGTGATCGACGGCGCGCCCGCTTTCATCCGCCGCGCCCGTGGCTTCGTGCCGGAGCCTGTCGATCTCGGCGCGGATGGTCCTTGCGTGATCGCCACCGGCGCCGACCTCAAGAACACCGTCTGCATCACGCGCGGCCGCGAGGCGTTTCTCTCCCAGCATGTCGGCGGGCTCGACAATGCCGAGGCGATCCGTTTCCAGCGCGAGGCGATCAGCCATCTCTGTTCGGTCTTGGATGTGAAGCCGGAATTCGCCGCCTGCGACCTGCATCCGGATTTCCGCTCGGTCCGGATGGCGGAGGGCTTGAACCTGCCCTTCGTGCCGGTCCAGCACCATCTTGCCCATGTCGCGGCCGTGGCGGCGGAGCATCGCCTTCAGGGGCCGGTTCTCGGCCTTGCGCTCGACGGCCACGGCTTCGGCACCGACGGCACGAGCTGGGGCGGCGAAATGCTCGCCGTCGACGGTCCCCGCTGGCATCGCGCGGGATCTCTCATGCCCCTGTCGCTGCCGGGTGGCGACCGCGCGGCGCGCGAGCCCTGGCGCATGGGTGTCGCGGCGCTTCAGGCAGCCGGGCGGATCGACCTCGCGCCACGGTTCTGGCCCGACCATTCCGGCGTGGCACAACTTACCGCGATGTTCGAACGCGGCTTGCGTCCCTCGGTGACGAGCAGTCTCGGCCGGATGTTCGACGCCGCGGCGGCGATCGCGGGTGTTCGCCTCGTCCAGGGCTACGAAGGACAGGCCGCGATGGAGTTCGAGGCTCTGGTCCAGGCACCGCGTTGCCTCGCCGGCGGATATTCGATCACCGACGGGGCGCTTGATTTCCGGCCACTCATCCTGCGCCTCGCCGAACGGGGTCTGCGCGGCACCGAGGCTGCCGACCTCTTTCACGGCACGCTGATCGCGGGTCTGGCGGATTGGGCGACCGGTGGCGTCGCCGCGCTTGGCACCCGGCAGGTCGCGCTCGGCGGAGGATGCATGATGAACCGCGTGCTTGCGGAAGGTCTCGTACGAGCTTTGAAGAGCCGAGGCCTCGAACCATACCTGCCGCGTCTCGCACCCGCCAATGACGGCGGCATCGCGCTCGGCCAGGCGGCCCATGCGCGGCAGGTCGTCATGAACGAACAAGCATTAATGGAGGAGAACCGGACATGTGCCTAGCCATACCGGTCCAGGTCAAGGAAGTACTACCCGACAACATGGCGAAGGTCACGCTCGACGGCGTCTCGAAGATCGTTTCGACGGCGCTCGTCGATGACGTGAAGGTCGGCGACTACGTGGTGCTGCATGTCGGCTGTGCGCTCGCCAAGATCGATCCCGAGGAGGCGGAGAGGACACTGGCCCTGATCCGTGAAGCTGCGATGGGAGATGCGGCATGAAATATATCGACGAATATCGCGACGGCAGGCTCGCCAAGGACATCGCCCGGCAGATCGCCGC
Organism: Rhizobium sp. YTU87027; assembly: GCF_050644135.1. Taxonomy (NCBI): domain Bacteria; kingdom Pseudomonadati; phylum Pseudomonadota; class Alphaproteobacteria; order Hyphomicrobiales; family Rhizobiaceae; genus Rhizobium; species Rhizobium sp. YTU87027. Next base: position 385,939 of record NZ_CP098442.1, on the reverse strand, counting down.
CCTTGCCGACCCGGCGCGTTCGTATCATTTCATGGAATTCTGCGGCGGGCACACCCATGCGATTTCCCGCTATGGCCTGGAAGACCTGCTGCCGCCGAATGTGAAGATGATCCATGGGCCGGGCTGTCCCGTCTGCGTGCTGCCGATCGGCCGCATCGATGCGGCCATCGCGCTTGCCCTGCGGCCCGAGATCACGCTCTGCACCTATGGCGACCTGATGCGGGTGCCGGGCTCGAACGGATCGAGCCTGCTCAAGGCCAAGGCGGCCGGCGCCGATATCCGCATGGTCTATTCGACGCTCGACGCGCTCCGGATCGCCGAGGCCGAACCCGACCGCGAGGTCGTGTTCTTCGCTATCGGCTTCGAGACCACGACGCCGCCGACGGCGCTGGCGCTCAAGGCGGCGATCGCGAAGGACCTCCGCAATTTCTCGATCTTCTGCAATCACGTGCTGACGCCCGCGGCGATCCAGAACATCCTAGAGAGCCCCGACGTCCGCAAGCTCGGCACGATCAAGATCGACGGCTTCATCGGCCCTGCCCATGTCTCGACCGTGATCGGCACCGAGCCTTACGAATTCTTCGCCGAGGAATTCCGGAAGCCGGTTGTCGTGGCGGGCTTCGAGCCCCTCGATGTCATCCAGGCGATCCTGATGCTCGTCCAGCAGGTCAACGAAGGCCGCCACGAGGTGGAAAACCAGTATATCCGTGCGGTGACCACGTTTGGCAACGAGAAGGCACAGGCCGAGGTCGCCAACTTCTTCGAACTCCGCGAGAGCTTCGAATGGCGGGGTCTCGGTGAGGTCCCCTGTGGTGCGCTCAGGCTTCGGCCGCAATATGCGGCCTACGATGCCGAGAAGCGCTTTTCGATGGAGACGCCGGCCGCCAAGGACAATCCGGCCTGCGAATGCGGCGCGATCCTGCGTGGCGTCAAGAAGCCGGCCGACTGCAAGCTGTTCGGCACGGTCTGCACCCCGGACACGCCGATGGGCTCCTGCATGGTGTCGTCGGAAGGCGCCTGCGCCGCGCACTGGACCTATGGCCGCTTCCGTGAGAAGGCGCGGCAGATGGATGCCGGGAGGGCGGTCGCATGAACATGATGATCAAGGCCTACAAGCGAAAGCTCGATATCGCCAATGGCCGCGTCGATCTCTCGCATGGTGCCGGCGGCCGGGCCATGGGCCAGCTGATCGAGGGCATCTTCCACAAGGCCTTCGACAATGACTGGCTGCGCGCCGGCAACGACCAGTCGGCGTTCACGGTGCAGAGCGGGCGCATGGTGATGACGACGGACGGCTATGTCGTCTCGCCGCTCTTCTTCCCCGGCGGCAATATCGGCATGCTCGCCGTCCACGGCACGATCAACGACATTGCCATGGCTGGCGCGGTGCCGCTCTATCTCTCGGCGAGTTTCATCATCGAGGAGGGCTTCTCGCTCGCCGATCTCGAACGCATCGCCGACAGCATGGGTGCGGCCTCGCGCGAGGCCGGCGTGCCGATCATCACCGGCGACACCAAGGTGGTCGAGCGCGGCAAGGCCGACGGCATCTTCATCTCGACGGCCGCTGTCGGCAGGGTGCCCGACGGGCTCGATTTCAGCGCCGATGCCGCCCGGCCGGGCGATGCAGTGATCGTCTCCGGCTCGATCGGCGACCACGGTGTCGCCGTGATGTCGAAGCGCGAGAACCTGGAATTCGATACGGCCATCGTCTCCGACAGTGCCGCGCTGCACGGGCTTGTGGCGGCAATGGTTGCGGCCGGCGGGCAGCATATCAGGCTGATGCGCGATCCGACGCGCGGCGGTATCGCTGCGACGCTGAACGAGATCGCCAGCCAGTCGAAGGTCGGTTTCCGCATCGACGAGGAGGCGATCCCGCTCAAGCCTGAAGTCGCCGCGGCTTGCGAATTCCTCGGGCTCGATCCGCTTAATGTCGCCAACGAGGGCAAGCTGGTGGCCGTGGTCGCGCCGGAGGGTGCCAACGCGGTGCTCGCGGCGATGCGCGCTCATCCTCTCGGTAAGGAGTCGGCGTTGATCGGCCATGTCGTGGCGGATGATAATTACTTCGTGCAGATGGCGACCTCGTTCGGCGGCGGCCGGATCGTCGACTGGCTGTCGGGCGAGCAACTGCCCCGGATCTGCTGAGGACGGTGATGCGCATCCTGCTCCTCTGCCACAGCTTCAATTCGCTTTCCCAGCGCCTGCATATCGATCTCAGACGGGCGGGGCACGAGGTCTCGGTCGAACTCGACATTCATGGCGACCTGACACGCGAGGCGGTCGCGCTGTTCGCGCCCGATCTCGTCATCGCGCCCTTCCTCAAGCGGCCCATTCCGGCCGATGTCTGGCGGCGGACGCACTGCCTGATCGTCCACCCCGGCATCCGGGGTGATCGCGGCCCAAGCGCGCTCGACTGGGCGATCCTCGACGGCGAGACGACCTGGGGCGTGACGCTGATCGAGGCGCGGGAGGAGATGGATGCCGGGCCGGTCTGGGCATGGCGGGAATTCCCGATGCGGGCGGCACGGAAATCGAGCATCTACCGGCACGAAGTGACCGAGGCTGCCGCGGCCTGTGTCTTCGAAGCGATCGAGCGCCTCGGACGCGGGAATGGCCCAGTCATGCCGGCGAACTGGGGCAGGGGCCGCGAGCGGCCCGCCTGCCGCAAGTCGGACCGGACGCTCGATCCCGCACGTCATTCCGCGGAGGAAGCGCTTGGCATCATCCGTGCCTCGGATGGCGACCCCGGTGCTGTGCTGACTATCGCCGGACAGAGCTATCTGGCGTTTGACGCCGAGCTGGCTGCCGGGCTCTCTGGGCTGCCCGGAACGATGCTCGGCCGATCCCGGCAGTCGGTCGCCATGGCCTTCCGGGACGGCGCGCTCTGGATCGGCCATCTCCGCCGGCCGGAGGCGCGGAGCCTGAAACTGCCGGCCGGCCGGCTTCTCGGCGCCGAAGCGGCAGACCTGCATGAGATCGCCGGCCCCGAACTCTGCCGCTATCATGAGGAGAACGGCGTCGGCTTTCTCGATTTCCGCTTCCATAACGGCGCGATGTCCTCCGAGGATTGCGAAACCCTGCGGCATGCGGTCGTCGCCGCCAAGCAGCGCGCGCTTCCGGTTCTGGTCCTCAAGGGCGACGCTGACTGCTGGTCGAACGGCATCCATCTCGGCATGATCGAAAGCGCTGACAGCGCGGCGGACGAATCCTGGAGCAATATCAATGCGATGAACGACCTCGTGCGGGAGATCATCGAGACCGGTGACCGGCTGGTGATTGCAGCCGTGACCGGCAATGCCGGCGCGGGCGGCGTCTTCCTGTCGCTCGCCGCCGACGAGGTGTGGATGCGCGACGGCGTTATCCTCAATCCGCATTACAAGGACATGGGCAACCTCTATGGCTCCGAATACTGGACTTATCTCCTTCCGGCCCGCATCGGCGAGGATCGCGCCCGTGTCGTGACCCAGGCGCGGCTGCCGATGGGCATTGACGAGGCGCTCGAACTTGGCCTGGCGACACGCCGCCTGCCGTCCGATGTCATCGCCGCCGAGGTCGAACTGCATCGGGCGGCGGCCGAATTGGTGGCGTCCCCCGATCTGGCGGAACGCATTGCCGCCAAGCGCGCGCTGCGTGCCCGCGACGAAGCCGAAAAGCCGCTCGCCGCCTACCGTGAGGAGGAGTTGCAGCGCATGCGGCGCAATTTCTACGGCTTCGACCCGAGCTATCACGTCGCGCGCTACAATTTCATCCGCAAGACGCCCAAGTCGCGCACGCCGGTGACCCTTGCTATCCACCGGGCGGGTGGCGGCGAGACGGACCGCAAGAGGACAATGCGATGACCAACCCGCACGCCACCGTGCTTGTCGTCGATGACGAAGTGCGCTCGATCGAGGCGATCCAGCGCGTCCTGTCAGACGAATTCGAGGTCATCGGCGCCCGCAACGCCAAGGAGGCCGAGGAGGTGCTGGAAGGAGAGATGGTGCAGGTCATCCTCTGCGACCAGCGTATGCCCGGCGAATCCGGCGTCGAGTTCCTGAAGCGCGTGCGTGAACTCTGGCCGGACACTATCCGCATCATCATCTCGGGCTATACAGACTCCACCGACATCATCGAAGGCCTGAACAATGCCGGCATCTATCAATATATCACCAAGCCCTGGAGCCCCGACAAGCTGATCGACTGCGTCCGCGAGAGCGCCAATCTCTGGCGCCTGCAGCACGAAGTCACCGACATGCGCATCGAGGTGAAGCCGGCGAGCGAGGCGCTGCAGAAGGTCCTCAGCGACCGCCGGCGCAACCTGGGCCAATCCTTCGGCTTTGACCGCATCATCCATCGCAGCGACAGTCCGCTCGCAGGCTCGATTTCACTCGCCCGCCGCGCCGCGCGCTACGATGTTTCGGTCCTGATCACCGGTGCGTCGGGAACCGGCAAGGAGTTGCTCGCTCGCGCGATCCATCAGGAATCAGCCCGCGCCGACAAGACCTTCGTGGTGGAAAACTGCGGTGCCCTGCCAGATGAACTGCTCGAAAGCGAACTCTTCGGCTGCAAGAAGGGCGCTTATACCGGCGCCTATCAGGACCGCATCGGCCTCTTCGAACTGGCCGACAATGGCACCATCTTCCTCGACGAGATCGGCGAGACCTCGCCCGCTTTCCAGGTCAAGCTGCTGCGCGTGCTGCAGGAGGGCGAGATTCGGCCGCTCGGCGCGCAAAGGCCGCGCAAGGTCAATGTGCGGGTGATCTCGGCGACCAACCGCGATCTACTTGCCGAGGTCGCCGCGGGCCGGTTCCGCCGCGACCTCTACTACCGGCTCGCGGCCTTTCCGATCCACATGCCGGCGCTCAAGGACCGGATCGAGGACATTCCGGCGATTGCCGAGCGCTTCCTCACCCAGATCAACCAGTCGTTCAACCGGGAGGTTGCGGGTTTCCATCCCCGAACGCTAGACCTGATGATCGCCTATTCCTGGCCCGGAAATGTCCGCGAGCTGCACAACGAGATCCAGCGGATGACGGTCCTGTCGGACGGGAATGCGCCGCTCGCGGCGGAGCTGCTCTCCCCCGCCATCCGCAACGGCGAACCTGCCGCCACGGCCTCCGACGGCAGCATGCGCCAGCTCAAGGACATTGTCGCCGAGGTCGAGCGGTCGGCGATCGAGGCGGCGCTAGCCCGCCACGACGGCAATATCAGCCGTAGCGCCGACGAACTGGGCTTGTCGCGCGTTGGTTTGCGGAGCAAGATCGAGTGCTACGACCTCAAGCGCTACCCTGATGACGAAACCGATTAACAAGAACGAACGGCCGGCCGGCGAGGACCTGATCAGCAAGATCTCGCTGCCCAGCCTCTTCGCACTCGACGGTTCGAGCGAATCCATGTGGGTCGACGTCATTCACCGCATGGATGAGGTCTATTCCGAACTCCTGCGCAACGAGACCGATCTCGAGCGCAAGAATGCCGAGCTCGAAGAGGCGCAAACCTTCATTTCGAGCGTGGTGGCGTCGGTCTCCGACATCCTGATTGCCTGCGGCAGCGACGGCATGATCCGCAAGGTGAACCCCGCCTTCCTTCACCTGGTCGGCATGGAGGAGACTGCCGTTATCGGCACCCGCATCTTCGACTATGTCGTAGAGACCGACCGCAAGGAAGCCGAGCGGCTGATGAGTGCCGGGCAGCAGGGCAGGGTGCTCGAAGGGGACCTGCATTTCAATGCCGCAGCCGGCCGCGAGGAATGCCTTGCTATGCGGTGCGCCGCCCTGTTCGACGGGCGCCGCCGCAGGTTCGGCGCCGTCCTCACGGGCCGGCCGATCAGCGAATTGCGGCAGGCCTATCAGGCGCTCCACCTGGCGCATCTCGAATTGCAGCAGGCGCAGCGCAAGCTGATCGAGCAGGAGAAGATGGCGAGCCTCGGCCGGTTGGTCGCGGGCGTCGCCCACGAGCTCAACAATCCCATCTCCTTCGTCTATGCCAATATTTACACGCTCGACCGCTACCGCAAGAACCTGGTGTCCTACCTGAATGCGATGCACCAGGGCGCCGGCCCCGACGAGATTGAAAGGCTGCGCAAGACGTTGAAGATTGATGCAATCGTCGGCGATATTGATCCGTTGCTGGAAGGCACGATCGAAGGCGCCGACCGGATTAGCGATATCGTCAAGAATCTCCGGCGCTTGTCCTTCAGCGGAACTGGCGAGCGCCAATCTGTCGATCTAGACCGGCTGCTGCGCAACTCCGCCCATCTCGCCGTGCGCGCCAAGAACTCACGCGCCAATGTTGAGATCGACAGCGACCCCGATCTTTTGATCGAAGCCCATGAAGGCCAGATGCACCAGGTTTTCGTAAACCTCATTGACAATGCGCTCGATGCGGTTGCCAAAGTGAGGGATCCGCGAGTCTGGCTACGCGCTCGCCGGGACGAGGGCGATGGAACCATTGAATTCACAGTCCGCGACAACGGCGACGGGATCAAGGATAGCGACCTGGGCAAGATTTTCGAACCTTTCTTCACCACCAAAACGGTCGGTGAGGGCACCGGGCTCGGTCTATGGATCAGCTTTTCTATCGTTCAGGACTATGGGGGGACTGTCAGTGCCCGCAATTGTGCGGCCGGCGGCGCTGAGTTGTGCGTCCGGCTGCCGGCGGACAAAGGCTACCAAGATCCCTAATTCCGGGCACGCGCGGCGATGTGGCACGCCAGCGTTATTCTGTTTGTCTCTCATGTGGAGTAGGCTCAGACGGAACGGTATCGAGCTAACCTGCGGCGTACTTCGGCTGCGGGCAGTCGGCATCTCGGATGGCTGAATAGCGTCGTCAGACCGCTGTGGAGGCGATCGAGGGGAACGTGGTTGCCTTCGGCAAACTGGTCGAACAGCCAAAAGACTCCGTGCATATCGACAGCCTGGGCGTTCGCCAGTTCGCGCAACACGCCATCGCCCGTCAACAGTGTCCAGCCTCGCCCTTCAGCGATGGCGAAGGCAAACGTATCGGGGATCGAAAGGCGGGCATTCTGCCGGCTCAGATGAGTCGCCCGAGTGAGTTCGGCAGGCGTCAGGACCTCAACGAGAAGTCCTAACGCCACCAACTGATCGCCGAGTGCGCCTGCCAGTTCCCGCTCAAAAAGAAGGTCAGGCACAGCGAAGCCCACAGGCAGCCTGAACATGTCCTCAAGCAACCGAGCCCGTTCAAGGTCGATCAACACAGAGGTATCGGAGACAAGGATCGACACCGGTCAAGCCGCCACCTGATCCAGTCTTGCATCCAATTCTCGCACCGAAATTCCGAGCAGTTCGGCGGCGCGCGAATCGCCTATCACGCCTTCGGCCAACGCCCGGTAGCAGAGCCGTTCGAAGCGCCTGGGCTCCTCAAGCTCCGGTTTCATCGTCTCCGGTTCTTCGAATGGCGCTGCTCTCCATCCGCGTTCCGCAAACACCTTGAAGAGTCTCGCGAAGGCAGCCTGGTTGATGATGCCCAAATCCTTGCACCGATAGGCCAAGGCCTGGATGCTCACGCCGAAGCGCTTTTTCAAGGCGACAAACTCACCAATGCTGATCGATGAACGGTGCGCACCGATTTCGGCGCGCAGCACATCCGCCGGCATAAGAAAGGCGCCCGCGAAGCGGTGTGCGGCCTTTTCCTCGTCTACCCCCTCACACGGCGCCATGACCATGTGGCCGAGCTCGTGGGCGAGGTTGAAGCGCTTGCGTTCCGACCACGTGCTGCGCTTGACGACAATGATGCGCGCGGCCGTTCGTCCTTTGCGCCTGACTTTGGCGGCGAGACCGTCAACGTCGTCGAGGTCGAGTGATAACACCTTGATGCCGCGTTCTTCGAGCAATTCGGCAAGTTGTGGAACGGGATCGTTGCCGAGACCCCAATCCTCGCGCACTGACCGTGCGGCGTCTTCCGCATCACGCAAGTCGGCAACCGGATGTGGCGCGCTTCGCGGCTGTTCCCATTCGACACTGCGCATTTGAAGAAGATCCTCGACGGCCAGATAGCGCTCCAGCATGTGGATCGCGCGCGCCTCGAGGATCGCCTCCTCTCTTGCCGACGTTCCGATCTTTTTCCTGAAGTCGACACCTTCCAGCGCAAGTTCATCCTCACTGAGGAGATATTCTTCCGCAACGCCGAGCGTCCGCGACAGTCCGATCAGCACGCGCGAACTCGGCATGTCTTCGTTTCTCTCGTATTTGCCGATGGCCTGTGCGGAGACGATGCCTCCCATGGCATCGGCGAGTGCGCGCAACGACAGGCCCGATGCCGACCGGGCTACTTTGAGCTTGTTTCCGATCATGATGGCCTCCTTTTGCTTCGGTTTCCAATAGTACGATTTAGTGGAAATTTTGTAAACTATAATGTCTTGAAACGCGATCTGCGGCTCTCTATGTCATATCCGCGTCATTCAAAGTCTGTCTTTGTAAACCGAGGATGCACACCGGGGATATGCCGCCGATTGGCGGCCCCCAGATTGGTATCGGCGCGAAAGGAAATGGCAAATGGCGTTGAGCAACACCGAACTGCGTTACTACGACAGCAATGTCCTGCGCCTGCCGGCCGACAAGCGCAAGGCGTATCACGAGCAGGTCGACCGGTTGATAGCGGAACTGTGCAAAGGGGTGCGTGACAAGACCGAGATCAAGATCACGAAAGTGGTGAAGGCCGGTTCTTTCGCGAAATTCACGATCCTGCGCAAGACCAGCGTCGATCCGGTCGACGTCGATGTCGTCTTCTACATTGCCGGCCGCGACGCCAGCAAGGAGACGCTCGATAGCCTGAACAACACGATCTACGACCTGTTGATCAAGATCTATCCGAATAAATCCGTCGAGGATTTCGAAATCCAGCGTAAGGCGGCGACAGTGACCTTCGTCGGCACGGGCCTCAGCGTCGATATCGTCCCGGTGATCGAGGATGAGGCCAGGCCTGGATATGGCTGGCAGTTCGACATTCATGACGGGTCGAAGGTCGAGACCTGCGCGCCTTGCCAGATCAAGTTCGTTCGCGATCGAAAGAACCAGGACGGCGATTTTCGCACGTTGGTGCGGCTGGGAAAGAAGTGGCGCAACCAGGCCGAACTGAAGCCGCTGAAATCGTTTCACATCGAGCTGATCATGGCCCATGTGCTGGCAACACAGGGCAGCTCCGGCAGTATCGAACAGCGCTTCCGCAATTTTCTTCTCTACATAGCCCAGTCCGGTCTCAAGGACGAGATCCGGTTTCCGGAAAACACCGCGCCTTTCGCCACCTTCTCGGATCCCGTCGTCATCCTTGATCCGGTCTACAGCCTCAACAACGTGACGAGCAGGATCTCGGAAGCTGAACGCAAGGAGATCGTGGCGGCGGCGGAGGAGGCTTGGGAGGCTGCGAATTTTGCATCTGCCGAAAACGACAATGAAGTGTGGAAGGAGCTTTTCGGCCCCCGCTTCAAGACGGAGGAATGAGATGAGCCAGACCCGCACCGCCAGCGCAAGCGCGACCTATACGGATGTCGACGTCGAGAACGTGGTCCGGCGCATGAAAGCGGACCTGATCATGATTGGCGACAGCACCGGCGCGTGGACGCCGACAGAAGCCGCGAACTATGCCCACGATGTCGAGGTTCTCGCCAAGGCAGGCTATCTTGCGTCCGTCGATGTGACGCTTCTGAGTAATGACCTCGAACAGCGGGCAACTCGTTTTGATGTCAACACGGATGCAGGCTCGCTGACGTCCAGCAGGCCGGGCGGCGTGTTGTGGCCGAAAGTACCGTCGCCGTACCTGCGCGTCGTCCTGCGTTATACGGGTGCCTACACCAGTGCCGCCCGTGAAGCGACCCGTGGAAAACTCAAGATCAACTGGTCGCCGTCTAAAGCCGATACCAGCCATTCGTCCCTGACGTCGTCGGGCGGGCGTGATTACGCCAGCAATGCCTACGGCATGCAAAGAAAGGATTGGGCAGCGTGAGCCAGCCAAGCATTTTTGACAGCGAGACACCGCTTCCGAGCGATGAGCTCTTCAGGCGCGAACGTACATTGCTGGGCTTCGAGGCCCGCTATGCACGCATTCACGATCAGTTGCGGCTGCTTCTCAACGTCGGTGGTCTGGGGGAGTGGAACCGCAAGTTTCACGCGGGCAAGCTCGCCATCTGCGACCTCGTCGCCGAGCAATATCCGCTGGTTATCTTCCACGGCGATGTCGGTACGGGCAAGACAGCGACGGCTGAATGCATTGCCAACAAACTGGTAACCGAGGCGAAGAGCGAGGATTCCATCCTGTTCAAGCTTTCCAACCGTGTGCGCGGCAGCGGTATGGTCGGCGAAATGGGAACGCTGATTGCCGAAGCTTTCCGCAAGGTGACCCAGTCGGCCGGCAAATCGCGCCGCGCCATTCTCATCATCGATGAAGGCGACAGTCTTGCTGCCTCGCGCACCCAGGATCATAGCCACCACGAAGACAAGGTGGCGGTCAACACGCTGATCCAGGGCGTCGATGATTTGCGCAAGTACGGCGGTCGGATTGTCGTCATTTTGTGTACCAATCGTCTTTCGATCTTGGATGCCGCTTTGAAGCGGCGAGCCGCCATCATGGAGGAGTTCAGGCGTCCGTCGGACGACGATCGGCGGCAGCTTTTCCAGATGGACCTCGCAGGCCTGGGCCTGCAGGCGGCTGAGATTGCCGAGCTTGTCGCGGCGACAGGCGCACGTGACAAGCATCCTTCCTGGACATATTCCGACATTCGCACGCGTCTCTACCCCGCCGCTCTGGCAAGAGCCTATCCGAAAGAGCCCCTGAGATTTGAGCATCTGAAATCGGTGGCTGGCGCAATGCATGCTTCGCCGATTATGGAGGACAAATGATGCCGCGATCACCCTTGTTCGGCCGTCGCATCCACATCTCGGGAAGCATCGTCGACGATCTGGCCGTTGCCTCGACCGACAACGTGCAGTCGGCCCGGGAGCTGGTCGCATCACTTGTCAAGGAGCTGATGAGGAGGGGCGCGAACTTCGTTTTGCCTGTCGATGCCGAACCGTTGCGCAAGGCCGACGGTCTGCCGATCTGCTTTGATTGGCTGGTCTGGAAGTCGATCAAGGACAATCTGGTGTTGAGACCGCAAAATGTACCAGGTCCTCTCGTCGTCGCGGTCCAGCATCACAAGACCGAGGACCAGATTCCTGACGATAAGGTCGATCTGTGGGACGAACTGCGTGGCTCGCAATTGATCAAGATCGAAAATGCCGCCCACTGGAACATGAACAGCAAGCGCATGGAAGCTCAAGCCCAGTTCGGCGACATCCTTGTTGCCCTCGGGGGCACCGAGGGCGTGCTGTTCCTGGCAAATCTCTATCATGATGCCGGCAAGCCGGTCGTGCCGCTCAATCTCGCGCTTTGCCCGGAAACAACGGGTGCGAGGCGCCTTTACAGTTTCGGGCTCAACAGCAGCCAATCCCGTCGTCTGTTTCAAATTGCGGATGACGGCGACGCGCACGACTGGATCAATCGGATCCGTTTTCCACGCCGACAGCCCGTTGCAGAACGCGTTTCGTTGTTGGTCGAGCTTTTGGAATCCCTTGAAAGACCAAGGGCCTTTGCCGTGCGCCTTCTCAATCCGGAGCTTGCCGACTATAACGATGTTCAAAATTTCTTCGACACGGTCGTCCAGCCGGTCGTCGAGGACGAGTTGGGCTATCGTCTGATCGTCATCGACGGGCGTCAGGCCTATGAGCATTCAAGGATCGACGAGGAGATTTTCGCAAAGCTTCATCGCTCGAGCGTGGTTCTGGCCGACATAACGGGCGCGCGGCCGAATTGCTTTCTCGAACTTGGATATGCTCTCGGTCGCGGCTTGCCGACGATGGTCATGGTGCGGGAAGGGACGAGCCTTCCCTTCGATATTACGACTTTCTCCGGTCTACACTGGAAGACGACCGGAACCGTCGAGGAGAGGCGGCGGGCATTCCGGGAACACTGGCAGGCCATTCGCAACCGCCCCTCTCTCGTACCTGCGGAGCCGTTGATCTCATGAGCGAAAAACGCGAAGTCTTTGTGTCGGTGGACGTGGAGACCGCCGGCCCGATACCCGGCGAGTTCAGTTTGTTGTCGATCGGCGCCTGTTCTGTTTTCGAACCGGAAAAGACATTCACCTGTGAACTCCAGCCGATCAATCGGAATTTCGACCCGAAGGCTTTGAAAGTGAGCGGGCTTTCTTTAGAAGAGCTTGACCGAACCGGATTGCCGCCATCCGACGCCATGGCCGCGTTGTCAAATTGGGTCGCCGAGATCGCTGGCCCCGACGGCGATCCCGTGTTTGTGGGCTTTAATTCTCCCTTCGACTGGTCCTTCGTCAACTATTACTTCCACCGCTTCACCGGTCGCAATCCGTTTGGCTTCACAGCGCTCGATATCAAAGCGCTCTATATGGGTGCGACGGGTTGCACATGGCGGGAGACGCGTTCGAGCCGGATAGCCGAACACCTGAAACCCAACCTGGCAGGTACGCATGATTGCCTGCAGGACGCGCTATATCAGGCGGAGATTTTCCGCCTGGTTTCGTCGAAATTGATCGCTGCGAAGACATCCTGACCAGCCCATCGCCGGCCGGGTTTCCTGAACCAGACAGGAGGTCCCGTTTGCGTCAATTGCACCATATGGTAGCAAGTGAAAGGGCGGTGTGTGCCGGTTCTCCGTTTGCCGATCGCACGCGAGCAGCGCCAACAGATGAACGACGGGGACGCGTTTCAGAAATGACTGCTCTGTCGATCGAGCTCATCTTGCAGAATGAACGGGAAATCATGGCGCCTGGTCCGCTGCCGACCGACCGCGTTGCCCTCGAAGGCGAAGTCTGGGCAAAGGCGCCGCTGCAACTGGAGCCGGACGCGGACGAGGCATAGCAGACTGGTGACACAGGGGCCGTTCAGCGGCTGGCGGCTTTCGACGAGCGGTGGAAGGCTGCCCGGCTCCGGCGCCTCCTGCTTTCGACTGCTCCGCAACATTGGCCGCGTCCTGGGAACTGATGATTGGCGCACTGCCGCCGCAGCTGCGGCGCGATATCAGCATCGTCCGCCGCGTTGGAAGCTTCCGCCAACACTCCCAAGGATCTGGCTGGTTTAGCTGCCGGATCAGGCCATAAGGAGGGTGATGTTGTCCTGGACGTAGGTTTCGAGGCTGCGTGCCGGCCTTCCGGTCAGCACCTCGACGTCAGCGGTGACGAGGGCAGTCCAGCCCTCGCGGACCGGATAGAAAATCGATGCGAGGAACGAGGCGTAATCGGCCGGTACGCCTACGCCGGTCAGAATGCCGATGAATGTTTCGTCGTTGAGGGGATTGTAGGCGACGTCTTTCCCGATTGCCGCCGAAATGAGCTTGGCCGCCTCGGCGTAGCCGAGAGCTTCGGGGCCTGTCAGGTTGAAGGCTCTGTTGTCGAACTTCTCGGTTGTTAGGGCCGCTGCTGCGCTTTCGGCGATGTCGCGCGCATCGATGAAGCTGGACTTCCCGTCCGCAGCCGGAACGGCGATCTCGCCGTGGTCGATGCCGGCCTTCCAGAAAGTGTGGAAGTTGTCGGCAAACCAGTTCGGACGCAGGATGACGTAGGGAACGCCGGTTTTTTCGAGTGCGATCTCAACCTGGCGGTAAGGGATACTGTCATCGGCATCGACGCCGAGTACGCTCTGAAAAACGACTTTGACGTTGGCGGCGGCGGCGGCCGCGATCACCGGCAACAGCAGGCCCTTGGAATCGACGTATCCGGTCGGCAGCATGACGTAGGCGGCATCGACGTCGGCGAAGGCTGGTGCGATGGTCGCCGGGTTGGCGAAATCGAACACGACGCCTTCAGCGCCCTCCACTGACTTGCCGGAACGCGAAGCGGCGCGGACTGCGTAACCCTTGGCCTGGAGTACCTTGACGAGGGGCGTGCCGACATTCCCGGTTGCGCCGAGAACGAGAATCTTGCCTTTCATTAACATTCTCCTTAGTATCTACTGGAAACCTTGTTTCTGATAGATACAGTCCGATTGCACTGAGGGAAAGAAGGCACTTTCGGGTCACGTGGTTACTTCAAGTAAACCGTTGAGACGAAAGCAAAGGAAAACCAGAGATGAAGCACGCCTATAATGTTTTTGAAGACCGGTGTCCGACGCGGCTCGTTCTTGACCGGCTGGCGGATAAATGGGCGCTTCTAATCCTCGACCGGCTGGAAGGCGAGCCGGTACGCTTCAACTATCTCAGGCGGGATATAACGCATTTCCCAGAAAGTGCTCTCCCAGACGCTGAAGAAGTTGGAACGTGACGGCCTGATCTCAAGGGCGATTTTCCCGACGGTACCGGTGACGGTGGAATATGCGCTGACGTCTCTTGGGCGGACACTGACAGAAACCGTTTCGGCGCTGGCACATTGGGCGGAGCACAATATGGATGCCGTGCTGGCTGCCCAGCAGGCCTATGATGCCCGTGCATAACGCCGGGCTTTTGCTTCAGCCTTTGCATTTTTTTCTCCCGCAGGCTTCGGCGCTTGGGATACCGATTTTGCCCTGTGATGAAGGCCGAGATCGGCGCGACCCAGGTATGGGCCGATTTCAATGTGTGCCTCGCAGCTGACATGCTGAAGAAGCTGCTGCAATGGCGTTCCAGATCGACGACGAAGTCATTCCTCCGGATCTGCCCGCTTCGCTGGCGATGGCAGTATGGGTTCCTGCAGGCGCCACTGTGGGCATTGCGCCCTGGAACGCGTCATCGTCGTTGTCCTGGCGCTTGCGGTGCCGCTGGCTTGCAGCGATACTGCTGTTCTCAAATGTCGGGGTAGCGCCTCGCCCTTGGCCTAGTCATCAAGGCAATGGCCGAAGGTGGACCGCCTCCTGAGGCTGTCAAACACATTACCAACACACCTGCAGACGGCAACCGCATCCTTGAGGCGATGTCGCTGATCCGGCGGTGCGGCGGGTGAGCTTCACCCGTTCAACGAAGATCGGTCACGCGGTTGCTGCGGTTCAGGCGGCAACTTTCGGCGCTTTCATGAAATCGGGCCACATCCGCATGCCGATGGAGCGGATAATTGTCCACAAGAAGATCGTCGACGGCGAAGTCGAGAAGCTGGTGGCAAAGACGGAGACGCTGCCTGCGGCGATCCCCTCAAGGACCGCCCTTCCTTGCAGATCGAAAGCGGTATGTGCCACAGAAGCGGTCGTACCGTTCACGAGGAGGCAAAGACGCCACTCGGCAGTATAAAGTCGTCTGACATCGGCTGTTTCGGCGGGCGGGGGGGCAGGGTGTTGGGCGCGTCACCCGGCACAGATCCCACGCCCGGCCTGAGGAATGGTATGAAATTAGAGCTCTATATTGTCGGCACTCTATAGCCTCCAGCAGAGGCTGAACTCAGCCTTGGGCATCAGTAAAGAACTTCATGAATCGCTTGCGGGAGCGCTCGATATGATCCCTCATAGCCGCCTCGGCCCCTTTAGGATTCCTGTCTTTGATTGCGGCTAAAATCCGCGCATGCTCCTTGTTTGCATCGGAAGTCGCCCGCGTGTGAAAATAGAGGCGGAAAAGATGCACGTGGGTGTGAAGACGTGCCAGCGCCTCATGAATAAGTCCGTTTCCGCTGCCGACAGCAATTGCATCATGAAAGGCGCCGTCGCTTTGCGCGAAGCGGCTGTAGGCTGAACGCGCATCCTCGTTGCGGATTTGACGCATATCCGAATCGATGGCTTCGAGCGATGTGATGGCCTCGTCAGACATAAGCTTCGCCGCCTGGGCTGCCGCAAATGGCTCCACCAGCATGCGAAGGTCGTAAAGCTGCTCCAACCCCGAAAGATCCATCTGCGGCGCCGCGCTGTACCCGATGAGGTGCGTGTTTACCACCAGCCCCTGAGCTTCAAGCCGTGAAAGCGCTTCACGGATGGGTGTTTGCGAGACGCCGAGTTCCCGCACCAGATTGTCCACGGCAATGCGACCACCAGGCGGGATCTTCAGTGACATGAGCTGTGAGTAGATTGCCCCATAGACCTCATCGGCGAGACGGGTGGGTCGCCGTAGCAATCCTGTGTCGCCGTTCTTCAACTCACCATTCCGATTCGTCATTTTCAAAATTCCTTCTTGACGCAGCAATTTCTTATCAACATAGTGCGGAAAATGCAATCAGATATCCGATCGGATTTGATCTATGATTACGGTTTCCGTGGATAATATTCGTGAAGTTGCCCGGCTGGCTCTCCACCGCGCCGGCGTACCGGAAGAGCACGCATCAGAACAGCTTGATCTCTTGCTGGAAGCCGATTTGAGGGGGGTACCCTCCCACGGACTGTTGCGCCTCAGGCGCATCATTCGCCGGATTGAGAACGGCGTTACGGACCCGCACGCCCGGGGTGAGCATAGATGGCGCAAGGAGGCGTTTCTGGCCGTCGACGGTCAGCGCGGTCTAGGGCCTGTCGTCGCGAACCGGGCGATTACTTCGTTGATAGAGCGTGCGAAGGTCACCGGCATTGCCGTCGCTGCCATCCGCAATTCCAATCACATAGGGATGCTCGGCTGGTACGCAGAGCGTGTCGCAGAACACGGTTTATCGATTATTGCACTGTCAACGAGCGAGGCGCTTGTTCATCCCTGGGGCGGGCGCAAGGCCATGATCGGGACCAATCCGATCGCAATAGGCGTGCCGACGGGTGGCGCTTCCTTCATGATGGATACGGCGACGAGTGTTGTTTCGATGGGCGAGATTCACGATCACGCCAACAGGCGCCAGCCAATCCCCTCTCATTGGGCGCTGGATGAAAACGGAAATCCCACCACAGACGCAGCCGCCGCGAAGAAGGGGGCAATCGCTCCCTTCGGTCAAGCAAAAGGATACGCCTTGGGCCTCGCCTTTGAACTGCTTGTGACAAGCCTGGCCGGAGCCGCGATCGGACGAGACGTCACGGGAACGCTCGACGATACGACGGTGTGCAACAAGGGAGACCTATTCATTGTCATCGACGGTCCGCAGCGGGACCTGCAGGCCTATCTCGAGGCACTCCGCGCGTTGGAGCCAGCAGATGGTTTCCCGGCCGTCGTGATACCTGGAGAGCGGGGGCGAGCTTGTCGCGACCAGCGCCTGAAGGAGGGCGTGCCGCTTGCTGAGGAAGTCTGGCAACAAATTCAAGTTCTAGCCGGCCTTGGTGCTGCTGAATGAAACAGGAGGTTTTATTGACCCTATTTGGAGCCCTGCGCACCCCGCGCAATCTCGTGTTCGGGGCCGGCCAACGCGCCGCCCTACCGGGCTATGCCGCAAAGCTCGGTCGTCGTGCGCTAGTTGTCACGGACGCTCGTTTGAGCAACGAGGCAGATTTTCGCAAGATGGTGGATGCTCTGGCGTCGTCAGGTGTGGCAGTGCACGTATTCGACGGCACCATTGCGGAACTGCCGCTTGAGTGCATCGCTCAGGGTGTGGAAGCCGGCCGCAAATTTGGTGCAGACCTCGTCATCGGCATCGGCGGCGGCAGCTGCCTGGACGCCGCCAAGGTTTGTGCACTGCTTATCGCACACAAGGGTAAGCCCAGCGACTATTATGGCGAGTTCAAGGTCCCCGGTCCCATATTGCCGCTGATTCTTCTGCCAACCACCTCCGGGACCGGCTCTGAGGTAACGCCGGTGGCAGTCATCACAGATCCCGATCGAGCTGTGAAAGTCGGAATTGCAAGTCCGGAACTGATTTGCCACACGGCGATTTGCGATCCAGAACTGACGTACTCCTGTCCGCCCAGCCTCACCGCAGTTTCCGGCGCCGACGCGCTCACACATGCAATCGAGGCCTACACGACCATTCGTCGCACACCGACCGATACGATCGTGCATGATCATGTTTTCCTGGGCAAAAACGCCCTGAGCGATGCCTATGCGCTGATGGCCATATCCCACATCTCTTCCAGCATTAAAAGTGCTTATGATCATGGCGACGATCACACAGCGCGCGAACGCCTGATGCTGGGGGCGACGACAGCAGGTCTTGCTTTCGGGACGGCCGGGACTGCGGCGGCTCACGCCATCCAGTATCCGATTGGAGCCATGACCCACACGGCCCACGGCGCGGGCGTCGCTGTCATGATGCCCTACGTAATGGAGCTGAATCGCAATTTTTGCGAGCCGGAATTGGTCGAGATTGGCAAGGCCATGGGACTTGATCTTCAGGGCCGATCCTCGTTCGACGCTGCCAGCGAGACGATAGATGCGGTTGCAGCACTCTTCGCGTCGATTGGAATCCCGAAGTCGATTGCCGACTTGGGGATCGTGGAGGCTCAGTTGCCGCAAGTTGCCGAACAGGCGATGGGCAGTGCCAGACTGATCAAGAACAATCCGCGCCTCCTCGATCCAACAGTTATGACCAGTCTGGTCGGCGCTGCCTTCACGGGTGATCGAATTGGACTGAGGAACGATGCAAAAGCATGGAAGGTAAATTGACAATGACGCCGACAATCACGTCCCAGATCAGCTTTGACCTCAAACAAGTCCCTACTGACCTCTATATTGCTGGAAAGTGGCGCCCTGGAGCCTCGGCTAGGCGGATTGACGTTCTTGACCCGTCTACCGGTCTTGTCATCTCAGACGTTGCCAATGCAACGATCGAAGATGCTCTAGACGCTGTTCAGGCGGCGTACGATGCGGGACCCGCCTGGGCGGCGACCCCGCCGCGGAGGAGATCAGAGATTCTGCGCCGATGCTTTGAGCTGATGGTCGAGCGAAAGGACATGTTGGCAGAGTTGATCAGCCTCGAAAACGGCAAGGCCTTGAGTGACGCCTACGGTGAAGTGACCTACGCCGCTGAGTTCTTTCGCTGGTTCTCGGAAGAAGCAGTTCGCCTGAACGGCGAAATCTCGACCGCCCCCTCAGGGGCGAACAAGATCGTGGTTCAACATCAACCAATTGGCGTTGCAGTCCTGGTGACACCCTGGAACTTTCCCGCAGCGATGGCGACGCGCAAAATCGCACCGGCCCTTGCCGCCGGCTGCACCTGCGTGCTTAAACCGGCGACAGAGACGCCGTTGACCGCCTATGCGCTTGCCGCACTGTATGCTGAGGCGGGGGTGCCAGATGGCGTTGTCAATGTGATCACGACTGAACGGTCAGGCGCCGTGGTCAGCAAGATGTTGCATGATCCGCGTGTCCGCAAATTGTCATTTACCGGTTCTACTGAAGTCGGTCGAAAGCTCCTGCACGAAGCGGCCGACACAATCATCTCCTGCTCAATGGAACTTGGTGGCAATGCACCATTCATTGTTTTCGATGACGCTGACCTGGATGCCGCCATCGAGGGCGCGATGGTTGCTAAGATGCGCAATGGCGGCGAGGCCTGCACGGCGGCCAACCGCTTCTATGTGCAAACCGGCATCGTCGAGGCTTTCTCGCAAAAGCTTACTGAACGCATGGCGGCACTGACGGTCGGAGCAGGCTACTCCAAATCCACCCAGTGCGGACCGGTCATCAACAGGAAGGCACTTGATCGAATTGGTGGCCTGGTGACGGACGCGACCGAGCGCGGGGGGAAGGTGCTGACGGGAGGCACTGCCCTTGATCAAGACGGCTTCTACTTCCCACCCACGGTTATTCGCGACGTCCCAGCTGATGCGGCGATCGCCAACGAGGAAATCTTTGGGCCGATCGCCGCCTTGAGCACCTTCGAAAGCGAAGATGAGGTTATCGCTGCGGCCAACAACACAGAATACGGCCTGATTGCCTACGTCTTCACGCGTGATCTTGGCCGCGGCCTCCGCGTTTCGGAGAGACTCGAGGCTGGAATGATTGGTCTCAACCGTGGCCTGGCATCAGATCCAGCCGCGCCGTTCGGCGGCGTGAAGCAAAGCGGACTTGGGCGAGAAGGGGCTCATCATGGCATCCTGGAATTTTGCGAGACCAAGTACATTGCTGTGACCTGGTAATAGCTTGAGAAACTCCTGATCCGGGAACAACAAACAAACCGAGGTAAAGATGTCGCTGACAAATCCTATCAGATCTGAAATCGCCGACGAGGTGTTCCGAACGCGTGGTGTGTTGACAGAAGTCGTGCCCTTTTCACAGCGGTACCCTCATTTCGAGCTGGCGGACTCCTATTGGGTGGTGGAGGAAATGCGTCGGAGGCGAGAAGCAAATGGGGAGAAGATCATCGGTCGGAAGATCGGCTTCACCAACTCCGCCGCTTGGGCAGGCTACGGCATCGCGGGGCCGCTCTGGAATTATCTCTATGATACGACGACGTTTGAGCTCAGCGAGACGAGCACCCTTGAGGTCCGCAATTGGCCGAATGTCCGTATGGAGGCGGAGGTTGCGCTGGGTCTCAAGGCTGCGCCCAATACTCAGATGAGCGAAGAAGAGCTGCTGGACTGCGTGGAATGGGCGGCACTCGATTTCGAGGTCTGCACGTCAATCTTTCCAGATTGGCAGTTCAAGGTCGCCGACGGCGCAGCCACTGGTGTGCATGTCGCATTGCTTCTCGGCAAGCGACACCCGATTGCTGGCGACCACGGGAAGTGGGCAGCGCAACTTGAGAGTTTTACTGCCACGTTGTCCAGCGACGAAGGTTCTTCCGCGACCGGAGGCGGAGCTCAAGTGCTTGGGGGCCCGATCAAGGCCTTTCGCTATCTGGTGCGTGAGCTGGAGCGCTTTGGTGGCCAGCCGTTGGCTTCCGGCGACATCGTCACCACTGGTACATTAACGGTCGCTCTGCCTGCCCAATCTGGCCAACGATGGAAGGCGACGACGTCCGGAATCGCATTCGAGGAGATCAGCCTGGATCTTGTCTAGCAGGCACAACCGCCCGCCTGATCAAACAACCGGAAATCAAGAAAGGAAATGAGGGGATGACCTATTTTTCAAGATCCGAAATGTCCCGCCGTATCGAGTCTCTTCGGAAGAAACTCGCTGCCGCAAACATCGACTTCGCGTTCATGCATACGGCTGACAGCGTCTTTTATATGAGCGGTGTCCCGCTGCTTTCGGAGTGGGGCCGACCCATGTGGGCGATACTGCCCGTATCCGGCACCAGCGCCGTTTGCGGGGCAGCGCTCGAACAAGAGACCATGGAAGCTCACAGCGTTTTCGACGAGGTGCTCGCTTATGGGGATGACGAGAATGTCGTCCATACCAGCCTCAGGATGTGCGCCGATTTCATTGCCCGACAGAGTTCAGGCACAGTTCGCATCGGGATCGAGGAAGCGCTGATGCCGGTCGGCATCCATCGCGCTCTGACTGCCAGGTTCTCACAGGCGGAATTTGTTGAGATCAGCCCACTGATTGAGGACCTGCGTCTCATCAAATCCGATGAAGAGGTCCGTCTTCTCGAACTCGGCGGCCAGTTGGCAAAAATTGGCGCAAATGCGTTTCTCGAAGCTCTTCACGAGAACGTCACCGAGCTTGCGGTGGCAGCGCACGCAGTCGCTGAGACGAACAAGGCAATGGGAGCATTGTCCATCAATGGTCTCACGAGCACCTATGCCTACGCCCAGTTTGGCGATCACACACTCACGCCGCATCTGCATCCGACCAGTCGGCGGCTGAAACGTGGCGATCTGATTGCACTGAACATCTTCCCCGTGATGTGGGGCTACTGCACGGAACTTGAACGCACTTTTGTGTTCGGTGAGCCGACGCAGGCTCAGAAGAAGCCGCTCGACGCGGTGAATGAAGCCTTCGATGCCATCAAGCTGGCGCTTAAGCCGGGCGTCACCATGTCAGACATGGCGCTTATGGAACGCGAGATTTTCCGAAAGGTCGATCTTGCCGACTACGTGCGCCACGGAACCGGACACGCGCTCGGTATCATGATCGGTGCTGGCGGACGCGAAGAGCGTGGAGAGTTGCGGATCTACAATTCCGGAAAGCTCATGGCCAACATGGTCAATTCGGTCGAGCCTGCGGTCTACATACCGGGTGTCGGCGGCTTCCGACATTCTGATGTGATGCTCATCACCGAAGACGGTGCCAGGAACACTACCGACTTTCCGCGTAACATCGGTTTTTGAGATGTGGTGAGCGCGGCGCCAGGAGGAATTGCGCCCCATCTAAGAGCAAAGAAGGAGGCAGGATGACGCCGCCCAAGGCGTCTGTCGCAGTGCATCTTAATCAGCATAAATTCAACAGAGGGAACTCAAAAAATGACAAATGCAGAGATGAAATCCACCGGCTGGGCAATGTCTTCACGCCGTCTCTTCCTGGCAGCCTGCGTCAGCGCAGCCGCCATTGCCTCTTTGCTGGGTCCGAGCCCAGCTGCGGCAGACGACAGCGAGATCGTTTTGGGAGCGTTGATGCCTCTTTCTGGCGCGGGCGGTCCATTCGGTCAGGAAATGCTCGCTTCGGCGAAAGTTGCACTCGAGGAGATCAACGCGGCTGGCGGACCCTTGGGCCGTAAGATCAGACTTGTTGAGGAGAACGACGAGACCAACGCTGAGGCTGGCGTTCGCGCTGCGCGCAAGCTCGTTGACGTCGACAAGGTGAGCGCAATTTTCGGAACCTGGGCAAGCAGTGTCACGCTTGCCGTTGCACCCATTGTCCAAGAGAAGGGCTTGATCCTTTTGTCCAATTCGGGTGCGAGCCGCATCACAGAAGTCCAGAAGAAGGGACATGTGTTCCGGCTTGAACCGGACGACCTGCTGTTCGGAAAGGCTTACGCCGAATACGCCGCCCAGCAAGGCTGGAAAAAGGCAGCGGTCCTCGGCTTGAACGTACCCTTCACCCAGAGCACAGTTGACGCTCTGAAGCAGCGCTTCGAAGAGCGCGGCGGCAAGATCACGAGCTTCGTCACGTATAACGAGGAGCAAACGACTTTCACCACGGAAGTTGCGCGCGTCCTGTCTGACCAGCCCGACTTCGTCCACATTTCTGGCTACGAACCGGACACGATCGCGATCCTGAAGGCTGCTTACCAGTCAGGCTTGACAACCCGCTTTATCGTCCCGGGCTTTTCTGTCAGTGCCGACTTGATCAAGAATGCCGGTCCTGCAGCGGACGGCCTGCTTCTGGTCGAAGAGGGCGTTTCCGAGGACTCGCCCGCCTATCAGCGGCTCGCGAAACAGCTAGGCTCTGATCGCTACTACTCCTTCGGCGCGCAGGCCTATGACGAAATGGTCATTCTTGCGCTTGCGATCGAAGCGGCAAAGTCGACAGACGGCAAGGCGCTTGACAAGGCGATCCGTGAGATCACCGGCACTGGCGGCACCAAGGTCACGTCGTTTGCTGAAGGGGTGGCAGCGCTGCGAAAAGGTGAGCGCATCGACTACGACGGTGCGTCGGGACCGCTCGACTTCGATGCCAACGGCAACATTGCAAAGGCGAACTTCCGCGTTTCCGAGGTCAAGGACGGCAAGACCGCTCCTGTCGGGAAGATCAGCGAAGTGCAGTTTTAATCGCACCGATCAAGGCGCCGCATTGGTGCGGCGCCTTCAGCCGAAGGTAACGCCACGATGGAATTCAAGATCTACCTCATCTCGGCGCTCGTGATGGCTGCGATATGGAGTCTGCCGGCGGCAGCCATTTCGCTCATCTACGGTGTGCTGCGCTATCCCAATTTTGCAATCCCCGAGTTCATGACGCTCGGTGCCTATCTCACGCTTCTTCTCTGCGGTTTCTCATTGCCGCTGTGGACGGCTGGGCTTCTGGCGGCGGTCGTTACAGGCCTTATTGCGCTTGCAGTCGACCAGACGGCTTTCCGTTTCGTGCGCAAGGCTGGAATTCTCCCGCCGGTGCTGCTTTCCTTGGGGCTGATGCTGGTCCTGCAAAATTTCGTCCGTTTCGGATGGGGCAACGGAAATCTGCAGTTCCCGATCCTGCCGATGCGACCGTTCATCATTGCCGGCTTCATCATCACCCCGGTGCAAGCAGCAATTATCGGGCTTGTCATCGTCATTCTCGCAGGGATTTTCCTGGGCCTGCGCTACACCGAGTTTGGTCGCGCGGTACGAGCAACGTCGACCAATCCCGAGCTTGCCATCGTAACAGGTGTCCAGCCTGAACGGGTTTATGGCGCCGTCTTGTTTGCAGCCGGCTTCCTCGCTGCCGTCGGCGGAATTGTGCTGGCGACCGAGACGTCTCTTAATCCGCTTCTTGGCTGGCGCGTCCTGATACCCCTTTTCGCAGTCGCGATCCTGGGCGGTCTTGGGAGCGTTGTCGGTGCAGCACTTGCCGCGGTACTGGTGGGCCTGACGTCAGAGTTCAGCCTCTTCATCCTGCCATCGAGCTACAAAACCGCGCTGGCATTTCTCGTACTTACCCTCGTCTTGCTGGTTCGCCCAAGCGGCCTTGTGAAATCCAGGAGCTAAGCCATGATCGACTATCTCATCGCGATCCTGATTTTTGCGGGCATCTACGGATTTGTGGCGCTAGGTCTCAACATCCAATGGGGCCTGACCGGGCTTATCAATCTGGGTCAGGTCGCATTCTTCGCAGTTGGCGCGTACACGTTTGCCCTTCTTTCGAAAGCGGGCGTCCCCTTTCTGCTGGCGGTCGGAGTGGCGACGGCCTTGAGCGGCGTCTTCGGTGCTGCCGTTGCAATGTTCACACCGCGTCTGCGCGAGGATTACCTCGCCATTGTAACACTCGGTTTCAGCGAGTTCGTCAGGTTGGTCCTGCTGAATGAGAAATGGCTGGCGGGGGGACCTGACGGGATTGCAGGCGTACCGCGTCCCGCATCATTCCCCGGACTTGGATCGGAGACTTCCTTTCTGGTCGTCACGGCACTCGCGCTTGCGCTCGCCTTCTGGTTCACCCGGCGTATCGAGCGTTACCCCATCGGGCGGACGCTCAAGGCGATCCGGGAAGACGAGGGCGTTGTCACCTCCGTCGGCAAGGTCGCACTGGCATACAAGACAAAAGCATTCCTGTTGGGCGCAGCTTTGGCTGGCTTGGGTGGTGCGTTTTTTGCCAGCTACCTCAGCTACATCTCGCCGGATATGTTTGGTCCGAACGTGAGCATTTACGTCCTTGCGGCCGTCTTGATTGGCGCACAGGGCTCGAGCGTGGCAACTCTCCTGAGCACGGCTCTGGTTGCTGCGCTTCTTGAAGGGACGCGCCTGCTCAAGGACTACATCACATTTGTCGATGGTGTGGAATTGGCGGCTCTGCGCCTGATGGTGCTCGGACTTGCACTGATCGCGATCGTAATGGTTCGCTACCGCCCGGGGAGGGCATGATGAAACAGATACTCGAGATCAAGGACGTCAGCCGGCGTTTTGGAGGCCTGCAGGCCGTCAACAAATGCCGGTTCTCCGTCCGCGCCGGCAGCATAACCGGGCTCGTCGGGCCGAACGGAGCCGGAAAGTCCACCCTTTTCAGTTTGGTCAGTGGTTTCGTTCGCCCCGACAGCGGCGAGGTCCTGTTCGATGGGAACCACATCGAAAAGCTGAGCGCGCACGATATCGCCCGGCTCGGCCTTCGCCGCACGTTTCAGATTCCGCGCGAACTTAAACAGATGACCGTGCTTGAGAACCTCCTGCTGGTGCCCGAGGGGCAGTTCGGCGACCAGGTGCGGTCGGTCCTCTTGCCCGGCAAGCGCGTTCGCGACGAGGAAAGGATCAACCTGCAGAAGGCGCAGGGGGTCTTGGATATGGTCGGCTTGGGTGAAAAGGCTCAACACCCGGCAGCCCTACTTTCGGGTGGTCAGAAAAAGCTTCTTGAACTTGCCCGCTGCCTGATGGCTGACCCAAAGCTGTTGTTGCTCGATGAGCCTACCGCCGGAGTCAATCCGACCCTCATACGACATCTGATGGCGGTTCTCAGGCGCATTCATGCCTCTGGTGTGACGCTGTTGATCATCGAGCACAACATGACGGTCATCATGGAACTGTGCGAGCGGGTGATCGTCATGGACAGGGGGCAGGTAATTGCCGCAGGCACGCCTGTTGAGATTCAATCGAACAAGGAAGTGCTGGACGCCTACCTTGGAGGGGTGAGCGCATGAACAAGAAGATCATTTTAACAGCCGAGTCCCTTGTCGCCGGTTACGGCGAGATGCAGATCTTGCATGGAGTGAGCCTAGAGTTGGCCGCAGGTGAGATCGTCACCATTATCGGTCCGAATGGTTGCGGTAAGTCAACTTTACTGAAGACACTTGCGGGCCTGTTGAAGCCCAAAGGGGGAACCATCAAGCTTAAGGGGATCGATATCACCCACGCTCCGACGCGTGATCGTTTGCGCTCCGGTCTGGGATATGTCCCTCAGGTGCGCAATGTCTTCGCCACGATGAGCGTCGAAGAAAACCTGCGTATGGGTCTTTTTGCCGTCCCGGGTTCGGTCAAGGAGCGGCAGGCGGTGGTGCGTGAAATTCTGCCCAACCTGGCCGATTACTGGACAGCGACCGCTGGTAAGCTAAGCGGTGGCCAGCAGCAGGTCGTGGCGCTCGGCAGAGCGCTCATGGCTGGACCCTCGGTCTTGCTGCTTGACGAACCAAGCGCTGGCCTGTCGCCAAAGGCAACAGACGAAGTATTCCAGCACATACGCGAGATAAGTCATAGACAAGGCGTCGGCGTGCTGCTGGTTGAGCAGAATGCTCATAAGGCGCTGGAGATTTCCGATCGCTGCTACATTCTTGCAGAGGGAAAAAACCAGATTGATGGGAGCGCCGAGAGCATCATGAACAATCCCGTCGTCGGAAAGATCTATCTCGGCGCCCACGCTGAAGCAGTTTGAAGGACGGTCAGGTGCGGCCGCAGCCGCCAGCTTCTGAAGTTTTCGACTTTGTCGAGAAAGCGGAAGCAGCGCGATCCGTTGACTGCTCAAGCGGCTGCTAACGGTAGCCGCTTGATAGATTCTCTAAGACGAACTCTCTTTGGACACCAGCGGACTGCAAATCTGGACGCCCAGCGCCCAGCAAGCTCTAAAGGAGGATCGATTACCTAAATCAGTCTTCCGCTGAACCAGGGATATCACCGGACAGAAGCTGTTTCGAAAGCCCGAAGCCCAATTTCATGAAAGCGCCTGCAGATAGCGGGGGACCCTTCCGTTGCTGGCAGCTTGAGCCGCGTGCATGATCGCATTTGTATCAAGACCATGATGCCGATAAAGGTCTGCAATTGTGCCGGTCTGGCCGAAATGTTCGACCCCCAGCGACTTGACGCGGTGACCATTGACCCCCCCAATCCAGGAGAGCGTGGCTGGGTGGCCATCGATCACCGTGACGATCCCGCAATCCCGTGACAAAGGCGCCAGCAGGCGTTCAATATGGCTCATCGCCCCGGGACGCGACCTAAATAAGCTGGTGCAAGGTGTGCGAGTGCTCGGGGAAGTAATGGCTGATTGATTGCGCCCGCCCGGTAAGCGGCTGAGGGGGGCGAAGCCCGGAAGGGGTTGTGATTGGCTGCCAATCCATGGTGATGCTCCACTTTGGCAGATACTCTATACTGATTGTCAGTCCATTGAAGTACAGCCAAACGTCTTTACGCTAACTTACCCTCACAGAGATCAATGCTGCGCTCATATCCGCGCCTTGTGACGGAGTACCGGCCTTTTCCAGCAACTTTGCCGCAAGCAGGCAAGCAAAATCGGTATACGCAATTGGCAAGGCCAACCGTGCGCTCAGTGTTTGGTCAAACATCCACACCGGAACTTGGAGCAACCGGCATGACATCGAACCCGGTAAGCTGCAGCGGAACACAGCAGACCCCTTGTCCACCAGTCCATGGGTATGGACATGCCGCCCAGACCAAGGGTGCCACGGATATAGAAGCTCTCGAACCTCGGTCCCGTGGGTGTTCAGTCGCCCTGTTGTACAACGAGGTTCGCCCTCACAGCGCCATCGGGAACAAACCGCCGATATCGCTCATGAACGGCTCCCGCGCACCCGGTCCGCCATGAGCAATACCCTACGGGAAATCCCAGCCGGGTGGTCCAAAATCGGGTTCCACTTCATGAAAACCCAAGACTCTCCCGAAAGCTGGAGGGAATATAGGTCTCAGGTCAAAGACGTCAGGCTTACACCTTGGCTGAGATGCTACACATGCGTCGTGTTTGTCGGCTCTCCGCCGCACGGATAGACTTACGTGTCTTGGGCAAACGGCTGATATCAAAGCAAAAATCCTCTTCCTGCTCTCAGTCTCACGCGTTGGCACAAATCTTGAAGTATATGGTGAGCCGATCGGCGGTGCGCCGATCACAACAAGGAAAAAAACGGGAAACAGTCACGACCGTTTCCTCCCTTTTGGTCATTCATCGGAGATAAGTCAATGGTCAGGATCTCAGATAACTCCAACCCCACTGAAAGAATCGACAGCCGTTCCCCTGAAGCGACTGGATACCCTCGCGTCGCTGCCACGAGCCCAACCGCAAGCCTGGAGGGCGGCATTCAGACCCTCACCTCAAGCGCTCGCGCAGGTCAAGAAATGCAGAAACAGATCTCAGAAATCACAGTTCGGGCTAACAATGAACTATCGTTGCGATCAACAGCAGCCCTGCAAGCGACTATCGAGGCCGATCTAGGTCACCTTCAGGCGTTAGCTGCAGCAAAAACGCCCTCTCAGATTTTCGAACTCCAATCGAAGTTCGTCCGGGAACGACTCGAACTAACCTTCGGCCATGCGAGAGATTTTCAGGCCATAGCGTCGAAATTTCTAATAGACATAAACAAGTCATTGAGAGGAATGTTCGACACATCCTCCCTACCTTCGGAATAGCCGCGCGGGTTGCCCGGCACTTAGCCGCCTGTCATGCCGTCCGAATCTGCTCGGCATCCAGGACAGGGCAGAGAACGCAAACAGCGAGGAATGAAATCGGTCATTCCTCGGGCTCCCACAATGCGCCTCCGATCGGGGCAGATCGGATGTTGCTGCAGTATTGGAGGCTGTCATGGAAAGACTCAAGGCGACCATTCTGACCGGCTTTCTTGGGGCTGGCAAGACAACGCTGCTCAACCGAATTCTGGCCGAGCGGCATGACGAACGCATTGCCGTGGTCATCAATGAATTTGGTGACGTCGGTATCGATGGCAGGCTTCTCATCGAAACAACGGCGCACGTTGTAGAACTGAACAACGGCTGCATCTGCTGCACGGTTCGTGACGACCTGATCGGCGCACTTCACGATATCCTCGCATCCGATCGCGTCTTCGATCGCATTGTCATCGAAACCTCGGGTTTGACCTGGCTCGCGCCTGTTATCGAGTCCTTCGTAGTGGACGAGGTCTTGTCGAAGTATGTTCAACTCGATGCGATTGTCGTTGTGGTCGATGCTCATCATGTCAGTCGGCAGTTCGGCCACGACGAAGCCACTCTGCAGATTAGCCTTGCCGATGTCATCCTACTCAATACAACCGACCGCGTCTCCAGCAACGAGCCTGCTGTGGTTGAGAGACGCGTCCGACAGCTTAATCCGCTGGCTCGGCTCCTTCGGACGAAGGATTGTGAAGTCTCTATGGGCGCTGTTTTGGACATTGGCGCTTTCGATCTCAAGAACGTCTTGTCGAAAGTGCCATTCATCCTCGAGAACCATTATCATGAACATGACCAAAACCTTTCTTGTGTCGCGCTGCGGCAAGCGGAACCGCTGGATCCGACAGCCTTCGATAGCTGGCTGAAGCACCTCGCGCAGGTGAAGGGAACCGACATGCTGCGTATAAAAGGGGTGGTGAATTTCCCTGGCGCAGCCTACCGTTATGTCTTGAACGGCGTTTATCTGATGCGCGAATTGCGTGCTGGAAAACCATGGAGGGAACATCCCCGCCTCACCGAGATCGTCTTGATTGGTCGAGATCTCGATGAGTCAGAGCTGCGCCGTGGGCTCCAGAGGTGCTCCCCTCAAGGGATTGCAACCTTGACGAATTGAAGAACTGCGCCCTCACTGGTTTGCGGTCGCGTTAGTTTCAAGCGCCGCTCCGACCTGATGCAGAGGCCGGAGCGGCGCTTTTCGAGAAGGTAGCTGTCGCCGCGGATGGTATTCAACGTTGATTGGTGCAGCAGGCGATTGAATATCGCGGTGACGATCGCATTCTTCCGCGGAGTTGTTTGAGGTGTCGATGCGTGCATCGGTACAAGACGTGACTTTCTGAACTTCGTTCCGCGGATCGTCAACACCGCAGCGTCGAAATCAACATCCGCGAGCTTGAGGTTGCGCGCCTCGCCGAGCCGAAAACCGGAAACGCTCAGCAGCCCGAACAGGCAATAATATGTCCATGGCCTGAGGTTGCAGCGGGTATATCGACGGCATCTCCAGAGCGGCCGACAGGAGGCGTTGGATGTCTTCCTCGAATAGAGATATGGTCGAGCCCGCTTCGGGCGAGAGGAAGCAAGCTGCTTGGGGAATCTGAGTTCGCGGATCGGCGGCGGCTCGAGGAAGCGCTCGATGCCGTTCGCAAGGATTGCAACATTGGCGTTGTGACACGCGCCGAAAGAGGATCATTGATCGTTTGCGGGAAGGAGACAGTGATCATCAAGGCGACGGACATCACAGAACTGGTCGACACGACAGGGGCCGGGAACTTCTACGCTGCCGGCTTCCTCTACGGCTATACGAGCGGGCGTAGCCTCAAGGTTTGCGGTGATCTGGGATCCTTGGCGGCAGGACTCGTTATTCAACAGATCCGTCCGCCCTCGGCAAAATCTCCGCCGCGAGGCTTGAGCAGGCAGGGTTGCTGTAACGCCAGCGAACCTGCTGTTTTCTTTCGTGGGTGAGGAGAATAGCATAGCACCATTTGGGCAGTTCTTGCACGCCAGTGACCTGACCGCACGGGGCGGCGAGTTAATTTGTGTCATGACTGGATCATTCTGCAATTGAAGCGTGGGAGGATTGGACCAAGCCGCTGAGGGGGGAGTCGGCGCGTGCGGGGGCTTCGTCGCGGCATCGAAGGCGCCGATCCGTTGATCGAGCTGAGTAAATGCTTGCAGCATGTCGCCAACTAGATGCCGTAATGGGCCGGCGTCTCATGAGTAGCCAGTTGGGTGGCTGTCCCTCAGAATGATGATGTTTGGAAACGAGGTCCGAGCGATCGGCCTCAAGCATCATGAGAGGAACAGCCATGGAATATTATGCAGGAATCGACGTCTCGCTGAAAGAGAGCAGCGTGTGCGTGGTCGACGCGACGGGCAAGTTGGTTCGCGAGGTCAAGGTAGGCAGCGAGCCTGAATGCCTGGTCGGGTATTTTGATCAACTGGACTTTCCGGTAGAGCGCATCGGCCTTGAAGCGGGGCCGTTGTCCCAATGGCTACACGCGGCTCTCGTTGCTGCGGGTCATGAGGTGGTTTTGCTGGAAACGCGGCATGTGAAGGCGGCGCTTTCGGCGATGACGGTGAAGACCGACCGCAAGGATGCACGGGGGATCGCGCAACTGCTCCGCATGGGGTGGTATCGTCCGGTCCACGCCAAATCGTCGCCGGCCCAGGACACTCGGGCTCTCCTGGTTGGCCGCAAGCTTCTGCAATCCAAGCTGCTCGACGTCGAGCTCAGCATCCGGGGTATCCTGCGTGGCTATGGATTAAAGGTCGGCGAAGTCAGCCGAGGGCGTTTCGAGGCGCGCATCCGCGAACTGATTGCAGGGCATGCGATATTGTCGATGGTGATTGACGCGATGCTGACGGCGCGAGCAGCGCTGTGGAGCGAATTTACGAAGCTGCACCGCGAGATGCTCAGGATCGCCCGCGCCGACAGAGTTTGCCAACGGCTGATGAGTGCGCCGGGTGTCGGTGCCTTGGTTGCGCTGACCTACCGCTCCGCGGTCGATGATCCAGCCCGGTTCGAAAAGTCCAGCACAGTGGGTGCCTACTTCGGGCTGACGCCGAAGAAATATCAATCCGGCGAAACTGATCGCGATGGCGGTGTCAGCAAGGTCGGCGACGCGATGGTGCGAACCGCATTGTTCGAGTCTGCGCACATAATGCTGACGCGGGCGACGCGCTTTTCCAGTCTAAAGCGCTGGGCGCTCGATGTGGCCAGGCGTCGCGGGATGAAGCGCGCGAAGGTTGCCCTCGCACGCAAACTGGGTGTCGTACTTCACCGCATGTGGATGGATGCGA
Organism: Rhizobium sp. YTU87027; assembly: GCF_050644135.1. NCBI lineage: Bacteria > Pseudomonadati > Pseudomonadota > Alphaproteobacteria > Hyphomicrobiales > Rhizobiaceae > Rhizobium > Rhizobium sp. YTU87027. Next base: position 354,023 of record NZ_CP098442.1, on the reverse strand, counting down.
CGGACTTTCGCTGGAGCGCAAACCCTATGGCGGCATGAAGAGAGCTACGTGATTGACGCGGGCAAGTGCAAGGCTTGCGTCTGATGAGGTCCGGTAATCCCCCCGCCAATTAACGGGCTTCAAAAGTAGAATTTTCTCGGGCTTTATGAACGAGGAGATTTTGATGAAGACGAGCAGATTTAGCGAACCCCAAATCCTTGCCATCCTGCGCCAGGCAGAAGGCGGCGTTCCGGTGCCGGAGTTATGCCGGGAACATGGAATGAGCACCGCCTCCTTTTACAAGTGGCGTTCGAAGTATGGCGGTATGGACGCCTCTATGATCAGCCAGATGAAGGCTCTGGAGGATGAGAACCGTCGGCTGAAGAAGATGTATGCGGAGATGAGCATGCAGGCGGAACTGCTGAAGGAGGCTTTGGGAAAAAAATGACACGGCCATCTCAACGCCGAGAGATGGCCGGGAAAGCTGTGGCGTTGCGCGGGGTGAGCATTGCACTTGCCTGCCGCACCTTCGAGGTCAGCGAGACCTGCTATCGTTACAGCGCCAAGCTGAACGACGAGAACGAGCAGATCGCCGATCTCCTGATCGGGCTGACGCGGGCAAAGAAGACCTGGGGCTTTGGCCTGTGCTTTCTATACCTGCGGAATGTCCGAGGACATCGCTGGAACCACAAGCGCGTCTACCGCATCTACCGCGAGCTGGAGTTAAACCTCAGGATCAAGCCACGCAAGCGTTTGAGGCGGGACAAACCCGACGCTCTGACTGTGCCGGATGCGCCTAACCTGGTCTGGTCAATGGATTTCATGGCGGATCGTTTGGAGGATGGTCGGCAATTCCGACTGTTGAATGTCCTGGACGACTTCAACCGCGAGGGACTGGGCATCGAGGTGGACTTTTCGCTGCCTGCTGAACGCGTCATCCGCAGCCTGAACCAGATCATCGAATGGCGAGGCAGACCATTCGCCATTCGTGTGGATAACGGACCTGAGTATGTCAGCGGCAAACTGATGGAATGGGCCGAAAAGCAAGGAATTGCCTTGAGCCACATTCAGCCCGGAAAGCCGCAACAGAATGCCTATGTCGAGCGCTACAACCGCACCGTCCGACATGAATGGCTTGATCAACACATCATCGAAAGCATTGAGGAGGCGCAGGAATTCGCCACGCAGTGGCTATGGACCTACAACAACGAACGGCCCAATATGGGCATCGGCGGCATCACACCCGCCCAGAAACTGAAAATGGCCGCGTGAATTCTACTGCGAAGCCCCGTTCAAAACGGGGGGATTACCGTCCCGTCGCTGGGACGCAGGCTTGGCAAGGTCGTGTGTAGTGCTGTGACCGCTTCGGCGAAGCACGCTTTCTAGATTGACCTGTCGGCTTGTTGATCTGATGGCATAGTGTGGCGGTCTTCGTGCTGACCACGGACAGAAGCATGGCCTCAGCGACGAGATAATCATTCAGAGGGACTTGACGAACAAAGGCCCATTACAGAAGCATTACAGTTGCATTTTAGTTTTCAGATGAGCTCGTCGAGCGGCGGCCTGATGGGCTCGCCTCCAGCATGACCATGCGATGATGTAGGCTGGCTTTATGCGACGCTTGGCAAGCCTGGTGGCAATGCGCCGGATTTCCTGGACGGACCAGCGGATCAGATCTTGATGGTCGGCATCCTCGGTCTTTTTTGGGGTGTCGCGTCGTTGGCGCGGTACCGGATCACTGCCAGCATGGCGAATGCGAGCATGACGAGGGAGACGTGGCGATGCCAGCCATGCCATGATCGGGTCTCATTGTGATCGAGACCAAGCTCGTTTTTGGCAGTCTCGAAGCTGTCTTCGATCGCCCAACGATGGCCTTCCACCGTCACCAGCTTTTCCATGGACGTGCCAACCGGGCACCATGTGGAGAAGAAAGCAAGATCGCCATCGGCGATGCTGCGGCGGATCAGCAGTCCGCGTGTCCAGATACCGGGGAATGCCGCGTCGAAAACATCGGCGTCGAGATCGGCCAGTTCGAGATATGCCCAATCATGCAACCGTGCGCCTTTTGTGCCATCGCCTGCCGACAGGCGTCGCCAGAAATTCTCAGGCAGGGCTTCAGCGATGTCCTTCGCCGTGCCGGCCACAGCAAGCGGCTTACCCCAGGAGCGGAAGGGATGGTTGGCGTTCACGCCCAGCACATAGCCCTTGGCGGCTCGCTTGAGTGCCATTTCGATGTCGCCCACGCCATAAACACTATCGGCAGCCACCCAGGAAAACGGCGCATCCGAAGCGATCGCCCGCTCGATCATCGTGAGCGCCAATGCCGGATTGGTCAGAAAGCCGATATTGTCCGGCACATGGGTCCTGGCCATACGTTCCCGGTCATCCGTCCAGGCTTTCGGCAGATAGAGTGCCCGGTCGATGAAGGCATGACCATGCAGGGAGACATACGATGCGAACACGCCGATCTGGCAATTGGTGATCTTGCCCGCCGAACCTGTATATTGCCGACCGACCCCGCAGGACGCCTTGCCTTGCTTGAGAAAACCAGTCTCGTCGATCACCAGGACTGCATCAGGATCAGCCAGTGTCTCAAGGACATAGCCACGAACGATGTCGCGCAAAGCATCCGCATCCCAGTGTCCCCGGCCCAAAATCGCCTGTTGCCGCCACGGGCCGGGATCGCCAGCCGCTTCCGCGCGCATCCATCCCGTCTTGCGCCGCTCGTCACCCAGCAAGCCGTCCAGAAAAAGGTTTGCCGATGCGGCAACGCGCTCCTGCGTAAACAATCCGCTCATACGACCCTTCACCTCGCGCAGCGAGGATGCCCAAAGCTCCAGCGTCGTCTCTATCGATGCACCAATCATCCATGACCTCCGAATCATGGAGACCTATAGATTCAGGCAATGCAAATAAATGCAACTGTAATGTTAGGCCCCTCGGCTAACACTCTTCTGACGCGAGAAGAAATTCTCCCTGCCTGAAGCAAGGCATGACGAAACGGCGCGCCGCGTAATGGACGGAGCTCGCCGTAGCGATTGGTGATGCGCAACCACCTTCCGGCGCGGTCGCGATCTCGCTGCTTGGTCAGGTTTTGCTCCGCGCGGATGACCAGTAAGTGCGCAGTCTAGTACCACGAGCGCGATCTGTGTAAATTTCGTAGCGCCGCCGATTGTGCAGTTCCGCTTTGTCGTGGTCCGCCCGTCATCGACATGTCCGATACTCCTGTCGCCTTTGTCTGTATTGAGACGCAGGCGTATGTGATACGCGCTCCCTGATTATTGAGCCAACCGGCCGAAAAGTAACCATAAAGCGTTCGATTTGACTAAAGCAGCCGTAATTGGCACGAGCCTTGAATCTTCCAATCGGCGGCGGCGAGTTGCCGAGCTGTTTTATATCGCCGAACTCCAATTGATGGGCCGAGGAGGGGAGGAACATGTGAGTGCTACGTGAGATCGGGCTACGGAAAGAGGCGATCGGCGAGTCCACCGCCTCGCGAATTCTGAACGACCTACAGTCTCACTGGAATACACACGTCACCACGCAGCTAGTGCTTCAAACGGTGCGTAACTGATTATATACTGTGGTCACCTTGGAACAACGCGATGGAGCTCAAAGTGAACGGAGAAATCTCGGCGATCTCAAATGTAATGTCGGATTTTTTTTCAGAGACATCTAGCGCGACAAGCAAGGACGCCCTGTTGTTATCATTTGGCAAGATTTCACGATACTTTGGATTTACCAGCTTTGCGATCTCCGGGATACCATCGCCTAACGAGCGTATCGATCCCTATTTGTTTTTCAGCGATTGGTCAGGGGAGTGGTTCGACCGCTATTTGGAAGGCAACTTCGTACACATCGACCCAGTGGTCCACCTCAGCAAAACATGCGATCGCGCATTTATATGGTCGGAGGTTCTGATAAATCAAAAGCTCGATCGACAGGGCCGGCGGGTCATGAACGAGGCTAGCGAATTCAAGATGATCGATGGCTACACCATTCCTTTGCATACCGCCGCTGGATTTCAGTCGATAGTCAGCTTTGGAGCTGAAAAGGTGGACTTATCGAACACCGCTAGAAGAGCTCTGTATGTGTTATCAGCTTACGCGCATAGTTTGCTTCGTGATCAGATCGTGAAAGACGCGAAACAAAAGGCTAAAGAACTTCCTAGGATTACAGCAAGAGAGCGCGAGATCATACATTGGTGCGCCGCTGGTAAGACGGCGATAGAGATCGCTAAGATCCTGGGGCGATCGCATCGAACAATTCAAAATGAGGTTTTCAACGTTCAACGAAAGCTCGATGTCGTAAATACACCTCAGATGGTCGCCGAAAGTTTTCGGTTCGGAATAATTCGCTAAAGTCAATGCCAGAGGCACAACTGCTCAAATGCGGCGATACCCAAGGCGCTATATGGAGTGACGCTTAGTTTTGACGCTATCAGTGAATCTGTGCGCAATTGATGGAGCAAGTTCCGGGCTGGCCTATATTAAACGGCGAGTAGATGCCGACTCCTCTGAGGTGGATCCGCCTACTAAGGACCAGAGCAAACAGGAGTTCAGTTGCCTGTCGGATCAGGGCACATCCACACTACTAGGAGACAGGATGTGCCCGGACGCTGTTGCGTGCCGCGCGGGGTTCGCGAGTTATTGCTTATCGCCAGACGGCACCTCTAAATTGGCCCGTTGCATCCTTCGGAGTGATGCCGGAGAGATCGCAGTGGTTGGCATTATCCGGTCGCGAGGCTTGAATGAGTCTCGCGCTCTTAACCGGTGCCTGGATCATGCAATAGGCGTTGAACCGTGCGGGCAGTCCAAGCAGTGTATTGGCAAGATTGCCGTTTGGCCTGCAGTTGACGCTTGCCCCTTCCATGCGCCCAGACGGATCCACAGGCTCACCGCTGAAGTCGCATGTCTTGCCTGTTGGCGTGCCCGGAGCACCGACCGGGCCGGCGAGGGTGACGCCGCGTATAACCACTCCCGTGGTCACGGGATTTACGCCGATCTTTGCCTTGTGATGGTCTGCTGCTGCGACTGTCTGCGCTGCGGTGACGGCCAGCCCAAAAACCCAAGCGAATCCTAGCATTCTTACTGTCGGAAACATTACAATTTCTCCTCTTTACGGATCGGTCGAATGCGATCCATTGCCACTTACGCTTCGTGAAAAGGAAAGACTTAGTGAAGTCTTATCGCGATTTACCGAAACTTGATGAGGTAATTGACGGCAACATTCCTGGGGCGCGTTTCAGAAGCTGTACGCGCGCGGGATTCCGGTGAGCCTGTAGACTTGCTGGAAATGGATGTTCCCGCGGCACTCCCCTGCTGCGAAATTCCCGACGGCGTCGTCACCCCGTAGGAATGCGAATGGGTCTGCATTGCATCGCACTGAAGCGACCCAACAATGTTTGAGACATTGTTGCCGGTCGGATCCAGTCGCTGTTTTGCATCAGGGTCTATTCCCGCGCCGGCATCAAAGCCACGTAGGAACAGCCCGCGATAGTCCGGGATACGAAACTCCAGACCCGTCCCCGAATTCCGTTCTCCATAGAGACCCCCGATCACGGAATAGAGTTCCGGATAGGCGAGCGTACTAAGATAGCGCCCGTCGCAAAGCATCCAGCCCTGAGCCTCGACGTAGTTGAGAGGAGCGTTGGCCTTTGTTCCCGCCGTTGCGCCCGAGCTTGCGCAGGCCGCATTTGCCCAGATCGTGTTCTGCGAACCCGACACCGGATCGACTTGGCCTGCAAAAGGGCACACAGTACCGATAGGAGGTCCTGAGAACATTGTTCCGTCCTTTGATTAAGATGCTTGTTCGGAAGCGAGTGCCTACGCCAATTGCATCAGGAGCTGGCACTCCCTTCCCTGGGGCTCCGTCCAATTTACGGAGCGACACCTAACCGCAGCGGCCGTCAGGCCGGACTGATATCCCAGGTATTGGTTTCATCCAGAACCCCTACAAGATTGAACACAGCGGAGGGAAATTTGGCCTCCTTTGTTTGGGTAATGGTGTCGATGCTGAGAACTGTGCCGACTTTGACATTCGTTCCTGCGGCGATCCAATAGCTCGGAGTCGGCGTAAAGGTGTGTTGCAGATTGGTACCTGCTTGAACGACATACGTTCCCGTTCCGGACATTCCGATGCCGACTGAGAACCGACTGTTTGGGACAGTTGAGTCGTCGTTGATGAGTAGGGATCCGGAAGGCGGACCCTTGACCGAATTGGAGAGGCCGGGGCCACCCTTCAAGGAAAACGTTGTCGTGTTCTGACCGTCGGGGCTGCAGTCCTGAACGCCGGAAGCGAGAAAATCCACCCCGGCTATCAGTTCCCCAGTGTCGCTCCAGACGAAATTATATGCGATTTCCCAGGTAAACTTGATCTGGTTCCCGACGCGGATCTGGTACGGAGAGCAAAACCAAGCCAAGGAGAAAACGTCGGCGGACGGCTGCGGCATTTTTTGATATACGTAGAAGGTCCATGGCTGGGCCGATTGGTTCTTGAGTAGCAGAGAGTATTGCGTGCCCTGGGCGAGCGCTGCACTTGCGGACTGCGATGCACGAGCTTGATCGGTTATTTCTTTGTTGGCATAACTGACGTGCAAGGTCATTTCATTGTCCTTTCTGTGGGGATTGTCCGTTTGACGCTGGGCCGATCAAGTCGGCTCCATATAAATTGACATTAGCGCGTCACTCGACTTCAACTCTGTCGAGCGCTCATTCTCTGTAGCCACAAGCTATTTGCTATAATCATTGCTGCATGAGGTAAATGAGTAGATTTACTCTCTGGCGGCGACAGCATCGTAAGCCCAGATTTCATCTGGTGGACGCTCATGCAGGCTACGTTGTCGGTCGTGCAAAATTCATCAGACTCTGAAACTGAGTAGTTCTACTCATTTTTCAGCGGAAAGAGATCATACACACTGACTTCCGATGTGAGGTGGAGCGATGATCAAGATTTGCATTGGGCAGTCGGATGCGAACAGTGCCTTGATGGAGGAAATCTGGCGATTCCGGCATCAACAGTTCGTCGAACGACGGGGCTGGGAAGCACTGCGTAAGAGTGATGGGCGAGAAATCGATCAATTTGATCACGACAGCGCGATACATTTTGCGCTCCTCAAGAACGATACGATAATAGGGTATTCTCGATTACTTCCTACTATTCAGCCGCACCTTCTTTCAAACGTTTATCCCCAGATCATGAAAGGTCGGAACTGGCCACGCTCGCATGATGTTTTCGAATGGACGCGATGTGCCGTCACAGATGCGAAGGAGATGATTGACGGCGTTTCCGCGTCACGCGTCCTGATGGTTGGGGTGCTGGAATTCTGCCGTGCCGCCGGCATTTCATCGCTCATCGCACAAACGCACCCGAAGCTGATAAACTCACTCCTCGCTAGCGGTTGGCAAGCTCAGATGCTCTCAGAGGTCACAGTTTTCGATAATCAATTGATCGTGCCGATTGAAGTCAAACCGTCCCCATCGCAACAAACGCTGTTGGCGACTTGAGACGGCCGCGACTGCATTTTGCAGAAACTCACCTCCATGGAGGCAGCCTGCAATGTCCTTGCGCGCCGGGCGTAGCAGATCGCCTCCCTTCAGCGAAAGAGGAGGTTCGCACGCTCCGCAAGCCCCATGCTGCGCCCAAAGCTGCTGCTGTGACGTCTGTCAGTCCAATCGCGAAGTAGACCCGCGCCCAGGAAAGAAAACTGCAGCGGCGAAGGCGCAGCCAAGCGGCCACGCGAGGTTGAATCGGCACCGCTTGAGGTCGATGCCTTTACTGATCTGTTGAAGCTCGAAGAAGAAAATCAGAAGCTTCGCAAAGCCCTCGACGATCTCTAGGCGCGCCAGTGGAAAGTGCCGGTCGGCTTACCGGGGGCGGCCGTGCTCGACGCGGCTTGATCGCCATCGAGCAATCACAGCCAAGCGAGAAAGCGGCCCGCACTAGGCCATACACGGGAGTTGCGGAGCCGCCATTGGCTTTGATACCAAAAGATCAATCCAGCTTAGCAGTGAAGACGTAGCCCACGCCGCGCACGGCTTTGATGAATTGCGGCCTCTTCGGATCAGTCTCGATCTTTCGCGCAGCCGGACAATTTGGGCATCAATCGTCCGATCGAAAGCTTAGGTCTCAGCCCCTGGTTAAAGCCACCAGCAGGTCGCGGCCGAGAACCCTGCCCGTATGCCGAACAAAGATCGTCAGCGTCTCGAATTCGCCGGTCGTCAGTTCTACCTCCGCACCCTCGGGTCGAGTAGCTGGCGGCGATTGAGATTGAGCTTCTAACCCGCGAAACCGATGACTTGGTCGCTGACGGGCTCGGCATTGCGTGCCGACGATTGCCGCTGACGCAGGATCGACTTCAAACGCGTGGACTTCCCCGAGGTGGAAGGGTTTCGTCATGTAATCGTCCGAGCATGTCAGCATAATAATCGGGACATCGGACTGGGCGCAAATTTCTCCGGCGAGATCAAAGCCGTCCGAATCGCCGGGAAGGACGAGATCGAGCAGGATGGCATCGAAATTCTGATGACGCAGATATATCCGCATCTCGATCCCGTCGGAGGCGGAAGACACAGCGTAACCCTCTTCTTCGAAATAGTGCGTCAACATCATTCGAATGCGCGGATCGTCGACGACGACGAGAAGATGTGCACCATGCTGAGGTATTGCCATCGTCCATCCATCACGCCAATGCCTGTTACAGACCGTTTCCCAACTTGGTGACGCCGCAATGCCACCCATGTTAAACATCGTGCGAAAAGCAGATTAATTGTCCCCATCCAAAAGCGGGGAGCAAAGACTGTGCCGCGGGAAGAGGATTTTCGCCCCGATCAGGAATCACCAATGTCGCGCTTTTCGGCTCGGAGCCGAATTGCCTGCTGGTGCTGGGGTTTTCAGCAATTTTGGCCGAGTGAATGGCGTCCGCGGCGACGACCCTCAGACTTCAAAGTCGAGGGTCTTCTTCGGGTGCCGCCGCCGCAGTCGCTTACGGATCGATGGCGGCCGCTCGGACCAATTGCCCGCTCCGTTAAGTGCTGTTGATGCCAACAATTCCGTTGGTCGCAGCCCTGGTTTCGTCACTTTCGGACCCGGACCAAGCAAAGAGGATCGAGTTCACAATCGGCAGAAATAACGATCCCGCCAACTTCTTCGATTGCTGCGCGGCGACAGTTCCATGTCAGCTAATTGGAGAGCTTTCGGTCGGCTTTTTGACGATGGCCAGGAATGGTGACGACCGGCGTGTTCACACCGTCGCAAATGCGGTCGAGGCAGTTTTCAGAACGCTGGGGCCGGGATCGACGAGCCTTCCATCAATTAACCTATTAGAGTTCAGACAAGGATTCAGGAAACAGAGAATTTGCGCTTGTGGCTCATCTTACAGCCGGTGGCGGATGGCAGGCGAGCGCCGCCATCCGCAGTGCCGATATAGTTACTGCGTGATCTGCGCAAGGCCGGCATCAAGCCGCTTGCGCACCATATTCGGCACTTTCGCGTTCTTGATCACGTCGAGGTTGGCCGGGTTATCGCCAACCTGGATCAGCGCGACCATACCCATGCCGACATGCGGAGTGCATTTCAGCACGTAAGCGCCCGGAATATCGAACTTCGCCTGGTACTGCTCGCTCGACTTGGACTTAAATTCAGGGACGCCGTCGGGAATGAGGCCCTTGAAGGTCTCGACATTGTGGCCCTTGTCCTTGGGAATGAAGGTTACGGTGTCGCCGGGAGCGATCTTGAGGAAGCCCGGCTCGAACACCATCGCGCCATCCGCACCTTTGTTCAGCATCTGAATCTGATGGTCGGCCGCCATCGACGGCGCGGCCGAAGCAATCAAGACTGCCGTAGCTGCGATCGGACAGAATTTCAAACGCATTGCATGTCTCCTGTTTCTTAAGTCGGTTTAGCCCCTTGAACACCTTTTAAGACATGCTGCGCCCGCTTCTTTGATGCGCGTCAAATCGAGAGGAAAAGCAGCCGGAGGATGATATTTGTCAGCGACCGGGCGGGCATGCAAAAGGGTAGGGAATCGAAGCACCAGGAACAATTATTCTTCTTCCCATTACGGCAAGCGTTTTCGCGCGTCTCATCTTGCGGTCGCGCATGGCGTCAAACTCGCCTCGGCGACATGGGCGCTCAACCTTGCTATTCGGCTCTCGGGCACTGGATCGGCTTCTGTCGCGGCTGCGGAAGTCCGGCTGTCGGCCTTAACTACTTTGCAGTATCTCAAGGGGCTGATCATCGGACTGACGATGATTCCTCCCGTACAGCAGTCATCGGCGACAACACCGGTCGCCCATTCGTTGGGGAAGTTGAAGCTGCGACAGTAATGGTCAAGGACGCTGTTAGTCACTTGCCCGTAGAGGTTCATGTCTTCGAACGCAGGTCAGCTCCCGGGATTAGCCGCGGGTTATTCTTCATTTTTGTCTGCCGTGAATGTCCTGTATTTGGCAACTGGTGCGGCCGCGCGCTCGCCGTTGCTTGCCTTGATAACTTGATTGTCGAACAAATCCCGCGGATCGTTTACCATCACCGCGAGGTTATGGCGCGTCGAACAGCCCAGCGGCTGGTCAACGTCATTGGGCAAAGTGCTGGACAATGACGGGCAGTCAGAAGGTCTCGCATCATAGACGATCGCCTCTATTCGCGCTGAATGGCCGCCCTCGTGTTGGTTAAATAACTGAATATTGGAAGCGTAGATGCCCATCTGTTTTGCCTGATGCACTGCCTCTGTGCTGAGCGGGGGCGACCCGCTGATTAGCAGATGAAGTGCGTCGCGCCGACCACCGCTGGCCCTCCCAAGGAAAATACGCAAGCGCTGCAGTTCGGAGGCGCGAAGGCTCTCTAGAATCAAGACGCTGGTCTCCTGCTGGATTATGGTGGGTGTCGATGGCTCAACATGGATCGGCGGGCTTGCGCAGCCACTCAGGCTTGCTGTTAGAGCGACTAGGTGAACTTTGCCCCGGAACGTCATTCGATGATAAAGCCGACACTGCTCTTGCCGCTTGGCATGCCAGTGCGGCCAGTAGCGCGGCTCTGCGGCAGACGTAGCGAATTCGATCCAGTGGCCCCCCCATCCAAGGGCGACGCCATCGTGGGTGCGCTCATCTGGTCCGGGTTTGACCCCGGTCTGACGATGTAAGGAGTGACCAGAATGACCAATTCCGACTCCTCTTTTTGAAACGACGACGAACGGAATAGGACGCCAAGGATCGGCACCTGACCGAGTCCGGGAAATGCACTGATATCATTGGTTACGGTATGCCTGATGAGCCCACCAATTGCAAAGCTCTGCCCACTGGCGAGTTCGACGACTGTATCGGCTCGGCGGGTAGAAATTGCGGGCACGGAAATTCCGCTGAATTGAACGGCACCTTGTGACGTGAGTTCACTGACTTCCGGCTTTACGCGAATATTTATCTGGTTGTTGCTGAGAACGGTGGGTATGAATTCCAGGCTAACGCCGAAGCGACGAAATTCAATTGAGACTTGCCCATTTTCCTGTGGGACAGGAACGGGGAATTCCCCGCCAGCGAGGAAGCTGGCGGTTTCGCCGGACATCGCAGTGAGATTCGGTTCCGCTAAGATGGAAGCGACGTGCTCCTTGGCCAGCGCGTCGAGAACCCCGCCGATGTTGATATTACCATCATTGTATCCAATTTCTGCTGTACCACCACCACTAGCGGCACCAGAGCTGGCGCCTCTACCGCCGCCGCCTAACAAACCCACCTTGAAACTTCCGATTTGCCCGAGGGCCGACAGGTTAATCCCAAGCTCCTTCATCGCGCCACGGGAGACCTCCGCTACCCGCACACTGAGATTCACCTGCAGCGACCCTGCGACCTTGATCTTATTGACCACCTGCGCACCGTCACCGAGAAATTGCTCGGTAATTCTTTTCGCAGTGTCGACGGCTTCGGCATCGGGCGCTGTACCACTAAGGATCGCGCCGCGCGGGGTGTACTTGACACGGATCGGATAGTCTCCGACCTGATCCCTCAACATGGCTCGCAGCTCGCCGATTGGATCCGTAACGACGATCTGCATCTGGGCGAGAGCCACGCCTCTGTCGTTCAAGGCGAACAGGGTAGTCCGCCCGGGTTTCTTGCCAAAGACGAAGATGGTTTCGCTCGAGGGTGCCTGGTAGTCCGCAATCGTCGGGTCGGCAACAAAGATCGTAGCGGCTGGCGCGGGGAGACGGACTGTCTGGCCGAGCGAAGAGGAGAGGTTTAGCGTGGCATTGATACTACTGGAAGTGGCACGCAGCGCCCCTTCATCCCCGCTGGTTTGGGCCGCGGTAGAGAGCGGAGATAACAGCATGAGCGCGCAGATGAGAGGGCCCAAGTAAAGACGACTAGGGGGCCTCGGTCCTCCGATGAGAGCCAGCGGCCGATGGGTGTCAGGATGATGAATTGGAACAATCTTCAAGGCAGTCTTTCTTTCACATTCGACCAATCATGCTGATACCGCGCCAGGCAATTCAAGAATGTAGCCAATGCCACGAACAGTCTTTATCTGTGGCGTCGCACCTGACCTACTCAGATGTCCACGTAAGCGATAAATCCCGACTTCGAGCGCGTTGGTAGTCACCTCCTCGTTGAACGAATAGAGGTGACCTTCCAGCTGCGCACGCGGCACGATGCGGCCGGCACGCTTAAGTAGATGCTCAAGAATACATAGCTCCCGACGTGCGATCGTCAGCCGATCACCTGCAACGGTAAGCGCTCGACTGATTGGGTCGAAGTTGAGATTTCCAAATACAAGGATGGGATCGGTCAACTGTATCGCCCGGCGCTGAATGGCCCGCATTCTAGCGATGAGCTCAACAGGAGAGACGGGCTTGCGCAGGAAATCGTCCGCGCCACCATTGAAAGAGGCAATTCGCTTCTCGCGATCGTCGAAGCAGCTCATAACGACGGCGGGAACTGAGTGGCCCTCGCTTCTTAGTTGCTTCAACCAGCCTAAGCCGTCGCCATCGGGCAGAACCAACTCCAGCAGGAGAATTTCATAGCTCGCGCAATGAAATGCACACGAGGCCTCCTCGAGAGTGCAAGCTACATCAACGGCAAACCCGCTATCCGCGAGCGCAGCAAGTACCGCGCGTGCAAGTTCCGCATGATGATCAACGAGTAGCGTTCGCATTTCGCCTCATAATCAAACTAGAAGAATCGGAGCAGGTCGCCGCCGGCTATTGAGCTAAGGTGACAGCAGAATTCACGCAACTCGTTGCCTTGGCACGAGCATGCAAACGCCGAAAAGCTCGCGGGCAGCAGCATGTGAAGACTATTGGATCGGAACCGTCGGTCGGCGGGCCCAAAACACTACCAACCTCCCTGATGATTTTTTCTAGCATCGATTCTCCTCAGTGCGGCCCAAGGTCTACGAGCTCCGGCATTGTCCAGGTGCCCATCGTTCGGATGGTTGAAAGGGTTATCTTCGAGAAGCGGTTTAGAAAAATCCATTCTTTCAATCAGTTACATTCAGGGGGTGGATGCATGCCGCAGGCTCTATCCCAGCGTGAGCTGCTGTCCACACGCTGCTCGGGGCTGAACGCCAGTCTTCTGGTCAGCGGGATCGATCCCGACGGGATGCGGCCGCTGGTCGAAACCGGCTGAACGGAAAGGGCTATTTGGAGGCCGGGCGAACAAATCGTCCGCAACAGCGCGCCATACCGTCGCCGGCAATACGAAAGCCATTCGCCCCATGGCGACGGGCATTGTTGCTTAACGACCGGCACTTGGCGCGTGGCTTGGCCTAGTGCTGTATCAGCAATTAAGTCCGTCTATTCGACGCAAACGCGATGAACATATTTGCGCAGGTTAGGCGCGCGCGCAGTTCCGGGATTGTCGGCGAGCAAACCAAGATTCGCCAAACCTTTAGCCGCAAGTTAAGGCACGGGCGACGTCGCGGCGGTCTGACCAATAAAGCGGGACTTCTCTCGCCCATGCTCTGAGCAAACTGGGCCGCACGCGCGTCATCGTGTGGAAGTCTGCCTGGCTCCGCATTGTACTCCATCAGGCCACACTACAGTTGCACACCGGCTGGCTAATCGATACCACGATCATGCACATGCACATGCACATGCACATGCACATGCACCTGCAATCGCAGATCGCTCCCGTGCAACTCAAGGCTAGCCCGCAGGCGAACGGGTTCGAAGCACCCGTCGGGGAAATCCTCCCGCGTCAGAACGGGCATGTTCGTCCGCTGGCAACCTCCATAGACGACGTTTTCCCGGCATTCATCTCGACGGACGAAGCTGTAATGTTGAGCAAGGGGGCGGCAGCTCGAGCCAGAGCGCTGCGCCGATTTGGAAGGGGTCTTAGAGAGGCTATCGGAGTTTGCGTCGGTGTCGCACGGTCTGCTCGCAAAGCTAAGCGACCACCGAACAACTGCCGACCTCCATTAGATCTGTTGGGCCAGATCGAAGACGGTGCGTGGATCACTGCGGAGAGGTCGTCCACCTCCTAGAACTGCAGCCGGAGTTGCCAGCCATCGCTCCATGGCCGGCCTCGGCGGAGACCCTGGGCCAGCTACTCGCGCGCTTGGATGAACTTTTGCAGATCGATCTTGCTGATGAACAAAGGGCCGTCTTCCAAGGGCGTCAGTCGAAATCCCACCGCGGGCGGGCCGATGCATGCCCGTCAGCTGACAACGCTGTATGACGCCGCCTTCACCGCCTATCACGTTAAGTCTAATGAAAAGCGGGGCTACAATCGGAAGCGGCAGGACGCTTGCGTTGCAATTTACCGCGTCAAGCTTTCCCCAGCGTTCACCCGCGTCATCCGTTTGCCCACACGGAGCACCGGCAAATGCTGGCTGCTCGACAAGGAAGGTAGTTCAGGCAAGCCGGTTTGGCAAAGAGCTAGTGCGCTTCTATCTGATAAATAAGGGCCCGTTTCAACCACTTTCGACATGCGCATCGAGGGTATCCATCCGAGGTGGGCCGCGGGACTTGGGGTCTCGCGCGTGGTAGCATAGCAGAATGGAGATCGACGAGGACAAAATCGATGACGCGGTCCTGTGTGATCCGTTGAACAAGTCGAAGTCGCTGGTCCTGACGGACGAAGGTCTACGGCGTTCGGAAGAACTATTCCGCCGGTTGTTTACACGGTAAAATCCAGTTTCGGCTTTCACCCACAGCCCGGTGTTCAGGTTTTGCGTCGCGCTTTTCGGACCCATTTTGCGGCGAGGTCATCGACGGCTTTGTTGAGCTGCGAGAAGTTGGCGCTGTTGGGATTGTAATCGCTGCTGCCCCACCATTCTAGGATTTCGGCATGTCGCTCGTGCGCCGGGTCTGCAAGCGCCTCGCGGAACTCCTGATAACCCCATGGACCACCAACGTCTTCAGGCGGGCAGTGTCCCGTTGCTTCGAGGAGCATCGGTCCTTCCGTGCCGACTGCAGGAAAGGTGCGCTCGATCTTGATGCTGTGTTCCCAACCGTCGCCAAAGTCGTAAAGGTATTTGAACGATTTCGCACCGGTGTCCTGGACTGCCGACAGCAGCGAGACCCTGCGGGCATCGATCGGACCATCCCCCCATTCCTCGTCTGGCAAACCAAAGCCGACGTCACGCATGCGGAATTCGTAAAGGTGGCTGTTGGTCCAGCCCATCGCCGCCTGCAATACCTCGTGCAGCCGACTGAGCCTGATGGTGAACGGTACGACAACGCGCCGCATCACTATCGGCTCGACATGATCGAGGGTGACCTTCAGGCGGACGGCAGAAGCCACCATCGTCAGGCCGCCAGCATTACGGTTGCCGGCGATGCACGTTTCCACTCCCAGGGCAGCAGTTCGTGCAGGCGCGTCACAGGATGGTCGGCGATGCGAGCCAGGACATCGGCAAGCCACGCCTTTGGGTCGACATCGTTGAGGCGGCAGGTGGTGATGACGGTCAGCATGACAGCGGCACGATCGGCCCCACGCTGGGAACCGGCGAAGGTCCAGTTCCGTCTTCCCAATGCGACACTTCTCAGCGCCCGCTCGGCTGCGTTGTTCGTGAGACAAACTCTACCGTCTTCGAGGAAGAGGGCAAAGCCCTCCCAGCGCTTGAGCATGTAATCGATCGGCTCGATGACCTCGGACGATCTGCTGAGCGTGGCGCGTTCCTTCGTCAACCACTCGTGCATGTCATCGAACAGCGGCTTGCTTCTCTCCTGCCGCGCAGCCAGTCGTTCTTCGGCACTCAATCCGTTGATCTGCCGCTCGATCCCGAACAATTCGTCGTAGCGCTTGACGGCCTCAAGCGCGATCGGCGAGATCGGCTTGCCCTTGCGTTTGCGATCCCGCGCATTCTTCTGGATATCGGCCAGCTCAAAGAATTTACGCCGCGCATGCGCATGGCAAAAGGCGAAGGTGATCGGCACCTCTTTCGTTGCGGCAACAGCGATCGGCTCGAAGCCATTGTAGCAATCGCTCTGTAGAATGCCGCCGTATCTGGCCAGGTGCTTCTGCGGATGTTCGCCGCGCCGGTCACTCGACGCATAATAGATTGCGGCTGGCGGCGCTGTTCCCCCGAATGGCCGGTCATCGCATACGTAAGTCCATATGCGTCCGGTCGTGCATTTGTCCCTGGCCTGAATGGGAATGGTGGTGTCATCACCGTGAAGACGCTCGGCCGCAAAGACATGCGCCTCGATCAGATCGAAGACAGGCATGAGAGCGGCTGTTGCGTACCCGACCTGGTCGGCCAGCGTCGAGGTCGAAAGATCGATCCCCTCGCATTTGAACCGGGCACTCTGCCGGTTGAGCGGGCTGTGCATGCCGAACTTGTCGAACAGGATCGTCGCCAACAGATGAGGACCGATGAAGCCGCGCGGCGTGGCATGGAACGGTGCCGGCGTCTGACTGATCGCCTCACAGTCACGGCACGTGAACTTTTCCCGCACCGTCTCGATCACCTTGAACCGGCGCGGAATCTCTTCCAGCGTCTCGGTGACGTCCTCGCCCAGCTTCGACAAGCGTGAACCACCACAGCAGGCGCAAGTCGTCGGCGGCTCGATGACGATACGTTCGCGCTCGATATCGTCCGGCCATGGCTTGCGCACCGGTCGTTTGCGCGTGAACGAACGTACGCTCGAGGTTCTGGCGCTTGCTGCCTGTGCCGCGACCTCGTCCTCCGTCGCCGCCGTCACGAGTTCCTCGAGCTGCAGTTCCAACTGGTCGAGCAGGCGCGCCGTGCGTTCAGAGCGCTGGCCTCGCAACTCGCGCCTGAGCTTCTCGATCTTCAATTCCAGAGCAACGATCAGCGCCTCGTTGTCAGAGAGCATCGCCTGCGCATTGGCCGCTTCCGCAACTGCGATAGCGTGTTTAGCCTGCAAGGCTTCATGCTCGCCAAGCAGCGCCAGGTAAGCGCCAACAACATCCACAGGAAGATCGACAGGCTTTGAGATCATGAAGCCATTCGATCAGATTTCCCCTGTATTTTCAATTGAATAATGCTAGCCGACCTTCGTCGGCCGCCAGGTTTCTTGAGGGTGCCTCCAGTCGATCCCGGACAGAAGATAACTCAGCTGCGCGGGTGATATCGCGATCGCGCCGCCTTCCGCAGACGGCCAGACGAACCGGCCGCGGTCCAACTTTTTTGTAAAAAGGCAGCTCCCCTGGCCGTCACTCCAGATCACTTTTATCAGCGATCCGCTACGACCGCGGAATACAAAAAGATTGCCGTCCAGAGGGTTCAGTTTCAGCACCTCCTGCACCCGCAACGCAAGCGATGGAAACCCACACCGCATGTCGGTATGGCCCGTTGCAATCCACACCCGCACATTTTGACCGGAAGGAAGCGTGATCACCGCAACGTCTCCAGACCCCGCATGATCCGCAGCAGCGCCTCAACGTCGACGCTGCCGTCCACGACCACACGACGGCCGTTCGCCGCGACAATCTCCATGCGGCCGGAAGGAGGCGCTACCGGATGCTCCATCGCAGCAGGTGGAGTGACCTGCTTCACCGGCACAAAAGTTTCCGGCATGACGAACGCCGGCACAAAACCATCGGTTTGTTTCTGGCTGTGCAAACCCTGGCGAACCGATTTGCGCCAACGGTTTAACAGCGAGCGGCTGATGCCGTACTGACGGGCCGTGGCCGACGCCCGGCCTCTCCCCGCAAAGCTTTCTGCGACAATCCGCAGCTTCTCATCCTCAGTAAATCGACGCCGCCGTCCGGTGTTGATCACCTCAAGACGGCTCACCCGAGACCCGCTGTCCCCTTCAAAAATCTCCATCTGCCCAACTGTCCTTATGCCTGGGAATAAGGACAGGGTCTGAACAGTTTTATCCAATATTCAAAGGCGGTCTCGCTCGGACGGATACCATCGAGGCTGTGCTGCGCACAGTTATGCTACGGTGCCAACGCACGTGGATCGGACTTCCCGTCTGTATCCAAGGACAGGTTCAAATTGTGTTGCAACATCTGATTGTCTGGCTCTGCTTTGAGAGCTTGCCGATATAGCACTTGTGCGGCGTCATGCCGGCCCTGAAGATCCAAGACAACTCCTTTCGCGTTCAATACACGCAGATTACTTGGATCCGTAGCAAGCACTCCGTCGAGTACCTGAAGCGCCTCATGTCCTCGTTTCTGCGCCAGCAATATCTTGGTAAAACTGATTGCCGCATCAATATTATCTGGATGCTGCTTCAGATTGTGTAACGCTTGCTCTTCAGAAATTTTGCCAACTGCGCTCAATATGCGTTCGCGCATTGCCGGGTCGATATGATTGGCGCCGAGCAACGATGGGGGCGACGTCTCCTTCACCGAAAGAGCTGGCTTATTCCAGCTGGCGCAACCTCCGAGAGGCAGGATGGCGAGTACTGCGAAGAGGACTGAGTTCAATCGATATGAAACTAATGTTGCAGCGACTGTATTCTTATGCGAAGTCATCTTCAGTTCTCACCTATCATCGAGGTCTTGGCTATCAACTTGCGGCAATGCGGAAATCGCGAGCCCCTGACGGTCCACTGTTGTTTCAAGGCGGAGCTTAACGGATCCGGCGGGCTGGATGGTGAAGTCGGGCGCGAGGTCCTGGTAAGACAGCACAGCAAGATCAATCTGATTTCGTGCGAGAAAGCCGCGGACGAAGCGTCGGATATCCGTTGCAGTTAATACGACAGGCCGGGTCTGATCAGGCGCTGTGCTGGATAGGATCTGACGCATCTGTGACAGTAGTGCTTCGCTTTGCCGATCCTCTAGGGCGAGGTAGGGCCCCGCGGCCGATTCCCGAACCGCGCTGCGCACCACATCCTCAGTCTCACGTTCGATAATGAACGCGGGCACGATTCCGTGTTCATTGGCATAGCGGTGACAGATCTGCCGCTTCATATCAGAACGAACGTACTCGGTGAGAAGGGCGACATTTTGCTCACGTTCGCTCCGTTCGGCCAATGCCTCCAAGACAACGCGGGTGTTGCGGATCGGGATACCTTCATCCAGCAGACGGCGCAGTACGTCGGCAATCCGAGGAATCGGTGTCGTGCGCAGCACCTCCTTTACCAGATCAGCATATTCCTGCTCCATCCGCCCCAACAATTGGCTGGTCTCCTGAATGCCGACCAAGCGCGGTGCATAGCGGGTTAACGCCCCTTGCACACGCAACGCGAGGAGTTCGCTGGGGCGATGATGTCGGATGCTGGCAGCCTTAAGAGCCTGCGCATGGCATTGTTCGACCCAGATTATGTCCTTTTTAGAATCTTGGCGAAAGGGGATGCCGCTCAACTGAATGTTCGCCCGATCGTCTTTAAGCATTAGCTGTGTCGAATCAATCAGATTCTGTTCTACCGGCACGCCCTCGATATCTATTCTGAATTTCGACTCGGGCAGCCGCTGATCGACCGCAACAGGGATGCGGGGAACAATGATGCCAAGATCGGCTGAGACCAATTGCGACACGCGTGCAATATGCTGTTTTAGTTCGACCTGGTCGATGGCTTGCATAACGTTCGGCGCAAGGAAGAGAGCGATTGGACATGCCTCCGCAGGCATCGTTTGGTTTTGAGGCTCCACTGGAGCTGCAGGTGTAGCATCGACACCGCCGGCGCCCAGCACATCACCCTTTAGAAGGCTTGCCGCGGCGAATACCGCGGCCAAGATAAAAAAGACGGGTAGAGGGAAGCCAGGAATGAACCCCATCGCAACCAAGACGGAAGCCGCCAACCGTAATGCTCGCCTGCTCGCCGTGAGTTGATTGACTATGTCGGTCCCAAGGTTGAGGCTCCCGGCCCCAGTTACACGAGTGACGATGGTCGCCGCGGTAATTGAGAGCAGCAGGGCCGGGATCTGCGAGATTAGCGCATCACCGATGGTGAGAAGGGTATAATGTCGCAACACCTCGCCGAAGGGCATACCTTTCGAAAGCAAACCGATCGAAATCCCACCCAGCATGTTGATGAAAATAACGACGAGCCCCGCGATCGCGTCACCCTTCACGAACTTCATCGCGCCGTCCATAGCGCCGTAAAGTTGGCTTTCCTTCTCCAATGCGCCGCGCCGCCTGCGAGATTCGCTGGCATCTATATCGCCGTTCCTTAACTCTGCGTCGACCGCCATCTGCTTGCCCGGCAGGGCGTCGAGCGTGAAGCGGGCGGCCACTTCTGCTACGCGTTCAGCGCCCTTCGCGAGGACCATGAACTGCACCATGGTCACGACTAGGAATATGACGATACCTACGACGATATTGCCTGAGATTACGAAATCGCCGAACGTGTGGATGATGCTGCCCGCCTCGCCTTCGGCCAGGATCAATCGCGTCGTTGCGATGGTGAGCGCCAGACGGAAGACCGTGGAAATCAAGATGACGCCTGGCAAAGAAGAGAATTCAAGGGGTGTGCTGATATAC
The DNA here is from genome assembly GCF_050644135.1 of Rhizobium sp. YTU87027. NCBI lineage: Bacteria > Pseudomonadati > Pseudomonadota > Alphaproteobacteria > Hyphomicrobiales > Rhizobiaceae > Rhizobium > Rhizobium sp. YTU87027. Next base: position 333,215 of record NZ_CP098442.1, on the reverse strand, counting down.
AAAGCAACCATTAGCAGCAGTATGGCCAAACCCATATTGAATCCAATCAGTGTGTCGATCACTGCGGTTGGTACTGGCATCACCATCATAGCCACTGCCATAAGCAGCATCAGCGCAACCATTAAGTCCGGGCTGGCCGGCGCGCGCTCGATGAGGTTACGAATGATATTTCCCATGGAGGCCCTTTTTATCGTTTGAGAATTGCTCTGCTTTTACGCAGCTTTCGAAGGTCCACCAGCGCATGGCGACGCTCGAGACTGAGACTGCGAAAGCGGTGGCCCCGGGTGTATACAGCGTGTCCAGGCCCGTCAGGCTCCACCGCCAACATCGGCCGTTACGAGCGCAGAGGCGAGAAGTCGCAGCAGTTGAACATCCCGAAAATGATCGGATGTAGGTGCCGCAACCGGGGCAAGTTTCCTGCGCTCTTTTCACATGCGAGGCAGACGTAAAAGAGGGAGCACAGGAAATCGCGCCTTGCCTGGGGATAAGCGCGCGACACCACCTGCTTCGGAGACCTTCGTCGTTCACGCTGGGTCCTGTGCCGCTATCGTCTCGCCCTTGATTAAGCTGGTGGCCGATCTGCTGGAGCAGGAGCAGCCGCCGTAACGGGACAACAATTTACTCCTGCATCTCCGGATGATACCGAGTGCAACAGGGCAGGTGGGGCAGCTTGAGCATTGGAGTTCTCCTATGGCCTGCGAACCGGAAAGCACTTAATAGGGGAGAGAAGCAACGTGGCCATTCCGGCTCAGCAGCACGCGGCTGTCTTCGATCCGATCGATTGTCCATCCATCATCCAAAAGGGCCCCGACGAAGTACTTCTCGTCATCAATGACAACATACGGCGAGGACCCGCGCCACACTGCTTCAATCGCGATTGCCGACGGTGCCTTCTCCTCTTTGGTGATCACTTTATTGACCAGTGTTAGAGCTCCATTTGTGCGATGATCGAACCACTCCTGAACCTTCTGCCAACTGGTGGCCGATGCAGACGAGACGGTGCCTTCAGCTGTAACAACCCCCTTGGCCCAGTCGACCTTAATATTGAGCAGGCCTGCTCTAGCCGCTTCCCGTTGCAGATCTCTGGCCGCTGCAACGGCCGTCTGATTGTCAGCGTGGTTTTCGGTCAGCTTGGGTTTAGGGATAGCAGCAGGTGAATTGGCGCTCGATACATCGGCGCTAACGTAGTAGGAGAAAATCATTGCGAGCGCGCCGATCCCGACGGAGCCCAATAGTACGAAGGCCAGTATGCGGATCGAGAGGCGTGGTGTGTCGACTGATTCAGCGGGCGCTGCACCCTCTGCCGACCAGAGCATGGACATCGCGCCTACGTCGATCACGACCGGAATAGGAAGCACAACACGCTCGCCGGCGGCAATATTCCCTTTGCCCTGAACGCTAATTCCGGCTCCAAGGGTTTCGACTTCGATCGAATCTGCAAGAAAAGTGATGCGAAGATGTTGAGGCGCTAATCCTTGCTCGATAAAGATTATGTCGGCGTCGAGGCCACTACCGATTACTTTCGCTTCTGGATCCAGCACACCGGTCAGCCCGCAATAGAGGCCAGACAGGATTTCGAAATGAAGAGCAATCGTGTCATTCAAGGATATTCTTCCGCACAAGGATAGAAGCCGCACGGCAATTGCCGTGCGACTCATTTCAGTTCCACATCGCGTCACCAAATGCTGCGACCGAGACTACGTGAGTCACGCTTCAAACATTATTGAACGCGCTCGTCGGCGACCTTCTTGACCGTCGAGAGTTGCGTTGTAACAGTGCGTAGCAACATACTCCTATTCGTAGCCTCGGTGCTAACCGCCGCCAGCTCCTCCATTTGCGCTTTGAACGCATCAGCCCCATCATTCTTGGCCTTTGTATTTGTAGATCCCGTGGCTCCTGAACTACCTTTGCTACTATTGGACCCAACTTTACTTGACATATTGCTTTCCTTTCTCCAATTGTGCCGTCATCAACGACACGCCGACTCCTGACGAGGACCTCTATCCAGCATCAGGTATCCTCTTCTGTCTCTGCCATAGCCTCCTCGGCATCAGCCATGACATCGTTCATGATAGTTAACGCTACGGCGTTGAGAGCCAGCTGAAAGGCTTCTTGTTGAGATGCAGTTTGCGAGCCGTCGCCAGAAGTAAGCGGAATGTCCGTCCAATCGTGCCCCCTTTCGGACCTCTTGGGGTCTGGCTGCGTGTTAGGATCGGCCGGCCTTTTATGATCAGGTACGTCCGACGGTTGTCGGTTCGAACGCTCATGACCCCCTGTACGGGCCAAGAGAGCACCGAAGCTGCCAAAACTTCCATTTACTGCGACCATCAGGTACTCCGGCGTTTATCTTATTTGTCAATGGGCGGCGATGCCGTCTTCTGCATCCACCTCCTCAAGCTAAGCTCGTCACCTTTCGACAAGCTGACGAGCTTAGAAAAAAATCGCGCCCTGCATAAATGTGAGCGCGACAAACACCCCACCTTTCCTTTTGAGATTGAGGCCGCGAGATAAGCTTCTTCATCGATAGGAGCGGAATGGAATGGTTGGAGATCGCGCTGATGCCATGCTTGAAGGCATGCATGAAGCCAGGCATGAGGGAAAGGTCGGATCGAGGTGATCACCGGTCGGCGGCAGCGGCGGAATTGGACTGACGAGGAGAATGCGCGGATTCTTGCGGAAAGCGCAGAACCTGACGTGAACATCTCGGCCGTTGCCCGGCGCTGGGGCGTCAATCGCGGCTTGCTGAACGTCTGGCGTCGGGAAGCTGGCCTGACCTCTCTTCGCTCTGCCAAGACCTGCGCGCAGCAGGCGATGTTCGTGCCGGTGACGGTGGTTGGCGATCGAACGCCTCCCGAGAGCTCGCCGTCGGATTTTGCCCACTTCGCCGCGGGTCGGATTGAGATCGAGCTTGCTGGCGCGCGCATGACGGTTATCGGCTCGGTAGCGCCTGAGCTGGCACAAGCGATGGTGGCGGCGTTGAGAGGGTGCCGGTGATCGGAGTTTCGCCAAATGGCGTGAAGATCATGGTTGCGACGCAACCTGTCGACTTCCGGCGCGGCATGAATGGCCTGGTGGCTTTGGTGGCGTCAGCTCTTGCGGCCGATCCCTATTTATGTGTCGGGCGAGATTATGTGGCGGATCCGTCCCGGCGCCAGCCGAGGCCCGTCTAATCTGGAATTCTCCGCCACATAATATTTTGTGCCTCTTGAGATGGGTGCGGGATCCCCCGCGCCGCTATTCGGAGGGACAACATGCTCGAGTTCTATTTCTCGTATCGTGGGGTGCTCAAGCGCCTGCGTAGTGGTGCGCTTGGTGGCGAGATGGATCGCCTCGCGGAGCATTTTTTCGCGCTCGGTTATAAGCGAGCGTCCGCCAAGATTTTGAACCGCGCCGGGTTTGCCGGAGGCTGTTTGGTTTAAGTTATGCAGCCATGGCTGGTTCGTCCAGCATGGCGTAATACTGCTCCTCGGCTTCGGCGGGGGGAATGTTGCCGATGGGCTCCAGAAGCCGTCGATGGTTGAACCAGTCGACCCATTCCAGAGTGGCGAATTCAACCGCTTCGAAGCTGCGCCACGGTCCTCGCCGATGGATGACCTCGGCCTTGTAGAGGCCGTTGATCGTTTCGGCGAGGGCGTTGTCGTAAGAGTCGCCGACGCTTCCGACGGAAGGCTCGATGCCTGCCTCCGCCAATCGCTCCGAATACTTAATCGACACGTATTGAACGCCCCTGTCCGAGTGGTGAATCAGGCCGCCACCATGAACGGGACGCCGCTCATGAAGCGCCTGTTCCAAAGCATCGAGGACGAACCCGGCATGCGCCGTCCGGCTCACCCGCCAGCCGACAATCCGGCGCGCGAAGGCGTCGATGACGAAGGCCACGTAGACGAAGCCTTGCCAGGTGGCCACATAGGTGAAATCCGAAACCCAGAGCCTGTTCGGCGCAGGAGCCTTGAACTGGCGGTTCACCCGATCGAGCGGGCTCGGAGCCGTCTTGTCCGGGATCGTCGTGCGGATCGGCTTGCCCCGGATGATACCCTGAAGTCCCATCGATCGCATGAGCCGGGCGACGGTGCAGCGGGCTATATCGAAGCCCTCCCGCTTCAATTGCCGCCAGACCTTGCGCACGCCGTAGACGCGGAAGTTCGCCTCGAACACACGGCGTATCTCGATCTTCAAGGCAATGTCGCTGCGGGCGCGGACCGATAACCGGTCCACGTCCAGGCGTTTGGCAACGTTCTCGTAGTAGGTTGATGGGGCAATCGGCAGCAGCCTGCAGATCGGCTCGACCCCGAATACGGAGCGGTGTTCGTCGATAAAGGAGATCATCGCTTCAATGGGCGGTCGAGCTCCGCCATCGCGAAATAAGCGGACGCTTTGCGCAGTATCTCATTGGCCTGCCGAAGCTCGCGGTTCTCCCGCTCCAGAGCCTTCATCTTCTCGGCGACTTCGCTTGGGAGTCCAGGCCGGGAACCATCGTCCACTTCCGCCTTCTTCACCCATTCATTGAGCGTCTGCGCCATGCAGCCGATCTTGGCGGCGATCGAGGAAACCGCCGCCCATCGCGAGGAATATTCCCCTTGGTGATCCAAAACCATCCGCACTGCTCGGGCGCGGACTTCAGGTGAAAATTTGTTTGTTGTCTTGCTCATATCGGCTCCACTTTCTCAGAAGTTGGAGCCTCCGGCAAACCCGGCGCGGTTCATTTACCTGAGCCGGATTGCGCGTTTTAGCCAGTTTGCCTTGACGCACTGTGGTCCGATGCCGATCCATCAAGATGTAATTGACAGCTATTTGGGCGCGTTTACTAGTGATACTCCGCGCATTGGGGCAGTATCGGCTCTGGCTCATGCACGGCGAGTGGCTCCGGAGCGGTTTATTATTTCCGTTTCAGGTGAAGAGAATGATCCGGATGCTCCGCTTCTGGCCTCCTTTTCGGACTATCTGCGCAGGGTACGGGGCCTGGAGCCGAAGACCCGCGAAGGCGTTCTTCTGGGCGGCCGCCGTTTTCTGGATTGGTTCCGCCATCACCGCCCCGGCCAAAGTCTTGAGGCGTTGACAGCTGAGCACGTGCTTGCTGCTGTCGAGTATCGGCTGTCGCTATCGGCGACCTCCGGCACCCGCACGGCAGCGACTTCTCACATTCAAACATTTCTTCGGTTCTTATGTTGGGCTGGCCACCATCACCAAGATCTTGCCCGCATCGTGCCGAGAACGCCGTATTGGCGTTTGGCGCATCTGCCGCCACGCCTTGCATGGGGTGACGTTCGGCGCGCAATCGATGCGATCGACCCAACGACGCCGGTCGCTATCCGCGATCGAGCCGTCCTGCTGCTGCTCGCCACCACGGGCATTCGCAACGGCGAGTTACGTGCCATTCGACTGCAGGATATCGACTGGCGTACTGGCGAGGTTTTTATCCGGCGGACCAAAGGCAAGCGTGATCGGGTGGTGCCACTCCTCGAGGAGACCGGCGCGGCGCTCGTCGACTACATCCTGCGCGCTCGACCGAAGGTGGACAGTCCGTATCTGTTCCTGTCGTTCACGCCGCCGGTGGGAGCGTTCAAGTCTGCGGCGCCTGTTTCAAGAATCGTGAGGAAGCGGTTGCGGCATGGCGGGGTCGAACTCGGGCGGGTCGCCGGTGCACATCTCCTGCGCCACAGCCTCGCCACCCAGCTTGTCGGGCAGCGAAGGCCAATCAACGAGGTCGCCGATCTTCTTGGTCACCGGAGTATCAACACAACGGCGCTGTACGTGAAGGTTGCGGCCTCGCAGCTCGCCGAGGTCGCACTCCCCTTTCCCGGAGGCGCTGCATGACCGCCTTCGCCCGATTCCTCGGCGAGAAGGTCGAGCGTTACATCGAACTGCGCCACTCGCTCGGCTACTCTTTCAGCAAACAAGCCGGTACGTTGCACGCCTTCGTCCGCTACGTTGAACGCGCTCAATTCGATGCGCCCGCCACCCGGACGATGGCGCTGGACTTCGTCCTGTCGTTCGGCGGCGCCGCCAACAGCCGCGCTACTCGTCACGGCGTGCTCCGCCGCTTCTACGAGTATCTCGCGGTCTATGACGCCCAAACCGAATCCTTGGAGCGCAGAGCCTTTCCTAGATCCAGGGCGATTCCACCTCCACGTATCCTCAGCGAGGCAGAGTTGGCGTCGCTCATCGACGCATGCACCCGCATTTCGCCAGGCATCCCCCTCAGGGGGCGGACGATGGAGACGCTGATCGGATTGTTGGCAAGTACGGGACTGCGATCGGGCGAAGTGGTCAGGCTTGATCGTTCCGACGTCGATCTGACCAACGGGGTTCTTCTCATTCGGAAGACGAAGTTCCGCAAGGACCGTCTCGTTCCAGTTCACACGACGACCCAAACAGCGCTTCGCCGCTATGCCCGTGCGCGCGATGCCGCTTTTCCCAGTCCCAAGGACCAGGTTTTCTTCCTCAGCTCTCGTGGCAACCGCCTCTCGGCGACTGGCTTGCAAAGCGGATTTGCTCAGGTCCGCAAGTTCGCAGGGCTTGATGACGGCAAGCCGTTGCGGCCGCACGATCTTAGGCACCGGTTTGCCGTGACCCGCATGAGCCTTTGGCATCAACAACGCGCCAACGTCCAGGCGCTACTCCCGGTGCTCGCCACCTATCTCGGCCACGCCAACTACAGTGACACAGCCTACTACCTCACTGGCTCGGTGGATCTTCTCGCCATGGCGGCGGAGCGCGCCTTCCTCGATGGAGGCGCAGCATGAGTGAACACTTACTCCTGGCACCGCTCTTGGAGTCCTACTTTCGCCGACGCCTGACCAAGCAACGCAACGCGACTCCCGCGACCATGGCCAGCTATCGCGACGCCTTGCGCATGCTCATCCTCTTTGCCGCCACGCGGTTGCGGAAGAAGCCGGCGGCGTTGGTGCTCGAGGAGCTCGATCGAGACCTCATTCTCGCCTTTCTCGACGAACTCGAGGAGAAGCGGAACAACACCATCTCCACGCGCAACGCCCGCCTAGCGGCGATCCGATCGTTCTTCCACCATGTCGCAGCCTCCGATCCAGCGTCCTTCGGTGTCGCCCAACGCGTGCTGACGATTCCCATAAAACGGGCGCACGTCGAGGTGACGCATCACCTCATCAAGGCCGAAGTGGACGCCCTCATTGAAGCGCCTGATCCAAGGTCGCCCCGCGGTCGGCGTGACCGCACGTTTCTACTGTTCCTGGCACGGACCGGCGCGCGGGTCTCCGAAGCTACCGGCGTCAACGCAAACGACCTTCAGTTGGAACGGTCGCACCCACAAGTACTGCTGCGCGGCAAAGGGCGCAGAGACCGCATCATCCCCATTCCTCGGGATCTGGCGCGAGCACTGACAGCCTTGTTGGCCGAACACGGATCGCGAGCCACGAGCCGCGACCGATATTCGTCGGCGCCCGCAACGAGCGCCTGACGCGCTTCGGAGCAACCCACATCGTGCGGCGAGCGGTGGCCCAGGCCGTGAACATCAGGCCGGCCTTGGCCCAAAAGCCTATATCGCCGCACATCTTCCGACACTCACTGGCCATGAAGCTTCTCCAGTCGGGCGTTGACCTTCTGACGATCCAAGCCTGGCTCGGGCACGCACAGGTCGCTACAACCCACCGCTATGCCACTGCCGATGTCGAGATGATGCGTAAAGGTCTCGAGAAGGCTGGAGTCGCCGGCGATCTTGGCGTCCGTTTCCGACCAAATGACGCCGTGCTCCAACTGCTGAACAGTATCTAAATATTATGTGGCGGAGAATTCCAGATTAGACGGGCCTCGGCTAGCGCCGGGACGGATCCGCCACATAATCTCGCCCGACACATAAGAACGGATCACTGCCGGCATCCCGCACGAGCGACAGCAAGCTGTCCGGGCCCTTGCGGAAGTCGACCGGATGACTGGCCAGGAACACCTTCACGCCGGACGGGATCATGCCGAACGCACCGCCCGGATCACCCGCTGCAAGTGCGCCTCGTCGACATCTGCGCCGGCGCGCACGACAATGTCGCCAATAGCAACCTCGATCACCGGGGCAGCCGGGCGCGCCGAGGCGACCTTGCCAGCCGAACGCTGCGAGGCGGCATAGTCCAGAGCGTCACGACGCCAGGCGAACAGCTGCGACGGACGAATGCCTATCCGATGGGCGATCGCCGACACGCTCGCGCCCGGCTCCAGCGCCTCGTAACCGGTGTTCTAGCCCCACATTGCCCGATGTCGCCTGATCTGTGATCGACGTTCCATGGAAGCGACAAGGATTTTCTCCATGGAGACTACGTTGGAGGTTCTCACGACGCGGCGGAGCCGACGGGAGGCTCACCGTCAATGGCCGGACGAGGTCAAGGCGCAGATCGTTTCGGAGAGCTTGCGTCCGGGCGTGACGGTGAACGAGGTCGCGGAACGTCACGGGCTGAAGGCCAATCACCTGTCGTCCTGGCGAACGCTGGCACGGCAGGGCAAGCTGGTTTTACCGGAGCCGGAAGACGCAGTCGAATTCGCGGCCATGGTTGTCGAGATGCCCGTATCGGAGCCGCCGACTGCGAAAGCAGTCTCCCGCGCCGAGATTGTCGTCGGCCCTGTCACCATCCGTATTGAGGAAGGTGCATCTGCTGCGCGGATCGCCGCTGTCGCGCGTGCCTGCGCGGTTCCGGCATGATCTTTCCGTCGAACCGGGTTCGGATCATGGTAGCCACCAAGCCGGTCGATTTCCGCAAGGGCCACGATGGCCTAGCGGCGCTGGTCAAAAACGAGTTGCACAGGGACCCTTTTACAGGGACGGTCTTCGTATTCCGGTCACGGAAAGCAGACCGGCTGAAGCTGATCTACTGGGATGGCAGCGGCTTGGTGATGGCCTACAACGATCTGCATTCATACTGCATCTCTCTTTCGCATTCAGTTGAAGGTTTTGGCGTGTCCGGCATTTTGCTTACGGGCGGCGACGCGATCGATGAGCTGGTTCCATCGACTGCATTGCTTTTGCGGTAAATCCGTCTTCGGAAGCTCGTACAGGTAGTAGTGCCCGTTGTAGGCGTGGCTGGTGACGAGGCCGTGTTCAGCCCATCTGGCGAGTGTATGTTCATGGATATTGAGGTGTTCAGCCGCCTCCTTTTTTGTCAACATCCCGCGATCCCGGAGCCGGTCATAGCGTGATCTCAGCCTATATTCGCGAACGAGATAGGTGACGCGTTTGGTTGTGAAGCGTGCATTGCGCTGGTCACGGCGCGTCACCGAGCCCGGACGATATCCCTGATCGTTGAGAATCTCTGCGATCTCGGAAAAAATATGATTGTCGAGGAGGTTATCGATCAGTGCGATGATATCGGGGTTCGTCTTGATCTGCTGGCTGGGAGATTTTGGGCTCATGGTGACGAGTGTCTCGGTTTTACCGCCCTTGAAGCGAATATGAGCCTTGGTTGTGCCTCTTTTCGGTAGTTTGAGGAGGGTGACGTCCTCGATGATGTGGGCAAGCAGGCGCTTTCGTTCGCGGTTCGGGGTCTCTGGATTGGTCCAGAGTTTTTTGAAGTCCGCCGTCATTGCGACCAACCGCTCGTGGACGGCCTTATCGAGGATGAATTCGTGCTCCCGGGCGCGCTCGCGCTCTTCGCGGGCATTGGCCAGGATGCGGAGCTTCTCGTTCCATTCGCCTTCGAGCGTGTCGGCGACGAGGCGGTTATTGGGATCGACGAGCATGAAACGGCGCTGGGCGAGATCGGCTTCAGTTTGCGCGCGCTCGATCGCGCGACAGCGCAGCCGATCCGCCTCTTCATGTCGCGCTTCGATCTCTTTGCGGACTTCAATCGCCAGTTCGATGGCTGCCGGCGTCATCTGCTCGGCGATCAGCATACCGATGGCTTCGTCGACAGGAGGTGCAGCGATCGCCTGGCACAGGGGTTCACCGCGATCGCTACGGGCGCGATCACAAACGTACCAGGCTTCCTGCCGGCCGCGTCGGGCAGCGTAGCGCATGCGAAAATGCCTGCCGCATTGCCCACACACGGCCCGCCCCTGCAGCAGTGCCGGACCTTCGCGCGGAGGTGATGCGACCCCCGCGTTCCATTTATGGCAGATGTTCGACTTCAGAATCCTCAGGTTCTCCTGATGCTGCTCCCAACTGATGTAGCCGGGATGGGCATCTGGAATACATGCCGTCCAATCATCATTATCTTGTTCACGCACAATCCTCTTGCCATCAATGGTGCGTCGATAGCGGCGGCGGCCATAGGCATAGGCTCCGGCGTAACGTGGATTGTGCAGCACACGCATCGCCGTCGAAGTCGTCAGTGGCCGGAATACCGTCTGGCTGTCGTGCAGGCGTGAGGGAAAGAGAATGCCTTCCTGACGAAAGGCCTTGACGGTCTGGGAGGCGGATCCGACGCGAGAGAACGTCTCGAAGAAATGGACGATCGTCTCTCTGACTTGCATGTCTGGTTCAAGTGCCACATTGCCGGAATGGTCATAGACCAGCCCGGTTGGCAGGGGGCAGCGGAACTCGCCGCGCCGCGCCTTGTTGAGGATGCCGCCGCGCAGCCGGGCCTTGATCACATGCAGTTCGGCCTCACTCATTGTTCCCTTGAGGCCGAGCAAGAGGCGGTCGTTGAAGCTTGCCGGATCGTAGACGCCGTCCTCATCGAGGATCAGGGTGTCGGCAAGGGCGCAGATCTCCAGCAGACGCTGCCAGTCGGCATTGTTGCGGGCCAGACGGGAGACCTCCAGGCCCATGACGATCCCGGCATGCCCCATGCCGACATCGCTGACCAGCCGCTGAAATCCCTCGCGCCAGACCGCCGATGCGCCGGATTCACCCTGATCGTTATCGATGACGATAATCTGCTCCTCGCGCCAACCAAGGGCGATAGCGCGCCCGCGAAGCGCATATTGCCGCATGGCGCTCTCGGTATTGTCGATGACTTGCCGCATCGAAGATTGGCGGATGTAGAGGTAGGCGCTGCGTTCGAGGTGATGAGGCTGGACTTTGAGATGTACATTCATCGTGATCTCCGATCGTTGATGCTCATGGCGATTGTCGCAAGGACGTGGACGACGGCGCTGTGTCCGCGGTGCAGCGGCCAAGCAATTGACGATGGGTAATTCTGCTCTCGCGGGGTGCTTGCTGTTGCGGTCAGCGTCTGAGCCCATCCCCACATGCCCCGGCGCAAAAAGAGCATCAGGCCGCTACGGGCCATAAGCGGCAGCGCTGCGCCGAGAGCAGCCTTGCGCAAGACCTCGTACTGGGAGGCGATGGTCGACGGTAGGATCGGGCATGCCGCCGTCGCGGCAATGTTTACCTGCCGCTTTTTTTTAGAACCCGCTCGATCGATCTGGGATGAAGCTCGATGTCGAGTTCCTGGCGAAGCAGCTTGGCAAGTTCCCGGGCGCGAACGGGTTCTCCTGGAGCGAGCTGCGCCTGCAGAAATGCCACGACCTTGTCGTCGATCTTGTGGGGACCGCGGGGCCCCGGCTTCGTCGGCACCAGTCCGGCAATGCCGGCCATATCGAAGTTCACCTTGGCCTGGTAGTAGGTCGGCCTGGAAACACCGTACTCGTCGGAGGCCTCCGTCACCGACACCTTGTCGATGGAGACGCGACGCAGCATCTCGTATTTGACCTGCACGGCGTCGTGCGGATCGAAGAACTCGCTGCCCCGAAACTTTGGATCGCGCACCTTCTCGGGGGTGGGATTGAACGTACCCTCTTCGATGAGGGCATCCGTCTTTGTGCGCTTGCTGTCGTACTTCGCAGACATCGATGGCTCCGAGGACATGAAGCGACGTAATCGTAATGTTAATTATGACGTATTTTTCTGCCTCGTCAAGGTGGTCCTCATGGTTTAGCATCATTCAGTCCTGTAATTGCGGGAATAATTCCACAAAAATAAGACATATGCGGCATAATCCGCTTTACAGATGCGGCATATTTATCTTTACACATCCGCACATCATCGTGTTCTGGAAAGGCGCTCTACCAGGGCGGCCAATTCCATTAAGTCGGCGACCCGCAAGAGCGACCGTCCGTTGCCCATGACAACTTCAGGATCTGGGCTCACAAGGTCAGTCCATTGCGGGGGAACGGACCAAACGGTGGCATCCTCTGTCTGCAGTAAAAGACGCTCCCCATGCGAATTGCAGCGCCTGCCGACACACGGCAACTGCTGTCCAAGTAGTGGATGAAACGGATGTGTGACCCGCACTAGCTGCTCATCTGCGCTGGTCGCGGCTGCATTCTCTTGTGAGGTACAAGCGGCTGGAAGAGCACACCTTCACCTGGCCCAGCATACGGGATGGATTGATGACGCTGACCCACGCCCAGTTCGAAGCCCTGTTTGCGGGCCTCGATTGGCGGCGGGTTCATGCCGTCAAGACGAGAACGCCGGAGACTGTCGAATAGCTGCGGCACGATGACTCAGCGCGAAAGATTCCGAAGGCAAAACGGGCCGGGATTTGGTAACTTCTGGGCATGCTTGATGCCGCCGATCTTCCCGATGATGTTGCCGCCCTGAAGGCGATGCTGATCGCGGCGCAGGCACGCGAGGCAGGCAAGGACGCGCAGATTGCTCGTAAGGACGAGCGGATCGAACGGCTTGAGAGGCTGGTCGCGGCCTTCAAACAGGCAGCTTTCGGGCGCAAGTCCGAGAAGACCGATTCCGAGCAGTTCGATCTGGCACTGGAAGACCTGGAAACGGCGATGGCAGCGATCCATGCCGAGGAAGAAGCCGACGTCGTTCAAGGCAACAAGGTCTCAAGATCACGAGCGACCAATCGCGGCTCCCTTCCTCAACATCTTCCCCGTGTGGAAGAGGTAATCGAACCGGAAAGCCTAGTCTGTGCCTGCGGCGGTTGCCTGCATTGCATCGGCGAGGATGTCTCCGAGCGGCTGGATGTAGTCCCGGCGCAGTTCCGCGTCATTGTCACCCGCCGCCCCAAATATGCATGCCGTGCCTGCACCGACGGCGTCGTTCAGGCCCCGGCTCCAGCGCGGCTGATCCAGGCAGGAATGCCGACGGAAGCGACCGTCGCCCATGTGGTGGTCACCAAATATGCCGATCACCTTCCGCTCTATCGGCAGGCTCAGATCATGAGCCGCCAGGGCGTTGATCTTGATCGCTCCACACTTGCCGACTGGGTCGGGCGAGCAGCGTTCGAATTGCGCCCCGTCTTCGATGCATTGACCACCGACCTGAAGCGCTCGACCAAGCTCTTCATGGACGAGACCCGTGCCCCGGTTCTCGATCCCGGCTCGCGCAAGACCAAGACCGGATACTTCTGGGCGCTGGCGCGGGATGATCGCCCTTGGGGCGGCGGTGCTCCGCCGGGCGTCGCCTTCACCTACGCTCCCGGTCGCGGGGGTGTTCATGCCGAACGAATATTGCAGGGCTTCTCCGGCGTTCTGCAGGTCGATGGCTATGCCGGATACAACAGGCTGATCGCACCGGACAGGGTCGGTCCCGACATTCGGCTTGCCTATTGCTGGGCACACGCTCGCCGCAAGCTGGTGGATATCACCCGCAACGCTACAGCACCCATTGCCGAGGACGGCGTCAAACGGATCGGTGAACTGTATCGGATCGAAGCCGAATTGCGTGGCCTTGATCCGGAGGCTCGCCTTGCCGGACGGCAGGAGCGGTCAGCGCCGCTGATCGCCGACATGCAGACCTGGCTCATCCATCACCGTGCCCGTGTAGCGACCAAGTCCCCTCTCGGCGAGGCTCTGGCCTACATCGCCAAATATTGGGACGGCCTGAAGCTCTTCCTGACCGACGGCCGCATCGAGATCGACAACAACAGCGTCGAGCGAACCATCCGGCCCATCGCCCTCAATCGGAAGAACGCACTCTTTGCTGGGCATGACGCTGGAGCAGAGAACTGGGCGATGATCGCCTCGCTCATCGAGACCTGCAAACTCAATGCCGTCGATCCGATGGCCTATCTGACCAGCACACTTACCGCCATCGTCAGCGGCCACAAGCAGAGCCGGATCGGTGAGCTACTGCCGTGGAATCTGAAGTAATCAATTGCTTAGACTGAGATTACGCATTGCTCGTCGTGGATAAATCGGTCAGTCATTTAACGTAGTTGATTGAGGACACCACATGCTTCGCTTTTTCGGTATGATAGTTTTGTCTTTTTTTGCGCTAACAGAAGCTCATGCAGAACCCCCACGTTTTTGTAGAACCAGCTTTGCGCCTGGCGAAAAGACTGAGACCCGTTTCATGGGCATTAGCTACGCGATTATGATGCATGCACTCGCGGAAAAGTATTGCGGTGCCAAGCCCGTCTCTATGGGGCAAAAGTTTTTAGGATATCTGAATAGGCAAGGCTGCGGTTCCAAAACAGAAATTTATCAAGATGTTGCAGTTTCAATCGATAAGCTGGAAAGCGCGACCTTAAAGCTGATGGCATCAGGTGGTGATAAAACCCTAGCCCTTTCCGAACAGCAGGCGAAGAGTTGGGCCAAGGAGGCATCCGAACAACTTGGTGGGTGCGAGCGCCTCATAAAACTGCATGACAGCAAACCAGACTCTTGGAAATAAAATCCCCAGTGTGACTGGCACACCGCTTACGGCTTGGATCTCTTTTCGGGCTCCAATTGCAGGTTCGACGGCCGCCGGCGTCATTTGCTCAGCAATCAGCAAACCGATGGCTTCATCCACGGGAGGCGCGGCAATCAACTGACACATGGGCTCAGGCCAGAGACAAATGCACGACCGGACGCATATGGACTTACGTATGCGATGACCGGCCGTTTGGGGGAACAGCGCCGCCAGCCGCAATCTATTATGCGTCGAGTGACCGGCGCGGCGAACATCCGCAGAAGCACCTGGCCAGATACGGCGGCATTCTACAGAGCGATTGCTACAATGGCTTCGAGCCGATCGCTGTTGCCGCAACGAAAGAGGTGCCGATCACCTTCGCCTTTTGCCATGCGCATGCGCGGCGTAAATTCTTTGAGCTGGCCGATATCCAGAAGAATGCGCGGGATCGCAAACGCAAGGGCAAGCCGATCTCGCCGATCGCGCTTGAGGCCGTCAAGCGCTACGACGAATTGTTCGGGATCGAGCGGCAGATCAACGGATTGAGTGCCGAAGAACGACTGGCTGCGCGGCAGGAGAGAAGCAAGCCGCTGTTCGATGACATGCGCGAGTGGTTGACGAAGGAACGCGCCACGCTCAGCAGATCGTCCGAGGTCATCGAGCCGATCGATTACATGCTCAAGCGCTGGGAGGGCTTTGCTCTCTCCTCGAAGACGGTAGAGTTTGTCTCACG
This sequence comes from Rhizobium sp. YTU87027, assembly GCF_050644135.1. Taxonomy (NCBI): domain Bacteria; kingdom Pseudomonadati; phylum Pseudomonadota; class Alphaproteobacteria; order Hyphomicrobiales; family Rhizobiaceae; genus Rhizobium; species Rhizobium sp. YTU87027. The sequence continues at coordinate 317,952 of NZ_CP098442.1, read as the reverse complement.
AACAACGCAGCCGAGCGGGCGCTGAGAAGTGTCGCATTGGGAAGACGGAACTGGACCTTCGCCGGTTCCCAGCGTGGGGCCGATCGTGCCGCTGTCATGCTGACCGTCATCACCACCTGCCGCCTCAACGATGTCGACCCAAAGGCGTGGCTTGCCGATGTCCTGGCTCGCATCGCCGACCATCCTGTGACGCGCCTGCACGAACTGCTGCCCTGGGAGTGGAAACGTGCATCGCCGGCAACCGTAATGCTGGCGGCCTGACGATGGTGGCTTCTGCCGTCCGCCTGAAGGTCACCCTCGATCATGTCGAGCCGATAGTGATGCGGCGCGTTGTCGTACCGTTCACCATCAGGCTCAGTCGGCTGCACGAGGTATTGCAGGCGGCGATGGGCTGGACCAACAGCCACCTTTACGAATTCCGCATGCGTGACGTCGGCTTTGGTTTGCCAGACGAGGAATGGGGGGATGGTCCGATCGATGCCCGCAGGGTCTCGCTGCTGTCGGCAGTCCAGGACACCGGTGCGAAATCGTTCAAGTACCTTTACGACTTTGGCGACGGTTGGGAACACAGCATCAAGATCGAGCGCACCTTTCCTGCAGTCGGCACGGAAGGACCGATGCTCCTCGAAGCAACGGGACACTGCCCGCCTGAAGACGTGGGTGGTCCATGGGGTTATCAGGAGTTCCGCGAGGCGCTTGCGGATCCGGCGCACGAGCGACATGCCGAAATCCTCGAATGGTGGGGCAGCAGCGATTACAATCCCAACAGCGCCAACTTCTCGCAGCTCAACAAAGCCGTCGATGACCTCGCCGCAAAATGGGTCCGAAAAGCGCGCCGCAAAACCTGAACGCCGGGCTGTAGGGGAAGGCCGAAACTGGATTTTATCGTGTAAACAACCGGCGGAACAGTTCTTCCGAAGGCCGTAGACCTTCGTCCGTCAGGACCAGCGACTTCGACTTGTTGACCGGATCACAGATCAGTCCCTTCTCATGCAACCGGTCCGTCGTCGCCCAGTCAAATCCCTTCCAGGCGCAACGTTCGTTGTGGAGCGTCAGCCATAACAGGGCCAGGACCGCGTCATCGATTTTGTCCTCGTCGATCTCCATTCTGCCATAATATCACGCGCGAGACTTCAAGTCCCGCGGCCCTCCTCGGATGGATACGGTATACTTTACCCGCTGGCAGTTTGGAACTCGGTGATATCGGTAAGCCATTTCTCGTTTGGCTTTCAGCGTGGAAATCACGATTGAGCAAATTTTCCGGCACAGGATCTAGTTCGCCTTGGTAACACGTATACCGCCGCCGCCTGGCAGTGGTCACGATGAGCTGCTCCTGCTTCATCAAGCGGCGTACTACCTTTTCGGAGACCTGTTCTGCGCCTCTGGCCAGTGCAACATGAATGCGTCTGTAGCCGTAGCAGTTACGGTTGGTTTCGAAGAGCACCGCAATGGTGTGGCGAAGATCTGCGTATCGGTCCTCGAGAGAAAGCAGAGACCGATGATAAAGACAGGAGCTGCGGGCGAACTCAAGCTGAGTGAGGAGTTCCGGTAATGCATATGTCGGTCGCAGGGCATCAACCAGCAGTGTCTTTTCCCGATTTCCCAGGAGCCGCAGATCGATGCCCAGATCTTTTTTAATGAGTTCGTTAGCCTTCGTAAGCAAGTCATGTTCAAGTTGAAGGCGCTTCACATCACTGCGCAGTGCCTCGAGTTCACGCTCGAGTTCGCCTCGGCTGGCAGTCGGTGGTAGTTTGCGACGGCGTGTCATGGATGCAGGGACCTCACGACCAAGTTGCTGGTTCTTCCAGTCGTACAACGTCTGCCGGCTCACACCTACCTTCTGAGCCACCGAACGGGCACTCTCACCTCGAGAGTACAAGCCGATCACGGCTGTTCGCTTCTGCTGCTCCGATCTCGTGCCAGCGCTTGAGTTGCCGGTGAGAACTCGCCGCCTGCCGCCGGGTTCATATTCATCGATCCAAGCCGAAGCTTTCCACGGCAAGCGGAAGCGCATCGGTGATCTGCAGGGGTTGCGGCGGGAGGCGGATTGCGGCTTCGCGCCGCAACCCCTGCAGATCACCGAGGCAGAGCAGACGCCGTGATCGAGCGCTTCCTGGCAGGCGGCCTCAACGGCGGCGAGACCATCAGCAGGCACACATCCGAGTATGGCGACCATCTGTCGATAACCGTCATCGGCGCTCTTCAACCGTTTGCGGACCTTCTCCCTCGCAGTTGGCAAAACCCATTCCCGGAATGGAACGCCGTGCGCAAGGCACCGGGTTTGCGAGCGAGAACGGCAACATAGTGCCAGGGATTATAGACAGTCTCGCCGCGGCCGAAGTTGCGCTGGTGTTCGGCAACCGTCACATCATCCTGCTTGATGACAAGCCAATCAGCATAACCGTGGCGTCAATCGCCATTTCTTCTCCTCTCAGCGTGACCGCCCTGCTTCACCAACTCGTCCCGTGATAGAGAGAGTGTCGTGGGCACCTCCTTTCCCGGGTGGGGCCTTGCGAACTCGACTTCGGACTCCCTTCAGAAATAATGAGTAGCTGGCTCTGCGGCCGTATGTCACGTCGAGCTCACGGAGCAATTCTTGAAGTTGAATTTCATCCCGCCTGGGGACGATGTAATCTCGACGCCGTATTGAACGCTGTCGACGTCTACGTCGCCAAAGTGGCCCTTCGACTTGAGCCAATCTAGGATACTCTTTATGTCCACCGTCCCGGTATCGGTCTTGGAAGTGAGCAGCAGTGAGATGACCTTGTGACCATTATAGCCTTCGAACACGTTCCAACTCGCTCCGCCTACATTGACATTGTGGTAGATCGGAACCGCCGCCCCGGAAGCGTCATAATGTTTTGAGATGGGCTTGACATTGCCGCTGCCGTCCGGATGTCCGGTATAGTTTGTCCAGAGCATTATCTCATTCTGTTGTGAGCTGTCCCAGATGTCGTAGGCGGTGTTCCAGGCGCCACCAGCAGGAACTTTCTGATTGAAGCTTGACGTCAGACTGTTGATTGAACTGAGCGGCTTCCCAATATCGACAGCCTGATGGGGGTAGCTCTTGATGCCATCAGTGTTAGGCTGGTTCGACCACACGCTCCACTGGTTGTCTGCATGGACTGAAAGCGTCTGAGGTCCAGCGCTCTTACCATATATGTCGTTGTTCCAAGCATAGCGACCGTGTGAAAAGCCTGCATATGGAGCGCTCGATCTCCAAATCGGAGCATTCGATAGAAGCGCGTCAGTCGGTGATTTGGTTTCATTCACAGCGTGCCTGAATAGTTTATCATCCTGTGTGTCGACATACCCCAGCGGGGAGGGCAAGGACCCTGTACCATCTATCCGATTGGAAGACATAAGGCTCTCCTTCTGTTACGAGAACAAAGATCTGGCGCTTGTGCGAGGACACTGACATTGATACTGGGCACTGGGAAATTGTGTTTTTGCATGTCACCATTCAACTAACGGATAACGGAGCGATCTCTGAAGTGTGGCGTCGGGGCAACCGCTGGCGAGGGGTATCCATCCGAGGTGGGCCGCGGGACTTGGGGTCTCGCGCGTGGTAGCATAGCAGAATGGAGATCGACGAGGACAAAATCGATGACGCGGTCCTGTGTGATCCGTTGAACAAGTCGAAGTCGCTGGTCCTGACGGACGAAGGTCTACGGCGTTCGGAAGAACTATTCCGCCGGTTGTTTACACGGTAAAATCCAGTTTCGGCTTTCACCCACAGCCCGGTGTTCAGGTTTTGCGTCGCGCTTTTCGGACCCATTTTGCGGCGAGGTCATCGACGGCTTTGTTGAGCTGCGAGAAGTTGGCGCTGTTGGGATTGTAATCGCTGCTGCCCCACCATTCTAGGATTTCGGCATGTCGCTCGTGCGCCGGGTCTGCAAGCGCCTCGCGGAACTCCTGATAACCCCATGGACCACCAACGTCTTCAGGCGGGCAGTGTCCCGTTGCTTCGAGGAGCATCGGTCCTTCCGTGCCGACTGCAGGAAAGGTGCGCTCGATCTTGATGCTGTGTTCCCAACCGTCGCCAAAGTCGTAAAGGTATTTGAACGATTTCGCACCGGTGTCCTGGACTGCCGACAGCAGCGAGACCCTGCGGGCATCGATCGGACCATCCCCCCATTCCTCGTCTGGCAAACCAAAGCCGACGTCACGCATGCGGAATTCGTAAAGGTGGCTGTTGGTCCAGCCCATCGCCGCCTGCAATACCTCGTGCAGCCGACTGAGCCTGATGGTGAACGGTACGACAACGCGCCGCATCACTATCGGCTCGACATGATCGAGGGTGACCTTCAGGCGGACGGCAGAAGCCACCATCGTCAGGCCGCCAGCATTACGGTTGCCGGCGATGCACGTTTCCACTCCCAGGGCAGCAGTTCGTGCAGGCGCGTCACAGGATGGTCGGCGATGCGAGCCAGGACATCGGCAAGCCACGCCTTTGGGTCGACATCGTTGAGGCGGCAGGTGGTGATGACGGTCAGCATGACAGCGGCACGATCGGCCCCACGCTGGGAACCGGCGAAGGTCCAGTTCCGTCTTCCCAATGCGACACTTCTCAGCGCCCGCTCGGCTGCGTTGTTCGTGAGACAAACTCTACCGTCTTCGAGGAAGAGGGCAAAGCCCTCCCAGCGCTTGAGCATGTAATCGATCGGCTCGATGACCTCGGACGATCTGCTGAGCGTGGCGCGTTCCTTCGTCAACCACTCGTGCATGTCATCGAACAGCGGCTTGCTTCTCTCCTGCCGCGCAGCCAGTCGTTCTTCGGCACTCAATCCGTTGATCTGCCGCTCGATCCCGAACAATTCGTCGTAGCGCTTGACGGCCTCAAGCGCGATCGGCGAGATCGGCTTGCCCTTGCGTTTGCGATCCCGCGCATTCTTCTGGATATCGGCCAGCTCAAAGAATTTACGCCGCGCATGCGCATGGCAAAAGGCGAAGGTGATCGGCACCTCTTTCGTTGCGGCAACAGCGATCGGCTCGAAGCCATTGTAGCAATCGCTCTGTAGAATGCCGCCGTATCTGGCCAGGTGCTTCTGCGGATGTTCGCCGCGCCGGTCACTCGACGCATAATAGATTGCGGCTGGCGGCGCTGTTCCCCCGAATGGCCGGTCATCGCATACGTAAGTCCATATGCGTCCGGTCGTGCATTTGTCCCTGGCCTGAATGGGAATGGTGGTGTCATCACCGTGAAGACGCTCGGCCGCAAAGACATGCGCCTCGATCAGATCGAAGACAGGCATGAGAGCGGCTGTTGCGTACCCGACCTGGTCGGCCAGCGTCGAGGTCGAAAGATCGATCCCCTCGCATTTGAACCGGGCACTCTGCCGGTTGAGCGGGCTGTGCATGCCGAACTTGTCGAACAGGATCGTCGCCAACAGATGAGGACCGATGAAGCCGCGCGGCGTGGCATGGAACGGTGCCGGCGTCTGACTGATCGCCTCACAGTCACGGCACGTGAACTTTTCCCGCACCGTCTCGATCACCTTGAACCGGCGCGGAATCTCTTCCAGCGTCTCGGTGACGTCCTCGCCCAGCTTCGACAAGCGTGAACCACCACAGCAGGCGCAAGTCGTCGGCGGCTCGATGACGATACGTTCGCGCTCGATATCGTCCGGCCATGGCTTGCGCACCGGTCGTTTGCGCGTGAACGAACGTACGCTCGAGGTTCTGGCGCTTGCTGCCTGTGCCGCGACCTCGTCCTCCGTCGCCGCCGTCACGAGTTCCTCGAGCTGCAGTTCCAACTGGTCGAGCAGGCGCGCCGTGCGTTCAGAGCGCTGGCCTCGCAACTCGCGCCTGAGCTTCTCGATCTTCAATTCCAGAGCAACGATCAGCGCCTCGTTGTCAGAGAGCATCGCCTGCGCATTGGCCGCTTCCGCAACTGCGATAGCGTGTTTAGCCTGCAAGGCTTCATGCTCGCCAAGCAGCGCCAGGTAAGCGCCAACAACATCCACAGGAAGATCGACAGGCTTTGAGATCATGAAGCCATTCGATCAGATTTCCCCTGTATTTTCAATTGAATAATGCTAGCCGACCTTCGTCGGCCGCCAGGTTTCTTGAGGGTGCCTCCAGTCGATCCCGGACAGAAGATAACTCAGCTGCGCGGGTGATATCGCGATCGCGCCGCCTTCCGCAGACGGCCAGACGAACCGGCCGCGGTCCAACTTTTTTGTAAAAAGGCAGCTCCCCTGGCCGTCACTCCAGATCACTTTTATCAGCGATCCGCTACGACCGCGGAATACAAAAAGATTGCCGTCCAGAGGGTTCAGTTTCAGCACCTCCTGCACCCGCAACGCAAGCGATGGAAACCCACACCGCATGTCGGTATGGCCCGTTGCAATCCACACCCGCACATTTTGACCGGAAGGAAGCGTGATCACCGCAACGTCTCCAGACCCCGCATGATCCGCAGCAGCGCCTCAACGTCGACGCTGCCGTCCACGACCACACGACGGCCGTTCGCCGCGACAATCTCCATGCGGCCGGAAGGAGGCGCTACCGGATGCTCCATCGCAGCAGGTGGAGTGACCTGCTTCACCGGCACAAAAGTTTCCGGCATGACGAACGCCGGCACAAAACCATCGGTTTGTTTCTGGCTGTGCAAACCCTGGCGAACCGATTGCGCCAACGGTTTAACAGCGAGCGGCTGATGCCGTACTGACGGGCCGTGGCCGACGCCCGGCCTCTCCCCGCAAAGCTTTCTGCGACAATCCGCAGCTTCTCATCCTCAGTAAATCGACGCCGCCGTCCGGTGTTGATCACCTCAAGACGGCTCACCCGAGACCCGCTGTCCCCTTCAAAAATCTCCATCTGCCCAACTGTCCTTATGCCTGGGAATAAGGACAGGGTCTGAACAGTTTTATCCAATATTCAAAGGCGGTCTCGCTCGGACGGATACGGCGAGGGCGGCCATTGAGCGGAGGACATTCCTGAGTCTCGATTATCAGAGCGCCGGCCCTGCATGACCGAACTGAACGCCGAGCAATTCTTTCGAGAGCCAATATTCGATTCAGCACCGGCGTCGCTGCTGTCATGCCGGATGGTCTTTGTAAGCTTCTCCCGCGTCCCGGCAAGAAACGGCTTTTCTTCGAGATAGGCGACTCCGTGTTCGAGCGTCTCAAAACCGTTGAGGGAGCGGATGAGCGTTGTCTTGCCTTAACCAGAGGGTCCGATGATCGAGACGACTTCGCCAAGGTTGACCGTAACCGGTGTTTTGATCCCACGTTGCCCGCTGTTGCTGGATCTGTGATCGAGTTTCTGTCAAGCGAAGCGAAGAATTGAAGAACTGACCCCCTCATTGATTTGCAGTTTCATTGGTTTCAAGCGCAGTCGATAGCTGTCGCCGCGGATAGTGATCACGGTCGAGTGGTGAAGCAGACGGTCCAATATCGCCGTTGCCACGACAGGGTCGCCAAATACGCTTCCCCATTCCCCTACAGAACGGCTCGAGGTGATCAGGATCGAGCCCTTTTCGTAACGGCGGGACACCAGTTGGAAGAACAGATGGGCGGCGTTGGCCTCGAAGGGCAGGTAACCCAGCTCGTCAATAATCAGCAGCTTCGGTCGCGACAGGATGGTCAACTGCTTATCGAGTGAGCCGTCGCTATGGGCCTTCGCCAGCATTGCCACCAGCGTCGCCGGCGTGACAAATTGGACGTTGTAGTTTTGACGGATGGCTTCCCGGCCAAGGCTCACGGCCAAGTGGGTCTTGCCTGTGCCCGGCGGCCCAAGGAATAGCACCGTGTCGCCATGGGCAATCCAGCGGCAGGTCGCGAGCTCCCGGATCTGGCCCTGATCCAGTGATGGCTGCGCCTCAAAGTCGAAGCCATCCAATTCCCGAACGAACGGGAATTGCGCCAGTTTGCTCGACATCGATATTCGTCGCTCGTCGCGCCGGGCAATCTCGCGCGATACAAGGAAAGCCAGCGCCTCGCGCAGGTTCATCTTTGAACGAGCTGCTTCGTTCAGCAGAGTGTCGAGCTGGTCGCGGATCGCCGTAAGCTTCAACCGATCGAGCGTCGCGATCAACAGGTCATGATCAACATTCGCCATCACCAGCCCCCTCCAACAACTGCCTCGTATTCCGCAAGCGGACGCAAGAGGCTGGGGGGCGAACGCTCGATCGGTGCAGCGGCTCGCACGAGACCCTCGGCGCCGGCAACGCCGACAAAATGCGCTCGGTCCACAATCCGTTGTCGTCGTCCCTCGCAAACGGCATGGTCGGCGACCACTTAGCCGGCATGCCGTATAATGACACGGCCAGCCAAGACCACCACCTGGACACTCTCACCGATCAGGCGCCAAGGGACCGAATAGCTGTTTGTATCGAGGTCAACGGCACAATCCGACTGAACCTTGCGGACCAAATCGCGCAACTGTCCAAATGGTGCCCGGCCGGCCAATGGGCTTAACGCCTTCGCCTCTTCAGCAAAACGATCAGCCGGTTTTATGCCGGTGATCCCGTGTTCACGCTGATCAGCAACCTCACGCGTCCACCGATCCAGATGTGCCTCGAATGCAGCCCAGCTTTCAAAGCGGCGGCCGGCAATGGCGTTCTTCTTGACGAAGCCGACACCCCGCTCGTCCTTGCCTTTCGTACGTGCCCGATAGGGTGCGCAGGCCCGCGGCATGAACCCCCAGTACCGTGCGAAAGCATGCAGACGCGGGTTGAATCTTACCTCCCGTGTCACACGATCATGGTGCTCGACGAGCGCCTTCGCATTATCGATCAGCACTTCTGCCGTTACTCCGCCGAACCGTAAGAAGGCGCCTTCCATCCCCTCGAACCAATCCGTCTGACGCTCGCGTAGCGATACGCGGGTGTGCGAACGCCGCGAATAACTTAGTGTCCCGACAAAAACGTGGATGCGAATGGTTGCGCGGTCCGTACCCGATGCGATCCTGACGATCGCGCCACCGACTTCCAGCTCGATTGCCGCTATTGGACGAGAGCTTCTCGCCGTCTTTCTCAGCGTTGGGGGTAGCTCTGCCGGACGATCAATTACCGCTGGCACAAACATAGGCGGTGCTTCTTGCTTCGCCTGACTTCGCACCTGGGCGCCAGGTAAACAATTGGCCGGGCGGCAATCCATGCCGACGCGCAACAGCACTGACCGACATCTCGCCGCTATAACTCTCGGCGACAATGCGGTCCTTCTCCTCGTCGCTCCAGTCGCCGCGACGCCCTGTTCCGGTGAAAACTGCGTATTCCGACGAAGCCGGCCATCGATTCCGATTTGAAGCCGGCCAGTCATTCCGATTTCATTCCGGCCGGCGTTCCGATTTGAAGGCGGCCATTTCTCGGACTGATCCTGGGTCTGTCTGATGTTTGGATCTGGTTTCGTTTCAGGTCAAGCTTTGGTGTTTTCGGGTGCGACTGGCGAGCGCTGTTTTCGCATGCTTTCGCCGGTGAGATCGATGCGATAGGCGTTGTGAACGAGGCGATCCAGGATGGCATCGGCAAGCGTTGGGTTTGCGATGATTTCGTACCAGCGATCCAGGGGCACCTGACTGGTGATGATCGTCGAGCGCCGCTCGTAGCGGTCTTCGATGATCTCGAGGAGATCGCGCCGCTGATCATCGTTGAGTTTTTCCGGTCCCCAGTCATCAAGGATCAGCAGGTCGGTCTTGGCCAAGGATTTGAGGATCCTGCCGTATCGCCCGTCGCCTCTTGCAAGTGCGAGCGTGGCGAACAGCCGAGGAACCCGGTGATAGGCGACGGAGAAGTCTTCGCGGCATGCTTTGTGACCAAGCGCGCAGGCAAGCCAGCTTTTGCCGACGCCGGCTGGCCCAGTGACGAGGAGACTGTGATGCTTTCTGATCCAGTCGCAGCCGGCAAGCGCCATGAACAGGTTGCGATCGAGGCCGCGAGCGGCCCGAAAGTCGGCATTCTCGATCTGTGCATCATGGCGTAGTTTGGCGGCCCTGGCACGGGCTTCGAAGCGCTTCTGTCGGCGCATGGTGGCCTCCCGTTCGAGCAGTATGGAAAGCCATTCTCCATGCTCAAGACCGCGGGCTTCGGATTGTGCGTCAAGCTCCTGGAAGGCTGTTGCCATGCCGTAAAGGCCGAGTTCGCGCAGCATGTCGATGGTGGGATTGCTCAGCATTGGTTTGTCTCCTCAATGAAAGTAGTCGGGGCCACGCAGATTTGCGTGATCAACGATGGCCGTCGGTTCGGTGGAATGGCGCGCGGCCCTGTGGTTGGCCAGGAGCGAGGCGATGCTCTTGCAGTTCAGACCGCCGATCTCGACAGCGCGAGCTGACACCGCCTCGGCCCGATCTCGCGTGATATCGCGAAACAGGCGCAGAATGCCCAGGCATGTTCGAAAGCCCTGTTCAGGATGCGGACGACTGGCAAGAACAGCAGTGATCAAACCTTCGGTCTGCGGCCCAATGGATGCAGCCCAGCGCCGAAAGCGATCGGGTGTCCACTCGGCATATCGCCGATGGGAACTGGGCATATGATCCGGGTCGGTTCCATGCCGAGTGCCGCCATACCGCCGCTGATGAACGGCGACGCGCTTGCCGCGGTGGAAGATCTCGATGGTGCGTGCCGTCGCTCTCAAATCAACCTGCTGGCGAATGAGGCCATGCGGTACGGAATAGAGGAAGGTCTTGAACTCGACGTGATAATCGGTCGACACGCGGACCAAACGCCATTCGGCGAATTCGTAGTCTTCACCGGGAAGATTGGCGAGCGCGGCGCGCTCGACACTCTCAAACAGCTGCCGGCGACTGACGCCGAGCCGGCGCATGACATGATCATTGATGCGATCGAGTGCCTGGCCAATGGCAGCATTAGCCTCAGCAAGCGAGAAGAACGTGTGATTGCGCAGACGCCCTAAGATGCACGATTGGGCAAAACGGACCCCGTTCTCAACTTTAGATTTGTCCCTGGGCTTTCGTGGCCGTGCTGGAAGAACGCCGACGCCATAGTGAGAAGCCATCATGCCGTAGCTGCGGTTGATCTCGGGATCATAGAAACTGGCGCGACTGACGCCTGACTTCAGATTGTCGGGAACGATCAGCCGGGGAACGCCGTCAAAGAAGCGGAACATCCGGACATGTGAGCCGATCCAGTCCGGCAGTGTTTGCGTCCAGGTCGCCTCCGCATAGGTGAAGCTAGACGCGCCCAGCACCGCCACGAATATCTCCGCTTCGCGGATCTCGCCGGTCTTGCGATCAACGATCGGAATCTTCTTGCCGGAATAGTCGACGAAGACCTTGTCGCCGGCCGCATGCTCCTGGCGCATCGTCGGCGAAAGCCGTTGCTCAAAGCCACGGAAGAGCTCACAAAAGCGACTGTAGCCGTAACCCTCTGGATGCGACCCACGATACTCCTCCCAGAGGATAAGCAGGGTGACGCCGGGCTTCTTGAGCTCGACGGCAAGCTCGGCCCAGTTGGGTTCGACGCGTCGTCTCGTGCCCTGTTTGACGCCATTGCGCGCAAAGAGCTTGTTCTCGAGCGCGTCATCGGTCAGTTCCCCCGGTAGGGGCCAGCTCAACCCAACTGCTGCTGCGCGCTGAAGATTATCCTGCACCGTACTGCGGGCTATTCCCAATACGACGGCGATCTCGCGGGAGCTCGTCCCGCTTCCGGCAAGCCGAAGCATTTGTCTTAATTGTCTCATGGTCAGCCTTCTCTTTGCCGGCATCAAAATGTCCTCGTTCATCGCGAGGTGATTGATGCCAAAGTTGCTGACCCAGGGGGTATCTTCAGTGTCGAAAACTGGCCGGATTTTGATTGGAATGGTGGCCGGCTTCAAATCGGAATGGTGGCCGGTCTTTGGTCGGATTGGCGGCCGGCTTCACGTCGGAATCCGCAGAAAACCTCAAACCGCTGCAACGGCACATCTTCACTGGTGCCATGCGTAAACCCTGTAATCGTCATATGTCGAAGCCTCATTCGGCGACAACATCAACATTCGCGCACTGATCCGGAAGGTGGGGTCAAGACACCGCTTACAGCGCCTCGGCCACCACCTGCGATTTGAACTCATCCGACCACCGTCGGCGAAGCTGCCGTGGCGCACCCTCGAGGCGCTCGGCGACAGCTTCGATCATGTGGAAGGTTCTAGTTCCAGAACTAGGTGCAGACATAGAAGCTCACATCGGCTCACAACGTGCGCTATCGATATCCGACAGCCAACCCCCTACGCCAGACGGGGTCTCCTTGCCGCTTACCCTTCGCCGACCAGCTCAGTCGATGTACCGCTCGCTACTGCACTGGTTTGCTTGCTCTGGTGCTGTGAACGAAACACCGCATGATTGCTGGCAGATCTTGGCTCATTCGACTGCCCTTAGCTCGGCGCGACTGGCGCCAGCGGCTGCTTCGTTCAATCCTGTCGCAAAGACCAGGGTTTGCAAATTCGACTGGCTTGGTGTGCATGTTTCCAGCATACGTATCAATACCTCGTCAGTCGGCTTTGCAGCGCCTGCCGATCGGCGATGAGGGTGTCGAGGTGCAGTGGCTCGTGGGCTGGCCGCTCCCCGTCCACCAATCGCTTGACCAACGCCCGCGTGCCGTCCACGACAAAGACGCCGCAATCGTAGTCGTTCGGCTGTGCGGCCATGCGGGCTGGCGCCAAGGTGGCGTCCAGCCGTTCTGCCAGCTGTGTTGCGGCCTCATCGTTGTATCTTCTTTGCTGGAGGGAGTCGTAATGATAGGCGACCTGCCGCTCCGGATCGCGGCGATCGACGAGCAGCAGCGACCAATGGGTGCCGCGGCCATCAAGAGCGCCATTGTTCACTGGAAGGAACAGGAAGTCGGCCGGGGCGGCGTTTCGATTATAGATCGACCGCAGCATGCCTCGCGCGTGTTGCAGCTCCATGTGGCGCAGCAGATGGGATACCGACGGATCCACCAGCCTTACGCTGGCGGCAAGCGTTGGATCGATCCCCTGCAGCTGCTGCTCGAGGAAATCGTAATCCCTCTGAATATGGGCATCGCTCAGCCACTCGGTGGTCCCGAGCACCGACGCCTCCGAGCGTTTCGAAGCTGGCGCATCGGACCTCCCGATCCGAGCCTCGAAGGTGGGGGGCGTCGGCGTCGGCCCAGAATGGATATCGTCGCGCAATGCGGTACCTGGGGGGCTGCGGTCTGCGTTGGGCGCGCACAGGTACGTGTGGAGCGCCTTCAAGCATGGGTCTGCGTTTTTTCGATCGTTTCTGTGGGGTGGGACAAACCTGAGGTTGGCTTGTTGATAGAGCGGCCGGCGCTCGCTCATCAGCCGGGCGAGCTTCTGGTCCGGATCGGGGCCTTGCAGCAGGGGGCGTTTGGGGTCATTTCTTGTTCGCTTTCGGATTGCGTCTAGGTCGGTATCTAACCAGATCGAGAGCCCTTTGCTGCCGATGAGGTGTCGGGTCTGCTCATTCAAGACCGCGGCGCCGCCGGTCGCGATCACCCCTGTCCCGGCCTCGAGCAACTTCGCGATCTCACCTGCCTCCAACCTCCTGAAATAATCCTCGCCGTGCTCCCTAAAGATCTCCGATATCGATTTGCCGATTTTCTGCTCGATTCTTCTGTCGGTATCAATGAAGGGCAGCCCCAACCGACCCGCGAGACCTGGGCCAATAGTGGATTTGCCAGCGCCCGACATTCCGACGAGCACGATCGGCCGCCCGCCGAGGGCAGCGACAATGTCCGTAGCCTCCGGTGGCCTGGCGATCTCCGACTTTCTTGATTGTCCCGCAGCTCGCAATCCAGCTACTGCGACGCTACCCTTACCATCGCTCCAGTGTGTTATGCTCAGCACGTCATCGGGTCTGCTAACGGCCTTGTAGCTCTCCATTACCTTCTGCTCGAGTTCCTCTGTCTTCTCAGGCGCATCGCGGCGCTTCAGCTGCTGCAGCTCTTTATAAGTATCGTGGTTGTCAACTTTGGCGCTGTAGCTGGCCGGGGTGTGGAACTCCATCTGGAAGCGATAGCCTGCTGCTGTGGCAAGTACCGCGTGGATGCCGAGATAAGCGGGACGCTCGAACTTGAACCAGTTGGTCACCTCGATTTCGGTATAATCCTGCTCCTCGAACGCCAGAATGGCTGCCTTGAAGGCACGTGTAAAATCCTTGTCAGGAATTTCGAAGACGTGGCGTACCGCACTGCTGATCAGCTGTTGGGTGCTGTCGGATGAAACGCTCGTTCCGGCGAGCTGCTCTCGTATGGAGCGTTCCGATCTCAGCCGGCGCTCCAAATGAGGCATTTTCACCTGAATGCCCATTTTTCTGAGGCTCGCAGCGACGTTGAGTGCCGCTGCGGTGATTTTGCCCTCTTCTTTCATTGCGCGGGCAACCTCACTTCTAGCGTGCTCTGAGGCCTCCTCGCGGGTCAGCGTAATCGTCTCATCGGAATTCGCTGCTGCGGGCGGTAAGCCCGAGGGCTCGCGCAAGATGCGCTCGTCCACAGCGAGACTGATCGAGGTTTGCATGACTGAAGCCGTCAGCGTGGGATTGTCCTCCAGATCCTTCAAGGCTGCCCTGAAGTCAAAACTTCCATGGTTGAGAGACGTTGCCAGGCTCTTGACGTATGGCACGGACCTCAAGCCAGGCGTTGTATGCAGCAGCCGCTGAAGGTCCCGGCTCTTCTTCGAAAACAGCTGAGCGCCAGTATTGGATTTGTAGGCGTCGGTGCCGACCTTGATTCCGAGGCTCAGGAGGTTGTTTGCGCTTTGCACCAGGTCATCCGGATTGTAACCGTCCGGGCGAGGATCGATCCGCGCCGGATAGTTGTCGATCAAAGCCCGGATGCGGTCTCTTGGTTGAGAAGTTGCCGGATAGGCATCCGCCAAATCCGGGAGAAGATCCGAGACAGCTGCGCTGAGCGTCGTTCTTTCGATGCCCTCCGCGTGTTCGACTGTCTCGGGAATTGGCTCCACCTCATGCCCCTCTGCCCATGCTTCAAGGTCGGCAACGAGCAACTCGGCCATTTCGCGAGCAACCGGATGTTGAGCGATCTCGATCTCGCGCCGCGCTCTCGCAAACAGGTTCTCGATATCCTGGCCGCTCACCTCTTCCCGGCCTAGCAACTGACCAATGTCGCGTCGGAGTTCATGGTGGACGCCCTCGTAGGTGCCAAAGATGGCTCGCTCCGCAAACCAGCGCCGTGATTCATGAGACTGAGCCAGAAAGTTTCGCTGTAGACCGCTGTAAGTTTCCAAGACATCCTGGGTGGCAGCGAGAATCTGGCTGGCGCGACCAAACTGGTAGGTGTCGCCGTCAAGTGCTGGGGTATGCGACTTTGGCGGCTTAAGGGATGGAAGTCCGAGAGCTTGCTCCTTTTCATCGAATTCACGCACATGCTCATAAAGCTGCGGCCGGTCCCCGATGATGATGACGGTGTCGCCGTCGAAGTCACCGTCAAGTTTTTTCTGTTCACCGGTCGGCACGGCGATCAACGACCCCGGGGCAAACACCTCGGTGGCCTGCAGGACGCCGAGGCAGTCGAGTGCCGTATCCTCCTTGACGCGGTCCTTGCCTGTCGTCCACTGCGAATGGCACTTAACGTCCTCCGCAGACATCACCAGCGCACGATCGGCGTAGTTCGCCGGCCACATCTTGTCCGGCACGACGATCAGAATGCCTTTAGCAAAGAAAGTCGGATCGTCGGCCGCGAGTTCCTCGCCCGATTTCTGGGCGACATTAAAGCTGTATTGCATGGCCACACACGCGCCTAGGAACACTGCTGTCGGGTCCCCACCAGCGGCTGACCTGACCAGGTCGGTGGCGATTGGCCGCAGGTTGGGCTTATCGTACGGCGAGCGCCCGATCAGCACGCCGTTCGTCCCCGTCAAGGTCTCGCTTTTGAGCGTCGGCACATGGAGACATTCATCACCGGACGGTACCGCAATCGCGCCGGGACCGTCGATATGTCCGCTAGTCAGGGTTCGAAACAACTCCTCGGCCGTCAGTCGTTGCCCCTGTCGACTATCGAGCCAAATCTTAGCTTTCTCTCGCACCTCATTTGCCACCATCTCGCTTCGCGGATAATGTTGCAGCGCCGTGGCAGGCAGGGACGATCTCCTTCCTTCACCAAACGCAGGCACCCGAGCAGCACCTTCCTGCCCACCGGCCAGGCGAACAGCCTTCATACGAGTGGCCAGCGAAGCCTTGATGAAGCCGCAGCCGTCATGCGGTCGCAACGCAATCGGGCCTTCCCGTCCAGTTAGCTTGAAGGGATGTTCACTGGCAGGGCGGTCCGGCAGCAACGACAGTTTGAATGTGCCTTCCAGCGCATAATCGTGAGGACCTAAGTCCTTGAGAGCCGGCGGCGCGGCAAAACCCCGGCGCTGAGTGTAATAATATGCCTCTTTGAAAGGTGCCCAGGCGCGCGACAGCTTCTCAAAGGAAGTGCCTGGTGCGGTTTCGGCATAGGGAATCGCCAGCAGCTTCCCGCCGGAAGGCTCTGGTTCCCCCCGACCTGGAAGTTTGGCCGCGATCTGGGAAAGGGTTTTTCGCGGCGGCTTTAACTTGCTTCCGCCGAACAGATCCATGCGGTATGGCACGCCCTCGACGGTTAACATGCGTGCCAGCATAAACGGGCTCGGCTTTCCTGGCAGTTGCACCGCAACCATCTTCACTGCCCCCGAGGTCAGGCGATGAAAGATCGAATAGCGCGTCTCGGGGTCCGTGGCCAGTTGCCGGCCCTGCATGTCGACTACCGGCAATCGCATCAATCCCGCCTCACCCTGCGGCGCTTTTGGTTCATGGTCCATGGCTCGCAGAACCTGATGGACGTCGAAGACGGACGCCGAATGTTGGGCTTGGACCGTCGCGGCATTCTGCGCCACGAACGTGTCGAGCGCATCGATCGGACGTTCAGCCTCGATTTGCGCGATCAAGTTCCAACTCATGCTGGAAAGGTCGCTTTCGATGAGCTCGCGCGTGCTGTCCAGGATTTCCTTGGTCTTGGACTGCAGCTCGTCGCGCCTCACACGCAAATCAGACTTGCTGCCCTCAACATACGGCCGCCGCAGCAATGTTGCCAGGTTCGCACGGGCCTTGAGCACTTGATAAATCGACAGCGCGGGACGGCGTGTCGAGTTCGGCCCCCGGTTCCGCTCGGCATTGCTTGCCCTGAGATGGGCCTCGATCTTGTGCTCCACGATAGGTTGGATATCATTAAGCAAGTTCAAAGCCTGCCTTCGGTGCCAACGCAGCTGCTTGCGCGGGCTGCGCGCCAGCGGCAGCAGAACGGCGCAAATGTTTCCCATAATTTCGAGGTTGTTCTCAACGGCAAAGCCAGGGGCCTGATGCAATTGCCTCAGTCGATTTATTCCAGGGGCTGCGAGCAAGCTAAGATCGTCATGCAACTGGGCCTTGGCCAACGCCTTCAAGATGCTCGTGACGGCCACCGCGTCGGCCTCGCCGATGCGATCGCTCGCATAATGAAGATAATGAGCCAGTTTGTGTAGTCGATCTTTCAGCAGCGCGGCCTCTGCGATCTCTCCGGCGTCCTCTCTCCTCATAACCCCACGCGCCAAACTGTTGGCGATACTGGAGAGCCCGTGCGTCGTAAAATGACGGTATGGTCGACCGGCCGGGCCAAGTCTGCGGGCGATCTCCAAAACCGCCTGGCTGCATGCCTCCTCTTCCGCACACCTGTCGAAGCCGTTGAGCAGATTTGCCAGCTGCTGCGAGCTAAAACCAGAGAGCCGATCGGCGTCGCGAATCACCTCGCCGGCAATCACCGCGGCGGCCTGGCGTGATTTCTCCTCTTGCGGCCACTTGCTGAAGCCGTTCACCAGGTTCGCAAGGTGCTGCGATGTAAAATCAGGGAGCTGGTTAGCGCTGCGAATTACCTCGCCGGCGATTACCGCGGCGGCCTGGCGTGATTTCTCCTCTTGCGGCCACTTGCTGAAGCCGTTCACCAGGTTCGCAAGTGCCTGCGGATCGAATCCAGGCAGCAGGTCGCTGGGGCTGGCGCGACTGACCACCTCCGCAGCGATGGCAACGACGGCGTCGCAGCAGCCAGCCTCGTCAGGCCACTTGCTGAAGCCGTTCACCAGGTTCGCCAGTGCCTGCGGACCAAACACAGGCAGCTGGTCGGCCCGGCCACCGACCTGACGCGCGACCGCAACGATGGCGCCGCGGCAGTCCTCGGGCCACTTGCTGAAGCCGTTTACCAGATTCGCCAGATCTAGCTCATTAAATCCCGACAGCTCGCCGGCGGCGCGAGCCACCGCCCGCGCGATCGCGGCTATAGCTCCGCGGCAGTCCTCGGGCCACTTGCTGAAGCCGTTCACCAGGTTCGCCAAATCCTGCCCAGTGAATCCCTGCAGGCGCCCGGGGCGGCTAACCACGGCACCTGCGACCGCAACTGTGGCTTGATAGGAGTTTTCCGATTGCGGCCACCTGCTGAAGCCGTTCACCAGGCTCGCCAGGTGGTGCGCATCAAACATAGGCAGCTGGTCGGCGCAGCGAAGCACCTCGTCAGCGACGATGTTGGTGGCGTGACCCAAATTCTCCTCTTGCGGCCATTTACTGAAGCCGTTCACCAGGTTCGCCAGATGCTGCCCATCAAAATCAGAAAGCCAGACCTCGCGGCGGCTGGCGCGATGACAGACCTCACCGGCAATTGCGACGGCAGCGCGTGAGCACTCCGCCGCCTGCAATTTGCTGAAGCCGTTCACCAGGTTCGCCAGATGCTGCGGATTGAAATCAGAGAGCCCGACCTCGGGGCGGCTTGCGCGGTGACAGACCTCACTGGCAATTGCGACGGAAGCGCGTGAGCACTCCGCCGCCTGCAACTTGCTGAAGCCGTTCACCAGGTTCGCCAGATCCTGCCCAATGAAACACGACAGCTCACCGGCGGCGCAAGGCACCGCACGCGCGATCGCAGCGATAGCTCCGCGGCAGTCCTCGGGCCACTTGCTGAAGCCGTTTACCAGGTTCGCCAGATCCTGCGGATGAAACCCGGATAGATCGGCGTCTTTATCGGCGCGGCGACAGACCGCATCGGCTATGACGACGGTTGCTTGGCATGAGTGTACCAGTTCCGGCGCTTTGCTGAAGCCGTTCACCAGGTTTGCCAGAGCCTGCGGATTAAACCCGGATAGATTGGCGTCTTTATCGGCGCGGTGACAGACCTTATCGGCGATTGCATTGATAGTGCCGCAACACTCCGCCTCTTGCGGCCACTTGCTCAAACCGTTCACAACGTTAGCCAAGTTCTGCGGACCAAAATCAGACAGCCCGGCGGGGCGGCGGCGAATCTCGGCGGCAACTGCTATCGCGGCTTTACGAGCGTTCTCGTGTTCCGGCCATTTGCTAAAGCCGTTGACCAGCAGTGCCAGACTTTGACCGTTGAGCTCCGAAAGCGCTCCGCGTTGCTCATGAAAAACCTTGGCGATACCAATCATTCCATTGCGACATTCCGCTACTCGGGGATAGCGACTGAAAGACAATACGAACAGTGAAAGCGTTTTACTTTCAACGTCTTTCAGCGCGCTGCCGAGTCTCGACACCTGAGCTGCCATGGCGCGGCAAGCTTCCATGCCTGCCTGACCGCCAGTTTCCCGGCTGATCGAGTTGCAGGAGGTGGCGTACCCCCAGGTATTGCGGACGCGGACATCTTGCTCCCATCTTGGAATAAATTGACGAGTGAACTCGGAAGCGGCCCTTTGGAGGAATGTTGCATGATGTGCCTGGCCTTGCAGACTCTTGTCGTATTTCACCACAGCGCACGAGAATTCAGTGATGCCGGGAGCGAAGGAAATCTCATGTAAAGCGTCATTAAGTAGTGCTTCGTTGTAGCTCTGTGCGGCTACATTGTCGAAACGCCGCCGTCCCGCTCCTGCCGCTGGCCTGGGCTCGCTTTGCTCCTGAGGTGGGAGCGTGTCTGGTTGCGAGCGACTCGGCTTTGGATCGCGGAGCCGCCAGTTCTCATGAAAACGCAAAGACTTTTTTTCCCTGGCCGTTACTTCGCCTTGCGGACCTTGGGTAGAATGATGTTGAGGCCCACTGGCTGCCCGTCGCGGAGTCGTGAGGGCTCGGGCGGGACCTATGGATGAATCGGCGGATTTGCCGCCAAGGGCTTCGTCGGCCCCTAGCACAACGCGAGCATAGGACATTCGTTTATACTGGGAGCCAGCGAGCGTCCGCTGCACGCCGACATCGGACGATTGGCTGCTCTGTCCAACGTCGTGACTTGATTGCGGGGGCGAGCTGCTTGATCCAGCTTCCCCAATGCCCACAGTCTGGCTACCAGTTGGGAGCGCGTCCGGTTGCGATGTTCCGGGTCCTTGATCGCCGGGCCGGGGTTCGCCCACGAAGCTTTTTTCTCGAGCTCGCGCTCCATCAACCGACAACGAGGGAAGAACACGCCCCGCGGTAATGCCTGCACGGGGCGCAGCGTCCGCAATTCGATGTGGACTAATGGAGGGGCCCGATGAACTGTTGCCAAGGGAGAGAACCTCGGTTGCTTGCGCCGTGCCGCTCTTGCCCGAAACGACTTGCGGTTCCGGTCGCCCGGGGGCCGAACTTGGGGCGCCAGCGGAGGGCTTGCGCCTGCTTTTCCCCTTCCTGCGGGTCGAAGTGCCTTCGGCCGGTGCAGCCCTCTCCGTCACAGCCTGGCCGGTAGTGTCGGTCGCAGTCACAGCGGCAGCCGGCCATTCGCTGATGGATGATCTCGTTGGCTGCAGGTCCAAGAGTTGCAGGACCTGGTCCGCAGTGCCTCGCGCGCCTTCCGCTATCTGACCCAACAATTCCAACGGGAGGTCGGCACCTGTTCGGTCATCGCTTAGCCTGCCAAGCAAGTCGGGCAACGCCGATGCAAAATCCAAAAGCCTTTGCATGACGCCTTGCAGAACGGAGCAGTCTATCGAGTCGAGTGGGCGCCCTGCCTTGGCCTGAAGAGCGCCGCGCGTCCGATGCACCGCCGGCAAAACTGAGGCGCTGAGGGCATCCAACAGCGGTACTCGCCCGTTCTCACCGATAAGCATTTCCCTCAGTGGCGCTTGGAAACTGCTCGCTCGTGGCTCAATTAACAACTGCGCCAGCTCGATCCGCGATTGCAGAACCATGAACCTCGACATCAGTGTCGAGCCGGTATGCAGTCGCAATTTGGCCTCTTCGGCCTGCTGGATCTCGGCATTTGTATTTGGTAGGTTGGCAGTGACGGCATAGGCTAACTGGATGCGTTCCGCGCGCCATGTCTTCTTTTCCCAAAACTCCACGCAAGCTATATAGTGCCTTGCCACACTGGAAACCGCTTGGCTCAGCTTGGCGGGGCCAGGGTTGGATCGGAGGACCAAGGCGAGCACGGCGCGCGCCTTGTTACGAATCTCTAGCAATTGCATGCCGTCCTTGGCGAGTTCCATGCATTCCGATGCCGCATCGAGCACCAGATCCCGGGTTAGACGCGCATGATCATTGGACAGAATGCTATCGCTCCCTGGGGCCAGACTCGCGTGATATTCCAGAACTGTTGAGCCTGCATCGACGATTCGATCGAGCGCCTCTTGCTTCTCCTCCAGGGTAGGGCCTCGGTTGGCGGTTAGGCTAGCTTCAAGGCGGCTAGACTCAAATTCTGCAAGCAAGCCTTTCATCTGTTGATCTTCTGCCTTGATTTGTCCGGCGGTTATACAAAGCGGGACTGCCATGTACGAGTTGGATGGCTGGTCAGCGACTAGAACTGTGGCATCACCCTCCGGGACTGAGGGAAGACGGCGCCGCCGCACGGCGCCTGCTCTTGTCAGCGCGGTTGCTCGAACAACAGCGGCCAGCACTCGCCGTGCGCCCGCGGAAGGGCCGGACGACCTCTCCCCAGGGTCTTCGTCGGCAGTGCGTGCGCAGGACGCACCTGTGCCTTGAGACCCAGAGTGCATCACCTCCAGGATGGAATTGAACTTTTCGCGGCCCTCCGGCAGGGGAGGGCCTGATTGCGAGCGCGAACTGCTTGATCCCGAAATATTGTCGGCCCCAGCATTCCTAACACGCGAGTTCCCAGGTGGGCCAATGACCGTCATATTCCATCTCCGAAACGGCGAAAATGCCGTGCCTATCATTTTGCGGGCTGGTGTCGTTCAGCGCTCGTTGGCCAGGGTTTGGCTGACATGTGCAATCGCCCAGATGCACACGTAAATCTCATCGCCAATATCCCATCCCATCCCGCCTGAGCGGGTTTAGGCCAGCGGACGCTCTGGAAGTTGCACTGCCTGCGGCGCGAGTTTCACCACGAGATCGATCGGAGTGACCGCCACGCACAGCCAGGCCGGGAAGCTGCCGAACTTTCCGGCGCGCGTGCTCCGAGTCTCGACTCACGCCGTATTGACTAGCAACGTCCGCAGTGCGTCTGGCGCGTGATGATATGAATTCCGAATACTCTTGTGGATTGTCTGCAATGCGCGTGATCTCAGCGCCGTGAAATTGCCTCGCCTCCTTCCAGAAAGTAGATCTGTCGATCTGCACCACCGGAGGGTTGGCTTGGAGGGAGTAAGCTTGCGTAGCCGCTGACGATGAGCCGCCGCTGGAAGCCAATGCGGTTATGTGCATCCGGGCAAACGTGGCCGCGAACTCTTAGCTTCCTGCATCCGTTTGCCGCCTC
This sequence comes from Rhizobium sp. YTU87027, assembly GCF_050644135.1. Taxonomy (NCBI): domain Bacteria; kingdom Pseudomonadati; phylum Pseudomonadota; class Alphaproteobacteria; order Hyphomicrobiales; family Rhizobiaceae; genus Rhizobium; species Rhizobium sp. YTU87027. The sequence goes on along the minus strand of NZ_CP098442.1, from coordinate 295,403 downwards.
CCCCTACGCGTGTATTGGATATCAGAAGAGTCACCAATTCGACCATACATGACGATTCGCTCCTGTGTTTTGACGTGAGTTTAGGTTGCTTGGCGCGGCAGCCCTAGATAGACGACTTGGCTGACTACTGGCTGACGAAGGCGTTGTCCGGATGCACGGTCATCCATCCGGCAGGGCTGCCGATTGACCCACATCGTCGAGCTTGATCCAATAGAGATGCCGAAAGCGATGTCGTGCAAACCGGTCAAGGTTTTGATAGCACTTCACCTGCAGCCAAGTCGGGTCGTTGTGATGCGATGACATCCCGTCCAAGAGCACTGGGCGAAGGCGCGAACGCCAGGATCTTGGGGCGACACTCGGGCAGCCTGTTCGTCTGCGCCCGCACGAGGAAGGCGGTACCAAGGTCCTACGTGGCGCAATAGAGCTCGTAGATGTCGCTGTCTCGATCTGCACGCGCGCGAGATTGACGAGCTGCTTGAGCGAGAGCGTTCCCTTGAATTTCGTTCGTATCCACAGCCAGCGAGGGTGACGGCCAGACTGTAAGCATTCGCCGAGGGACGCAGGCTCGAGTTCTCTTGCGTGATCGGCGTTTCCATTTTGCGGCTATTGAGTCGCCGTTGTCGCTGAGTTTCGCAACATGGACTTTCATGGGATGTGTGCGCGACGAGCATCCCACGGCTTTCGTCTGTTGATGGAGGAGGAAGCTTATCTCGCGGTCGCAATCAGCAAAGAAAAGGTGGGCTGTTCGTCGCGCTCACTGTGGGATCGTAGTGTGACCAATTCGTCGTGCAGTTCATGGTTGCTGACGGCAAGGGCCACAGGGATTGCTCGGATCCCCACGGACCGCTGACGTCCTCTGGAGGGCACCGCTCGATCACGTCGAGAAGGACCGGACCGTTGAAGCGCGCAACATTGCAAAGGCCTTTTTCGATCTTGACGGCATGCGCGGCTGGGCGCGGCTGTAGATACGGTCGCGCCTTGCAAGACTAGGGCGTAAACTCATAAAATTGCTTGGTGTTTACCGGCTGTCGTGATTCAAGGCTTCCGAAAGAGGGAGCCTCTATGACGCGTCGCCGCTACGAACTCACCGACCACGAATGGTCGATCCTGTCGCCACTGTTGCCCAACAAGGCCGGCGGCGTTCCCCGCGTCGATGATCGGCGGGTGCTAAATGGCATTCTCTGGCCGTTCCGGACGGGCTCGCCCTGGGCGGAAATCCCAGAGCGCTACGGTCCGTCGACCACCTGCTACAACCGCTTCGTCCGCTGGCGGAAAGCCGGGGTCTGGGATCGGCTTTTTGAGGCGGTTTCGGAGGCTTACGATGGCGACATCGTCATGATCGACTCGACCTGTGTCCGCGTTCACCAGCATGCGGCCACGGGAAAAAGGGGGATGGAGACAATGGCGGCATGGGACGTTCCCGCGGCGGACTTACGAGCAAAATCCATGCGCTCGTCGACGCAGACGGCCGCCCCGTCACCCTCCGCCTGACCGGCGGGCAGATCGCTGACTGCACCGAGGCCGACGCGTTGACGGACGAGCTCGGCGAGGGAGACATCCTACTGGCCGATAACGGGTATGACAGCAATGTCATTCGGGCCAAGGCGGCCGAGCGAAAGGCCTGGGCCAACATTCCGCCGAAGTCAAACCGCAAGGGCTCCTTCGTATTCTCGCGCTGGGTCTATCGGCAGCGCAACCTCGTTGAGCGGTTCTTCAACAGGATCAAACAGTTCCGAGGCATTGCAACCCGATACGACAAGCGCCCCGAAAACTACCTCGCTGCCGTAAAGCTCGTCGCCACGAGAATCTGGTGCCAAAGTTTATGAGTCGATGGCCTAGGATCGGCCCATCGCGCGCCGTATCGCGGCGAAATCATGCGGCCGACATTGGCCGGCCAAGGCGGTGGTCACACCTATACCACGCCTGCGGCAAAGAGTGCTTTGGCGACAGACTCGAAACATTGCGCAGGAACGGCGTCGCCCAGCTTCGTTGTGCTGATGAGCTGATGCGCAAGCACATGATCATCGACAACATAGACGCGTAGCGCCCGCGCTTCATTCAACAATTCTGAAGCAGCCTCGCCCGCGGCGCGGCAAACCAAGACGGGCACGCCGCTCTCGCCGCGAACGTAACGCATACCAACGAGTATGCCCTTCCCCCTCACCACCAACGTGGCCCGGTGCACGCCAAGGGGAGGGTCGTGCGCGGACTCCTCGCGTAGGCGACGTCGTTCACTCTTCAGCTCCGGCGTGCCTTCCTGTTCCTTGAGCTGGCGCGCCACTTCGCTCTTTGTCATGCGCATTTCTCGCAGAAACAAAGCACGCTGCAACAGCAGATCGATAAGTCCGCCGATCAAAAGTGCAGCGGCGCCAATCGCGCTCAGCAGCTTCACCTGCGTAAAAACGAGACCGATACAGCCGATGCCGCAGATAGGCAAATAGACCATCGTTTTCCACGTTCCGAGAAGGAAGAGGAGAAAGCTCGCGCTCAGGACCATCACTTTAAACTGCGTCTTGCCGGCTTCCACAGCAGAACGTGCAGAGGCCACGCGCTTAAGCCCTTCAAACGGGTTAATTTTCTCGAGGTTGGGCTTGATCGGCTCCAGTGAGAAGACAAATCCACCATTGGCTATCAGCCCGGCCAAAATCACCGCGGCGACGAGAGTTCCAAGCAGTGGTCCAACCGTCTCGAATGTGAGTTCGATCAGGAGGACCAGTGCCTGCCGGACCGCTAGATTGAAGGGCAGATTCTGCAGATTGTCGACTACTAGTAGCGCTTCCTGGCATTTGTCTTGTACGACGCTCCCTCTCAGCCAAAGGTAGCCGAACCCAGCGCAAGTGGCGACCGCACGGACGAAATCGGAACTGTGCGCAATCTGCCCTTTTTTGCGCGCTTCGTTTAGCTTGTGCGGGGTGGCGGCGTGTGTCTTCTCTTCACTCGTGTCACTCATTTCAGCAGCTTGTCCATCCACTCAAGCGCGCCATTCGCTTGTGTGATCTCCAGGCTGATCCCCTCGATGAGATAGGCAGTGTAGGCAATCATAATAATCGGAAACCCGATATTCTTGATCATTGGTGACAGTTGGCTGGACTTGAACTGCGGCGCAAAGCGCCGCAATATCATCATTGATATGTCAACTAACAGAAGGAAGGACACTACGGGTCCAGAGACCAGCAAGGTCGTGAGCATTGTGTGATCCAGGAGCCTCAATAACTCCATAGCTGCCTGCGCGGTGAACGTGGGGTGAAATCGATACACAGGCCAGATCCGAAAGCTTCCATAGAGGGTACTGACCACACCTTCTAGGCCTTCCGACGCCACGAAGATCGTCAGTGCCGTGATCCCGAGAAAAATTCCCATAGCGGAAGCCTGACTGTTCGTTGTGGGGTCTGACGAAGCTGATGGGCTGCTAATGCCGCGTTGGTTGTCGATAAGCTCACCGGCGGCCTGAAGGCTCCATAACGGGATGCTAAGAAAAATGCCAAGTAGCAAGCCGACAAAGATCTCCTTAACTCCAAGTAGTGTTACTTGAATCAGACGTGTCTCAGGATCCAGCGTCTGCAACCAGTGACTGACGTGTGCAAAACACGGGAGCGTGAAGGCTACAGCCAGGCAGCTGCGGATGAGCCCGCCTATTTGAGCCCGTGTAAATACAGGAAGAATCATCATGAGGCCCATTGCGCGGGCCGCGCCTATGCCGGCTGCGAGGACGAGCTCAATAGCCCCATGGATCAGGGATTGAATTTCGGACGCAATCACGATCTAGGCTGGTAGCTTGGGGTCATTGTGGGAAACTCCGCAAAGATCTGGTCGGCCAACCTTACGAGCGGAGCGCTCAGAACAGGGGCAAACAGGCTGATCACCGCCACAACGATCAAAAGCTTCACGGTAAGTGGCAAGCTTTCATCCTGGATTTGCGTTGCCGCCTGGATGATCCCGACGACCAGGCCAACAATCACTGATGCAATGAGCGGTGGGAGAATCCAGATCATGAAAACCACCAACGACTGGTTCATAAAAGTAACAATGCTGGACTGAGTAATGATCAACCTCCAGGTGTGGCGTAACTCAAAATAAGTCCGTGCATTAATCTCGACCAACCATCAATAGCGACAAATAGAAAGAGCTTGAACGGGACAGATATGACTGTCGGAGATACCATTGACATGCCCATCGCCATCAAGATTGTCGTTACAATAAGATCGATCACGATGAAGGGAAGGTAGAGAAGAAAACCTATTTCGAACGCACGCTTGAGTTCTGATATTAGAAAAGACGGCACAAGAATGGCAAAATCATCCGGGGTGGTTCTGTCGCGCATCTCCCCTGGCCAAATTTTTTCCGTCGAAGATAGGAAAAAGCGGCTCTGCTCTTCGTTTGTGAACTTCTTAAGGTAATCGTGCAGCGGTTCACGCCCTTCTTTGGCGGCATTTACCCAGTCGTCGAACGTTTGGTAGCGGAACTTTGGATCGGCCACCCGTTCATAGGTCTGTTCGACTACAGGTGCGCTGATGAAAATTGTTAGGATGAGTGCCGCAGCGTAAAGCACGATGTTCGGTGGGATTGTCTGGGTCCCCAGCGCATTGCGGACCAGGAAGAGAACAACTGAGATTTTTATAAATGCCGTGGTTGTGACGAGCGCTAAAACAAGCAGGCCGATTCCGGCTGTAATCGCGAGAAGCGACAGAATCGCTGGTTGAATCTCAGTCATTGCATGCCAACCTGCCGCGCAGCCTAATGCCCAGTTCATCTCCGATCTGCACGATGTCGCCACGCCCGATACGCCGCCCGTTGGCCAATATGTCGACCGGACCATCGATCGGCCGACTAAGTTCGAAAACATGCCCTTCGCCCGCACTCCTCAATTCGCCTAGAGGCATAGCCCAGCGGCCGCATTCAAAGACAAGCACGATCTCGAGATCATCGAGATCGGCTTCCGAGGGATCCTGCTGTAATTCGGGTTGTGTCGTCATATGCACAGTCTCCAAGGGGGATGATAGTGGGCGGAAGGGCCCCCGCAGGATGAGGTCGTCGCCTTCAATATCTGCACAGGCCCATAGCTGGCCCGCGGATAGCGTTATCTTGCCGTGGCCGAACGGCGATATGTCTGGCAACAGAGCATCACCGACACATGCCTTGCGAAGAACCACTGCCGGAACGGAAAGCGTGCCGATTCTTCCTGCAACTGCAACCGGTAGCTCTGGGAAGTGCTCGCGCGGCTGTCGGGGCAATTGGCCAAGCAGTTCGCCTAAGGCGTGGAATGCAGGCGGGACCAAGCCATCAAGGGGAGAAAACAGGAATAGACGGCCCTTGCCATTGACTGAGCCGAAGGCGATATCAAGTTCCAGACAAGGAGCCTTTGTCAAAGCCTCACGCACCTTCAAGAGCTGCACATCCAGCTGCGTCTGATCCTCTAATCGAGCGACAAGCGGCTCAAGTGCAAGCTCGAGAATGAGTGAAGCAGTTGGGTCGGAAGGGAATGCAAGACCGCTCTGCACCGTCGCGATAAGCGCCTCAACAAGGCCTCGTGACAGCGATAAGACGATCGTTTCAGTTCCCAAGCGCCAAACACAGTCAAGCATCGGAATGGCAGAAGGTTTCTGCTGCCAAATAAGCCCTTGTATACGCACCGACAGCGGCTTCTCGCTAATCCAGCTCTGAAAGGGGCTGCGGAAAGCGGCAACATCATTGAGCCACGAGACGACCACGTGGGACAGTGTTAGCGCAGGTTCGAATATAGCAGGTCTGACCACTGTGGTTACCAAGGCGACTCAAGGCTGGGGTATAGCGTTTCCACAGAAGCTCCCATCATCGGGTCTGATCGCGCGACATCTGGGCGAGCAAAACTGCCATATCGAAGCGATATCTCATCGTCGCCCTCTATCTCGCCTGCCGCCTCGGACTGTATTTCGACGGCGCGCCTGACTTCGTCCTCGATTTGTTGCCATTTGTGGCTTGCGGCCGAACGTCTGACCCACACGGTTCTCATCTTAGATAACACTGCCTCGGCCTCTTTTTGAGCGATGTGCGCATCGTCGAGCATCTGACGTTTCGAAGAGACCTCAGCGGCAAGCCGCTCAATTTGAAGGTGGTGATGGTCGAGTGCTGCGCTAGACCATTTGTCAAGGGACATCAGCTCCTCGTAGAGCGCCGCTTCGGCCCGTGCAAAATGTTGCTGTGCGTTTGCAAGCTCCTGGGAGGCACTCTGCAAGGCTAAGGTGGCCATATCGTGTTGGGCTTGCTTCTCGGACAGCTCTCTAAAGGCACTACGCTCTTGCATATCCTTAAGAAGCCGCAACCTCGAAGTGTGAACACGAGTCACGCGGTCAGACGCGACATCCATGCGACCGTTTCCTCAAAATCCGACGCCTCGCCTTCGCTCTGACACAAAAATTCCCTCAGGTCGCCAATCGAAGCGACAGCTCGGTCAGTTAACGGATCGCCGCCCTGCTTGTACTCGCCGACTTTGATCAAAAACTCGGACTCGGCATAGCGCGAGAGGAGATCACGGAAAAAAGATGCTGCCTTGCGATGTGTCCCAGAAACGACCGCATCCATGACTCGGCTGCGACTCTGCAGCACATCAATAGCTGGGAAATGCGACCGCGCAGCGATAGCGCGTGAGAGGACGACATGGCCATCGAGAATGCCCCGCGATTCCTCCGCGATTGGATCGCCTGTGCCATCACCTTCGACAAGCACAGTATAAAAGGCCGTGATTGAGCCGTGCTCACCCATACCGGCACGTTCAAGGAGACCTGGCAGCATGGCAAACACGGAGGGAGGAAAGCCCCTCCGGGTCGGTGGCTCGCCCGCAGCAAGGCCAATTTCGCGCATGGCGCGGCAGAAGCGCGTCAGCGAGTCCAACATGAGGGCGACGCGTAGCCCTTGTTCGCGAAAGTACTCCGCGAGCGCGGTCGCCATAGGAGCACATTGCGCCCTCTCCACTGCCGAGCGGTCGGAGGTTTCAACCACAACGACCGTACGACGGAGGCCCGCCTCTCCAAGATGACGCTCGATGAACTCACGAACTTCACGTCCACGCTCGCCTATGAGCGCGACTACGAAAACGTCGGCGGCGGCACCTTTTACGATCTGCGACAATAACGTCGATTTGCCACAGCCAGGCTCGCCATAAATCCCTATTCGCTGGCCCTCGCCGCATGTGAGGAGACCATCCAGAACACGAACCCCGAGCGGGAATGGGAGCTCAACCATGCGCCTGTTCATTGGGTTGGGCGCCCTGCCGTGCAGCGGTCGAGTTTCGACGGTTTTGATTTCACCCTTGCCGTCAAGTGGGCGGCAACGGCTGTCAATCACACGGCCAAGCAAATCGGGCCCGACTGGCACTTCACGCATTCGTCCAGTGGACACGACTTCTGAGCGGCTGGACAGGCCTACCAGGTCACCGATCGGCGTGAGCAACACGCCATTGTCCGAAAAGCCGATCACCTCGGCTTCGAGCGACAGGCCGGTTCGCGTATCGTGCAGAAGACAAAGTTCCCCAATCCGAGTGTCTGGCAAGACGGCATGGACCAGTGTACCGATAGCCCGCGTGATCCGGCCGCGCACGACACGCGTGTCGATCTGCTTTGCTGTGGACCTCAAAGATGAGATCGCAGAAACGAGACTCCGCTTGCCGGCGAGATTTTTATGCTGTGATAGCGGCGTGATCACAGTTCTCCTTCTTCAGAATACGGCCTGAAGCCGAGGCGGAGCGCGCGCATCTGTGCATCAAGTCCAAGATCTACATTGCCGTACTCGCTCCACAGCACGCATTGTTGGGGCGATAAAGTCGGATCTGGATCGATCCGCACCCTCGGCCGACCTTCCCGCCCATCGCAACGCGCAAATTCGCGCGCGAGCATATCGACTTGCGTGGGACACACGTGGAGGCAAACTTCCGCGCCGGTATATTTGCGCTCAATCTCGTGGCGAACAGCTTTCAACAACAGCTCGCCCGGATCGAAAGCGCCCAGAAGATCGTTTAGTATCTCTATCACCAGCTGCGGCAATTCCTGCTCGAGGACCGCCTTTCGTCGCGCCACATCGGAGGCTGCCTGCGCAATTATGCTAGCCATTTCCTCGGCCCCTGCATTCAAGCCCTCGGCATGGCCGAGCGCCCGCTCACGCTCGTAGGCCTCGCGTGCCCAGCTCCGAACCCGCTGTTGATACCGTTGTGCTGCGTCACGCGCTTTTGCGGCGATATGCCAGATTTCAAGCTCACTCGCCGGGATCAGTGGCCCAACCGGGCGCATTTGCGGCGCGACGAGCTTGGCGGAATAATCTCCCGTCATTTCGTCGGGTTCTCCGTATCAAGATGGGCGAGGACAAGCGCAAACAATTGCCCGGAGGCTTTACTGTGTTCGGGCAAAGGATTCTCCGCAGCGGTCCCGACCGGCAATCGAAGAAGCACATGGCTACGCTCAAGCGCGGAACTGTCATTGAGCCAAGCTCCAAGACAGGCATGTCCATCGTGTTCGATTTGCTGCGCGAGCCTGTTCGGATCAGCGATCAAGCTGGTTGCGATCGCCTGCGCCAGATGCCGAATTCCGAACGCGTGGGCATCAGCGCCGATATGGTCAATAAGCGCAGTCAGGTGGGGCTTTGAGACAAGCTTCAACAGCGAACGGGCATGCCAGATACTGCCGGCAAGGATAGCAGTCTGACGCGGATCATGTCCGCGGAGCAGATCTGGCCCAAGGCCGGTTCCGTCCGAATGCAATTCATTATCAAACAGCAACTCCGCCAGTCTTGGCTGCAGCCTGGGACGCTTCTGCAACTGTTCCAACGTCGCAGCGGACAACGCCGGGTCAAGACGAGCGGCAAGACGAGTCGGGTGAGCCATAGCAGCAAGGTCGTTTAGCCACATGGAATTCAGTTGGAGGGACCGATGGAGTCCGGCAGCCTGTATCGGTATCGACATTGGGATTATTACCTATGCGCTGATCTCTTTGCGAATGGCCTCGACAGCGGAAGCCCCGGAGGAACCTTCGACCTTGGATAGTTGGCCCGATGATTGCTTGGGCCGACGCACTAGACCACCGACTAATTGATAGCACGCCGCTGCGAATGCAGCTGCGGCAACACCCATCACGATTGGCAGAAGTGGCGGTGGAAAAGAGCTGGATGTTTGGGCCGAAACAGTCGCCGGAGCGCGCCGGTAGTCAGGTCCGGACGGTTCCACTGGCACCAAAACCACCTCCACCTTTTCGTAGGACAGGCCCTCGATGCTGTCGGCGACCAACAACTTTATCTTCGGCAGGAGAACTGGGAGATTCGATTTGGCGTCGTGCCGTATAAAGACCGAGGACGAGGATGGCGTGCCATCCGAACCTAACAGATCGTTATTCGGCAGAACGACATGAACACGTACTGACAAGACGCCGTCGATGTCGCTGATAGTACGCGACAACTCTTCGCTTAGGGCATAGATGTAACGAGCACGCTCCTCGGTCGGCGAGGCGATCAGGCCTGATCCGCTGAAAATATCCCCGAGGTTTTTGAACGACTGGCGGGGTAGCCCCTTGGCATTCAAGAGGTTGATTGACAACGCAAGCAGCTTTTCGTCGACCTGGATCGCGCTGGTCCCATCCTTCGCGGCAACCCGGACCGCATCAACCCCGTTGTCGATTAGAAGCGAGAGCATCTCATTCGCCTCGCGCTCCTGCAGTTGCGTATACAGATCGGTCTTGCAACCACTCAAGGTGAAGAGAAGTGGCAGAACGACCAAACGAAGCGAACGAAGACCCGACAGGCGGCTATGCCGGATTTCGCCAAGTGCTGAGCCAATCATACGAGCGGTTCATCCTTGTTTTATTAGCGTGTTCACAGATGAGGTGATGCCGCTGACACCTTTAGAAATTAGAGAAACTGTAGTGACGCCACTGTAGAGATCCCGTAGATTAGAGATTGTCGACCCGAAATCGGGTCCCGTCGATCTTGCCGGCGTCCCACCTTCGACAGGGAGCCTCTGTGCCGCTCGGAGTGGAGCGTTTTTTGCAAGGTCTACCTGATGGTCAAGCGCGACAGAACCAACCGTCTGTTCGCGGTACATGGAAGAAAGAGTTTGGAGCACACGGTCGCCGGGCGAGCTTGGCTGTGGAGTTGCGCGCTGGACATCCAACTGCGGAGGAACTGGCGCTGCCGTAGCTGGCGACAATCCGGTATCATTTTTTGTAGAGGCGGCCGCCTGCGCTAGCGCGCGCTCAAACTGAGCCTGCTCTCCCAATGAGGGGGAAGCAACCTTGGGTACAAAGTCAATCAGACTGGCAGAGATTGAGTTAACAGGCAGCATAATGCAACGACTCGATTGTTTGCGTCTCGCGGATTGCGTTTAGCCGGCGATCACCAGCTGTTGCGCCTGTACCTAGAGAGGTGAGCTGACTGTAAGCTGACGAGAGCGCATCATTATCTAAAAACTCAACTTAGCGATTTTTGTACTTGTGAGAGTTTCGGCCGTTCGATTATCAGGACGAGATGTCCACATCGTTCATTCTATCCACGATCCTGCACAACCTGACCAGAGTTCTCTGCGTCGGGATTTTTCTCTCGGCCGGAATACATACAGCCGTCGGCGCCCCTCTGTCGCTCCCCTCTACACCCTATAGGTATACGGTGTTGGACCAGGATCTCGCTGCCGCGCTGCAGCAATTCGGAAACAACCTAAATATCAGGGTCAGTATCAGCGCCGAGGTGAGGGGGCGGATTCGCGGACGTATGCCCGATTTGCCACCGCGGGAGTTCCTCGATCGCTTGAGTAAGCTGTACGATCTACAATGGTACTATGATGGGCTTGTACTCTATGTATCTGCCGCCAAAGAAGCGCGATCTAAGATGTTTGTATTGACCCCGATTCGCTTCGATGCGTTCAAGGCGGCCCTCGATGAGCTCGGCATCTCAGATGAGCGCTTTGTCGTGAAATCCGCGGCGGGAAGTGACCTCGTTTTGGTTTCTGGTCCACCGCGGTTCCTCGCGCTCGTGGAGGAGACGTTCAACGGGCTGCTTGCGGAGGCGCAAGCGCAGCCGCATGTCGCGCCGGCACCGAGTGAGGAACCCTTGCTGTTGTTGTTTCGGGGCTCCTCGACCATGGTCGTGCGAGGTGGACGACCCGAATCGTCTTATTCTTCTGACGTGCCGCAACAGGATGGTGTTGCCGAGAAGCCTCAGCTGAAGCGGAAATGACATCGATGAACATGCCCCGGTGTCTGGAGAAAACGTAACCGACAGCGGTCCTAAGTGAATTCGCATGGATTCGTCAGGTTCTCGAAAGCTGAACCGCTCATGATCCAATTCAGGATCTCCAACAATCCTGGCCATTGAGTGCCAGAATGAACTGAGAGCCCTAAAATGGCGGGGCAACTAAGCACGGCGCGGCGAAAATGCAGCGACCTCTTCAATGCCCGGTTTTGCCAACGTTCGTGAACTAATCTTGCATCTCCCAGGGGATTGCAATCTCGTCCGAGGAGCCACAATGTCAAACAATATCGCCAAGGTTTTTTCGCAGTCGGCACGGGGTTGGTATGGTTCAGTACCCGCGCTCGGTAAGACTCAGCAGAACTTCGATGCGATGCTTTCCATTTGCCGGCCTGAAGGAAGGACCGGTCAGTTCGCGCTCCGGAGCCTCGCATTGCCTTTGGAACGGTTGTGCCAGCATGCGTCGGAATCGCTGTCGCCGACAGCCGGGTCGTCGTTGGAGGAATTGACGCGGCACCCATTGGACCTGCTGCCGCCACATATGAAGGCGGCACTAGAATCAATGGGTCAGCGCCCGGAAACTTCATCGATCGAATCTTCGTCAGTCGCAACGACGCCCGTAAAAAGCGAGAGAATCAAGTGGGACGGCGGGACGCTCACCTCAGTCGAGTTACAGATTGTAGCAGTGCTAAACCGTCATAAGGACCAATGTCCGCTCAAGTGGGAATCGCTGGGAGACAAAGCGAATGATCCCTCAACGCCGCCGGATCTGAAAGCGGCTATCGAGGGATTGCAGGAGGATCCAGAGCTCTTTTATGCTATCGGCTCGCAGGGTGATGGCCGCTGCGGCGGCAGATTTACGGCTCAAGACTTGTCAGCATTCTGTGACCACCATTCACAAATTACTGAATTTCTGGAGAATCAGGCGCAAAGCTATACGCAGAATTACATTCCATCCGACAGCATTGGGAATCCCGATCCATCGGCCATGACACGGAACGATGCGTTACGCGAGCTTTACCGGTACTCCGAAAACCTGCCCAAAAACCTCAGTGTCGCTGAGTTTAAGCGGATCGTCGAAGGCGAAGCGAAAACGGGCAAATGTCCGCCTCAGGTCATTGCGGCGGCTCAGTACTTCGTCGAGCGCCCGGACGAATGGAAGCAGTTATACGGTGGTGCGATAGACCAGGTGCACAAAGAGGATTTTCTGCAGGTTGCTTCATCGGCAATGAGTCTCACGCAAACCGAGCTGGACACAATTGAATCGATAAAAGGCAATCAGGACGCCTTCTTTGGAAGTGGTGATCTCACTCGTGACAAGCTCGCGAGCATGGCAGAGGATAACCGCTGTGATCCGAAAGTACAGAAAGCAGCCTCGCAACTACTCTCAGATCCTCTATTATTTGGTCTGCTAAACAATACGATTACGGGGTATAAGACCCATAATTCGTTCTTCGACTTCGGCGGCGGACACACGGTGGACTCCGGTGACATCAGCAAAAAGGACTTTGCACATTTTTGCGACAGCATGTCGTCAGCGAACCGCACCGTTCAGCAGTGGAAGGCTCATGCTCCCCAAACCGCTGCACAACAGGACGCCGTCTCAGATATGATGATGGGTCGGACGGACCAGCCTAATGCCAAAACGCCCAAAAAAAACGGAGGAGCCTTTGTCCACGCAGTCGGCGATGTGCTCAAGGTGGTCTCGCCGGTGCTCGATTGGGCTGCGACGGCGGTGGGTTTGTTGAGCTTCGTTCCTGTCTTAGGCCAAGTGGCCGACGCGGCTTCAATGGCTCTTGCGTGCGAAGCGCAAGCGGCAAATCTTCTCCGTACAGCCATTACCGGAGGCAATATGAAGCAGGCGCTGCAACAAGCTGGCATCAGTATTGGAGCGCAGGCGCTCAGCCTGGTCGCAGGCCCCGAGGTCAAGCTGGCAATTCGCAATGGGCTCGTAAAGAAGGCACTGGAAGAGGCGGCCACGGCCGGGATCAATCTGCCGATTACGATGGCGCAAACCTACGCAGAAGATTATCTAAACAACCTGCAAGAACGGCTTGCCGCCTGAGTTGTGCAAGCCGCGGCCGTTGCCAGCCAGGGGGGCCGGGCTGACATTGCGGGCGTGTTAGGTGGCCAATGCCGGTCACCGCGCGAGAGTACCTCCGGGCCATGTTCACCGTATACGACCTTAACGAGACGCTTGAAAGGCCCGCAGACGGGCGCGAAGCTTGTAGGCTCCGTGGGCTGATGGCCTTCTCATCGGGCTCGCCCAGGAACTCGGTAAGCGACAAGGAGACCCCGTCTATCAGCATCGGGGTTGGGTACGGTATGGCGGAGAGACGATTTCACAGACTGCGAGCATCTATGTCTGCGCCTATAGCTAGTCCTAGGGCGTAAACTCATAAAATTGCTTGGTGTTTACCGGCTGTCGTGATTCAAGGCTTCCGAAAGAGGGAGCCTCTATGACGCGTCGCCGCTACGAACTCACCGACCACGAATGGTCGATCCTGTCGCCACTGTTGCCCAACAAGGCCGGCGGCGTTCCCCGCGTCGATGATCGGCGGGTGCTAAATGGCATTCTCTGGCCGTTCCGGACGGGCTCGCCCTGGGCGGAAATCCCAGAGCGCTACGGTCCGTCGACCACCTGCTACAACCGCTTCGTCCGCTGGCGGAAAGCCGGGGTCTGGGATCGGCTTTTTGAGGCGGTTTCGGAGGCTTACGATGGCGACATCGTCATGATCGACTCGACCTGTGTCCGCGTTCACCAGCATGCGGCCACGGGAAAAAGGGGGATGGAGACAATGGCGGCATGGGACGTTCCCGCGGCGGACTTACGAGCAAAATCCATGCGCTCGTCGACGCAGACGGCCGCCCCGTCACCCTCCGCCTGACCGGCGGGCAGATCGCTGACTGCACCGAGGCCGACGCGTTGACGGACGAGCTCGGCGAGGGAGACATCCTACTGGCCGATAACGGGTATGACAGCAATGTCATTCGGGCCAAGGCGGCCGAGCGAAAGGCCTGGGCCAACATTCCGCCGAAGTCAAACCGCAAGGGCTCCTTCGTATTCTCGCGCTGGGTCTATCGGCAGCGCAACCTCGTTGAGCGGTTCTTCAACAGGATCAAACAGTTCCGAGGCATTGCAACCCGATACGACAAGCGCCCCGAAAACTACCTCGCTGCCGTAAAGCTCGTCGCCACGAGAATCTGGTGCCAAAGTTTATGAGTCGACGGCCTAGATGCCGTAATGGGCCGGCGTCTCATGAGTAGCCAGTTGGGTGGCTGTCCCTCAGAATGATGATGTTTGGAAACGAGGTCCGAGCGATCGGCCTCAAGCATCATGAGAGGAACAGCCATGGAATATTATGCAGGAATCGACGTCTCGCTGAAAGAGAGCAGCGTGTGCGTGGTCGACGCGACGGGCAAGTTGGTTCGCGAGGTCAAGGTAGGCAGCGAGCCTGAATGCCTGGTCGGGTATTTTGATCAACTGGACTTTCCGGTAGAGCGCATCGGCCTTGAAGCGGGGCCGTTGTCCCAATGGCTACACGCGGCTCTCGTTGCTGCGGGTCATGAGGTGGTTTTGCTGGAAACGCGGCATGTGAAGGCGGCGCTTTCGGCGATGACGGTGAAGACCGACCGCAAGGATGCACGGGGGATCGCGCAACTGCTCCGCATGGGGTGGTATCGTCCGGTCCACGCCAAATCGTCGCCGGCCCAGGACACTCGGGCTCTCCTGGTTGGCCGCAAGCTTCTGCAATCCAAGCTGCTCGACGTCGAGCTCAGCATCCGGGGTATCCTGCGTGGCTATGGATTAAAGGTCGGCGAAGTCAGCCGAGGGCGTTTCGAGGCGCGCATCCGCGAACTGATTGCAGGGCATGCGATATTGTCGATGGTGATTGACGCGATGCTGACGGCGCGAGCAGCGCTGTGGAGCGAATTTACGAAGCTGCACCGCGAGATGCTCAGGATCGCCCGCGCCGACAGAGTTTGCCAACGGCTGATGAGTGCGCCGGGTGTCGGTGCCTTGGTTGCGCTGACCTACCGCTCCGCGGTCGATGATCCAGCCCGGTTCGAAAAGTCCAGCACAGTGGGTGCCTACTTCGGGCTGACGCCGAAGAAATATCAATCCGGCGAAACTGATCGCGATGTCGGTGTCAGCAAGGTCGGCGACGCGATGGTGCGAACCGCATTGTTCGAGTCTGCGCACATAATGCTGACGCGGGCGACGCGCTTTTCCAGTCTAAAGCGCTGGGCGCTCGATGTGGCCAGGCGTCGCGGGATGAAGCGCGCGAAGGTTGCCCTCGCACGCAAACTGGGTGTCGTACTTCACCGCATGTGGATGGATGCGACGGACTTTCGCTGGAGCGCAAACCCTATGGCGGCATGAAGAGAGCTACGTGATTGACGCGGGCAAGTGCAAGGCTTGCGTCTGATGAGGTCCCGTCGCTGGGACGCAGGCTTGGCAAGGTCGTGTGTAGTGCTGTGACCGCTTCGGCGAAGCACGCTTTCTAGATTGACCTGTCGGCTTGTTGATCTGATGGCATAGTGTGGCGGTCTTCGTGCTGACCACGGACAGAAGCATGGCCTCAGCGACGAGATAATCATTCAGAGGGACTTGACGAACAAAGGCCCATTACAGAAGCACTACTTTGGCAGATTAACCGGCCATTTACGATGATGGGCCATCTTGGGCACTTTCACAGGGGTGTGCGAGATGTCGGAACTGGATGTTGCGCTGGCAGATTGGCTGAAGCCGTTCGTCGAGAAGCTTGGTCACAAGAAGCGGCGGCAGATGTGCCCGGTCTATATTTCGGGCCTCATCGGACCTGGCGATCGCAAGAGTATCGAGCCGATGGCGGAACGTCTGGCACCTGATCGCTACGACCGCCTGCATCATTTCATCTCGGATGGGATTTGGGATGCCGGTCCTCTTGAGGCGGAACTGGCGGTGCAGGCCGACAAGATTGTCGGGGCTTCAGATGCTTTTCTGGTGATCGACGACACAGGTCTACTGAACCGCGCCGGGTTTGCCGGAGGCTGTTTGGTTTAAGTTATGCAGCCATGGCTGGTTCGTCCAGCATGGCGTAATACTGCTCCTCGGCTTCGGCGGGGGGAATGTTGCCGATGGGCTCCAGAAGCCGTCGATGGTTGAACCAGTCGACCCATTCCAGAGTGGCGAATTCAACCGCTTCGAAGCTGCGCCACGGTCCTCGCCGATGGATGACCTCGGCCTTGTAGAGGCCGTTGATCGTTTCGGCGAGGGCGTTGTCGTAAGAGTCGCCGACGCTTCCGACGGAAGGCTCGATGCCTGCCTCCGCCAATCGCTCCGAATACTTAATCGACACGTATTGAACGCCCCTGTCCGAGTGGTGAATCAGGCCGCCACCATGAACGGGACGCCGCTCATGAAGCGCCTGTTCCAAAGCATCGAGGACGAACCCGGCATGCGCCGTCCGGCTCACCCGCCAGCCGACAATCCGGCGCGCGAAGGCGTCGATGACGAAGGCCACGTAGACGAAGCCTTGCCAGGTGGCCACATAGGTGAAATCCGAAACCCAGAGCCTGTTCGGCGCAGGAGCCTTGAACTGGCGGTTCACCCGATCGAGCGGGCTCGGAGCCGTCTTGTCCGGGATCGTCGTGCGGATCGGCTTGCCCCGGATGATACCCTGAAGTCCCATCGATCGCATGAGCCGGGCGACGGTGCAGCGGGCTATATCGAAGCCCTCCCGCTTCAATTGCCGCCAGACCTTGCGCACGCCGTAGACGCGGAAGTTCGCCTCGAACACACGGCGTATCTCGATCTTCAAGGCAATGTCGCTGCGGGCGCGGACCGATAACCGGTCCACGTCCAGGCGTTTGGCAACGTTCTCGTAGTAGGTTGATGGGGCAATCGGCAGCAGCCTGCAGATCGGCTCGACCCCGAATACGGAGCGGTGTTCGTCGATAAAGGAGATCATCGCTTCAATGGGCGGTCGAGCTCCGCCATCGCGAAATAAGCGGACGCTTTGCGCAGTATCTCATTGGCCTGCCGAAGCTCGCGGTTCTCCCGCTCCAGAGCCTTCATCTTCTCGGCGACTTCGCTTGGGAGTCCAGGCCGGGAACCATCGTCCACTTCCGCCTTCTTCACCCATTCATTGAGCGTCTGCGCCATGCAGCCGATCTTGGCGGCGATCGAGGAAACCGCCGCCCATCGCGAGGAATATTCCCCTTGGTGATCCAAAACCATCCGCACTGTGCGGATTCCGACGTGAAGCCGGCCGCCAATCCGACCAAAGACCGGCCACCATTCCGATTTGAAGCCGGCCACCATTCCAATCAAAATCCGGCCAGTTTTCGACACTGAAGATACCCCCTGGGTCAGCAACTTTGGCATCAATCACCTCGCGATGAACGAGGACATTTTGATGCCGGCAAAGAGAAGGCTGACCATGAGACAATTAAGACAAATGCTTCGGCTTGCCGGAAGCGGGACGAGCTCCCGCGAGATCGCCGTCGTATTGGGAATAGCCCGCAGTACGGTGCAGGATAATCTTCAGCGCGCAGCAGCAGTTGGGTTGAGCTGGCCCCTACCGGGGGAACTGACCGATGACGCGCTCGAGAACAAGCTCTTTGCGCGCAATGGCGTCAAACAGGGCACGAGACGACGCGTCGAACCCAACTGGGCCGAGCTTGCCGTCGAGCTCAAGAAGCCCGGCGTCACCCTGCTTATCCTCTGGGAGGAGTATCGTGGGTCGCATCCAGAGGGTTACGGCTACAGTCGCTTTTGTGAGCTCTTCCGTGGCTTTGAGCAACGGCTTTCGCCGACGATGCGCCAGGAGCATGCGGCCGGCGACAAGGTCTTCGTCGACTATTCCGGCAAGAAGATTCCGATCGTTGATCGCAAGACCGGCGAGATCCGCGAAGCGGAGATATTCGTGGCGGTGCTGGGCGCGTCTAGCTTCACCTATGCGGAGGCGACCTGGACGCAAACACTGCCGGACTGGATCGGCTCACATGTCCGGATGTTCCGCTTCTTTGACGGCGTTCCCCGGCTGATCGTTCCCGACAATCTGAAGTCAGGCGTCAGTCGCGCCAGTTTCTATGATCCCGAGATCAACCGCAGCTACGGCATGATGGCTTCTCACTATGGCGTCGGCGTTCTTCCAGCACGGCCACGAAAGCCCAGGGACAAATCTAAAGTTGAGAACGGGGTCCGTTTTGCCCAATCGTGCATCTTAGGGCGTCTGCGCAATCACACGTTCTTCTCGCTTGCTGAGGCTAATGCTGCCATTGGCCAGGCACTCGATCGCATCAATGATCATGTCATGCGCCGGCTCGGCGTCAGTCGCCGGCAGCTGTTTGAGAGTGTCGAGCGCGCCGCGCTCGCCAATCTTCCCGGTGAAGACTACGAATTCGCCGAATGGCGTTTGGTCCGCGTGTCGACCGATTATCACGTCGAGTTCAAGACCTTCCTCTATTCCGTACCGCATGGCCTCATTCGCCAGCAGGTTGATTTGAGAGCGACGGCACGCACCATCGAGATCTTCCACCGCGGCAAGCGCGTCGCCGTTCATCAGCGGCGGTATGGCGGCACTCGGCATGGAACCGACCCGGATCATATGCCCAGTTCCCATCGGCGATATGCCGAGTGGACACCCGATCGCTTTCGGCGCTGGGCTGCATCCATTGGGCCGCAGACCGAAGGTTTGATCACTGCTGTTCTTGCCAGTCGTCCGCATCCTGAACAGGGCTTTCGAACATGCCTGGGCATTCTGCGCCTGTTTCGCGATATCACGCGAGATCGGGCCGAGGCGGTGTCAGCTCGCGCTGTCGAGATCGGCGGTCTGAACTGCAAGAGCATCGCCTCGCTCCTGGCCAACCACAGGGCCGCGCGCCATTCCACCGAACCGACGGCCATCGTTGATCACGCAAATCTGCGTGGCCCCGACTACTTTCATTGAGGAGACAAACCAATGCTGAGCAATCCCACCATCGACATGCTGCGCGAACTCGGCCTTTACGGCATGGCAACAGCCTTCCAGGAGCTTGACGCACAATCCGAAGCCCGCGGTCTTGAGCATGGAGAATGGCTTTCCATACTGCTCGAACGGGAGGCCACCATGCGCCGACAGAAGCGCTTCGAAGCCCGTGCCAGGGCCGCCAAACTACGCCATGATGCACAGATCGAGAATGCCGACTTTCGGGCCGCTCGCGGCCTCGATCGCAACCTGTTCATGGCGCTTGCCGGCTGCGACTGGATCAGAAAGCATCACAGTCTCCTCGTCACTGGGCCAGCCGGCGTCGGCAAAAGCTGGCTTGCCTGCGCGCTTGGTCACAAAGCATGCCGCGAAGACTTCTCCGTCGCCTATCACCGGGTTCCTCGGCTGTTCGCCACGCTCGCACTTGCAAGAGGCGACGGGCGATACGGCAGGATCCTCAAATCCTTGGCCAAGACCGACCTGCTGATCCTTGATGACTGGGGACCGGAAAAACTCAACGATGATCAGCGGCGCGATCTCCTCGAGATCATCGAAGACCGCTACGAGCGGCGCTCGACGATCATCACCAGTCAGGTGCCCCTGGATCGCTGGTACGAAATCATCGCAAACCCAACGCTTGCCGATGCCATCCTGGATCGCCTCGTTCACAACGCCTATCGCATCGATCTCACCGGCGAAAGCATGCGAAAACAGCGCTCGCCAGTCGCACCCGAAAACACCAAAGCTTGACCTGAAACGAAACCAGATCCAAACATCAGACAGACCCAGGATCAGTCCGAGAAATGGCCGCCTTCAAATCGGAACGCCGGCCGGAATGAAATCGGAATGACTGGCCGGCTTCAAATCGGAATCGATGGCCGGCTTCGTCGGAATACGCACGCACTGCTCGGGCGCGGACTTCAGGTGAAAATTTGTTTGTTGTCTTGCTCATATCGGCTCCACTTTCTCAGAAGTTGGAGCCTCCGGCAAACCCGGCGCGGTTCATACCGAAGAAAGGCGACCATTCTGTTGGGGTCGCGCCGCAGTACGCGTCGATGCTCGGCAAAGCGCGCCAATTGCCAGACGCTGGTGTCGTTGACGCTGGCCCGCGACGAGGTTCCCGTCCCAGTGGGCTTACGATTGTTCTTGCCCGACAGTTGGACCAGTGATCAGGATCGGATGGCGAAGGCTGGTGTTCCCGAGGAGATGCGTCTACCCCGCACCAAACCGGAGATCGCGCTCGACGAGATCGATCGGCGGATGGCCGCAGGCGTGCGGTTTGGCACCGTGCTTGCGGATGCCGGCTATGGTCTGTCGGCTGCGTTTCGCCAGGGGCTCAGTGCACGCAATCTCACCTGGGCTGTCGGTATTCCCAAGCATCAGAAGGTTTATCCTCATGATGTTGCATTGATCTTTCCTGTCGCCGGCCATGGAAGGCCGCGCAAGCATTCAATCCCCGACACCCTTTCGACCGCAGCCGAAATGATCCTGGAAGGAACCACCTGGAAGAAGGTCAGTTGGCGTCACGGCACAAAAGGTCGACTGACCGCACGCTTCGCTGCCCTGCGCATTCGGATTGCTGATGGCAACCCGCAACGCATCCTCGACAAGGGACAGCAGCATATGCCGGGCGAAGAGGCGTGGCTCGTTGGTGAATGGCGCTCAAACGACGAGCGCAAGTATTATCTCGCCAATCTACCGGCCGAGGCGACCTTAAAAGCGCTCGCGGCGGCCATTAAGGCGCGATGGGTCTGCGAGCAGGCCCATCAGCAGATGAAGGAAGAGCTCGGCCTCGATCACTTTGAAGGCCGATCATGGCAGGGCCTCCACCGACACGCGTTGATGACGATGATTGCCTATGCCTTTCTTCAACATCAACGCCTCAAGAAGGCAAAGCGGGAAAAAAAGGAAGAGGCACGGCCCGCCTAAGCCGACACTGCCGGCCATCCGACGCGCTGTCATAGCCGCGCTCTCAAACCACTATCCACCACAACGATGTCCTCACTGCCGTATCAGGTTCCTAATGACCCCAAATTCAATTCTGCCAAAGTAGTGCTTCTGTAATGGGCCTTTGTTCGTCAAGTCCCTCTGAATGATTATCTCGTCGCTGAGGCCATGCTTCTGTCCGTGGTCAGCACGAAGACCGCCACACTATGCCATCAGATCAACAAGCCGACAGGTCAATCTAGAAAGCGTGCTTCGCCGAAGCGGTCACAGCACTACACACGACCTTGCCAAGCCTGCGTCCCAGCGACGGGACCTCATCAGACGCAAGCCTTGCACTTGCCCGCGTCAATCACGTAGCTCTCTTCATGCCGCCATAGGGTTTGCGCTCCAGCGAAAGTCCGTCGCATCCATCCACATGCGGTGAAGTACGACACCCAGTTTGCGTGCGAGGGCAACCTTCGCGCGCTTCATCCCGCGACGCCTGGCCACATCGAGCGCCCAGCGCTTTAGACTGGAAAAGCGCGTCGCCCGCGTCAGCATTATGTGCGCAGACTCGAACAATGCGGTTCGCACCATCGCGTCGCCGACCTTGCTGACACCGCCATCGCGATCAGTTTCGCCGGATTGATATTTCTTCGGCGTCAGCCCGAAGTAGGCACCCACTGTGCTGGACTTTTCGAACCGGGCTGGATCATCGACCGCGGAGCGGTAGGTCAGCGCAACCAAGGCACCGACACCCGGCGCACTCATCAGCCGTTGGCAAACTCTGTCGGCGCGGGCGATCCTGAGCATCTCGCGGTGCAGCTTCGTAAATTCGCTCCACAGCGCTGCTCGCGCCGTCAGCATCGCGTCAATCACCATCGACAATATCGCATGCCCTGCAATCAGTTCGCGGATGCGCGCCTCGAAACGCCCTCGGCTGACTTCGCCGACCTTTAATCCATAGCCACGCAGGATACCCCGGATGCTGAGCTCGACGTCGAGCAGCTTGGATTGCAGAAGCTTGCGGCCAACCAGGAGAGCCCGAGTGTCCTGGGCCGGCGACGATTTGGCGTGGACCGGACGATACCACCCCATGCGGAGCAGTTGCGCGATCCCCCGTGCATCCTTGCGGTCGGTCTTCACCGTCATCGCCGAAAGCGCCGCCTTCACATGCCGCGTTTCCAGCAAAACCACCTCATGACCCGCAGCAACGAGAGCCGCGTGTAGCCATTGGGACAACGGCCCCGCTTCAAGGCCGATGCGCTCTACCGGAAAGTCCAGTTGATCAAAATACCCGACCAGGCATTCAGGCTCGCTGCCTACCTTGACCTCGCGAACCAACTTGCCCGTCGCGTCGACCACGCACACGCTGCTCTCTTTCAGCGAGACGTCGATTCCTGCATAATATTCCATGGCTGTTCCTCTCATGATGCTTGAGGCCGATCGCTCGGACCTCGTTTCCAAACATCATCATTCTGAGGGACAGCCACCCAACTGGCTACTCATGAGACGCCGGCCCATTACGGCATCTAGGGAGAAGTACGATATGAGCAGCATACTTGCAGATCCCGACCGAGACGAGGTTCTCGAAACTGGGCTTTTTATCAACAATCAGTTCCGAGGCGCGTCGAACGGTGCAGTCTTCGAGCGGGGTAACCCCATCAGTGGGGAGATAGTGAGCACGGCGCCTGCCGCGACCGAGGCGGATGCAATCGCTGCAGTGAGGGCCGCGCACAGCGCGTTTGCGCGTTGGGCCAAGCTCGGACCTCACGAGCGGCGCAACATGCTGATGAAGGCTTCGGCCGGCATCCGCGCTCGGCATACTGATTTTGCCGATGCGATGAAGGCTGAGATCGGCGCGACCCAGGTCTGGGCCGATTTCAACGTGCATCTCGCAGCTGACATGTTGGAAGAAGCCGCGGCTATGACGACCCAGATCGGTGGCGAAGTCATTCCTTCGGACGTGCGCGGTTCGCTGGCGATGGCAGTACGGGTGCCTGCAGGTGTTACTGTGGGCATTGCGCCCTGGAACGCGCCGGTCATCCTCGCTGTCCGGGCGATTGCGGCGCCGCTCGCTTGCGGCAATACTGTTGTTCTCAAAGGTTCGGAGCAGTGCCCCCGCACCCACGCCTAGTCATCGAGGCGATGGCCGAAGGTGGACTGCCTCCTGGGGTTGTCAATTACATTACCAACGCACCTGCCGACGCCAGCCGCATCTTTGAGGCGATGGTCGCTGATCCGGCGGTGCGGCGGGTGAGCTTCACCGGTTCAACGAAGATCGGTCACGCGGTTGCCCTGACCTGCGCGAAATATCTGAAGCCCGTTGTGCTTGAGCTCGGTGGCAAGGCCCCCCTTATCATTCTCGACGATGCCGACGTGGATGCTGCGGTTCAGGCGGCAGCTTTCGGCGCATTCATGAACTCGGGCCAGATCTGCATGTCCACGGAGCGGATAATTGTCGACGAGAAGATCGCCGACGGCTTTGTTGAGAAGCTGGTGGCGAAGACGAAGACGCTGCCTGCGGGCGATCCCCGTCGAGGGCCGGTCGTCCTAGGTTCGGTGGTCAATCACTCGACGGTGGAGCGCTGCAACGAGCTAATCCACGATGCAGTCGCCCGTGGGGCTACGGTGATTATTGGCGGTAAGAGCAATTCGACGCTGATGCCTGCGACCCTCATCGACCATGTCACGCCGGACATGCGTATGTTTCGGGAGGAAAGTTTTGGGCCAGTCAAACCGATCCTACGGGTGAACGATGTGGAAGAGGCGATTGCGATTGCCAACGATTCTTAGTACGGCCTCTCGGCTGCTGTCTTCGGTGCTGACATTGCACGGGCCTGGCAGGTGGCGTTGCGGATCGAAAGCGGTATTTGCCATATAAACGGTCCGACCGTTCACGACGAGGCGCAGCTGCCACTCGGCGGTGTAAAGTCATCTGGCATCGGCCGTTTCGGCGGACGGGCAGGCATCGCTGAATTCACTGATTTGCGTTGGATGACGGTACAGACGTTAGAACGTCATTACCCGTTTTGATTGCACAATACGGCCAGGTCAATGGTACTAACTGCTGTGGCCCATGCCAATAATGCCTTCACATAACCTCTTGCCAAGAGATTACAGAGCGCAATTCAATGACCGCGCGGCCGGATACAAGAGGTGGCTCGGTGCTCACGCTGAAGCAGTTTCGTAACACCATCTAGAGGCAGTTGCGGGCGTGCTTCTGAAGCATGAACCGATCACCGACAACACAAAACTCTCGAACCGGCGACCGATCAAGTGGCTGCTTTTCACAGCCGCTTGATTATTTCCCTTCAGACGATCTGGTCCTTTGGCTGATGAACAATTCCTTACGGCGATTGAAGAGCAATCGCAGGCGATCCCATCCCGACCAAGACGTCTCTGAGACAGAAGGTTGCCAAGCAGCCGGTTCAGCTTCATGAAAGGGCTTGAAGATAACGAACGGTCCGTCCGCCGCTTACGGCTTGAGCTGCGTGCATGATCGCATTTGTATCAAGACCATGATGCCGATAAAGGTCTGCAATTGTGCCGGTCTGGCCGAAATGTTCGACCCCCAGCGACTTGACGCGGTGACCATAGACCCCCCCAATCCAGGAGAGCGTGGCTGGGTGGCCATCGATCACCGTGACGATCCCGCAATCCCGTGACAAAGGCGCCAGCAGGCGTTCAATATGGCTCATCGCCCCGACCGCTCCACGTTGCCGGGCGCGTTCAGCAGCTTGCCAGCCGGCATTGAGCCGGTCCGCTGAGGTGATCGCCAACAATCCAACGTCCCGTCGATCTTCGGCGAGCAGACCTGTTGCGGCGATCGCCTCGGGCGCGATGACTCCCTGATAGGCAATGATCACACTGGCGTTGGGACCTGGCCGACGCAACCAGTAGCCACCATTGATAATGTCTTGCTCCAGATCAGGCGCCATTTGGCGTGCTGGCTGCTCGAGCGGGCGCGTCGACAGGCGGAGATAAACGGATCCACCGGTCTGATCGCGCAACCACGTTGTTTCATCGGGGTCACCTTCGCCGTCGCGCTGCATGTAGTCGAAGGCAAAGCGCATGATGACCGAAAGCTCGTCGACGAAGGCAGGCTCGAACGAGCACAGCCCGTCCTGTGCCATACCTATCAGTGGCGTGCCGATCGACTGGTGCGCGCCGCCTTCCGGAGCAAGCGTCACGCCGGACGGTGTTGCGACCAGCAGGAAGCGCGCATCCTGGTAACAGGCGTAGTTCAACTGGTCGGCCGAGCGGTAGATGAACGGATCATAGACAGTGCCGATGGGCAGGAGCCGGGCGCCGTTGATCGAATGGGAAAGGCCGAGCGCACCAAGCATGATCATCAGGTTGGATTCGGCAATCCCCAGTTCGAGATGCTGGCCTTTAGGACCGAACTCCCAGTTGTAGGTCGACGGAATCCGCTCCGCCTTGAAGAGGTCGGACATGCCCTCACGGGCAAACAACCCGCGCCGATTGACCCAGGGGCCGAGGTTGGTTGACACAGTCACGTCCGGAGAGGTCGTGACGATGCGCTCGGCGAGCAGCGTGTCGTCACGCGCGATATCGTTCAGAATCTGGCCAAAGCCCATCTGGGTTGAAAGCAGTTTGCCTGGCTGCCCAGGGGAGGGAAGCGTAGGAGGAATCGGGATCGCCGGCGAAGACAGTCTGCGGCGGCCCTCGCTGAAGAACGATACTTGAGCAAGGAAGGATTCGAGCTCACCAGCCGGCAGTGTAGCCGCCGCCCATTTCTCCCATTCCTGTCCCTGCTTTACGCCCATCTGCTGGCGGAAGCCCTCGATTTGCGTCGGGGTCATCTGACCGGCGTGGTTATCCTTGTGGCCTGCAAGCGGCAAGCCATATCCCTTTATCGTATAGCAGATGAAGCAGACCGGGCGGTCGTGCTGCGAAGCTTGTCCAAAGGCTTCGAGCAGGCTCGGCAGATCATGTCCTCCGAGATTGCCCATAAGCACTTGCAGTTGCGCATCGGAACGTCGCTCTATCAAGGCAGTCACAGGCCCCTGATCACCGATCTCGTCCAGCAACCGTTTGCGCCATGCCGCGCCACCCTGGAAGGTCAGAGCGGAATAGAGCTGGTTCGGGCACGCCTCGATCCATTGCCGCAGCTTGTCCCCGCCGGGCTCGGCAAACGCGGCTTCTTGCAAAGAGCCATGGCGTAGGATAACGACGTCCCAGCCGAAGTTTCTGAATATCTGTTCGAACCGCTCCCAGAGGCCTTCGCGGACCACAGCGTCCAGCGACTGGCGATTGTAGTCGACGACCCACCAGCAGTTTCTCAGGCCGTGTTTCCAACCCTCAATCAGGGCCTCATAGATATTGCCTTCGTCCATCTCGGCATCGCCGATCAAGCTGACCATGCGTCCTTCAGGCCGGTCGTTCATCCAGCCGTGTGCCGAGACATAGTCCTGAACCAATGAAGAAAACAGCGTCTGCGCCACACCGAGACCGACCGAGCCGGTGGAGAAGTCGACGTCATCGACATCCTTGGTCCGTGATGGATAGCTCTGTGCGCCCTTGAAACCTCGAAAGTTTTCGAGCTTCTCCCGGGTCTGGTTCCCTGCCAGATATTGGAGAGCATGAAATATCGGTGCTGCATGGGGTTTGACCGCGACCCGATCCTCAGGACGAAGCGCCGAGCAGTAGAGCGCGGTCATGATGGTGCTAAGCGACGCTGACGAAGCCTGGTGCCCGCCAACCTTCACCTCGTCTGCTTCGCGGATATGGTTGGCGTGGTGGATCGTCCAGGCGGCAAGCCAGGAAACGCAGCGTTCAATTTCGTTCAGATAGCTGATCTTGGAGTTCATCACTCCCCCTCTTTTACAAGTCGAGTTTCAGAACGCCCGTCGCGCGTGATACGCATGGGATAAACCGACGGTCACGCGCGTCGTTTGAAAGCACTGCATCGCGATGAATTGGCTGTCCTTCCAAATACCCGCACTCGCAGGTTCCGCAGACGCCGTTCTCGCAGGACGCCATCAGCAACACGCCGGCGGCGCGAATGGCCGATAGCGCTGACTCGTCTGCAGGTACCGGAACAACCGTCCCGTTACGAAGCACAATCGTGAACGGTTCGGGTGGAGCATCATCCCGGGCCGGCGGCTGAAAGGCTTCGAAATGGACCGTGCCATCCGGCCAGTGCCTTGAAGCCTGGGCAACGGCTGCCATGAAGCCGGGAGGCCCGCAGTAATAAAGCTGCGCACCATCGGGCCGCGCCAACAACAGGCTATCAATGTCCTGCCGGGTTTCGACTTGATCGTCGAAGTGGGGCCTCAGGCTTTCGGAGCCGATGATCTTCTCTAAAGTTCCCAGCAACGGTGTCAGGCTTCGGCTCCGCGAAAAATAATGGAGCTCAAAAGCCTTGCGCTGCCGACAGAGAGCCCGCGCCATGGCAAGGATAGGTGTGATCCCTATGCCTCCTGCCAGCAAAAGGACCGGCCCGTCACACTCCCTGAGCGGGAAATGATTGCGCGGGGCGGATACGGGCAGCTCGGCGCCTGCTGCAATAGTATCGTGGATCCATGCCGAGCCGCCCCGGCCATCGGTTTCGCGCTTCACCGCTATCGTGTAGCGGCTGAGATCTTCCGGGTCACCGCAGAGCGAGTATTGGCGTACCTTCCCGTCGGGGAGGTGGACGTCGACATGCGATCCTGGTTCAAAGGGCGGCAGAAGAGGCTTGCGTGGGTGTCTCAGCTCAATCACGCGGACGTCGCCCGGCTCGTCGTGGACGCCGGCAACGATCAGTTTCATGATGATACGTGGAGATCCCATGTCGCGTCACTCGTCGATTGGCAGGATCGGGTCGCCAGGGCGGATTATACCACCGACCTCGATCGAACAGTTGAGACCGGAACGGTTCAGCAGTCCTTCGTAGAGGCCCGACATGCCGAGAAGCTCCTCGATGTATTTGCAGGGAAAGTTCATCCGTGCCGCTCGCAAGATCGTTTCGCCGACCCGGAAGCGCTCGCCGACCAGATGATTGAGCGGAACGCCGCGGGTCGTCAGGTTGCGCCTGTGATCTTCGGGTTTAAGCATGCCTTTGAACCCGGGAATCTTCGGCTCTCCCTTGGCAATCGCCTCGAGAACCTCAACCTCGATCAGCGTGACTTCGCGGACGTCAGGCTTGGGCGAATAAGTCCCGGTTCCGAGATAATAGCGGTCGCCCGCAATGCCGCGGCCAGCGATGAGTTGCGCCTCGGCGAGTTCTTCCATTTCGTAGGAAGCGGCCGGCGCAATGTGAATGTGGAGCAGACTCCCCCGCCAAGTCATGTATCGGCTCCCGCAATGCCTTGCCTTTGATCGAAATGGATCTCCGCGCCGGCGGCCTGGTGCTCTCATCATGGGATCATCCCATGTCTCACCGGTCCCGGCTGATGGGGAAATCTGCCGTGAAACTGGCTTCGTCAACAGTGCCAGTTTACCAGCATGTTCCTAGTCCAGTTTGGCGAAGGTTGGAGGCGTGCCAGGAGAGGATGCAATAAGATGCTCGGCGAGCCGGGTATTGCTGTCAGCCCGAACCCTTCACCGCATCGACGGCCGAGGCGACAAGTTGAATGCCCTTCTCGATCTGCCTTCCTGTCAACGCGGAATAGCCCATTACCAATCCGAGCCGCTCTCGTGGCGCCTCACTTGCTTCTGGTGCAGAATCGTAGAGCGGTGAAATACCGTAGAGGCCGACGCCGCGTTCGCGAGCAGCATCCATCAGGGCGATCTCAGCTGATCCCGGCAGGTCTTTGAACCAGACGACGACATGCAATCCGGCATCCGCACCCTCGACCGTGACGCGGTCGCCGAATGCAGTCCCAAGAGCGCTCAATAATATCTCCCGGCGCTCCCTATTCAGTCGTCTGACGCGACGCACATGGCTCTCATAGGCGCCACTTTCGATCAGAGAGGCGAGCGCTTCCTGCTCGGTCATGGGTGTATGGCGGTCGGTCAATTGCTTGGCGGTTGCGAACACCTCCTGCAATTGTTTTGGCACGACGAGGTAGCCAATGCGCATCATCGGCGACAGTGTCTTTGAAACGGTGCCCAGATAAATGACGTTGCGCCCGTCCGCCAGGCTCTGGAGGGGCGGAACCGGGCTGATGTCGTACCGGTACTCACTGTCGTAGTCGTCCTCAACCACGTAGGCGTCTCTATCCCGAGCCCAAGCGAGAAGCTGGTGGCGTCGGCTGATCGGCATGACACCGCCCAAGGGAAACTGATGGGATGGTGTGACATAGGCCATCCGGGCGTCGATTCCTGATAAGTCCGGGGTCTTCAGGCCGCCCGCATCCGCGTCCACTGCCACGGCGCAAGCCCCGGTGCTTGAGAAGATCTGGCGAGCCATTCGGTAGCCGGGATTCTCCATCACAAATGCGCTGTTCGCGTCGAGGAGGATCCGCGCGCAGAGATCCAGCCCCTGCTGGGAGCCGTTGACGATGATGATTTGCTCAAGATCGCATTGCAACGTCCGTGCCCGCCAAAGGTAACCCTGAAGGGCTTGCCGCAGGCGCCGGGATCCTCGTGGGTCCTCATAGGCCAGCCGCCCGGGTCTTTGGGCAATCACCGAATTGATAGCGCGCTTCCACGCCAGTGCCGGAAAGTCAGATGGGGCAAGGTCTCCGTACCGAAAATCAACCGCCAGGTTGGTTGGCAGATAGTCGAGCCACGGCGAAAGCGCCCGAAGTCTTTCGCCGTAAGCAGAAAGCGGCCCGAACGCCTCCTGTGTGGTGTCGGATTCTCGCGGCCGCTGTCTCGGCTCCAGCGCTGTCACACGCGGGCGAGCGCCTTGGCGCAGTTCCACAAAGCCTTCAGCGGCAAGCTGTTCATAGGCAACGGTAACTGTTGTCCGCGACACATGCAGTTCATTCGCCAGGCTGCGTGAAGACGGCAGTTGGCTTCCCGCTTCATAGACACGGCTAAGGATCTGACTCTTGAGTGCCTCGTAAATCCTGCGTGCGCCCATTCTGGGTGCGTGCACTGCCGCCGCTTGGTTTTCCGACTGGACCATATTCTTTCTGCCAAACTGGATGTTTCATGCCAACCAGTATGATGCCAGTCTGGGCCAAAGCAAAGAGGATACGATCCAGCTATGACAGGCGGCAGCGAGCATGACGACCAATTTCACGCGGCAAGCTACGCATTCGACACGCGAGCCATTCATCATGCGTTCAGCCCGGGGGACTACAAACGGGCAGTCCAGCCGCCAGTCTTCCTGACCTCGACCTACGGCTTCGAGAGCGTCGAGGCCAATGACGCCGCAGCAGCGCTTGGCGGCCGACTTTACGCGCGGGAATACAATCCGACCACAGAGATCCTCGAGCAGAGGCTTGCGAACCTGGAAGGGGCGGAGGCGGGCCTTGTCGTATCGACCGGTATGGCCGCCTTCGGCACTCTGATCCTCTCCTTGCTGTCGCAGGGCGACGAGCTTGTCGTTCACAAAACGCTTTACTCGAATACTGTGGCAATGGTGGAGCAGGGGCTGCCGCGCTTCGGCATCAAGGTCGTTCCCGTGGACCTCTCCGATCCGTCAAACCTCGACGCGGCGATCACGGAAAAGACCAAGCTTGTCTATTTCGAGACGCCCGTGAACCCGCTCAGCAGCATTCTCGACATTGCGGCAATCTCAGAGCGCGCGCACGCGCGTGGGGTGAAGGTCGCAGTGGACAGTACCTTTGCTTCTCCCGCGCTCCAGCGGCCGATCGAGCATGGCGCCGATATCGTGCTTCACTCTCTTACGAAATACATCAACGGTCATGGCGACACGTTGGGTGGGGCGCTACTCGGCGACGCCGAAACGCTCCACCGCCTGCACGAAACGGGTCTGCGTTACATTACCGGCGCCACCTTGGCGCCACACTCCGGCTTCCTGATCATGCGCGGTCTGAAAACACTTTCGCTTCGAATGGATCGGCACAGCGCCTCTGCTCTGGCGATCGCCCGTATGCTCGAAGCGCATCCCGCCGTGTCCTGGGTGAGCTATCCCTTCCTGGAATCGCATCCCGATCAGGCGATCGCGCGCATGCAAATGGCGCAGGGGTCGGGCATGCTCGCCTTTGGGCTTCACGCCGGGTTTGACGGAGCAAGAAATATGCTCGATCGCTTGCAACTAATGACACGCGCGGTGAGCCTCGGCGACACCGACACCCTGATCTATCATCCGGCCAGCATTACGAGGGCGCGGCAATCGATCCGAAAAGACGCCCATATGGTCTCGGGCGTTGGTGACGACCTCATCCGTCTTTCTGTCGGTCTTGAGGACGTAAATGACCTGATTGGCGACCTGAGGCAGGCGCTCGCGACCCTGTAACGCCCGCATTGACGACTGCGAATATAGAAGCACAGAACCGGATCCGGAGCATCGAATGGCTTTCCTGAGCGGGCTTTCCGCATTTCCCATGACGCCGAGTGACCTGGACGGTCGCGTCGACACTGCCGCTCTCAAGAGGCTTGTGGCGCGGCTTTGCATCGCAGGCGTCGACTCCATCGGCCTTCTCGGGAGCACCGGAACCTACATGTATCTGTCCCGCGAGGAGCGGCGACGAGCCTTAAGCGCGGCCATTGAGGAAGCCGGCGGGGCGATACCGGTCGTGGCAGGCGTCGGCGCCTTGCGGACCGACGAGGCGGTCAGGCTGGCGCAGGACGCCAAGGCCGCAGGCGCGACCGCAGGTCTTCTTGCCGCCGTTTCGTACGCGCCGCTGACGGAGGATGAAGTCTTCGAGCATTTTTCCACCGTTGCTCGAAAGAGCGGCCTTCCCATCGTGATCTATGACAATCCGGGGACGACCCATTTCCGCTTCACGGCGGTCCTGGTGGAACGGTTGGCTCAGGTGCCTGGCATCTTGGCGATCAAGAATCCGACGGAAAAACCCGAGGAGATCGCGAGCCACCTGGGGCAGCAGAGATCCGCCACACCCAAGAGCTTCTCGATCGGCTATAGCGGCGACTGGAATGCTGCCGAAGCCATGACCCGTGGGGCCGATACCTG
Organism: Rhizobium sp. YTU87027; assembly: GCF_050644135.1. Classification (NCBI taxonomy): domain Bacteria; kingdom Pseudomonadati; phylum Pseudomonadota; class Alphaproteobacteria; order Hyphomicrobiales; family Rhizobiaceae; genus Rhizobium; species Rhizobium sp. YTU87027. The sequence continues at coordinate 263,327 of NZ_CP098442.1, read as the reverse complement.
GTACAGCGTGCTCGCCGGCATTCTTCCGGACGTGTGCCTGCGCCTCGTGAGAGCAGCTCAGAACGGCGATACTGAAGAGGCACTCCGGATCGATGCAAGTCTTGCCCCTATCTGGGAGCTCTTCAAGCAGTTCTCCAGCCTGCGAACCGTCTATACGATGGCCGATCTGCTTGGCGTCTGCCGGGCCGAGCCGCCCCGTCCCATCCTCCCAATACCGCCGCTTGCAAAAGAGAAGGTAGCACACTGCCTGACCTTGCTCGAGCAGGATCTGGCGTGACGCTTAGCTAGGTCAGACGCCGACGGAGGATCACGACGGCATTGCTTTACATCGTCTGGGCATTGCCCGCGCTCATCGTCATCGGCCTGCTGGCAAGCGGTCGGGCTTCCACGCTCGTTGCCGCAAGCATCAGCCTGCTGGTGGCAATCGTTGTCGCGCTTGGCGCGGCGCCCGGCGAATTTCAGTTGCGCGACGGCGCCAGCGCGCTCTTTCGCGGCGCATGGATCGGGTGGATCGTCGTACCATATATACTGGGCGGGCTGTTATTCTGGCAGATGGCTATTCGGCCCGGGGATGCAGCGATGCCGGTCGAGAGTCTCCGGCAGAACAGGCAGTCCAAGCGACGTCTGCTGTTTGCTGCGTGCTTCCTGATCGGCCCGTTTTCAGAATCCGCGACCGGCTTCGGCGTCGGAATCGTCGGGACGATGCTGTTGTTGCGCAGGCTCGACCTGCAACCGGTCTATCTCATGGCCTTCAGCCTGCTCAGCCAGACAATGATCCTGTGGGGCGGCATGGGCAACGGCGCGATCGTCGCTGGCGCCTTCTCTCGAAGCGATCCGACCATGCTCGCTGTCAATGCCAGCTTTTTTCAAGTCGCCCTGAATGCGCTCTGGTTGCCGCTCTACTGGAGGATGGCCGAAAAAGCAGGCGTCGGGGCTTCATCCAGCGAGTGTCTCAGCGAGGTCGTCTGGCTCGGCGGAAGCCTGTTTCTGCTGATTGCGGCAACGCGAGCACTGGGGCCTGAAGTTGCGATGCTCTGCGCCTATGGACCGGTCATCGTGCTGCGTTATCTTGTCGATGAGCGCCCCAATGCGGGCCGACTCCTTGACGCCCTGCGGAGAATGGCGCCGTTCGCGATCCTCATCACATGGCTCATGGCGACCCGGCTGATCTCGCCCCTGAGCGAATTCCTGCTGCAAACTGGGCGGCTCGAGCCGTTCGTCGGAGCCCCGGCCTGGTCGCCGCTGTTTCATGCGGGCACGTGGTTGGCTTTAGGCGCTGTCATCTGCGCATTCGTCTATGGTCATGTTTCCAGCTTAGGATCGCAAGTCCTGACAGCCTGGAGAACCGGACGGCTCGCAATTCTTGCCATCATCATCTTCTCGATGATGGCAGAGCTGCTATCCAGCTCCGGGATTGCCGCGGCATTGGGAGAGGGGATACATTCCGCAGCCGGCGGAGGCGCGTTGACATGGCTTGCTCTTGTCTCGGCAGTGTTCGGAGCCCTTGCAAACAGTGGTAACGCCGCAAACGGCCTGTTCATGAGTTCGCAGGTCAGTCTTGCGAAGGAAGCGGGCCTCAATGTCGCGGCCGTGATTGCCCTGCAACATACCGCCGCCCTGGCGCTGAACCTGATTTCACCAGTTCGCATGTCCATTGTTTGCAATATGGCAGGTTGTCGCGGACAAGAGCGCGCAGTCTACCGGGCCATGTTGCCTTTTGGCGCCGCGGTCATAGCCGTTTTGCTGATAGGCTCGCTGATGATCACGTATCGTGTACTTTAGCGGGACCCGGTCCTTGTTGCGGATCAAATGCAGCCCCTGTGGCACGAGATGCCAGCAAACTTCTCCATTTCTGAACGAGCCCCAATAAAAGGAGGTCGAGCATGTCCGAATTCAAACTGCATTGCTTTGCAATGTCAGGCAACTCCTACAAAGTGGCTCTGTTTCTCGCCTTGGCGGAAATGGATTGGACGCCGGTGTTCGTCGACTATTTCGGTGGGCAAACGCACCGAGAGCAATGGCGACAGGAGGTTAATGAACAGGGCGAGGTTCCGGTCCTCGAGCACAAGGGGGCAAGGCTCAGCCAGTCGGCGCTCATTCTCGACTATCTGGCTGAGGCGACTGGAAAATTCGGTCCCGAAAACGTCCGTGAGAAACAGGAAATCTGGCGGTGGATGTTGTTCGATAATCACAAATTCACCAGCTACTATGCCACCTTGCGCTTCCTGTATGGCATCAAGAAAACTGGGGAGACGGCGGTGACGCAATTCTTGAGGGAACGTGCAATTGCGGCCTACCGCATCGTGGATGATCACTTGCGGCAAACACCGTTCCTTGTGGCTGCTCGGCCCACCATCGCGGACCTGTCTCTTGCAGGCTACGTCTACATGCCCGAAGATGCGGGCCTGCCTCAGGAGGAGTTTCCTCACATCGCCAAGTGGAAGGACAGGATCCGGGATCTGCCAGGATGGCGACACCCCTACGATCTAATGCCCGGTCCGACATCGCTATAGTCGTATTTTTTCAGATCGCGACCGAGCGTTTCAATTTACTGCTATCGGCGGGCTTATACGCGCTCCTTTGACCAAGCCAAGGTCCTGCCAATTATACCTCTGGGTCTATCAGGCCTTTCGAACGACGGAGGAGAGCGCGAATGCCGTAAGCGTGTCGCGTACCCCTGGAAGTTCGGATATTTGCTGCCAGATCTGGCGAATACGATCGGCTTGCGAAGACTCGACCCTCACCACCAGGTCGAAATCGCCGGTCATGACGTCACAGGCGACAACCTCCGGGATTTTGCGTAGGACGTTGATGACGTCACCGCCCCTCATGCGGTCATGGCGATAGACGAACATGAGTGCGGTGGTCACCTGCCGGTCGTTTCCGCCCTCACCGGTGACGATCGTGTAGCCTTTGATGAAACCTTCTCGTTCGAGCCGTTCGATGCGCACCCGCACGGCGTTTCGGGACAGGTTCACCTTTGCCGACAATTCCGCGTGCGAAATGCGGGCGTTGTTTTTGAGTTCGGCAAGTACCAGTTCATCTATTCGGTCCAGAAGATATTTCATCCCGTTGCCGCCTCTATTGGTCGAAGATATCTGGCGTGACCGAATGATAGGCGACAAGGGCACACTCAGGGACCGAACTCCTTCTCGCGTCCGCGGCGGCGCGCTTGGCTGTTGAGGCAAGAACAAACGCAGGCAGAGCTGCTTTTTCTGCTGCCGAGAGCTTTCTGATGGTTTGATAACCGCTCAAGAGCGCATGGGCTTTGCGCCGGTCCAAACCGCCGCCGGGCACGCCTGTCCAGTCAACGAGAACGTCGGCGATCTCGGCGATGAGGGCGTCATCATGGCGAAGCCTGAAATTGATGACACCGCTGACTTCATCGCCAAGAAAAAAGACATTCGCGAAGACCAATGCACCATGTACGGGTCCCGATGGTAAGTCAGGCTGGCGGTTGAGCCCACTCTGAAAACTCATGTGTATCTGGCCCATAAGGCAGCCCACACTGCCACATTTGGCTGGCGAAGGATCACTTGTCGATGACCCGGACACGAAGCTTACAATGGCCACAAGCCGACCCGCAGCCTGAAACGTGGCATTGCCGTCGACGGTGCGCCTGGGTTCGGGGCAGGGGACGCCCGCCCGATGCAGCGTTTCCATCGTCGTGAAAGCGCGTTCGAGATCAAGCGGCTCGGCCCCGTTTTCAAACAGGGTCACGATGAACTCGCCTTCGGCAGACCGGAACAGATAGGTCGTTTCACGATCGCCGTCGGCGATGCCGATCACCGAGGACAGACCTGTCAAGCCGTATGCTTCCACGATCGCGTGGCGGTCTTCGTCAGACAGTTCGGTAAATACCGCCATGACTTCCCCTCAAGCGGGCGTGCGCTGCGGGACGTTTGCAAACGCCGCGTAGTCGCTGAAGATTTCCTCGATCTGCCGTTTGGTCAGGCATCCGTCTTCCTCGACGATGGAGCGCAGAGTTCTCTTTTCAGATAGTGCTCTCTTCGACAGCCAAGCCGCCTTGGAGTAGCCGATCAGCTTTGCTAGCGGGGTAGCCAGAACGAGAGACTGGTCCAACAAAGCCTTACAACGATCCTTATCGACCTCGATCCCCGCCACACACCGGTTGGCGAAGATTTCCATCCCTCTGGTCAGCATGCGTATTGACAGCAGGATGTTCAGGACAATGACCGGCTCCATCGCATTGAGTTGCAGTTGTCCGGCACTTGCGGCAAGCGTCACCGTCAGGTCATTGCCGATCACCTGAAATCCGATCTGATTCATCATTTCCGGAATGACCGGATTGACCTTGCCGGGCATAATCGAGGAGCCTGCCTGCATCGCCGGCAGCCGGATCTCACCCAGTCCCCCGATTGGGCCACTGCTCAAGAGCCGCAAATCGTTGCAGATCTTCGTCATCTTGACGGCAATTCGTTTGAGAATGCCTGAAAAGGCGACAAACCCGCCTGTATCCGATGTCGCTTCCACCAAGTTACGAGCTGTGATGAGCGGCAGACCGGAGATCTCGGAGAGTTTTCTGCACGCAACGCTCGGAAAGGCCGGCGGCACATTGATCGAGGTTCCGATTGCAGAGCCGCCAAGATTGACCTCCTGAAGAAGTTTCTTGGCAGACTGCACTTGGATGATGTCCTCGTCGATCAGTTCCGCAAAGGCTTCGAACTCCTGGCCGACAGTCATGGGCACGGCGTCCTGGAGCTGCGTGCGTCCAACCTTTATGACATCCACGAATTCAGCACCTTTCCGACGGAAAGTGTCCCGAAGATTGACCTGCGCGGCGATGAGCGCGTCGCAGGTGCGCAACAGGGTCAACCGGATCGCTGTCGGGTAGACATCGTTAGTCGACTGCGAGAGGTTGACGTCGTCGTTTGGGTGAAGCGTGGAATAGTCTCCGACGCTGGCGCCCAGCTTGAGAAGAGCAAGATTGGCCACGACCTCGTTGACGTTCATGTTGGTGGAGGTGCCCGCTCCGCCTTGCATCATGTCCACGGGAAAATTGTCATCAATCGCTCTTAGTTCGATGAGATCGTCGCACGCCTCTGCGATCGCAAGAGCTTTCTCAGAAGACAGCAGTCCGAGTTCCATATTGGTCAGCGCTGCGGCTTGCTTCACCATCGCCATCGACTGGATGAGCTCGGGAAAGTCTCTCAGGCGGAAGCCTGTGACGTTGAAATTCTCCTCCGCGCGCTGGGTATGCACGCCAAACAGCTTACCCGCGGGAATGGAGAGAGGCCCGATGAGGTCAGTTTCTATGCGATCGATCTTCATCGGTGACCTCAACTCAAAACGCCAGCGTGGAGCATCGCCCGATCGATCTGTTCGCGAACCGAGCTGCTGACGGGAACAAGAGGCAATCGCAGGTCCCCACGGATGCGGCCCAGCCGCTCCAGGGCATATTTCGGCCCAGCGGGGTTTGTTTCCAGGAAGAGCGCCCGGTGCAATGGCATCAGACGATCCTGGATCTCCAAGGCCGAGGTGAAGTCGCCCCCAAGGCAGGCGCGCTGGAATTCAGCGCACAGGCGCGGTGCAATGTTGGCGGTCACAGAAATGCACCCGTGCCCGCCCTGGGCCATGTAGCCGAGGGCGGTGCCGTCTTCCCCGGTCAGCAGGTTGAAGTCCTTGCCGCAGGCCATGCGCTCCAGTGAAGGTCGCAGGAGATTGCCGGTGGCGTCTTTCACACCGCTCACATTCTTGCAGTCGCTAAAAATGCGCGCCAACGTCTCGACCTGAATGTCGATCACACTGCGACCTGGAATATTGTAGACGATGATCGGGAGCTCGGCCTCCGCATCTATGGCTTTGAAATGCTGATAGATGCCCTCCTGCGTCGGCTTGTTATAATAGGGTGAGACGACCAGCAATCCATCGGCGCCGGCTTCCTGTGCATGGCGGACGAAGTCGATTGCCTCCGCCGTGCTGTTTGAGCCTGCCCCTGCAATGACCGGGATACGGCCGCCGACCGTTTTGACCGTAATCTCGACAACTTGTTTGTGCTCGGCATGCGTGAGTGTCGGACTTTCGCCTGTCGTTCCACATGGGACCAGTCCGGATGATCCCTCCTCGATCTGCCAGTCGATAAGGGCGCGCAGCGCGCCTTCATCGACACGCCCATCAGCAAAGGGTGTAACAAGTGCGGTGATGGAACCTTTGAACAAAATGGTACTCCTGATGTTGCTGATGGGCTTGTTGGCTGGTGATCTATTGCCGTTTGAGCCTGTTGATGCAGACGACCTTTGGTTGGGTCATGTCTTCAAAAGCAAAGCGCACCCCTTCGCGGCCCATGCTGCCATACTTGAAGCCGCCGAACGGCATAGCGTCGAACCGGTAGTCGGAAGAGTCGTTGATCATGATCCCTCCGGCATCAATCCCGCTGGCCGCCTCGAGGGCTCCCTCGAGGTCATTAGTGAATATACCGGCGTGCAGACTGTAGTCTGGCGCATTCGCAAGGCGGATGGCATCGCAGAGCGCATCGAAGGGTTCGAGGATTACGATCGGGGCGAACACCTCTTCGCTCCATAGGTCGCAACCAAAGGGAACATTTTCCAAGACCGTCGGTGGGTAAAGGTTGCCCGCCGGGCTGTGGCCGCAAAGGAGGTCGGCGCCAGAAGCAATGGCGCGGTCGACCATCGCCGTTGCGCGTTGAACGGCACGTTCCGAAATCATCGGGCCGACATCAGTGTCAGGCTCAAGTGGGTTTCCAGTCTTGAGCATTTTTGTGGCTGCAACGAACTCCGACTTGAACCGCTCATAAATGGAGCGCTGGATCAGGATCCTCTGGGTGCCAATGCAGTTCTGACCGGCCGCCCAGTAGGCTCCAGACAGGCAGCCGTCGACCGCAGCGACAAAATTGCAGTCTTCCATGACGATGACTGGTGCATTGCCTCCCAGATCCATCGCCAGCTTCTTGATGCCTGCAGCCTTGGCGATTGCCTCCCCCGTGGCAAACCCGCCCGTGAACGAAATCATTCGCACGTCTCTTGCCACGACGAGTGCCTTGCCAAGATCCGCGCCACCGATGACAACCGTAACAATCTCTTCCGGAAGGCCGCTTTGCACCAGAACGTCGACCAGTTTGAGCGCCGACAGGGGAGCAAGCTCAGACGGCTTGAGGAGCACGGCGTTTCCACCGGCAATCGCCGGCCCAAGCTTATGGGCGACCAGGTTCAGCGGGTCATTATAAGGGGTGATGGCCGCAATGATCCCGAGCGGCTCCCGGGTGTACCAACCCTGCCGGGCTTCGGACCCAGCATAGGACTCGAACGGAATGACCTCGCCGGCGTTGCGTTTGGCCTCATCGGCCGAGAGTTTTAGCGTGTTGACGCATCGGGTCGCCTCTTTGCGGGCCTGGTTTACCGTTTTGCCGGCCTCTTTGACGATCAGAAGCGCGAATTCTTCATGCGCCGCCTCGATGGCGGCGGCTGCCTTTTCAAGGATTGCAGCTCGCTTGTGGCGCGGCAGAGCTTTGGCGGCCTGCGCTCCGCGGCCGGCACGTTCGATAAGGCTGCCCACGCAAGAAGCATCGCTGCTGGGAACAGTTCCGACGACCGATCCGTCGAAAGGGTTGCGCACGACGATCTCATCGCTCGGCATGGGGCTGGTCAGGGCGAGGCTGTGCATCATGCAGCCTCCCTGGCAATGGCGGACGTGCTTTGCGCGTGAATTGCCACGATGTCGGACAATAGAGCATACGCAGTCTCAATTCGTCCCGCACCGGGTCCGGTAACCGTCACGGAGCCGAGCAGCTTCGTGCTGAACGAAACGGCATTGGTTGGACCGTTGACGGCGGCGAGAGGATGCTCCAACGGCAGTTGCTTCGGCATGACGCTTCCGACGACGCGGCCGTCTTCCCCCCGGGAGGCGGAACCAATGAGTTTCCAGCGGCTGTTGGCCTTGGCTGCATCCCTGATGTCAGAAGGCGAAAGCTGCGAAATGCCCTTGCAGGAGACATCATCCGGTTTGAGTTGTGCGCCAAGCAGCTCATTGGCAAGGATGACGACCTTCAAGCGGACGTCGAAGCCTTCGACATCCGCCGTGGGATCGGCTTCCGCGTAGCCGAGCTCCTGTGCTTGCCTGACGGCGGTATCGAAATCCAGGCCACTTTCCATCCGTCCCAGAACGAAGTTGGAAGTGCCGTTCAGAATTCCCTCGAAGCCATCGACCTCAGCGCCCGCGAGCGTCTTCTCGGCCATCCGGATCACCGGCGTTCCGCTCATCACGGAACCCTCGTACTCAAATCGGACGCCATTTGCCTCAGCGAGGGCCTTCAGCTCCGACGCCGCAAGTGCCACCGGACCCTTGTTCGTCGTGACAACATGCTTGCCGCTTGCAAGCGCTGAGCGGCAATGGGAGACTGCGGGCTCGCCGTCCGTCGGGTTGGTGAACGTTGCCTCTACAACAATGTCTGCCGGTGCGGTCCTGATGATCGTTTCGTTGTCCGCTTCCGCACTGCCGCCTGAGAGTTGGCCGAACCCACCCTTGGTGAACTTGGCTTCAATCAGCGTCTTCGCGTCGAGCCCGTTTGGTGAGATCACGGAGCCGAGATAAAGATCGCTCACAGCGACAATATTCAGACGGAACCCAAGCTCCCGCTCCCACAGCGGGTTCCTTGTCGCGATAAGCTCGGCCAAAGCGCGGTTTACGCCGCCAAAGCCGATGAGAGCAATGTTGTAGACGGTCATGACAATCCTCCAATGACACCAATGACGTTCTCTGCTCGCCGAAAATGCGAGGCAGACCGCTCAGTGGGAACGGCGCAAATCGGCCAAAGGAGGAGGCATTTCGCCCAAAATGCCAGCGTCACGACGCTTGCGCTCATTGCTTCTTTTGCGAGCAATCCGGCGAGCTGCTGGAGGTCCTGCAACAACACTGACATCTATGAAATTCCATCGAGTTCAAGGCTTTGCTGCGCAAGACGAACGATGGCCGCGGTCAGCCCCTCCAGCTGGTGGACTGCTACGCGATGAACCTGCCATCGCACCGGCAAGTCGACACCTGTCCCTTTGATCAATTCTGTCAGAGTGCCGGACCTGAGATGGGCCGCAGCAAGGTGAGCCGGGACAACGCCCCATCCGATGCCTGCGAGGGCTGCATCGAAGATGCTTGCGCGCGAGGGCAGCCGATGCACCGGAAACTCGACATCATCGCCGAGCGCAACTTTGACCCATCGCTTCGGAAAGGGGTCCGTCGACCCCATGGCCAGACCAGGCGCTTTGGCCATCGCCTCGGCGCTTGCCCCTTGTGGAAAATGGCGGCTGCTATAGCCCGGGGTTGCCACGGCTACCAAGCGAAGGCTGCCCAACGAACGGCTGTCGTGATCCTCAAGCAGTTCCTCGCCTAAGGTGACCGCAGCGACAACCTCGCCGGCTCGCAGCCTTTCTAGCGTCCGAATGGTTTCATTCAGAACCAGGTCGACGAGAAACGGTGCGGATCGTACGAAGTCGGAGACGGCATCCAGGATCCAGCTCCCGAGCCATTCCGGATTGGCGGCAATCCTGATGGTCATGCGTTCAGGCAGTGAGCCAGGACCGATGAGACCGGGCATTCTGGAGGCCAATTGGCGCTCGAGCAGTTCGACGCGCTCGAAATGGTAGACGAGCTGAGCACCCGCCGTGGTGGCGGAACACGGGCTTCCTCTGACGATCAGCGCGACGCCGAGGCGTTGTTCCAACTGCTTGACCCGCTGCGACACAGCTGATTGCGTAACCTTCAGTTCGCGAGCAGCTCTGTCGAAACTGCCCAATCTGATGACAGAAACGACGGCCTTGACTGCCTGGTAGTCTATCATGGCTCGAGTCCAGTCTGCATGTGACGGTTGGCGAAGTTTGTTCTTGTCTGGGCTTGGCGCGCAAAATTGCTGCCACCGGAGCGCGCGAATGACCGTCGCTAACCTTCTTTCATCCGGCGTTCGACAGCTTCATCATCAGAAGACCGGAGAGTATCATGGCGCCGGCGAGAATGCGCATTGGGGCAGCTGGCTCGTTCAAGACCAGGACGCCAAGCAGGAACGACCCGACGGCTCCAATGCCAGTCCAGACAGTGTAGGCCGTGCCAAGCGGAAGAACGCGCATCGAGAATGAAAGCAGCACACCACTTGCAATCATTGCGACGACCGTGATTGCCGACGGAACAAGCAGTGTGAAGCCTTCGGACTTTTTCATATAGAAGGCCCAGACCACTTCGAGCAGCCCGGCGATGAGCAGAATAATCCAATGCATAGTGTGTTTTCCTTGAGAACGTCGCTGACATAGCGGGAAGATCCCGACGAGAGGGCTTCCCGCTGCACCTGGCGTCGGAACTCGCGTCTTCAGGACCGGTCGAAGGTCTCGTCGAGAGCGTTATTGATATCGGCGATGAGATCCTCGGGATCCTCCAGGCCGATGGAAAGACGCAGATGTCCATATTTCTGGAAATTCAGCGGATAGCGTTCGGCGCCTCCGCGGCCGCTTCCCCCGACGTGCACGATCAGGGTCTCGTCGTGGCCGAGCGAGACCGCCGAGGTGATCACCTTCAGATTGGAAACGAAGCGGTTTTGGGCGTCCGGGTCCCCCTCGACCGCGAAGGCCATGACGCCGCCATAACCCTTGCCTGCAAATTGAGCCTTTGCCAGTTGGTGCTGGTCGTGGCTTTCGAGCCCGGGATAAGTGACGTAGGCAACCCGCTCGTCGCCAGCAAGGGAATTCGCAACGACCTGTGCGGTGGCGAACTGCTGTTTGAGGCGCAATGGAAGCGTGACCGAGCCGCGGGTAATCAGCCAGGCATTGAAGGGGGAGATTGTTCCGCCGAGATCGACAAGGGCGTCCGCCTTGACATGATGGATGAGTTCCTTGGAACCGACCACCACACCGCCCATCGCATCACCATGGCCATTGATGTACTTGGTCAGGGAGTGGATGACGAGATCGGCGCCGAGCGCCAGCGGCCGGAAAAATGGGGGAGGCGTAAAGGTGGAGTCGACCGACAGAAGCGCGCCAGCCTTCCTGGCTATGGAGACCAGTGTCGCGATGTCGGCAACCTTCGTCGTCGGATTGGCGATCGTTTCCGTATGGATAAGCTTCGTGTTGGGCCGGACGGCAGCTCTGACTGCCTCCATGTCGCCCATATCGACGAAGGTTGCCTCAATCTTGTAGCGCTGAGGCAAGAGCTCGGCGAAGAGCCGCCAGACGGCTTCATACGTGACATCGCCGACGATCACATGATCGCCGCTTTTCAGGAAGGTGAAGAACACGGCGTGGAGGGCAGCTACACCGGTTGCGAAGACGGCTGCGTCCTCTCCACCTTCCATGGCCGCCAGCTTGCGCTGCAGGCAGATCTGGTTATGACCGGAATTGCGTGTATAGGAAGGCGCCTCCGTGTCCGACCAGTCCATGGTCGAGGGGTCGTAGGGCAGAAGATAGGAATTGGCCATGACGATCGGTGTGCGGATCGCGCCGGAGGTCTTGTCGATCTCGTTGCCGCCATGCACCGAAAGCGTGTTGAAGGAGAGCGTCGAAAGCTCGTGTTTGTCTGGTCTGGACATGTCGTGGGTCTCTGGTTGTTCGGGGTTTAGGGGCCGCGCTAGCGGCGCGTCGGCACAGCATTTTCGAGCTTCTGGAAGGCCTGGGTGATGAGAAAGGTCAGACCGACATAGAAGAGGGTGACGAGGAGCAGCGGTTCATAGACGAGCAGCGTGTCCTGGCGGATCTTGTAGGCGGCGCCATAGAGGTCCATGACCGTCACCGAAAACACGATCGGTGTGGCCTTGAGCTGAAGGACCACTTCTCCGGCAAAGGTGGGCAAGCCGATGCGGATTGCACGGGGAAGCCAGATCCGGCGCAGGATCATGGCGGGCGACATGCCAACGGCGCGAGCAGCCTCTAGTTCACCCTTCGGAACCGCCAACATGGCGCCTCTGAGGATCTCACCTTGATAGGCTGCAAAATTCAGCGTCAAAGCAAAGGCGGCGAAGAACAGGCCTTCTCGCAATATCGGCCACAGGAAACTTGTTCTCAGTCCCGGTACGTAAGGCAGATACGTGCCCAGGCCGTAGTAAATGAGCCAGAGCTGAATCAGAAGCGGTGTGCCGCGGAAGAACGTGCAGTATCCCTTCGCAACCCAGCGTGCGCCGGGGCTCTTGCCCACCTGGGCAATCGCAAGGAAGATCGCCAGGCCAAAGCCGCAGGTCACCGAGATCACAAGCAGCAGGCAGGTGAGGAAAGCACCTTGCAGAATGAGATCGCGGTAGGGGAAAATCCAGCTGAAATCCATGTCCGCTTCCCTTACGCATTCGGTCTTTGTCCGCGACGGAAGTAGGCTTCCAGCGCAGCGAAGAGCATGTTCGAGACTATGGTGATGACGAGGTAGAGCACCGCAGCAGCTAGAAAGAACACCATGTATTCCTTGGTGTTGCTTGCTGCGACGCGCGCGGCAAGCGCCAGTTCCTGGTAACCAACGACGGCGATCAATGCACTGTCCTTGATGACCGACATCCAGAGATTGGCAAAGCCCGGCAGCGCGTTCGGGATGAGGCCTGGCAAGACGATCCTGCGGAAGCGCAACGCCGGACGCATTCCGAACGCTTTCGCGGCTTCCAGTTGCCCGACAGGGATTGCAAGGATTGCGCCGCGCAGCACCTCTGTCATGTAGGCACCCTGCACAAAGCCAAGGACCGCAATAGCCGCGACAAGACCGTTGATTTCGATAGGTCCCAGTCCCGCCCAGGCAAGGATACGGTTCACGCCGTCTGTTCCGGCGTAATAGAGGGCAACGATCAGTATCAGCTCGGGTACGGCACGAATGATCGTGGTATAGGCATTAAGCAGGAGTTGGAGCGGCCGAAACCCACTCAGTTTTCCGAGCGCGCCGAACAGTCCGATTAGCATCCCGACCAGATATGCTCCGGACGAGATCAGGACAGTGGCCAGGGCACCCGCAAGGAGCACGCCTCCCCAGCCGGGAGGCGCGATGGACAGAAGATCCAGCGCTGAATGTGTGGGGTTCATGGGAAGCCTTCCAGTCAAGGCAGGGATCGCCGCACAGCTGTGTGGCGATCCGCAACCGCCTTGGTCTCAATAGGGGTCGTAGTCGAAGTACTTCTTGCTGAATTCGGCATACTTGCCGCTGTCCCTGACGGCCTTGATGGCGGCGTTCAGTCTTTCGCGCAGCGCGTCGTCGCCCTTGCGCACACCACCGCCGACCCCCGCGCCGAGGATGGTGTCGTCCGGCTCGACATTGCCCTTATACTCGCAGCACTCTTCTCCGAGGTCTGTTTTCAGGAATTCCTTGAGCGGGCCGGTGTCGGCAAAGACGTAGTCGATGCGTCCGGAGGCAAGGTCCTGGAAGGACTCATCGACCGTCGCATAGCTCTTCTCGCTCGCGACGTCGGCGAAGTGTTTCTTGAAATAGGCGGATTGGGTGGTCGAGACGGCAATGCCCACCGTCTTGTCCTTCAGCTCCTTGGCCGCAACCCCCATGGCGCCGTCCTTCGGGCCGATCATCCCCGCCAGCGCTGAATAGTACTTGTCGGTGAAGTCGATCCGCTTCTTGCGCTCGTCGGTGATCGACATGGAGGACCAGATCACGTCGATCTTCTTGCTTTCCAGCGCCGGAATGAGGCCATCCCAGGCAACGTCGACGATCGCGCATTTTTCCTTCAGCTCCTCACAGACGGCGTCCATCAGGTCGATCTCCCAGCCGATCGCCTTGCCGGAGGCGTCCTTGGTCGTGTAAGGCGGATAGGCCTCGTTGACGATGCCAAAGCGGATGTCGGCGTGCGCATTTGCCGCCATCATGATCATGCCGATGGCCAGAGCTTTTCCCAGATGCTTCATTTGCATTCCCCTTTTTGCTGTTGAAAAGATTGATTGGTCAGTGCGAACCGGCTGCAACGAATTCTTTGCAGCGAGCGCTCGTGGGCGCGCCGAAGACCTGTGCGGGGGAACCTTCCTCCTCAACCTGGCCTTGGTGCAGAAACATGACGCGTGTCGAGACATCCCGAGCGAACTTCATCTCGTGGGTAACCATGATCATGGTGCGGCCCTCCTCGGCGAGGCCGCGGATGACCTTCAGCACCTCCCCGACAAGCTCGGGATCAAGAGCCGATGTCGGCTCATCAAACAGCATGACAGCGGGATCAACGCAGAGTGCACGAGCGATGGACGCGCGCTGCTGTTGTCCGCCTGACAGGAAGGCGGGGTAGGCGTCCTTTTTGTCGTAAAGACCGACCTTGGCCAGCAGTGCTTCGGCCTTCTCGATGGCTATGGCCCGCTCGACCCCGAGCACATGTACCGGCGCTTCGATGACGTTCTGAAGGATGGTCATGTGCTGCCAGAGGTTGAAGCTCTGGAAGACCATGCCCAGGCCGGTTCTCAGCCTTTCGATTTGGCGCCAGTTGGCGGGTTGCGATTTTCCGCCGCGCCCACTTCGCAACGCGACTTCTTCGCCATTGATGCGGAGGGAACCACAATCCGGAATCTCAAGGAAGTTGATGCAGCGCAGGAAGGTGCTTTTGCCCGAACCTGACGATCCAATAATCGAGACGACATCGCCCTTCTCGGCCGACAGGGAAATGCCCTTCAGGACCTTGTGGGCTCCATAGCTCTTGTGAACATCACTCACGACCAGAGCGGGCGGGTGTTTCTCAGTGCGCATTGTTCCTCCTTTACGATGCGACGAGTGCCCGCTCCTCCGGGCAAAGCTTCGCCGCCGCCGCGACGCCGCGACGCAATTTTTCTTCCGTGTGGCGAGTGACGCCGGTTGTCAGCTGCTTTCCACCCCCAGCCAGCGGCCACCGGTCAATATCTTGACTTTCGCCACTTGCTCCGTAGGCGCCAGCTATGTTGGGAGAAGGTTCTGCCTATAGACGTCGCACCCCGGCGCCAGTTGCCGAAGACCACTGACCAGCATGTCGGCGGCCGCCTCAAGTGCCTCCTCTGGCATCGTTTCGAGGCTCTCCAGGATGAACCACATTCGACCACCGATTGAATCCAGGCGCGTGCGCGTTCCCTGTCGCCAATTCCACCGGCGGCATGTCACGCCGATATCGTCGCGCCAGATCACCTCACCAACGGACGGATGTTCGACGATTGCCTCGCCATTCGCGACCGTGTCGAACGCTTCCGTACCGTCGGCAATCGCCAGCCGCGGCTTGCCGACATAGGCATCAAAATTCTCGCCCCCGACGGGCACGGCAAAACGCAGGCTGACGGCATTGTAGAGGTCGACCAACGGATTAATGGTGGGTAGGCGACCGTCCTTTTCAACCCGCTTCTTCAGCGCCTGTGCAGAGCACGGCGTCCGGTTGGGTTTGGCCCCGAAACGGCTATAGACGTCCGCCCAACTGGCAAGATGGGCGTCGCCCCATTGTGGTCCACCGGCGCGGACGAAATCACAGGCTTCCCCAAGCACGTCGCGCGCCATTGGCCCGCGGGTCGGATCGCTGGCATCAACCAAGATGCTGATCGCACGGAAATCCGGCGCTATTTCTGCGACAGACCTGTCGATGAGCGGAAAATCCAACATGCCCTCTAGCTCCCATTGACCAATTTAGTCTATAATACCGACCATGGAAAAGAAAGTCAATATATCGACCGACACGGTCGCCGATGTCGAGCGCGTCAGCGCAACCGTCTCCCAGAACCTGAAAACCTTCAGGCGCCAGAGCGGCCTGACGCTGGACGAACTGTCCCGGAAGTCCGGCGTGAGCAAGGGCATGCTGGTCGAGATCGAGAAGGGAACAGCCAATCCGAGCATCGCCACACTGTGCCGGGCCGCTACCGCCTTGGGCGTGTCGGTTGCGGATTTCGTCGGGGTGGCGTCGAGTGTTCCTGTTCGCATAGTCCCGGCACAGGACGCATCGACCCTGTGGCACGGTCCGAAGGGCGGAAGCGCAACACTTCTCGTTGGAACCAACGGGCCGGACGAGATCGAGCTGTGGCGCTGGACGCTTTTCCCGGGCGAGATATTTGAATCTCCCGGCCATTCGCCCGGCACACTCGAGCTCATTAACGTCGAAACGGGTGAGCTCACCCTGAAGTTTGCAGACAGCGAGCACTTGGTTCACGCGGGTTCATCCGTTCTGGCGCGAACCGAAGACAAGCACGCCTACATGAATTGTGGAAACGATGAACTACGGTTCGTAATGGCTGTGGCGGAACTGCAGCGACCTCGGGTGAGGACGGGTCTTTAGCGATCGACGATCGGGGCGCAGATGAGCAGCAAGATAACGACAAATCAGCCAGTTTCGGCCAAGGCCTCGCCTGACGTCAATGATCTCGGCTTTTCGACCCGCTCCATACATGAGCCGTTCCCGTCTACTGCGATTGCCTCCCTTCGGAGTAGACCATCGGCTTCTGTCTGCGGTCGGACCACCCTTGTCCAGCCAGGCGGGGCGGACGGGGATCGGTCGGCGACATGGCTGCTCGAGCACAAGCTTGCCCGTCTTGAAGGGGCGGAGGCCGGTCTTGTCCTCTCCTCAGGTCTGGTTGCCTTTCGCACGCTTGCCCGGTCATTTCTTGCTGCCGGAGACGAGATTATTGTTCACAGGCCGGTCTGCACCGACACAGCGTACCTAATGCTGGAGATTGTTTCGGCGGTCGGCGCAAGGCTTGTCGCGGTGGATCTTTCGGAGCCGGACGTGATCGGCCGTTCGATAACCGAACGGACAAGATTGGTGTATTTCGATACGCCCACCAATCCTTTGAACAGCGTTCTGGATGTCTCGGCCATTTCTGAACACGCTCACGCGTTCGGCCTCAAGGTGGCAGTTGATAGCACATTTGCAACGCCGGCCCTTCAAAGGCCGCTTGAACATGGGGCGGACATCGTGCTGCACTCGCTGTCGAAATACATGAACGGGCACGGTGATACGGTCGGCGGCGCATTACTTGGGACGGCGGCGGATATTCGAAAATTGCGCCACGAAAGCCTGCGCGAGCGCCATGACACCACCATCTCGCCGCAAGCTGCGTTCCTGATCCTGCGCGGGCTCAGTACTCTGGCGCTCAGAATGAATCAGCATTGCAACACCGCGCACGTCCTTGCTCTGACACTGGAGGCCCATCCCTCGGTTGCCTGGGTGAGATATCCTTTCCTCACGTCACATCCCGATCATGAAATTGCGCGCCGTCAGATGTCGGGCGGCTCCGGGATGCTCGCCTTTGCGCTTGAGACAGGCCCGGAGGGCGCCACGGCAATGATCAAGAGACTGAGCCTGATCAAGTCAGGCGGAGATCTGGCGGAGGTTGGTAGTTTCATTTGTGGCTCAGCTCGGCTCACCGGTGCCCGTCATCTGTCCCTTGTCGGCAGCCAGTTCTGCGTCAACCTCGGCGAGGACGCAATTCGATGCTCGGTCGGTCTCGAGGACGCCGAAGATCTCGTTGAAGATCTTCTGACGGCGCTCGAATTTGCATAACCTGGTTCCGACCAGCCGGACCTCAGGCTCAATATCGCATTCGGCGGCTTAAGCCTTTCGCGACTAAAGCGCTCCTTGCTAGGCGGGGCCTTGTTCTTTCAACAGCCGATAGAGTTGCGCCCGGCTGATGCCGAGCATCTCGGCTGCACGTTGCTTGTTGCCTCCGGCCTGCTGGAGGGCGGCGCGCAGGGCTGCATGGGCTTCGGATTTCATGCGACTCTTCAAGTCGCTCTTCGCATTCGCAGAGGGTGACGGGCGACGACTATCGAGCGATGCAGTGGATAGATGCCCCGTCACGATCATGCGCGTGAGGGCATTCTCCAGTTCCCGGACGTTACCCGGCCACGTATGAGCGACAAGCCGCTCATGATCCTCAGCTGTCAATACTGGCGCCGGGACGGACAGCCGCGTGGCGATGCGTGCAAGGAGGTGTTCGGCAAGATGAGCCAGATCGCCCCTTTCTCTCAGGACCGGGACCTCGATCGGCAGAACGTTGAGCCGGTGATAGAGGTCCTCGCGAAAACGCCCTGTCTGCACCAGTTCGACGAGTGGCTTGTTGGTAGCGCAGATGATGCGAAGATCGATGCCGACCGGGTTGGTGCCGCCGACGCGGACGATCTCGCCGGTCTGGAGCACGCGCAGAAGACTGCCCTGCAGGGCCAGCGGCATGTCGCCAATCTCGTCAAGGAAGAGCACGCCGCCAGTCGCCAGTTCGAACTTGCCAGGTTTACCTTGGCTGCGCGCACCCGTGAAAGCCCCGCCCTCATAGCCGAAAAGCTCTGCTTCGATAAGTTCGCTGGGAATGGATGCGCAGTTGACCCACACGAATGGCCCGGTAGAGCGGTCCGACAAGGAATGGATTGCCTGCGCGGCCAGTTCCTTGCCGGTGCCTGTCTCACCGCAGATGAGAACCGGCAGATCATACGCGGCCGCCAGTTTAAGTGCGTCGCGATGCGCTTCCATCAACGGATCAGTCCCGATGACATCGTCGAGACCGAACTTCGACTGCCAAGCTTTCGGCTTCGAAGGAATGGCGAGTTCCGCCTTCGAAATCCGGCCGTAGGTTTTTTTCAGGGCATCGTAGTCGGAGAACAGCGCCAGACCCACGGCGCCGATGATCCTTCCGTCCTTGTGCACAGGGACCTGCTTCGTCACCAGCTTATGGCCGCGCACTTCGAGCGGATAACCAATATGAGTGCCAATACCCCGCGCGACGAAATGAAGTCTAGTTTGCGGCCCCACCACATCGGTGATGTGCCGCCCGAGAAATTCCTCGGCCTCACCGCCAAGGAGGCGGCAATAGGGGTCGTTGATCAGGACGATCGTTCCTTCCGTGTCGACGGCGACAAGGCAATCGGAAACGTGATCGAGGACAAGCCGGAGGAATCCGGCTTCCTCGGAAGAACCTGCTAGCCATTCGGGAAGGGTCATATCAGCTGCCTGACTACTACTGAGATATCGCAAATCGCATGTTAGCGGGTTTTGTCTCAGATGCGAGAATTTTTGTGCCGCAAACGAGACAAAGAGATGGAGCTCACCTGGTCAGCAAGACAGTGGGAATCCACCTTCCATTCCCAATAATCGTTTGTCTTGAGGGTGTTAGATTGAGCAAGACTGGCATACGTGGAACTGGCCCATGGCTTGCGATGCTCCTTGGCGTAAAAACCGAAAGGGGAGCAGATATCATGCATACAGAAACAATAGAGATAGGCGATACGATCGTCCGGGTGTCGGGCGCGGGCCAACCGCTCGTCTTCGTGCACGGATTTACGACGACCGCGGAATTCTGGCGCGGGCAGGTCGAGGCCTTCTCATCCCGCTACAAAGTCATCCGTATCAACCTGCCGGGGCACGGCGTGTCGCCAAGACCTGCCGGTCGCAGCTATACCATCGACGCCTTCGCAAACGACGTGCTCCAAGTCTTCAGCAAGCTCGACATCCGCCAGGCCGTCCTTGTCGGCCTCTCGATGGGCGGAACCATCGCACAGAGCTTTACGCTGGCGCATCCGGAGCGCGTACAGGCGTTGGTGCTCGTCGGAGCGACGCCGCATGGACTTGGAGAGGACGTCAATGTCGATAATGTTCTGAAGGCGATTGACGACCTCGGCGTTGTCCAGGCCAGCCAGAACGTCATTGATCGGTCGTTCGGCAGCGCGGCCAGTCAGGAACTCCTGAACTTTGCCAGGCAGGAGGTCGCACAGACCCCCGATTTCGTGGCGCGCGAAGCGATCGCGTCACTAAATGCATCCGACAGTCGTTCGCGTCTTGGCGACATCAGGGTCCCGACCCTGGTGGTCGTCGGAAACGAGGATATCATCACGCCGCCGGCGGAGTCGGTAATCCTGGCTGAGGGCATACCGGACAGCAGGCTGGAGGTGGTCGAGAATGCGGGACACTTCCCGATGCTCGAGCAGCCTCACAAATTCAATGAAATGCTGGCAGCATTTCTGCGGGCCTGTGAAGATCCGGTTTCTCAGACGAGCGGCCAAGGCCTCTCGCAACATGCCATCTAGGGGAGGGCTCGAAATGTCTGTTCATGAACTTTCGTCTGGAACCGTAGCAAAGGCCGAGGGCCTCGACCGGAACACAAAACGCACGGTCTTCGCTGCTGCGCTCGGGACCGTTTTCGAGTGGTACGACTTCTTCATCTATGGGTCGCTTGCCGCATTCTTCAGTACGCTGTTCTTCCCCAAGGGTAACGAGACCGCGGCACTTCTTGCGGCACTTGCGACCTTTGGCGCCGGCTTTGTCCTTCGGCCCTTCGGCGCGGTCGTCTTTGGACGGCTAGGCGACCTCGTCGGCCGGAAAAAGACCTTCCTCGTCACCATGCTGGTCATGGGCCTTGCAACGGCTGCAATTGGTCTCTTGCCGACCTACGAATCGATTGGCTGGGCTGCCCCTGCATTGCTGGTGGCCTTGCGTCTTCTCCAGGGATTGGCTGTGGGTGGCGAGTTCGGCGGCGCCGTGACCTATGTTGCCGAGCACGCCGATCACAATCAACGTGGTTTAACGACCAGCTGGATCCAGATCACGGCGACGCTCGGTCTCTTCCTGTCGTTGCTCGTGATTGTGCTGTGCCGCAGCTCGATGTCGCCCGAAGCCTTTGCAAGCTGGGGCTGGCGCTTGCCTTTCGTCGGCTCGATCGTGCTTCTGGTTCTTTCGCTCTACATCCGACTGAAGTTGCATGAGTCGCCTGTGTTCCAAGAGATGAAGGCACAGGGTAAGGGCTCGAAGAATCCGATCGCCGAGACCCTCGGTGATAGCCGGAATCTTCGGCTGATTATGGTTGCGATCTTTGGTGTCGTCGCAGGCCAGGCTGTGATCTGGTACACGGGCCATTTCTACAGCCTCTACTTCATGACGACGACGCTGAAGATGACGCATGATCAGGCCAACTTTTACCTCCTGATCGCGCTGACGCTCGGTACGCCCTTTTTCCTGTTCTTCGGCTGGCTTTCCGATCAAATCGGACGCAAATGGATTGTCGTGACAGGTTGCGCACTGTCGGCGTTCCTGATCATGCCACTCTTCCAGGCGCTGGGGACCTACGGCAACCCCACCCTTGCCGAGTTCCGTGCAAAGACGTCGGTCACGCTCGTTGGAAACGACTGCGACCACGATCAGTCATTCATCGGGCAATTGTTCAGTCCCCAGGCGACGACTGATTGCCAGAAGGCGAAGGCGCTTCTGACAGCCCGGGCGGTCCCCTACACGGTCAAGACCGACGCAGAACCCCTGCGGGTTCAAGTCAACGGCGGCGAGGCGAAGCCGTATAACGAAGCCGAACTGCTCGCGGCTTTGACTGCAACTGGCTTGCCTGATCCGAAAGCACCCGTTCAACCGAACGGACCCGCAGTGATCGGCATCTTGTTCTGCCTCGTGTTCCTGGCCACGATGGTGTACGGCCCTCTCGGAGCGCTTCTTGTGGAGCTCTTCCCTGTCCGTATCCGCTATAGTGGTGTTTCCGTCGCCTTGCAGCTCGGGAACGGCTGGATCGGGGGATTCGCTCCCTTTGTCGCGACGGCGGTGGTGATCGCCACCGGCAACATCTTCGGTGGACTTTGGTACACCGTCGCGTTTGCCGGACTGACGGCCGTGATCGGTGCGCTTCTCCTGCCTGAAACGCGAGGCCGCGATCTGAACAGCTGACGCGGCGAAGTGGTTCACTCGGCAAGTCGACTGTCAAGTCGCCTGGTTTCCTGAGCCGCCAACAGATCGACGTAGACGAAGTCCGGGCAACTCGCCCGGACTTCTCTTAGGGGTCCGCGGAACGCCCCGTCAAAAGAGTCTGATCAACTCACAAATTAGGCGGACCACGAGTTGAGCTCTGGCCGGTGCAGCCGCGGGCCCTGAAATGCTTGAATATCTGCGAGGACATCCTGCGGCGGTCTCGTGCAGCGACCACAAAAAGCAAGCTGCAGGGGGCTCCTGAGATTCACCCTCCAATGAAGTGCCTGATGCTTCAGGAAAATCGCTAATTTATGAGGAGGAGTTCATGTCAGCCAAAACCTATCCGGTGCTGAAATCGGCAAAAGTTCGTGCCCTGATCGATGACGAGAAGTACCAGAAGTGGTATCAGGAGAGCATCGAGGATCCCGAGAAGTTCTGGGGCAAGCACGGCAAGCGGATCGACTGGTTCAAGCCCTATACGAAGGTCAAGAACACGTCCTTCAAGGGCAAGGTCCCGATCAAGTGGTTCGAGGACGGCCTGACCAACGTCTCCTACAACTGCATCGATCGTCACCTGAAGACGCATGGCGAACGCACCGCCATCATCTGGGAAGGCGACAACCCCTATATCGACAAGAAGATCACCTATAACGAGCTCTACGAGCACGTTTGCCGCATGGCGAACGTCCTCAAGAAGCACGGCGTGAAGAAGGGTGACCGCGTCACCATCTACATGCCAATGATCCCGGAAGCGGCTTATGCCATGCTCGCCTGCGCCCGCATCGGCGCGGTGCATTCGGTGGTCTTCGGCGGCTTCTCGCCAGAAGCCCTCGCAGGTCGCATCGTCGACTGTGAATCGACCTTCGTCATTACCTGCGACGAAGGTGTTCGTGGCGGCAAACCGGTTCCGCTCAAGGAAAACACCGATATCGCGATCGAAATCGCCGCCAAGCAGTATGTGATCGTCAACAAGGTCCTGGTCGTGCGCCGCACCGGCGGCAAGATCGGCTGGGCACCGGGCCGCGATATCTGGCACCATCAGGAAGTGCACACGGTCAAGGCCGAATGCCCGCCGGTGAAGATGAAGGCGGAAGATCCGCTGTTTATCCTCTACACCTCGGGTTCGACAGGCAAGCCGAAGGGCGTCATGCACACGACCGGCGGCTATCTCGTCTATGCCTCAATGACGCACGAATATGTCTTCGACTATCACGATGGTGACATCTACTGGTGCACGGCCGATGTGGGCTGGGTGACCGGTCACTCCTACATCGTCTACGGGCCGCTTTCGAACTGCGCCACGACGCTGATGTTCGAGGGTATCCCGACCTTCCCGGATCAGGGCCGCTTCTGGGAGGTGATCGAGAAGCACAAGGTCAACATCTTCTACACCGCACCGACCGCGATCCGCTCGCTGATGGGTGCCGGCGACGAGTTCGTGAAGCGCTCGGACCGTTCGTCGCTCCGCCTTCTCGGCTCCGTGGGCGAACCGATCAATCCGGAAGCCTGGGAGTGGTATTACAACGTCGTCGGCGAGCAGAAGTCGCCCGTCGTCGATACCTGGTGGCAGACGGAAACCGGCGGCATCATGATCACGCCGCTGCCGGGTGCGACCGCGCTGAAACCCGGTTCGGCCACGCGACCTTTCTTCGGGGTCAAGCCGGAGCTGGTGGACAATGAGGGTCAAGTGCTGGAAGGCGCGACCGACGGAAACCTCTGCATCACCGACAGCTGGCCGGGCCAGGCCCGCTCCGTCTATGGCGATCACGATCGCTTCGTGCAGACCTACTTCTCCACCTACAAGGGCAAGTATTTCACGGGTGACGGCTGCCGCCGCGACGAAGACGGCTACTACTGGATCACGGGTCGCGTGGACGACGTCCTGAACGTCTCCGGTCACCGCCTGGGCACGGCCGAAGTCGAATCGGCGCTGGTCTCGCACCACCTCGTCTCCGAAGCGGCCGTCGTGGGTTACCCGCACAACATCAAGGGCCAGGGCATCTATTGCTACGTCACCTTGATGTCGGGCCACGAAGGCAATGACGCGCTGCGGGCGGACCTGGTGAAGCATGTCCGTACGGAAATCGGCCCGATCGCCACACCGGACAAGATCCAGTTCGCGCCCGGTCTGCCGAAGACCCGTTCCGGCAAGATCATGCGCCGTATCCTGCGCAAGATCGCCGAGGATGATTTCGGCGCGCTCGGTGATACCTCGACGCTCGCAGATCCGGCTGTCGTGGATGACCTGATCGCGAACCGACAGAACAAGGTGGCACAGTGAACCCAACGTCACTGGTACGTAAGGGAGAAGGGTAGTCACTATTGGCTCTTTTCATCCGACAACTTCCAAGACGCATTTGCACCTCCTATGGCTTTGCAGAACAATGCCTCGCAATTTGAGCGCTGTGTTGCCCCGGTGGGGGTCCACTGCCTCCGGCGGCACGAAGCCGTCGAAGGCAGTGAAGTTTCATTTGCGGTAAAAGCAGTTCATTCACCGAACGCGCTCGCGCGTTACGCAGCCTCAGAAAGAAGAGTGTCACGATTGCTGGCTTCGGTTTTGAAGTTGGCAATCAAGCTGAGCAGGCCTTCGGTATCAGTTGCCAAAGCCGCTGCAATTTCGGTCGATGCCTGCGCCATGGCAGCATTTTTCTGGGTTGCCACGTCAAGTTCATTGATCGAGCTTGCCACGCTGGAGAGTGTCGTGTCCTGTTCTTTGGCGCTACGGGCGATACTTGCTACGAATTCATCGGCTTCTTCTATCTGTCTCGATATGCGCTGGAGCGCCTGACCGGCATTGCCAACATGGCTCACACCTTCGGTGACCTGAAGCGTCGACTTGGAGATTTGATCCTTGATCTCTTTCGCAGCAGAGGCTGAACGCTGTGCCAGCTCGCGCACTTCCTGGGCAACAACTGCGAAGCCCTTACCGCTCTCACCTGCTCGAGCGGCTTCGACGCCAGCGTTTAGTGCAAGGAGGTTGGTCTGGAACGCAATCTCATCGATGACACTGATGATATTGGAGATCTCTCTCGCAGAATGTTCGATTCCAGCCATCGCGCTGATTGCTTTCACGACAATTGCTTCGCTTTGGGTAGCTTCCTGGCTGATGGCGCTAACCTTGGCTGCTGCGCTATGCGCTCCCTGCGCTGTTTCCCGGACGGTAACCGCCAGTTCATCAATCGCAGCTGAAGCCTCTTCGAGGTTCGCTGCCTGAAGCTCGCTTCGGCGTGCAAGATCGGCTGACGCGCGATAAATTTCATCCTTGCTCATCGAAATGACCTGGCCTTTCTGGTTGACGACAGCCAAGGCCAGTTCGAGTTTCTCTATCGCAGTGTTGAAGTTCAAGCGCAGGGCAGCATATTTCTCGCCTAGATCAGCGCATCTGACGGTAAGGTCGCCGCGGGATAATGCTTCCAGTGCCCCACTGATCGTGGAAACAACATGCGCTTGGACCGATCGCTCAGCCTCTTCGAGCTGCAATCGCTGCTCCCGTTCGGCTTCTAGGGCGAGTTTGTTCTCGGCATCGCGACGCTCCAACTCCAGCCGCCTTCTCACTCTGTCTTGAAGGGTCTTGATCGAAGTGGCCATCATGCCGATTTCACTTGGCTGATCAGTGTAGGGAATTTGATAGGAGATGTCCTGTGCGGCTATTGCACCGAGCGCCTTGCGGATCTCCGAAAATGGCACCGTGATGCTTCTCAGCAAAGCAACTGCAATAGCCACGCTGACAGCAAGTACTGATAGGCCAATAATCGCAGCATTCTTGTAAATCTGGTAGTTCTTGCCGTCGATATCGTCCATATAGGTACCTGTCCCCAGCACGATCTGCCATGGCGCAAAATCCCGCGCATAAGCCGTTTTCACGACTTGTTCCTCGGCAGGACGTCCCGGCTTTGGCCAGTAGTACTGCAATGATCCGCCCCCATTGCGAGCAAGCTCTATCAATGTTTTGACGACGGGGACCCCGTTTTTGTCCTTGGTGCCAATAAAGTTCGTCCCGACGTCCTTTTTGTCCGGCATCAATACGCGCACCCCATTGTAGTCGTACCCGAATATGTAGCCGGTTGGTTCAAAGCGGATCGCTTCAATTGCGTTGGCAGCCGAGGACAGGGCCGCTTCATGACTTAACGCTCCGGATTTCTCGGCTTCGTAGAAGTGATTCATGATCGAATAGGCAATATCCACTTGGCTCTTCAACGCCTCGATCCGCTCACCTGAGACATTGTCCATGGCGGTCTTGACCAGGCCGGCCGCCGTTATGGACAACGCGAATGCCAGGCCACAGATGAACAGAACCAGCTTATTCCGCATTGAAATATTACGCATCCTTCTCTCCGGGTATTGAACGGGTTTTAAGACTCTCGGGGCCTTACGATTATTGTTTGCCGCGCATTCCCTACTTGGATGCGTTGTCAACAGATCGAGCCCGACATGTTGTGGATTTGAGTCGCTAAGTATTAACAGTGTCATAGAGACGAGATCGACGTGCATGGTTCGCGGCGTTATCTGGACAATGTTCGCAATATGGACAGAGATGGCGTGGATTGAGCCAGTGAGCGTTGACCGGTCGCATTTGCATCGTCATTTCAAAGAAATGGCTGTCGCCAGGTCGTATTCTTCGTCGAGCGGAATGAGTGGCGAGCTCCCCCGCCGGCTCGAACCGGCGGAGTTTCACTTGACGCTCCCGTTCGACGACGGTCGCCCGGCCGCAAACTCCAGGATCGGCTTGTGGGGATGCTTCCTCCAGCATCTTGCCTGAATGTTTCAGCGATGATACCGCGCGTCTCAATTGTGGGACATTCTGTGAGGAAACTGGATCCCGGAGAGGCGCTTTCCGACTCGATAAGGCAATTATTTCAAAGTATTAATAAACGGTTTCGAACTGGCCTGAGGATTGCTGACCGATCTTCGACTGATTGATGGTTGGGGGTGGAAGGCTGTGCGTCGCCTACCTCCGCGACTATCTGCTTGGCGGAGGGCGATTGTGCGGCTTATTGAGATTGCTGCTACCGGATGTGGGCAGCCTGGGTTTCATGGTCGGTCCGGTCTAAATCAGGGCACACTCAAGCTGGGAGATCAGGACCACGCGATCGCAGGGCACAGATTCTTGATTGGCCGAACGGGTTCGGCCGGCGAAGACCGTGTTTCAGAAATCATAAATGCTCTGAGTAAGATGTCCGGGCTTTGTATCCTGTGCCTGCCAATAATCGACGCGGATAAAGCAGCCAGCGGCGTCGGATCCGCTATGAAGACTCAAGCCCGCGGTTTCCTTTCAAGTAGCTGGAGCGCCACCAGAGAACGCCTGCTGGTCGACGCGGGCAACCACTTGGTTTTTGCGTTCGAGGCGGCCGCATTAGGGAAAGCCTTGAGTGTGCTCCTCGGGAAGTCTGCACTTTCAGGTTCCGAATTGGATGAGGAAATCGACCTGGACTTGCCGACCGGATCACACTTGGCAGGGCTTGTCGATCTCATCTGGGATTGTATCGACGCCCCGGAAGCACATCGGCTTGGGTGCAAGGCTGTCCACTGCCTCGTCCAGTCCGTTGTTACCGCCCTCTGTTGGGCAATCGTCGCAAGTCCTCTTCGACGAAAGGGGCGATCTGCGTCGCCGGCAATGCCTTGGCACGTAAAGCGCGCTATCGGATATATGCGCGCCAATCTCGGGCACTCCATGACGGTGGCATCCATTGCGCGCGAGGCTGGGATAAGCGTCAGGGCCTTGCAGCTCGCGTTCAGGCGGTTCAAAGGAACTACACCTCTCAGCTATCTCCAAGCGATGCGGCTCGCGGCTGCACGCGAGGAGTTGCTAAACAGCACGTCCCCTCCATCGATTTCTACCGTGGCGCGGAAGGCTGGATTCACGCACATGGGACGGTTCGCTGCAGCCTATAGTGAAGCGTATGGGGAGACTCCGTCGGAGACGTTTGCTTCGTCAGGGCGCATCGTCGCGAGAGGCGATCGACAAGCTCGCGAAAATCGACTTCGGTGAACGCCGGCTCCCCAAGATGTACCGATACCGACGCTTCAAGTCAGATGGCGCGATACTCCAGCGTCCGTCGACGTTCTTTGAGGGACGCCTCCGTGAATCGGGTTTGGGCAGAGCGGCGAACGACGACAAAGCGGGTTGATCTCGCAATCCACCTACTCCCAGAGTTTATCGGCATGCTACAGCGCATTGGCAGTTGGGTAACAGCATCTCCAGCCAACGCCCACATTTTGCTCATATGCTCAATTATTAGCCGTGTATATATTTTGGGCGCAGATTGGCGTATTCTGCATGTGATTTGGCTGAAACTGCATTCATGGACCCATTGTGAGCCGGGCACCTTCGTAATGTAATGATGGCCAATACTGCAATCCAGACAGGCTTACTGACCCCACCATCTGAAGCCATTCTCCGGATCTCACGGGATCGGGCTGGTCGAGTGTTGTTTTGAACTGGAGACAAAAATGAGAAAAATCAACGCGACCATTCTCACCGGCTTTCTGGGCGCGGGCAAAACAACGCTGCTCAACCGTCTTCTGACCGAACGCCCCGATGAGCGTATCGCGGTCGTCATCAATGAGTTTGGTCAGGTCGGTATCGACGGCAAGCTTGTCATCGAAACGACGGAGGACGTCGTCGAACTGAATAACGGCTGCATTTGCTGCACGGTGCGCGACGACCTGATCGGCGCCCTTCGCAATCTTCTTGCGTCAGATCGCGCCTTCGATCGCATCGTCATCGAAACGTCGGGTCTCGCCGATCCGGCGCCCGTCATCCAATCCTTCGTTCTGGACGAGGTCTTGTCGAGCCATGTTCAACTGGACGCGATCGTCACGGTTGTCGATGCCTGTCACGACGATCAGCAGCTCGGTCAGGATGAAGCCGTCGAACAGATCAGCTTTGCCGATCTCATCCTGCTCAACAAAACCGATTTGGTGTCCTTGGATAAGTTGGCCGTGGTGGAGAGACGTATCAGGCAGCTCAATCCGCTGGCTCGGGTCGTTCACACCAAAGACTGTGCTATTCCGATGAGCTCGGTTCTCGACCTTGGTGCCTTCGACCTCAAGAACATCTTGTCGATCGATCCGGCCATCCTCGAAGATCATGAGCATGAACATGACCAGTCCATTTCCTGCGTCGCATTGCAGCGTGCAGAACCATTGGACCCAGCCGCCTTCAATAGCTGGCTGAACCGCCTCGTACAGGCGAGCGGCGCCGATATCCTACGGATGAAGGGGGTGGTGAACTTCGCCGGCGAAGCCCGCCGCTATGTATTCCACGGCGTCCATATGACGCTCGAGGGCCGTCCGGGAAAGCCATGGATGGGCGATCCCCGCCTGAGCGAGATCGTCTTTATCGGCCGCAATCTCGACGAGGCAGAGCTTGGCCGCGGTCTCGAAAGTTGTGTTCCTTGCGCCCTGGCCGTGGCCACATGAGAAGTGCCTCACCACAACAAGGAGAAGCCTCATGCCACCTCTTGTCGCTGCAATGATCAGTCTCGGTGTTCTGGGTGCACTCGACACCTATATCACGGCGACCCTGTTTCCGGTTCCGGTCTGGGTCACCTTTATTGCCTGGGCATCGTTCTTCGCTTGTGGAGGCGGCCAGGCAGGACTGATCAAATCGCTCGCCTCTAACTGGGCGGGTGTCACGATTGCCTCAATCACCCTGTTGATCGTCGAGTTTGGCCCCGCCCATCCCCTGTTCGCAGCCATCCTTGTCGGTGCTGAAACTTCGCTCGTGGTTCTCACCTCCGCAGTGCCAATCTTGAATTTCACGCCTGCTGTCGTGTTTGGCTATGCCTCCCTCGTCGGCACGTCGGCGGCAACCGACACCACCATCGTCACGTCAAGTCTGTCCCATCCAACTCTCGTGACCATGGCCGCCATGCTGATTGGAGCGATCTTTGGTTTCGTCTCGGAGCTTGGCACGCGCCTGCTCGCCGGCTCAAAGGCGATGGCGGCCTGACTCATCGTCTGCTCTAACTAGGATAAGATCATCATGAAGATCCAACATTATCTTGGCGGACTGGAAGGACTCGGTCCGGTCAACACAGAAACAAGGGTCTTCGTTGAACCCTGGGAAACGCGAATCTTCGGGATCCACACGGCGATGATGGCTCTGTCGGCTCAATTGCCGCTTCCCCAAACGCCATCGGCCTTCCATACGATCTGGACCTGGGCCGATCTGCGCAAGGGGGCCGAAAGCCTCAATCCCTTCGACTATTTCAGGTATCGCTATTACGAGAAGTGGCTGGGCGGAATTTCGGGCTACTTTATTCAGCATGGCTACATCACTGAGGAGGAGCTCGACGCTCTGACGGAGGAGTATTACGCCGACCCCTCGAAGCCCCTGCCAAGCGCAGGCGACGCTGCAATCGATGACCGTGTCGTCCAGTATCTGGTCGAAGGCGACAGTCCAGCACGCGACGTGCCGGTGGCGGCTAAGTTCTCCGTCGGCGACGTGGTCCGGATCGCGAATGTCCCGAGCGTCGAGCATACTCGTCTGCCTGGCTTCTTGCGGAATAGGACGGGAGTCGTCGAAACCGTGTATCCCGGCGCTTACACGTATCTCTGCGACACCGGCCCCGACGGTATCGGCGAAGCGATGACCGTCTACTGCGTCCGCTTCGATCCGAACGAACTGTGGCCGGGCAATGCTGAACCGAACTTCAGCCTCTATGCCGACCTTTACGCGCGCTACGTCGCCCCGGCCGATGTTCCGCTATCGGTCAAGGCCGCCTAATCAATTCATCGGGGAGAAACAAATGACTGAACGTTTCAAGTATCGCGATGACCGCGAAGCTTACAGTGCGGCGCGCGTGCGGGCTCTCGAAGCCTTGCTCATCAAGAAGGGCATTATCACCGACCGGACCGTCGATACCGTGCTCGAGTTCTTCGAGACCAAGATGGGGCCTTTCAACGGCGCAAAGATCGTCGCCCGCGCCTGGGTGGATCCAGCCTTCAAGGAACGGCTTGTCGCGGATACGCCAAAGGCGATCGCTGAACTCGACCTGCCGGACGGCATGGCCGGCGCGGAAGGCGAGCACATGCGTGCCGTCGCAAATGCTCCGGGCGTCCACAATCTGATCATCTGCACGCTTTGCTCCTGCTACCCTTGGCCGGTTCTTGGGCTGCCGCCCTACTGGTACAAGGATCCGACCTTCCGTAGCCGTGCTGCCCGCGAGCCGCGTGCGGTGCTTGCCGAATTCGGCTTGCCGATCTCGGAGGATGTTGAGGTCAAGGTATGGGACTCGAGTGCTCAGATCCGTTGGTTTGTCGTGCCTGAGCGGCCAGCAGGAACCGAAGGTTTGTCGGAGACAGAACTTGAAGCTCTCGTCACACCGGAAGCCATGATGGGCGTTGCCGTCGCCAAGGCAGCCTGAGGTCCCGATGCTGACGCAGTTCGAACACTTTGCCGTCACCGAAATGCTGGGCCAGCCGGACAGTCCGCCTCGGGCCAATGGCACTCTTTGCTTTGGGTCCGACTGGGAACGTACGTCCTTCGGGATTGCGCTCGCGCTCGCAAAGGAAGGTTATTTCGAATGGGACTATTTTCGCGATGAACTGATTGCCTCGATCAAGAGGTGGGAAGATGAACATCCCGCCGATTATTCATCGTGGAATTATTACGATCAATTTCTGACGGCGCTTGAGAGCGCCGTCGTCAAGACCAACCTTTTGACCGCCTCGGAACTGCGTGAGTTCTTCTCTCTCGGCGATCAAGTCAACCAGTAACAGCTTTCACGGAGACACCCACATGCATATCGAACCTGGTATCGTGAACGGCGCCAAGATCGTCCTGAGTTACGCCACCGCCTCCGGCGCTGCGCTCTTCACCCTGAAATATGCGCGCGCCGAGCTCCGGCGTCGAGGGCTGTCCTCACTTATGGGGCGAAGCGCCATCGCAACGGCCCTTGTCTTTTCCTTCTTCGAGATCCTTCCGCATTATCCGGTCGGCGTGTCGGAGGTGCATCTGATCCTCGGTTCGACGCTCTTCCTGCTGTTCGGCGCAGCGCCGGCGGCAATCGGCCTTGCTGCTGGATTGCTGCTCCAGGGATTGTTCTTCGCGCCGTTCGACCTGCCCCAATATGGTATGAACGTCACGACCCTGCTCGTGCCGCTCTTCGCGCTGCAGGTCATTGCAAGCAAGGTCGTCACGCCGAATACCGCTTATGTCGACTTGAAATATCGACAGGCGCTGACACTATCGACGGCCTACCAGGGCGGGATCGTTTCCTGGGTGGCGTTCTGGGCGCTTTACGGTCACGGCTTCACGTTTGAGAACCTGCTGTCCATCGGGAATTTCGGTCTTGCCTACATGGCAGTGATCCTGATCGAGCCGCTCGTCGATGTCATGGTGCTCGCTGCCGCAAAGTCCGCCAGGGACATGTCGCGCACCGGCTTTTTCGACACCCGACTGACCTCGGCCAAGTGATTTCTGAAGGTGACCATCGCCCGCGCCCGGGCGGTGGCCTTTTATTGGCAGGAATTTTGCTTCGGACTTCAGATAGACAAACCTGTTCAAGGGTACGCCAATGCGGATCGTTATTCTCGCGCCACCGGGCGTCCAATCCTTGGATGTTGTGGGTCCTGCAGAGGTCTTCTGGGAGGCCGCGCGGCGCTGCGGCGACATGAGCAGATACGACATCCAGATTATGTCCACCGGCCAACCTTCGATCGGAGGCACCGGCCAGTTGCGGTTCCTTGCAGATCGTACGATCTTTGACAGCGATGAACCAATCCATACCTTGCTGGTCGCAGGCGACCCGTCGTTTCAGGCAATCGATCCGAAGGTTATTTCCTGGCTGCGCCGACGCGTGCCCACCGTCAGGCGATATGGATCAATCTGTACCGGTGTCTTCCTGCTTGCTGCGGCAGGACTGCTTGAAGGAAAGCGGGTCACGACCCACTGGGAATGCACGCCACGCTTCCGCAAGGAATACCCCCACATCGAGCTTGAACCGGACGCCATCTATATCCGTGACGGCAAACTCATCACCGCCGCCGGGGTCACCGCCGGCATCGACCTTGCTCTCGCGCTTGTGGAGGAGGATCTTGGGCGCGAGGTCGCACTGGCCGTGGCCAGATACATGGTTATGTTCGTGAAGAGGCCCGGCGGTCTATCGCAGTTCAGCACGCACCTTGTCGGCCAGATGTCCGAAACGAGCTTCATTCAGAAGGCGCAAGACTTCATACTGGCCAATCTTGAGAGGGAGTTGCATGTCGATGCAATCGCCAGGAATGTCGGAATGAGCACACGCAACTTTGGCCGCGTATTCAGACATGAGCTCGGAATGACCCCGCTCGACTTCATCATCGCTGCGCGGACCGATGCTGCACGCCGGCTCCTGGAGGATACCGAGCGCCCACTTCAGGCAATCGCCAAGGCATGCGGTTTCGGAGATGTCGCAGCCATGCGGCGGGCCTTCGCCAAGACTATCGGCGTCACTCCGAACGAATACCGCGCCCGATTCCAGATTCTGCGCGACCACAGGTCTGCCTTCCGGACATCCGACAATGCTCTTGCGGCGCAGCTTCTTGGCGCCGACAACCTATCGAAAGCTGCTATCGTGAGCTGAACTGCGTGAACGATCACGTCGTCAACCGCGGCAAGAAGCCTGAGCTTACAAAACCATCAAGACTTGGCGAGAATCCGTGCGACATCCAACAGGAGGTTGGCACCCGCGATCAGATCAATGTCATGAGTAAGTTCGGCTGGGTTGTGACTGATACCGGCAACGCTTGGTACGAAGATCATGGCGGTTGGGGCAATCGTCGCCATCATCTGCGCGTCGTGTCCAGCCCCCGACGTCATCCGCCGATAGGATAACCCGCGCTTTTTCGCCGCGTCCTCTATGACGGCGACGATCTCTTGGTCGAACACAACGGGCGTCGAGCGCGCCAGTCGCTCGGTGCTGATCGACAGTCCCTCGTCGGCGGCCAGCCGCCCCAGGAACTCCGACAGCGCTCGTTCTTCTTCCAGCAGCCGATCTTCGACCGGGTGGCGAAGATCGATTGTCAGGGTCGCCCGGGACGGGATCACGTTGATCGCATTGGGCTCGAATTCAATACATCCCACAGTCGCGACCATCGGCGAAGTGGAGGCCAGAGCCCGCTCTCTCAAATAGGTGACGACGCGCGCAGCGCCGTATCCCGCGTCGCTGCGCATGGTGATCGGCGTGGTGCCGGCATGATTGGCGGTACCGTTGATTGTAACCTTCTGCCAAGAGATGCCTTGCAGGTTTTCGACCGCACCGATGTCGATACCCTCACGTTCAAGGACTGGCCCCTGTTCGACATGGAGTTCCACATAAGCAACAGGTTTGAGAAACCCCGGCTCCTTTGGTCCGGCGAAACCGATCCGGCCGAGTTCATCGCCGAGAAGGGCCCCGTCGGTTCCGACCGTAGCCAAGGCTGTGTCCGTGTCCATCCCACCAGAGTAGACGACGGAGCCCATCATGTCGGGTGCGAAGCGAACGCCTTCCTCATTGGTGAACGCGGCGACCACGACCGGACGAGACGGAACGAAGCCTTCGTCCTGCATGGCTTCGATCACTTCCAGCGCCGCAAGGACACCGTAGCATCCGTCATAGATGCCGGCGTTGATGACTGTGTCGATATGGGAGCCCATCATGAATGGCAGTTTGCCTTCGCAACCCGGAGGCTCCCAGATGCCGAAGATGTTGCCGATGCGATCCACCGCCACATCCAGGCCCGCCGTCCGCAGCCAGGAGACGAAGAGGTCTCGTCCAAGCTTGTCGGCGTCGCTGGCGGCGAGGCGCGCCAGGCGCCCGTCACCATCTCGTCCAAGACTTCCGAGTTCCTGGATCCGGCCGATCAACCGCGCGCCGTCTATCGAAATGTCGGTCATGTTCATTCCTCCGAGCAAGTCGGTCATTTTTAAGCGGTGGCTAATCAGGGGGTTGCCGTGGGTCAAATCCGGACAAACTCTGCGATACGGCCATCTTGCTTTCTGCGTTCCTCCAGCAGTGACGGGGAGCCGTCGAACACGACTTTGCCTTTTTCCATGAAGATCACCCGGTCGGAGACTTCCATCGCGAACTTCATTTCGTGGGTGACGATCACCATGGTCCGGCCGGACTTGGCGAGAGCAGCCATGATGCGGAGCACTTCGCCAACGGTCTCGGGGTCGAGTGCCGAAGTCGGCTCGTCGAAAAGCAGAATGGAGGGATGCATGGCCAGCGCCCGGGCGATAGCAACGCGTTGCTGCTGTCCGCCGGAGAGCTGGTGCGGGTACTTGTTCTCGTGGACCAGCATGCCAACTTGGGCGAGAAGCGACCGTGCGTCTTTCCGAATGTCCGAAAGGCTGCCGCGATGATGGTAGACCGGGCCCATCATGACGTTTTCAAGAGCCGTCTTGTGGGGAAAACAAGTTGAAGTTCTGGAACACCATTCCGATCCTTAGTGCATCAGCGCTGTCATGCCGGATGGTCTTCGCGAGCTTCTCCCGGGTCCCGGCAAGAAACGGCTTTTCCTCGAGATAGACGACCCCGTGTTCCAGTGTCTCAAGACCGTTGAGGGAGCGGATGAGCGTTGTTCTTGCCGGAGCCGGACGGCCCGATGATCGAGACGACTTCGCCCGGCTTGACCGACAGGTCTAGGTCCTTGAATACCTGGTGAATACCGTAGGACTTCCCGCCCTTTTCGAGGCGGATGGCGGGTTCGGCGGCCGAGGTGCGGACGTCGTCCACGATCTGCTTGACGACAGCGCCGCTAGGCTCGGCCTCTTCGGTGGTCAGCTCGGCAAGACGCCGCGAGAAGTCGAGGCGGCGCTCAAACGCCTTGAGCGCAAGACGGTGACGATCAGGACGTAGTAGCAGGCGACCGCCACCATGGTTTCGATGACCTTGAAGTTTCGGGTATAGTAGCGCTGCCCGACAAGCAGGATTTCGGCAAGCGAGATCACCGACACGAGAGACGTCAGCTTTACGATGGAGACGAATTCGTTCCCGAGCGAGGGCAGGGCAATGCGCAGCGCCTGCGGGATCACGATGTGCCGCTGGACGCCCGTGCGCGAAAGCCCAAGGACCTTTCCCGCCTCATATTGGCCCTTGCCGACCGCGACAAGCGCTCCGCGGTGGATTTCCGCGATGTAGGCTGTCTCGCTCAACACCATCGCCAGAAGGCCTGCGACGAATGGAATGGACAGAAGACCTGAGGTCGACGGGAACGCCTGCGGAAGATTGTAGACGAAGATCAGCAGGACCAGGAGCGGAAGGCTTCTGAAGAACCAGACGTACAGTCTGGCAGCCCGACGAACCACCATCAGGCTGGAGCGGTCCGCGAGCGCGACGAAGAACCCGATCGTGTAAGACCAATCGAAAGCCATTGTCTTTTTCCAGTGAAGTTGACCGGGCCGCCGGTAGCGGCCCGGGAGGATGGATCAATTGCTTTCGACGAGAGCCGCGGCGACCTCGGCGTCGGTCGGCAGAGCGAGGTTGTACTTGGCGAGAATAGCCTTGTATTCATCGCTGTTCTTGAGAGGCTCGAAGGCCTCCTTCAGGCGGTTAAAGAGCTCGTCGTTACCCTTCTTCACCGCCAGACCCATGACGACGGGGAACAGGATTTCCGTGGACGTGATCTTGAGACGGTCGCCCGAAGCCACGACGGCAGCCTTGGAGACGCCGGCATCGTCGAACACCACATCCGCACCGCGCGACAGCAGCGCCTGTGCCGCCTCGGCCGACGTGGCGAATTCCTTGACGTCGATCGGGTTGGATCCGCATTTGGCCTGAGAGACCTTCTGGAGTTCCGGCACCCAGGCCGCGCCCTTGAGATTGGCGACGCGCTTGCCGCAAAGGTCTTCAGGCTTCCTGGGCTCGAAGGTGTCATCGGAGGGGACCGTCAGCGAGCCGCCCGTCTTTGCATAGGCGATATAGTCCACGACCTGCGCACGGGCGGGCGTGACATAGAGCGCGGAGGCGATCATATCGAAGCGGTTCGCCTGAAGCTGGAATCAGGCTGGCGAACCTGGTGTTCATGAACTGCACTTTAACGCCGAGCTTTGGAGCGAGCACGGCCATGACATCGGCATCAAAGCCCTTTGTCACACCGTCCTCGAGATAGTCATAGGGCGGATAGACCTGGTCGGAGCCAACCGAGATTATACCTGGCGTGATCGTCTTGAGATCTTGGGCGACGGCGGCGGACGCTGTGCCGAGAGTCGTCATCGCGGCGAGCAGGATAGCGGTCTTCATTGCGATTTTTTTCATTTTCATTCCCCTTTTTGATTGCCCGGACGGACCATCCGCCCGAGTGACGATTTCTGTCTCCGTCAACCTTGGGTCACCGGATGATCGGCATCTCTCTGGGGGCGCGTTTCGTCAAAAGCCGCGGTCCGTCCCTGGTGATGGCGATGTTTTCTTCGTGGACAATCATCTTGCCGAGGGCGTATTCCATCCCCGGCTCGATCGTCAGCACCATGTTCTCGACAATGACGGTCCCGTCGCCGAGCCTGTGCGATGGCGGTTCCGTCAACTGCATGCCGAGGCCATGTCCCAGTCGGCCAACATTGTTGCCGATGGCTCCGGCCTCCTCGATGATCTCGGCCATTGCGCGGAACACGTCATCGGTCTTCGCGCCGGGAACCGCGGCCTTGATCCCCGCCTCAGTGGCAAGCCAAAGGGCATCGTGGACCCGCTTGGCATCGTCGGAGATGTTGCCGATGGCGTAGTTGCGGTCGAAGTCGCAGAAGTAGCCGTCAAAGGTCGATCCGGTGTCGATGAAGAGCACGTCGCCTTCCTGCACCAAACGATCATGTGGACCGCAGACGATCTGCGGGACGCCGCCGGGTCCGGAAATTGCCGGCATGAACGGCGTGGAGTCCGCGACGCGACGCGCGATGTCGATCCTGAGCTTTCTCACGATCTCGCGTTCGCTTTCGCCGACGGCGATGCTGGCGGGGAGGGCCTCGTAGGCATCGCTTGCGATCTGGCAGATATAGTGGATGTGGTCGATCTCGGCCGGGGTCTTCACCATCCGGATTTCCCAGATGCACGGCGAGCCGTCGGCGATCTCAAGGGCGAGTACGTCGCGCAGCTTGAGGAAGTCGGAGACGGGCAACGTCCGCGACATGGCGGAATACAACGAGCTTACGAGGACCCTTTTCTTCGAAGGTGGAAATGTCAGAAGTTTCCGCACCTGTGTGTCGATGGAGAACGTGAAGACGTATGGGCCAATTCCTGTTTGAACCTGTATACCCGGACTGGTGAGTATTCTTCGAGGGAACAGTCAAGCACTCGAGTGACCACGAGCGCTGAGGACCTGCTGTCACGGATCGGTACCGACACCATTCGAGCCGTGGAATTCGCTGGACAGCCTTGCGCGAACCTCAGCGGTAAGCCACCCCGCGGCCGGCCCCGGCGGGTTGGCGACATTGTGGATGGCGTAGATCGGATACTCGCCCTGGTCGAAAGTGGGAAACCAAAGCTGGACAAGGCGGCCATTGATGATGTCATCCTTAACCAGGGATGCCGGGAGCCCGCCCCAGCCCAATCCGCCGCGGATAAACTGATGCTTCGTTGCGTTGTCGCTGACCCGCCAAGTCTTGAGTGAGAAGACGTTGAAGTCGCGTCCCTTTGTCAGCCCAGAGGCGTCGTATACCACGAGCTGCGTCTCGTCCCTGACGTCGGCGAGGCTGATAGTCCGACCCAGCATTCCAAGGGGATGGTCCGGAGCTGCGACGGGTATCATCGCCGAATGGCCGATCCGTTCGGAAACGATCTGATGATTTCCCGTCGCCATGGAACCGCCGAAGCCGACGGTCGCCCTACCGGTAATGACCGCATCCATCACGATCCCGAGCGTGCCGACGGTGACATTCACAGACACGGTCGGGTACAGGTTTCGGAAGGCGCGCAGCACAGCGACAACGATGTCTGAGGGCACGGCGCTGCTGATGGCGATGGGCAGCTCTCCCTCAAGGCCCTCGTTTAGCGCCTTCACCCGCGCCCGCATCAAATCGAGATCGCCAAGCAACCGGCGCGCGTCCTCGAGAACGGACCTGCCAGCCTCCGTAAGTTGCGGCCGCTTCGTCCCGGAACGGCCGAAGAGCGCCACTCCTAGCTGCGCCTCGAGATTGGCGATCGTATAGCTAATGACCGATTGGGTGCGATTGAGCGCGCGGGACGCCGCCGAGAAACTGCCTTTCTCCACTACGGCAAGGAATACCTGAAATTGATCCAAGGTTGGGTGGGGCTGCATATCTCATCGACCCTATCGATATGTTGGTTCGAATTTATGCCGATTTTCCCGATGACCAGCAAGCTTTATGTCATGGCTAATTCACCTGCCGCATTCTTTCGAAGGGAACTGCACATGTCATCCATCCTGCTTCTCACCGCCAGTCCGCGCCCCGGCTCCTTCTCGACCCAGATCGCCATCGAGCTTGCCGAGCGGCTTCAAGCAGTCAATCCTGCCGGCGCCCTTGTTCACCGTGACCTCGCCGCCAACCCGTTGCCGCATATGGATGGTGGGTTCACGACCGGAATCCACAAACCTGCCAAAGACCTGACCGCTGCTGAAGCGGCTGCACTCTGCCTGTCGGATGAACTGGTGGCAGAGATTCTGGCGGCAGATACGCTGGTGATTGGGACCGCCTTCATCAACTTCAACATCACCTCGAATCTGAAATCCTGGATCGACTATATCGGCCGAGCAGGCAAGACCTTCCAATATACGGCTAGCGGTCCCGAGGGACTGGCCAAGGGAAAGAAGGCTTACATCGTCTTAGCCTCGGGCGGGATCTACTCCGAAGGCCCGGCGGCAGCGCTTGATCATGCCACGCCCTACCTGAAGTCAGTGCTCGCCTTCATCGGTATCACCGATGTCGAGGTGATCCGTGTCGAAGGTGTGAACCGAGGCGCCGATGGCGCCGCAAATGCCATGACCGCCGCGCGGGCGCGGATCGCTCGTATCGCCGCCTGAAGCCGCCTTACTGAAACAGGAGTTTTCCATGCAAGCAAACACCGTCTCCACTCCCATCCAGCCAGCCGGGAAAGTACTGCAAATCAGCCTCTGGAGCGTTCAAACGCTGATATTCGCCGCCTTCACCCTGTTCGGTTTTCAGAAACTCTTCATGCCCGCCGAGGCGTTGGCAGCTATGTGGCAGACGCAATGGTCAGTCGAACATCCAACGCTATTGCGCTTTACCGGATTGATCGATGTAGCGGGTGGGATCGGCATCCTCTTGCCTGCTCTTACCCGCATCCAGCCGCGCCTCACCGTGCTTGCGGCGCTGGGCTGCACAATATTGCAAATCTGCGCAATCATCTTCCATGCCATGC
Source organism: Rhizobium sp. YTU87027 (assembly GCF_050644135.1). NCBI lineage: Bacteria > Pseudomonadati > Pseudomonadota > Alphaproteobacteria > Hyphomicrobiales > Rhizobiaceae > Rhizobium > Rhizobium sp. YTU87027. The sequence continues at coordinate 223,454 of NZ_CP098442.1, read as the reverse complement.
GGGGTGAGTTTGCCGCCCTGCCGCTCAACTTCATCCTGCTTCCCCTCGTGACCTTCATCCTGTGGGGCCGCGGCAAGCGGGCGCCCGTCGCACCGCGTCGATAAAGGCCTGTGCCTGAAAGGGAGCAATCCCCCAAGCGATGTCATCATCCCAACTACCCTCGCGTTTCCCCGGAGTTCTGCCCGAAACTTTACTACAGCCCCGGCGTTTGCTCGCTTGCCTCGCACGTTGTTCTCGCGAAGCCGGACTGCCCTTTACGCCCGTGCCTGCACCCAGAATTGAGCGGATGAGCATGGAGTGTTACCAAGCGCTCCGTGAGCATATCAGACGCGAGAGCGGCAGCCTTGATTTCACGCAGGCGCTGTCGCAGCTGCAACGCCGTGACCCCGTGCACACCCGCCATGGCGCAGTTCCAAGAAGCGCCTTCAGCGGCAAGCTGCTCATAGATGACCGTGACCGTTGTCCGCGACACATGCAGTTCATTCGCCAGGCTGCGTGAGGATGGCAGCTGGCTTCCCGCTTCGTAGACGCGACGGAGAATCTGATGCTTGAGCGCTTCAAAAATCCGGCGCGCACCCGTCTTGGGCGCGCGCCCGGTCGCCACTTGCTTTTCCGACTGGACTATCTCCTTTCTGCCAAACTGGATGTTTCTTACCGGCCAGTATGATGCCAATCTGGGCCAAAGCAAAGAGGATACGATCGAAGTGCGGCTGAGGGCCAGCATCCACCATGCCTTTGTAGCGGGAGCCGTGGTCGTCGCATCGCTTGTTTCGGCCGTGTTCGGAGCGCTTGCCAACAGCGGCTGCTGTCAATGGCATCTCCATGAAATTGGTAGCCGAAAAAGATCCACAGTATGGATGGTTTCAAACGTGCGATTCAAAGGCCTTGATCTAAATCTTCTCGTCGCGCTCGACGCGCTGATGACCGAACGGAATCTTACGGTGGCGGCACGCAACATCAATCTGAGTCAGCCCGCCATGAGTGCGGCCGTCGGCCGGCTAAGAGAATATTTTCGCGATGACCTGTTCACGATGAACGGCCGTGAACTTTGCCTCACACCCCGAGCCGAAGGACTCGCCCCGGCGGTGCGCGACGTTCTCCTGAAAATTCGATGTTCAATTATTTCTTGGGAGCCATTCAACCCAGCTCAATCCGACCGCCGGTTCAGGATCCTTCTTTCGGATTTCATGACGCTTGTTTTTCTTCATAGGGTCATTGCCCGTGTTGCGCGGGAAGCACCTGCCGTCAGTTTCGAGCTTCTGTCTCTCGATAGTGACCCGAACGAGCTCCTCCGGCGCGGTGAGGTTGATTTTCTCCTGCTACCGGATCTGTTTATGGCGAACTCGCATCCCGCCGCGAAGCTCTTCGACGAGAAACTCGTATGCGTGAGTTGTCCAACCAACAACGCGGCACCGCGGGAGCTCACATTCGAGCAATACATGTCGATGGGACACGTCGCAGTTATGTTCGGGCGCTCGATGAGGCCCTCGATCGAAGAATGGTACTTGCTCGAACATGGGATCAAGAGACGCGTCGAAGTCGTCATGCAAGGTTTTAGCTTGATACCACAGGTGCTGAGCGGCACAAACCGCATCGCCACTATGCCCTTACGATTGGTCAAGTATTTTGAGAAAGCGATACCCTTGCGAGTTATGAATCTTCCGCTGCCGCTTCCTGCTTTCACGGAAGCAGTTCAGTGGCCCGCACTTCATAACGGTGATCCGGCCAGTATCTGGATGCGTCAGATATTGATCGAGGAGGCGTCACGCATGGCGGTTCCGGATAATGCATAGGAGAGCCTGCCTTCACATGCTGGCCAGCAAGATCTGTACTTTTTCGTCGGTACTGATGCGGTGAGACCGCAACATAGGGCATTCAAGTTTCGATATGGCTACACGAACTGAAACACATCATTTCCGAATGGATATCGAGGGGCTGCGTGCCCTTGCCGTTTCGGGAGTAATCGCATTTCACTTTGGCATGACCAGTGTGCCCGGCGGCTTTGTCGGTGTCGATATCTTCTTCGTCATATCTGGCTATCTCATCACCAGGCACATCCAGCTGGAAATCGAGCGAACCGGCTCGCTCGACCTCCTGCGGTTTTACGCGCGACGAGCTCGCCGGCTTCTTCCTGCATCCTGTTTCGTCATCCTGGCGACGCTCTTCTTCGGCTACTTCATTCTTTCGCCGCCCGAGCAGCAGCTCTATTCTAAGGAGTCGTTCTACGCGTCCGCCTATATGATTAATGTGTGGCTTATCAGCTGGGCCGCCGACTATTTCGCCCCGGACGCGTTTAACAATCCGTTCATCCATTTCTGGTCGCTCTCAATCGAGGAGCAATTCTATCTCGTCTGGCCGGCCCTGCTGCTCCTATTCGCTCGGCTCCGCCTCGGCAGATACGGGCTTTTCCTCCCAATGGCGCTAGTGGGCGTCATCTCCTTCGCCTTCTGCTGGCGCTATACCGCCATATCCCAACCATGGGCATTTTACTTTTCACCGCTCCGGGCGTGGGAGTTCGCCTGCGGAGGACTCGCCTCGATGATCTCTCAGGAAGCGGCCAAGCGCTTTCGGCTGACGCCCGTCTTTGGCTGGACTGGAATCGGCCTGATCGTGACGGCCTATCTCGGCATGTCAGAGGACGTGCCCTTTCCAGGACTGACTGCTCTGGTTCCGGTGGCCGGCACAGTGATGGTGCTTCTCAGCGGCACCCGGCCGGGCCCGGCGGGACCGCAAGTCCTCCTTTCGCTACCGCCGCTGCAGTGGCTCGGACGGATATCCTATTCGCTTTACCTCTGGCATTGGCCGGTGATCGTCTATTCCAGCATCTTGAAACCCGAGCTCACTATCTTCGAACGGTTCCTGTGCCTCGCGCTGATCCTAGGCCTTTCAGTCTTCAGCTACTGCTTGGTCGAAAACCCGATGCGGAGGAACCCCTGGCTGTTGGCAAGGACGAGCCGCTCCCTCGGTTTTGCCGCGCTTCTGACCGCGTGTGGTGCAGCGGCAGCCTATGGAAGCGCACAGGTGGCCAATCACAACATCGATCCCCAGCAGAATCTTATCCTCCGAAGCGCTGAGCTCGATTCGTCCGCCCGGCAGTTCGACGATGGCTGTCTTCTCAACGCCCAACAGGTGCAGCCCAAACCCTGTGAATTCGGCGCCAAAAACCCCGGCAAGACGATCGTTCTCTTCGGGGATTCACATGCCGACCACTGGTCGACGCCGCTGATCAGCATCGCCAAAAGTAACCAGTGGCAGCTCGTTACCTATCTGAAATCTTCCTGCCCAGCGGCGGACATCACGATCTGGAATTCGATGCTCATGCGGAATTACGAGGAATGCGATCGATGGCGGCAGCTCGCGATGCGTGAGATTGCCACACGCAAGCCCGACATGGTGATCATTTCGGAATATTCCTCGTCCTACGTCAAGAATGACGCCAACGTCATATCTGCCCACCAGATCGACGCCGCCACATGGGCTCGGGGGCTCCGCAGGACCGTGGACGCCCTGGGAAGCTTTGTCACAAAGATCGCCGTGCTCCGGGATGGGCCCGTGCACAAGACCTATCTCGACAAATGCGTCGCGCGCGCGCTCTGGCAAAAAAGGGCGCCCGAGACCTGTGACACGCCGCGCAGCGGGGCGATGGAAGAGACGATCCCGGACGCGGAAAGGAAGGCCATTTCGGATATCGGGAATGTTTCTTACGTCGACATCACCGACCTATTCTGCAACAGAACGACCTGCCCCGCCATGATTGGCGGCAAGCTGACTTTCCGCGACCGCCACCACATCGCGACCCCTTTTGCGGCGACGCTTGCCGCGCCGCTTCAGCGGGCGCTCTTTGGAACTATGAATGCCGGCACACCGACCAACTGAGGCAGGGGACACGCAGGCTGCGGTCGAGAATTTTTGCTGCGGGTGCTGGCCGCCGTTGTTGGGGCGGGTGGCATTAGCTGCTGTGTCACATATCAGAAGGTCGATGCAGACCTCTTGAGCTGGCATGAGGCCAATCCGCGTCGGAGGTTGCATGCCGTATTTCCGTAATCGATACCACGTCGAGATACTTGCGTGGATTGCCGTCTATGTGGTGGTCACCGCGCTTGCGGTGGAGTTCGATGCGCATGAGGCGCTCGATCGGCTCTTCCTCTCGCATGAGGCTTACCAGCTCGACGACGTATTTTCTGCGCTGACCGTCGCTGGCGTTCTTGGTTTCGCCTATTCGATTTTGCGTTTGAAGGATCTGAGGGTCGAGGCCAAACGACGCAGCGACGCGGAGCGAAAGATAAACTGGTCCGTCTTCCATGACGGCCTGACAGGGCTTCCCAACCGGCGGATGCTCGACATCGAAATTGCACGTCTCGCGGCGACGACACCTGATGACCGTAAGCGCATCGCGTTCAACGGAGCGGGCGCGGGCGGCTGAACAGGAACGTCGGCGCGCGGAGGATATGGCGCAGGCGACCTCAGGCCTTGCGAAAGGTCTGAAGCATATGTCTGTGACTTCTAATGTAAATGCAACAAGGGCTTAAAGGCTACTACAGGGCAGGGAGATCAGCCCCCGATCCGACCGGCTGGGCCGGGTTGAAAGGGCGGAGCGGGGGCGGGTGATGACGCACCCCTTCGGCTTTAGCTTTCTCACTAGCAATTGTTCTTTTACCGCTCGATACTCGCTGGGACTTGCATGGCGCAGTTGGGGATCAAAGCCGCACGATGCTTCCGGAAATCAACCTGCAAGGTGACGTCGACATCGCCGCGCTGTCACCACTTCTTCGCGGCATGCTTCTTTCGGTTGCCTATGCTGACGGTGAGGGTGGCATAGGATTGACGGCGACCGGCGCCATGAACCGCAAGTTCGTGCATTGGGCCGCTGTGCACTTCCTCTGGCCAGGATTCACAGCCGAGGACCTCTACAGCATGAACAAGGTGCTCAATGAAAGCGACATGCCGCCGCTTTGGGTCGTGCGCGACATGGCCCGTCATCTGAAGCTTCTTCGCGGGAAAAAGGATGTGCTGCTGCCAACCAGACGCGGCCGGGAGTTTTTGGTGAACCCGCAAGCCTTCTTCGATCTGGTCGCCACGGATTATCTCTATTCCTATGTCCACGCCACCGAGCGGGAAGAGGAGGTCCGAGCGCGGTTACGCTGGTGGCGCATGTTCCTCAATCTTCTCAATATCAAGGCCAGAGAAGGTTGCACGCCAATGGACGTTGTGAAAATCCTCTATCCAGACCTGGCGCCTTTGTCGGACACCGAAATGACCATAGGAGCCTGGGAGTTGAAATCCGATCTTCAGTATGGCGTCTTCCAACGCTTATGCTGGCTCGGCTTGCTCTACGAGGCACGAGAGGGGCTCACTCTTCTGCAGGATGGATCCTTCCACAAGACGCCACTTTGGGCAGCTTGCCTGCAGTTGGAATCGGATACGCAAAGCGATATCGGCGTGCATTGACGATCTCTATTCTGCCGCTGGCTGCCTAATAACACTTTCTCTCGCCGCGCAATCACCGCAGGATCATTCATGAAATCCGTCCTCCGCCCCGGCTTGCCGTCATTTGTTCACTTCACGCCTGAACACTTCAGCTGGGGTGCGGAACCCAAGGCATTTTCTCGGCGTACTGTTCAACCGATCGATCAGTGATCGTATCGATTCATCAGGAACGGACAGGACAGCAGTATCCCTCGGCAGGTAACGCCGAATCCGCCGATTCATGTTCTCAACGGAGCCTTTTTGCCAGGGCGCAGACGGATCGCAGAACCATGCATCGGTTCCCATTCCTTGCTTCAGTCGCCGCCAGGAGACGAATTCAAATCCGCGATCAAACGTCAAACTTTGCCGGGCATGCCTGGGCAGGGGGCTGAGCACGTTGATGAGCCGCTCCATGATCGGCTTGGACTGCCGGTCGTTGTTCTTGAACAGCATGGTGAACCGGCTCATCCGCTCGACAACCGTTGCCACATTGGCATTGCCCTGAACCCTTTCGAAGATCATCAGATCGGCTTCCCAGTGACCGAATTCCTTGCGATCGTTGATGGCTTCCGGCCGATGTTTGATCGAACGCTCATCTGGAAAGACCGGGTTCTGCGGTTTGCGAGCATATCTCGGCCGGCGCTTTCTCCGCCGTTCCGGAAGAAGCCGCGCCAGTTGCTGCCGTTGTCCTTCCGGTGAATAGACATATCGGTAGATCGTCTCGTGACAGACGCTTGCCTTGGCCGCTGGTTCGATCTTCAGTCGTCCAGCAATCTGTTCCGGCGACCAGCCGGATTCCAACTTTCCGATCACTTCGTTCCGCAGATCCTCGCGACGAAAGAGCTTGCCGATCCGCCGGCGCCTGTCGCGCGCCATGTCGTTGGCGGTCATCGCCCAGTAGCCCTCGGCATCGGGGAATTCCTGATCGTGCCAGTAGTTGCGTTTGATCTCCCGGGAGATGGTCGCGCGGTCCCGGCCGAGGCGTCTGGCGATCTCAGACTGGCTAAACTTCTGATCCAACATCCTGGAAATCGATCGGCGTTCGTCAAAACTCAAATGCGAAAAGGTACGGATCAAACCATGGCTCCCGAAAAGCAGGCAGCTTAGCGCCTTTGTTGCAGTTCGAGATAGAATGTGCCGTCGAATGGTGATTTGACATTCCGCCTGAGCGAGCCTTTTGCTGGAGACTTCGAAACGCTTCGGTCCGATTTCAACGCAGCTGTGGACCAACTTGCCGAAAGTCTTCGCGCTGTCTCCGAAGCTACAAGTTCAATAGACAATGGCGCGCGCGAGATCAGCGAGAGTGCGTCGGATCTGTCAAAGCGCACGGAGCAACAAGCCGCGTCGCTGGAGGAAACCGCAGCCGCGCTGGACGAAATTACGACCAATGTGGCCAATTCTTCAAAGCGAACTGAAGAAGCGCGCCACGTCGCGGCAGAAGCGAACAAGTCGGCGCGCCATTCCGGCGAGGTCGTTTCCAATGCCGTGAACGCCATGCAGCGGATCGAGCAGTCGTCGCAGCAGATTTCCAGCATCATCGGCGTGATCGACGAAATTGCTTTCCAGACGAACCTCCTCGCTCTGAACGCTGGCGTCGAGGCTGCCCGAGCGGGAGAGGCTGGCAAAGGGTTCGCGGTCGTTGCTCAGGAGGTCCGCGAACTCGCTCAGCGGTCGGCGCAGGCCGCGAAGGAAATCAAAGATCTAATTCGCAATTCGGTCGATGAGGTTAGCACGGGCGTCACGCTTGTGCGAGAAACCGGCCAGGTTCTGAAAGTGATCGAGGAGCAAGTCGCCTCGATCAACAGCCAGCTCGACGCTATTGCAACGTCGGCAAAGGAACAATCGGTCGGTCTTGCCGAGGTGAATACTGCGGTCAACCAGATGGATCAGGTTACTCAACAAAATGCTGCAATGGTCGAGGAGTCGACTGCGGCAAGCAGTTCGCTGGCAGGCGAAGTCAACCGGCTGAGAAGCATCGTCGGCGAATTTCGCATCGAGCTTGGTGCCGCAAGGGCCGTCAATCGGAGCCCGGAACCAGCGCGAGCCGACCATGTTCCTTTTTCTTCGCCCGCCCGTCGGATGCTCTCCAAGGTCGCTGGTGCCGTCGGTTTCGGGGCTGCCGCGCAAGTCGGAAGCTGGGAGGAGTTTTGATGAGCCCAAGCTGGCCAATTCCCGAGCGGCTCTTCCCGTATCCTTCAAGGGAAATGTCGACGTCAAACATTCTGGTCTTTCCCCATCGCGGTGCAAAGGATCACCATTCTGCGGATGCAGCGGAGGCGAAAGCCGATGAGAGCACCAATGATCTCACGGGTTGCCTAATGCAGTTGCGACATCGTCTTGCTGCTATCACCACAACGCTTGAGGCTATTGTTACCGAAACCTTGGAGAATCGAGCGCCATAGAACGGGGATCTTTAAACTCAAAAGCAGCCTTAGACAAAATCAGACTGCGGGTTCAGCAACCGTTTTAAGCAGTCTTCTAACCCAAGGAACGACATTAGATGTTCGGTCATGCCAGCAAGACCCTTATGCAAACGAATTCGCTCGATCTGATCACGGCGAACGTCATGATCGCTGACGCAAGTCTCAACATTCGGTACATGAACAACGCCGTTAAGGAATTGCTCAGGGAGGCGGAAGCGGACCTGAAGAAAGAGCTTCCCCGTTTCGATTTCGCCAAGCTTATCGGCAGCAACATCGACATCTTCCACAAGAATCTGTCGCATCAACGCAACATGCTCGCCGCGCTCAAGTCACAGCACAGGGCAACGATCTGGATCGGCCATCGGGCCTTCGACCTCATCGTGACCCCGTTGCGCTCCGGCAGCAAAATAACCGGTTTTGCCGTCGAGTGGGCGGACGCGAAAGAGCGGTTGCAAAACATGGACTACCAGGGACAGATGACCGCAATCAGTCGCTCCCAGGGTGTGATAGAGTTCACGACCGAAGGCGAAATAGTGACCGCTAACGAGAACTTTCTCAAGGCCATCGGTTACCGTTTGGATGAGATCAAGGGCCGGCCGCACAGTATGCTGGTCGATCCGGCCTATGCGCAGTCGCCGGAGTATAGCGAGTTTTGGGCAGCACTGCGCAGGGGCGAAGTCCAGTCGGCGGAGTTCACCCGCTACGGCAAGAATGGCAAGATCGTTGTTATTAATGCCGCCTACAATCCGATCCTCGACACGAAGGGAAAAATTACCAAGGTGGTAAAGTTCGCGACTGATGTCACTGAGCGCGTGCATGCGGTAACCACGATCGGCGCTGCGTTGACGAAATTGGCGCAAGGCGACCTATCCTTCAGCCTCGACGAGCCTTTCACAGCAGACTTCGAAGACCTGAGGCGCACGATGAATGAGGCGCTCAGCCAAATGCGAAATGCGCTGAGTGCTGTGGCGCATTCGACGGACCAGATCGCCGTAGGTACGCGCGAGATCAGTCAGAGCGCAGAGGACCTGTCCCGCCGCACCGAACAACAGTCCGCCTCGCTCGAGGAGACGGCGGCAGCGCTTGACGAAATCACCCTCAACGTCACGAATGCAGCCCGACGGGCGGACGAGGCCCGACATGCTGCAGCGACCGCAAGCGGCAATGCCGAGCGCTCAGGTCAGGTCGTTGCCGATGCTGTTGCAGCCATGTCGCGCATCGAAACTTCATCAAACCAGATCTCGAACATCATCGGCGTGATCGATGAGATCGCCTTCCAGACAAACCTCCTGGCGCTCAACGCCGGTGTCGAGGCCGCACGCGCCGGCGAGGCCGGCAAGGGTTTTGCCGTTGTCGCGCAGGAAGTCCGTGAGCTGGCGCAGCGGTCTGCTCAGGCCGCCAAGGAGATCAAGGGCCTGATCCGCAATTCGAGCGAGGAGGTCAGCACCGGCGTCAAGCTGGTCAGCGAGACCGGGAATTCCCTGCGCACCATCCAGGACAATATTGCAGCGGTGAACGACCATATGGAGGCGATCGCCAGTTCCGCCAAGGAGCAGGCCACCGGGCTTTCTGAGGTCAATTCTGCCGTCAATCAGATGGACCAGGTGACTCAACAGAATGCGGCGATGGTTGAGGAAACGAATGCCGCCGGCGCGACTCTGGCTCAGGAGACGGCGCGGCTGCGCGGCTTGGTCGAGGGTTTCCAACTCGGGCGTCGGTTCGAAGGAAAGAGCCAGAGGCAAATCGGTCTCGCCACAACGACTGACAGGCCGGTAGCGTCTCCCGCCCTCAGAATGTTAAAAAGAGTAGCGGGCGCCGTTAGAGGTCCCGCGACGGCTGCGTCAGACGGCGGGTGGGATGAGTTTTGATGGATTCGCCGGCGTGGGCTGTGCCGCAAATAGTTTGTTCCTGCTTTCGCTGATGAAGGAGCAATAGGCACGCGGCACAGAAGGACGGTGAACGAACGGCCTCGGCCTCAATCATCTAAGAGAAGCCGAGCCGCCCGGCCGGTCCTCCTCGACGCGTTGTTGTAATAGCTGGAGGCCTGCTGCACCGACCGATGCCTCGATTGCTCCATGGCCTCAGGGAGAGGGATGCCGCGGTTCGCCGCTTCGGTCAGATAGCCCGACCTCAACCCATGAGCCAAAAAATCCCCCTTGGCCAACCCCGCCATCTCCGCCCGCTGCTTCAGGATGGCATTGATCGACTGCGGATCGAGCGCGCGCCGCGACACCGTGCCCCAGCGCCCGATCGCCCGAAACACGCTGCCCGTCTCGATCCTGGCAACCGCAAGCCAGGCGTTGAGCGCCTCGACAGGTCGGCCGGTCAGATAGACCACCTCATCCTGTTCGCCATCGGACGTCTTGGTGCGGCCGAGATGAATGGCGAGAGAGGGGAGGGGAGCGCCGCCGGGCACCGCGATCGGCGGCTCGACTGTCAACTGCTCGACGCGTAGCCCGGCAACCTCGCTGCGCCGGCGGCCGCCGGAGCCGAAGGCGACCATTAGGATCGCCCGGTCCCTGACATCGCGAAGGCTGTCGGTCGCGCAGGTGGTCAGCAGTTTTGCCAGCACGTCGCCGGTAACGGCCTTGGCGCTCTTGCGTCGGCGCTGACTCGGGACGGCTCGCACGGAGAGCCGAATGGCGGATTTGAGGGCAGGGGAGGCGAAGGCACCAGAGAGACCGCGCCATTTTGTGAGGGTCGACCAGCTGGCCAGCCGCCGGCGCACGGTATCCGGCGCATGCGGGCCAACGGACTTCAGGAACCCCTGGTGCCGAAGCTTGTCGTCGACGTCTACAGGCATCCCATGATCGGGATCGTTCGCGCGCTTTTCCGGATCCCAGAGATGATGGGCGACGAATTTGAGCAGCAGCGCTTCGGGCGCCGGCCAGGGCAAGGAGCGGCCGGTCGCGGCCAATCCCCAGGCTTCGAGATAGGCGAGGTCGGAGGTGAGAGCCCGCAGCGTATTGTCGCCCATGCCTTGGTTGACGAGATGCTTGAGCGTTTCGACATCCTGGTCGGTCAGCAGCTCGGCCCGGTGCGTACGTCGCTGCGAAAACGGCCAACTGAAAGAACAATCAGCGAACGGCTACTTTGGCCTCAGCGCCGATGCGTCCGACGGTAGCCCTATGAACGCGAAAGAGACGGGCGATTTCAGCCGCGGGGCGGCCGTCATTCAGCATGCCGATGATTTCGGAGCGCTGATCGGACGTCAGCTTCGGGCGACGACCGCCTTTTCGCCCGCGCTCCCTGGCCGCCTGTAGTCCCGCCATGGTGCGTTCACGTACGATGGCGCGCTCGAATTCGGCGAAGGAGCCGAGCATCTGCATCATCATGCGGCCTGCCGGCGTGGTCGTGTCGATTGCCTCGGTCAGTGACCGGAACCCGGCGCCAGCGGCTTCGATCTTCTCGAGGATAAGAAGCATGTCCTTGAGCGACCGGGTTAGTCGGTCAAGTTTCCAGACAACCACGATGTCGCCTTCGTCGAGTTCGCCAAGAAGCCGATAGAGTTCGGGTCGATCCCAGCGTCTTCCCGATGCTCGCTCCTCCGCAATCCGCTTGCAGCCAGCAGCTTTGAGCGCACGAAGTTGCAGACCAGGGTCCTGATCGTCTGTCTTGGAGACACGAGCATAGCCGACGAGCATTGCTGTCACATAAATCTGTTGCCAATGCTTATTGTTATGCAACAGGTTTGCGCGCGCATCAAGCTCCTGTTTCTGCTGACGCCGGGAAACCGTTGCGCAAACGAACGTTTGCGCTCGGCCGTTTTGCCCAAATCGCGTTTCTCGACGAGGGGCTTGGCAAGGCCTGCGTCCGTCTCGTCGGCCTGCACTGAAAACGAGGTCGGGAGAATGTGGCGAACCTTCAGACCGCGACTACGAAAGTGCCTCGTTGCGCCGATCCAAACCATGTGGTCCGCGCGTTCCTACTGTGTTGACGCAAACCGTCGTCAGGCAGGGAACAGCTGGTAGCGCGGTTCAGAAACTCCAAGAAACGTGGAGTTTGCCCTCCCATACATCGAGATCGTCCTGGCCGAAACTCAAGTAGCCGCCGGTCGCTTCGATCTGGAGATTGTTATTTACTAGCATCCGGAAGCCCGAGCGCAGTGAGAACGACCAGGGCGAGGGCGTTACTTCCGACAGGTCGCCGGTCAGGATCTTGCCGTCGTTGGGTCGCTCGAACTGGTATTCGCCCCCGAGTTCGGCGAAGACGAGAAACGGCTGTCCGTCTGGCAGGCGGAAGTAGCGGCTGACCTCGGTCGAGAGACAAGAACGCCATAATTGTAGCTGTCACCGGGAAGGGAGATGCTGACCGGTATGTCGAGGATGCTGCCCGAGAGGTCGTAGTCGTCACTGTTGATATGCGACCAGGTGACCGATAGCTTGGGTCGGATGTCATAGGCATCGAGCTTGTACTGACCGTGGAGCGCGATCTCGCCGGCAAGTCGCTCTGAATCCTGTTCGCCGTTCAGCGCGCTTAGTTCGATGTCGTTGTTGTAGCGCCCATAGGTCAGCGATGCGTCGATCGCCCAGTGTTTCGAGAGGCGATAGGCCGCGTAGGGACCGAAACTGAAGCCGTCGGTGTCGATGCCCAACGTGCCGTCGAAGGTATCGGTCGAACTGTCCTCCAGCGAAACGGTCATGCCGACGACGAAGTTGTCGGCGATCCGGCGATCGAGACCCATCGTCAACGAGCGGGCGAGCGTGTCGCTGTCGCGGTCATAGCGTTCGTCGGAAATGTCGGTGAACTGGAGGTCCGACCAGAAGTTCCAGAGCGAAGGCGCCGGCAGATCGCGGCCGGGTGTCAATGGCACCTGTGATCGGTCGGCACTTCGCGCGGCGGCTTCCTCGGCAGCGAGGTCCCTGCAGATCGGCAGATCGCGCCGTTCTTGGGCATCGGACGACCGCTGGTCGATACAGGTATCCGGTGTCCTGGCTGCGACCACGCGGCCGCCTCTGGTCACAGTCGGCGTACGCGGCTTGAACCCTGGAAAGACCGGCTGCGGCCCGACGTCCGGACGGCCAATCGAAGCCTGGGAAGACCGGTTGTGGTCCGACATCTGGCCGACCGTCGGGCCAGTCTATGCTCGGGAGTATCCCGCCGCGCACCTGGTTCTGGGTGTTGAGCCGGCATGGCTTTCCGCCCGAGAGGTCATAGAGCTTGTGCGTGCCTCCGTTGCCATTTGAAACAACCGGTGAAAGCGAGAGATGAAGGCCGCGTCTGGTCTTGTTCCACGTATCAACAGTTTGATTGCCTTGCGCCGCTTCAAGACCGAATGATCCGGCGCTCGTGCCCGAAAGCCAGACGGAGTTGGCAGCCCCTTTGGTGTTTCCGAGATAAGCCAAACCACCGCGAGCACTGCAATTGGCTGCATATGCCTGGTCTGACACAGCCAGCCAGGAGAAGCCGGCGATGGCGGCAGCGATAAAAGCACTGATTCCAACACGAATGGTACGCATATTTCCCCCGTTTATACGCGTGTCATCGCGACTCTCGCTTACAGACAGCTCCTACTCCCCCAAAAGGTTTTCAGAATCGACCTTTAGTTACACTCTTCCTCAATACTGAACTCGCGCCTACCCCAAGTATTCAGTGGGCGTGGCTAGCCGAGGCCTGCCGCCACAGCTGTGGGACGTGAGGCTGCTTCTCTGGCTGATTTCAGGCCGCCCCAAGGCCGGCTGTTGAGCGATGATTCATCGGAAAGTAAGTGCCGGTGCGAAGCTTTGGAATCCGCAGATCGACGGCGCCAACTCGGGTCTCCCAGTCGCGATCGCGATAGCCGTTACGCTGAGTAAGTCGAAAGTGGGTCGATCCTGATGTCATTCATTCCGGGAAGACCCGGCCCCAGTCGTCCTGCATGCTGACGATGGTCCAACCCCGTTTCGGCCCCTCGTTGAGGCCGCGGTCGAGCTTGCCAAAATGCGATTCCCGATCATAGGCGACCTCTCGAATGCCATCGTCATGGTGCACGAGCAGGCCGAAGCGCCTGCCGGAACCCGCCGTAGTCCATTCCAGCATCTGGAAGTCGCCGTCGGAATTGCCGAAGGCTGCGATCGGGCGCTTGCCGATGAACTTCTGAATGCCGACCGGCTTGCCTTCCTTATCGTCGATGAAATCGATCTCGGGTAGGCGAACGATGACAGGCGTGCCTTCCTTGACCTCGTATTTGGTCTTGATCGAGGAGCCGATGACGTTCTCCGGAGGGATTCCGTAGACTGTCTCGGTCCAGGGCCGCATGAACTCGACGCCGCCCCCGGAAACGATGAAGACCTTGAAGTCGTTGGCCCTCAGATAGTCGACGAGCTCCAGCATCGGCTGGTAGATCATCTTGGTATAAGGCTTGCCGGTCTTCGGATGTGTCGCCGTGGCGATCCAGTCGGTGGCGATTTTGGTGAACTCCTCGCCGGTCATGCCGGCATGCGTCGTGGCGACGATCTCCGTGAGACCTTTCTCGCCAGCAGCCGCCACGCCTTTTATGTCGTTTGCGATCACCGACTTGAAGGGCTCCTGGTCTTTCCATTCGGGATGATCTGCAGCCATCGTCTTGATCCGGTCAAGCGCGAAGGCGAGCTGCACATACATCGGCTGCTCGCTCCAAAGTGTTCCGTCATTGTCGAAGGTGGCGACGCGATCGGCCGGTGCGACATAGTCCGGTCCGCCCTCGGTCGTCACCGCAGTGACGAAATCGATGATGCTCTTCTTCGTCGCGCCGTCGTTCCAGGACGCAAGATCTGCCGCAAGCGCGGATGAGATGGTCAGGCTAGTCATCACGATCGCTGCGAAGGTAGCCTTGGGAAGGCAAAGGAAATGCTGAGACATGGGTTGCCTCTGGTTCAGGTCAAAGAGATGTCGCCGCCGACGAGGGGCCGGCGACGGCGGCTTTCGTCAGTTGCCAGTGGGCAGCGGTATGCTGATGCCTTCCGTGTTCAGCCGCTCCCGCACATATTGCAGTCTTTGGTACTGTGAGAGCGTGACCGGACCGGTGTAGACCTCGCTCTGCAGCTTGCGCGGCGGTTCCTTGACATAGGTTTTCATCAGCTCTTTGACGGCATCGTTGATAGTCACCAGCGTCCAGGTGCGCTCCGTGAAGTTGTTCATGAAGATGTCATAGCGTTCCTGGGGATCGGCCCAGAGGTCGAAGACCTGTGGAACGGTTGCGACATATTTGTCGGGTCCCTTCCAGCCCTGGTTAGAATCGACGGCGAGGCCGCCGGTGGCGACACCGTTGTCGCCGCGCAGGTTGAAGACGGCCTTGTAGTTTCCGACGCGGGCAGCGCCCGGTGTGAGCTCATTCTCCGTGAAGTAGAACCAGGCCTTGCGCTCCGACTTGCCGCTGCCGAACAGGACCGGCGTCATGTCATAGCTGTCGAAGACGATCGGCTTGTCCTCGCGGTCGTTTTCCGGCAGCGGCACACCGCCGACCTTGGCGAAGGTCGCCATCAGGTCGAGGCCGCCGACGATGTCGTGGTTCTTGGAATTGGCCGCGATCTTGCCGGGCATCCAGGCGATCGCCGGTACGCGGTTGCCGCCCTCGCGCACAGTGCCCTTGGTTCCGCGGAACGGCGTGTAACCGGCATCGGGATAGACATCCTGCCAGGCGCCGTTATCGGTGGTGTAGAAGACCAGCGTGTTCTGGTCGAACTTCAGCTCACGCAGCTTGTCCATGATGTGACCGATGCGTGAGTCGAGTTCGACGACGCTGTCGGCATATTTGCTCTTCGACAGAGACTTGTGCTCGTATTCGGGCGCCGGCAGGTTGGGCTGGTGCACCTTCATGAAGTTGACATTGATGAAGAACGGGGTGTCGGGCTTTTTCGCCGCTTCGTCGAGGAACTCCAGTGCCGCCTTCTCGACATAACCGTCGAAATAGGGGATGCCGACGACGCCCTTGGCGGGCGTGTCGACGTACTGTCCGTTGATCTTGAAGTCTTCCTTGGCGGGCTCGCCGGCCTTGCCGGAGAGCGAGCCCTTGGTCACTTCCGTGAACATCTTTCTCAGCTCCGGATCCATGTCCGGGAACCAGGTCGGGTCGGCATAGGTGTAGGCATTGAGGTGATAGAGGCCGACATATTTCATCTCGTCGTAGCCCTGCGCGTTCGGAAGCGCGTAGTCGGCTTCGCCGAGGTGCCACTTGCCGGTGAAATAGGTGTCGTAACCGCCCTGTTTCAAGACGGAAGCGAGCGTCCATTCCGCTGCGGGCAGACCGCCGCCTTGCCCTTGGAAGGCCACGGTCGTCATGCCGCTGCGGTTGAGGATCCGACCGGTCTGCATGGCGGCCCGACCGGGCGTGCAGCTCGGCTGGGCGTAGAACGAGAAGAAAGTCATGCCCTCATTGGCCAGCCGGTCGATGTTGGGCGTCGGCATGCCGCGCCCTTCGCCCCCACCATAGGGGCCGAGGTCGCCATAGCCGGTATCGTCCGAAACGATGAACAGGATATTCGGTTTTGATTGCGCATCCTGCGCAAGTGCTGTCGCGCTCGCGAGCGAAATCGCCCCGCAAGCGAGAAGCAGTCTGGCTGCCGTCCGTCTTAGCATCGTCAATCTCCGTGGTTGGATGGCCGGGTTTATCCCGACCCGTCATCTGTGCGCGGTCCAGCCTCGATCAGGTCGAGGATCTCCTCTCCGAGCTCATTCAGGATTTGGCGGTAGTCACTTGCCTTGGCCGGATCCTCCTTCCATGTATCGAGGGCGCGACACGCCGTGGCGTAGGCCTCGCAGAGAGACTTGAATTCCGGCATCGCCGCATAGAGTCGTCGGACCGCCAGCTCGTGTCTTGGGAAACGTCCGATGACAAAAGCCACGTCCGGCATCACCTGCCCCCCGGATTTGATCGTCACGGACGTGAGTGTGGCCGTCGCACTCCGTCACAAACAAGGTGCGAACAGGTACGAACAGGTGATTCGCCTGCCTACTTCGACTTCTCGGCGCTTCCGGTCTGGCTCGAGTTGGAATACACTGCGCCCGCAACGGGAGATTGAGAGGGGCGTCTCTTGCGCGGCAGCTTCAAGCTTTTCCAGATAGCATCTGCGCGGCAAACGGGACCAGGAACTACGGCTCCGGGCAGCAATGTCTCGCCCCCCGACATCCGGGTGGAACTCCAGCGCATTCTCGACAGCAGCGAATTTCGCGCCACACCAAGGCGCCGCGCGATGCTGCGCTTTCTCGTCGAGGAAACACTTGCCGGTCGCGGCGAGAACCTCAAGGGTTATTCGGTCGGCGTCAGCATCTTCGGCCGTGACGAGAACTTCGATCCGCAGGCCGATCCAGTCGTCCGGCTGGAGGCCCGCCGGCTGCGCCACGACCTCGACGGCTACTATGTCTCCGAAGGCCGCGACAGTCTGCTGCGCATCGTCATTCCCAAGGGTCAATATGTCCCGGAAATCATCGTCCGGGAGGCGGAACGCCATTTGCCGCCGCAGGCTGCCGCAAATCCCATGGAGGCTGCTTCCGCCGCAGCCTACACAAGCAATCCCGCAACAGCGTCGGTTCCGCGCAGCCTCCCGTTCTGGACCTGGGCCGTCGCCCTTGCAGGCCTCCTGGCGATCGCGGTCCTCTCGTATATTCTGGGCAGGGAGCATCGCCAGGAAACAGCCGTGGAACCGGCGGAGCGCGGAACGGCGCTGATGGTCATGCCGTTTTCGGCGGAAGGTGACGGCGAGCGATATCGACTAATGGCCACCGGCATCGCCGACCAGATCACCGCCGAACTCAGCCGTTTCCCGATATCCGCCTCTATCTGCCTCAGCCGACGACAAGTCCGCAGGCAGCCGAAGATCCAATGCAGGCCGGCAGACGTCGTGGCGTCTCCTATGTCGTCGACGGCAGCGTGCGCACCGATGCAGATACGGTGCGTATTGGCGCCAAACTGGTGGACGTATCAAGCGGGCGCATCCTATGGACCGGCACCTATGATCGCAAGCTAACGGCGGCGAGCCTGCTCGACGTTCAGGGCGAGATCGCCGCAGAGGTCGCGACGGTGCTCGGACAACCCTATGGCGTTGTCCACAACGACGAGACGAGCCACCTTCCACGGGATATCACGCCGAGTATGCCAAGCTATGAATGCGTGCTGCAGGCCTATGCCTATCGTCGCAGCTTCACGCGCGTCCTGTATGGACCGGTCCAGACATGCCTTGAGGCGGCGGTCAAGCGCGACCCGGATTATGCCGAGGCGTGGGCCATGCTCGGCTGGACGCATCTCGATACTGGGCGCTTCGGCTGGACGGCCGACGGCAATCTCGAACGGGAATACAATCTTGCACTCGATGCTGCCTCCCATGCAGTGACCCTGAACGGCCGTAGCGTGCTGGCCCTGAAGGCGCTTTCCTCGATCAACCACTACATGGGCAACTTCGAGGAGGGCGAGCGCATACAGCGGCGGGCGCTGTCGCTCAATCACAACGACCCCGATACGCTGGCGCAACTCGGCTGGCGATTGGCTGTGCGCGGAAAGTTCGCAGATGGGATCCCCTATCTCAAACAGGCAATCGACCGCACGGTCAATCCGCCTGGCTGGTACTTCCACCTCGTCTCTATCGACCACTACCTGAACGGGCGCTATGCGGAAATGCTGAACGCCGCAAAGAACGGCACCGTTGACGGTTCCGGCGTGAGTTGGTCACTGGTGGCGATCGCTCAAGGCGCGCTTGGAAACGAGGCGGCCGCCCGCGACGCGCTCGAAAGGATGGCGGCAGTCGCGCCGGCGCTCAATCGCGATCCAGCCGCCGTCTATCGCCGCCACCAGGCGACTGAAGACATTGTGGACGCACTGGTCAAGGGCCTCAGAAACGCGGGCTGGAGGCCTCCCGAAAGCCACTAGCGCGGATCGCAAGTGCCATCATGTACGATCCGCGCGTCCCTATCTTCCGGCTCCAGCGATGGCGCGTAGCTGCCGCAGCAGATCTTGGACCTGCGTATTCCCCGGCTGCATGCGATTGAAGGCCTCGGCCAGCTTCAGCGTCTCGTCGAATCGTTGGAGCTTGAGACCGAACTGGATCGCTGTGCCGAGCATGTTGGCGTCGCTGGCGCCCGAAACAGCCGCCCAATAGAGCATATCGAATGCCTCACCGGTTCTGCCGACGTCGTCAAGCGCGATCGCCAGCGTTGTGCGGTAACGCGAATTGGCCGGATCAAGCCGGGACGCCTCCCGAAATTCCTGTAGGGCCCTTGCTCGCTCCTGCGTCCGCACCAGCGACAGCCCGTGACCATAGCGCAATTCTGCGCTGTCTGGCAGAGCGGCGACCGCGTCGGCATAGACGCGCTGGGACTGTGCGTTGTCGCCCTGGCTGCGGTAGAGTTCCGCAAGATTTGCGTGCGCGCCGATAAGTGATGGATCCAGTGCGATCGCGCGCCTGAGAAGCGTCTCCGCCTCGCCCGGGCGACCCTGACGGGCGAGAAACAGTCCGTAATCGGTTTGTGCCCCGGCAACGTCGGCATTAGCCTTGGCATAGGTCTCGAGTTCCGCCACAGCCGTGTCGAAGGCGCGACGCTGGTCTCCTAAAAGCGAAAGTGACGGCACAGGACCGAGTGCCGTGACGGCAGCGATGCGAATCGCCCTAGCCTGGTCGGAGAGGAGGCTACCAATCGCCGCCAGCCTGTACTCCGGCGGCAGGTTCTCGGCTGCGCGTGCAGCGCCCAGTCGCACCAGCGCATCCGGATCGGACGCCGCTCGCTTGACGTCATCCACTGACGCCGCTCCGCTGAGCCTGGCAATTTCGGTGACGGCGCTGCCCTTCACAAAACCGGGCTGCCCGCGGTCGGCGAGAAAGCGGCGCAACGCGTCGACGGCGCTGATGTCGTTATGGCCGGCGGCTGCAAAAGCATGGGCGATCGACGGCCGCTTACGCCAGTCGCTTCCGTACCAATCGTCCAGCCGTTCCGCCGCCCAGATGTTCGTCTTGTCCTGGTGGCAGGTGGTGCAGGCATTGGGCGTGCCGATCGTTTCCGAAAGATCCGGCCTTGGGATGACGAAGGAATGATCGCGCCGGGGGTCGACCTTCATATAGGTGCGCTTCGGCATGTGGCAGTTGGCGCACTCTGCGCCGGGCGAGCCCTTCGTATGATGGGTATGCGCCGGCGTGTCGAATTCGCCACTCGGATCGAAACTCGTGTCGGCAAAGCGGTCCGGCGCCGTCTCGGCGTGACATTGGGTGCAGAGCGCATTGCCCTCGGCCTTTACCCTTCCCTCATGAGGACGGTGACAATCAAGGCAGGTGACGCCAGCGCGCGCCATCTTGCTCCTCTGGAAGGAACCGTACTCAAAGACTTCGTCGAGGATCTGTCCGTCCGGGAAATAGAGTTCGCTGCGCATCAGATCAGGCGCGTACTGGTCGAGAAAGGCGCGGTCGGGTCGGGACATCTCGACAAGCCGCACACGCCGTGCATGACAGCCGAAGCAGGCGTCCGGCCCGACCTCGGGCAATCCCTTGTCCCCACTCATGCTGCCGGCCCTCGCCCAGGCGATATGCGCAGCGCCCGGCCCATGGCACGACTGGCAACCGATGCTGGTCGCGACATAGGAGGAGGCGTAGGAGCCGGTCGTCGGCGCAAAATTGCTGACCGGGTCGGTGGAGTGACAGTCGATGCACGTCCGGTTCCAGCGATAGAACGGTCCTGTCCAATGATAGGTGGAGCCCGGATTTGCTGGATCTCCATTGCCGAGCCAGAACCACCGTCGCGCTTCTGTATCCCAGGCGATGTCGAAGGCTTGCAGCTTGCCGCCGCCGAGATCGATCAGGTATTGTTGCAGCGGCTCGTAAGCGAAAGTGTATTTGATCGCGAATTCGCCTTGCTTGCCATCCGGCCCCTGGGTTCGGACGAAATAGTCCCCGTCGCGGCGGAAGAAGGTTGTCATGATGCCGTCATGCTCAAAGGTCACATCGTCGAAATCGCCGCGCACCGTCCTGTCGTTGGCGACCGCCATCGCCTTGGCGTGGTGCGACGTCGAAAGAGCGTCTACCTCGCTCTGGTGGCAGGTGGCGCATTCCGCCTCGTCAGCGAAGCCTTCGTGGAGGGAGATCAGCGGGTCGCTTGAGGACATGTTCCCTCTGGCCGCCGGCGCCACCGAACAGGTGAGCAGGATGGCAAGGCCGAGACTGAAGGTGGTCGAGCGAGCTCTCTGGATCGACATGGCCACGTGATTGTAGATGAGGCGTGTTTACACGCAAGAGCGACATTTTGTTTATAAGCGGCCTTGTTTGTAGGCTCGGGGGTACGCTTCCGGCTAGGCGGCGGATCTCGCGTCGAAGTCGATCCGGCGCGCAAGATCAAGATCGAAGGCGCCATACGGGTTGATGTGAGCGTAAATTAGCGGCGTCAGTCCCCGGTAGTCTTCGACGGCCATACGTGCCGCCCAGGCCGGTTCGGTCAGCACATTCTGCATCATCAGGGTATTGACGTAGACAAGGCAGTTCTGCAGCAGGTGCAAAGCCAGAACCGAGATTTCCTGGTCTTCGAGCCGGTTCGTCGCGACCTCGCCGCTCTTGCCGAAGAAGATGAAGCCGTTGGCGCTGTTCCAGTTTTCGACGACGTTCAGCCCCTCGTTGATTTCGCGCCGGAAGGCTTCCGAGTCGAGATAGCGGGTGAGGAAGATCGTCTTGACCGCCTTGCCGAGCTCGGCCAACGCCTTATAGGTCGGGTGCTGGATGTTTGTCCGCGCGAAACGGCGCAAGATTGATTCGGCATCGGCTGTACGATGCTGCAGGGCCGCCGCATATTTGATCATTTCGTCATATTGCTGCTCGATCAGTTTCCAGTCGATCGCCCGCGTCAGGATCGGCAGCAGGTTTTGAAGCTCCTGCGCCATTCCGGCATCAGGCAGGTAGAGCTTCTGGCGGGCGATCGCCTTGAGGCGCGGCGCGAGTTCGAAACCGAGCAGCCGGCAGAAGGCGAAAGCGACCTCGCTCTGCCCATGGCTGTCGACATACTGGCTCTGAATTTCAGCGTCCGTGCAATGCCGCAATACCCCTTCGATCATCGCTGCGACTTCGGAAGAGGAGCAGCGCTTGAGCTGCGAATAAATGCAGGTTGCCTGGCGTGCGACGTGCCAATAGATCATCACACCGCGCCCGCCATAACGGACATGCCATTCGGCCATCAGGTTCTGATCCCAGGCGCCGAACTTTTTCGAGTCCGACGCGCACGACGTGGTGCCTTCGCCCCAAACAAGAGGGTCGCGCACGGCAAGCAAGGCGTTGGTGACAGAGGCAGTCGCTGCCTTTAGCGCCTCTTTTTGAATGAAGCGACGACGGACATGGAGCAACTCGGCATAGGTGACACCCTCCGTGCCGGAACTGACACGCTTCAGCCCGGCATTGGTGCCGAGACCGTAAAGGCAAAGCAGCAACCGGCGTTGCAGGGTGTCAGGGTCGAGGATAACGCGATCGCCGGAGGTCCTGAACTGCTCCAGAAAACCTGTCCGCAGCGCGGCTTCCTTGAGCACGTCCAGCAGACCGGTCGCTGGCCAGCGGCGTTCGATCTCCGCCTTCACCGTATCGAGATTTGGTTGGGCCGGCAGTGGCTCCAGAGGCGATAGCGAAATACGGTTGCGGCCGCGCCACAAGAGCCGAACATGTCGATTGCCGGGGAGGCCGGCATCCAGGCGACGCAGCCCCGTCGTCATCTCCCCCTTGAGACGGGCAACGAATGCTTGTGCGTCCATGATCTGGCCGAGATCGCGATAATAGTCGGCACGTCGCTCGCCGAAATCCTGGGGCAGGTCCTCGTCCGGGTTGCGGTAGCGGTCGGCTCCAACCACCCAGATTTCCTTGCAGCGAATCCGCTCTCGCAGCGATGTCAGCACGCAGATTTCATAGTTGATGCGGTTGACACGCCAACCGCCAGCATCGTCCGACTCCACGACCAGGTCTCGCCACCGTGCGGGAACCACGCCCTCAATCGGCAGACCGTTCTGCGGGCGAACGATGCGTCGGTCGTCGCCCTCGTCGAGCAGACGCTTGAGCCATTCCAGCGCCGCGATGACGGGCCGATGTGCTGCATTGTTCGACCGGAATTCGAGCAGGCTCAACAACTTCGGCAGCATGCGTCGATAATGACCGCCGTAGGAGGAACGCAGGACCGCATGGACTCGCTGTTGGTAGGAACCGCCAGCCTTGTATTCGCGGACCAGAGCCGCAAGTATCGCTTGGTCGGCAATCGGAAAGATGACCTCGCGCACCGCTCCATCCGGCGCGTCGATCGCCGCCTCGGCGATCCGAGCCAGCAGGCGCTCCTTGCCCTGCACTTTCTGAATGTCCTTGGCGATCGACGCCACGACCTTGCGTTCCGCCTTCGCTGCCATCTTGTGCACCGTCTCGACCAGGAGATCGACGACCGCGTCAACGATTTCCGCCTCGCGGCAGGCAAGGAAGATGGCGTAAAGACCCAGGCGCCGCGGCTGAGGGTGGCGCCGAACTTCTCGCGCGGTTTCCTGGCTGACGCGGCGGTACAACCGCTCCACAGTAGCGGCGCCTGCACCGGCAATCAGGCCGGCCTGAAGCTGCAACGAGCGGATAAAGGAAAGCCGCTCAGCCACGACGAAGATGCTTTCCAATCCAACCCGCCCCGGATCGGCCTTCATGGTATTGAAGCCAGTCGGGCTGTCGGCGTCGGTCAGCGAAACCTCCAGTTTTGCGGCAGCATCCGAGCTCAAGACGGAAGCAATCCGCTGCAGAAAGCCCCCTTCAAATGTGCGGCGCGCCGAGCGCGTAAAACGGTCCACCTCGCCGATCGCCGGCGTTTGGATGTCACGGTCGCGGCACCACAGACAAACCTCGTCAACCATCGCCGCAACCGACATCGCTTTGGGGCAGATCTCAGCTTCAAGCCAGGTTGCGAGATCGTTTCGATCGTCCTCCGTCATGCGACGGATGGCAAGAAACGCCAATATCTCTTCGCGGTGTCGTCGGCCGGTGCGACCGGCCCAGTCATATTCCTCCAGATCGGACGGGGCGGCCGCGAGTTGTTCGGCCAAATAGGCGACGGGTTCCGCCGCGACTTCACCCACATGTTCGGCGAAGCGGCCAGCAAGGCGGTACATCTTCAACTGTGCGGCAAAACCAAGCCGGGTCCGCGGCGGTTTCGTTTCGATCAGCTCCAGTTCGTCAAAACTCAGGCTCCACCACCTGGAAAGCTCTGCTCCATCCCAATCTCGTTTCACGCCACGCTCCCACACGACTCGGCCTGCGTGCAGGCATCTTTGCGTGCGGACATCCCCCATTCAACTCACGAGCAGAATATTCCCGATCTGTTCTCTCAGTTGGCCGTTTTCGCAGCGACGTACGCACCGGGCCCTTTCGCATGGCTCGGCCATGCCTGCACCTCGACAAGGACTTGGAAGCGTCAATCGCCTCATCCGAGCCTTGGCTCTTGAGCGCATCAGTCCGGCAAACGGCAAGAGCAAATCGCGCGAGCCCAGAAAGGATAACTATTGATCGAGCATACTCTTAGGACTTCCGGCCCCGCTGGCTGGTTGCCGAACTGATCAATCCGAAGATCCGCCAGATCAAGTAGTCCAGTGGTTTCGGTCGCTGGCCATTTTCGCTTCCTTCAACTGCTAGTTCTGTGCTGAAAACAATTCGCTTGTATCCATAGTGTGAATGCCAACCATCCAAACAATCAATTTTCCTGATTCTGTTCAATCTTGCATAGCAGAAGCTTCTAATGTGGTGAGGCCGCCCCGTCGAACCAGTTGGTCTCATCGCAACCAGGCAGATACTGAGTTCGGATCGGCCTTCCGACTGGACCATTTCTATGGTGCTCAACTGGATGTTTTTTGTAAGCCAGCTTGATGCCATTTTGGCTCAAAGTGAGAGGATACTATGAGTGTCGGCAGCAAAGACGAGAAGGCTCATGTACACCCAAGTCCAGGTGACACTGGGACCATCGGGTTCGAGCCCCACATCACCCACCATGCATTTGACTCCACGGTATTCAAGAGAACAGTTCGGCCGCGGGTGTTTACCGTCGCGCCCTATGGTTTTGAGAACGCCGGGGCAAATGATGTTGCCGCAATGCTCGACGGTAAGTCTGATGCCTGCGATGGGTTCGCCGATACCCATTGCGGGGGTGGCCAGACAGTGTCGGAAACGACTATAGCTGAAGCGAGGTCCTTCAAGCCCTACGTCAATGCATTTCGGCCGCACCAATGGCTGAAGAATGTGTTGGTGTTCTTGCCGGCCCTCGCTGCACATAAACTCGATTGGCCGACGCTCCTCTTATCACTGGAAGCGTTCGTCTGCTTCAGCTTGGTGGCTTCTAGCGTTTATGTCATGAACGATCTCCTTGATGTCTGCGCAGATCGGGCGCATCCGCGCAAGCGGTACCGCCCGTTTGCCTCACACAGCATCCCCACCGCACACGGAACCTGGATGGCAGCGGGGCTCATTCTTCCAGGCGGACTGATAGCAATGTTCATCGGCTGGGGCTTTTTCCTGGTGGTGGCGGGCTATTTCCTTGTGACCACGGCCTATTCCCTGCATTTGAAACGACGCATTGTAATCGATATCTGTATTCTCGCAGGTCTCTACACCATTCGCATCGTTGCCGGTGGAATCGCGACATCAACTCCGTTATCCGTCTTGCTCATTGCCTTTTCAGTATTCTTTTTTCTGTCGTTAGCCGCGGTGAAGCGACAAAGTGAATTGGTTGACGGCGCCGAGCGTAGGAGTCTGCAGGCTACGGGTCGAGGTTACCACGTCAACGACCTGCCAATCATCTCCATGATCGCGGTTGGGGCGGGGTACGTATCTGTGCTGGTGATGACATATTATGTGAATTCGCCTCTCGTAATGGAGCTCTATCCCCATCCTCAAATGCTGTGGGGCGTCTGCGTAATCCTGCTCTATTGGATCACCCGCACAGTGATGGTGTCGCACCGCGGCAATATGCATGACGACCCGGTGATCTACGCCGCGAAGGATCGGACCAGCCAGGTATGCCTAGCGATCATTCTGGTCTTCGTTGCAGGCGGAGTGCTGAGGTGAAACGGCAGGGTCTAGCGTTACGCTATGCGGCATTCGCCGCCATCGCAATGGTGGTCAATGTCACCATGCAACATTCCGTCCTTCAGTTCGGGAATAGGAGCGCCATTTTTGTGCTTGCCATGAGCGTAGGCACCATTGCCGGGCTGATGATCAAATACCTGCTCGACAAGTTTTGGATTTTCGACGATCAGGAAATCGGCCTCAAAAACGATGGGTGGAAGTTCTCACTCTATACGGCAGTGGGCGCCCTCACCACAATCATTTTCTGGAGTGCTGAGGCGGCTTCCTGGTGGGTCTGGAGAACTGAGCTGATGCGTGACTTGGGTGCTGCCGTTGGTCTGACAATCGGCTATCTGGTCAAGTACCAACTAGATAAACGCTTCGTGTTTGCAGGTCACCGAGTGAGGATTGCTCCATGAAGCTCTCGGGTTGGGGAAGGTCTCCGCTCGTGAACGCGCAAGTCTATGTGCCCCGTGACCTCGAAGCTCTCCAGAAGCTGTTAGCTTCAAAGCCGAGTGTGATCGCGCGCGGCTGCGGTAGGGCCTATGGGGACAGCGCCATCAATTCATCAGCAACAATTGATATGCGGCGTTTGAACCGAATGTTGGCCTTTGATCCGAAAACGGGACAGTTGATCGCGGAAGCTGGAGTTATTCTTTGCGACATCATCGCGGCTTTCCTGCCCCGAGGTTGGTTCCCGATGGTCACGCCGGGCACGAAGTTCGTGACGTTGGGCGGCATGATAGCCGCCGACGTTCATGGCAAGAACCATCGCAAGCATGGAAGTTTTCGGGGATGCGTGGACTGGATCGATGTAATGGGGGTCGATGGCTCCATCCAGCGCTGCTCACGCAAAAGCCACGTAGAGCTCTTTGAGCACACTCTCGGCGGCATGGGGCTGACCGGAATCATTTTGCGGGCGGCAATCCGTTTGCGCTCAGTCGAAACCGGATGGATCCGCCAGACAACAATACCCGCGCCGAACCTCAAATCAGCGATGACAGCTCTAGAACGGGCTCAAGATTCGACTTATTCTGTGGCGTGGATTGACTGCCTTGGGACGGGGAAAAACCTGGGGCGCTCCCTTGTCTTCCTGGGAGATCACGCGAACGCCTCTGATCTTCCAACATATCGGTCTCTGCACCCTTTCGCTACTCCGGCAAAACGCAAACTTTCCGTTCCGTTCAATTTTCCAGGCTTTGCTCTCAATCGGTTTAGTCTTCGGGCCTTCAACGCGCTATACTATCGAATTGGCGTTTGGAATCGAGGTCAGCAACTCGTTGACTGGGATAGCTACTTCTATCCCCTCGACGCAGTTGCCGAATGGCATCGGATCTACGGGCGCAAGGGGTTCGCCCAGTTCCAGTGCGTCATTCCCATAAAGCGCTCGGAAGAAGGGCTCTCGGCTTTGCTGCAGACAGTCGCCAAGGCAGGCTTTGGATCGTTCTTGGCCGTTCTCAAGCGGTTCGGTCCGCAGGAGAGCCGCTTTTCATTCCCAATGGAAGGCTACTCCCTTGCTCTTGATTTTCCCATCACGACCAAAACCTCCCATCTATTGGCAAACCTTGACCGAATTACAATCGAGCACGGCGGGCGCTTTTATCTCGCAAAGGACAGCCGCATGTCTGCTGAAACGCTACGTGCTTCCGATGGCCGGGTTGCAAGCTTCGTTCGAATGAGGGCGAAAAACGGCTGGAAAAGCTCGTTCCAATCGGCGCAAGCGGAAAGACTTGTGCTGTGATGAAGCCGTCCGTTCTTATCTTGGGTGCACGTTCGGATGTAGGCAATGCCGTGGCGCACAAGTTTGCAGCGCTGGGCCATCCGATCCAATTAGCCGCGCGCCAATCAGAAACACTCGATGCTGAAAAGACTAATTTGCAGCTACGATATGGAGTCCCAGTCACCCTACATGAATTTGATGCACTTCTGACGGAAACTCACGCCCAGTTCCTGGCCATGCTGCCCGAGTTGCCCGAGGTCGCCGTAAGCGTCGTCGGCTTGATGGGGAGCCAGGAACGAAGCGAGCGCGATCAGCTCCTCGCCAGTTGCATTATGCGTAGCAACTACGAAGGGCCTGCCAATATCCTGGCATTGTTGGCCAACCGGTTCGAAGAACGCGGATCCGGCACTCTGGTTGGCCTCAGTTCGGTCGCGGGCACGCGCGGACGCGCGACCAATTACGTCTACGGCTCCGCGAAGGCGGGCTTCACTGCCTTTCTGTCCGGGCTTCGCAGTCGTTTGGCGAAACGCGGCGTACATGTTGTGACTGTGCTACCGGGTTATGTCGCGACCAAGATGACTGAAGGCATGAATCTCCCAGCAAGGCTCACGGCGCAACCGAGCGAGGTTGCCGAAAGTATCGTCGTCGCCGTCGAGCGAAAGAAGAACGTTATATACGTTCGTCCAGCCTGGCATATGATCATGCTGATCATCAGACTTATCCCGGAGGGGCTTTTCAAGAGGGTAAGGATGTGATCGGCTTCGTTCCAACAACAAAGCAAATAGAATACTTTATTGCTGGATCTTTCATCATTGCTGGCATGTTCGGCGTGATATGGATTTTCATTGCTCAAGAACCGTTCCGCATATCGAATGGCTCGGAGTGGGATGCAGTATACTATGACAGACTTCTTCGGTTCTTAGCTGCTGAGGGTAGCTTGCGGTCGCGCATAGCCTTTCCATATTGTGCCCGCGTTGGGACACCTTGGATCCTCGTGAACATTTTTCATAATCGCTTCGGCTTTTATGGGTTCAACTTGGTTGCCTCGGGGTTGTTCTCCGCCACTTTGCTACTTGCAACACGCTCACTCTGGCATGGGAGCATGAAAGGTTTGACGGCAGTGATTGCGGCGTCGTCCTTCCTGTATTTTGCGCCGGTAAAATTTACAAACTTCTATCCGGCTTACATGGACCCCCCGTTTCTCCTTATCCTTTCGTTTTGTCTGATTTTCATCATAAAGAAGAACTATCTTCTCGCAAGTATTATATGCTTGGCAGGAATTCCATTCAGGGAAGCTGGTTTTTATCTTCTGCCACTGCTGGTAGGTTTCTATATCAAAAATGCACAGAGAAGCAGCGCCGCTTGGATGACATGTATATCTATTATCATCTCGGGGTATGCTCTAAAAGAACTGATGCTTTTAGTATCCGAGTGCGAACCCCAATCGCAACTCATTACCGCACTCTTTTGGTTCTATCGCTTTCTATCTGAGCCCGCTCATGTCTTAGGCTCGCTCGCTGCTATATCGCTTACTCTCGGTCCGCTGTACGTTGTTTTGGATAAGCGGACATTTAACCACATTAAATCGGACGACACCGTGATATTTTCCATCGTCGCATCAGTATACTCCGGATTTTTGTCAATAGGTGGCGGATCGGACGTGACCAGGATATTTTATAGTTTTCTCCCCTTTTATGTACCTTTGTTGATAAAGTGCTTCGGGGTGTCAAGCCTGACGTCGTTTTTCCTTGCCTGTTTTGGCTGGCTACTCACCAATCATATGCTCCAAAAGTATGAACAGCCGATCTCCGAAGGGTTGAATAATGACATCTCAGGCTTCTTTGCTCAGTTTCCCGACTATGGACATCCCACTATAGCCTTGGTTGTCTTGGGAATGTGGATCGTTCTGGCGACGTTCAGGAGACTAATTGAGCCACTAGAAGTTCATTTGGAGTAACTTGTGGCTTTGACGCCTCGGCGTTGATGAGTTGGGCCATCTTCCGTCGGGGACCGCAGCTTGGGCGAATGGAGAGGCTTTTGTTGCCGTATGTCGCCGTCACGTTTTGCCGCCATGACAGCCAATTCAAACCAAGCGACTATTAGAGCACGTCCACTTTACTCGGGGTCATACCCGCAAGTGATCTGAACCCTTCAAACTGGACCAGTTTTGGCTAGAGTTTTCCGGTGCATTTTTCCTGGCTGGGAAAGGAACGGAAGACGATGAAAGCATCGCAGTTTTCGGACGCACAGAAGGCGTTCATTTTGAAGCAGGGTGATGAAGGCGTGACGGTCGCCGAGATCTGCCGGAAGGCGGGGATCAGCCAGGCGACCTATTTCAACTGGAAGAAAAAATACGCGGGCATGCTGCCTCCGGAGATGAAGAAGCTGAAGCAGCTCGAGGACGAGAATGCGCGGCTGAAGAAGATCGTCGCGGATCTGACGTTGGACCGCGAGATGTTGCAGGACGTCATTCGCCGAAAGCTCTAAGGCCTGCTCGCAAGCGGGAGATGGTGAAAGGCATGTGCCAGGACTGGGCGATATCGATCCGGCGTGCCTGTGGGGCGCTGGACTTCGATCGGTCGACCCATCACTACACCTCCCGCCGTGCCGATCAGGCCGGTCTTGAGCGTCGTATCCGTGAGATCTGCGAGACCCGTGTCCGCTATGGTTATCGTCGTGTGCATGTGCTGCTGGAGCGCGAGGGTTGGGGTGCCAATATCAAGCGGACCTACCGCATTTACAGGGACTTGGGCCTGCAATTGCGTAACAAGACACCGAAACGCCGGGTGAAAGCCAAGCTGCGCGAGGATCGGCAAATAGCCGTCGGACCGAATGATGTATGGGCGATGGACTTTGTTCACGACCAGCTCGCCACCGGCAAGAAGCTACGCGTTCTGACCGTGGTGGACACCTTCTCACGCTACGTCCCGGTGCTTGATCCAAGGCACAGCTATCGCGGAGAAGATGTTGTGCAAACGCTCGAGCGGGTATGCCGCCAGATCGGCTATCCCAAGACGATCCGCGTCGATCAGGGCACCGAGTTCGTATCACGCGATCTCGATCTCTGGGCCTATGCGAAAGGCGTCACGCTGGACTTCTCACGCCCTGGCAAACCGACCGATAACGCATTCATCGAGGCGTTCAACGGCCGCTTCCGGGCAGAATGCCTGAACCAACATTGGTTCCTGACCCTTGCGGATGCCCGCGAAAAGATGGAGGATTGGCGTAGAGACTACAATGAGGTTCGGCCACATGGTGCGATCGGAAACAAGGTCCCGATCGCACTGATGAATCCGGGAAGCGTAACCAGCCCGCCTCCCTGACTGAAGCCGGAAAACTCCAGCCTCCGCTGGTCCAACGTTTGGGAGCGGTTCAAAACCACCGAGACTCTAATCGCCGCTCGATGAAAGTTCAGTGGCAGGTCAACCTAAACGCACACCTCGAACCCTTGGTCGGATGTTGGACAATGTTCGGAATGAGCCATTGTGTTTCAGCGCGATCATGTTGTTACTAAAGAGTTTCTCGTTTGGCATGCCACGTGCGGTTCAAAAGATGGGCGAGATACGTCTCACGATTAGCGATCCGAGGAGATCAACAATCTCGGAACTGCTCGCCGCAAAGTTGTTGAGGTTGCCTGTTGGTAATGGGATCACGACCGAGGACTTCGACACATGCAAGGATCGACTCGCGTGATGACCGAAGAGGTGGGCAGGCAGACTGCTGCCCAAGCCGTACCATTCGGCTCACATCCGTCGAACGAGTTTATGTCGAACCTGAGCCTGCCGACCATCGACAGCGGCAAACGAGCGAAGGAGAGCATATCATGGCAAACCAATTTGCAATGCACGATCCGGTCCGCCGTTCGAAAGCGACATCAAGTCAACTAGAACAGTTCTGCATTCCACGTTGCTTTGGGACCTTCCTAGAAGACATTGTGGCTGCAACCAATGGCGCTGCGTTCACCATATTGATCGCCCTACATCGGCGCATTCAGCGCATAGTCAACGCCCAATTGGAGAGCAACGCCCACAAACTCCGGAGTAATAAGGAGTTGTTAGCGCGGCTGCTCGAAGTGAACGAAAACGGAAAACTTGAGGCGTTTTGGTGGGAATACCTTCAGGACGCGGCCGAACGCTCCGCGTTAACTGCGGATGTCTTCAGAGTGACTGGCGACCTCTTCAACGAACATGAGGCGGCCGGATGTCCCCCCGTACTGTTCTACGAACATGAAGTAATCATGGATGGACGGGATTTGCCCGTAAAGTCCAATTATTTGTTGCTTCGTATAATCCCGCCAGATGATGTAGTGGTCGATGAAACTCGTCGCCCAGTTATTATAATCTGTCCGCGCGCTGGACATGGTGTAGGCGCTGGCGGCCACAACGCCGAAAGCCAAGTTGGTTGGGCACTGCGCTGCGGACATCAGGTCTACCTTATTTCGTTCCGACGCCTGCCGGAGGAGGGGCAGAATCTCTCTAGCGTCATGGAGACCGAAATGGTATTCGTCCGCGAGGTCGCGCGTCGGCATCCAAACGCCAGCAAACCAGTCTTGATTGGAAACTGCCAAGGTGGTTGGGCGACTCTTAACCTCGTTGCAACATACCCCGACTTGGAAGGTCCCGTCGTGGTCAATGGCGCTCCAGTGTCGTTCACCGCGGGCAAGCTCGGACACCACTCCTTCCGTTACAATGCAGGTCTACTCGGTGGGACTTGGACAGTCATGTTCCTGTCCGATCTTGGGGGCGGACTATTCGACGGCGCCCATCTCACATTGAATTTCTTGATGTTCAGACCTGATCGTCAGCTGTTCCGCTATTTCGATCTGTTCCGCGACGTAGACACGGCGCAGGAGACTTTTATTCGAGCCGAGACATGGTGGAGTAGCTTCTGCCTTCTCGCTGAGAACGAAATCCGTTGGATCATTGAACATCTTTTTGTCGGCAGTCGGCTCGTGAAAGGCCGAGCTCGATTGGAGCCTGGGCGACCAGCTATCGATCTGAAGGAAATCCGCGCACCCCTTGTCGTCTTTTCCAGCCACGGCGACCAAATTACTCCCCCAGCACAAGCAAGAACTACGCTTGCTCGGCAAGCGCATCATCTACTTACTAAACGATGAAGTTGGCCATCTCGGAATTTTCATCTCGTCAGATGTCATGAGCAAAGAGTACCACGAGGTCGTCACAACGCTAGATGCAATCGAGTTGCTGGCACCCGGTATCTATGAGCTATGCATTAAGAATTTCAAAGAGGTTGGAGCAAACGAGCCTTATTCTGTCGAAATCGCGGAGCGCAGCTTTGACGACATTAGAGCTCTCTGCGACAATTTTGATTGCGAAAGCGCCTTCACCGCCGTCAGCCGCGTCTCCGAGTTTCAGGCGCAGCTCTATCAGATGCTGGCACGCCCGTTTGTAAAGATGGCAGTCACGAATTTTGGAGCAGAACTCGGCCGGGCCATGCACCCGCTGCGTCTTTCGCGGACGTTAACGTCTTCAAACAATCCGTTCACTGGCAGCGTCGAGTATGCAGCCAAACTGGTAAGAGAATGCCGCCACAAAGCCTCAGAGGATAACCCCTTTCTAGCTGTGGAAGCTGCCTGGGTCCTGAGCGTTAGGTCGACCCTGGAGTTCTGGCGCGAGTGTCGTGACATGTCCAGTGAGATGTTGTTTCTCACCCTCTGGAACACGCCTTGGGTATGCTACATTGAACATTTCCGCAAGTGGAACGAAGAAAGCACCCTTGTTGATGATCGGCAGCAGGTATCCGGATCCATTACAGCGCTTTCGGACAGCAAAGCCGGCGGCTTCGTCGAAGCTGTCATTCGCATGTTGGTGCTCCTTGTGAAAGATCGTCACTCAGTACGCCGCGATCGTCTCAGGCGCTGGGTGGATGTCCTCAAAATTGAACCTTTTAAGTCGCTAGACACTGAACGCCTGCAAACCATAATTCGTCAGCAGGCATCTATAGCCAGCGATGAGGTGGAGCACGCGATCCAGACCCTGCCGATTCTGTTGCCCGAGTGCGAGAAGCGACGCCTTGCCTATCGCCTCGTATGCCATATCATCGGCCCAGCGAAGGAAATGCTTCCGGGAACTCGTGCATTGTTGCAGCAGTTCGCCGAAGTGCTCGAACAGCCTCGCGCCGAAGGCGATGTTGCTGAGAATCCATTGTCGATTGTCCCGGATCAGCGCCCATGAGACAGCGTTGGTTTAGTTGAGAAAAGAGGATTTTCGGCTCATCGTAGCTCTATCGAAGGAAGTGAACATGGGACATAAATCCGGGCCGCAGACATCGGCGGCCGAGAAGACAATCAAGGACATTCGGCGCCCCACGCGCAAGCATCATTCGGCCGAGGACAAAATCCGTATCGTGCTGGAGGGCCTTCGCGCCGACGACAGCATCGCCGCGATCTGCCGTCGCGAGGGGATCGCGGAGCGCCTGTATTATAGCTGGTTGAAGGAATTCCTGGAGGCGGGCAAGAAACGGCTTGCCGGTGACACCGCCCGCTCGGCGACCAGTGATGAGGTGAAAGCGCTGCGTCGTGAAAGCCGCGATCTGAAGGAGGCGCTAGTCAACGGCCGCCTTGTTGTTGTGCATTCGGGATTGGAGGCTATCCAGCTATGACCCAAGACGGTCGCGGGCTCGATTGAGGTGGAGCAAGCACGTTCGGGCACCATGGATCAACAATCTACGCAGATAGGAGCTGCTTGCTGATACCGAGCAACGTCGTCTTGCCTCCGGTTGAATACTCTCGGGGAACCAGACCGAGCCAAGCCGCCATGTCGCGTGCTCTGCGGAACTGCCGCCCAGTCCCGGCTGCAGCCATGAGACCCGTTGCCGCCAGAGCGCCAATGCCGGGAACGGTCATCAGTCGGCGTTCGGTGTCGCTGCCATCGGCGACGGCTTCAATCTGTCGACTTGCCTCTGCGATCCGGCTCTCCAGGTAGCGCATGTCCTCGAACACCGTCCAACGCGCGTCACGATCCTTCTGGGCAAGCTTGGCCGGCCTTGTCCTTCCAGGCCTCGGGGATCTCGCCCGCTTTGATCGCCTCTTTCTCGTCCTGGCTATTGTGCTGCTTGGGGGCCTGGATGATCGTTGCACCAACGATCTGACCGCCCTTGGCCAGGTAGCCGGACCGCAACAGATGCTTGTCGAAGCGGGGCGAACAGATTGTCGATGGCACCGGCCCGCACCAGGTTATCGCGAAACAGCCAGATCGTCTTGGCGTCCGGCACCTTCTCGGACAGGGAAAGGCCGAGGACCCGCATGAACGACAGCCGGTCCTGTATGACGAATTCAGCCTGGTTGTCGGAGAGATTGTAGAGCGCCTGTAGCACCAGGATCTTGAACATCAGCACCGAAGGAAAGGCAGGCCGTCCCCCCCTTCGATCCGTCGGATCGCTTCAGCGCCTTCGCCAAAGACTTCTCGAATACAGCCCAGGGAATGATGGCGTTGAGCTTCTCCAGCGGATCGCCGACGGCACTCACCTGCTGATACCGCTCGTCCAGATCCCAAAAACCAGGCTGTCCCCGCATCGTCCGTTCCCTGCAAGTCACGCAAGCCGGATTGAATCAGAAAACTCGCGAAAGCGGGAGGTTTTTAGAGGCGTCCAATTATGTCGCTCTTGTTGGATTTGACGTAGGGCTTCACGAACTTCGCCGCCACGATCCTTACCTTGTGGCCAAACCCCTGAAGCTTCCTCGCCAACCACTGTGATCCTGGGCACACTGAACCGCGCCGGGTTTGCCGGAGGCTCCAACTTCTGAGAAAGTGGAGCCGATATGAGCAAGACAACAAACAAATTTTCACCTGAAGTCCGCGCCCGAGCAGTGCGTGCGTATTCCGACGAAGCCGGCCATCGATTCCGATTTGAAGCCGGCCAGTCATTCCGATTTCATTCCGGCCGGCGTTCCGATTTGAAGGCGGCCATTTCTCGGACTGATCCTGGGTCTGTCTGATGTTTGGATCTGGTTTCGTTTCAGGTCAAGCTTTGGTGTTTTCGGGTGCGACTGGCGAGCGCTGTTTTCGCATGCTTTCGCCGGTGAGATCGATGCGATAGGCGTTGTGAACGAGGCGATCCAGGATGGCATCGGCAAGCGTTGGGTTTGCGATGATTTCGTACCAGCGATCCAGGGGCACCTGACTGGTGATGATCGTCGAGCGCCGCTCGTAGCGGTCTTCGATGATCTCGAGGAGATCGCGCCGCTTATCATCGTTGAGTTTTTCCGGTCCCCAGTCATCAAGGATCAGCAGGTCGGTCTTGGCCAAGGATTTGAGGATCCTGCCGTATCGCCCGTCGCCTCTTGCAAGTGCGAGCGTGGCGAACAGCCGAGGAACCCGGTGATAGGCGACGGAGAAGTCTTCGCGGCATGCTTTGTGACCAAGCGCGCAGGCAAGCCAGCTTTTGCCGACGCCGGCTGGCCCAGTGACGAGGAGACTGTGATGCTTTCTGATCCAGTCGCAGCCGGCAAGCGCCATGAACAGGTTGCGATCGAGGCCGCGAGCGGCCCGAAAGTCGGCATTCTCGATCTGTGCATCATGGCGTAGTTTGGCGGCCCTGGCACGGGCTTCGAAGCGCTTCTGTCGGCGCATGGTGGCCTCCCGTTCGAGCAGTATGGAAAGCCATTCTCCATGCTCAAGACCGCGGGCTTCGGATTGTGCGTCAAGCTCCTGGAAGGCTGTTGCCATGCCGTAAAGGCCGAGTTCGCGCAGCATGTCGATGGTGGGATTGCTCAGCATTGGTTTGTCTCCTCAATGAAAGTAGTCGGGGCCACGCAGATTTGCGTGATCAACGATGGCCGTCGGTTCGGTGGAATGGCGCGCGGCCCTGTGGTTGGCCAGGAGCGAGGCGATGCTCTTGCAGTTCAGACCGCCGATCTCGACAGCGCGAGCTGACACCGCCTCGGCCCGATCTCGCGTGATATCGCGAAACAGGCGCAGAATGCCCAGGCATGTTCGAAAGCCCTGTTCAGGATGCGGACGACTGGCAAGAACAGCAGTGATCAAACCTTCGGTCTGCGGCCCAATGGATGCAGCCCAGCGCCGAAAGCGATCGGGTGTCCACTCGGCATATCGCCGATGGGAACTGGGCATATGATCCGGGTCGGTTCCATGCCGAGTGCCGCCATACCGCCGCTGATGAACGGCGACGCGCTTGCCGCGGTGGAAGATCTCGATGGTGCGTGCCGTCGCTCTCAAATCAACCTGCTGGCGAATGAGGCCATGCGGTACGGAATAGAGGAAGGTCTTGAACTCGACGTGATAATCGGTCGACACGCGGACCAAACGCCATTCGGCGAATTCGTAGTCTTCACCGGGAAGATTGGCGAGCGCGGCGCGCTCGACACTCTCAAACAGCTGCCGGCGACTGACGCCGAGCCGGCGCATGACATGATCATTGATGCGATCGAGTGCCTGGCCAATGGCAGCATTAGCCTCAGCAAGCGAGAAGAACGTGTGATTGCGCAGACGCCCTAAGATGCACGATTGGGCAAAACGGACCCCGTTCTCAACTTTAGATTTGTCCCTGGGCTTTCGTGGCCGTGCTGGAAGAACGCCGACGCCATAGTGAGAAGCCATCATGCCGTAGCTGCGGTTGATCTCGGGATCATAGAAACTGGCGCGACTGACGCCTGACTTCAGATTGTCGGGAACGATCAGCCGGGGAACGCCGTCAAAGAAGCGGAACATCCGGACATGTGAGCCGATCCAGTCCGGCAGTGTTTGCGTCCAGGTCGCCTCCGCATAGGTGAAGCTAGACGCGCCCAGCACCGCCACGAATATCTCCGCTTCGCGGATCTCGCCGGTCTTGCGATCAACGATCGGAATCTTCTTGCCGGAATAGTCGACGAAGACCTTGTCGCCGGCCGCATGCTCCTGGCGCATCGTCGGCGAAAGCCGTTGCTCAAAGCCACGGAAGAGCTCACAAAAGCGACTGTAGCCGTAACCCTCTGGATGCGACCCACGATACTCCTCCCAGAGGATAAGCAGGGTGACGCCGGGCTTCTTGAGCTCGACGGCAAGCTCGGCCCAGTTGGGTTCGACGCGTCGTCTCGTGCCCTGTTTGACGCCATTGCGCGCAAAGAGCTTGTTCTCGAGCGCGTCATCGGTCAGTTCCCCCGGTAGGGGCCAGCTCAACCCAACTGCTGCTGCGCGCTGAAGATTATCCTGCACCGTACTGCGGGCTATTCCCAATACGACGGCGATCTCGCGGGAGCTCGTCCCGCTTCCGGCAAGCCGAAGCATTTGTCTTAATTGTCTCATGGTCAGCCTTCTCTTTGCCGGCATCAAAATGTCCTCGTTCATCGCGAGGTGATTGATGCCAAAGTTGCTGACCCAGGGGGTATCTTCAGTGTCGAAAACTGGCCGGATTTTGATTGGAATGGTGGCCGGCTTCAAATCGGAATGGTGGCCGGTCTTTGGTCGGATTGGCGGCCGGCTTCACGTCGGAATCCGCACAGTGCGGATGGTTTTGGATCACCAAGGGGAATATTCCTCGCGATGGGCGGCGGTTTCCTCGATCGCCGCCAAGATCGGCTGCATGGCGCAGACGCTCAATGAATGGGTGAAGAAGGCGGAAGTGGACGATGGTTCCCGGCCTGGACTCCCAAGCGAAGTCGCCGAGAAGATGAAGGCTCTGGAGCGGGAGAACCGCGAGCTTCGGCAGGCCAATGAGATACTGCGCAAAGCGTCCGCTTATTTCGCGATGGCGGAGCTCGACCGCCCATTGAAGCGATGATCTCCTTTATCGACGAACACCGCTCCGTATTCGGGGTCGAGCCGATCTGCAGGCTGCTGCCGATTGCCCCATCAACCTACTACGAGAACGTTGCCAAACGCCTGGACGTGGACCGGTTATCGGTCCGCGCCCGCAGCGACATTGCCTTGAAGATCGAGATACGCCGTGTGTTCGAGGCGAACTTCCGCGTCTACGGCGTGCGCAAGGTCTGGCGGCAATTGAAGCGGGAGGGCTTCGATATAGCCCGCTGCACCGTCGCCCGGCTCATGCGATCGATGGGACTTCAGGGTATCATCCGGGGCAAGCCGATCCGCACGACGATCCCGGACAAGACGGCTCCGAGCCCGCTCGATCGGGTGAACCGCCAGTTCAAGGCTCCTGCGCCGAACAGGCTCTGGGTTTCGGATTTCACCTATGTGGCCACCTGGCAAGGCTTCGTCTACGTGGCCTTCGTCATCGACGCCTTCGCGCGCCGGATTGTCGGCTGGCGGGTGAGCCGGACGGCGCATGCCGGGTTCGTCCTCGATGCTTTGGAACAGGCGCTTCATGAGCGGCGTCCCGTTCATGGTGGCGGCCTGATTCACCACTCGGACAGGGGCGTTCAATACGTGTCGATTAAGTATTCGGAGCGATTGGCGGAGGCAGGCATCGAGCCTTCCTCGGAAGCGTCGGCGACTCTTACGACAACGCCCTCGCCGAAACGATCAACGGCCTCTACAAGGCCGAGGTCATCCATCGGCGAGGACCGTGGCGCAGCTTCGAAGCGGTTGAATTCGCCACTCTGGAATGGGTCGACTGGTTCAACCATCGACGGCTTCTGGAGCCCATCGGCAACATTCCCCCCGCCGAAGCCGAGGAGCAGTATTACGCCATGCTGGACGAACCAGCCATGGCTGCATAACTTAAACCAAACAGCCTCCGGCAAACCTGGCGCGGTTCACGACAGCGCTTCCTCTGCGATCGAAGAAGGCTTCAGCTTGATCACATCATGGAACTTGCGCCGCACATGCGCCATGCAGGCGGCTTCGATGATCTGGTTGCCGTAGAGTTTCTTGTAGCCCCCGTAGCCGCCGGCATGCATGACGCCGCTGAAGCTTGCGAGGTGGTCAGCCGGATGCGCGCCCTTTCGGTCAGGACTGTAGTAATAGGCGATGGCTGCGGGAGTGGCGGATTGATAGCCACTGCCGTCAAAGACGTAGACCCAGACCCTGCCGGTTTTTGTCTTGCCCCGCCCGGGGTCGAGAACATCGACCGGAGTATCGTCCGTATGTATTCGGTCGAGCGCGGCGATATGGGCTCTGATCAACAAGACGAGTGGTGTCAGCAAAGCGGATACGCGGCCGACCCAGTCGGCCATCACGGATCGGGAGATGTCTATCCCGAGCCGGTCGTACATCTCTGACAGGCGGTAGAGGGGAATGTGATCGTCGAATTTGGCGATCATGATATGGGCGAGTAGTCCCGGCCCGGGTTGGCCGCGCTCGATCGGCAAGATCGGCATTCCGCCTGCCACCGTCGTATCGCATTCCCTGCAGATCATGCGCTTCTCGACATGCCGAACAATCTTGACCGACGCCGGCACGTGCTCCAACACCTGAACCACCCTGTCGGGCGCACTTCAGGAACGAAGTGCCACCGCAGGTCGGGCAATTGCAGGGAGCCGCATAGACCAGTTCTTCGGTGGCGAGATCATCGGGGAGAGGCTTGCGCTTCGGCTTCTCGGATTTCCAACTCCGGCAGAGGAGTTTTCCCGGAGCGCTGTTCAGCCTCGGCACGGGAGGCCTCGATCTCCTCCAGCATCAGCTCGAATTGCTCGATCTTCCGGTCGATCTTTTCCGAGGACGCGCCATGCTGCCGATGTCGGAGAAGCTCCAGTTGCGCGCGAAGAAGCCCAATTATGGAGTCTCGCTTGATGACCTCGGCTTCCTGGCTCTCAAGTTTCGCCGCCTGTTCGGCGACGAGTGCGCGCAAAGCAGTGAGCTCGTCCTGACTGTCCAGCGGCGCTGTTTCCATACCCGCGAAACTAGCCGATTTGCCTCTGACGCGCCAGCATTAAGCCTCGGATGCCTCTGCAAAATATTGCTTTTATCCCGTTCGGCTGGGAGCTGACGTCCACGCCGGGCGTCGCCAATCGCTCCCCTCAACGAGCATGGAAAGCTGCGCCTGCGTCAGGTGCGCTACCCCATCCTTCGTCGTCGGCCAGGGAAAGTATCCGCGCTCCAAAATCTTGTACCTCACAAGAGAATGCAGCCGCGACCAGCGCAGATGAGCAGCTAGTGCGGGTCACACATCCGTTTCATCCACTACTTGGACAGCAGTTGCCGTGTGTCGGCAGGCGCTGCAATTCGCATGGGGAGCGTCTTTTACTGCAGACAGAGGATGCCACCGTTTGGTCCGTTCCCCCGCAATGGACTGACCTTGTGAGCCCAGATCCTGAAGTTGTCATGGGCAACGGACGGTCGCTCTTGCGGGTCGCCGACTTAATGGAATTGGCCGCCCTGGTAGAGCGCCTTTCCAGAACACGATGATGTGCGGATGTGTAAAGATAAATATGCCGCATCTGTAAAGCGGATTATGCCGCATATGTCTTATTTTTGTGGAATTATTCCCGCAATTACAGGACTGAATGATGCTAAACCATGAGGACCACCTTGACGAGGCAGAAAAATACGTCATAATTAACATTACGATTACGTCGCTTCATGTCCTCGGAGCCATCGATGTCTGCGAAGTACGACAGCAAGCGCACAAAGACGGATGCCCTCATCGAAGAGGGTACGTTCAATCCCACCCCCGAGAAGGTGCGCGATCCAAAGTTTCGGGGCAGCGAGTTCTTCGATCCGCACGACGCCGTGCAGGTCAAATACGAGATGCTGCGTCGCGTCTCCATCGACAAGGTGTCGGTGACGGAGGCCTCCGACGAGTACGGTGTTTCCAGGCCGACCTACTACCAGGCCAAGGTGAACTTCGATATGGCCGGCATTGCCGGACTGGTGCCGACGAAGCCGGGGCCCCGCGGTCCCCACAAGATCGACGACAAGGTCGTGGCATTTCTGCAGGCGCAGCTCGCTCCAGGAGAACCCGTTCGCGCCCGGGAACTTGCCAAGCTGCTTCGCCAGGAACTCGACATCGAGCTTCATCCCAGATCGATCGAGCGGGTTCTAAAAAAAAGCGGCAGGTAAACATTGCCGCGACGGCGGCATGCCCGATCCTACCGTCGACCATCGCCTCCCAGTACGAGGTCTTGCGCAAGGCTGCTCTCGGCGCAGCGCTGCCGCTTATGGCCCGTAGCGGCCTGATGCTCTTTTTGCGCCGGGGCATGTGGGGATGGGCTCAGACGCTGACCGCAACAGCAAGCACCCCGCGAGAGCAGAATTACCCATCGTCAATTGCTTGGCCGCTGCACCGCGGACACAGCGCCGTCGTCCACGTCCTTGCGACAATCGCCATGAGCATCAACGATCGGAGATCACGATGAATGTACATCTCAAAGTCCAGCCTCATCACCTCGAACGCAGCGCCTACCTCTACATCCGCCAATCTTCGATGCGGCAAGTCATCGACAATACCGAGAGCGCCATGCGGCAATATGCGCTTCGCGGGCGCGCTATCGCCCTTGGTTGGCGCGAGGAGCAGATTATCGTCATCGATAACGATCAGGGTGAATCCGGCGCATCGGCGGTCTGGCGCGAGGGATTTCAGCGGCTGGTCAGCGATGTCGGCATGGGGCATGCCGGGATCGTCATGGGCCTGGAGGTCTCCCGTCTGGCCCGCAACAATGCCGACTGGCAGCGTCTGCTGGAGATCTGCGCCCTTGCCGACACCCTGATCCTCGATGAGGACGGCGTCTACGATCCGGCAAGCTTCAACGACCGCCTCTTGCTCGGCCTCAAGGGAACAATGAGTGAGGCCGAACTGCATGTGATCAAGGCCCGGCTGCGCGGCGGCATCCTCAACAAGGCGCGGCGCGGCGAGTTCCGCTGCCCCCTGCCAACCGGGCTGGTCTATGACCATTCCGGCAATGTGGCACTTGAACCAGACATGCAAGTCAGAGAGACGATCGTCCATTTCTTCGAGACGTTCTCTCGCGTCGGATCCGCCTCCCAGACCGTCAAGGCCTTTCGTCAGGAAGGCATTCTCTTTCCCTCACGCCTGCACGACAGCCAGACGGTATTCCGGCCACTGACGACTTCGACGGCGATGCGTGTGCTGCACAATCCACGTTACGCCGGAGCCTATGCCTATGGCCGCCGCCGCTATCGACGCACCATTGATGGCAAGAGGATTGTGCGTGAACAAGATAATGATGATTGGACGGCATGTATTCCAGATGCCCATCCCGGCTACATCAGTTGGGAGCAGCATCAGGAGAACCTGAGGATTCTGAAGTCGAACATCTGCCATAAATGGAACGCGGGGGTCGCATCACCTCCGCGCGAAGGTCCGGCACTGCTGCAGGGGCGGGCCGTGTGTGGGCAATGCGGCAGGCATTTTCGCATGCGCTACGCTGCCCGACGCGGCCGGCAGGAAGCCTGGTACGTTTGTGATCGCGCCCGTAGCGATCGCGGTGAACCCCTGTGCCAGGCGATCGCTGCACCTCCTGTCGACGAAGCCATCGGTATGCTGATCGCCGAGCAGATGACGCCGGCAGCCATCGAACTGGCGATTGAAGTCCGCAAAGAGATCGAAGCGCGACATGAAGAGGCGGATCGGCTGCGCTGTCGCGCGATCGAGCGCGCGCAAACTGAAGCCGATCTCGCCCAGCGCCGTTTCATGCTCGTCGATCCCAATAACCGCCTCGTCGCCGACACGCTCGAAGGCGAATGGAACGAGAAGCTCCGCATCCTGGCCAATGCCCGCGAAGAGCGCGAGCGCGCCCGGGAGCACGAATTCATCCTCGATAAGGCCGTCCACGAGCGGTTGGTCGCAATGACGGCGGACTTCAAAAAACTCTGGACCAATCCAGAGACCCCGAACCGCGAACGAAAGCGCCTGCTTGCCCACATCATCGAGGACGTCACCCTCCTCAAACT
Source organism: Rhizobium sp. YTU87027 (assembly GCF_050644135.1). NCBI lineage: Bacteria > Pseudomonadati > Pseudomonadota > Alphaproteobacteria > Hyphomicrobiales > Rhizobiaceae > Rhizobium > Rhizobium sp. YTU87027. Next base: position 180,094 of record NZ_CP098442.1, on the reverse strand, counting down.
ACCGAAAAGAGGCACAACCAAGGCTCATATTCGCTTCAAGGGCGGTAAAACCGAGACACTCGTCACCATGAGCCCAAAATCTCCCAGCCAGCAGATCAAGACGAACCCCGATATCATCGCACTGATCGATAACCTCCTCGACAATCATATTTTTTCCGAGATCGCAGAGATTCTCAACGATCAGGGATATCGTCCGGGCTCGGTGACGCGCCGTGACCAGCGCAATGCACGCTTCACAACCAAACGCGTCACCTATCTCGTTCGCGAATATAGGCTGAGATCACGCTATGACCGGCTCCGGGATCGCGGGATGTTGACAAAAAAGGAGGCGGCTGAACACCTCAATATCCATGAACATACACTCGCCAGATGGGCTGAACACGGCCTCGTCACCAGCCACGCCTACAACGGGCACTACTACCTGTACGAGCTTCCGAAGACGGATTTACCGCAAAAGCAATGCAGTCGATGGAACCAGCTCATCGATCGCGTCGCCGCCCGTAAGCAAAATGCCGGACACGCCAAAACCTTCAACTGAATGCGAAAGAGAGATGCAGTATGAATGCAGATCGTTGTAGAATAGGCAGAACCCCTGACCGTCCCACCAGAGAAGCTTGATCCGGTCAGCGCGCTTTCCGCGGAAGCCAAAGATTGCGCCCGAAGCCCGGCGCCTCCTTCACGACCGTTTCGACCAGCGCCGATAGGCCATCGATGCCACGCCGCATATCCGTCACTCCGCAGGCCAGGTAGACCCGCACATTTCCCGATGGCACATCGCCAATGCGAGCACCGGGCTCATCAGCTTCCGCAAGTATCCTCAGCTTCGCCTCGTCCGACCAACGCCGTCTGCGCTCGGTACCGGACATGATCTCTATGCGAGCCATGAAACCTCTTTGCTCTGGTATTAATGTCAGCACTAATGCTGGTTCTAATGCCAGAACATCGCCTGATTTGCCCGATCAGCAAAAACAGCTCACCGGACGCTCACGACATACCGACGATGCGATGATGATGGCGGAGCTCCAGCACCGTATTGGATATCATGTCCAGCCAAGGCACGAGCTTTCGTTCGATCAAGCTATATTGAAACTGCCTGGGTCAACAATGTGGTGGCGCTCGGAACGGCTTTCCGGATTCGTCGAGCCCTGGGGGCTGGCTTACCGCCCATACCTTCGAGCAGTTGAGGAATTTGGAGCGTATTCTCGCCAGCGGAGGCGGAATCGTGCCCGCTCATGTCATCGAAGCCTTCAACAGCGCAAACGTACGATTCTGAACGAGCATCCGCAATTACCTCCGGCTGCACTATGATGGTGGCAGAAATGATACGCCGTTCTGGCGAGAACTAACTTCGGCCGGGTTGCCGAAGAGCTATGCCCAGTTATGGGCCTGCTTTCAAAAACGCACACCGCGCCATATCGATATCGAACCGTATGTCGGAAGCTGTCGGCCGAAATGAGAAACTGACCCCCTAACGAAGCGAAGAACTGACCCCTCGTGTCAAAACGAGGAGAGTTGGATGACGAGCGAGATTTCATTGCATCCTGCATTGTCGCGAACGATGCAGGGCGGGGATATGCTTCAGGCTGATGAGGTGGTGGCAATGTTGCGACTACATGCGCTTGGTTGGGGGGCCAAGCGGCTGTCTAGGGAATTTGGATGTGCGCGCAACACGGTTCGCCGATATTTGCGAGAAGGCGGCGTCTCGCCTTTCAAGAAACCTGCTCGGCGCAGTTCGTTTGACGGGCTGGACGATTGGCTGCGAGAACGTTTTTTCCGTCATGACAGCAATGCGGATGTAATCCGCCAGGAGTTGGCGAGCGAGCACGGAATTGTCATCGGCCTGCGTTCTGTAGAGCTTCGAGTTCGGCAGTGGCGACGTGCGGATTCCGACGTGAAGCCGGCCGCCAATCCGACCAAAGACCGGCCACCATTCCGATTTGAAGCCGGCCACCATTCCAATCAAAATCCGGCCAGTTTTCGACACTGAAGATACCCCCTGGGTCAGCAACTTTGGCATCAATCACCTCGCGATGAACGAGGACATTTTGATGCCGGCAAAGAGAAGGCTGACCATGAGACAATTAAGACAAATGCTTCGGCTTGCCGGAAGCGGGACGAGCTCCCGCGAGATCGCCGTCGTATTGGGAATAGCCCGCAGTACGGTGCAGGATAATCTTCAGCGCGCAGCAGCAGTTGGGTTGAGCTGGCCCCTACCGGGGGAACTGACCGATGACGCGCTCGAGAACAAGCTCTTTGCGCGCAATGGCGTCAAACAGGGCACGAGACGACGCGTCGAACCCAACTGGGCCGAGCTTGCCGTCGAGCTCAAGAAGCCCGGCGTCACCCTGCTTATCCTCTGGGAGGAGTATCGTGGGTCGCATCCAGAGGGTTACGGCTACAGTCGCTTTTGTGAGCTCTTCCGTGGCTTTGAGCAACGGCTTTCGCCGACGATGCGCCAGGAGCATGCGGCCGGCGACAAGGTCTTCGTCGACTATTCCGGCAAGAAGATTCCGATCGTTGATCGCAAGACCGGCGAGATCCGCGAAGCGGAGATATTCGTGGCGGTGCTGGGCGCGTCTAGCTTCACCTATGCGGAGGCGACCTGGACGCAAACACTGCCGGACTGGATCGGCTCACATGTCCGGATGTTCCGCTTCTTTGACGGCGTTCCCCGGCTGATCGTTCCCGACAATCTGAAGTCAGGCGTCAGTCGCGCCAGTTTCTATGATCCCGAGATCAACCGCAGCTACGGCATGATGGCTTCTCACTATGGCGTCGGCGTTCTTCCAGCACGGCCACGAAAGCCCAGGGACAAATCTAAAGTTGAGAACGGGGTCCGTTTTGCCCAATCGTGCATCTTAGGGCGTCTGCGCAATCACACGTTCTTCTCGCTTGCTGAGGCTAATGCTGCCATTGGCCAGGCACTCGATCGCATCAATGATCATGTCATGCGCCGGCTCGGCGTCAGTCGCCGGCAGCTGTTTGAGAGTGTCGAGCGCGCCGCGCTCGCCAATCTTCCCGGTGAAGACTACGAATTCGCCGAATGGCGTTTGGTCCGCGTGTCGACCGATTATCACGTCGAGTTCAAGACCTTCCTCTATTCCGTACCGCATGGCCTCATTCGCCAGCAGGTTGATTTGAGAGCGACGGCACGCACCATCGAGATCTTCCACCGCGGCAAGCGCGTCGCCGTTCATCAGCGGCGGTATGGCGGCACTCGGCATGGAACCGACCCGGATCATATGCCCAGTTCCCATCGGCGATATGCCGAGTGGACACCCGATCGCTTTCGGCGCTGGGCTGCATCCATTGGGCCGCAGACCGAAGGTTTGATCACTGCTGTTCTTGCCAGTCGTCCGCATCCTGAACAGGGCTTTCGAACATGCCTGGGCATTCTGCGCCTGTTTCGCGATATCACGCGAGATCGGGCCGAGGCGGTGTCAGCTCGCGCTGTCGAGATCGGCGGTCTGAACTGCAAGAGCATCGCCTCGCTCCTGGCCAACCACAGGGCCGCGCGCCATTCCACCGAACCGACGGCCATCGTTGATCACGCAAATCTGCGTGGCCCCGACTACTTTCATTGAGGAGACAAACCAATGCTGAGCAATCCCACCATCGACATGCTGCGCGAACTCGGCCTTTACGGCATGGCAACAGCCTTCCAGGAGCTTGACGCACAATCCGAAGCCCGCGGTCTTGAGCATGGAGAATGGCTTTCCATACTGCTCGAACGGGAGGCCACCATGCGCCGACAGAAGCGCTTCGAAGCCCGTGCCAGGGCCGCCAAACTACGCCATGATGCACAGATCGAGAATGCCGACTTTCGGGCCGCTCGCGGCCTCGATCGCAACCTGTTCATGGCGCTTGCCGGCTGCGACTGGATCAGAAAGCATCACAGTCTCCTCGTCACTGGGCCAGCCGGCGTCGGCAAAAGCTGGCTTGCCTGCGCGCTTGGTCACAAAGCATGCCGCGAAGACTTCTCCGTCGCCTATCACCGGGTTCCTCGGCTGTTCGCCACGCTCGCACTTGCAAGAGGCGACGGGCGATACGGCAGGATCCTCAAATCCTTGGCCAAGACCGACCTGCTGATCCTTGATGACTGGGGACCGGAAAAACTCAACGATGATCAGCGGCGCGATCTCCTCGAGATCATCGAAGACCGCTACGAGCGGCGCTCGACGATCATCACCAGTCAGGTGCCCCTGGATCGCTGGTACGAAATCATCGCAAACCCAACGCTTGCCGATGCCATCCTGGATCGCCTCGTTCACAACGCCTATCGCATCGATCTCACCGGCGAAAGCATGCGAAAACAGCGCTCGCCAGTCGCACCCGAAAACACCAAAGCTTGACCTGAAACGAAACCAGATCCAAACATCAGACAGACCCAGGATCAGTCCGAGAAATGGCCGCCTTCAAATCGGAACGCCGGCCGGAATGAAATCGGAATGACTGGCCGGCTTCAAATCGGAATCGATGGCCGGCTTCGTCGGAATACGCACGCGACGGGAGTTGAAGGCACAGAAGCGTGCGACAGTTCGGTTCGAAACTCCACCAGGTCGCCAGTTGCAAATCGACTTTGGCCAGACGCGCGTATGGATCGGCGGTGAGCGGCTTCGGGTGTACGTGTTTGTCGCAACGTTGGGTTACTCGAGACGCATCCATATCCGAGCCTCGTTGCGAGAGGGGCAAACCGACTGGTTCGAAGGAATGGAAGGTGCGTTCCTTCGATTTGGCGGCGTTCCCAATGAGGTGTTGCTGGATAATGCGAAGCCGCTGGTCGAACACCACGATGCGGTCAGCCGGGAGGTGCGGTTCAATGCGCGATTGCATGCCTTTGCTCGTTACTGGGGCTTCACCCCACGAGCTTGCGCACCATATCGCGCCCGTACGAAGGGCAAGGACGAGCGCGGAGTCGGCTACGTCAAGAAGAACGCGATCGCCGGTCGCCGGTTCGAGAGCTGGGCATCGTTCGAGGCGCATCTGGCCCGGTGGATACGCGAGGTTGCCGACCAGCGTGAACACGGCACGACCGGCGTAGCGCCGACGGAACGCTTTGCTGCGGAGGCTGACGCGCTTCGTCCGCTGGCTGGCCGCGCACCGTTCGGACAATTGCGCGATCTCGTGCGCAAAGTTCAGGCGGACTGCGCGATAGACCTAGACACGAACAGCTATTCGGTACCTTGGCGCCTAATCGGCGAGAGCGTTCAAGTCGTTGTGCTGGCAGGCCGTGTGATCATCCGTCACGCGGGCCAGGTAGTGGCCGATCATGCTCTCTGCCAGGGACGGCGACAACGGATCGTGGACCGGTCCCATTTTGTTGGCGTGGCTGGTAGCGAAGGACTGGTGCGCACAGCTCCAGTTGAGATAGCGCCAGCCGCCTTGCTGCGGCCGCTCGCCGAATACGAGGCGGTTGTTGGAGGAGGCTGGTGATGACGAACGTGGATCACGACCTGCTCATCGCAACACTCGATCGACTGAAACTGACGGCGATCCGCGATCAGCTCGACACTCTGCTTGACGAGGCGGCCCGCTCGAAGATGAACTTGCGCGAAGCTCTGGCATTCCTGGTATCGCGAGAGATTGCCCGGCGCGATGAGCGGCGCATCTCCATGTCGAGCAAGCTGGCGCAGTTCCCGTTCGTGCGCGAACTCGACGGCTTTGACTTCGAGGCGCAGCCGTCGCTTGATCATGGGCAAATCAGGGAACTGGCGACCTGCCGCTGGATCGCTCACGGCGATACGGTCCTATTCCTTGGGCCTCCTGGTACGGGTAAAACCCACCTTGCTGTCAGCCTTGGCCGCGAGGCGATACGTCAGAACTACAACGTGCAGTTCGTGACCGCTGCCACGTTGGTAGCGATGCTGGCCAAAGCACACAACGATGGTTCGCTCGACAAGCAATTGACGATCTTGTCGCGGCCGAAATTGCTGATCATCGACGAGCTCGGCTATCTTCCGTTCGAAGCCAACGCCGCCCACCTGTTCTTCCAATTGGTCTCTCGGCGCTATGAGAAGGGATCAATCCTGATCACCTCCAACCGCTCTGTGGGAGAATGGGGAAGCGTCTTTGGTGACCCAGTGGTTGCCACGGCGATACTGGACCGCCTGCTTCATCATTCGACCGTGATCACCATCCGAGGCGACAGCTATCGGCTTCGCGAAAAGCGCCGCTCCGGCCTTCTGCAGAAGGCCGGAGCGGCGCTTGAACCAAACGAAACGACCAATCAATGAAGGGGGTCAAATCTTCGTTTCGCCCAAGGGGTCAATTCCTCGCTTCGCTTGACAGAAGCGGGTGGCAAAGCCTATTCCGTCAGATCGATTGGCTCTCGGTGGCGGCCCCTCTTGGGGTAGTGCCGCCGGCGGCGGCGCGCGCCGAGCTCGGCCAGCTCTTCTTCGAATGGCAAGGCGAGGACCAGCCAGACCTGCTAGAAGGAGCCAAGTCGACGAGCAGACCACGTAATGGATGGCTACATTAAGTGCAAGGGCGAGAAGGGCCTCGTGCAGCGGCGACACCTAGCACACCATGAGAACTGTCAAAGTCTGTGAAATGCATTTCTCAAACGCCGCTGGGCCCAGGACGTCCGCTGGCGTTAGTCAGGGCAGCCATGCGACCGGCCTCCTGTAGCAAAATCTCTTGCATCCAAATGCTTGCCTGATCCCTGTTGCGACGGGCGGGCCACTGGACGGCCATGGTAAATGCTGGAAGTGCCAGCGGGAGCTCGACGATCCGCAAGGGAATTAACTTTGCGAAATGACAGGCGAGCCGCAAGGGTATGGTCGCTATACGCTCGGTCCCTGACAGCAGCGGCGGGATCAAGCTGAAGCCGGGCGCGACGACCTCAATGCGCCTCTTTAGACCGTGCTCGACCAGTAACCATTCTTCGATGGAGGGCTTCAGCGCAGGCCCGAACTTGGCTACAACATGCCCCATCGACAGGTATTTCTCAGGGGAAAGCTGCTGTGAAAGTTGTTTGTTCATGGCGCAGCCCACGCAGACGAGTGTCTCCTCAAACAGTCTCGCTTGGGGATGCGCGTTCGACATGAACTGCTCAGGAAGGATTAGGAAATCGATTTCACCGCGCCGGAGTAGCTCATTGGGTTCATCGGCGGGAGCCAGCAATTCAAAGCCGACGGCTGGAGCCTCCCGCGCCACACGCTCTACAACCTTTTCGAAGAAGACAAGTGTCACGAAATCGGACACAATAATTCTGAAACGTCGCTCGGACATGGCAGGATTGAACACGTCGCATGAAATGATGGAAAACTGAATATGAAGCAGAACATCGCGGACTGCGGGGGCAAGGGCTTTGGCACGCGGAGTTGGGAGGAATTTGCGGCCCTGCATTGTAAACAGCTCATCACCGAAATAGGTGCGTAGCCGGGCGAGAGCAGAACTCATGGCCGGCTGACTGAGGTTAATGCTACGTGCAGCTGCGGTGACGCTTTGTTGTGACATCAGAGCATCGAACGCAACTAGAAGATTGAGATCGAGGCCCTTAAAACGCATGCTTTGACGTGTCCACAGTGCGGGTCATTGACATCCAAACAGTAACTCTTATTGCCAAATGACGCCGTCGGGGTAACGGCGCTCAGGGCAAGTCACGGGTCTCTATGAAACCGCGAAACAGGGATCAGGCGCTCAGTAGAACTCAACCTGGCGTGTCTTAGACACCCTCATGCGAATGGGCGCTCGACCACAACGTGGCCGAGTCAATTTGACCGCAGCTAATCGTCATGATCATTTTAGCGGCGATGCAATTGCCATGAAGTGCGTGGCTGAATAGGCACCCGCGCGTCAAGATTCAGAATAGCTTTTGGTGTCGTGCAGCCTTGGTCTAGCGTATGGCCGCCTTGGTGCGTCAGCTCGCCGGCAGAGCACGCAGCCCCCATTTGTGCGTCCCACCGCCCACTGCTAAACCGCATCATCTTTGTTGGGCCTGGCTCCGGGCTGCAATGTCGTGGACACATCAATGGGATCTCTCTCCGATAAATGAATAGTAAGGACATCCTAGTGCTTTCTGACGTTTCCTTGCCATGCAAACTTCAAATCCCAACATGCGCTGCGGACATGATTGAGGAACTCCTTGCGAAGAAGCGTTAGCGAAACAGCGCTGGCGTAGGGCTCATCAACGCGGCCGGACAGGGCCGCTGGCGCGACACAGGTCCTGAGCGTCGGAGGTGAGGGCCTCCAGTTAGTACGAGCACATTGACCAAGAAGCATGAAAACGAATGTATCCATGGCGTGGATGACAGCCATGCGAAACTCGATTTTTGCACTCTCGGGGAATTCGACTAGAAAGGCGTGTGCACTATCGCAGGCAAAGTGGAATCACGCCGAGAGGCATTGTTGCAAAGGGATCATAATTGGCAGTTCGGGCATCCAATAAACTGAGTTCAGGAAACGAATATAATTTCGGCATATGTCGGGCATGCTGTTTTGGCGCGTTGAGCTAAACTCAAGTTAGGGAATGCCTGCAAATGTCTATACCGCGCCGGACCCTTGAACGCATCGTCATAGCCTAAGTGCTTCCAACCGACCCGCCGTTCGCTATCGTGAAAGGCGGAGGAAGGATTTTCTTAATCCCTCGCAAACGGCCAAGGGTGTGGGGTGAGAACATCATTGTCCGAGGAGAGAAAATTATGGATCACTCCGTTTGGAAGAGGTCACATTCGTTCATCGTTGACGGTGACGCCGCACAGCAACGACAGATGCCGAGCTTGACATCAATCGACCTGAACCTGCTGGTGGAGCTCGAAGCGCTATTGCAGTACCGGAATATAACACATGCGGCCCAACACATCGGCCGAAGTCAACCGGCAATGAGCCGGGCACTATCAAGACTGCGTGGCATGTTCAATGACGATCTGTTGGTTCGCGGCTCGCGCGGTTTGGTGCCGACGCCGCGGGCCGAACGCCTGGGCAATATGCTGCCGTCTGTATTGAACGCGATCCGCGAAATGGTGAATCGTAGCTTAACCCCCAGAGACATGCGCTGGAAGGCAACTATCGCGATTCCCGACCATCAAGCGCTCATCTTGCTTCCGCGTCTATTGCCCCGTCTGCAGGAGCGTGCACCTCATCTCGACATCGTCACCAATCCGCTGTTGGACTGTGCGCTGCGGCGGCTTGAGCAAGGTGAGATTGATTTAGCTGTTGGGCAGATCAGTGCCGCACCGCCGGGCTTCTTGCGGCGTAAGCTTTACGCGGACCGCCTCACCTGTCTGCTACGCCACGACCACCCAGTGCTAGAGCGAGAGTGGAGCATAAGTGCCTTCGCTGAGTTGCGTCACGCCTCCATTTTGTCAGACGCCAACGACCGCTTCGGTCAGGTCTATGACGAACTTTCCAAGCTGGGGATATTGGGCCGGTATCCGATCGCGGTCTCCAATGTGCTGACGGCGGCAGTTGTGATTGCGGCGACCGATCTTGTCCTCGTCATGCCGCATCGCATCGCTACCCAGATCGCTACCATGCTGCCGCTCGCGGTTCTCCATCCTCCCGTGGACCTGACGCCATATGAGGTTGCGTTGATCTGGCACGAGCGTTCCCATCGTGACCCGGAACATCAGTGGCTCCGCCACGAAATCGCCGCGGCAGCGCGACCTGACCGGAACGCACCAAACGACAAATCAAGGGGTGAGGAGACTGAATGATAGGCTTTGGGCTTTTGGACCGGGCGCGTCTCTCAGGAAGCCGGCCGCAGGACAATGCCCTCGGGCACCTCGCCTGCAGTGGCAAGAGGCCAGAGTGCAATCGGCAACGTGCAGGCAAGCGCCGCGATCATTTCTTCCAGTGGTTTTGCGGTCGTAGGCACGCTTTCGTCGAATCAGCGGGCACGGCGCCGTCCTTCTGGAACTGGAGAAAGCGCCAAGCGAGCTGAATAGTGCCACGCCGCACAGGCACTGCCGGTGCGCGCGCGAGCCCCTTCTCGCGGCGGCGCTATCGGGCCCAGGCACACCAGCGATGCTGGATATAAGGCTTCTGCAAAGGCTCACATTTGATCGCGGGAACAAATGTGGCGGCCGGACATTGCACCTAGGTTATCTCGATCAGAGTAACGAGTATGCCACCGTGGTCAAGAGCTGTGAGGGAAGGGCCTGTGGCAAACGGCTTTGCCATCAAAGTGGCTCAAATCCTGCGCTCGCGCTGCCCGAACGCACCGGGTCTGAGACTGAATATCTTAAGCGACTGAAGCACCCGGAGCTAATAGCGACTGCCTCGCTATTAGCTCTCACCAAGGTGTGCCCATCCATCGCACGCCTCAACTCGCGCAGGCTGGTCGCGCTTTTCTAGCGCCCTCACACCAGACGTTTCTACGGAGCTCAAGGTCGACGCTCCATAAGCCCGATGGGTAAGCCGACGCTTTTGTGCAATTGAAATGCTTGTCGCTGGCCTCGCGACATCGAACCTGGCACAAATCCGGACTTCGCGAAGGCCTGTTCGGCAAGGGCGATCAAGCTCTGCTATGATTACGCGAACCTGATGCATGCCTTGGCGCATTCACGGCACCGATGGTTGCCATGCAAACAAGCGATTTCTCGCATCTCGCCGCATGCTGCATAATCCTGCGACAGCACCATAGATCGCAGCAATGGGCACGCTGTTTCGTTTACCCCGTTGGGTGAGGCGGCTCGAGGAAGATTGCTTCCTAAACAAAGGAGTAATCCCATGCCGGACCAGTTGCACGTGCACACCGACATAGTGATCCGCAATGGCGCAGACCCGGTGAACTCCGACGCCCTGAAATGTGCTTTGCGCAGGATGGGCGGTGGCGTTAGCATCATCACCGCAGGGGAGGGTGAAGAGCGTACAGGAGCAACTGTTACTTCCGCGACTGCCCTCTCGATCGAGCCACCATGCATGCTCGTTTCCCTCAATCGTTCCTCGTCGACGTGGCCTGCAGTCGCGCGGTTCGAGCATTTTTGCGTCAACATCCTGGGCCACGCCCACGAGATACTGGCGAACCAGTTCGCCGGTCGAGGCGGGCTGAAAGGCGCGGAACGCTATCGCGGTGCTGAGTGGACGCAATTGATCAGCGGCGCGCCTGTCCTTAAGGATGCCGTGGCGGCCGTGGACTGCAAGGTTGAGGAAGCCATAGAACGATACAGCCATGTAATTGTGCTCGGCCGCGTCGTCGGCATTTGCATCGGCAACGGCGGCTCATTGGTTTATCGTGGCGGCCGCTATTTTCCACTAGCCGAGTAATGAGAGAGGCGAAGCTCACCGTGTTGAAGCTTTGGGCCTAATCGGGCCGCGAAGTCCTTGCCCTTATGGAGTTCCTACGCATCCGCTTTGCATTCACGAAAAGCGTACCATAGCCGCCGAGATTGCCCCCTGCACATGCACGATGGAGATGGCGGAAGCCTTGGGAGAAGCCAGCGCGACCATTGCTTCGATCCTTTGTTCAACACAGGTCAACCGGCTCTAGGACTGAGCAGCAGATCGGCGCTGCCGTGGAAAATCTGCGCCAACATGGAATGATAGCAACGACCCGAGCTGAAGGAGGTTTGGATGGCAGGGATTGCAGTCACAGGGATGGACCTGACGGCGGCGCAAGTTCGGGCTGCTGCAGCGAAGATGCGGGATGCCCTGGGGCGCGTCGGATGCTGGCGACTGCTCTGGTCTTGGAGGGCGTCGACCATAAGACGGCGGCCGAGACCTGTGGCATGGATCGCCAGACGCCGCGCGACTGGGTCCATCGCTACAATGCGGACGGGCTGAGCGGGCTTTCCAACCGTAGGTCACCGGGGCGCCCGCCATGGCTGACGCCGGCGCAGAAGGCCGCGTTGGTGGCGCTGGTGGAACAAGACCCCGATCCCGAGCGCTACGGCGTAATGCGCTGGCGGCGCAAAGACCTGAAGCGACGGATCGAGGAGATGCTCGGGGCTGTCATGCAGGAGCGCACTGTGGCCGCGCAACTGGCCGAACTCGCGTTCGTGCGGCTGACGCCGCGTCCCCGTCACCCGAAGCCAGGGGAAGGGACCCAGGGGGATGCAAAAAGACTTCCCCGCCGCAGTGGCAGAAATCGCCGGTGGCCTCGCCAAGGGTAAAATGATCGAATTGGTTCGAGTGTATGGTTCGCCTCCGCTTTGCAAGAAGAAACGACAGTCCCGTCAGATCCTGCTTCAGCGAATCCGGCTTATTTGGGCGAAATTGCCCAAGCCACAATGGGAGCCGCTGGAATGCCAGCCAACATGCGCCGGAACAAGCCTGGAAGGCGACGAAACGCTTTTGGCCATTTTGTTCGAAGAACGTGATCAGCCGTGATCTGGTGAATTATTGACGAAAAACGATGTCGGCCCCGATCTGCCTGATTTGCATGCGGTGGCTCCTTCTTTTTGGATGACGAAGCGTAGTCGCCCGAGAGGAGGCGACCTCATTCAAAAACATGAGGCAAATCGGCCAATAAGGAACATTGATACGGGTCTAGCCCCACGTGGAGCCTGTTCGCGCGGCCGCGGGACCGGCTACAAATGCCTACACCTTCGCCACCGTCTGCCCGGCGCGCCGCCCTAGCTTTCCGGTTTCGGCCCGGATTTCCTGCGGCTGGGGTCTCGAACCTGGCGCCCCAGCTCTAGATGCCGTAATGGGCCGGCGTCTCATGAGTAGCCAGTTGGGTGGCTGTCCCTCAGAATGATGATGTTTGGAAACGAGGTCCGAGCGATCGGCCTCAAGCATCATGAGAGGAACAGCCATGGAATATTATGCAGGAATCGACGTCTCGCTGAAAGAGAGCAGCGTGTGCGTGGTCGACGCGACGGGCAAGTTGGTTCGCGAGGTCAAGGTAGGCAGCGAGCCTGAATGCCTGGTCGGGTATTTTGATCAACTGGACTTTCCGGTAGAGCGCATCGGCCTTGAAGCGGGGCCGTTGTCCCAATGGCTACACGCGGCTCTCGTTGCTGCGGGTCATGAGGTGGTTTTGCTGGAAACGCGGCATGTGAAGGCGGCGCTTTCGGCGATGACGGTGAAGACCGACCGCAAGGATGCACGGGGGATCGCGCAACTGCTCCGCATGGGGTGGTATCGTCCGGTCCACGCCAAATCGTCGCCGGCCCAGGACACTCGGGCTCTCCTGGTTGGCCGCAAGCTTCTGCAATCCAAGCTGCTCGACGTCGAGCTCAGCATCCGGGGTATCCTGCGTGGCTATGGATTAAAGGTCGGCGAAGTCAGCCGAGGGCGTTTCGAGGCGCGCATCCGCGAACTGATTGCAGGGCATGCGATATTGTCGATGGTGATTGACGCGATGCTGACGGCGCGAGCAGCGCTGTGGAGCGAATTTACGAAGCTGCACCGCGAGATGCTCAGGATCGCCCGCGCCGACAGAGTTTGCCAACGGCTGATGAGTGCGCCGGGTGTCGGTGCCTTGGTTGCGCTGACCTACCGCTCCGCGGTCGATGATCCAGCCCGGTTCGAAAAGTCCAGCACAGTGGGTGCCTACTTCGGGCTGACGCCGAAGAAATATCAATCCGGCGAAACTGATCGCGATGGCGGTGTCAGCAAGGTCGGCGACGCGATGGAGCGAACCGCATTGTTCGAGTCTGCGCACATAATGCTGACGCGGGCGACGCGCTTTTCCAGTCTAAAGCGCTGGGCGCTCGATGTGGCCAGGCGTCGCGGGATGAAGCGCGCGAAGGTTGCCCTCGCACGCAAACTGGGTGTCGTACTTCACCGCATGTGGATGGATGCGACGGACTTTCGCTGGAGCGCAAACCCTATGGCGGCATGAAGAGAGCTACGTGATTGACGCGGGCAAGTGCAAGGCTTGCGTCTGATGAGGTCCCGTCGCTGGGACGCAGGCTTGGCAAGGTCGTGTGTAGTGCTGTGACCGCTTCGGCGAAGCACGCTTTCTAGATTGACCTGTCGGCTTGTTGATCTGATGGCATAGTGTGGCGGTCTTCGTGCTGACCACGGACAGAAGCATGGCCTCAGCGACGAGATAATCATTCAGAGGGACTTGACGAACAAAGGCCCATTACAGAAGCATTACAGTTGCATTTTAGTTTTCAGATGAGCTCGTCGAGCGGCGGCCTGATGGGCTCGCCTCCAGCATGACCATGCGATGATGTAGGCTGGCTTTATGCGACGCTTGGCAAGCCTGGTGGCAATGCGCCGGATTTCCTGGACGGACCAGCGGATCAGATCTTGATGGTCGGCATCCTCGGTCTTTTTTGGGGTGTCGCGTCGTTGGCGCGGTACCGGATCACTGCCAGCATGGCGAATGCGAGCATGACGAGGGAGACGTGGCGATGCCAGCCATGCCATGATCGGGTCTCATTGTGATCGAGACCAAGCTCGTTTTTGGCAGTCTCGAAGCTGTCTTCGATCGCCCAACGATGGCCTTCCACCGTCACCAGCTTTTCCATGGACGTGCCAACCGGGCACCATGTGGAGAAGAAAGCAAGATCGCCATCGGCGATGCTGCGGCGGATCAGCAGTCCGCGTGTCCAGATACCGGGGAATGCCGCGTCGAAAACATCGGCGTCGAGATCGGCCAGTTCGAGATATGCCCAATCATGCAACCGTGCGCCTTTTGTGCCATCGCCTGCCGACAGGCGTCGCCAGAAATTCTCAGGCAGGGCTTCAGCGATGTCCTTCGCCGTGCCGGCCACAGCAAGCGGCTTACCCCAGGAGCGGAAGGGATGGTTGGCGTTCACGCCCAGCACATAGCCCTTGGCGGCTCGCTTGAGTGCCATTTCGATGTCGCCCACGCCATAAACACTATCGGCAGCCACCCAGGAAAACGGCGCATCCGAAGCGATCGCCCGCTCGATCATCGTGAGCGCCAATGCCGGATTGGTCAGAAAGCCGATATTGTCCGGCACATGGGTCCTGGCCATACGTTCCCGGTCATCCGTCCAGGCTTTCGGCAGATAGAGTGCCCGGTCGATGAAGGCATGACCATGCAGGGAGACATACGATGCGAACACGCCGATCTGGCAATTGGTGATCTTGCCCGCCGAACCTGTATATTGCCGACCGACCCCGCAGGACGCCTTGCCTTGCTTGAGAAAACCAGTCTCGTCGATCACCAGGACTGCATCAGGATCAGCCAGTGTCTCAAGGACATAGCCACGAACGATGTCGCGCAAAGCATCCGCATCCCAGTGTCCCCGGCCCAAAATCGCCTGTTGCCGCCACGGGCCGGGATCGCCAGCCGCTTCCGCGCGCATCCATCCCGTCTTGCGCCGCTCGTCACCCAGCAAGCCGTCCAGAAAAAGGTTTGCCGATGCGGCAACGCGCTCCTGCGTAAACAATCCGCTCATACGACCCTTCACCTCGCGCAGCGAGGATGCCCAAAGCTCCAGCGTCGTCTCTATCGATGCACCAATCATCCATGACCTCCGAATCATGGAGACCTATAGATTCAGGCAATGCAAATAAATGCAACTGTAATGCTTCTGTAATGGGCCTTTGTTCGTCAAGTCCCTCTGAATGATTATCTCGTCGCTGAGGCCATGCTTCTGTCCGTGGTCAGCACGAAGACCGCCACACTATGCCATCAGATCAACAAGCCGACAGGTCAATCTAGAAAGCGTGCTTCGCCGAAGCGGTCACAGCACTACACACGACCTTGCCAAGCCTGCGTCCCAGCGACGGGACCTCATCAGACGCAAGCCTTGCACTTGCCCGCGTCAATCACGTAGCTCTCTTCATGCCGCCATAGGGTTTGCGCTCCAGCGAAAGTCCGTCGCATCGTATCCGTCCGAGCGAGACCGCCTTTGAATATTGGATAAAACTGTTCAGACCCTGTCCTTATTCCCAGGCATAAGGACAGTTGGGCAGATGGAGATTTTTGAAGGGGACAGCGGGTCTCGGGTGAGCCGTCTTGAGGTGATCAACACCGGACGGCGGCGTCGATTTACTGAGGATGAGAAGCTGCGGATTGTCGCAGAAAGCTTTGCGGGGAGAGGCCGGGCGTCGGCCACGGCCCGTCAGTACGGCATCAGCCGCTCGCTGTTAAACCGTTGGCGCAATCGGTTCGCCAGGGTTTGCACAGCCAGAAACAAACCGATGGTTTTGTGCCGGCGTTCGTCATGCCGGAAACTTTTGTGCCGGTGAAGCAGGTCACTCCACCTGCTGCGATGGAGCATCCGGTAGCGCCTCCTTCCGGCCGCATGGAGATTGTCGCGGCGAACGGCCGTCGTGTGGTCGTGGACGGCAGCGTCGACGTTGAGGCGCTGCTGCGGATCATGCGGGGTCTGGAGACGTTGCGGTGATCACGCTTCCTTCCGGTCAAAATGTGCGGGTGTGGATTGCAACGGGCCATACCGACATGCGGTGTGGGTTTCCATCGCTTGCGTTGCGGGTGCAGGAGGTGCTGAAACTGAACCCTCTGGACGGCAATCTTTTTGTATTCCGCGGTCGTAGCGGATCGCTGATAAAAGTGATCTGGAGTGACGGCCAGGGGAGCTGCCTTTTTACAAAAAAGTTGGACCGCGGCCGGTTCGTCTGGCCGTCTGCGGAAGGCGGCGCGATCGCGATATCACCCGCGCAGCTGAGTTATCTTCTGTCCGGGATCGACTGGAGGCACCCTCAAGAAACCTGGCGGCCGACGAAGGTCGGCTAGCATTATTCAATTGAAAATACAGGGGAAATCTGATCGAATGGCTTCATGATCTCAAAGCCTGTCGATCTTCCTGTGGATGTTGTTGGCGCTTACCTGGCGCTGCTTGGCGAGCATGAAGCCTTGCAGGCTAAACACGCTATCGCAGTTGCGGAAGCGGCCAATGCGCAGGCGATGCTCTCTGACAACGAGGCGCTGATCGTTGCTCTGGAATTGAAGATCGAGAAGCTCAGGCGCGAGTTGCGAGGCCAGCGCTCTGAACGCACGGCGCGCCTGCTCGACCAGTTGGAACTGCAGCTCGAGGAACTCGTGACGGCGGCGACGGAGGACGAGGTCGCGGCACAGGCAGCAAGCGCCAGAACCTCGAGCGTACGTTCGTTCACGCGCAAACGACCGGTGCGCAAGCCATGGCCGGACGATATCGAGCGCGAACGTATCGTCATCGAGCCGCCGACGACTTGCGCCTGCTGTGGTGGTTCACGCTTGTCGAAGCTGGGCGAGGACGTCACCGAGACGCTGGAAGAGATTCCGCGCCGGTTCAAGGTGATCGAGACGGTGCGGGAAAAGTTCACGTGCCGTGACTGTGAGGCGATCAGTCAGACGCCGGCACCGTTCCATGCCACGCCGCGCGGCTTCATCGGTCCTCATCTGTTGGCGACGATCCTGTTCGACAAGTTCGGCATGCACAGCCCGCTCAACCGGCAGAGTGCCCGGTTCAAATGCGAGGGGATCGATCTTTCGACCTCGACGCTGGCCGACCAGGTCGGGTACGCAACAGCCGCTCTCATGCCTGTCTTCGATCTGATCGAGGCGCATGTCTTTGCGGCCGAGCGTCTTCACGGTGATGACACCACCATTCCCATTCAGGCCAGGGACAAATGCACGACCGGACGCATATGGACTTACGTATGCGATGACCGGCCATTCGGGGGAACAGCGCCGCCAGCCGCAATCTATTATGCGTCGAGTGACCGGCGCGGCGAACATCCGCAGAAGCACCTGGCCAGATACGGCGGCATTCTACAGAGCGATTGCTACAATGGCTTCGAGCCGATCGCTGTTGCCGCAACGAAAGAGGTGCCGATCACCTTCGCCTTTTGCCATGCGCATGCGCGGCGTAAATTCTTTGAGCTGGCCGATATCCAGAAGAATGCGCGGGATCGCAAACGCAAGGGCAAGCCGATCTCGCCGATCGCGCTTGAGGCCGTCAAGCGCTACGACGAATTGTTCGGGATCGAGCGGCAGATCAACGGATTGAGTGCCGAAGAACGACTGGCTGCGCGGCAGGAGAGAAGCAAGCCGCTGTTCGATGACATGCACGAGTGGTTGACGAAGGAACGCGCCACGCTCAGCAGATCGTCCGAGGTCATCGAGCCGATCGATTACATGCTCAAGCGCTGGGAGGGCTTTGCCCTCTTCCTCGAAGACGGTAGAGTTTGTCTCACGAACAACGCAGCCGAGCGGGCGCTGAGAAGTGTCGCATTGGGAAGACGGAACTGGACCTTCGCCGGTTCCCAGCGTGGGGCCGATCGTGCCGCTGTCATGCTGACCGTCATCACCACCTGCCGCCTCAACGATGTCGACCCAAAGGCGTGGCTTGCCGATGTCCTGGCTCGCATCGCCGACCATCCTGTGACGCGCCTGCACGAACTGCTGCCCTGGGAGTGGAAACGTGCATCGCCGGCAACCGTAATGCTGGCGGCCTGACGATGGTGGCTTCTGCCGTCCGCCTGAAGGTCACCCTCGATCATGTCGAGCCGATAGTGATGCGGCGCGTTGTCGTACCGTTCACCATCAGGCTCAGTCGGCTGCACGAGGTATTGCAGGCGGCGATGGGCTGGACCAACAGCCACCTTTACGAATTCCGCATGCGTGACGTCGGCTTTGGTTTGCCAGACGAGGAATGGGGGGATGGTCCGATCGATGCCCGCAGGGTCTCGCTGCTGTCGGCAGTCCAGGACACCGGTGCGAAATCGTTCAAATACCTTTACGACTTTGGCGACGGTTGGGAACACAGCATCAAGATCGAGCGCACCTTTCCTGCAGTCGGCACGGAAGGACCGATGCTCCTCGAAGCAACGGGACACTGCCCGCCTGAAGACGTGGGTGGTCCATGGGGTTATCAGGAGTTCCGCGAGGCGCTTGCGGATCCGGCGCACGAGCGACATGCCGAAATCCTCGAATGGTGGGGCAGCAGCGATTACAATCCCAACAGCGCCAACTTCTCGCAGCTCAACAAAGCCGTCGATGACCTCGCCGCAAAATGGGTCCGAAAAGCGCGCCGCAAAACCTGAACACCGGGCTGTGGGTGAAAGCCGAAACTGGATTTTACCGTGTAAACAACCGGCGGAATAGTTCTTCCGAACGCCGTAGACCTTCGTCCGTCAGGACCAGCGACTTCGACTTGTTCAACGGATCACACAGGACCGCGTCATCGATTTTGTCCTCGTCGATCTCCATTCTGCTATGCTACCACGCGCGAGACCCCAAGTCCCGCGGCCCACCTCGGATGGATACGTCGCATCCATCCACATGCGGTGAAGTACGACACCCAGTTTGCGTGCGAGGGCAACCTTCGCGCGCTTCATCCCGCGACGCCTGGCCACATCGAGCGCCCAGCGCTTTAGACTGGAAAAGCGCGTCGCCCGCGTCAGCATTATGTGCGCAGACTCGAACAATGCGGTTCGCACCATCGCGTCGCCGACCTTGCTGACACCGCCATCGCGATCAGTTTCGCCGGATTGATATTTCTTCGGCGTCAGCCCGAAGTAGGCACCCACTGTGCTGGACTTTTCGAACCGGGCTGGATCATCGACCGCGGAGCGGTAGGTCAGCGCAACCAAGGCACCGACACCCGGCGCACTCATCAGCCGTTGGCAAACTCTGTCGGCGCGGGCGATCCTGAGCATCTCGCGGTGCAGCTTCGTAAATTCGCTCCACAGCGCTGCTCGCGCCGTCAGCATCGCGTCAATCACCATCGACAATATCGCATGCCCTGCAATCAGTTCGCGGATGCGCGCCTCGAAACGCCCTCGGCTGACTTCGCCGACCTTTAATCCATAGCCACGCAGGATACCCCGGATGCTGAGCTCGACGTCGAGCAGCTTGGATTGCAGAAGCTTGCGGCCAACCAGGAGAGCCCGAGTGTCCTGGGCCGGCGACGATTTGGCGTGGACCGGACGATACCACCCCATGCGGAGCAGTTGCGCGATCCCCCGTGCATCCTTGCGGTCGGTCTTCACCGTCATCGCCGAAAGCGCCGCCTTCACATGCCGCGTTTCCAGCAAAACCACCTCATGACCCGCAGCAACGAGAGCCGCGTGTAGCCATTGGGACAACGGCCCCGCTTCAAGGCCGATGCGCTCTACCGGAAAGTCCAGTTGATCAAAATACCCGACCAGGCATTCAGGCTCGCTGCCTACCTTGACCTCGCGAACCAACTTGCCCGTCGCGTCGACCACGCACACGCTGCTCTCTTTCAGCGAGACGTCGATTCCTGCATAATATTCCATGGCTGTTCCTCTCATGATGCTTGAGGCCGATCGCTCGGACCTCGTTTCCAAACATCATCATTCTGAGGGACAGCCACCCAACTGGCTACTCATGAGACGCCGGCCCATTACGGCATCTAGTCTAGGCGCGCATCCGCTCCATCCGCCTCAACAAAGAGATCCTTCCATCCAGGGTATGGATGGCTGCAATCGAAACAATAGATTTTTCTTATCCCCATCAATGCTGCATAGCAAAAGCAACTGATGCTCAGGGCAATGGCAACCCTCGATGGTCTCGATGCTCAGCCAAGATCCGGCCGGCTCACATCCGATTTCCATTCACAATCGGCTTGATCGACGGCACGAGCTTGCTGGGTTCAATTCAGCAACGAGTTCAGGATCAGGCGGCGTCTAAATTGAAACTTATGATGAAAGGAACAGTATGTCTGATCAACTTGCTAGGGAGGTTATTGCCACAATCAACAATCGCGCGCTAGCGGAGCGAGATGAGTCGACAACCGCCACTCCGAGCGCCGAATTGACTATGGCAACCGAGTTGACCTCGCTCGGCCTCGATTCTCTTGCGTTCGCTGATATCCTCTGGGACCTTGAGCAAGCCTACAACATCAAGATCGAGATGAATACGGCGGATGCTTGGTCGAACCTACAGACGGTCGGCGATGTGGTCGTGGCTGTCCGAAGCTTGCTTGCCAAGGAGGCTTGAATGGATGGGCGCGTCGTTATCACCGGAGTTGGTGGGTTGTGCGGGCTCGGTACGGATGCCGCCTCTATCTGGCGTAGCATGTGTAAAGGCGTCTCCGCCATCGGGCCGATGGCCAATCCTCAGCTCCGTGAGCTGGCGGGTGTCGTTGGCTCTGAGATCAAGACGTTGCCGAAGCACGACATCAGTCGAAGGCAGCTCGCGACCATGGACCGCTTCAGTCTTCTTGCCGTGCTTGCCGCGCGAGAAGCAATGCAACAGGCCGGGCTCTCCGGTGAAGAAGGAAATCCGCACCGCTTTGGTGCCGCCGTTGGCGTCGGTGTCTGCGGCTGGGAGGCGATTGAGGAGAATTACCGCGCACTCCTTCTGAGTGGCGCGAAGCGGGCTGAAGTTCTTACGGCGCCAAAGGTGATGCCTTGCGCAGCTGCCGGCCAGGTCAGCATGCAATTCGGTCTGCGCGGACCAGTTTTTGGCGCAACGTCTGCCTGCGCTTCGGCTAATCACGCGATTGCTTTGGCGGCGGATCAGATCAGGCTTGGACGGGCCGACATCATGCTCGCCGGCGGCAGCGATGCGCCGCTTGTGTGGGGCGTGCTGAAATCATGGGAGGCTCTGCGCATACTTGCCCCGGACACTTGTCGCCCCTTCTCCGCGGACCGCAAGGGAGTGGTGCTTGGAGAGGGTGCAGGCATGGCCGTCTTGGAAAGCTATGAGCACGCTTCACGACGTGGCGCATCTATCCTCGCTGAGATCGCCGGTATCGGCGTTTCGGCGGATGCCTTCGACATTGTGGCGCCGGCGGCTGAGGGACCCGAAGCAGCGATGCGCGCCTGTCTCAAAGATGCGAGGTTGAATGTTGACGACGTCGATTATCTTAATGCGCACGGCACTGGCACCAAAGCGAATGACGAAGTCGAGACGGCAGCGATCAAGCACGTCTTCAGTAAGCGCGCATATTCAATGGCGATCTCGTCTACCAAGTCCATGCACGCACATTGCCTGGGTGCGGCGAGCGCCCTCGAAATGATTGCGTGTGTGATGGCGATCCGCGAAGGGATCGTTCCGCCCACGGCAAATTACAATGAACGCGACCCCAATTGCGATCTCGACGTCACGCCAAATGTTGCGCGTGAAAGGAAGATTCGAATAGCGCTAAGCAACGCCTTTGCCATGGGGGGCCTGAACGCAGTTCTAGCGTTCAGGGAAGTATAGCAACGACCGCGAGTTTACCATCTCGGCTTTACCGAAGCTAGAGTAGCAAGACATCCATGCGCAGCTCCAACTGGACCATCTGCGTTCGGAAAAAGTTTGATGCTTGATTAACCAAAGCACGCAGGAGCTGCAAGTGGAGAAGAAACCGATCGCGGGCCAAACAGGTTCTGCACATATGCTCCATCCACGGGATGGATGAGTTTCATCCAAACAATCAATTTCACTGATTGCAGCCATTACTGCATAGAACTAATACCACTGGTTATTCATATGCTGCATACTAGACGCGTGCGGATAACCGCAAGTTTTGCCAGAAGCATAGAGAGACAAAAATGCCTGCTGACGTGCAATGGAAACTTTGTTGGGAAAATGAGCTGCAGGTCGATGATCACGCAGAACTTTCTGCATTCTTTCGTAATACCTACGGGCCGACAGGCGCGTTCAATGCAATGCCCTTCGAAGGTGGCCGGAGTTGGGCCGGAGCGCGGCCTGAAATGCGCGTGATTGCTTACGACTCGCATGGCGTTGCCGCCCACATGGGCATGTTGCGGCGTTTCATCAAGGTCGGCGAGGTGGATCTCCTGGTGGGGGAACTGGGGTTGTGGGGAGTGCGTGCCGATCTTGAAGGACTTGGGCTTAGTCATTCAATGTTTACGCTGTATCCGGAGTTGCAGCGGCTCGGCGTCCCATTCGCGTTCGGCACGGTTCGGCACGCGCTGTACAAGCACGTTGAGAGACTGTGCCGCGGCGGTATTGCGACCATCCTCCCAGGGGTCCGCGTCCGCTCCACTCTCCCAGAGGTCTACCTCGATCTGCCAGCCACGCGAATTGAGGACCCCCTCGCTGTCGTGTTTCCCATAGCGCGCTCAATGAACGAGTGGCCTTCCGGCACGCTAATTGATCGTAATGGCCCAGAGCTATGAAACAGCTGGATTGTAGTTGCAAAGTCTCGGGCAACAGCGCCAACCGTAGCGTTTATCTGACGTTCGACGACGGACCAAACCCATATTGCACGCCTGATATCCTGGATGTTCTGGCGGAGCAACGCGTACCCGCTACGTTCTTCGTCATCGGTGCTTATGCCGCGGATCAACCAGAACTTATCCGACGAATCGTTGCCGAAGGGCACGAGGTTGGCAACCATACTATGACCCATCCGGATCTGACGACATGCGGAATCGAGGAAATAAAATATCAGATCACCGAAGCAAGAGAGGCCATCAAGTCGGCCTCTCCTCAGGCTGAACCCAAGTTTATCCGCGCTCCATACGGGCTCTGGAACGAAAACGTGCTAAGCATCTCAGCGCGCATGGGGCTCCAAGCTGTACATTGGTCCGTAGATCCGCGGGACTGGTCGCGCCCTGGTGTCAACGCCATTGTTGATGCAGTGCTGGCTTCAGTCGAGCCAGGCGCCATCGTGCTGTTGCACGACGGGTGCCCCCCTAACGAGCTTGTAGGACACAAGCTTTCTGGCTTGCGCGACCAGACGCTCATGGCGCTTTCCCGTGTCATTACCGGGTTGCACGACCGTGGTTTTGTCATCCGAACGCTCTCCCAGGATAATTAACGGACGGTATCTGCATGGATCTATTTGGTACAGCCGGCACGGTGGCAATTTCGTTGTATGCGCTTCTTTCTGGCGTCTATAAGGGCATGCAGGTCCTGTATGCCCCAACGGCAAGTTCTTTTTCTGCCTCTTCCGAAAGCCCCCCCCCCTCCGCCGCGCTGGCAAGCGTCGACGTGATTGTTCCCTGTTTCAATGAACACCCGGACATTCTCTCGGCGTGCCTCGAGTCTGTCGCAAATCAGGATTATTCTGGGCAGCTGCAGGTTTTTGTGGTAGATGATGGTTCTACAAACCGCGAGGACCTCGCACCCGTACACAACACATATGCGGGAGATCCGCGGTTCAACTTCATTCTGCTCCCTACAAATGCCGGAAAGCGCAAGGCGCAGATCGCCGCGATACGCCGCTCATCCGGTGACTTGCTTCTAAACGTCGACTCAGACACCACGCTTGCTCCCGACATGGTCACGAAGCTCGTCCACAAGATGCGCGATCCATCGATAGGCGCGGTTATGGGACAATTAGTAGCCAGAAATCGCAGCGACACATGGCTGACACGACTGATCGACATGGAATACTGGCTGGCCTGCAACGAGGAGCGGGCGGCACAGGCACGTTTTGGTGCGGTGATGTGCTGTTGTGGTCCATGCGCCATGTACCGCCGATCTGCACTGCTTTTGGTGCTCGACCAATACGAGACGCAACTGTTTCGCGGCAAAACAAGCGATTTTGGTGAGGACCGTCATCTTACAATCCTAATGCTCAAAGCTGGTTTTCGGACCGAGTATGTTGCGGATGCCATTGCAGCCACAGTCGTGCCAGACCGGCTCGCATCGTATCTGCGCCAACAGTTGCGCTGGGCGCGCAGCACCTTCCGAGACACGTTGCTAGCGCTGCGCTTGTTACGCAGGCTTGACCGGTATCTAACATTGGACGTGATCGGGCAGAATCTCGGGCCGCTGCTTCTTGCTGTGTCGGTATTGATGGGGCTTGCGCAGATTGCGGTGGCAGCCACGATACCGTGGTCGACGATAACGATGATAGCATTCATGACGGTGGTGCGCACCTGTGTGGCTGCGCTTCGCGCTCGCCAGCTTCGATTTCTAACTTTCGCTGCCCACACGCCAATCAACCTTTTCCTCATTCTTCCCCTTAAAGCATATGCGCTGTGTACGTTAAGCAATAGTGCTTGGCTCTCTCGCACTGATGTCTTGCAACCCCCCCCCCGCAGCGCGGAAACATCATCCCTTAAATCTCTACCGATGGATTAACCTTTTCGCGAGCATCCGAAGTCTTGGTCGGCTTTGGATGTTCCAGCTGACGGCGAGGCTGAAGGCGGACAAACCTAACATCAGTTGCGGGATTGGCCAAAAGAGGTGCAGGAAGTTGAATCAGAAAAAGCATTATCAGTTGCTGCATGATGAGTTGGCTGAAGACGATCCATGGCGGCTTGACAGCAACCCGTTCGAGCAGGAGCGACATAGTCAAATGCTACGGCTGGCGCTTGCGCAGCAATCAATAACAAACGCGCTCGAAGTCGGATGCGCAGCCGGGGCGTTCACCGAAAGACTTGCGCCGCATTGCGAGCAACTCACCGTAATTGATGTGGTGCCCCATGCGCTCGCTCGAACGCGTCGACGACTAAAGGATCCGCCGAATATCTCCTGGATAAGCCGCGATATCCTCCAGTTCTCGGCACGAAAACTCTTTGATCTGATCGTGGTAGCTGAGGTGCTCTATTACCTTGAGAGCGTTGCTGAGATGCGAACGGCTGTCCGCAACTTGGCACAAATGCTCGCGCCATCCGGGCATCTAATATTCGGATCGGCAGGTGATGCGAGCTGCCAACGTTGGGGTCACGTGGCTGGTGCCGAAACCGTCATTACGATGTTGGATCAGGAATTGGTCCAAATTGATCGTGTGCGATGCGTCGGCCAAACCACCAACGAAGACTGTTTGCTTACCCGATATCGCCACCCCGTTTCTCAATGATCCGGCTACCGCGTTAGATATGGAGATCTTATGCGCATCTGCGGAATTAAACTCACACACGACGGTGCAGTTGCCCTCATCGAAGACGGGAAACTTATCTTCTGTATTGAGCAGGAGAAGCGCAACAACAATCTCCGCTATCAAGCTATCGACAGCCTTGACGCGATTGTCCAAGCCCTGAACGAACACGGTTTGAGCGTAGGGGACGTTGATCAATTCGTCATCGACGGGTGGGACGGAGAACTTGAATCAGAGTTCCAGGTCTTCAGCGAAGGCCTCCCCATAACTCTCAGTGGAGCTCCCTATATCGAACGGTGGCCAGAGAGCCCTCTAAAGTCCCATGACAGCTCGGGTCTCTCGCTCAGCGGTTCGATCCTCCCCTACAAAAGTTTTCCGCACGTCATAAGCCACGTCGTCTCCGCGTACTGCACCAGTCCGTTTGCCAGAGCCGGAGAACCTTCGTTCTGCTTGGTATGGGATGGCTGCATATTTCCACGGCTCTACTATGCGGAGCCCAAAGGGATCCGATCAATCAAGTGCATGTTCCCGATGATAGGTCATGCCTATGCTGTCGCCGGCCATCACTTCGGGCCGTACAGGAAGGCGGATCCAAAAAGCTGGGACCTGGGTGTCGCTGGAAAGCTAATGGCCTACATTGCACTTGGCGCGGCTCAGGAGAACATCCTAAACGTGTTTCGGGAGCTCTACAAGGAACACTTCGCCGGAGAAACGCTGCGCGCGGTCGGTTATAGGGAAAACATTCATAATGCAGACGCATTGCTTGCACGCGTGAATGATTACTTCGACGCAAGCGCGTCCCGGTTACAGTCTGAAAAACCCCAGGATGTACTTGCTTCATTTCATGTTTTCCTTGAACACCTCCTCGTTGGAGAGATGACGATTGCTTTACAGACGCAGTCGCAATTCGAATCCCGAAACTTGTGCGTGGCCGGCGGATGCGGCCTTAACATCAAATGGAACAGCGCGCTCAGAGCCAGTGGTCTGTTTGAATCAGTCTGGGTGCCCCCATTTCCCAACGACAGCGGATCGGCTATTGGCGCCGCCTGCTGCGCGCTTGCTGTCGAGCGTGGTCTCGCTCCGCTTGACTGGTCAGTTTACAGCGGCCCTGAGCTGAAGAGTAGCGCGATCCCGCCAGGGTGGAAAGCTGCTCCATGCACCTTGGCCGAACTCGCCAGGATATTGGCATCTAACAAACCGGTTGTTTTTCTTGCCGGCCGTGCAGAACTTGGGCCACGGGCGTTGGGAGGCAGAAGCATCTTGGCCGCCGCGACTTCCCCGCAAATGAAGGATCATCTCAACGAAGTGAAATTCCGCGAGCATTTCCGGCCTGTAGCCCCAATTTGCTTCGAAGACCGCGCACAGGATATCTTCGACCCCGGCACTCCAGATCCCTACATGCTCTTCGATCATACGACACGCCCGGAATGGCGAGCACGGATCCCTGCTGTAGTGCACCTTGATGGAACTGCGAGACTTCAAACGATCTCGCGAAACTCCGAGCACGAAGTCTCGAAGCTTTTGGCCGAATATGAAAGTCTCACCGGTATTCCGCTGCTTTGCAACACGAGTGCCAACTATCACGGCCGGGGTTTTTTCCCCGACGCTGCAGCGGCTTGCGAGTGGGGACAAATAGGCCACGTATGGTGCGATGGCTTGCTGCTTACAAGGACGAGCGAAACCGATGTATCCCCGGTGGACTGCACGGCTTTCTCGGCAAGCACATGGCCGCGATAGCAATCAGTTTGATTGACGTCACGAAAACCTATATCGACCGAACTGTTGTCGATCGGTTTTCGTTCGCCGTCAAAAAAGGAGAGTGCTTCGGGCTCCTCGGGCCCAACGGTGCCGGCAAAAGCACGATTGCGCGCATGGTCCTTGGTATGACGCCGCCCGACGCAGGCAAGATCACGGTGCTTGGCGCACCAGTGCCTGCGCAGGCTCGTCTGGCGCGGGCAAGCATTGGGGTGGTTCCGCAATTCGACGACCTTGATCAGGAATTCACAGTGCGTGAGAACCTGTTGGTCTTTGGGCGCTACTTCAATATGAGCACCCGTCAGATCGAAGCCGTTATCCCGTCACTCCTAGAGTTTGCCAGACTTGAGAGTAAGGCGGATGCGCGGGTCGCAGGCCTTTCCGGTGGTATGAAACGGCGCCTGATGCTGGCACGCGCGCTCATCAACGACCCACAACTGCTCATATTAGATGAGCCCACCACCGGTCTCGACCCGCACGCGCGCCACCTGATTTGGGAGCGGCTGCGCTCGCTGTTGGCACGCGGCAAGACGATCCTGCTTACTACGCATTTCATGGAGGAGGCAGAGCGGTTATGCGACCGGCTATGCGTCCTTGAAGAAGGACAGAAGATCGCCGAAGGTCGGCCCCAAGAGCTGATCGACGAGCAGATTGGCTGCCAAGTCATTGAGATCAATGGCGGCAATCCACATGAACTGCGCGCGCGTATCAAAACATGCGCGCAGCGCATTGAGGTAAGCGGAGAAACCCTCTTTTGTTACTCCTCCGCTCCTGAGCAGGTGCGAATACAATTGCGGGAGCGTACGGATCTGCGTCTTTTACAGCGCCCCCCCAATCTCGAGGACGTTTTTCTACGACTGACTGGGCGCGAGATGAAGGATTGAAAGATGTGGGAAAATTATGCGGCAGTTCTGCCTGCCAATGGCTGGAACTGGACTGCGATGTGGCGCCGCAACTACCTCGCGTGGAAAAAAGCCGCGCTTGTGTCAATTCTCGGCAACCTAGCAGATCCCATGGTCTATCTTTTTGGTCTGGGGACCGGTCTTGGTTTGATGGTCGGACGAGTCGAAGGCATGTCATATATTGCTTTCCTGGCAACTGGCATGGTCGCGGCTAGCGCGATGACGGCGTCTACGTTCGAAACCATCTATGCGGCCTTCGCGCGCATGCGCGATCAACGCAGTTGGGAGGCGATCTTATACACGCAGATGACCCTTGGCGACGTAGTGCTGGGAGAAGTCGCCTGGGCAGCCACCAAGGCCCTTTTGGCCGGAACTGCGATTGCGGTCGTCGCAGCCATTCTGGGTTATGCGGTTTGGTCATCCATTCCTTATGTGGTGCCGGTGATAGCCCTGACCGGAATCGCGTTTGCGAGTCTGGCAATGATCGTTGTGGCGCTCGCGCCCAGCTACGACTATTTCATCTTCTACCAGACCCTCATTCTCACGCCGATGCTGTTCTTGTCCGGTGCTGTCTACCCGGCAACTCAATTGCCCGGTAAAGTTCAGCAGATGGCGACATTCTTGCCGCTGGCACATGCGATCGACCTCATTCGCCCGGCAATGTTCGGCCGGCCAGCCGCCGACGTGATGTTCCATTTTGGTATACTTTTCATTTTTGGCGTATTGCCCTTCTTCGTATCGACTGCCTTACTTCGGCGACGCCT
The DNA here is from genome assembly GCF_050644135.1 of Rhizobium sp. YTU87027. Taxonomy (NCBI): domain Bacteria; kingdom Pseudomonadati; phylum Pseudomonadota; class Alphaproteobacteria; order Hyphomicrobiales; family Rhizobiaceae; genus Rhizobium; species Rhizobium sp. YTU87027. The sequence continues at coordinate 151,105 of NZ_CP098442.1, read as the reverse complement.
AATGTCATAAAATCGGCGCCAAACATCAAGTCGCGTTGCCTCAGTGAAAATGTTACCAAGCGCGTTCGTTTCCTCATCTAGAATGTTACTTGTGACTGCACGTGATGGATACCCTGACCGCCAGGGAGGGTATCACGATGACAACAGCGATGCCGCGCACGATGCGCATGGAACTCGCCAATGCGACCGGAAAAGAGAAAAGCAGGATCCTGGAGGAGTTCATTGCCGCGACGGGATATCACGAGAAATCCGCCATCCGTGTTCTGAATCATCAGCCGGCGCCGACGAGCCGGCAGGTCCGTCAGCGCCGGCCGCTTTACGACGAGGCCGCTCGGAGCGCGATGATCGTGCTGTGGGAGGCTTCCGATCGAGTTTGCGGCAAGTGCCTCAAGGCGTTGTTGCCGGTCTTATTGCCCGCGCTGGAACGCAATGGTCACCTGAAACTCGAGGAGGAGATTCGGCACAAGACGCTGTCGATGAGTGCCGCGACGATCGACCGCCTACTCAGGATGCCGAGGCACAGCAGCCGAGCAAAAAAGCCGCGCATCGTACCAGAACCAAAACGTCAGATCAAAATGCGGACGTTCGCCGATTGAAATGAACCGCTTCCCGGCAGCATGGAAATGGACTTGGTTGACCATTGCGGGAATGCCAACCGCGGCAGCTTCATTCACAGCTTGGTGCTGACCGATATCACCACCGGCTGGACGGAGGCTGCCCGATTGTGGTTCGGAAAGGCAGTTTCGTCGTTGAGACACTCGAGCGCATCCGCGCCGGTTTGCCTTTTCCCCTTCTGGTCCTGGACGTGGATAACGGCAGTGAGTTCGTCTAGATCATGCGCCAGACCAGCAAGTCGAAGACCTGCGTGCGGCGCTGAACGTTTCGCGCGGCCGGCGTGCGCCTCGGCTACGTGCTTGCAGATGGCGGTCATGTGATAGCTCGCTTTCAAGCGATTTCCACCCCCGCTGTCGATTGCGCGCCCACAGCCCCCACATTCCACATGGCGACTACATCACTGACCGCCTCATGTATTTCTCCACCTCACTCGCCCAGCTGTTCATAGCTACGTCCATCGAACCATGACACATGCCAAACAGAAAGAGTGCGTTCTTCAGCAGCGGTATTGTCGGCGCAAGCCCCAAGAACGCAGGAAGCGGTTAGGTTGTCACAGCCTTTTAGGCCCCAGTATACATTCATTTCCTTGGTAATGCCGTGGTGACCGGCGGGATCCTGCCGCAATGACTTGTTGCGGGCTTGATTAATGAAGTACGCTGTCCCAGATCGGCTTCAGTCGGGACAAGTGACGTCAACAACTCGCTCAGTCCCGGTCCAGTACGATTTTCAATGACCCAAGGACGTCGGCTGCGTCCATGAGAGCGTCCTGGACTTGTTCCGGCAGCAGGTCGCGAGCGCGCTCCGAGGATAACCTGAGATCAATCTGAACGTCTCGAGCACTGTGTATTCCTGCGACGCCAGTCTGCCTACGCTTGTCGCGGATGGTATCGATTGATAGCTCTAAGAGGCGGCTTACCTCATAATGCGTGAGTTTCTCTACGCCGTTTGCAGCCCTGCTCAGCTCTGCAATAAAATCCGTCGTTAAGCTCATGGCCCAAATCCTGCCGGCTCATCCTTGAGACAACTGCGACGAGCCTCGCGGCGGTGCTAATTGTCTCCTCCGGCCTAAATGCGATTCTAGTCGTAACATTGGAGAAGAGGGGTCAAATTAATTATCCGCATGGTACCATCCGCGCCCTGCATAAATGTGAGCGCGACAAACACCCCACCTTTCCTTTTGAGATTGAGGCCGCGAGATAAGCTTCTTCATCGATAGGAGCGGAATGGAATGGTTGGAGATCGCGCTGATGCCATGCTTGAAGGCATGCATGAAGCCAGGCATGAGGGAAAGGTCGGATCGAGGTGATCACCGGTCGGCGGCAGCGGCGGAATTGGACTGACGAGGAGAATGCGCGGATTCTTGCGGAAAGCGCAGAACCTGACGTGAACATCTCGGCCGTTGCCCGGCGCTGGGGCGTCAATCGCGGCTTGCTGAACGTCTGGCGTCGGGAAGCTGGCCTGACCTCTCTTCGCTCTGCCAAGACCTGCGCGCAGCAGGCGATGTTCGTGCCGGTGACGGTGGTTGGCGATCGAACGCCTCCCGAGAGCTCGCCGTCGGATTTTGCCCACTTCGCCGCGGGTCGGATTGAGATCGAGCTTGCTGGCGCGCGCATGACGGTTATCGGCTCGGTAGCGCCTGAGCTGGCACAAGCGATGGTGGCGGCGTTGAGAGGGTGCCGGTGATCGGAGTTTCGCCAAATGGCGTGAAGATCATGGTTGCGACGCAACCTGTCGACTTCCGGCGCGGCATGAATGGCCTGGTGGCTTTGGTGGCGTCAGCTCTTGCGGCCGATCCCTATTGCGGCGACGTGTTCGTGTTCCGCGCCAAGCGTCTGGATAGACTTCGCTGCATTTACTGGGATGGATCAGGCATGATCCTGGCAACGAAATGGCTGGAGGCGGGCAAGTTCGTTTGGCCGCCGATCCGCGATGGCGCGATGCAGATGAGTGCCCAGGAGTTCTCGCTTTTGCTGGCCGGCATTGACTGGACGCGCGTCAAACGAAACGCGGTGAGGAAACCCTCAAAAGCAGGCTGATTCGATTGGTTTGGCTTAAAGATTCAGGCTCATATGACAGGGTCTGTCATGCCGCTTCGACCCGATCCCTTGCCCCAGGATGCTGCGCGATTGACCCGGATCATTCTCTCGCTCGACGAAGAGAATGCCGATCTCAAGGCGCGCGTGGCCTTCCTCGAGCGCCAGCTCTTCGGGACGAAATCGGAGAAGATGACAATCATCGATCCGACGCAGGCAATGCTCGACCTTGGCGATGTGAGCGACATTCCCGTTGCTGCCAATGACGATGTCGCGCCGGTCGGTGACGACAAAGCGCAGATACGGCGATCACCAGCCCGCAATATCGGCCGCTTGCCCAAGCACCTTCCGCGTTATGACGAGGTCATCGAGCCGGAAAGCAAGACTTGCCCGTGCTGTTCGTTCGAACTGCATTGCATCGGCACGGACGTCAGCGAGGCGGTCGACATCGTGCCCGCGGTTGTCCGGGTCAAACGGACGATCCGGCCGCGCTATGCATGCCGGGCCTGCGAAAGCGTTGTTGTGCAGGCGTCGGCACCAGCGCGCGTGATGGACGGTGGCATGGTGACCACGGCGTTTGCCGCGCATGTCGCTGTTTCGAAGTTTGCCTGACATCTCCCGCTCAATCGACAGGCGCAGATGCTGGCCTCCTGCGGCGTCATCATCGATCGCGGGACGCTCTGCGCCTGGGTCGGGCGGGTCGCCTGGTAGCTGGAGCTTCTCTATGATGCGCTCACTGCCTTCATCCGCTCGCAGCCGAGGGCATTCGGTGACGAGACGCCGCTCCCGCGGCTCGGGGCGTAAACGAACCAAGGTCTGCCAGTTATGGGCACAAGCGGTTGACGACCGCCCCTGGAATGGTCCGGCGCCGCCGGCGGTCGCCTATATTTTTGCCGAAAGCCGCAGCGCGCGCGAGATCGAGCGACAATTGTCGTCATTCGCCGGCGTGCTGCAAGTCGATGGATACCAAGCCTATAAAACAATGGTCAAACGTCGGGGCAAGAGCAATATCGCCCCGATGCGGCTGGCCTTCTGGCTTGCCCATGCCCGGCGGAAGTTCGTCGATGTCGTCAAGCTGACCGGCTCTTCGGAGGCTTTGTCAAACCTTGCCAGGATTGCCGAGATCTATCGGATTGAAGCGAGACTGCTCGGCGAAAGTGCCGATATCCGGCTCGTCGTGAGGCGTCGCGAGGCAGCTCCGGTCATGAGAGAACTGAACGTCCATCTCACCGAACTGCGCGACGAGGTGTCGGCTAAATCGGCGCTGGGCTGGAGCGGACTGGCAGCCTTCCTGGAGGATGGCCGGATCGAAGTGGACTCCAATGTGGTCGAGCGTTCGATGAAATCGGTGGCCCTGACGAGGAAGAACTCGTTGTTCGTGGGCAACGAGCGCGGTGGCAAGACCTTCGCGGTCCTCGCATCGCTCGTCAACACCTGTAAATTGAACAGCGTGGACCCCGAGGCTTGGCTTGACGATGTGCTGGAACGCATCATTGCGGGCAAGGTGAAAGCCAACGAGATGGAAAGTCTCCTGCCTTGGACCTGGAAGGCTGAGCGCGAGGCGATGACAGAGCAGGAGCGACGGGCGGCATGACGCACAACGGCCAAGAGACGACCGCACGACCGAAGCTTGATGATGAGGCGTTCGAGGCGTTTATAAGGCACGTCGTCCAGCATCGCCAATCTGGTCAATGAGCGGTCTCGATGGTTATCTTACGGCTCTCATCATCGGTCCCAAGTTCATCGACCCACGCAAATGGATACCGGAACTGACCGGTCCGGATGCCCTCAACCTGCCGATGGAGACAACAGAACATCAGGCCGTACAGACGATCGTTGCAGAGTATAACCGCATCTCTGCGAGCCTTTCCGAAACACCGAAAGACCACCGGCCCAGGTTCACCAGGATTGATGATCAGACCTTTGATCCATTCGACTGGGACCTCTGCTTTTTGCTGGGAACAGGATACGCGCCGAGGCTTTGGCAGCCGGTTCTTCGAGGCCATGCCGTCACGGGCGATATCATCGCGCCCATCCGCAAGCTCGGCGAGACAAAACGGAAAGCGACCCGCCAGGATGCTGGTGCCGTGGCAGAAGCACTCGTCAATATCCGAACCTACTTTATGCCGAAGCGGGCAAAGCAGAAGTTCTGAAAGAAAGCGCTATTGCGATCCCGTCAACGCCGAAAGCCGTGGGCTGTTCGTCGCGCTCACTATTCATCGCATCTATGGCTGCGATGCAAACAAATGATTTTGCTGGAGCGGCAGACCTGAACTAGAAGAATCGTCCATTGAGTTTTTAGGCCAGTAACCGCACGGCACCTGATAATCGGCTCGCGGTGAATGGCTGAGAAAGCGACTATCGTCTGCGACTGCAAAAGATAAGAACTATGTCTGACACCAAACTGCAACGCGTGCTTTCGTCTCTTTCAGAGGTGTATAGACAGCTGAATCCTCTTCCGTCCGGTCGTCCGGGACCAGATGCCGACTGTGTCAAACTAAACACAAACGAGAATCCATTTGCCTTGCCGGCAGCGGTAATGCAGAGCGCTGTCGCTGCTCTCGAACGGCAGTATCTATATCCGGAGGATGATAACGTCAGCTTGAGGGAAGCAGCTGCCGCATCCTATAACCTTTCCCCGGATCAGGTGATCGCCGGCAACGGTTCCTCCGAACTTCTTTCGCTTCTATACAGAGCATTCCTTGACCCGGGTGACAGCGTCGCGATGTTGTCCCCTGGCTTTGCATACAACCACAAGCTCGCGCTGCTGCAAGGTGCTCGATTGCTTGAAATCAGATCCGGCGAGTCTTGCTCGTTGCCGATACACAAACTGCTTTTCGGTCCTGCAAAGGAGGCCAAGTTTATTCTCTTGGCTAATCCGAACAATCCTACCGGCACTTTTGTCCCGATTGCGGATATTGAAAGTCTCGTCGCACAATCTGACCGGTTGATCGTGCTGGACGAAGCCTATGTAGACTTTGCGCCTGACAGCGCTCTCCGTTTAATTGACCGCAATTCGAACCTTCTGATCTTGCGAACGTTCTCTAAGAGCTATGCGGGGGCCGGCCTTCGCGTTGGCTTCGGATTCGGCCATCCTGAGGTTGTAGGGCGGCTGCGCAATCTCCAGAACATGTTCAACATGAATGTGATCGCCCATGCGGTTGGTGTCAGCATCCTTGCTCACCGCACGGCCTACGAGGAGAACCGTAGACATATTAAGTTTGAGAGAGAGCGCGTGATGTTCGCACTGTCGCAACTTGGGTTCTCTGTAACTCCCTCTCATGCGAATTTCCTGCTGGCCCGTGTGCCACCAGGGCGAGACGGCGCTTGGTGGCAAACCTACTTGAAGCAAAAAAAGATACTAGTGGCCGTCCTCCCTGATGAGGGTCTGGAAGATTGCATTCGCGTTAGCATCGGGACAAAATCGCAAATGGATGCGTTCCTTGAAGCTGTCGATGAGATTTTGGGAGCTGAGAGCTCCACACGATCGGCCGTTTAGCAGCTACATATTCCATTCTGTGCGAATGATCGCGGCAATAAGACACAGAGCAACGATCGCAAGATCTCCCCACAGCGTTGACCAGCTCTACCGCTCCCTGGGAGGAGGAGGCAGATGCATAGCCCGCTTGCACGTGTCGTACGTCATGTTCTCCAGCCGTCAAACTGCAGAACAGCATATAGCCGCGAAGGCAATGAAGCTTTCCCCGGCAGAAGCACTAAAGATGTTGAGCAACAGCCGAGCGTGGAAGGACGTGTGGCCCGGACTCTGCATCAGTAGCGATGTCCGGCCAAGAAAAGCCCCAAATCTAATTTCGCTTGAATCAAGGTCCGGAGCTATCGGAACAAAGTCGGAGACAGTTCAATGAGAAAAGCCCTTCCTTCAAACCTAACTTTCGGCATATTCGACCATCTGGACGAGGATGGTAACGCCGTTGCGCGACAATACGCAGACCGTCTCAAGCTGGCGGAAGCGTATGATCGGCTCGGCTTTTATGCTTACCATGTAGCGGAGCACCATTGCTCGCCGCATGGAAGAGGCCCATCACCGAACCTGTTCTTATCGAGTGTCGCGCAGCGCACCCGTCACCTTCGTCTTGGCCCCCTCACCATGCTGCTTAGCCTTTGTCATCCGCTGCGTGCATTTGAGGAGATCTGCATGCTTGACCATTTGAGCGGTGGCAGGGTCGAGTTGGGCATAGGGCGCGGGTCCCTTCCAATCGAGCTAGCTTACTTCGGGATTGGTGCGGACGCAGTGCCAGGACGCTATCTCGAAGCCAGCGAAATTCTGATGGAGGCGATGAGGGGCGGCACTCTTTCCTACAGCGGCCACCATTTTGAGCTAAACGATGTTCCTTTGACACTGAAGCCTCATCAGCGCCCGCACCCGCCGACATGGATCGCCACCAACAAACCCGAGTCTGCACGCTGGGCCGCTGCAAACGGCGCGAACATCGCGTCTCTAGGTCCTGCCACATTCGTCCGCAAGGTCACCGACGCCTTCCGCTGCGAGCAAGGACACAACAGTGACGCGAACAACCAGGCGCCATTCCTCGGACTGCTTCGCATGATTGTGGTCGGGCAGTCTGCAGACCATGCATATTCGCTCGCCGCTCCTGCTTTCGAACGATGGCTTGAAACTTTCAAATTCCTGTACGTCCTAAATGGAATCCCGGTTCCACCGAATCTCCCCTTGAGCTTCGATGCAGCAATCGAAAATGAATTGTGCGTGGTGGGAACGGCGGATTTTGTCCGACGGGCTCTGCTAGATCAGGTCGAAGAGGCGGGAGCAAACTATCTCCTTTGTCAGGTGGCGTTTGGGAACCTGCCCTTGGACGCTTCGCTGTACACCGCGAGGACGCTTCAATCCGAACTCATGGATCGGGTTGGCTGAGTACCATGGTGCCTTGTCGAACTCAGATATGCGGAAACGCACTTTCTCTCCCCATGCGTGGCGCAGTCCATATGCTTGATTAATTATAAGATCAGGCCCGAAACGGGTGTTCCTTATCCGCGAGTTGAATGTTGAATGGCCGTCATGCGCGATCAAAAAGCGGGTTTGAGCACGAGGCGCGGAGAAGAGGGGAGGTGGTTTTAACAGCCAGAATACTGATGACGTACGGCGAGCGGGCATGAAAGTCCACGCCAATGAAGCGGACTCTAGGCTGGAGGGGACAACCGCACTGTTGTCCGACGCATTCTTGCGTGTCAATCGGCTTCGTAACGGGACCCCATATCGGCTTCCAAAAGGGACCCCTTCCTCTGGTTGCATAGGGTCAGCGCGCGTAGGCCCGGAGCTGTCCATTTAGCGCAGGGGCCTGCGGGCGCGGGTTGTTTGTCTTTTCGGCTTTAGCTTTGAGAGCGGTTTTTGAAGCGCCAGGATTCATTCCCGGTCTCAACGATTTCGCAATGGTGGGTGAGCCTGTCGAGCAGAGCGGCGGTCATCTTCGCGTCGCCGAACACGGCCGGCCACTCGCCGAACGCCAGGTTCGTCGTGACGATGATCGAGGTCCGCTCGTAAAGCCTGCTGATCAGATGGAAGAGGAGCTGTCCACCGGCCTGGGCGAATGGGAGATAGCCGAGCTCGTCCATGATGACGAAGTCGAGCCTGGTGATGAAGTCGGCAAGCCGCCCCTGTTTGCCGCTACGTGCTTCTGTCTCGAGCCGATTGACGAGGTCGACGACGTTGAAGAAGCGGCCTCGTGCGCCGTTGCGGATCAGGGCACGGGCAAGCGCGATGGACAGGTGGGACTTTCCCGTGCCGGTCCCGCCGACCAGAACGATGTTGTGCTGCTCGGCGAGGAAGGCTCCGGTCGCGAGTTGGCGCACCAGCCCTTCGTTGACCGGCGTGTCGGTGAAGTCGAAGTCGTCGATGTCCTTGGCCAGCGGCAGCTTGGCAACGGTGATCTGGTATTTGATGGAGCGCGCCTGCTTCTCGGCGATCTCCGAGTTCAGCAGGTCACCGACGATGCGCGGCGGTTCGTGCTGGCGCTTGATGCCGGAAGCCATGATCTCGTCATAGGCGCTGCGCATGCCGAACAGCTTCAGCGTGCCCATCATGTCGAGGATTTGCGAACGTTCCATAGGCATGTATCTCGGCTGGGCGACCGACCGCGGTCGACAGCACTGAGTATTTGTTGTTGTCGAAACGCACGAGGCAGGTCTTGCCGATCGAGGCTTGCACAGCATGGAAGCCGTCGAACTTACCCGGATAGCTGACCAGATGCGGCTTCTCCGTTTCGAATACCTCCCAGATCGTGCGCTCCGTCTGATCGACATGCTTATGAGCACGGGCGTAGCTGATGCACTTGTCCAGCAGCCAGCCATTCAGCTCGTCGTAGGATTTGAAGCGCAGCCGCGGCGTGAAGAAGCGTTCCCGCACCAGATTGACCTGGTTCTCGACCTGGCCCTTCTCCCACCCCGACGCCGGCGTGCAAGCCACCGGTTCGATCAGATAATGGCTGCACATCTGCAGGAAGCGGCGATTGTATTGCCGTTCATTGCCGACGAAGACCGTCTCCACCGCGGTCTTCATGTTGTCGTAGATGCCGCGCGTACAGGCCCCGCCGAAGAAGGAGAATGCCCGGTCATGGGCGTCGAAGACCATCTCCTGCGTCTCGCGCGGGTAGGCTCTCACATACATCATCCGGCTATGGCAGAGCCGGACATGCGCCACCTTCACCGTCGTCGTCACACCGTTCAGCACGACGATCTCGTGGCTCCAATCGAACTGGTAGGCCTCGCCCGGCGCGTAATAGAGTGGCACATAGGCCTCCGCCGTCACGGACCCGCGCTCCTTCGCCCACGTCCGGGCATAGCGTCGGACGGTGTCGTAACCGCCTTCGTAGCCCAGATCGCGCAAATCCTCGAATATCCGGATCAGCGTCAGCCGTTCGCGGGAGGATTTGGCTTCATTGGCAAGCAGCATTCCATCGAGCTGATCGCGCCAAGGGCCGAGCTTCGGCTGAGGCTGACGGGTCCGCTCGTATTTGAATTCCGTCTCATCGGTGCGCAGAACCTTCCGCACCACTTTCCGCGATATGCCCAGCTCCCGGCAGATCGCCTTGATCGACTTACCCTGCACACGGGAAAGCCGCCGTATCTTCAGAATTGTCTCCACAACAAGCATCCAAATAAAAAGCCTCCGATGAAACCGGAGGCTGTTGTAACCCCATCGCAGATGGGGGTCCCGTTTGGACGCCGATCACCCCATTTGCGGGGTCCTTATTCCATGCCTAATCACAGTTATCAGTCAGGTTAGTATTCTGGTGACGGGGCCTGCCCCGGAACAACTGGGAGATGTCCTGGCGAAATTCGGCTTTGGTGACACCGCCGCTTCAATAATTGGGGCAGGGGCCGGCCAAGTATGTTCGGACTTTCGTGTTCGTTCAGACGGATGGAGCCATATTCTGCTCTTCAACAGGGATTTGAACGCCTATCGCCTCGGCCGAATGGTCCGCAGGATCTACGAGATAGAGACCTACCGTTCAATGGCGCTGCTCGGCCTGCCACTCGCGCGGCGTCTCGCGCCGCGCCTTGCCGAGTTCGAGGCGCGCCTTGGAGACCTGGCAGACCGCAATCAATCGACGCCGGCGGACCAGCACAAAAGCCTCCTCAACGAAATCTCGGAATTCTCTTCCGCCATTATCACGGCTTCGGCGGAAACCCGCAGCCGCTTTGGTGCGACCGCAGCCTATGCGAAAATCGTCGAGGAACGCATCAGCGAGCTGCGCGAGACGCATCTGCCGGGCTTCCAACGATTTGGCATATTCGTCACAAGACGCTTCAAACCAGCGGTTCGCACTTGCGAAGCCACGTCCCATCGGCTTGAACAGTTGTCTGGCGCCACTATGCATCTTCTGAATCTGCTGCAAACCCGCATTCAGGTCGAAATCGAATTCCAGAATGCAATCCAGATCAAGTCGGTGGCGGAACGGGCGGCGACGCAGGTGAAGATCCAGCGCGCGGTCGAGGGATTTTCGATCATTGCCATCAGCTATTACCTCATCGGCCTCATCAAAACTGCCTTCGAGGCATGCCAGCACGCCGGATGGGAAGTCAGTCCGCTGCTGATTCTCGGGTCGATCCCGCTCGTATTCGTCGCGGTGGCGGCCACGGTGCTTCGCGTGAAGCACGCACTCGCCACCCACGAATAGGCCGACATTCCAATGATGAGAAAGGGAACGCCCATGCCACCGAATGCCCCGTGCTCCAAAGAGCGGGACGCCATCCTGCAAAACTACGGGTCCATCGGCATCAAAGCGGTCGCAGCCGCATGCAAGAGTTCTGCAGCTGCCACCTGGCTAAGCCGAGGCAAGATGGTGTCTGACAATGATCGTCCCTGCGAATGGCAAGAACGCAATCAACCCTACGAAAGTGACTAGCTCCCAAACCAATGGGTCACGCGTACGACATGGGCTTCCGTCATCTCCGATAGGTCGCGGCCGCGGCACGAAACGGGAGCTTCAGCACCAACGAATTGACGTTGACCAGCCGACAATTAGCGAGCGCAACCGGGACCGCGAGCGGCGCTGCACCATCGATCGCTCCGGTCTGCCGGATCGCCGACCGTCCTTGTCAACGGCAAGGGTCTTGATGCGTTAGATCACGGAAAGGCGGGCCAACATGTTCCGAAGCTCAGCATTCTCCGCATGCAGATGCGCCCGCCACAGCGCCTTCAGCCGGCGGTTTTCGGCCTCGAGCGCGTTGAGGTCGTCGGCGCCAGCCTGCTGCGATATCCCCGCGGAAGCGGATCGGGCTTGCGTTTTCTTCCTCGGCCCCATCGCTTTCGAGGCGGCGCGGCGCCTCGCAGGAGCGGCGGGAGCTGTCTCTTCTTGCGCGGGGACGAGCACTGGCACGTTTGCAGCGTCATCCGTTTTCGCCGATGGTTGTGGCAAATCCGCCGGCTGCGTCGGCAAGTCAGAGGTCGTCGCCTTCACGAGGGCCGCCCCGGACGGTTGTTCGTCGGGTTTCACGATCGTCTCGAGAATTCTGGACTCGGATCGATGGGGTGCAGGTGATGGCCGCACCGCACCGAGCTCTGCGTCAGCGCTACCGCCGGTCACCGCCAGATCGGATTCCACCGCACGCGCGATCGCCTTGAGGTCGGTATCACCCCAGATCGAGGCGCCTTGGCGTCTTTGCTGACGCCGGCCCGACTTGAATTCGACAATGAAATTGCGTCTTGCTTTCATGCGGACCTTTATCCGGAAATGAAGGAAGTGACCCGGTGACACGTAGGGTTCACCGCACAGATAGGCAAAGGCGTGCGTTTTTGCCACGCGGGCGGTATAGCCTGTCAGCCTAGTCCAGACCGAGCCGCTTGCGCAGTTCGGCATTCTCAGCGCGAAGCTTTTCCGCGAGCTGCTGGCGCAGCCGCTTGTTTTCCTCTTCGAGCGCGACCAGGTCCGCCAGAGTATCGACGCCGGCGCTTGGCTCGACCCTGGCGTCTGGCTGGGGTTTGGCGGCTGGCGCCTCCACCGCGCCGTCGGTCCGTTTCCACTGGTAATAGGTCTGCTCGGAAATCCCGGCGTCCTTGATCGCCGCCTTCAGGGTGTCACCGGCCGATGCGCGCGCCTCGATCTGCGCGAGCTTTTCGGCGCGCTCGCTGTCGGAGTAACGGCGCTGCCGCACACTGATCGCCGCCGGCTCAGCCTTGCTCGCTTTCGCGCCGGCAGACAAACGTTTCCCCTTCGCCGATGATGTGCGCTTCTTCGGGGGAGGAGCCGTCTCGGTCTCGGTCAAGGGCTCGGCTTGTTCCAGAATTTCTTCGTCCGCCATGGTACGCTCCCGGTTGGAAACTTCTTTTCAAACGGTTGAAGGTGGGAGTCAACAGCATGCGGTTCCAATTGCGCGTCGACAAGGTGATCGACCGTTGCAGCAGATCTTCGCTTCCCCCGGTGAAACGGATGGCGGGCTTCGATGGTGCCGTCGCAGTGACCTGGCGGTAGCATGGGAACCGAATGAGCGAGGCGGTTCATGCGCCAAGCGGAAGGGACACCGCGATCGTCACCACTCACCTTCTTTTAGCAACTCAGGCCAAGGAATGGAGTTGACTGATTGAGCAAGACGCGGCCACGGAATCCGTTGGATATCTGTGACGTTGATGAGCATGGCCCGCGGACTAAAGCCCGCCCATGCAGAGATACTTCATCTCGAGATAGTCCTCGAGGCCGTGCCGAGATCCCTCGCGACCGATGCCTGACTGCTTGACGCCGCCGAAGGGGGCTGCTTCCGACGACATACGGCCGGTGTTGATGCCGACCATGCCGTATTCGAGCGCCTCGGCGACCTTCCAGACGCGTTTGAGATTGGAGGCGTAGAAATAGGCGGCAAGACCGTAGATCGTGTCATTGGCTGCGCGCACCACCTGGTCGGCATCGTCGAAGCCGATGAGCGGCGCCAGCGGCCCGAACGTCTCCTCCTTGGCGACCCGCATATCGCCTGTCACCCCGGTGATCACGGTCGGTTTGAAGAATGTTCCGGACTGACCGATCCGCTTGCCACCGCAGCGGATCGTCCCGCCTTTCGCCACGGCATCTTCGACATGGGCTTCGATCTTTTGAAGTGCTGCTTGATCGATCAGCGGACCGATCGCGGCGTCGGCGTCAAAGCCGTCACGGACGCGTAAACGCCGGACCCGATCGGCGAACTTTGCTGCGAACTCGTCGTGCAGGCTGGCATGGACATAGAGCCGGTTGGCAGAAACGCAGGTCTGGCCGCCATTGCGGAACTTCGTCTGGATCGCGCCGTCGACGGCGGCATTGACATCCGCGTCGTCGAAGACGATGAAGGGCGCGTTGCCGCCGAGTTCGAAGCTCACCTTCTTGATCTGGTCGGAGCACTGCCGCATCAGCAGCCGGCCGACCTCCGTCGAACCGGTGAAGCTGATCTTGCGCACCTTGGGTTTTGAGCAGAGTTTGCGGCCGACCGCGTCGCCCTCGGAGGCATAGATGAGGTTGAGCACTCCGTCCGGAAAGCCGGCGAGCCGCGCCAGGACAAACATCGCGCCGGCGATGAGCGGTGTCTGCTCGGCGGGTTTGAAAACGACGGTACAGCCGGCGGCAAGCGCCGGCGCGATCTTGCGCGCCACCATCGATGCGGGGAAGTTCCATGGCGTGATCGCACCGACGATACCGATCGGTTGTTTGATCACCAGCATCCGACGGTCGTTGGATGGCGCCCAGATCGGCTCGCCATAGATGCGGTTGGCTTCCTCGGCATACCATTGCAAATAGGCCGCAGCATGGGCGATTTCGGATTTCGCCTCGGCAAGCGGCTTGCCCATCTCGGCGGTCAGGATGGCGGCAAGATCATCGCTGTGCTCGAGGATCAGCTGATGCCAACGCCACAGGGCTTCGGAGCGCTCGCGAGCGGTGAGACCGGCCCAGGGCTCCCGTGCGGCGTCAGCCCGATCAATCGCCACGGCGACGTCCGCCTCATCCATGTCGGGAAGCTCCGCCAGGTGTTCGCCGGTGGACGGATTGAACACCGGAAAGCGCCGACGCTTCCCCAAAGCGGTGAGGTCGACAACGGATACCAGGTCCGCGAACAGGTCTGGCTTGCTCAGATGCCGCATCAGTGACTGCGAAAGCGTCAACGGTGATCCCCCTCTTGGGTTTGCAACAGCCGCACTCTATAGCCGGTCGTCCTCAAAACGGCAGCACCGGAGCGATCCTTTCCGATCGCTCCGGCCAAGCAGCGTCAGAACTCTCTTCAACCCAATCAGTCGATGGCGATGACGGCCTCGATCTCAACCTTGGCGCCCTTTGGCAGCGCCTTGACCTCATAGCAGGCACGGGCCGGGTAGGGGGTCGAAAAGAAGCCGGCATAGACGCGGTTGACCTCCGCGAAATCCCCCAGATCGGTCAAAAGCACAGTGGTTTTGACCGTCTTCGAGAGGTCTGTTCCGGCTTGCCTGGCAATGGCAGCCATGTTCTTCAAGCACTGCTCGGCCCGCTCGATGGCATTGGCGGAGTTGAATTCGCCGGTCGCCGGATCGATCGGCAGCTGTCCGGAGACGAACAGCAGATGGCCAACCCTGATCGCTTGCGAATAAGGGCCGACAGCGCCCGGTGCTTCGTCGGTGGAAATGGCGGTGATCATCGTTCTTTACTCCATGTGTGCATTGTCGGAAGGTTCGTCAGGCGTATCGGGCGACCGCGAGTTGTGTGGCGTCGATCTCCGGCTTGCGGCCGCTGACGAGATCGCTGATCAGGCGGGCCGAACCGGTGCTCATCGTCCAGCCGAGCGTGCCGTGTCCGGTATTGAGATAGAGGCCGGCGATCTTCGTCGGGCCGATCACCGGTGTGCCGTCCGGCGTCATCGGCCTCAGCCCCGACCAGAAGCTCGCCTTCGAAACATCGCCGCCGGGAAAGAGGTCGGTGACGGAATGCTCAAGCGTGCGGCGGCGGGCCTGGCCGAGATCGTTGGTATAGCCGGAGATCTCCGCCATGCCGCCGACCCGGATGCGGTCACCAAGCCGGGTGATGGCGATCTTGTAGGTCTCGTCCATCACGGTCGACTTCGGCGCCCGCGACGCGTCGGTGATCGGGATCGTCAGCGAATAGCCCTTAACCGGATAGACCGGTAGCTTAATGCCGTAGCGCTCAAGGAAGACCGACGAATAGCTGCCGAGCGCCACCACGACCGCATCCGCACCGAACCGCTCATGATCGGTGACGACACCGCGCAACTGGCCACCCTCGACATCGAGCCGCTTGACCACCGTATTTTAGACGAAGCGGACGCCGATCTCTTCGGCCTTGGCGGCGAGCGCATTGGTGAACTTGAAGCAGTCACCTGTTTCGTCCTTGGGCGTCAACAGGCCGCCGACGATCTTGTCGCGGACATGGGCGAGCGCCGGTTCGACCCACACGCAGCCGTCCCGATCCAGCACCTCATAGGGAACGCCGTCGGCAGCAAGCGCCTTCACATCCTTCGCGGACGCATCGAGCTGCTGCTGGGTCCTGAAGAGCTGCACCGTGCCCTGCATGCCCTCGTCATAGGCAAGCCCGGTCTCCGAGCGCAGTTCGGCGAGCGCGATGCGGCTGTAGTTTGCCAGGCGCAGCATCCGGCTCTTGTTAATGGCATAACGCTCCGAAGTGCAGTTCGACAGCATCCTGAGCAGCCAGGAAAGCATGGCGGCATCTAATTTGGGCCTGAGGATCAGTGGCGTATGCTCCATGAACAGCCACTTCAGCGCCTTCATCGGAATGCCGGGTGCGGCCCATGGCGAGCAGTAGCCAAACGAAACCTGGCCAGCATTGGCGAAACTCGTTTCCAGTGCAGGACCGGGCTGACGATCGATGACTGTGACCTCATGGCCTGCTTTTGCCAGTTGATAGGCGGATGTGACCCCGACAATGCCGGACCCGAGAACAACGACTTTCATGATTTCCTCAAGACTGAAAAGCAGTATGGCTCTCAGCGATACTGACGGTGATAGCGATGACCGAGACCGGTCAGGATTTCGTAGGCGATGGTGCCGGCGTCGCGCGAGACGTCTTCAAGCGTCTGGTGGGGGCCGATGACCTCGACGAGGCTGCCAAGTGTCAACGTGCCTTCCGAAGCGCAGAGATATCGATGGTGATGCTGTCCATCGACACGCGGCCAATGATGGGCAGGCGGATCCCTTGATAGTAAACCGCGCCGCGACCGCTCAAACTCCGTGGCAGCCCGTCGGCATAGCCAGCGGCGATGGTCGCAAGCCGTGTTTCGCGCTCTGTCACGTGGGCGCCACCGTATCCGACCTTGGTGCCGACCGGCGCGGTGCGGGTCTGGACGACGGCAACATCGAGGCTGACCACCGGCTCCATCGGATTTGGCACGCCTGTCGTCGGCGCACCGCCATAGAGCGCGATACCGGGGCGGGCGAGAACACCATGATAGGCTTCGCCAAGTAACACACCGCCGGAATTGGCGAAGGAGATGTCGAGGCCGGCAATTCGTCGGCAACCCGGCGCATCTCGGCGAGTTGTTCCGCGTTCTGTGCCTCATCCGGTTCATCCGCCGCGGCGAGGTGACTCATGATGAACAGCACTTCGAGGTTGCTTTTATCGCCGAGCGCCTTCGCCAGGGCAGAACGCTCCTTCGCCGGAAAACCGAGCCGTGACATGCCAGTATCGAACTGCAACACGGCGGGCAGGGTGCGCTTGAGCGTGCGGGCATAGCAGCAATGAGCGAGGATCCGCTCATCAGCCTGCCAGCCCCAAGCTGACCAATTGCCGGCTCTGTCCGGAAGGCACGGCGATCGCCGAAGCTACACCACTCCCAAGGACATGATCGAGTTTTTCGCCGCAAATGGCGACATCAACAGATCAACCGACTAGGTGCTTCGACAGATCTTGCGCAGCTATGCACCCGTAGGCACGCACTTAGACAAGTAGGAGCCCATTTGGACCCGTCTCGATGTGACCAGGGCTCACAACGCATCATCCCGCAGGCGGTCCCAGAAGAGTGCGCCGCACTGTTTCGAAAGGATTGCCTTCCGCAAAATACCACGTGTCAAAATCCAAGTTAGGTGCGACCATCCGTGTACTCGTCTCAACCAAAGCGCGAATGCCGCAGCAAGCCGAGAAATCATTCGCGCCGACCCAGAACAGCAAACCGTCGCTAATAGCTTCCATCATCGCACGGCCTGCGTCGAAGTCGAGTTGCTCGCCGCTCAAGCGCGGCGCGGCCGACTGAAATCTCTCGATCATACATGCGAGGATGTCTGACCTGATCTTTGGTGCATCGTTGGTCGCGACGAATGCTTCCATAGCGTGTATATACAATTGCCTATCTCCGGAGAGGCCCACCACTTCTGGCTTCTTGCAGCAGGTCGACCGGCGTGGTTCAGGCGGGATGCGCCTCGCAAGTCGGGCGGAAAGCCCGAGGCGTTATACGGTGTTGGTAAAGAGGCACTGCGATTTGCATTCTCGCACGCATGTTCGACAACACTCGGGCTGACACCTCGAAAGCACCGCAGCTGACGGGACGCTTGCCAAAGCCATCTGACCGCCCGAGCTCGTCGAAGGCTGCGCCGGCTTTTTCATAGATGCGCCGCATATGCGGTTCGTAGTTCGAAATCATTGTGTGGATACCGTTGTCGAGCGCCAGCTCACAGAGCGCCAGCAGAAGGAGGCAAAGCGCCCGCTCGTACCGCATGTCAGGAAAATCGCGGGCAAGCGCCTCCTCGTCGACACACATGCGCGTGCCCTCCCATATGCCGGGTGCGATCAGATCGGCGGCATGGGGAAAAGTGGAGCGGAAAACGTCGTGAAGAAGGGTGTGGCCGGTGGTCGGCATCAGCCGCACCGCCCCATAGAGCTGGTCTCGATCGTCATCGCACCAAATGAGATAGGCCGGATTGTGGCCGTCATAGCGGTCGCGTTCATACGGACCGGATGTCTTGACCTTCCAGCCCAGCTGATCGGCAAAGACTGTTTTCCTCAACCGGAAATATTGATCCAGCAAGTGTTCATATCGGCCGTACTGATGGCCCTGGACGAATGCATACATGGTCGCCTCCATTTGGATGTCGGCGAGAACATGCAATCGAAAGTGCAGGGAGGAAATGTCCGCAACCTGATACTCTCAAGTGTGGGTATTGCCATAGGGATTGATCAGGCGCAGTTGTGCTGCGCGTGCGGTTGCGGCTGATCTGGTCGCACATTCCAGTTTTAATTGTGCCGATTTGAGGTAGGAACGAACGGTGTGCTCTGACAGGCCGAGAATGGCGGCGATTTGGGGAGCTTCCTTTCCAAGCGCGGCCCAGTGCAGGCATTCGACCTCGCGGCCCCCTAGCAAAGGAACCGGATCGTCTTCGCCATAAAGTTCACGGACCGCCTTCTTGTGGATGAGAAAGGCGAGCTCCACCCATTCTTCGCGCTGCTCGACGACGAGGGCACTCCATTCGCTGTCTGGTTTTTTGGAGTTCAGCGAAAAGAGCGCGCGGCGCGACTTGGTGACGACCGGAATCGAGAACCCGTTCTCGCCAAGACCGAACGTCATAGCGTCGGCATAAAATGCCAGCGCCGCCTTCGGGATTTCGACCTCGCGCCAATCGAAGGGCAACTGCCGAACGAGACCCTCGTGCAGGATAGGATCGACTTTGACGAAGTCCTTCAGGAGGTAGCGTGCCACCCAGGGATCGGGATAGGTGGTCCTGACAAAGGGCGTGTCCACGGCACCTGCGATGGTCTGGGCGAGATGATAAGTGACGAAGTCGACTCCATAGTTCGCCTGAACAACTCTGATCGCCTCGTCGACGGTGGGTGCGCCTTCAATGCCGGCGGAAGTGATGCGAAACAGCGCGGATTCGTTTGTCTGCATAAGAAAATCTCCACAACACGAGCGTCCTGTGGGACGCCCTTCTTTAGACGTTGACGCAAGCGGCAGCGCTTGGCCGGGACGGAGGTCCGGCGAGACCGGTGGTCAACCGACAGTGCGAGGGTCGAAAATACTGCATTTGGAAACCTTTAGCTGCGCTACGCGCGGGTGGTGTCGCAGGGGGCGACCGTTATCCATTGCGTTGCTCACTTCTGCGAAACATAGGAAACGAGCGGAGCCGGCTTGCGGGCGGCGCCTGGCGGGCGTTCACGAGAATGGCGGTTTTCGGCGGCTGGGCGGCGGGGGTGAGGTCCATGAGGTCCCGGTCCAACTGCTTGTCGGCCGCGGCCGGGCGGTGATGCAGCCGGTGATAATCCATCCAGGTTGGTGTGCGGTAGGTCTCGAGCCAGCGCGAAGGTTCGCTGACATCGCAGGTGAACGTCCATTGCCTTGCCCCAGCCCGGCTTTGCACATGCCGGCGTCTGCACAGAACCGATCGGCGTTGTCGTCCGCAATGGAATATTCGATGATGACCAGGATCGGCCAGTCTCTGGGCTTGAGATCGAGCGCGATCGCCGGCGCGACGAACGACCCGGACGGTTCGAGTGCCGGGTCGAGACGATTGCTGATCGACAGCTTGACACCCGAGGCGGCGGCGAACAGCGACGCCCCGGCGGAAGCTGCGAGCGCAGAGAAAAGCGAGTGGGTCTCGGCGCGTCCCCTGAGCCAGCTGCCGCCAGCGATGCCGCCATAGGTGATGGCGCTGTAGATCGAGATGGTCCGCCCCGCCACCCAGCGCGGACTGGCGAATTGCAGTTTACGCCGAGGACCGATAACGCCGTTACCCAGCCGGCGCCGCCAAGCGCGAGCGACGCGGCAAACGCCCACGACAGTGCACAGGTCGCGCAGGCGATGCAGGCAGCAACGAAGATTCGTTCCTGCGCGAAGCTGTGCCGGAGAGGCTGATTTGCCAGCCCGGCGACAAGTGCACCAGTGCCGAAGCCGGCCATCAGAAGGCCACCGGCGACCGGGCCCGCCGAAGGCGCCGACGACGATGAAGCCGCCCAGCGCCGCACCGTCAAAGCGCCCCGTTTTGTAGCCGGCCGACATCAGCATGAACGCCGCCGGATGAATGGGCGTATGCTTCCTCTTGAAATAGGTGCTTTGCCATCCGCCATTGTCGTTGGAGATGACTTTAATGTAGCCGGTGCGAATATAGATGTAGGCATGGGCCGTGTAGACGGCATGCTCGGTGATATTCGCAAGGCCCGCCTTGAGGCTCTCTTCGCTCCCCGCAATTGCGGTGAGGTCGGTCATCTTGTCCAGCAAGTGTCGCAATTAAAAGTCCTTGGGCAGTGAGTTAGAACACATCACGTTGAACCTTTTGGCGCCGATACCTGAAAATGCGCCTGTTCCCATCCCACCAAGGAAAGGACAGCTTGGGCGGGAGATGGAGCAAAAACCAGGCCAACTAACTCGCCCTACGGTAGAGCCTGAAAATCAGTCGGTTCCGCAAAAGCTGTGCTTCCAGATCCTGTTGTTCATGTATCGAAAGCGAGAAAAAGTCTCATCGGTGAGACGCCCGGCTGGTTATAGCGCGGCTTCGAGCTGCAGAGGTTTGAGATCATCGACGCGGGGAAGCCCTAGTAACAGCGGATGCTTCAGTGGTGCCAGTGGTCCTCGGATGTTGTCATCAGTTGCCGCAGTTTTTGCCCACCTCCGCTGCTTTTTGTCTTCAGATCATGAGACTGCCACCGCAGGACGGGACTGCGGACGGAAGCGTTCGCCAGCGTCATGCCAGCCTCCGCAAGTGTCCGCGATGCTGCTGGTTGCTGATCAGCAGCACGTGGATCAGGGTGAACAGCCGCCGCGCGGTGTCGATGTCGACGGTGACCTTGGAGGCGAGACGCGCCTGCAACAGTTCGGCCGCTTCGTTGTGGATGCCGCGGCGCCCCATGTCGATCGCCTCGATCTTCTCCGGACTGGCGCGGCCGGCGGCGTCGTTGAAGCTGTCGCAGATGAGGGCATAGTCCTTGAGATGCCGGCGAAACGGCGTCAGCGACAGATGGTGGCTGACCACATGCTCGCCGCCATCCAGCGAAATTGTCATCACCAGGCGGCGGTCGACCAGTGCAAGCTGGAGGCGGTAGGGGCCGCCGTCATGGCAGACGGGAGCGAAACTGTTCTCGTTCAAGAGATCGAAGATCGCAATCGCCTGTTCCCGCTTGAGATGCGGATCGTCCTGAACGCGAAACGAGCCATCGAGCGAGACGGCGCAGAGCCGTGCGCCGGACGGTGAGGCGTTGGAGCCCGCGGCCGCTTTCATGTCAGGCCTCCGCTTGGCGGGACCAGCATCGTACACGGTCGGGATAGAGGAGACTGCCGTCGGCCTCGCGAGCCAACGGCAGCCGAATTACCCCGGGGGACCGGCGTCACGGTTCCCTCCGAGGTCACGGCAGATTTGGAGGAGCTAACCCAAGTGCATCACGCCCGTTTTGCAGGGTAGGGGATCACACCTGATCCTGCAAATGCGCCATGAACACCTCGGCCGGCGTCTTGTAGCCAAGGCATTTACGGGGTTGGTCGTTGAGATGTCGTGCGAGTTGGATGAGGTCGCGCTGTGACACGGCGGCCAGATCTGTAGCTCCTGGCATGAAGCGGCGAATACGTTTGTTGGCGTTTTCGACAGTTCCCTTTTGCCACGGTGCACTCGGGTCGCAGAACCAGCTACGCGCGCCGATCCCTTCTTCCAAAGCCCTGAATCCGGCAAACTCGGTACCGCGATCAAAGGTGAAGCTTTGACGTGCAAAGGCCGGCAAAGGAGAAAACGCTCTAATGATCTTGTCCATGATCGGGCGTGAATGCCGGCTTGGATTCTTGATGAGAACGGTGTAGCGGCTCTTGCGCTCCACGAGGGACGTGAGATTGGCGTGGCCGAGTGGACGCTCAAAGATGAGGAGGTCGCCCTCCCAATGCCCGAACTGCGATCGATCTCCAATAAAATCAGGACGTTGGGATATACGGTGCGAGGCTGGAAACACACCGTCGCGCGGCTTCCTGGAGCGCAGTGGACGACGTTTGCGACGCGCTTCCGGGAGATACTGATAGAGGCCAAGCCCATAGTCTTCCTTGCTGTAAATGAAGCGGTAGATTGTCTCTTTACAGACGCGGACGAGGCTGTGCCCCTCCAACAACAGGCGCCCGGCAATCTGCTCCGGAGACCAGCGTGCCTCCAGCTGGTTGATGATCTCCGTGCGTAAATCCGGGTGCCGCCGCAGCTTTCTCAGCCGGCGTCGCCGCTCCTTAGAGATATCGTGCGCTACCGTGCTGTAGTAGCCGTCGTAGTCCGGCAGTTCGCGATCGTGAAACGTGTTGCGCTTGATCTCGCGGTAAATGGTCGAGCGGTGACGGCCGAGCTGGCGGGCCATTTCGGTGACGGGAACTTTTGCCGCCACCAGCTGATGTAGGCGTCGTCGGTCGGCGAGAGCAAGCTGCGTGTAGCATCGGGACATGCTAAAATCTCCAAAGTGAAGCCGTTGAAATCATTGGCATGTCGCACTTCATCCTTGAACCCACCCCCCTACACAAAATGTGGCGAAGAAGTTGGAATGTCCGTTTTGCCGCAAAGTAGAAATGTCACTTTGATCTTTCGTACGCCACGACCGACCAGCCCCGATCTGACCGGCTGATCCGGTTGCAAGATCAGATCGGGGCGGGTGAGGGACCACCCTTCCGGCTTTAGCTTCCTCACTATCAATTCGTCTTTTCCTGGTAGATGGTTGACGGCATCTACATGCCGCGAGGTTAGAATCAGGACTGCGCCATGCTTCCGCAAATCAAATTGCTGGGCGACGTCGATGTCGCCGCCCTCTCGCCGCTAATGCGCGGAATGATCCTGGCCCTATCCTATGCGGACACTCAAGGAGGCATCGGCTTGACAGCCACAGGCGCCATGAACCGCAAGTTCGTGCACTGGGCCGCCGTTCACTTCCATTGGCCCGGCTATACATCCGAAGACCTCTACAGCATGAACAAGGTCCTCAACGAAGCGGACATGCCTCCGCTTTGGGCAGTGCGGGACATGCTTCAGCACTTTAAACTTCTTCGCCGAAAAAAAGACATGCTGCTGCCGACCAAACGTGGACGGGACTTCCAGGCAAGACCGAAAGCCTACTTCGATCTGGTCGCTACGGATTATCTCTATGCATACATCCACGACGGCCAAAGGCAGGGGGAGATGCGCAACCGGATGCGCTGGTGGGACGTCTTCCTTAATCTTATTAATATCATGTCGACATCGGGATGCTCATTGAATGAACTGGCGAACGAATTATTCCCAAGCGAATCCTATCCTTTGATCGAAGAGCAGATGACCGTGGAAGATTGGGCGCTGAGATCAGAGTTTCGTTCCAGCGTCATTCGCCCCTTATGCTGGCTGGGTTTGCTGTATGAAGATCGCCAGGGGCTGGCCATGTGGGAGGAGGGCGCTTACCATAAAACGCCACTATGGCCAGCTTGCCTGCAGCTGGAATCCGACACGCAAGCCCAAATCGGTGTCCATTGATCAACCCTTGAAAGCTCTTACTCGGCAGCATCGAGCCGCGAGAGTGCCTTCTCCCGCCGCGCAATCACTGCCGGATCGTTCATGAAATCCGTCCGCCGTCCCGGCTTGCGCCCACGCGGCTTATAGCCATTTTTGTCGCTGTTGCTCCTCACGACCGGCTTTTCCTGCTGGTCCTGACGCTCCTTGATATAGGCTAAGAGTTCACCGAGCCGCTTGTTCTCGGTAATCGCCGCATGCGTCACCCGCTGGTCCTTGTCGAACACCGAGTAGGGCAGAGAATAACCTTTCCAACGCACATCCAGCCGCCCGTCAGCATAGGCATAGGTCTCGACATAACGACCGACCAGACCACGCGTCACCTCGGTCTCCTGCAGCATGATCCGCTTGCGTTCAAACGAAAACGTCAGCTGCGATCCGACATAACGCTGCTCGCGCTTGCACAGGATCTCAGCCAGTCGATCCGCCGCCAGATTCATCGGTCGATGCAGGTCCTCAGACCGCGCAGGGGCGATCGCAAAGCGCTGATTGTAGTTCTCCATGAAGTCCGGCAAAAACGCATTGCCTGCCTCCATCGTGTCGATCCCGGCCAGCCGCAGCTCCTTGACTAATCGGTCCTGCAGCGTCCGGTTCATCCGTTCGACGCGGCCCTTGGCCTGGCTCGAATTTGCACAAAGGATCTCGATGTTTAGCTCGCAAAGAGCGCGCCCGAATTGGGTCATGCCCTGGCCGCCCTTGGCATCCTTCTTCGCCACCCGAAACACCGAATGCTTATCCGAGTAGAAGGCCACAGGCGCGCCGTGACGCTTCAGATAGAGCTCCAGCGCCTCGAAGTAGGTGAAGGCGCTTTCGGAACGTACAAAGCGCAACTGCATCAACCGGCCGGTCGCATCATCAACAAAGACCAGCAGCGAGCACGGATCTCCGCGATCTTCGAACCAGCGATGCTCGGAGCCGTCGATTTGCACCAACTCGCCATAAGCCTCGCGTCGTAGTCGCGGCTGATGAAACGTCCGACGCTACTTGCGCGATAGCCACAGGCCGGCATCAACCATCCAGTTGCGCACAGTCTCGCGCGACACCCGCAATCCATCTCGCTCGGCAAGCTTCTCGGCGGCCAGCGTCGGCCCGAAATCTGCATAGCGTTCGCGAACCAGCGTCACCGCATAATCGCGAACACCATCACCGATCCGGTTGTTCGAAGGCCGGCCGATCGCCTTATGCCTTATCGACGCTGCGCCGTCAGTTTTGATCCGATCCAGCAGCCGACGCACCTGGCGCGTGCTCAGCTCAAGCACATGTGCCGCCGACACCAGCGTCTCGCGGCCCGCGATTACCTTCGACAAAACCTCGATCCGCTGCAGGTCGCGCTCGCTCATCGCTATCAGTCCCATCCGCAATCTCCCAGGTCATCAAAACGCGGGGAGAGTGACATTCCAACTTTGCAGAAACAGGACACTTTAACTTTGCGGTGTGACTTCTAATGTAAATGCAACAAGGGCTTAAAGGCTACTACAGGGCAGGGAGATCAGCCCCCGATCCGACCGGCTGGGCCGGGTTGAAAGGGCGGAGCGGGGGCGGGTGATGACGCACCCCTTCGGCTTTAGCTTTCTCACTAGCAATTGTTCTTTTACCGCTCGATACTCGCTGGGACTTGCATGGCGCAGTTGGGGATCAAAGCCGCACGATGCTTCCGGAAATCAACCTGCAAGGTGACGTCGACATCGCCGCGCTGTCACCACTTCTTCGCGGCATGCTTCTTTCGGTTGCCTATGCTGACGGTGAGGGTGGCATAGGATTGACGGCGACCGGCGCCATGAACCGCAAGTTCGTGCATTGGGCCGCTGTGCACTTCCTCTGGCCAGGATTCACAGCCGAGGACCTCTACAGCATGAACAAGGTGCTCAATGAAAGCGACATGTCGCCGCTTTGGGTCGTGCGCGACATGGCCCGTCATCTGAAGCTTCTTCGCGGGAAAAAGGATGTGCTGCTGCCAACCAGACGCGGCCGGGAGTTTTTGGTGAACCCGCAAGCCTTCTTCGATCTGGTCGCCACGGATTATCTCTATTCCTATGTCCACGCCACCGAGCGGGAAGAGGAGGTCCGAGCGCGGTTACGCTGGTGGCGCATGTTCCTCAATCTTCTCAATATCAAGGCCAGAGAAGGTTGCACGCCAATGGACGTTGTGAAAATCCTCTATCCAGACCTGGCGCCTTTGTCGGACACCGAAATGACCATAGGAGCCTGGGAGTTGAAATCCGATCTTCAGTATGGCGTCTTCCAACGCTTATGCTGGCTCGGCTTGCTCTACGAGGCACGAGAGGGGCTCACTCTTCTGCAGGATGGATCCTTCCACAAGACGCCACTTTGGGCAGCTTGCCTGCAGTTGGAATCGGATACGCAAAGCGATATCGGCGTGCATTGACGATCTCTATTCTGCCGCTGGCTGCCTAATAACACTTTCTCTCGCCGCGCAATCACCGCAGGATCATTCATGAAATCCGTCCTCCGCCCCGGCTTGCCGTCATTTGTTCACTTCACGCCTGAACACTTCAGCTGGGGTGCGGAACCCAAGGCATTTTCTCGGCGTACTGTTCAACCGATCGATCAGTGATCGTATCGATTCATCAGGAACGGACAGGACAGCAGTATCCCTCGGCAGGTAACGCCGAATCCGCCGATTCATGTTCTCAACGGAGCCTTTTTGCCAGGGCGCAGACGGATCGCAGAACCATGCATCGGTTCCCATTCCTTGCTTCAGTCGCCGCCAGGAGACGAATTCAAATCCGCGATCAAACGTCAAACTTTGCCGGGCATGCCTGGGCAGGGGGCTGAGCACGTTGATGAGCCGCTCCATGATCGGCTTGGACTGCCGGTCGTTGTTCTTGAACAGCATGGTGAACCGGCTCATCCGCTCGACAACCGTTGCCACATTGGCATTGCCCTGAACCCTTTCGAAGATCATCAGATCGGCTTCCCAGTGACCGAATTCCTTGCGATCGTTGATGGCTTCCGGCCGATGTTTGATCGAACGCTCATCTGGAAAGACCGGGTTCTGCGGTTTGCGAGCATATCTCGGCCGGCGCTTTCTCCGCCGTTCCGGAAGAAGCCGCGCCAGTTGCTGCCGTTGTCCTTCCGGTGAATAGACATATCGGTAGATCGTCTCGTGACAGACGCTTGCCTTGGCCGCTGGTTCGATCTTCAGTCGTCCAGCAATCTGTTCCGGCGACCAGCCGGATTCCAACTTTCCGATCACTTCGTTCCGCAGATCCTCGCGACGAAAGAGCTTGCCGATCCGCCGGCGCCTGTCGCGCGCCATGTCGTTGGCGGTCATCGCCCAGTAGCCCTCGGCATCGGGGAATTCCTGATCGTGCCAGTAGTTGCGTTTGATCTCCCGGGAGATGGTCGCGCGGTCCCGGCCGAGGCGTCTGGCGATCTCAGACTGGCTAAACTTCTGATCCAACATCCTGGAAATCGATCGGCGTTCGTCAAAACTCAAATGCGAAAAGGTACGGATCAAACCATGGCTCCCGAAAAGCAGGCAGCTTAGCGCCTTTGTTGCAGTTCGAGATAGAATGTGCCCCCGCTACATATAAATGTGGCGTAACCTAATTTATGGAACAGCAGAGCGGTTTTCGCTCTGTTGCTTTTTGCGACCAAACCGCCTGTTGCGTTCTCGCGCTACGTCGAAGTGTAGAAGTATGCGACTAAGGTCGACCGGATTTAAGCGCTCGAGCGTGGGCCGCCTCTGCATCATGAGCCAAGTGATTCGGCTTTGGGGGCGCTCGTCTGCGCCTTCAGACGCGCTAGAGCGGATCATTACTTATCGGAATCGGTGCGGGATTCCCAAATCAGCAGATTTGTGATTCATGATGGATGCTGGAATGGAGGCCAGCATCCATGACGCGACCCTATTCGAATGATCTTCGCGAGCGAGTCATTGCAGCGGTTGTGGACGGTCAGAGCTGCCGGGTGGTGGCGGAGCGGTTCGACATAGCTGTCTCATCCGTGGTGAAGTGGTCGCAGCGTTATCGGGCCACCGGTAGTGTGTCGCCCGGTCAGATGGGCGGCCATCGCCGACGTGTGCTGGAGCCGCACCGCGCCTTCATCGTCGAGCAGATCGAGCAGACATCACATCTGACGCTACATCGGCTGAAGGATGAGTTAGCCGCCCGCGGTGTGAGCGTCTCCCACAATGCCATCTGGCAGTTCATGCGCCGCGAGGGCTTGAGCTTTAAAAAAAACGCTGTTCGCCCTTGAGCAGGGCCGCGCCGACATTGCCCGCCGCAGAGCTCGCTGGAAAGCCTGGCAAGACCGCTTCGATCCGAAGCGGCTCGTCTTTATCGACGAGACCTGGATCCGCACCAACATGGCGCCGTTACGCGGCTGGGGGCCGAGGGGCAAAAGATTACGCGGCTTTGCCCCGCATGGCCGCTGGCGCACCCTCACCTTCCTCGGCGCCCTACGCTGCGACAAGCTCACTGCGCCCTGCGTCTTCGACGGTCCCATCAATGGCGAATGCTTTCACGCCTATGTCCGCCAGCAGTTGATCCCGACCCTCAAACCTGGCGACATCGTCATCCTCGATAATCTCGGCTCTCACAAAGCCAAGGCCATCCGTGATGCCATCAGGGCCGTCGGCGCCAGGCTCTGGTTCCTGCCGAAATATTCCCCCGACCTTAACCCGATCGAGCAGGCCTTCGCCAAGATCAAGCACTGGATGCGCCAAGCCCAAAAGCGAACCATCGAGGAAACCTGGCGCCATCTGGGCATACTCGCCGACACCATCAAGCCAGAGGAATGCGCCAACTATTTCTCAAATGCTGGCTACGCTTCCGTCAAAACATGAAAGGCTCTAGTGCGGGGACTGTCGGCGCGTTGTTGTACGTGGTCTCAATATGCAGCTCATGATGTGTCGTTGAACTCGGCGAATGGTAGCCTTTGCTTGCCGGATATTATTGGCGCACGGATCGTGAAGCGCCAGCGAGGTCCTCCTTGGGACTGCAGATCGCGTCTTTTGGAGTGGTGTAGCTCGGCTTGGTGATCGCCGTGCTTTCCGGCTGAGCCGGGAAAGGGTCAGCGAGCCGCAGCAGGCGGGCTGATGAGGGGATCATCGCTCATTTGTGCGATGGTCTCAAGGGTCATGTAACGGGATCGCTGAACGGCCCATTCGTCATTCTGTTCGAGCAACAGTGCACCGACGAGCCTGACGATGGCGTTCGAGCGGCAATCGATTCACTGGATCGATTGCTCTTCACTCTCACCGTTGGGGAAGATGCCGACGACGTCAGTGCGTCGCTTGATCTCGCCATTGAGACGCTCAATGGGGTTGGTGCTGTGCAGCTTGGTCCAATGCTGCTTTGGGAAGGTCATGTAAGCCAGCACATCTTGCTCGGCATTGTCCATGAGGTTTGCGAGCTTTGGCACTTTCGGCCTGATCTGATCGGCAACGCTGCGCCACTGTGTGCTTGCTGCTTCCGGCGTGTCCTGGGCAAAGGCTGTGGCGATGAAGGCTGAGACGACCCGTCGGCCACTCTTTCCGGCATGCGCCAACGCGTTTCTCATGAAGTGCACCCGGGGGCTGTTGAAGAAGTCTCATGCGTCTGATTCAATTGGGCAATCGTTGATTCTCTGGAGGGTTCACGATGCTCGGCCGTAAAGAACGCGATCAGCTCGAACTGTACATGTGCGGCTCGCTGCGGGAGTTGATCCCGGACGATCACATACTGGTTAAAGTAAATGCGGTTTTAGACCTCTCCTGGCTGCACGAGGAGGTTGCCGAACTTTATGCTGCCGGTGTCGGTCGACCCGGCATTGACCCAGATGTCGCAGTTCGCTTGATGCTGGCGGGCTTCCTGCTCGGAATTGTCCACGACCGTCGCCTGATGCGTGAGGCGCAGGTTAATATTGCGATCCGCTGGTTTGTCGGTTTCGGTTTGCATGAAGTTCTTCCCGACCATTCATCGCTGACACGCATCCGTCAACGTTGGGGTGCCGAGCGCTTCCGGAAGATTTTTGAGCGAACGGTAAAAGTCTGCGTGGCAGCCAAGATCGCCAAGGGAGAGATTGTTCATGTCGATGCTTCTCTCATCCGTGCGGATGTGAGCTGGGAGAGCCTCGCAGTTCGCCATGTGGATGCTGTCGCCGTCGCCAACGAAGACACTGATGGAGAGCCCAAGAGTCGTAAAACCGGTAAATACAAGAAGGTCTGTGTCACTGATCCCGACGCGTCGATGGCGACGAACGGGCGCAATCGTAGGCTTGAGCCGGCATACAAGCAGCATGCCGTGGTGGACGATGCTTACGGCGTAGTTTTAGATGTCGAGGTCACTACAGGCGAGATCAATGAGGGGCAGGTCATACTTGGTCGTCTCGACACGGTCGCCGCGCTGACAGGTTCGGAAATCAAAATTGCAACAGCAGACGCCGGCTATGCTTACGCCAAGGTATTTGCTGGCATGGAAAAGCGGGCGATCGAAGCGATTATTCCGGCAAAAGCAGAGCCGATCCGCAGCCCAGTGCCTATGCACCGGTTCCGCTACGACGCCAAGCACGACACCAAATGCCCGCGCGGCAAGATGTTGAAGGCGGGTCGCGCTGTCAAACATGGGCGCTTCTTCACATCGCGAGCTGCCGATTGCCGGCATTGCGATATGTCCCGACTCTGTCTTTCGAAGGGACGTGTTAACAAAGCTGTGGTGCTGGGCGACGACTATCCTGCACTTCTGCGAGCTCGCCGCCGTCGAGAACGCTGGTCGGATGAAGACCGAGCTTTGTACCAGCGCCACCGCTGGCGCTCAGAGGGCTACCATGGTGAAGCCAAGACCTCGCACGGGCTATCGAGAGCGATCCGGCGCGGCCTGACAAATATGAAGATTCAAGCCTATCTGACAGCCGCAGCAGTCAACTTGAAACGCCTGGCGAGCGCATTTCTGGCCATTTTGCTGCTCGTGTGCTGCCGAGAAGCCCCCAACTCAGTTCGAGATCGGCTGCGAGAAGGAAAAGCCTTTGCATTTGGATTGCTGGTGGCCTCCGCATAACAGCCGCCAACATTCGATTTTTCAACAGCCCCACCCGGCAACGCTGCCAAGTGGCGGAAAGAACTTTGGAGACGGCAGCTTTGATGCCTTCATGGGCATCGGAAACCACAAGCTTGACGCCGCTGAGACCGCGTCTGGTCAGCTTGCGCAGGAACTCCGTCCAGATCGGTTCGGCTTCCGATGTGCCGATCTCCATGCCCAGCACCTCGCGCCGCCCGTCGGTGTTGGCGCCGACAGCGATGATGACGGCCACAGAGACAATGCGCCCGCCGCGCCGGACCTTGAGATAGGTGGCATCGATCCACAGGTATGGCCAATCGCCTTCGATCGGCCGGGCAAGGAAAGCCTTGACCTTGTCGTCGATCTCCTCGCACAGGCGGGAAACCTGGCTCTTGGAAATGCCGCTCATCCCCATCGCCTTGACCAAATCATCGACCGAGCGGGTCGAGACACCCTGGATGTAGGCTTCCTGGATCACGGCCGTCAGAGCCTTCTCGGCCATGCGGCGCGGCTCCAGGAAGCTCGGAAAATAGCTGCCCGTCCTGAGCTTTGGGATACGCAGCTCGACGGTTCCGGCCCGCGTCTCCCAGTCCCGCTCGCGGTAGCCGTTGCGCTGGGCAAGCCGAAGTGCATTCTTCTCGCCATAGGGCGCGCCCGTCTTGGCGCCGACCTCCAGCTCCATCAGCTTCTCGGCGGCAAAGCCGATCATCTCACGCAACAAATCGGCATCGGCGCTCTTCTCAACGAGCGAGCGCAAGTTCATCATATCGTCGGTCATCAGTGGTCTTTCCATCAGGTTTGAGCTTGAACAACCCGACCCTACCGGAAAACACTGATGATCACCCGCTACGCCGCTCACTCCCTACAGCGCTGTTGTGGGCGCGCTCGCGAGCGGCCTAGCTACCGTCGAATTACACCTCGCCCCGGGACGCGACCGGACTGCATTGCATCGATCTCATGGATGGGTGCTATCCAAACAATAAATTTTGCCGATGCCACTGGCCACACTAGAAAGCGCTGAGTTTGAGTGGAGGAGAGTGCATCAGGCAAATGCAAGCGACGCAAAAAATAGTGGGCCTTCAAGAGGAAACATCAGGTTCTCACGGTGCTGCAGGGTCCGCCACCACACTGGCCGGCGCCGTGGTCGAACAATCATGGACCGAGCGCCCGCGCCAGATCCAACTCGCCCCCTTGCATTCGGAAACGGGGCCGCCGCGAATGCTTGATGGTCAGTTGATCGAGAATCGGTTCGTTGTCTCTCGGAGGCGTACCGGTTTTGGTGACTGTCTGTGGTCGTTAGCGGCCGCTTGGCAGTACGCGCAGCGCACGGGGCGAATGCTCGCCATTGACTGGCGTGGATCGTGCTATCTTGACCAACCCTTCGCGAACGCATTTCCGGTGTTCTTCGAACCGGTCAAAGACATCGATGGCGTGTCGGTTATTTGCGACGACCAGATCAACGAATTCTCATTCCCGGGACCATTCTACCCAGACTGGTGGAATAAGCCGTCAATCGATTGCCTTTACCGACCAGATGAGCAGGTCTTCCGAGAACGCGATGAACTAAGCGAGCTTTTTCAGGCCCAAGGTGATGTGGGCGCTAAAACTGTGGTGTGCGACGCGTGCTTAATGTGGCGTTGCGATGAGAGAGCCGAACGGCAGATTTTTCGGAGTGTCAAGCCTCGGTCTGAGATTCAAAGCCGCATAGAGACCATCTATCAGGAGAGCTTTGCGGGACACAGTGTCATTGGTGTTCATGTTCGGCATGGCAACGGCGAAGACATTATGGACCATGCACCCTATTGGGCCGATCCGGAGCTGGCGATGCGCCGAGTATGCACTGCCATTGATAAGGCAAAAACTTTAGGCCACCCAAAACCTGTGCGGATATTCTTGTCGACGGACAACGCGCAGGTGGTGGCCTACTTGTCGGACATGTTCCCCGATCTTATCACCATCCCTAAGCGTTTCCGATCGCATCAGACTGGCCCATTGCACGTTCCAGAGCTTGGGGTTGACGGCGGAATTTCGGCTATCCTTGAGATGTATCTACTAGGGCGATGCGACACTGTAATTCGCTTCCCGCCGACGAGCGCCTTTACACGCTATGCTCGCCTTTTTGTACCACGGGTAATTGAGTTCGATGTGAATGATCCGAGTCGGTTAAACTTGATTGAAGGAGTGTCAAAGGCCTGAACCGCGCCGGGTTTGCCGGAGGCTGTTTGGTTTAAGTTATGCAGCCATGGCTGGTTCGTCCAGCATGGCGTAATACTGCTCCTCGGCTTCGGCGGGGGGAATGTTGCCGATGGGCTCCAGAAGCCGTCGATGGTTGAACCAGTCGACCCATTCCAGAGTGGCGAATTCAACCGCTTCGAAGCTGCGCCACGGTCCTCGCCGATGGATGACCTCGGCCTTGTAGAGGCCGTTGATCGTTTCGGCGAGGGCGTTGTCGTAAGAGTCGCCGACGCTTCCGACGGAAGGCTCGATGCCTGCCTCCGCCAATCGCTCCGAATACTTAATCGACACGTATTGAACGCCCCTGTCCGAGTGGTGAATCAGGCCGCCACCATGAACGGGACGCCGCTCATGAAGCGCCTGTTCCAAAGCATCGAGGACGAACCCGGCATGCGCCGTCCGGCTCACCCGCCAGCCGACAATCCGGCGCGCGAAGGCGTCGATGACGAAGGCCACGTAGACGAAGCCTTGCCAGGTGGCCACATAGGTGAAATCCGAAACCCAGAGCCTGTTCGGCGCAGGAGCCTTGAACTGGCGGTTCACCCGATCGAGCGGGCTCGGAGCCGTCTTGTCCGGGATCGTCGTGCGGATCGGCTTGCCCCGGATGATACCCTGAAGTCCCATCGATCGCATGAGCCGGGCGACGGTGCAGCGGGCTATATCGAAGCCCTCCCGCTTCAATTGCCGCCAGACCTTGCGCACGCCGTAGACGCGGAAGTTCGCCTCGAACACACGGCGTATCTCGATCTTCAAGGCAATGTCGCTGCGGGCGCGGACCGATAACCGGTCCACGTCCAGGCGTTTGGCAACGTTCTCGTAGTAGGTTGATGGGGCAATCGGCAGCAGCCTGCAGATCGGCTCGACCCCGAATACGGAGCGGTGTTCGTCGATAAAGGAGATCATCGCTTCAATGGGCGGTCGAGCTCCGCCATCGCGAAATAAGCGGACGCTTTGCGCAGTATCTCATTGGCCTGCCGAAGCTCGCGGTTCTCCCGCTCCAGAGCCTTCATCTTCTCGGCGACTTCGCTTGGGAGTCCAGGCCGGGAACCATCGTCCACTTCCGCCTTCTTCACCCATTCATTGAGCGTCTGCGCCATGCAGCCGATCTTGGCGGCGATCGAGGAAACCGCCGCCCATCGCGAGGAATATTCCCCTTGGTGATCCAAAACCATCCGCACTGCTCGGGCGCGGACTTCAGGTGAAAATTTGTTTGTTGTCTTGCTCATATCGGCTCCACTTTCTCAGAAGTTGGAGCCTCCGGCAAACCCGGCGCGGTTCAGTTGTGGCGTGATCTTTTCCTCTAAAACAGCGGCGCTACGCCCGTGCCACGTCCGGATCAGCTTCGGTGACTCGGGCCGCATCGTTGACCAGCTTAGCGCCCGTCCTAGTTTACGAAGAGACCTGAAGCCGAATCGGTAAATATCGCGCAGGGTTTTCGACAGAAGGACGAGCCGTCTGGTTGTAAAAAGCATACGCCCGAAGCCCTCATTGCTGATTTTCATAGTCCGCGACACCAAGAGGCCGGAGCGCTCCTCGATAGCGAACCCGACGGCCTGGTAAAACACGTCGAGCCTCCACAGTACGTCCGGATTGGGATCGCCTATGGGTGGAAGCGCATAGCACTTAAGAGGTCAAGCACATCAACGTCGCACTTTTCCTTCCAAGATCCGTTGGCATCCTGCGCGCGGATCAATCGCACAAGACACTTGATAAAAGGAGCGGTAACGACCTTGTCGTGGTCGAGATCCGGGATAACAGCGGGATTCGGTAATGTGCCGATCGTTTTAGTCCTTATTCTTCATGCTACCTTAGTCTTATATCTACTACGCGTTCTTCGGGCACCGTCCGATGCTAGTGCGAGATAGCCGCTCCCCACCATGCAAAATGCATTTGCAGCCATGCGCATTGGGAATGGTGAGAGCCGGCCCTTTCTGCCCGGTCCTTTCGATAGTTCTCCGAGTGCACCTCTCCCTCTCCCGCCAAACCAAAAAACGAACGCTTCCGAAATATGCAACTTGAAGAAGCACCGAAGTACCCAGTGCTATAATGATTACTTTGCGTGCGAGGACGCGACATAAGGACTTGAAAGGCAACGCCAGTTCTCCTGGTTCTCCGTCAGATCAACCAACAATTTGGTCAGCCGCGACATGGGTTTGGCACTTCTTCGGGCAGACGCGGGCGCAGGCTCCACAGCCGATGCAGCGGCCGGCGTGGTCGATAACCATGATCGTACGACTGAGCTCGCCATCGAAGTCCTCCTCCTCGCCGTCGCAGGCGCCGAGGATTTCACCCGATTCGTCGACGCCGTACAGGTGCATGACTTCGCGCGAGCAGACTTTGACGCAGCGGCCGCAGCCAATGCAGGTCACGGCATCAATCGCCGTCAGATATTGCGGAATCCACGTCGAGCCATCGCGGGTAAAGAAATGATTGGTCATCGTAAGTTCTCCAACGCAGGCTGCTCTCGGCAGCTGCCGAACGTGGAATGTCTTCCAAGTCGGACACGATCTCATCCCGTCACAACCGTCTTCGTCCGTCCGTATCCCCGTTTTTTGTTATTCAGCCTATCGGTGGCGGTCTGCTGATCATCGGTCCGCCATTGCAAAAATGTGCCGAGGCTTTTTCAAGCCTCGACCTTTGAGACGGTCGCCGCAGCGGGACTGTGGGGCATGTGGAGAGAGTGGCCCCGCTGCCTGATGTCGGCCCCGCGGGGAGAACGGGATGGCCGAGGTTCGTCGTTGCCAAGGTGGACCATCAATCCTGCCACTTCGGTACACCCATGGATCTCAATGCTCGCATTGCCCACCAGTTTCGCACCGGCGGCCGGCGAGCTTTCCAAGCGTCTCGAAGCCCAACCGACACACGTCGGTGAATACGACCAGGTTCGGGCATCCAGAAGCCCTCGTTGACCTCTCGTCTTAATCCGGGGAGCCACCGGCGGCCGGTGCGCGCGTCGCAAGCGCGACGGTGATGTGGAAAGGGTCGGAACCGCCGACAATCTGAAACGTATGGGCGCTGCCGCGCAGTCCCGCGCCTTGAAGTTCAGAATAAGGGAGCTGAAATCGATCCTCCTGTCGCCACTGACGATATGCATGTTGGTTCGAGATCGATAAGGGAGGCGAGCATACTTCCTCGTGGCGGCGCACGTGCCCATGCGCTCCTTGCAGTTCCATGCGATCTGACACAGACCTGCCATGTTTACCTTCCCTCGTTGATCCCTACCGATCGGCAGTTTTCGGCGCCTCTCAATGGAATGTCTTCAAGACTTGTGCCAGTTGGCGGCTGGACGAAAAACGGAGTTTGTTGCTGCTTTTCAGTCCTTTATTCAGAGGCAAAGAAAAGTTTGGTGAACGAGCCTGTGTCGCTGAACCGACAAATCTCGACGCCACCGTTCGGATCGCTACACATTGCTCCTCGCCGGCAGGTGGTGTCGACAGCAAAGCTCGCCGCTGCCCACGTCGGTCCTCAAGCGCAGAGAGGGCCAGCGATTAAATTATTGACGGTTCAACCGTCAGGCTCGCGCCACTTCGGGGTAGGTTTCGATAAGAGCGATCGCATCGTCGACGAGTTTTGCCCCGGCCTCTGCGAGGTTCCGAAGCGCCGCGAAGCGAAACCGGTGGACGTCGCGCACTGTTTTCGAAAAGACGACCAGCCGCCCCGTCGTGAGAAGCACTCGCCCAAAGCCCTCATGGCTGATCATCATAGTCGGCGACGCCACCAGACCGGTGCGCGCTTCGATTGTAAGGCCGACGGCGGTGTAAAAGAGATTGAGCCTCAACATGACATCCGGATCGGGATCGCAGATGATCGGGATTTGACGGCGCTGCTCTTCGGTGACGATGAATTTGGCCAACAGCTCCACGTCCGATGCGCCGTCCTGCCAGCCATAAGCATCCTCAGCGCGGATCAGTCGTATGAGGCATCTGACGAAAGGGGTGGCAAGGGCCGCCTCGTGCTCGTTGGCAGCGGGCGTGCCCGCAGTGGCCGACATTTCTTTCATGACATCAGTCCTCGTCCTCGAACGGTTTCTTTTCGGCGACACCTGCTTGCGCCAGAGCCTTGCGCAGCCACGGCGGCGGAGCCGTGCTAAGCATTTTCTGGGTTCGCGAAAGCACGTCTTGAATGGGTTCAGGATGCCCCACGTTTATCGGGTGGATTTTCGCCGATACCACCTTGGCTGCGGAAGGTCCGCCGATAGCCACACAAAAGAGGAGGTGACAGCCGCTCAACGCGTTGACCTTCGGTGTGATCCGGTCATCGCCCTCGATCCGATGCTTCCCGGTCTCGTCGGAGACGTCATCGAAGCTCACCGCTTCCACGAAATCCCAGCCGTTACGCGTCACATCGTAGACTGCAAAGTGCTTGGCCGATCCGAAATGGGCATTAAGCGCTTTCATATCCTGCGTCGCAATCGCGATGCGCAATGCGCCGTGATTCCGCGGGTGAATCTCGTCAGCGACGAGCGACAGGCGACGAACCGAATTCATCCGGCATTACTCCGGTTCCGCAGTGCATAGACCATCTCGGGCGATGGCGTGTGCTGGTTGGCCTGGAAGATGTTTGCCGCCTCGAAGATCATGTCGCGCGTGCCCCGATAGAGAATTGTGAGCTTGTGCTGGCTGCCGAGACGGTCAAATGCCGGGAAGCCGACGCGCAGGAGAGGAATGCCTAGGCGCTCCGCCGCTTGGCGGCCGTGCGAGTGGGTAACGAGAAGATCAGCGCCGCCGGCCAGATTTTCGAAATCGCCAAGATCGCCGATCTGGATCGATTCGGCGGGCACTTTCTCGAGAATTCGTGATGCACCGGTAGTGGTAACAGCCGCCACTATCTCGGCGCCAAGCCCGGTGAAGAAGGTGGCGAACTGGTAAAGCTGGTCCGGTTCGGCGGCGATCGCGATCTTCTTGCCGGCGAAATGGAAGTGTCCGTCGAGCAACGCGTCCTGCAGCTGTGAGCGGCAACGGTGGATCTTTGCCGGTGCCGGCACGCCGGAAATCTCGGAAAGAAGCGAGACGAACCGGTCGACGTTCCTCAATCCCGTCAGCGACTGGAATAAGGTGTATGGCACACCCGTCAGCTTCTGCAGCAGTTCAGCCGGCCGCCGCATATGTTCTCCGACTCCAATGCATTGCACCGCCGTGCCCAACTCCTGGATATCCTCAACGCTGGTGCCGCCGTAGGTGACAGGTATCCAGCGGTCGGGCACCGTTCCGTCAAGCGAGCCGGATACGTCCGGAAGGATCGCCGGCTTAAGCCCGAAACTTTCCGCGATCTCGCGCAAATGCTCTATGTCAGCGACCGTGAGATGCCAGCCGGGCAAGATCGCGAGTTTCTTCCGTTTCAACGGCTGCTCGCCAGGCTCTCTAATCCTCTCGATCACTGGTGCCTTTTTCGCGCGACGCGGCTGCTGGCCCCGCCGGGTAATCCGTTCGATCATTGCGGTGACCGCCTTGGACCATCCCTCCTCGAGGGCGCCATCGAAATCCGGCGTATTTGCCAGCACTATCTCCGTGCCAGGTTCATCCGCGCGCATCATTTTGATGTTGGCGATTTGCGTTGCGAAATCTTCAGAACGGGTTTCCGCTAGAGCCGTCGTGCAGATCCCGATCAGCCGCGGGTTCGCGCGCTCCTTCAAGTTGAGAATCGCTTCTTTCAGATGGCCTGCCCCGCCCACGACTACTGCCAATTCGTCCATTGCCGTAGTCTGCAAAGGGACCGTTTCCTTGAAATGGCGTACACATTGAACCAACGCGAAGCTGGTGCAGCCTTGGCTGCCGTGGAACAGCGGAACCGCACCCTCCACGCCGAGAAAGGCTAACGCGGCACCCAGCGGCTGGGACGACTTGAGCGGATTGACTGTTGCTGATTTGGTTTGGGGATAGACGTGAACCATTTACGTTACCTCAACACTCAGACAAGTCACCGACGTCGTGCCGGCGAGTTTTTGAGGGCGCGACACCCGCAGCCTCGGTGAGCGTGTGCGCGCTCGGTTGTTCCTCCGCATGAGAATCGATTTCCCACGGTGCGGGCTCCCGTACTTCGGACCAGATAGGGTTGTGAATAGCCAGGTCGATCTGGCGCACGAGCTCCGCCATGCCGTCATAGCCGGCATAGGGATGGTGGCGCTCCTGGTTGATATCAAGCCAAGGTGTCTTTGCCTTCAACGCAATGAACTGGGTGCGCCCGCCTGACAGCATGATGTCGGCCTTGTGCTCTGAGAGCATGGTGTAGAGCTCTCGAGACGCCATCGACTCGAACATGTGGTGCTCGTCCTTCAGCACCTGCTTGATGCGCTCCTTATCTCCGGCCGTCGATTTCTTGACCGAGGTGCCAACGATCTCCATGCCGATCTCCATCAATGCATGTACAAGCGACCAGGACTTCACGCCGCCGCTGTTGATAAGCACCCGCTTGCCTTGGAGCCGGGGGCGATATAATTCAAGTCTTTTCCACGCAATCGCCTCCTCCTCTGCAATGAGTGTATCGGTGCGATCGAGGATCTGTGCATCGGCACCTCTCTTTACGAGCAGCTCCGCAATCCGTCGGAGAGCTTCCGAGGTGGCGGTGATGCCGTAGAAGGACCCCTCAAAGAAGGGGATTTGCCAACGCTCTTCCATTTTCCGAGCAAGGTTGATGAGTGCCGTCGAGCACACCAACATGGCTGCGCGTGCGCGGTGCGAGCAGGCTACATCTCGGTAGCGCGCGTCACCGGGAATGCAGGCGCGAACGCGGATGCCAAGCCGGTCCAAAAGTGGCCTTATCAACCAGAACTCGCCAGACAGATTGAACTCTCCAAGGATATTGATGTCGTAAGGACCGACGTCATCAGGCTCCATGGTGCCGATGACGTGATCGAGCAATGCCTCGCCGGCGAGCTTGTTGCCGAGGTTCTTTGAACCAACGAAGCCTGGCGCATTGATCGGCACCACCGGTAAGCCGAATTTTTCCGCCGCGCGCTTGCAGACGGCCTGGATGTCGTCACCGATGAGTTCGGTTACGCAGGTCGCATAAACAAAGATCGCTGGCGGCGCATACGCTTCCTTGATCTGGCGCAGCGCGTGGAACAGCTTCCGCTCGCTCTGCCCAATGATGATGTCGAGTTCGGTTAGATCAGTGGTGAAGCTGGTGCGCCACAGCGTGGGACCGGACGACGCCGTACCTCGGTTGTCCCAGGAATTGCCCTCGCAGGCGAGCGGTGCATGAACCAGATGCGCGACGTCGGTGATTGGCTGCAGCACAATCTTGGCGCCATCGAAGGCGCAGCCTCCGGCTGCCGCGCCGGGGGTTAGCGGTTTCGAACAGCCCTTTTTGCGCGCCTTGTCATCTTTGGCTCGATTTATCTCGCAGCCGGGCTCGTCGAAAACATCCTGGATTTTAGCAGTGGGCGATTGCATTACGCTATTCTCCCAGTCCATCGGAAGAGGGTTGGCCGCGTCTCAGCCAACCGCTCCTTTTACCGCGTGAGGTCATAAGAATAATCCGTCACACCAAGCAGCATCGACTCGCGATCGAGTTTGTCGAAGATCTTGTCGAGGATCGTTGTTAGGACACGGAGTCCGCCCTGGTAGCCCATGAGCGGAAAACGATGGTGATGGTGTCTGTCGAAGATCGGAAACATAAGCCGGACGAGCGGCGTGCCGGTATCGCGCTCGAGGTACTTGCCATAGGAATTGCCGATCAGCAGGTCTACCGGCTCGGTGAAGAGCAGCGATCGCATTGCCCACAGATCCTTTCCAGGCCAGAC
Organism: Rhizobium sp. YTU87027; assembly: GCF_050644135.1. Classification (NCBI taxonomy): domain Bacteria; kingdom Pseudomonadati; phylum Pseudomonadota; class Alphaproteobacteria; order Hyphomicrobiales; family Rhizobiaceae; genus Rhizobium; species Rhizobium sp. YTU87027. Next base: position 110,569 of record NZ_CP098442.1, on the reverse strand, counting down.
TTGGGCATCCTTGCCGAAGGGAGAAGATGCAAGCAGCTCCTTCATCTCGGCTTCCCAGGCGGTCGTGCCGTTGGTGGCGAGGCAATGGATGGGTTCGCCGCCAGTTTCCATGATGAACCGGGCTGCGGCGTAGACGAAGTCAGGATCGCCGTAGATTGCATATTTTTTACCGTGCAACCAGGATTGGCTGTCTGCCATGGCGTCGATCAGTCGGCCGCGTTCCAAGCGTATTGTCTCGGGGATTTCCTTGCCGGAAATCTCCGACACCTTCATCAAGAACTCGTCGGTTGCCTTGACCCCGAGCGGGTAGTGGAAGGAGGCGGTAGCCTGCTCGAACTCCTGGCAATAATCGAGCGTCTTGCGGGTATTGTAGTGCTGCAGCGAGAGCGTCGCCTCCGCATTAAGTGCCGCTCTTACGTCTTTGATTTTCGTGCCTCCGTCATACATACGGAATTCGCCGTCGGACGGCGTATCGAATTGGTCGGAGGCATCCTGGATGAAGGTGTAGGACACGCCCATAAGGTTGAGCAGACGCTTGAGTTCGCGATTGTTCCCGACGCAGAAGCCATCGAAGCCCGGGATGATATTAATCGTGCCAGCCGCCTCCGTACGCTCCTTGCCTTTCCAGAAGTGCTCCAGGATGCCTTTGACCATGGCGTCATAGCCGTCGACGTGGCTGCCGACGAAGGCAGGCGTATGGGCGAAGGGTACGTCAAATTCGGGAGGGACTGAGCCTTCGCTCTTGGCGTTCTCAATGAAGCCATGCAGATCGTCACCAATGACTTCCGCCATACAGGTGGTAGAGACAGCAATCATCTTCGGGTCGTAGAGCGCGTAAGTATTGGCGAGCCCATCGACCATGTTCTTCAGGCCGCCGAACACTGCCGCGTCCTCAGTCATCGAGGATGAGACTGCCGATGAAGGCTCCTTGAAATGCCGCGAAAGGTGCGACCGGTAATAAGCAACGCAGCCCTGGCTGCCATGCACAAAGGACATGGTCCGCTCGAATCCCGCGGCGGCGAATACCGCGCCCAGCGGCTGGCAGGCTTTGGCTGGGTTCACCACGAGCGCTTCGCGGGCAAGATTCTTTTCGCGATATTCCCAGGTCTTGGTGTATTCAGCTTGGTCAGTGACGATTTGATCGGAGTGAGGACATTCGAAATTCAGCTTCTTCTCCGCTAGCATCTTTCTGTATTCCGGCTCGCGGAACAAGGGAGCATGGTCAAGAATCTTTTCGGCCGATTGCGGCATACTGGTCACCCTTTTTCATCTGGCCTCGTCAAACGGCGGCACAGGAAAACTTTTTGAGACGTCGGGTCTCCCGCGGGTTCCGGTCCGCGGAAGACCACGCTTCTATTCGGCTGCAACCGCTGCCGCAGGCGTGGTCACTTTCTTCCAGGGCGCGTCGTAGAGGTCCCAGACCGGATTGTTGATGGCCAGGTCCATGTCGCGGGCGAAGATGGCGAAGCCGTCATAGCCGTGGTACGGGCCGGAATAATCCCATGAGTGCATTTGGCGAAATGGTATGCCCATCTTCTGCACGGGGTATTTTTCCTTGATGCCGGAGCCAACAAGATCGGGACGAATCCTCTCGATGAACTTATCCAGTTCGTAACTGGTTGCGTCGTCATAGATCAGCGTGCCTTTCTTCACGTAATGGCCGGTGCGCTGATAGTCGTCGTTGTGGGCGAATTCGTAGCCGGTGCCGACGATCTGCATGCCGAGGTCTTCATAGGCGGTGATGACGTGACGGGGGCGCAAACCGCCGACATAGAGCATCACTCTCTTGCCCTGGAGGCGCGGCCAGTACTTGTCGATCACGGCGTCGACCAGCGGCCGGTACTTGGCGATGACCCTCTCGGCCCGTTCTTCGATCGTCGGGCCGAAATGCCTGGCAATCTTGCGCAGAGAGGCCTCGATCTGGGAGGGGCCGAAGAAGTTATATTCCATCCAGGGAATGCCGTATTTTTCTTCCATGTGCCGGCAGATGTAGTTCATCGAGCGGTAGCAGTGGATGAGGTTGAGCTTGGCCTTGGGGGCACGCTCCACTTCCGCAAGCGTCGCGTCCCCCGACCAGTTGCCGACGACGCGCAGGCCCATCTCTTCAAGCAGGATGCGCGAGGCCCAGGCGTCGCCGCCGATGTTGTAGTCGCCGACCACGTTGACATCGTAGGGACCGGGTTCGAATTCGATGTCCGTCTTGTCGAACACCCAGTCGCGGATGGCGTCGTTGGCGATGTGGTGGCCGAGCGATTGCGAGACGCCGCGGAAGCCTTCGCAGCGTACCGGCACGATTATTTTTTCGTACTCCTTGGCCTTCTTGCGCGAAACCGCCTCGATGTCGTCGCCAATGAGACCGATCGGACATTCGGACTGGATGGTGAGGCCCTTGTTCAAGGGAAACAGTTCCCCGATCTCATCGATGATCCTTTCCAGCTTTTTGTCGCCACCGAAGACGATGTCCTTCTCCTGAAAATCGGAGGTGAACTGCATCGTTACGAATGTATCGACACCTGTCGTGCCGACATAGTAATTGCGGCGCTGCGACCATGAATATTGACCGCAACCGACCGGCCCATGCGAGACATGGACCATGTCCTTGACCGGGCCCCAGACCACGCCTTTCGAGCCAGCGTAGGCGCAGCCGCGGATCGTCATCACGCCTGGAATGGACTTGATGTTCGACTTTACGTCACATTCGGAGATGGCCTGGCCTTCCTCGCCGGCCTCCTCGCTATCCGATGCGACACTGAGGTGCTTTTGGCGACGTTTCGCCGCTTTGTTTGGGTAATGCGACAGCACTTGCGTGATAAGCTCCTCATGGAGAGCACTGTCATTCTCGTAATCGAGGCTCATTCGCCTGCCCCTTTTCGCGGTTCGGGTGATGCCTCCAAGAGGAGGCAGCGTTGGTGGAATGTTGCGCCGGGTAAAGTTCCGACCTCGTCTGCGAGGCAGTCACTGGGCAGCTGCTACCGCCGCTTCTTTGGTCTGGAGTTCTGCAAGCATCTGCTCGTCGGTCTTCATGATGCCGAAGTCGAGCAGCATGTCCTCGAGTTCCTCCATGGTAATCGGGGTCGGGACGGTGCCCTGGCCCGAATTGGCGTGGATCTTTTCAGCCAGCGCGCGATATTCCGCCGCCTGCTTGGAGTCCGGTGCATACTGGATAACCGTCATCTTCCTGAGCTCGGCGTGCTGGACAATGTTGTCGCGTGGCACGAAGTGAATGAGCTTGGAATTGAGCTTGGCCGCGAGTGCCTCGGCGAGATCGAGTTCGCGGTCTGTCTGTCGCTCATTGCAAATCAACCCGCCGAGCCGCACGCCGCCCGAGTGGGCGTATTTCAGGATCCCCTTAGCGATGTTGTTGGCGGCATAGAGTGCCATCATCTCGCCGGACATTACGATGTAGATTTCCTGGGCCTTGTTTTCGCGGATGGGCATCGCGAAGCCGCCGCACACCACGTCGCCGAGCACGTCGTAGGAGACGTAGTCGACATCATCGTAGGCGCCGTTTTCTTCCAGGAAGTTGATCGACGTGATGACGCCGCGCCCGGCGCAACCGACGCCCGGCTCGGGGCCGCCCGACTCTACGCATTTGATGCCTTTGTAACCGACCTTCAGCACGTCCTCCACCTCGAGGTCTTCCACCGAACCTTCCTTTGCCGCGAGATGCAGGACCGTGTCCTGCGCCTTCGAGTTCAGGATGAGGCGGGTGGAGTCGGCCTTGGGATCGCAGCCCACGATAAGGATTTTCTGCCCGAGATCGACTAGGGCCGCGAGCGTATTTTGAGAGGTGGTGGATTTGCCGATACCACCTTTGCCGTAGAATGCGATTTGACGCAGACCTGCCATGTTGCTTTCCTTCGTTTGTTCGAACCATCGCGGTTGCCCGCAGAATGAATGTCGCCGGCAGCTTTTGCCGCCTGCGTAAGGATGGTTACAAGACCCGTGCCAACTCGGCGGGTAGACCGAATAGAGTTACATTGTTGTACGTTACCAGTTACTTATGCGGAAACGAGACTACCTGCATCACAAATCAAATCCTTGTCGCGGAACCGACAATTGTAACCAGCAATTGTCGTAAGCGTCTGAACCGCGCCGGGTTTGCCGGAGGCTGTTTGGTTTAAGTTATGCAGCCATGGCTGGTTCGTCCAGCATGGCGTAATACTGCTCCTCGGCTTCGGCGGGGGGAATGTTGCCGATGGGCTCCAGAAGCCGTCGATGGTTGAACCAGTCGACCCATTCCAGAGTGGCGAGTTCAACCGCTTCGAAGCTGCGCCACGGTCCTCGCCGATGGATGACCTCGGCCTTGTAGAGGCCGTTGATCGTTTCGGCGAGGGCGTTGTCGTAAGAGTCGCCGACGCTTCCGACGGAAGGCTCGATGCCTGCCTCCGCCAATCGCTCCGAATACTTAATCGACACGTATTGAACGCCCCTGTCCGAGTGGTGAATCAGGCCGCCACCATGAACGGGACGCCGCTCATGAAGCGCCTGTTCCAAAGCATCGAGGACGAACCCGGCATGCGCCGTCCGGCTCACCCGCCAGCCGACAATCCGGCGCGCGAAGGCGTCGATGACGAAGGCCACGTAGACGAAGCCTTGCCAGGTGGCCACATAGGTGAAATCCGAAACCCAGAGCCTGTTCGGCGCAGGAGCCTTGAACTGGCGGTTCACCCGATCGAGCGGGCTCGGAGCCGTCTTGTCCGGGATCGTCGTGCGGATCGGCTTGCCCCGGATGATACCCTGAAGTCCCATCGATCGCATGAGCCGGGCGACGGTGCAGCGGGCTATATCGAAGCCCTCCCGCTTCAATTGCCGCCAGACCTTGCGCACGCCGTAGACGCGGAAGTTCGCCTCGAACACACGGCGTATCTCGATCTTCAAGGCAATGTCGCTGCGGGCGCGGACCGATAACCGGTCCACGTCCAGGCGTTTGGCAACGTTCTCGTAGTAGGTTGATGGGGCAATCGGCAGCAGCCTGCAGATCGGCTCGACCCCGAATACGGAGCGGTGTTCGTCGATAAAGGAGATCATCGCTTCAATGGGCGGTCGAGCTCCGCCATCGCGAAATAAGCGGACGCTTTGCGCAGTATCTCATTGGCCTGCCGAAGCTCGCGGTTCTCCCGCTCCAGAGCCTTCATCTTCTCGGCGACTTCGCTTGGGAGTCCAGGCCGGGAACCATCGTCCACTTCCGCCTTCTTCACCCATTCATTGAGCGTCTGCGCCATGCAGCCGATCTTGGCGGCGATCGAGGAAACCGCCGCCCATCGCGAGGAATATTCCCCTTGGTGATCCAAAACCATCCGCACTGCTCGGGCGCGGACTTCAGGTGAAAATTTGTTTGTTGTCTTGCTCATATCGGCTCCACTTTCTCAGAAGTTGGAGCCTCCGGCAAACCCGGCGCGGTTCAGTCGCCTATCAGACGTTAAGATCCGACAAGACGATGCTGCCGATCAGGGCTGAGGAGGGGATGGGAGCGCTCTTCTCGTGGAGGCTTTATCAACGCGAAGTGCCAAACGTTCGTTCAAGCGTGCTTCACGCTGCTTCCCGGCCCTCACTGGATTTAACCGTGACTTCGGCCATCGGAGCTCAAATGGGTACTGTCGTATGAATGTGCATGCGTCCTATGACGATCCACAGCTGGTGCCTTCGGAAGAGCTCCATGCGTGCCCTACATCTGGAGGCCCGGCTTGCACTTGCCGGGTACCGCGGTAGCGTGTGAGGAAGGTGAGCTGATCTGAAAGTCAGGCAGACAACTTCAAGTGTCCGGCTGCCCGAGAGATTTCTGGACTGCTGGGATGATCCTGTCTCCCCAGAGCTCTATCTGGCGCAGCATCGTTCTTTGGTTCAAATCCCCCAACTGCGTCTGAATTGCAATCTGGTCCGGCTTCAGGACTTCGATCTCCTCCAGAAGGCGATCAATCACGCAATTTATGTTCCCGATGGGCAGGTTCTTACGCATAGTATCGAACGAGAAGTCCTGATGAGTCGGCACCTCCTCCAACATGTAGCCGTCCTTGCTCTGTTGCCGACGCTGATGCAGGGCCTCGGACAGCCGGCGCTGAAAGCGGGCGTTATCGAGATAGCAGTTGATTTCCGCTCCATCATCGCTGGCATAGCAGCAGCGCAAAAGCGACAGCTTGGCGTCACGGACCTTTTTGCCCTCGGATACAGCGGCCGTCTGGACGATGTCTCGCAGCAGGCCCAGAGTTTCCAAGCCCTCATGGAGGGCCGTAACGAAAAGGTTGTGTCCCTCACGATAGGCTCGGCGCATTGTTTTGGAGGACCCGGTGGCAATCCAGATCGGCGGGGTTGGCTTTTGAAGAGTGCGCACCGAAATTGCCGTCGCAGGGATCTGCGTGTAGTGACCATTGTGGGAAAAGATCTTTTGCTTGAGACCCTTGAGCAAGATGTCGAGGTATTCCGAAAAGACGGCCGGCGCCTCATCTACATTGACGCCGAAGCGGTCGAATTCAAACTGCTGGTATCCTGAACCAACGCCGAGCTCGAGTCGGCCGTTCGCAACGATATCGACAAAGCCGATTTCCCCCAGCAGGCGCTGCGGCTGATAGAGTGGCAGCACGCAGACCGCGGTGCCGAGGCGTATGGTGCTCGTCAATCCGGCACAGTGGGCGACCATCAGCAAGGGCGACGGGACGAGGCTGTAGTTGTTGAAGTGGTGCTCGGCGAACCAAGCTGTGCGGAAGCCAGCCTGCTCCGAAAGAACGGCCTGCTCCACTGAGTTGCGGATGACGCTATCGGAAGATTGATGATAGCCTCGCTGGGCAGCCAGAATGAACGTTGCGAACTCCATGGTGTCTCCTTGTTTGCGGAGGGGATGACACAGCTCGTGATGACCGGGCGGTCAGTACGGGCATGTAGGCGTGCCTGGCACGACCTCGATTCACGAGCACGCTCCCATGATCGATGAAGCGACTGTGTCGAAGGGGTCATTGTGAGAGCTCCACAGCCAACATGGGAAATCTCAGCTCCCCGCGTCTCCGGACGAGCTCCAGCCTCCGTCCACGTGCAGGATCGAGCCGTTGATGTAGGAGGCATCAGACGATGCCAGAAAGTAGACTGCTTCGGCGACTTCCTCCGGTTCCCCAAACCTGCCTAAAGGGATCTCCTGTCGGAGCGATCTCGGGCGTGTGCCTGTAGCCGTTTCGCACTGGAGGTCGCCAGACGCGCGGATGTGACCTGGAGCGACTGTGGCTATGCGGATCCCAAGCGGCCCGAATTCGGCCGCCATGCATCGGGTAAGCATATCCAGGCCAGCGTTGTACGCGGCGTAAGCATGCTTCATCGAGAGAGGTAAGAGCCTGCAACTAGTTGCGAGATTCAGGATTACACTACCAGGTCGCATCGATATCGCGGCCTCGCGCACGCAGGTGAAGGCGCCAGTAAGATTTATCCCCAGAGTGTTTTTGAGCCCTGCCGTGGCCTGCTCAAGATCGGGGACGAATGTGCCATTCACGCCAAGGCCGTTGACGAAGACGTCGATGTGGCCGAAGCGTTTCCGCAAATCTTCGAAGAGCGCGACGACCTCGCTCTCGACTGTCCTGTCCACGCGGCTTGACAGGTGCTTGTCGCCGAGCAAGTCAGCGAGCTTTACCGCTGCACCACCGTCTCCGTCAGCGATCACAACCGTATCGCCGCTCGCGGCAAAGCGGCGAGCGATAGCCGCGCCTATGCCTTTAGCACCATCCATGACGACCACCGTTCGCGCACCGGTGTCCTCGACCGGGCGTAAGAGTTCTGCTCCGGGCGTCCTACCCTGAGTTGGGTGGGCTGCACCTGGTTGGTTGAATGACATCCAGCCACCATCGACTACAAGCGTCGATCCGGTGATGAAACCTGCCTGCTCACTGGCCAGGAAGTGCACGGGTCGCGCGATCTCGTCGGGACGAGCCAGTCGGCCTATCGGCACGCGGCGCCTTATTGCCCTGACGTCCAACTTGCCAGCTGTTTCTAATTCCGCGACCATTGGCGTACGCACGTAACCGGGGGCTACCGCTGTCACGCGGATGCCGCGCGAAGCCCATGCGCACGCCAGCGATTTCGTGATTGAGATCAGCGCAGCTTTCGAAGCGGCGTAGCCATTGCGCTTCGGGTTGCCGAGGAGGCCAGCAAGCGAAGCGACGTTGACGATGGCTGCGCCAGGTTTCATCAGCTTGGCGCTTTCGCACGCCATCGAGTACGGCCCGATGAGGTTTACTGCTAGAGCGCGTTGAAAATCTTGGATGGGAGTGTCGACGGTCGCAGCCATCGTCGGACCTATCCCCGCATTATTGACGAGCACTCCAATCTGCGAGAATCGTTTTTCCAGAAGGGTACAGAATGCGAGGACATCGTCGTGTCGCGACACGTCGAACTCAAGGCCGAGATTGGGCTGGCCGAGATAACGGCCCAGTTCGATCACACCGCTGTCTGGAAGGTCCACCGCGACTACAATGTCTCCACTCGTGGCAAAAATATCGACCAGCGCACGGCCGATACCCCCTGCCGCACCTGTCACGATGATGACCCGCCCTGGCTGAACCGGGCAATCGTCCAGGCGTGTCTTCACCGGGCAGGCGGTGGCGGGGGGAAAAGGAGGGTAGCGAAGTCGAATCATTATTCTTCTTCTCCACCGCCGACCCGGTTCTTTAGATGAGTTTTCAGAGGAGCGCGCCGCTTCAAAAGTTCGTAGACGGGATCATTCGGGTGCGGTGCCCCAATCGGCTGGCGAGGACCGAACAGCTCAGCTTCCGTGGACGTCGGGGGCCTCTGCTCTTCGACCCAATCATAGACTACGGTGCGTTCGAAGATGCGCCACTCCCCTTCCCTTTTCTGAAACAAATCACAGTATCGTCCGCACAGGAGCATCTGCCTCATCTCGCCTGCCTCGTCGGGTCCGCGCTGCAGCGCGATGAAATAGCTTTCTACCGCGGCCTCTGCCGAGCCCAGGAACTCGACCATTATGTTTGCAAGCTGGTGGACGTTGCGCGGCTGGGTTTTGAAGACACTAAGCGCAAGCTGAATGAACCCCCGGGCAGAGCCGGAGTAGCTTCCGTGATTGTCAGTTGCATCGGGCCAATAACAGCTGCGCAAAGCGGCCTCGTCTGCCCGGTCGATCCCTCGACAGTAACGATGGAGACAGTCGCGGATTGCTTCCCGGTCGAAGAGTTGGGTAATGGTTGCCTGATGCATCGGCTCAATAGAGGTTCAGAATTCTATGAAGCGTGTCCGCAGGACCACGCGTTATCGGCGAAGATACGCGGTTTCCGGCGCGAAGCTCATCGCTGCCCCGCCTGGACCGGACAACGGAGTTTTCGAGATTTCCCCAAAAGGGCCGGCCTTTCTGCGGTCTTCATCACCTCGTTCTTCCCTTTCGCTTACGACGGTCTATGCTTCCACGTTGACGCGTCACGAGAACTCAACCGAATGTGCGGTAATGGTTCCTGAAACCGCGGCCACTCGAACCTGAGATCCGTGGTGGTGTGCTCACTAGCAACTTGGCGCCGCCGCTCAATCGAACACGTTCAAAGTTCATGCCAATCTGGCTGACCACCCAAAGAATGCATTTATAGTGTCTTTTTCAGCTACTTAGCCGCGATATACGAGAAATGGGCTCAAACGAGCCTGTGTCGTCAGGCCGACAAAGGCGACAGTCGTCTTAACGGCCTTAAAGCCGCTGCTTGTTGAGGAGGTCGTTGAGCGGCTGGGCGTTTTGAGCCGTGCGCGTCTGCGTACGGCCGGTTCCCGATCAGGTCCAAGTCAGAATAAGATCCCTGATCCCGAATACATGACCGTTATGGGTAATCGGCGCCGCACCTTCTTTGATGCGGAAAGTCGGGATGCGCGCCAACCTTTCGCGTACGCCAACGACGATTTCTCGCCGTGCAAGGTGCGCTCCGATGCAAAGGTGTGGACCATAGCCAAAAGCGGTGTGGTGGTTCCCCCGTCGTGCCAGATCGATATTCTCAGGGCACTCGAATTCCGATGGATCACGATTGGCAAACATAGTGGCGCAGGAAACATAATCCCTTACGGATCGGCACGCCTTCGAACACGATATCCCTTGCGGCCACGCGGATCATCTGAACGGTTGAATAGGCGCGCAGCAATTCTTCAACGGCGAGCATGACCCGATCCGGTTCGTTCCGCAACAACTCCTGGTCCTTTGGATTGCGTGCGAGATAGGCCATGTCAAAGCCTATCGCAGCCGCGACCGTGTCGAGTCCCGCGACCAAGAAAAGCACACCGATGCCACGGACTTCCTCTTCTGTTAAGGAGCGGCCATCAATCTCCGCCTGCACGACAAAAGTCATGAAATCGAAAGCTGGTGTCCTGCGGCGCCTGGCTGCAAGTTCGTCAATGAAGCCCACGATAGACCGGCCTGCTGCCGTTCGCTTGTCTGCGTTACCGTGGAGTAAATCGCTTACCCAGCCAACAAATACTTCGGATCGCCTCTGCGAAAGCCCCAGAAAGCTAAGAAAGACGCTGACCGTGAAGGGCAAGGCAAAATCCCTCATGACGTCACAGCTGGCTCTCTCTCGCTATGCGGTCGATCAGCGCGCTCTCTCTCGCGGATAGTCGGCTCGAGTGCAATCACCCGCTCGGATGAGAACAGAGGATCTAGCAGTGCACGAAACACACCATGGGTCGGTGGATCCAGTTCGAGCGGGATGACCGGCCAATGTTCGGCCAGTGCGGAGGCGAAGATGCTACGATGGCTGGAAAAGGTCCTTGTATCCTGCAGCACCCGGCGCTGGTCTCTCGCGCGTGTTATGACCCAGGTACCTCGCCCATCACGCGTGTTGGACGGAGAGTAAAAGATCGGTGGCCCGTCATGAACACAGGCCACGGCAGCGTGCGGATCGCCGTTAGGCGTCGGAGCCATGCCAGGTGAACTGAAAGACTGAAGTCCCGCACCAGTTCGCGCGGTACATGATCTGGAATGGTGTTGGTCTTCACGCGCTTTGTCCCTTCTGTCAATCACTCATTAACTGCGTGGGCCGTCGAGGATCTGAGCGGAACCGATCGGGAGAATTCCGTCAAAATCGCTCTTTGCCCCTTGGGCGACAATCAAGAATGCGGGAAGGTTGGGGTAAATACCTGCTGCACAGACAGGCAGCCCGTGGTCGCGCCGCAAGAAAGTGGGCGCGATCTGCGAAACAGGTCGCGAAAAAAAAGGCATTTATCATCCGGCCTCAAGGGCATTACTCCGCTGGCTTGACAACCGCCGGCATGGTCTGGACCGGCGCCTTGCCTGCAAGGGCGGCTGCAAGATGCGCCCCGGCAAGCTCGCCTTCCCATTTCGCGACTACCACGGTCGCGACCGCATTGCCGACCAAGTTGGTTAGCGCCCGGCATTCCGACATGAAGCGGTCGATGCCGAGGATCAGCGCCATGCCGGCGATCGGTACGGATGGAACGACCGACAGAGTGGCAGCGAGCGTGATGAAGCCGGCGCCGGTGATGCCGGCGGCCCCCTTCGAGCTCAGCATGGCGACGAGCAGGAGCAGGACCTGGTCGGCGATGGAGAGCGGCGTGTCCGTTGCCTGGGCGATGAAGAGCGCCGCAAGCGTCATGTAGATGTTGGTGCCGTCGAGGTTGAAGGAATAGCCGGTCGGGATGACGAGGCCGACCACCGAGCGCTTGCAGCCCGCCTTCTCCATCTTGTTCATCAGACCCGGCAGCGCGGCTTCCGAGGACGAGGTGCCGAGCACCAGCAGCAACTCCTCCTTGATGTAGCGGATGAGCGAGAAAATTGAGAAGCCGTTGTAGCACGCGACCGCGCCAAGCGCGACGAAGACGAACAGGAACGACGTCAGATAGAAGGTGCCGATCAGCATGGCGAGGTTGGCGATCGAGGCGATGCCGTATTTGCCGATGGTGAAGGCCATGGCGCCAAAGGCGCCGATCGGCGCGGCTTTCATGAGGATGGCGACCAGCCGGAAGATCGGCAGCGTCAGCGCCTGCAGGAAATGGACGACGGGCTCGGCCTTGTTGCCGACCATGCCGAGCGAAATGCCGAAGAGGACCGAGATGAAGAGCACCTGCAGAATGTCGCCCTCGGCGAAAGCACTGACCAACGTCGTCGGGATGATGTTCATGAGGAAGCCGGTGACGGATTGCTCATGCGCCTTGGCCGTATAGGTGGCTACCGCCTTGGCGTCGAGCGTGGCCGGGTCGATATGCATACCCGCGCCCGGCTGCACCACATTCGCGACCACCAGGCCGATGACGAGCGCGAGAGTGGAGAACGTTAGAAAGTAGAGCATTGTCTTGCCGGCGACACGGCCGACCTTCGCGAGATCGGTCATGCCGGCAATACCGGTCGCGACCGTCAGGAAGATGACCGGCGCGATGATCATCTTGACGAGCTTGATGAAGGCGTCGCCGAGCGGTTTGAGCTCAGTGCCGATATCCGGATAGAAATGCCCGAGCAGGATGCCTGCGGCGATCGCTGCCAGCACCTGGACATAGAGGTGACGATAAAAGGGTGTCTTGCCGCGGACCTCCGCGTAAAGTTCTGCGATCGACATGATAGCCTCCACGGGTGCATGCATGTGTCGTAAACCGGGCACGCTGAATCGGCGAAGCGCAGCGGCCCGCAGCCGGAGTCGGCGGTGCCTACCTCAATGTTGGCTCCTACTAGGGCTCCACGCGAACACTTTCCCCTTCCTCAGGGGCAAAGCAGCTCTCCATTTCCTTGCATTCTTGGCAAGCGGTCGCCGTGCACAGCGAAAATCCCTCAGCCTCGCAGAGCTTGCGGTAAAAGTACTTCTTCCACCTCATGTTGTCGGTATTGCCGGCTGCAAGCCTGGGGAAATGGGTTGAGAGCAAACGGCTGAGTTCGACCCGATCGAAAAGGCCGAGCTCCCTCCAGAGATGGTCGTGGCGTAAAGCACGGCGGGCTATGATCTTGGCGAAACTTACGCTCGCGGGATCGTCCGGTCGAGCATGCGCGAGCAGCAGACCGCGCAGAAGCTCCTCCTCCATGCCAGGCTCCGCATCGCTGACGTCTTCCAGGGAGAAAGCGTGAATCGTTGGTGCGGGAAAACTGCGGTTCACGATGTCTCGAAGCTCGACTTGCGAAAGGCCCGTTGCCTCTGTCGCAGTTGCCTCGCCGGCATCGATCTCCTCAAGCGCACGCGAAAGGACACAAGTAAGCACGTACTGATCGAAATCCATTTTGAGATCTACGGACGGCCAGACTCCGGGGGCTAGAAGTTTGGACAATTGTCGCCAACCGGGCCGATCGGAGATTCCGGCTCCAAGGACTGTTCTCCCTTTCGACAAAGCGCGGACTTGAGCTAGATTTGACATGTTGCTTCCTTCCCTCTTCGTTCCACCACACCGAGCGCCCGCGGGTGCTTGCCGCAAGGCAATTCTGGCCAAGTCGGTTCAAGTGTCGTGCCAATCGAATCTGCCGAGCCGAAGAGGTAATTTTGTGGTTGCTATTCAAGGACTAAACGAAAGTCTGGCAGGAGCTCGGGGGGATGCGGCCGTGTCAGGAGGACGACAAGGATAACATGAGATGTCGGTTCTCTGCCAAGAGTAGCGGCCGGATACTCAACAGGAAACGCCGAACCGTAACGCGGCAAATCGGCCTCGCAGGCGATAGTACGCGCCAGCAGCTACCGGCCCATCGCGCCGACGGGCTGAGCCTTGAAAGGCGCCTGCTGGAGTTTGTGGCCAAAGGCAATACGCGCACACCAACATGGCCATGCGCGCCACAAAGCAGTGCTGCTGCAGTTTGGATGTCAAGTGGCACGGCTCTTGCTGCTTGCTCGTCGGTAGCCGCCAAGCTGCCAATCGCGGCGAAGACGCCGGTTCTCTTCCGAAGGATGCTGATGCCAATGAAGAAGGAGAAATGCAGATGCCAATGACAAAAAAAATTCCCTTCGTTGCCTTTCATACGCGCGTTCGCGACGAGACAGTGAAGGGGCCGAATCTCTACCGGTGGGAAGTCAGAACAACCGAGGATTACTTCAGCGGCAAGCGCGTCGTTCTATTTGCGCTTCCCGGTGCGTTCACCCCGACTTGCTCGACTCGGCAATTGCCCGATTTCGAGAAGCTATATGACGAGTTCCGGGATGCGGGGATTGAGTCGGTCTATTGCCTATCAGTCAATGATGCCTTTGCCATGAATGCGTGGGGTAAGGCCTTAGGGGTAGAAAAGGTCAATCTCATTCCGGATGGTTCCGGCGAATTCACTCGCAAAATGGGCATGCTGGTCGCAAAGCACAATGTTGGCTTCGGGATGCGCTCTTGGCGCTACGCTGCCGTGGTCAATGATGGCGTAGTGGAAAAATGGTTTGAAGAGGAAGGTCTCTCTGACAACTGCGAGTCCGATCCCTATGAGGTCTCTTCTCCGCAGAACATTCTCGAAACCTTGAGGACCGCTCCCGCCTCTTGAGCGGTCCCCAACACGATTTTGATGCTTCTGTGGATGTCCCCGCCGCTGAGCAGGGCAAAAGACGGAGTTCCCCACAGTCAGCGCGTTTCGTCCGACGCGCTGCCCGCTATAGCCTCTACGCTTCGCCCTTCTGGGGTCAGAACAAGAGCAGTCCGAAATCGTACGCTTAGGGCGAACGGAATGAGAACTTATGCGACCCGCCGTAGCCCGGCTGGCAGACGGAGCGATCGAAATCCGTTCGGCATCTGATGTTCGGCATCCCAGGTGTAGATGCCGGTAAGGTTGATGTGATGTGTTGAGATGGACGGCTCCTGCTCCGCAACCGCTGTGCCATAGTGGCATGCGGTCAGAAACGATAGAGGAGCAGTTCATGAGAAAGATTACGACGATTGGCCTTGATCTGGCGAAGAATGTCTTTCAGGTACATGGCATCGATAACCTCGGGAACGTTATGGTTCGGCGGCAGCTTCGGCGAGGCGAGGTACTACGGTTTTTCCGCGGTATCCAACCGTGCCTTGTGGGCATCGAAGCCTGCGGAAGCTCGCATTACTGGGCTCGGGAAATCGAGAAGCTTGGGCATGTCGTCAAACTCATGCCGGCTGGGTACGTGAAGCCCTACGTGAAAAGAGGCAAGACAGATGCAGCCGATGCTGAGGCTATTTGTGAGGCCGTAACACGGCCGACGATGCGGTTCGTCGCTGCGAAGTCTGCCGATCAACAGTCGGTACTGATGATGCACAAGGTTCGTGAGCTTCTTGTTCGCCAGAGAACGATGCTGATCAATTCATTGCGTGGGCACTTGAGCGAATTCGGCGTCATCGGTGCTGGCGGGGCAAAGAACGTCCCCAAACTTGTCGAGCATTTTCACGAGATCCAGGGCAGCTTGCCGGAGCTGGCGCGCGCAATGCTGTGGACGATTATTGATCAATTGCAGCGATTAGGCGCCGAAGTCGTAAAGATCGAAAAGAAGATCGTAGACAGTGTCAGAGCTGACGCAGCAGCACGACGCCTTCTCTCGATACCAGGTGTGGGACCCATAACAGCGAGCGCCATCACCGCGGCGGTGTCGGACATTAGAAACTTTTCCTCCGGACGGCGCTTCGCTTCCTGGTTGGGATTGACGCCAAGACCGCACAGTTCCGGCGGAAAGGAACGCATGAGCGGCATTAGCAAGCAGGGCGACGGATATATTCGAAAGCTATTGGTTGTCGGTGCAACCGCAATAATCCGTTTCGCAAAGGATGGAAGCAGCGCCAGTCACGATTGGGCTGTGAGCCTGATGGACCGAAAGCCAGCAAGGGTCGTAACCGTCGCGCTCGCGAACAAAACAGCGAGGATTATCTGGGCGCTCCTGGTCCGCGAGCAGCAGTATATGAAGTCCGTTGCGGCTTGAATGAGATTTCGGGCGTAACTTTACGTCCGAGATGGCGGAGAGGTGCTGAAATGTGATGATCAAGCCGGTCGGACCGGAGACGAGGAAAGCCCCTGGGAGCATTGAGCTTGTAAAGCCCGATGATGTGTTTGGGACCTTGTCTGCGGACTTCATCATGGCCAGCGACCCGTAGGTCGCACGAGTAGGCCGGACACATGATTGCAATCGACCGAGAGATATCGTATGAATCACCACTGTGCCGCAGGAGCCGTCCACACATGTTCCCAACCGAGCGGCGAGATGTGCTTCAACAGAGTATCAGGAATATCTTGACCTGCTCGTTTCAGCTGTGTGATTGCACGGTCGAGATAGACGGTATTCCAATGGACGATCGCACTGACGACGAGGTTGAGACCAGAGGCGCGGAACGCCTGGCTTTCGAACGACCGGTCGCGGATCTTGCCTCGCTCGTGGAAAAAGACAGCGCGTTTCAGCTTATGGGCGGCCTCGCCCTTGTTGAGACCGGCTTCGCATCTCCGCCGTAGTGCCGGGCTTGAGTACCATTCGATCATGAAGAGCGACCTTTCGATACGCCCGAGTTCGCGGAGCGCCCTCGCGAGATGGCTTTGCTTCGGAGATGCGGACAGTTTCTTGAGGATTGTAGACGGCACCACGGACCGCGTCGTGATTGACGCGGCGAGATGGAGTAGATCGTCCCAATGGTCGAGAATCAGGGTGGTGTTGATCGGCGCCCCGATATGGTTCGACAGGGTCGGATATGCGTCGCTCTTCTCGAACGTGTGGAACTTCCGGTCTTTGAGATTGCGCAGTCGCGGTGAGAACCGCTTTCCGATCAATGCGAACAGCCCGAAGATATGATTACTGGCCCCGCCTGTGTCGGTAAAGTATTCATGGATGTCGAGGACCGTGTCCTGATCGAAGAGCCCATCGAGCACATAGGCCGCCTCGCTCTCGGTCGGACTGATGGGCAAAATGCTGAAATAGCCGTACTGATCAGACAGATGGCTATAGAATTTCGATCCGGGTTCGCTGCCGTAATGCAAATTGATGTCTCCGCGCTTTGCAGCCCGGTCGCTCGCACGGAAGATGTCAATCGGCTTCGTAACGGGACCCCATATCGGCTTCCAAAAGGGACCCCTTCCTCTGGTTGCATAGGGTCAGCGCGCGTAGGCCCGGAGCTGTCCATTTAGCGCAGGGGCCTGCGGGCGCGGGTTGTTTGTCTTTTCGGCTTTAGCTTTGAGAGCGGTTTTTGAAGCGCCAGGATTCATTCCCGGTCTCAACGATTTCGCAATGGTGGGTGAGCCTGTCGAGCAGAGCGGCGGTCATCTTCGCGTCGCCGAACACGGCCGGCCACTCGCCGAACGCCAGGTTCGTCGTGACGATGATCGAGGTCCGCTCGTAAAGCCTGCTGATCAGATGGAAGAGGAGCTGTCCACCGGCCTGGGCGAATGGGAGATAGCCGAGCTCGTCCATGATGACGAAGTCGAGCCTGGTGATGAAGTCGGCAAGCCGCCCCTGTTTGCCGCTACGTGCTTCTGTCTCGAGCCGATTGACGAGGTCGACGACGTTGAAGAAGCGGCCTCGTGCGCCGTTGCGGATCAGGGCACGGGCAAGCGCGATGGACAGGTGGGACTTTCCCGTGCCGGTCCCGCCGACCAGAACGATGTTGTGCTGCTCGGCGAGGAAGGCTCCGGTCGCGAGTTGGCGCACCAGCCCTTCGTTGACCGGCGTGTCGGTGAAGTCGAAGTCGTCGATGTCCTTGGCCAGCGGCAGCTTGGCAACGGTGATCTGGTATTTGATGGAGCGCGCCTGCTTCTCGGCGATCTCCGAGTTCAGCAGGTCACCGACGATGCGCGGCGGTTCGTGCTGGCGCTTGATGCCGGAAGCCATGATCTCGTCATAGGCGCTGCGCATGCCGAACAGCTTCAGCGTGCCCATCATGTCGAGGATTTGCGAACGTTCCATAGGCATGTATCTCGGCTGGGCGACCGACCGCGGTCGACAGCACTGAGTATTTGTTGTTGTCGAAACGCACGAGGCAGGTCTTGCCGATCGAGGCTTGCACAGCATGGAAGCCGTCGAACTTACCCGGATAGCTGACCAGATGCGGCTTCTCCGTTTCGAATACCTCCCAGATCGTGCGCTCCGTCTGATCGACATGCTTATGAGCACGGGCGTAGCTGATGCACTTGTCCAGCAGCCAGCCATTCAGCTCGTCGTAGGATTTGATGCGGATTCCGACGTGAAGCCGGCCGCCAATCCGACCAAAGACCGGCCACCATTCCGATTTGAAGCCGGCCACCATTCCAATCAAAATCCGGCCAGTTTTCGACACTGAAGATACCCCCTGGGTCAGCAACTTTGGCATCAATCACCTCGCGATGAACGAGGACATTTTGATGCCGGCAAAGAGAAGGCTGACCATGAGACAATTAAGACAAATGCTTCGGCTTGCCGGAAGCGGGACGAGCTCCCGCGAGATCGCCGTCGTATTGGGAATAGCCCGCAGTACGGTGCAGGATAATCTTCAGCGCGCAGCAGCAGTTGGGTTGAGCTGGCCCCTACCGGGGGAACTGACCGATGACGCGCTCGAGAACAAGCTCTTTGCGCGCAATGGCGTCAAACAGGGCACGAGACGACGCGTCGAACCCAACTGGGCCGAGCTTGCCGTCGAGCTCAAGAAGCCCGGCGTCACCCTGCTTATCCTCTGGGATGAGTATCGTGGGTCGCATCCAGAGGGTTACGGCTACAGTCGCTTTTGTGAGCTCTTCCGTGGCTTTGAGCAACGGCTTTCGCCGACGATGCGCCAGGAGCATGCGGCCGGCGACAAGGTCTTCGTCGACTATTCCGGCAAGAAGATTCCGATCGTTGATCGCAAGACCGGCGAGATCCGCGAAGCGGAGATATTCGTGGCGGTGCTGGGCGCGTCTAGCTTCACCTATGCGGAGGCGACCTGGACGCAAACACTGCCGGACTGGATCGGCTCACATGTCCGGATGTTCCGCTTCTTTGACGGCGTTCCCCGGCTGATCGTTCCCGACAATCTGAAGTCAGGCGTCAGTCGCGCCAGTTTCTATGATCCCGAGATCAACCGCAGCTACGGCATGATGGCTTCTCACTATGGCGTCGGCGTTCTTCCAGCACGGCCACGAAAGCCCAGGGACAAATCTAAAGTTGAGAACGGGGTCCGTTTTGCCCAATCGTGCATCTTAGGGCGTCTGCGCAATCACACGTTCTTCTCGCTTGCTGAGGCTAATGCTGCCATTGGCCAGGCACTCGATCGCATCAATGATCATGTCATGCGCCGGCTCGGCGTCAGTCGCCGGCAGCTGTTTGAGAGTGTCGAGCGCGCCGCGCTCGCCAATCTTCCCGGTGAAGACTACGAATTCGCCGAATGGCGTTTGGTCCGCGTGTCGACCGATTATCACGTCGAGTTCAAGACCTTCCTCTATTCCGTACCGCATGGCCTCATTCGCCAGCAGGTTGATTTGAGAGCGACGGCACGCACCATCGAGATCTTCCACCGCGGCAAGCGCGTCGCCGTTCATCAGCGGCGGTATGGCGGCACTCGGCATGGAACCGACCCGGATCATATGCCCAGTTCCCATCGGCGATATGCCGAGTGGACACCCGATCGCTTTCGGCGCTGGGCTGCATCCATTGGGCCGCAGACCGAAGGTTTGATCACTGCTGTTCTTGCCAGTCGTCCGCATCCTGAACAGGGCTTTCGAACATGCCTGGGCATTCTGCGCCTGTTTCGCGATATCACGCGAGATCGGGCCGAGGCGGTGTCAGCTCGCGCTGTCGAGATCGGCGGTCTGAACTGCAAGAGCATCGCCTCGCTCCTGGCCAACCACAGGGCCGCGCGCCATTCCACCGAACCGACGGCCATCGTTGATCACGCAAATCTGCGTGGCCCCGACTACTTTCATTGAGGAGACAAACCAATGCTGAGCAATCCCACCATCGACATGCTGCGCGAACTCGGCCTTTACGGCATGGCAACAGCCTTCCAGGAGCTTGACGCACAATCCGAAGCCCGCGGTCTTGAGCATGGAGAATGGCTTTCCATACTGCTCGAACGGGAGGCCACCATGCGCCGACAGAAGCGCTTCGAAGCCCGTGCCAGGGCCGCCAAACTACGCCATGATGCACAGATCGAGAATGCCGACTTTCGGGCCGCTCGCGGCCTCGATCGCAACCTGTTCATGGCGCTTGCCGGCTGCGACTGGATCAGAAAGCATCACAGTCTCCTCGTCACTGGGCCAGCCGGCGTCGGCAAAAGCTGGCTTGCCTGCGCGCTTGGTCACAAAGCATGCCGCGAAGACTTCTCCGTCGCCTATCACCGGGTTCCTCGGCTGTTCGCCACGCTCGCACTTGCAAGAGGCGACGGGCGATACGGCAGGATCCTCAAATCCTTGGCCAAGACCGACCTGCTGATCCTTGATGACTGGGGACCGGAAAAACTCAACGATGATCAGCGGCGCGATCTCCTCGAGATCATCGAAGACCGCTACGAGCGGCGCTCGACGATCATCACCAGTCAGGTGCCCCTGGATCGCTGGTACGAAATCATCGCAAACCCAACGCTTGCCGATGCCATCCTGGATCGCCTCGTTCACAACGCCTATCGCATCGATCTCACCGGCGAAAGCATGCGAAAACAGCGCTCGCCAGTCGCACCCGAAAACACCAAAGCTTGACCTGAAACGAAACCAGATCCAAACATCAGACAGACCCAGGATCAGTCCGAGAAATGGCCGCCTTCAAATCGGAACGCCGGCCGGAATGAAATCGGAATGACTGGCCGGCTTCAAATCGGAATCGATGGCCGGCTTCGTCGGAATACGCAGGATTTGAAGCGCAGCCGCGGCGTGAAGAAGCGTTCCCGCACCAGATTGACCTGGTTCTCGACCTGGCCCTTCTCCCACCCCGACGCCGGCGTGCAAGCCACCGGTTCGATCAGATAATGGCTGCACATCTGCAGGAAGCGGCGATTGTATTGCCGTTCATTGCCGACGAAGACCGTCTCCACCGCGGTCTTCATGTTGTCGTAGATGCCGCGCGTACAGGCCCCGCCGAAGAAGGAGAATGCCCGGTCATGGGCGTCGAAGACCATCTCCTGCGTCTCGCGCGGGTAGGCTCTCACATACATCATCCGGCTATGGCAGAGCCGGACATGCGCCACCTTCACCGTCGTCGTCACACCGTTCAGCACGACGATCTCGTGGCTCCAATCGAACTGGTAGGCCTCGCCCGGCGCGTAATAGAGTGGCACATAGGCCTCCGCCGTCACGGACCCGCGCTCCTTCGCCCACGTCCGGGCATAGCGTCGGACGGTGTCGTAACCGCCTTCGTAGCCCAGATCGCGCAAATCCTCGAATATCCGGATCAGCGTCAGCCGTTCGCGGGAGGATTTGGCTTCATTGGCAAGCAGCATTCCATCGAGCTGATCGCGCCAAGGGCCGAGCTTCGGCTGAGGCTGACGGGTCCGCTCGTATTTGAATTCCGTCTCATCGGTGCGCAGAACCTTCCGCACCACTTTCCGCGATATGCCCAGCTCCCGGCAGATCGCCTTGATCGACTTACCCTGCACACGGGAAAGCCGCCGTATCTTCAGAATTGTCTCCACAACAAGCATCCAAATAAAAAGCCTCCGATGAAACCGGAGGCTGTTGTAACCCCATCGCAGATGGGGGTCCCGTTTGGACGCCGATCACCCCATTTGCGGGGTCCTTATTCCATGCCTAATCACAGCCTATCTCACGGACGTCATCACCAAGATCGTCAATGGCCATCCGAACAGCCAGATCGATGACTTGTTGCCATGGTCATATCGCCCGGATAAAATGCTCGGATAAGTCCACGAGCGGGTATGTCATGACCGAGAAAAACACTTGGGAACAGGACGGAATTGATTCCGGTTGGTTCTTCGCCAAGGACGTCGGATCGTTGCGAAGCAACGTCAGCTACCGCCCCGGCGGTTGGTGGTTCCTGGCGAAATGGCTACCCGATACTGTGGAACATGATATCGGGCCATTCAAAACAAAAGTCGCAGCAATGGCTGAAGCGGAGCGCCTTGCGGCCCTGCAGTGACAATGACACACGTCAAGCGTTGAATACCGTGCTGTCAGAACAGCGCCTACAGTGAATCGGCATGCTTGAAGACCGCAGGCGAGAACGACCCTCCCAGCATTACACCAATTGCAGCGGTCATTGGCAGTCGAGCCAAGGGAGGCATCGCCACCGGCAGCTTGAACAGCGCAGCCACGCCGGTGGCGATGATTGCGCCGGCGAACCAGGCGAGCGGCATACCGAAGTGCCATATCACCCAACCGCTAAGAGCTCTCAGCGAGAGAGTGAGGGCAAATTTGGCAACTGACGCACCGTACTTACTCATCACGCATCATCGGCCATAGGACGCCCGGTCGCGTAATAGGTGACCTTCGGTGCGATATAGCTCGCGTCGTTTGCATTGCCGAGCGGGTAGATAAAGCGGTGCGACGCCTTTGGCCGGATCAAAGCCTCATCCGTTGGGACAAATTAGCAGTGAATGCAGCCGACTTGTCGGATCGCTTGGCGCCGAGAACCATCACACGACCTTCGCAATTCCTCTTGTGCACGGGGATTGGGATGCTACGGCCGAAGACGGTGACACCGTTAATCATCCTGGCCAAACCTTCGCGCTCCACAAATCGCGTCGTCGTCACGCCGCGATCGTTAGACTTCAGTTCCCCACGGCAGCAACGGGGTCCCTTCCATTGGCAGGCGCACTGCGGCAAGTCGTGGGGCTTGAGAGTGATGCACCGCCGGCGTGAAGGACAACGGCTGCTCTACCGCACGAGAGCAGAGGGTACGTACCAAGCAGACCTGACCTATTCGACGCCACAGGTTCATCCGCGCCGGGTCACGCTGCGTCGGATCGGGGCTCCGAATGACGACGCCCGGAAGTCAGTGTTGATTTCATGATGTTTCTCTTTGGGCTATCATACCAACATCGTCGTTCACGATCTTTCTTGCCTCGACGGTGGCCGGTAGACGGGTGTCCTTTGGAAGCTCGGGCAGTAGGAGCCGCCAGCCGTTTGCAAGCACCACAACGCCACCCCATAGGCTTTCGTTCTCCATCTCGACGATCGGCTCTTCGAGATCCTTCCTGGGAACATATGCTGATAAGCCATTGTCGGTTCTGCGAATTGTTACTTTCATCTGCCTTTTCCTTCGCTCCGATGCGTGCATTCAGTAGCAGTTTTCAGACTTGGGACCTCGTCGAGGCTCATCAGTTCACGCGCACGCATTCCTACGACGATGCCACGATCAATCCATTCGACGGCATAGATGTAAAACTGCTGGAGAAAAGTCCCCACATCGCGCACAAAACCCGCGTCGCCTTTCCTGACGAGGCTTGCTCCGATCTCTTTCCCGGGATAGGTGCCGTCATTCTTGATGTGACGTGTGGCACAAACCCGCTCACCCGGCATAAACCGCGGAGGATTATGGATTTCGACCTCCTCTTCGCGTCCAACACCCATCCCCATTTCTTTCATCGTTGCGGTTACACAGGGAAGACTCATGGCCGGCCGCGCGCGTAAGCTCGGCCATTGCATTCCGGGTTTAAGCCGGCACGCAGGTCTTCGGCATCGGACATACCGAGGCGCATTGCTGGGCCTCGTAAACTCCCTCGCATTCGGTGCACTTGTCAGGGTCAATCACGTACTTCTCGCCCTTCAACTCGATGGCATCGGAAGGACATTCGAACTCGCAGGCACCGCATTGGGTGCATTGGGATGCGATGATTTTGAAGGCCATTGATCAACTCCTGTTTGTGTCTGGATAGGCAAGCTCAAGCTGTTGCCTGCGATGGATCGATGCCATGCTCAGCGGCGTAAAGAGCGCTAATCGCGGCTTCGATGTAATCATAGCTAAATGCCTCCGTTGCCCGGATCCCAGCTTCCATGAGCTGCTTCTTGGGACAATTTCCAATCTTGGCACACAACACTACGTCTATGCCTTCGAGTGCAGCAATGATACCACCGAGGGTGCCCTCCTCGCCCCAGCCCCCACGGCAATACGGCTCGATCTTGCGATGCCCCACAAATTTAATCCCTGTCTTCGAGGCTTCATAAACTTGGAACTCCTTCGCATGGCCGAAGTGTTCGTTGATGCGTCCGCCCCCCTTCGTCGCAACAGCCACTTGAAGCGACCCGCGCGTGCTCATTGATGCAAGCGTCGTCATAGCCTCGTTCTTAGCTGCCAAATGGTCATCGAGGATGCGTGCAACCACCTCGCGGTAGGCACGACGCTTGCCACCGTTGTAGCCAAATTCGGGCGGAATGTGGTCGAGCGTGAACTCCTGGCCGCGATCAGTGCCGAGAAGGCCGACTGCATCGGCGCGGCACTGTCGGCAGTGACGCATCAGCTTGGCGCCACCTTCGAGACGATCCTGAAGCGCCTTCAGTTCGAGCGCATTTGGGCCGCGCTGTCCGGTGAGGCCAAAACAGGTGCCGTGTGCCGGGTCGGAGATCAGCGGCATGACGTTGTGCAGAAATGCGCCGCGCTTTTTGACCCATTTGTTGACTTCGATCAGGTGCTGGTCATTGACGCCGGGGATCATCACCGAATTAATTTTTGTTAGGATGCCGCGTTCGCTCAGCATCTCAAGCCCCAACATCTGCCGCTCATGCAGAATTTTGGCAGCATCCATACCGGTGTATCGGCGATGACGATAAAAGATCCACGGGTAAATCTTCTCGCCGACTGCGGGGTCAACCATGTTGATGGTGATCGTCACGTGGCTGATGTTCAATTCGGCCAACTGATCGACACGCTCCGGCAGGGCAAGTCCATTGGTGGAAATGCATAGCTTGACGTCCGGGATCTCCCTAGCGACGCGTTCGAAAGTCGCCCTCGTCTTCTCCCAATCGTAGCAGGCATCGCCCGGACCCGCGATGCCGAGAACGGAAAGCTGCGGCAATTCGTTGGCGACGGCAATCACCTTACGCAGCGCCTGGTCCGGTGTCAGCTTTTCCGAAACGACGCCAGGCCGACTTTCGTTGGAGCAATCATATTTACGATTGCAGTAATTGCATTGGATATTGCAGGCTGGTGCGACTGCGACGTGCATACGCGCAAAATAGTGGTGCGCTTCTTCTGAAAAGCATGGGTGATCCTTGATCTTCTCCCAGGTAGCCGAATCCATGTGGGTTGGCCTCGAGGACAAGCCGCAGGACGAGGATGCGCAGCCACCGGATTTCGCGGTTGTCAGCAACTGCCCAGAGGATGTCGTCTTGGCCAGGCTTTCAAGCGAAATAATCGGTGCACTCATCGAACAGCTCCACTGGTGAGTAAGGTCGTTGTCAAATATGCAAGCGCTGTGCCAACCAAATCAGATCGTAATTTCAACACGTTGTTGTTTCGTGTTCGATTTGCGCCAATTGCTCCGACGCCGTTTTGTCGAAGTCGCGACAATAAGCGGCCAAATTGGACAATAGACCCGCGTGCCTGAGGAAGAGGGGTTGCTCACGCCCAAGATAACGTCGGCTCACCACTTAGATCTTCTTCACCTGTATACGATGGCGACGCAATGCATAGCCAACTTGCCGCGGTGTGAGGCCTAGAATCCGAGCTGCCTTTGCCTGAACCCAGCCGGCCTTCTCCATAGCACTGATTAGCAACTCGCGGTCGGTTAGATGTGGTGCCACCGTTAAGCCGGCCGGTCCGGTGGAGTAACCGAAGCTGACCGGGGATTCGACCGTCCCATTGAGTGTATTGCCCGCAAGTGGCCGGTCAGCGCTTTTCCAGAGCATTGAAGAAAGGCATTGGTCTTTCAGACAGGAGAAATCTGATGGAAGGATCGTCCCCGAACGCGCGAGAGTGGCGGTCCTCCGGACGCAATTTTCAAGCTCTCGGACGTTGCCGGGAAAGTTGCATTTTGACAAGAGCTCGAGCGCAGCCGGCGTGAATGTGAGATCCCGATTGTTTTCTCGGTTGAATCGGTCGAGGAAAACCCTCGCAAGGCGTGAAATATCTCCATTTCGCTCCCTGAGAGGCGGCAAAAATATGGGTACCACATTGATCCGGTAGTAGAGGTCGGCCCTGAACTCCCCATCCGCGACTGCCGCCTCTAGATCCTTGTTCGTGGCGCATATGAGTCGAACGTCCACCTTGAGTGTTTTTGTGCCGCCGACTCGCTCAAGCTCACCCTCCTGCAGGACGCGCAACAGTTTCGCTTGAAAGACCGGCGAAATCTCGCCGATCTCATCGAGCAGCAGGGTTCCACCGTGCGCCAATTCGAAACGACCGGCGCGCTGGGAGATGGCCCCAGTAAAGGCGCCCTTTTCATGTCCAAACAGTTCCGATTCCAGCACACCTGCAGACAGTGCGGCGCAGTTCAACTTCACGAAGGGCTTCTTTCTTCGAGGTGAAAGCTCGTGAATGGCCTTTGCAAAGAACTCCTTGCCTGTGCCGCTTTCGCCCCTGAGAAGTACTGCAGAATTGGTTATTGCAACAACTTTCACGCTTTCGACCACCTGTTTGAGCGCAGGGCTTTCCCCAACGATCCAATCGATTTTTGTGAGGCGCTGGCCAGGTTCGGGGAGTTCCTTCTTGCCTGAACTAGTTTTGCGGGCTCCTTCCTCGCCCAAGGTTGGTTGACCATCGCGGCTCTGGTGGCGATCCAACCGAACGGCCCGGGCCGCAAGGTTGGCAATCATGGACAGGAAACGTACCTCTTCCTCAAATTGTATCCTGGTGCCGCCATCCTTGATGCGGTCGAGCCATAGCGTTCCAAGCGTTTCTTGATCCACCTTCATCGGGACGCCAAGGAAGGTGGTCGGGCCGGTGGCATTCGAGCTGGTTTGGAGCTCAGCCTGGAACAGGTCCGACTTGCAAGTGTCCGGCACGACCAGTGGCGCGCCTTTTGCGACGATTCTGTCTATTGCAGCCTTCGCCGGAATGCAGCGAGCGCCTTGAGATGCTTGCTCCACGCCAAGCGCTGCAACCATCTCGGGCGCTCCTCCAGCATTCAGAACGACGATTGCGCCGCGCCGCATTGGGAGCATTGCGGAGAGGGCGCTAATGACATTGGCAAGCTTGGCCTCGAGACTGGCTGGACCAATCAAGACTTTCGATACCCGATAGATACCGCTGGCCCAAAAATCCGGTTTGTGCATAGTTTGAGCGGATCGTTCAGTCATACCCTCATTGAGCCCATTGTGCAGCATTTCAGCCTGGAGACACCGTCTGGACCGCTCATGCTCCCAACGAAAACCCACCGCGATGCTAATATTATTAGGTGCTTACATCGGCACTTGAGAGTACGCGAATGTAGCCGTCTTGCTCGACAAAAGCGAGATGCTTTTGGGTTTCATGAGGACTAGAGTTAGCTGCTATTAACCGAATTTGAAGAGGACACCGAATCCACCTCGTGGGTAGCTCCAATCGATATCACCGTTTGCTTCGCACAATACTCTACATGTACCGCACTCCATGCACCCGTCAGCAGTAACTTCGACTTGTCCGTTTTCATTTACCTCATAACATTGGGCTGGGCAGATCCGCGTCAGTGCGAGCAAGTTTGCGCTCGGAGACAGATGCGGTCGCACTTTAATATGCGGCCGCCCCGCGTCCACCAGATAGCGATTCTGGTAAAGCCTGTCCTCGATGCGAACGAATGGAGCTGTCATCTCGTTTCTCCCTTTAGCGCCAAGCAAGTGCCAAGCGGACCGCGTCGCTGAACAGTCCCCATCGCGAACGTGCCTTGACAAAGGCGGCCGTAGTCGCTTTTTCCTTCTCGATCTTGGGTGTGCCGTCGACGCGCACGAAATTTTGCGCTGCCTTGGACAGCAGCTGCGGGTACGTAAGAAAAAAGTTGCGTGAGTTCGTGTGGAGCAGGGCAGGCATGTCCTTGTATTTTTTTAGGTCTTTCACAACAAAAGATTTGTCCAGCATGGCCTTGTAAAGGGAGAGGTTTTCCTGGGCCATCGAGCATCCTTGGCTCTTGATTATGGAGATCGCCTCGCCGGCGATGCGGCCCGACGTCATGGCGAGATTAGAGCCCTCGCGATGCACGGCATTGTTAAGCTGCCCCGCGTCACCAACCACAACCCAGCCGTTTCCAAAGAGCTGCGGAATTGCCTTGTACCCACCTTCCGGAATAAGGTGCGCCGCATATTCCTTAACCTCCGAACCCGCAAGTAGTGGGCGGATTGATGGGTGGTCCTTGAAGCCGTCAAGAAGGGTATACGGACTTTCCATGGTCGCTGCGAAATCGGAGACAAGGCAGCCGAAACCGAGTGAGACTGATTCCTTGTTGGTATAAAGAAATCCCAATCCGGCCATTCCGCGCGAGATTGTCCCAGCCGCTTCAATAACACAGCCTTGATCGCCGGTAAGGCCGAAGCGCTCGCGGATGACCTCTTCCGGCAGGAAATGCATTTCCTTGACAGCGAGTGCCACGGCCTCGGGTTTCGGCACCTTGCGAAATCCTGCTCTCGTGCCGAGCAGGCCGTTGACACCTTCTGCGAGGACGACCACTTCCCCGTGGATGGGATCGCCAGCACGATCGGTGCGTACGCCTATCACCTTGCCCCCGCCATCGACAACCAGCTCCGTCGCGGTCGTCTCGCACAGAACTGTCGCACCGGCCTCGCGCACTTTGCGCGAAAACCACTTGTCGAACTGGGCGCGAATGATCGTGTAGCGGTTCGGCGTCGGCTCATTAAAATCGTCCGACCGGTAGTGCACTCCGGTGTGCGAAGTGTCGTCCATCAGCCAAAAACGCTGCTCGATTAGATGCCGCTCAAGAGGTGCGTCATCCCGAAAATTCGGAATGATTGTCTCCAGCATGTTGGCGTACAGTATGGCGCCTTGGACGTTCTTGGAGCCCGGGTACTCTCCGCGTTCCAACTGCAGCACCTTTAGGCCGCGTCTTGCCATCGTGTAAGCAGCCGCGTTTCCAGACATACCGGCGCCGACGACGATAGCGTCGAATTTCTCGTTGGTCATAGGGTCCTACCTCAGTTCACTAGTCTGATATGATTGCCCGGTGCCAACCGTCTGATGAAAACTTCCGTCAGTGCCGGCAAAAAACTGACCGCGTCGGCGACAACACCGATATTGGCGAAATCGAAGATTGGCGCGTTCGGATCAGTGTTGATAGCGACTATGAGATCAGCTCCCTCGACGCCAACGCGATGCTGGACCGCGCCCGATATCCCAGCCGCGATATAGAGTTTCGGCCGGATCGTTTTGCCAGTTTGGCCGATCTGCCGATCAGCCGCCATCCACCCCTTTTGCACTAACGGCCGAGAACAGCCATAATCGCCGCCGATCGTTTGCGCGAGATTCTTCAGGAGCTGCAGGTTGTCAGCAGCGCCGAGTCCAAGCCCGCCGGCAACTACTACATCCGCATAGGCGAGATTAGCGTTTTCCGATTGGCCATCGGAAAGGAAACCGACGACTTTCGTGACGATCTCATCCTCGAGCATCCGCAAATCATGCCGGATTACCCGCCCGATTCGCTTGTTTGACCGCTGTGGCATGCGCATGACCCTTGGTCGCACAGTTGCCATCTGAGGACGGCAATTGAGCGTGTAGATCGTGCAAAGCAAGGAGCCGCCGAATGTGGGCCGGGTGGCTGCGAGGGAACCGTCGGCATCCACATCAAGTCCAGTGCAGTCGGCTGTGAGCCCCGTCAGCAGTGTGGTAGCTACGGAACCGGCGAGGTCCCGACCAAGCGTCGTCGCGCCGAGAAGCAGAATTTCGGGTTTATAGGTGTTGACGAGATCTGTTAATGCTTTGGTGAAAGACTCGTTTATATAATCGGTGAGCAGCGGCTTTTCGACGAGGTAGACCAGGTCGGCATCATAGGCGAAGGCCTCAGCGACAGCATGCTGGGTAGAATCTCCGGGCGGCCCGAGAACAACACCCGCGAGCTGCACGCCCAGCTGGTCAGCTAGTCTGCGTCCTTCGCCGAGAAGCTCGAACGAGACCGGGTGGACCTGACCGCGCTCCAGCTCGATGAAAACCCAGACGTGCTGGTAGTTCTTGAAGTGGTCAGGAAGGTTCTTCTTGGTGCCGGCTCGACCGAGCGCAGCGGGTGGCGGTGCTTTAGTTTTTCGAGTTCCCATTATCTGCTCCTATCTCGTCACGCGCTATCAGCAGAGGAGAGCTCGTGTTGCAGCGCCGGCTGGTGAGTGAAGATGGACGCGACCAGCTCTTTAGCTATGTCGTGCACTCTCTTTTCGGTAGTGTCGATTTGCACCGCTTTTTGTTCTCGCGGGGTTGGAGCGAAGACCCGCTTGACGACCGTCGGTGAACCCCGCAGCCCGCATTTGGCGATGTCTTCAATGCCGGCTTCCCCCGCATTCCACTTGACGATCTCGCTGCGCGCTGCGCGCAAGGCGTCATCAAGTGAGCCGCGGCGAATGACGGTGGTGCCCTCTAGCATGGTGATGAGGCAAGGCAATTTGCTTTTCAGAGCGTGCGTTCCGCCTTCCGAGCGGCGCTCGACCGTAATCGCCCGCGCGCTGAGATCTATGGAGGTAATCTTCGCAACATAGGTCAACTGCACGAGGTTCAGGCGCTTTGCTATTCCAGGGCCGACCTGGGCGGTGTCGCCGTCGATTGTCTGCTTGCCTGTGAAGACGATATCGGGCATGTCAAAGCTGTTGCCAATCTGCGATATTGCCTGAGAAAGTGCGAAGGAAGTCGCCAACGTGTCAGAGCCGGCAAAGTGACGGTCAGTCAGGAGTATCGCCCGGTCTGCGCCATAAGTGAGTGCCTTGCGCAGTGCTTCCTCTGCCATGGGCGGGCCCATGGTGAGCACCGTGACTTCGCCGCCATGGAGGTCGCGCACTTTGAGGGCTTCTTCGAGAGCAAACAGGTCGTAAGGGTTGATAATGGTCGGCACGCCTTGGCGCATAATCGTGTTTGTCACGGGATGGACGCGTATCTGCGCTGAGTCCGGTACCTGCTTTATACAGACTACAATGTGCATGAGGTTTCTTTAGCTCCGATCGCATTTGGGCCCGAAGGTTTCGCCTGTCTTCAAAGCACCAATCATGCCAACCACATGACTTGTCAGTAACCGACTGGAATTTAAGCATTGTTCGTTTCTGTACGATCGGATTGCTGACAGTCTTGTCGGATTTGGGACGTAATATGTCGTAAACCAAACTCACCT
This sequence comes from Rhizobium sp. YTU87027, assembly GCF_050644135.1. Taxonomy (NCBI): domain Bacteria; kingdom Pseudomonadati; phylum Pseudomonadota; class Alphaproteobacteria; order Hyphomicrobiales; family Rhizobiaceae; genus Rhizobium; species Rhizobium sp. YTU87027. The sequence goes on along the minus strand of NZ_CP098442.1, from coordinate 79,588 downwards.
GTCGCTTCCGAAAGACTTCAGCACGGTTTCCAACGGTACAAACGTCTGTCCTGGCGCGGCAGTTTTAGTCGGATCGCGTTGCTCAAGCACCCTGAACACCCGATGTGATAGTGGCGAAGAAGTCGCAAAATCCGCGTAGGCGCGTTCCAGCGCGTCGCGCGCACGTGCGCGGTGGTCTGAAAAGTTCTCCTCAGCCAGGTACTGTCCCATGCGTTTCATGATGTGGAGCCGTGAGACGTCGAGCACCTTCGACTCATACGAAACGTCAAGGACCTCAAAGAATTCCTCGGCAGTCGACAAGCTCAGTAGCCGCGCGAAAATTGCGTCACTCGAAACGGCCCCGCCATCACAAGTCATTGCATTCTCCTATAGGTGGAATTAGTTTTCTGGTCCTAGTTGCTTGCTAGACGCTGAAGCCGACCCGGCAGCGGACCTTTCAAGCCGTTCCCGTAAAATGATCAGCGTGCTGCGGCCGCGGAGTTGTCTATCCTCCGCCTTTCACCTGCCGCAGAGAATGGAAACGAACCGCGAAGTTTCATCACAATTCCAGGTATCACCTCGAGTACCTGATCGACATCCTCCTCGCGGCTGAAGTGTGAAAAGGAGAAGCGAACTGCGCCGAGTGCCGCAGCGTCGGGGTTCATCGCCTCGAGAACATGGCTCTTTCGCGAGGAGCCAGAACTGCAAGCGGAGCCAGACGCGCAGGTGATGCCGTGGCGATTGAGGAGAAACTGAACGGCTTCACTGCCGATGCCCTCGAAGACCACATTTGTCGTGTTAGGTAACCGCGCAAGCGGGTCGCCGGTGACGAAGGTCTTGGGAATGCGTTCGAGAAGTCCTTCCTCCAAACGATCGCGAAGCGATTTCACCCATGTGATTTCCTCGTCCATGCGCCACAAGGCAAGTTCGCCTGCCTTGCCCAAACCTACAATCCCGGGCGTGTTCTCTGTTCCCGCGCGTCGGTTGCGCTGCTGGTGCCCACCCATGATAAGTGCATGAAAGGGCACGCCGCTCTTTATGTAGAGTGCTCCGACGCCTTTCGGTCCATGGAACTTGTGACCGGAGAGCGACAGCATGTCGATTGCGGTCGATTTCAGGTCCACTGGAAGCTTACCGATCGCCTGCACTGCGTCAGTGTGGAAAATTGCGCCGACATTCTTGGCCATCTCAGAAAGCCTGGCCACGGGGAAGATCGTCCCGGTCTCGTTGTTCGCCCACATAATTGAGACGATTGCTACACGATGGGTGAGGGCGGCCCGATAGGCGTCGAGATTGAGTCGGCCATGTTGATCGACCGGGATCCGGTGCACCTTGATTCCTCTTGTTTTTTCAAGGTGACCACAGAGCGTTAGAACCGCCGGGTGTTCAACCGCTGAAGTGACAATTTCTGATCGCTCGGGCATGACGTCCAGCGCCGAAAGAATCGCCGTATTGTTGCTTTCGGTCCCGCCCGACGTAAAGATAATCTCATGATCGAACTTGGCACCGATCAGCGCTTGCAATTGCTGGCGCGCCGTCTTCATCGTTGCGCCGGCAGCGGCGCCAATGTCGTGCATCGACGAGGGGTTGCCAAATTGGTCCGCAAAGAACGGCAGCATTGCCTGGAGAACTTCGGAATCGACGCGTGTCGTTGCGTTGTTATCGAGATAGATCGACATCCAGGTGGCCCTCCGCCTACTTAAATGACGCCAGGAGCACGCTGGGACACCAGCACTGATGCGGCATTCTTGATCCTTTTTCATGATGATCTTGTATTCTCGTTCTGCCCGGTCAGCTAAAGGACTTCCCGCAGGCGCAGTTCTCGCTCGCGTTGGGATTGTCGAAGATGAATCCGGGTGAATTCACATCCGTTTTGAAATCGACTGTCATGCCGCCGACGTGAGGTTCAGAGTCTGAGTCTACGAATACTTTAACCCCTCCCGCCTCAATGACAGCATCGCCGTTGCGTGACTCCCTTTCCAAAACCAGGTGGTATTTGAAACCAGAGCAGCCGCCCGCTTGCACTTTGATGCGTAATCCAGTCGCCGGCTTGGGAGCCTTTGAAAGCGCAAATTTCACTGCGGCAATGGCACTGTCGGTGAGCGTTATCATAACCCGTTTCCCCCGTTTCCAAGTTGCACTTGCGAAAAGCGATGCACTTGGCGTGCCAACAGAAAAACTGTTCGAAAACAACACCCCATCTTAACACAGAGGTGTCGCATGTATGACACCGTTGAAAATCCGACATTGCCGAGTTGATCACACCGAGTTCGAGTTAGGTTTTGCCGGGCCTGGGCAAAGGAGGCTATCCTCTGCCACCCGCAATCAGATGAGCGCCGCGATGCAGAAGGGGGTCAGAACAAGAGCAGTCCGAAATCGTACGCTAAGGCCGAACGGAACAGGAACGATGTCGTAGTTCGGATGTGCAACATCCGATCTCTGTGGATTGCCATCGACATGCGCCAGTTTTGATTTCTCTGTTCGGCCCGACTCGACAACGCTTCACGCAGATTGGTCATGAATGGAGTCGGGCGATGGCAAAGCGCAAGCTTCTCAATGATCAAGATCGCCGGAGGCTTGTCGATATCCCAGTCGACGAGGACAGTGAACCGCGCCAATAAAAGCTTTCTGGGTCGTATCGTCAAACTTGCCGCGAAGCCTGAGCCCCATTTGAATGTGGCGGATCTCGCCACCGCCCGTCAGGCGAGGAAAGAACCAAGGTCGCCGCTGAGGGAGTGACAGCGGCAGCCGTGACAGACGAGCAATGCTTTTGTGGCAGGACCGCTCAACTGTGCAGTGTCTATTCGGTTCGTTTGAGCAAGTTTCCTTTAAACTTCCTCGGCCGGGCGAGACCGCGATCGTCTAACGGAGTCCCTCACAATCTGGGTGCCAAGGAGGAGGTTGTCCCAGAAAGGGACAAGGCATGCGTTTCGCACTGGAATACTTGAGTTACGAACACCGACGCCTGGAACCGGAAAAAGATGAACACACAACTGGTCGTCGAATAACGACGATCGCCCATTTGTGCCATGCGTCTGCCTGCAGCTTCTACAGTTCGTTTAGCAGCTGCCTCGCTGCGTTGTGAGCGCGGAACCCTACGTCGAAAAAATTTTTCGATCGATGCCATAATGCCCCCTAACTCGTGGCGGATGTTCTGTAGACCTTTTCTTTGTTCGAGGGCGCCGTGGATGGCTTGCAGGTCGCCGCACTTGATCGACTGCAACAGACTTTGGCGCGACAGGCTGAGGGTCTCCGTGGCGTCGCAGTTGGTTCGAAGCCGTCACCGCATGTGGAGATGAAACGGGCGTTGAGTTCCGCCGTCAGGCGAATGCGCCAGGTGGCACCTGAGGTGATCTGTTCGCCCTTAATGAGGCCGTCGTTGATGTGACGGTCTGGCGGTTGAGAATGCAAGCGATGACGGCACCGGAGTACTGCGGTGCCAGCCGCCGCAGCGCCAGCGTATACTCGTCGGTGCGAACCGTCGCCGGCCGCGAGCGCGGCCTTACCGCCGTTCCAGGGCAGGACGAGACGTGCCAACGCCTCGTCTCGGGAGACATGGAGGGTGATCTCCCCGATGAGTGTGCAAAAGAGCGCCTTGCGGTCCCACGCCGTCGTGCTGGGGGCGTGCCAGACGTTCGCGAGATCGGCCGGCAATTCATGAAACGTTCATGAACGCCTTTCTGCGAACGCTTTTCAAACTCAATGCGGTACCAGGTGGTAAAGACGACGCCGAGCTTGCTGGGCTTGCCGGTGCCATGACCGACATTGCGACCGGCGATGCCCAAGAACTATCGGACCACTCTCGAGACATTTCTGAAGACATTGATTCGGGCCAGGGCCTCGTTGGAGGAGGCCATCAACAATTTTGCCGATCTCATCCTGCCTGATGAACTTGGGGAGGCGCGACGCGCTCTTGCCGAGGACAACCTCGAGCTTCGCGACCGGTTCATACGAGAAGTCGCGCAGTTGACCAGTGCCGAAGTCTCAAGCCTGGCAGGATCCTCCGCCAAAAATCCCTATGCAACAGCGGCGCGCGGGAAAAAGGCGCTAGACAGCTTTTCGGTTCAGCGTCGCGGCACAGAAAATCTCCTAGCGTTCCAGTTCCATTATGGTCGGCCGCATCCGGCAATCATGCGGTGCTTGCACCGCTGCCGCAATCCTTCTCCGCCTGGCAACGCGCCTTCTGGTTCGTATCTGCCAACGGCTGGCTTGATGATAAGACACCGGTCGACATCCTGGATCATCCCGAAGAAATTGCTTCTGCGGCCGACCGTGAACAGCAAGAGGTCGTCGGTTGATATCCCGAGTTAGGCCGAGCCACCTTCGCCTTTTCCGAACATCAACAGGTGGACGCTCAAGGTGGAACCAAACTTCATCCCCACCACCTTTCCTCGTTTGGCACAGCACAATTCAATCTCTGCATGGGGCAACCTACGCGTTTAGCACCGGTTAACGACGGCGGCGGAAACTGCATGGCGACGCTCTATGCCGCAAGAAGCAGAGAGGCGACGGTATTTGAATCGATTTTTCATGAAATCGAGATCCGTTCGCCTTTCCGCTGTCGAACAGCGGACGATCACTATCATTGTCCGTAACCCAATCTGCTGCTGGCAAGCCTTTTTGCGTCCGACTTGAAGGCATGGGGCCTTAGCCTCTCAGACCCGATCGAAACGTCGAAGTCTACCTACGCTGACAGCGTTTCGTGGGCGCAGGCCATTCACGGTGCGTCGGTGGATATCGACGGCCTGATCTGGCGTCCCGTCAATTTGATCCCGATCAACGTATTGTTCTATTCGTGGATCGTATCGCAGCGGACGAGTTGAAGATCAGGGATTCCCGGCCATTCGCTTCGAATACGAGCCCTGTTCTCGAGCTCCGCGACAATGACTGCGTGCCCGCATTACGATCATCTCGTAGAAATTCTCCGAGGCCTCAGCGCCTCACCAAAGTGACAGCCTCCGTTCGCGCTCGTTCCCGGACACGCGCCGTCATGTCCTGCTGCACGCTACGCACCTGCGACACTGTCGTTTTCACCTTCGTTGCCTGCTGCTCGTCAATTCCGTGGGTCTTGGCGACCCTCGAGAGATCGCCGGCCTTCAACTGGGCAAGGTCGGCCGGCGAAAGTCTTTTCGTCACCGCCAGGGACAGACGTTCAAATTCGCGTCTGAGACCCTCATCACTCTGGAAGGATCGAAACCGCTCCTCACCCTCCGATGACAGGACCCCAGCAAGTTTGCTGGACGGTGAGGGAATTTCCACACGCTGACGGGCCTGTTCCTCAAGGTGCTGTGTGACGAGCTGATGCCGCTCGAAGTCGATCGCCAATCCATAGTCGGCCAACGCCGCTGCGAGCTTCTGCATATGTGCTTCGGCCGTCTGGCGCTCGGGGCTCGGGCCGCGCCACCAGGTCCGCCCCTCCCCGGCCAACTCGCCGCGCCGGCCCGCCCGCACGTCGTCGCCGGCGGCAGCGCCGGTTCGCGCATCCGTAATCGCCTCCAGCGAAGCCGTCTGGCTGTTGCCGAAGACCAGCCGCGACAGATGTTCGATCTCCGTCCGCTTGTCGGCAAGCCGCGTGGATTGACGCAGACGCGCGCCGATTTCGCTTTCGCTGAGGTCCGGAAGCTCCCGCGCCGGAACAAGCGGCCGCGGTGAGACCACTGCATGCTCGACGTGACGCTCCGTCTCAATCCGCAGCATTCGCTCGTTCCCGGCAATGCCCTGCGCGAAGACGTCCGCGGCGCGCCGCTTAGCGGGCTCCAGACTGTCATGTCGTGCAGTCTCGGAGAGCACGGCCTCCAACATGGCCTTGGCGCGGGCGCGGTTGTCCAGCTCGGCCGAGCGGAGGCGAAGGACGTCCCGCATCGCGCGCAGGGCTCTCCGTTCACATTGACAATCGAGGTTGCAATCGCCGCCCTTTCGGTGAGCATCAGATTGCGCTCGAGCCGGCGCCGGGTTTGAGCGATCGCAACCGCATATCCCGGCTCGATAATCCGCGACATCGCCTCATCGGCAGATACACCACGCACCACGGCGTTTGCCGCCCCGGCGAGGGCTTTTCGCATGCCGGCGGCCTCCGCCCAGGAATCGGCCACATTGGCGAGACGCGACATGCGGTCCATCGGACTGAACACCTCGCGGTCAATCGCCACCCGATTGAGTTCCAGGCCGAACATGTCGGTCGTATCCATCCGAGGTGGGCCGCGGGACTTGGGGTCTCGCGCGTGGTAGCATAGCAGAATGGAGATCGACGAGGACAAAATCGATGACGCGGTCCTGTGTGATCCGTTGAACAAGTCGAAGTCGCTGGTCCTGACGGACGAAGGTCTACGGCGTTCGGAAGAACTATTCCGCCGGTTGTTTACACGGTAAAATCCAGTTTCGGCTTTCACCCACAGCCCGGTGTTCAGGTTTTGCGTCGCGCTTTTCGGACCCATTTTGCGGCGAGGTCATCGACGGCTTTGTTGAGCTGCGAGAAGTTGGCGCTGTTGGGATTGTAATCGCTGCTGCCCCACCATTCTAGGATTTCGGCATGTCGCTCGTGCGCCGGGTCTGCAAGCGCCTCGCGGAACTCCTGATAACCCCATGGACCACCAACGTCTTCAGGCGGGCAGTGTCCCGTTGCTTCGAGGAGCATCGGTCCTTCCGTGCCGACTGCAGGAAAGGTGCGCTCGATCTTGATGCTGTGTTCCCAACCGTCGCCAAAGTCGTAAAGGTATTTGAACGATTTCGCACCGGTGTCCTGGACTGCCGACAGCAGCGAGACCCTGCGGGCATCGATCGGACCATCCCCCCATTCCTCGTCTGGCAAACCAAAGCCGACGTCACGCATGCGGAATTCGTAAAGGTGGCTGTTGGTCCAGCCCATCGCCGCCTGCAATACCTCGTGCAGCCGACTGAGCCTGATGGTGAACGGTACGACAACGCGCCGCATCACTATCGGCTCGACATGATCGAGGGTGACCTTCAGGCGGACGGCAGAAGCCACCATCGTCAGGCCGCCAGCATTACGGTTGCCGGCGATGCACGTTTCCACTCCCAGGGCAGCAGTTCGTGCAGGCGCGTCACAGGATGGTCGGCGATGCGAGCCAGGACATCGGCAAGCCACGCCTTTGGGTCGACATCGTTGAGGCGGCAGGTGGTGATGACGGTCAGCATGACAGCGGCACGATCGGCCCCACGCTGGGAACCGGCGAAGGTCCAGTTCCGTCTTCCCAATGCGACACTTCTCAGCGCCCGCTCGGCTGCGTTGTTCGTGAGACAAACTCTACCGTCTTCGAGGAAGAGGGCAAAGCCCTCCCAGCGCTTGAGCATGTAATCGATCGGCTCGATGACCTCGGACGATCTGCTGAGCGTGGCGCGTTCCTTCGTCAACCACTCGTGCATGTCATCGAACAGCGGCTTGCTTCTCTCCTGCCGCGCAGCCAGTCGTTCTTCGGCACTCAATCCGTTGATCTGCCGCTCGATCCCGAACAATTCGTCGTAGCGCTTGACGGCCTCAAGCGCGATCGGCGAGATCGGCTTGCCCTTGCGTTTGCGATCCCGCGCATTCTTCTGGATATCGGCCAGCTCAAAGAATTTACGCCGCGCATGCGCATGGCAAAAGGCGAAGGTGATCGGCACCTCTTTCGTTGCGGCAACAGCGATCGGCTCGAAGCCATTGTAGCAATCGCTCTGTAGAATGCCGCCGTATCTGGCCAGGTGCTTCTGCGGATGTTCGCCGCGCCGGTCACTCGACGCATAATAGATTGCGGCTGGCGGCGCTGTTCCCCCGAATGGCCGGTCATCGCATACGTAAGTCCATATGCGTCCGGTCGTGCATTTGTCCCTGGCCTGAATGGGAATGGTGGTGTCATCACCGTGAAGACGCTCGGCCGCAAAGACATGCGCCTCGATCAGATCGAAGACAGGCATGAGAGCGGCTGTTGCGTACCCGACCTGGTCGGCCAGCGTCGAGGTCGAAAGATCGATCCCCTCGCATTTGAACCGGGCACTCTGCCGGTTGAGCGGGCTGTGCATGCCGAACTTGTCGAACAGGATCGTCGCCAACAGATGAGGACCGATGAAGCCGCGCGGCGTGGCATGGAACGGTGCCGGCGTCTGACTGATCGCCTCACAGTCACGGCACGTGAACTTTTCCCGCACCGTCTCGATCACCTTGAACCGGCGCGGAATCTCTTCCAGCGTCTCGGTGACGTCCTCGCCCAGCTTCGACAAGCGTGAACCACCACAGCAGGCGCAAGTCGTCGGCGGCTCGATGACGATACGTTCGCGCTCGATATCGTCCGGCCATGGCTTGCGCACCGGTCGTTTGCGCGTGAACGAACGTACGCTCGAGGTTCTGGCGCTTGCTGCCTGTGCCGCGACCTCGTCCTCCGTCGCCGCCGTCACGAGTTCCTCGAGCTGCAGTTCCAACTGGTCGAGCAGGCGCGCCGTGCGTTCAGAGCGCTGGCCTCGCAACTCGCGCCTGAGCTTCTCGATCTTCAATTCCAGAGCAACGATCAGCGCCTCGTTGTCAGAGAGCATCGCCTGCGCATTGGCCGCTTCCGCAACTGCGATAGCGTGTTTAGCCTGCAAGGCTTCATGCTCGCCAAGCAGCGCCAGGTAAGCGCCAACAACATCCACAGGAAGATCGACAGGCTTTGAGATCATGAAGCCATTCGATCAGATTTCCCCTGTATTTTCAATTGAATAATGCTAGCCGACCTTCGTCGGCCGCCAGGTTTCTTGAGGGTGCCTCCAGTCGATCCCGGACAGAAGATAACTCAGCTGCGCGGGTGATATCGCGATCGCGCCGCCTTCCGCAGACGGCCAGACGAACCGGCCGCGGTCCAACTTTTTTGTAAAAAGGCAGCTCCCCTGGCCGTCACTCCAGATCACTTTTATCAGCGATCCGCTACGACCGCGGAATACAAAAAGATTGCCGTCCAGAGGGTTCAGTTTCAGCACCTCCTGCACCCGCAACGCAAGCGATGGAAACCCACACCGCATGTCGGTATGGCCCGTTGCAATCCACACCCGCACATTTTGACCGGAAGGAAGCGTGATCACCGCAACGTCTCCAGACCCCGCATGATCCGCAGCAGCGCCTCAACGTCGACGCTGCCGTCCACGACCACACGACGGCCGTTCGCCGCGACAATCTCCATGCGGCCGGAAGGAGGCGCTACCGGATGCTCCATCGCAGCAGGTGGAGTGACCTGCTTCACCGGCACAAAAGTTTCCGGCATGACGAACGCCGGCACAAAACCATCGGTTTGTTTCTGGCTGTGCAAACCCTGGCGAACCGATTTGCGCCAACGGTTTAACAGCGAGCGGCTGATGCCGTACTGACGGGCCGTGGCCGACGCCCGGCCTCTCCCCGCAAAGCTTTCTGCGACAATCCGCAGCTTCTCATCCTCAGTAAATCGACGCCGCCGTCCGGTGTTGATCACCTCAAGACGGCTCACCCGAGACCCGCTGTCCCCTTCAAAAATCTCCATCTGCCCAACTGTCCTTATGCCTGGGAATAAGGACAGGGTCTGAACAGTTTTATCCAATATTCAAAGGCGGTCTCGCTCGGACGGATACTGTCGGTCAGCCGCCGTCGGATCCCATCCGGCATTTCCACGGCGAGGTCCGCCGGCAGGCGATGCGCCGCGGGGAATTCGAGCGACCCGCGCTTGTCCTGTGCAAAGGCCCGCGTTGCGACGATCTTGCTCTCGTCCGGCAGCAGGCCAAGATCGCGTGCCACCTCGACCAGCTTCAAAGCCATGTAGCTCTGCGTGAGGCGTCCGACGGCATGAGCCTCGACATTGCCGATCGGACGGCGCTCGGCGTCGCGGATCGCATTTTCGTAGAGCTCGACGAACAGGCGATGACCGTCGACGGGTTCCTGCAGGATTGTCCTGCCGCGTCTTTTGCTTTGGGCGCCCTCTGTGTCCCGGCGTTGCGCCAACAGATGAGCAACATCTTCTTGTGCACGGATTTCCACTGCTGCGATCCGATCCTTCGAAACGCTGCGCGCTTCCATTCGGGCAAGCACATGGTTCCAATCGTCCGCGAAGCGTTGCAACTCTCCAGGTGTCATTGGCCGTGACTGCTCGCGCTCCAATGCCAGCCGGCCACTGGGGCGATGCGTCCATTGATCGTCGCGGCGCTCATTGTCGTAGATGACGGAGCCGCCACGTGTGCGCAATTGCACGCGGTCGACCAAATGCTCGCTTTCGATCTTGTCGAGACTGACGCGAAGACCGTCGATGGCGGCATCATGAACGTGCTGCGGGGGGATCCGTGCCGCCAGCCCGGCATGCAGCATTTCCTCGAAGCGGTAATGGTTTGCCTGCCAACTGACGCGAGGATTGACGGCGACCGCACGCACCTCGACCGCGTAGCCGGCATGCCGCGCCACTTCAATTACCCGGGCGACATTTTCCGGCGTGCGCATCGTGGTCTCGAAGACGATGTTGACCTGCCGTTCAGCCGCAATCGACAGCAGCTTCTCGGTCCAGCGTCCGGCATCTCCTTGTGTGAATTGGGACGCGGTCTCCGGATCCTGACGCTGGAAGGCAAGAAATTGCGGATGATAGGATCTGAGGTCGTCACCAACAATGCGAATGGTCGGTCCTGATTGCGCAAGTTCGTAATGGCTCGCGGTTAGAACCGCCGTCTTGCCGGCGCCCGGTTGGCCGCCGATCAGGATCAGGCGCGGCCGCTCCGATCGTCTCATCCCCTCCGGCAGATAATCGCGTAAAATGTCTTTCTGAAAAATCTTCTCGTTCCTCTCGGGCGAGAGCAACCCGACCACGTCCTCCGCCATGATCAAAACTCCGCCCAGAAGCGTGTCTCGTCCTGGACGCGCGGTCCCCAGATGGCGATGACATGTTCCACCGCGTCAGGATTGTCCGGCCCAAGGCTCTCTTGGAGCTCCAAAAGATCGCGGCGGCGGTCGCGCAACTGGTCGGCCGCGGTGGGATTCTCTTCCTCGAGCGCATAGACGCGTGTCGTGACGATGGCGCGCGCCTGATTGAGAATCCTGATGGCGATTTCGGTGCGGATGGTTGCTTCGTAGGGCATGTCCTGACCTGCCATGTGCTTTTCCTTTCACTTCTCTGATGTCTCTAAAGTGCTATCGACTGAGGCCGCGCGCGCGATCGATGGCGCGCCTTCGGCGTTCGGAGAGAACCTGTTCGCTGCCCTGATGTCGAACCGTCTGCTGCAGAACCTTCATCTTCTCCCGCATTGCCTCGAAGGCGCGCCGCTGGGCCGACGCCACGCGATTAATGACGTCCTTTTCGCCGCGCAGAATGGCTTTGTGGCCGAAACGCTCGTCGAGCGCCCGGCTGACCGTGGCGAACTCGCGGGCGATGGCCGGATCGAGCGAACCGGCGGCGATGTCGAGCTTGCTGCCCTTTTTGCTCATTTCGGCCGTCAGCCGGTTGAGGGCGTCTTCGGCCGCCTTTGACAATCCGGGAATGGCGACAGCCATGCGCCGGCGCTCTTCGATAATGCCTCGTGTTTCGGCATCTAGCGCACTGGCGTAGGACGCACCGAGCGAACGGATGCGGCTTGCTGCTTCCGGCACGGCGAGAAGGGCTTCCTTTCGCTCGCGGCCGGGGGCAAGCAGTTTGTCCACCAGCCGGCTGGACCCTCTGAGCGCTCCATAGGCGGAGGGATCATTGTTGACGGCCGCCGCAATGCGATCGCCAGCAAAGCCTTTGACGAGGAGCGCCTCAATCTTTTCGACCCCGCCGGCGGGATCGCGCCAGACGAGGGTCGCGGTGTCAGTGAGTGCCGTGCGATGATGACGGTAGTGGGCGGCCGCCGTTGCGCGTATCCGCGCCTCCTCTTCCACCGGCGTTTTGAACTCGGTCACGGCGGCGAGCATCGGCAAGACCGTCACCGCCTCTGAAACAGCCGCGACGCTTGCGCCGGCAACGATCTTCGATCGGTCCTGCCGCTCGGCCAAATGCTGTTCCTCGGCAAAGCGCCGGACGACGGCGAAGAGGCGGGTGAGCTTGTCGCGACGTTCAGGGGAAAGATCGTCGGGCATGCGCTCCGCGATGTGGCGCTCGGCGACTGCGTCTCCCTTGGCAGTAAAGGCGCTCCAGCCGAATCGTGCCGTCAACGCGTCGTTGACGGCCTTGACCTCCTGGACAAGCGCTCGGTCCTCACCGGCATTGGCGAAGGCGGTCTTGTAGGCGCCCTCGCCGCCTCGTTCGCGGATCGCCTCGATTTCGACGAGGCGCGCCATCGCCGGTTTCGAAAGCGCCGGGATCGACAGCGACATGTATTCCCGGCGCGTCCCCTCGCGCTCGATGAATTGGCCTGCGGTCCGGCGGAACTCGGTCGCATGCGCCCGAGCCAGCGGCAGCAAGTCCTTGATCGCGGCCGTCGCGGCGGCACGCTCATCGCGTGCTGCCCGACCGTCAACCATGAGATTGGACCCGTGCAGGCGGCCGAGCCGCTCTGGCTTGACGCCAAGATCGTCGACAAGCTTGCGGGGTTCGATCATTGCATCCGACGCCAATGTGTTCAGGCGGACAAGTGCTGCGTACGGATCGCGATAAATCTTTTCGAGCACCGGCCGCAGGATGGCGTCCCGCTCTTTCCACCGCGGCGAGGCGAGTTGCGCCCGGCGTGCATCCTCATTGACGCTGCGGGCGAATATGGTGCTGGGCGGAATCAGATATTTCCCGGTCGCCGGGATGTCCGCTGCGAGGGACTCGCGCGGTTCCTCGTTATAAGCCGTGCGCCGCTCGTGCGCGATCGCAAAGCCGAGCGCCACGCTTGCACGCTCCCAGAGCTTTACGACCTGCTCCCTCTTCTCCGCGATCCACGCCAGTTGCCGGGAAATACCCTCCTCTTGTCGCGCCGCGACCCCGGCGAGCGTGTCGATGCCGCGCCGCCGTGCGAAGTCCTGGCGCAGCGTGCGATAACCTTCCTCGCTTTCGAAATCGAGCGTCGTTGTCTTGGCGCCGGACCTACCAAGGCGCTCGACAAGCTCACCGAACAGCTCCGGCCGATGATTTTCCCGCTCGATCCGCTCCACGCGAGCCTCGGCGGACTCAATCAGCTTGGCGGTCCAGACGTTGCGATCGACCTCGCGTTCCTCAAAGTGCTTTTCGCCCGTGTTTTCATCGATGACCGGGATCGTCACCTTGACTTTCTCGACACCGTCCTTCCGTAGCGTGACGGTATCGCCCTCCGAGACGCCCGCCTCCTCGAGCGCCTTGGGCAGGCTGACGCCCCAGAGACGATGAACGGTTCCGTCATTTGTCCTGACATCGGCAAAGGGATTTTCCGAATCCTCGTCTTCGGGCCGAAATCTCGCGAAGCCGGTTGCGACGAGTTCACCGGTGACGCCGGCGGCATGATCGACACGTGGCTTATGTCCCCATTCCGGCTTCGCCGCAAAATCCTCGCTCGCCGCATAGAGGTCGGCGCGGTCGCGATGGCGGGTCATCGCCACATATGTCAGATGCTGGTCCATCATGCCGGTGGCAAGGACGAAGGTCCGGTCGACGGTCGACCCTTGAGATTTGTGGATCGTTGCGGCATAGCCATGGTCGATATTGCGATAACTGTCTTCGCTCAGAACAACGTCGCGGCCATTGTCGAGGCGAACCGTCAGCAGCGTGTCGCCTCGCTTGTCACCGGTCGAAACGACCGTGCCGAGCATACCGTTCTTGACATACTGCTGCCCGTGGCGGCGCGCACGCGGTTCGAGGAAACGGGCATTTTCCAGAAAGATGATCCGGTCTCCGGCGGCGAACTCGCGAAGCCCGCGTGCCGTCTGGTATTCGCGCGCGTCGGTCAGTGCGCTCTCCTCCATCATCACCTTGCGCAGGGATTGATTGAGACGCTTCACATCCTCATTGGTGTGCGCCAGCACAAGCAGTTCGTCGCCACGAAGCCGAGGCGCAGTCCCCCCGTCGGTGATTTTCTGGAGCAGGTCACGACGTGCTTCCGTCCAATCGGCAACGATGCGACCGATGATTTCGTCGCGCCTTTCTGCCTCGGTAATGTGGCCGCGCTGCGCATAAGCATCGAGGCCCTGTTCGACCTTGCCGCGGGCGAAAAGACGGGATGCGTCGCGCGCCCACTCATCGCGCTGGCGGCGCACGCCGGCAAGCTCGGCAAAACCGACACGCTCGGAAATCGCCCGGAAGGCAGCACCCGCCTGGATCGGCTGCAGTTGCATCGCGTCGCCGACCAGCACGGCTTTCGCGCCTGCATCTTCGACGGTCTTGAGGACTCGCGCCATCTGCCCAGACGACACCATACCGGCCTCGTCGATGACAAGCACGTCCCCGCGATGGAGCAATTCCCGGCCGCCGGCCCAGGCGAGCTCCCAGGAGGCGAGCGTGCGCGACCTGATGCCGGAACTGTCTTCAAGCCCTTCCGCGGCCTTGCCGGCGAGAGCTGCGCCGATCACCCGGCGGCTTTCGCTTTCCCATGCGACGCGGGCGGCTGCCAGCAGCGTCGACTTGCCGGCACCGGCGAGACCGACGACGGCGGCAATGCCGTTGTCACCGGTGACGTGGCGGACAGCGTCCACCTGTTCGGCATCAAGCTTGAAGGCTTTTTCCGGATTGGCCGTCTCGATGCTGGCGACGGCGGCCGCGACGTGCCTCGGCGAAACACCAAAGCCTTTCTGCTTGGCGAGATGTTCTGCCGACTGCGCCATGTCATATTCGATGCGCAGGATGTCTCGCGTTGTGAAGATCGCCGGTTCGGAGACCCTAACGGACTGCCCGTCGACCTGCTGCGGCCGCAAGAGCACGAGATCGTCCGAGGCCATGAGGCGCGCGCGGATATTGGCGAAGTCCGTGGGATCGTCGACATAGCGATGCAGCGCCTTGGCGATGTCACGCTCGTCGAAAGTGGAGCGTTCGTTCGCGAGCTGTTTCAAGAGCAGCTCAGGTTCAGCAAGCAGCCGGTCCGCCATTTCCTGCCGCCGCACAAGATCCGCCGGCGCGAAATACATCTCGACGCCCTTTCGCGCGAGCGCCGCCTTTTCCGGGCCGAGGTGCTTTTGCGCGATGCCGTCCAGACCCTGTTCGGCATAGGAGCGGCCGTCGAGGCGGACCTCATGACCGGCCAGTGCGAGATGCCGGTTGGCGGTTTCCGCCCAGGCGATCTTCCACGATTTCATCGTTTCCTTGTCACCGGCCCAGATCCTGTAGACGATCTTGCCCTTCGGCCGGTCCGGTGTGACGACGCGCAACGGCGTGCCGTCATCTGCCGTGACCGCGACCTTCTTCGGCCCGAACCCGTCCTCGGTCAGGGGTCGAAGCGTCGTCATCAGATGAATGTGCGGATTGCCGTCCTTGTCGTGGTACACCCAATCGGCAACCATACCGCTGGACGTCAGGTTGTCCCGGACGAATTCGCGAACCAAGGCGATGTTTTCGGCCCGGGTCAGTTCCTCCGGCAGGGCAATGATCAGTTCCCGCGCCAGCTGTGCGTCGGCTCTTTTCTCAAACGCGTCGACCGCGTTCCAGAGCGCCTCGCTCGCCTTGACAGCTGATTGGCCGTCGAGCGCCGCCTTCAGCCAGGCCGGAACGTCCTCCGGTAATGCGAGCTCTTCATGCATCAATTCGGCGGCTCCGCCGCGATAGCTGAAGGACGTGCCGGCCTGTTCGTCCATCATCCGGGCGCGATGGCGATAGGCGGCGGCCGAGACGATACTGCGCCCCGCCCCTCTGCTGATCACCTGCGCTCTGACGAACATGATCGCCACGACTGCCTCCAGACCTCTCAAGCACGTCGCGCCAGCGACGTATATTGCGCCCTCAAACCGATCGGACCGAAGGGCCGATGCCGCTTTTCCGGATGGCGGCCATGGCCGGATTCCCGGCAGCTACGTTTTCGGAGTAAATGCAAAATAACCTATTTTACTGGCGCATTCTAGCCGGTATAATCGTTATCGTTTAGATTGTCTCGACTCGGGAAGGAAACTGGAATGGCTGCCAAGACTTCGATCACTGATCTCGACGCTCAGATCGAAAAACTGCGCGAACGCAGGAAACTGCTCGTCGTCAGATCGGCGGAGCGTTTTGCTCGCGCCGCCACGAAGTCCGGTTTGGCGGAAATGGAGATCCCCGACGACGAACTTGACCGCATCTTCGAAGAGGTCGCCGCGCGATTTCGCCAAAGCGAAAAGAAGGCGACTGCTGCCGCTTCTCCTCAAGTGCGTCGACCAGCAGATAGTGGGGCTGGAGCGGCGACGGAGGTTTCTCATGACAGCTGATCGCAAGCGCGCGGCGCGGGAGAAATTCCTGCTGGGCGGCATCGTCGTCAGGGCGGGCCTTTCCACGTCCGACCGGGCCTTTTTACTCGGCGGACTTATGGAAATGGCGAGAGTGGAAGCAGGCTCGTCGGAATATCGGCGACTGCGCGACATCGGCGAAAAGGCATTCAGAACCTCTCCTCAATCGGAAGAGATCACGCCCGTCGAGGAGATGCTGGAATGGCGTTGAAGTCGAAACTCCATCCGAGCCTCCTGCTCATTCTTGTGCCCGTCGCGGTCACTGCGTTTGCCATCTATGTCACCGGCTGGCGGTGGCAGGGGCTTACCGCCGGACTATCCGGAAAAGCCGAATACTGGTTTTTGCGGGCCGCACCTTTACCGGCATTGCTGTTCGGGCCGCTCTCGGGGATGTTGACCGTATGGGCCCTGCCCATGCATCGCCGGCGGCCGATCGCGATTGCCAGCCTCGCGTGCTTTCTGACGGTCGCCGGCTTCTATGCGCTACGCGAGTTCGGCCGGTTGGCGCCGTTCGTCGAGAGCGGCACGGTCACCTGGGAGCGGGCTCTTTCCTTTCTCGACATGGTCGCCGTCCTCGGCGCGGTCACAGCCTTCATGGTAGTCGCGGTCGCCGCGCGTATCTCGACGGTCGTCCCCGAGCCGGTGAAGCGTGCCAGGCACGGGACCTTCGGAGACGCGGACTGGCTGCCGATGTCGGCGGCGGCAAGAGTGTTTCCGCCGGACGGCGAAATCGTCGTCGGTGAGCGTTATCGCGTCGACAGGGAAATCGTCCACGAGCTGCCCTTCGATCCCAACGATCCGGCAACTTGGGGTCAAGGCGGCAAGGCGCCGCTGCTTACCTACAAACAGGATTTCGACTCGACCCATATGCTCTTTTTCGCCGGCTCGGGCGGATACAAGACAACCAGCAATGTGGTGCCGACGGCGCTCAGATATACCGGGCCGCTGATCTGCCTCGATCCGTCAACCGAAGTCACGCCGATGGTGGTCGAGCACCGGACGAGCGGCCTTGGCCGAGAGGTCATGGTGCTCGACCCGACCAATCCGGTTATGGGTTTCAACGTCCTGGACGGGATCGAGACGTCAAAGCAAAAGGAGGAGGATATCGTCGGCATCGCGCACATGCTGCTGTCGGAGAGCCTGCGCTTTGAAAGTTCGACCGGGTCTTATTTCCAGAACCAGGCGCACAATCTCCTGACCGGCCTGCTGGCGCACGTGATGCTCTCTCCGGACTACGAGGGACGGCGAACCTTGCGCAGTCTCAGGCAGATCGTTTCCGAGCCGGAACCCTCGGTGCTTGCGATGTTGCGCGACATTCAGGAGCATTCCGCCTCCGCCTTTATCCGTGAGACGCTTGGCGTCTTCACCAACATGACCGAGCAGACCTTCTCCGGCGTCTATTCGACCGCCTCGAAGGATACGCAGTGGCTATCGCTCGACAGTTACGCCGCCCTCGTTTGCGGCAATGCTTTCCGGTCGAGCGACATTGTTTCGGGCAAGAAGGACGTGTTCCTCAATATCCCCGCCTCGATCCTGCGCTCTTATCCAGGAATCGGGCGGGTTATCATTGGCTCACTGATCAATGCCATGGTGCAGGCCGATGGCGCGTTCCAGCGCCGGGCGCTGTTCATGCTCGATGAGGTCGATCTCCTCGGCTATATGCGCGTGCTTGAGGAGGCGCGGGATCGCGGTCGCAAGTACGGCATCTCGATGATGCTGATGTACCAGTCGGTCGGCCAGCTCGAGCGGCATTTCGGCAAGGACGGCGCGACGTCGTGGATCGACGGATGCGCCTTCGCGAGCTATGCCGCGATCAAGGCGCTCGATACGGCGCGCAATGTCTCGGCCCAGTGCGGCGAGATGACTGTCGAGGTGAAGGGAAGTTCACGCAACATCGGCTGGGACACGAAGAACAGCGCATCGCGCAAATCGGAGAGTGTCAACTTCCAGCGCCGGCCGCTGATCATGCCGCACGAGATCACCCAATCGATGCGCAAGGACGAGCAGATCATAATAGTCCAGGGCCAAGCGCCGCTGCGTTGCGGGCGGGCGATCTACTTTAGGCGCAAGGACATGCACGCGGCGTCCAAGCGCAACCGCTTCGTGAAGAACTGACGATAACACCAAGTGAGGACCATACGGTCAAGACAATGGACGGTGAACTGGTCGATGTGGAACAGGGGCAAAGCCGCGTTGCTGAAGCGCCCAACAGGATCGGTTCGTTCGGCATGGGGCCATGTATCGCCGCAGCCGTTCTCAATCACACGCAGAGCAGAGCCTGGCTTTGCCACGGTCCCGGCTAGTCGGTGAATTCCGAGCTACTGGACGGTATGCTGGCTGACGATCGGCGAGCGTCGGATGGCCATGACGATATCACGCTCTGGCTCGTCGGCGCCTGCAAGACATTTGCGTGGCGCCCGAGATTGTCGACTCGCTCGCCGAAGAGCGGGCCTCGAATGCGTTTGCCGCTTCGATGGTTCGCACCCGATTTTCCGACGACCCAGCTGTCATGTCGATCGACGTCGAATTTGCCTATGACGGCGAGCGATGGATTGAAGAAATCTTGCAGCATTCGTGGTAGCGCCAGTCGGCGGGTTTCTACCGTTGACGCCGATATCGCTCGAACGGTTCTTCAGCACCAGGCGGCGTGAACCAATCGACGAACATTGTATAGCCAAGGGCAAAGGCGACAAACCCGATCGCTATGAGGCCGATCAGCCAAAACGGCATGCCCGCCGCCGCCTGCGGATGGGCAAGGACGACGATCGACATCGGCGGCATGACGATTGCCGCCAGAACCAGCATCCCGGTGAACGGCCGAAACGCGCACAGGAGATAGAAGGCGACATACCAGATGCAATAGAGGACGATGCGGCCGACGGCTTTGAGAAATTCAAAAGGCAAAGCAAGCAAGCGCCAATAGGGAGCTTTCCGAATTGGATCGGAATGATCGGTCGTGGCGTGAGGATCAATTGTCATGAAAGGACATCCGGTTGCGGCGTGCGACGAGGGCGCTCTCACTTGCATCTGCTGGCAACGGCGGGAAATCCGGCTGTTGCCATATACTGGCGTTTCTGCACGAGTCTAATCGCGATCAAGCCATAGCGCAACTGTGGGAACACGGTGCCAGCGCGAGGGGCCGGTCGATCCAGCCTCTCGCGCTCCAGAGCCGAGCGAAAGAAGCTGCCTCACGGCAGCTGCTCCCGGGCATATTCCTCGAGCTCGGACTTCAGCACCTCCAGTTCAGCCTCGATCATGCGGCGCTCTTCCAGGGACGCCGCCTCTTTGGCCTCGGCCCGCAGTTCCTCGATGGTGCATTCAAGGGTGAAATAGTAGCTGTTCGTCATCGTCGTCATCCTTGTTGACGTGAAAGATGCCGACGGCCGTCATGAGGCAAGGAAGGGGTCAAGGCTCGCGGAACGCGACCGGCGGAGCCGGACGAGCGGAGGAACCGATTTTTCTGGAGCGGAGTGCAACGCAGCGGAGGAAAAATTGCGAGGGGCCGCTCGGGCCTTGAGGCCTTCCTTGCCTCATGACAGACTTGGACAGTCTGAGCAGAAAACCAACCTCTCGTGTGGCACCAAAAAGCGAGCGGCAGCGAAGCTGCCGCCTCTGAGAGCAGCCCCGGAAGGCACGCTCGGCGAAATGGCGCCGACGAAATTCTGGATCAGATATCGCCCGCGGCCGTCATCGGATAACTGCGGGCTCAGACGTTACCGCGAGATCAGGTCGGGGTGGTCTTGCCGCTCAACAGCGCTTCAAGGAGAGGGTCGGCATGAGAGCGCCATCCTTCGCGGGCGAGATCGTCGGCGAGAGACCTGACCGTATCGGCGGCCATCGGGAGGAAGTCGTAGCCCTGAGCCAGTGCCGCGGTGCGCAGAGCGGAAAGCGTTTCGTAGGCTCGGAAATCGGTTCCGAGCCAGAGGGCGAGATCCTCGCCTTCCGAGTCGGGGAATGCCTGCAGGAAGAAGGTCTGCAGTGGACGATCGTAGCCGATAATGGCATCCGGATCGGTTGCTTGGCTGGCAAGCTGGGCGACGGTGATGGTGTAGCGGCTCATGGGAAGGTCCTTTTCGGAGCGGTGTCGTGTCCGGGATGGGACCGGCCCCTTGAGGGGCCGGTCGCCGGCCTTCAGGCCGGGTTGTTCCAGAGGATGACCTTGCGGTTCGGTTCGCCGCCGGGCGCGGGGGCGAGGTTTCCGAAGATGACGCCAATCTCAGGGGCCTCCAGCTTGACCGAGAGGTATTCCTCGCCGGTCTGGCGGGCGATGCGGTTCCAGCCGGCGCCGATCTCGAAACCGGTCTTGCGGTGGATGATGCGGTAGTCGGGGGCTTCCTCGCTTGCCTTGTGGCTGTTCGGGACGATGGCGATCGGGGCGTTGACCCGGATGGTTGCGAAGATGCCTTCGAGGCTGCCGTCAGTCTTCTGGGTGAGGGTTGCGATCGTGGTGGCCATGGTAGTTACTCCTTCGGTTGCTCGGGACCATTCCCGATGGCGCCCGAAGAAGGGGCCGCGCCGCAGGCGTCACCGGAGCGGAGCGCAGGGGAACCCCCTTGCGGGGTTGACGCTGGTTGCGGCCGGTCCCTTAGAAAGGCGACATAGAGAACGGGAATGGCCCCGGAGCGCGAACGAAGGTTGATGCAGCAATGGCCATCCGATTGCGCCGGGCCAGATCTGACGGCGTGAACGAATTTCGAGACCATCAGGATCGCCCGCCTCCTCGTCCCCACCGCCGACGGGGAAATTGAGCGCCGGCTTCCATCCGTCACTGGGGCCAACTGAGATCGTCGGTGTGCCACACCCGGCAACAGCCGGGCGGCGGCTCTGGCCGGTCAACGCAGTAGGCGCGACGGTGCGGTCTGTTTGCATGTCCCCGGCGCCGGTGACGCCAACACCTGGGGTCCCCTCTGACAGCAACAGGGCACGGGCCTTGCCGCCGACAACGGGGGAGCGATCTGGCACCGTGTGGCAACCGCCTCATCCGCTCGCTCCGCGCGAAGCGATCCATCTATCAACGCCATGAATCAGTCCCGCCTGATCGATTCAAAACAGTCGTTGGACAGGCCGCCCGGTTGCCACGATTCTTTGAGACATGGCTCTCTATTCGTTCAAACTCTACTGTCAGCGCGTTGACGCCACACGCAACATGGCGCGCTACTATATGCTGGCGATCGAGACGACGTTGTTCGGCGAGACGGCTGTCGTGCGGTCCTGGGGGCGGATCGGCAAACGCGGCGGCATCAAATGCGAGGTCTTTTCAACCGAGCGGGACGCGGCACGCCACTTCCTGGAATTGGCGCGGCGGAAACGCCAGAAGGGCTACATTCCCGTCGGAAACTGTGGAAATGCCACATGAACCGGACAAGGCGACCGGCCGGGAAGGTGACATCGACCGTCCTTCGATGAAATGGTCATGCTTTTAGAGAGGGACTGATCATGACCACAGCCAATGAAATCGCCGACAAGATTGCCGCCGACCATCAGTTGACCAAAGCGCAGAGCAAGGCGATCGTCGAAGCCGTATTCCGGGAGATCACCACGGCCGCGACCACAGGCGCTGAAACGTCGATCCCGGGATTTGGTAAGTTTAAGCCGAAAGACACGCCCGAGCGGGAAGCACGCAATCCCGCGACTGGCGCCACAATTAAGGTTGCCGCAGCAAGAAAGCTTGCATTCACGCCCGCCAAGGCGCTCAAGGATGCGTTGAACAAATAGGCAGACCAGTCGCCTATGCATCCACCGACATGAGCCCACCATCCTTTATCAGAACGGACTGGCGTCAAATTTGTAGCGCGCAATGTCAAATATTGACATTGCGGCTCGCATCAAGAACAATTTGCGACGAAAACCAACCAGGAGGGCGTGGTCGTGACCAGCAGCCTGCATGTAAGTTTGCCCGATGAAATGCGCGCATTCGTCGATATGCGCGCCAACGGGAAGAGTCAGTACACAACGCCGAGCGAATATGTGCGCGCTCTCATTCGCGAAGATATGGCGCGTGAAGAAGACCGCCGCTATGCAATCCGTTCTCTTTTGAGAGCGGAGGAGGAGTTTCGTCGTGGGGAAATGCTGCCCTTGTCGGCTTTGGATGCCGTCGATGCGGAACTGGATAAAGAACTGCGCTAGTGGCCCCTCGCGTCCTCATTTTGCCGACTGCACTCGACAACTATCGCCTTGCCGTTCGTGAAACCGCGCGGAAATGGTCGCCAGAACAAGCTAAGATATATGGTCGCCTGCTGCGCGCAGGTTTCGACACTATCCCGGAAGTATATGCCCGCGTAAGGACGAAGAAGGACGACCGTGTTGGTCATTATTTGTTCCGGCTTCACAAGATCGAGCATCACTATGCCGTCTATATCGTTGTCGACGACGAAACTTTCATTATTGCCGCCGTGTTGCATGAGCGGATGGATATTCCGACCCAATTGCGAGCGATCGAACGGTTGACTGACAGAGACTATGAAGTCCTTATGGGGCATCCTCGACCGAAGCAGTGAAAGCGAGCCGCCTAGCGGGAGCCGCAGTGGCCGAATGTGCAGTTCCTCACCGACGCGCTCGAACTCCACCTCATTGTCATTCTGACTGTAGGCAAGATCGGCCGAGAGATTTTTCCAAGGCACACCTGAGATTCAAAGCTTTTCGGCGAGATCCTCATCGACCGGTTCGAACCCGACCTTTGCAAGAATACACTCCATCGACCGTTTGGCACGGGCGAATGCCGCGAGCGCCTTCAGTGACGGTTCGCCCAACTCCTCGAAACGCTTGTTTATCTGCTCCATCTCAAGCTCCGCGTCGGCAATCGCGACCGCGTCTGCATCCGGACCTTGCCGATAGAGAACCAAGTATCTTTGCGATGCTGCCCCACGAAGAGCCTCCAGCCGCTCGAACTCGGCTTCGAACCAGAGAAAAGGACCCTTCGTTTTCTCATAGGCGCGTAGCGCCAGGCGAGCCTGAATGCGTGTGATGAAACCAGGACGCCGTTGAACACGAAACCGCAGCCCCTGGAACTCGATGACCTCAGACTCTCTCAAAGACTACCTCCCATCAATCGTCGTTCTCAAGTCGGCAGGGCAATGCCCGCGTGGCGGCGTTCGTCGTGGAGGCGGCGAATCGTCCACCTCAGATCAGAAGATCCACCACAGAAGTTTGACTGGACTTTGCGCCGCGCCAGCAAAAGGCAATCGGCAATATTTGTCACATTCCCGATTTGCCGCGCCGGGACGGGGGCTTCGGCTGGTAAAGCCGCCGCTTCACGTTTGCGCGCAAAGCGTTGCGAACATCCTTGTCGACGATTGCGAGGTCGAACCATTCCGGATCGAAATGTCCACCGCACCAGCGCTTGGTTTCTGCGTATTCGGGATCGGACGGATCGGCCATGATGTCCAGGAAGCGCTCGTATCCCGACACGCCACCGACATCCTCGGGCGGGCGGGCGCGAGCACCTTGGACGCACGCGCCATGTTTCGGGGGCGCGTCCAATGCGAGAAACTCTTCCACCACGACCGAATGGCGCCAGTTGTCGCCGAAGTCGTAGATATAGGTAAACCGGGCGCCCTCAGCGAAATCGCAAAGCCGCACCTCCCGAAAATCAAAGACGCGCGGATCGTCGTCAAGCGCATCTTCCGTCAGGAGCGCGACGTCACCATAGCGCAGTCCGCCGATACGGAACTCGTGGAGATGATAATTCCACCAGTTGAATGCCGCCTGGATGGCAAGGTGCAATTGCTCGAGGTTCCATTGGCTCGGCAGGACGAGACGACGCCAGACATCCGGCTCGATCTCGTCGAGGCAAACGCGAATCTGGACGGCATTGAAGGTCGTGACCATGGCCTGAATGAACAAGAGAGAGCGGGAGCGGTCAAGGCAGGGCTTGAGGCTCAATCATGAATAATGCCATGCGGTCATCCCGCATGGCAGTTCTCCAAGGTCGCTCAAACGCTCTCGCCGTTCGCCTGCCAGACGGGGATACCGAGGCGGCGGGCCTTGTCGGCGAGATTGCCGGTAATCCCGGAGCCCGGGAAGATGATGACGCCCGCAGGCATCACCGACAACATCTCGTCGTTTCGACGAAAAGGAGCTGCCTTGGCGTGCTTTGCCCAGTTCGGCTTGAAGGCGATCTGCGTCACTTTGCGGCTTTCGGCCCAGCAGGCGGCGATGCGCTCCGCGCCTTTCGGAGAGCCGCCGTGCAGGAGAACCATGTCGGGATGCTTGGCATGGGCAAGGTCGAGTTTACCCCAGATCCGCTCATGATCGTTGTAGTCCATGCCGCCGGAAAAGGCGATCTTGGTACCGGCCGGCATCAGCACCTCGGTCTCGGCGCGACGGCGGGCCGACAGGAAGTCTTTCGAGTCGATCATAGCCGCGGTCATGTTGGCGTGGCTGACCTTGGAGCCGGTGCGCGGCCGCCAGGCCGAGCCCGTCTCGGCTTCGAACAGGTCAGCCGCATAGTCGCGCATAAATTCGAAAGCGTTGCGGCGCTCAAGAAGGGTGATGCCCTCGGCGATGTGGCGCTCCAGCTCGACGCTTTTCACCTCCGAGCCGTCCTGTTCGCTCTGCCCGGTTCGTTGTGCATCTTCGTTGCGCTGCAGTTCGCGCTGGATGCGTTCGCCGGCACGGTGGAAGAGATTGACCGTCGACCAGTAGAGGTCTTCGAGATCGGGCTCGAGCCGCGTGTCGCCGAGCATTTCGGTGAGGGCGTCGAAGATCGCGGTCAGCGCGGAGTGGACGACCGGTTCCTCCGGTAGGGGCCGTGGATCCGGCTCGTCCTGGAAGGGGCGATAGCCATGGATCTGCATCTCGTAGATGAAGCGGTCGGTCGGGGAGGATGCGTGGTGAGGCTCGAAGGCGTCGTCAATGGGAAGCGTGCGGTTCATGATGGTCTCCGTCGGTTTCGGCCGCGCCTCTCGCGGCCTGACGGCGATCCCTGTTCATGCGGCAGACGGGCCGGAACCGCGAGCAAAGCGAGCGGCCCAGCGAAGCGCCGGGCGGCGGAGGGAAGGTTTCTTGGCCCGCGAGGAGCGCCGGCCCGGCATCGGCCCGGAAGCGGTCCCGCTTTCCGGATCAGCCGATGCGCGAAAAATGCGCCGGCGCGGGGTAGAAACCTGACCGACCCGCTGAAGGCCTGGACGCGGCATGATAAGGGTCGCCTCTCGCCAGGCCCGCAGGCGCGCAAACCCGGATGGCGGCCTTTCCGGACCGGCACTGTTCATCACGCCGCAACACCGCGCTCGCCATGTGCCTCCCCGGCTGCCGCGTCATACGGACAGAAGCGTATGCGCATCCTCCGGTGCGAGCTGGTCGCGGAGATTTGCCAAGAGCCGGTCGGGCCCAAGACGTCGCAGGTCCTCGTTGAAGTCGCCGAGTTCGGGGTTAAGCACCAGCGGCAGGATGCCGAGCGCCTGCGCCCGGCGGCTCAACCCTTCGATGCCGTGCCGGCCGGCGGCATCGGCGTCAGCGGCGAGGTAGAGGCGCAGACACCCTGCCGGCGGCCGGAAGGCGGCGAGGTGATTGGCCGTCAGCGCCGAAACCATCGGCATGGCGGGCATCACATGAGACAGCGACAATATGCTTTCGAGTCCTTCACCCGCGATCATGACCGGCACAAGGTCTTTTGCGGGAAAGCCGAACCGCACTGCATTGCCGAGCAGCGTACCCAGCGCACGGCGGGGTGTGTCGACCGAAGCCTTGCCGATGCAGCCCGGCTCGGATCCGGAGCACGCAAGGTATGTGCGATGCACGCCCGTGATCGCACCGGATTGATCGGTCACGGCAGCGATCAGGGCCGGATAGCGGCTGGTCCTGCCGCTTGCGAGATCGCGGTAGTAGCAGGATGGGTGAAACCGCAGCGCCGGATGCAAGGCCGCCCGCAGGATGCCGCGCTGGCGCAGGTAGCCGTCGGCGAGCGTGCCGGCAAGCGGTTCGGTCATCCGAAACAGCCGTCGTGCCCGTTCGCCAGCCGGTCGGTCGATCGACGCAGTTGGAGCGTCACCGCTTTGCGACAATCCCGGTTCAGCACGGGCTGGATCACGGGGCTCGTTCAGGAAACGCCGCGCCTCATCGGCGACGTCACGGAAGTCGACAAGCCCTGAGGCCTCCCGTACGAGATCGAGCAAATCGCCATATTGGCCGGAGGCGGCATCGGTCCAGCGACCCGCACGATCACCTTTAAGCCGAACATAGAGCGAACGGCCCTTGTTGTTGGCGACATCGCCGACGATCCAGTAATTGCCGGCCCGGTGGCCGGCGGAGAGATAATGGCGGCAGACAGCCTCCGCGTCGCGCGCGAGACGATCCGCCAGTTGCGAGGCGGATAACATCACGGTCACCCCCGGCCGTCGACGTCGACAACGTGATGCCGTTCAATCAGGCGCGAGAGGATCGCCGGTCCTTCCTCCGACGTTGGAATGAAGTACCGCAATTTCCAGGCGATCATTTCCGAGAACAGGCCGATTGCTCGGAGCCTGTCGCGCATGCCGTCGGTGAAGCCGGTGAGCTCGATGCGGTAGTTGTTCATCGCCCGGACACGCCGCAGCGTCATGCCGCCGGCAAGTCCGACAACCGAGGATCCGGCGAGCAGCGATTGCCAGATCTGATCGGCGCTGACGACTTCGGACTGGTCGAGCCCGAAATTCCGGCACAACCGAGAGAGCCCTTCGGACGTTATCAGTCGGCCGACGATGCGCTCACCCTCGTCGGTCTGAAGGCGATAGACCCGGCAATAATCCTGCGGCAGCAATTTCCAGATCGGCAATAGCAGGCCCGAAACGACATGCATCGTCGACAGCGAAAATTCGGGGAGATTGGCGACCTCGGCCTCCCAGGCGGCCGAGAAGGTTTGCTTGTCCGTTTCCTCCCAATTCGTCTCTTCGAGCTGGCGCAGCTCGAAGCGGATCTCGTCCATCGGCCGGATGAGCGCCACCCGCGGCTCAATTGATCCGTCATCGAGCATGACCGAGCGAGCCGGAACCTGGACGGCCGGGCGGCCGGACTTGCCGTTGATCACAAGCTTCGCTTGGCGATCATGCGCGGCGAGTTCCAATGCGTCGGAAAGCACCATCGGCCTGTTGCGATCCATGCGTTCGATGGTCAAGAGATGCGACTGCGCGCCGGTGACCGGATGGGTATAGACCAGCCGCCGATCCTTCACCGTCATGCGGTCCGCAACAAGCGTCTCCAGCCCCTTGTCGTAAACGCCGGACGCAATCGCGCCCTCGACACGGGCGGCGAGCAATTGCTCGAAGGCATCGAACAGCAAGTTCTGCATGCGAACCGTCAGCGCCAGCATCCGATTGAGGAAGGTGTGAATTGGCGGCAGCTCGTCCTTGAGACCACCTTCCTCTGCCGTCAATGAAAGGCCGGTGATCGTCTCGAACGTTTCGAGCGAGCAGCCTTCGATACCGCCGCCATGGATGAGCCTATAGAACTGCCTGAGCGCAT
Organism: Rhizobium sp. YTU87027; assembly: GCF_050644135.1. NCBI lineage: Bacteria > Pseudomonadati > Pseudomonadota > Alphaproteobacteria > Hyphomicrobiales > Rhizobiaceae > Rhizobium > Rhizobium sp. YTU87027. Next base: position 51,924 of record NZ_CP098442.1, on the reverse strand, counting down.
CGCGGGCATATTGGGATTCGAGATTATCCTCGGAGCGGAACATCCCCTGCCCGCCCGTCTGACGCTGTCCGCGCGTGATCGCTCCAAGCGTGTCGAGACGCCGGGCGATGGTCGACAGAAATCGCCGTTCGGCCTTGACGTTGGTGGCGATCATGCGGAAGCGCGGCGGCTGCGCCTGGTTGGTACGATGACTGCGTCCCAGCCCCTGGATCGCCACGTCCGCCCGCCATCCGGCCTCGAGGAGATTGTGGAGCCGCAGCCGCTGGTTCCTGGCGCCGAGGTCGGCATGGTAGGAGCGTCCCGTGCCGCCGGCTTCGGAGAAGATCAGGATCGGCTTCTCGTCATCCATGAAAGCGCGCGTCTCGTCGAGATTGGCGCTGCCCGGCCGGTTCTCGACGGCAAAGCGGGCAATCGCGCCGCTGCCGTCACGGCGCACGATCCGACGCGTGCGGCCGGTGATCTCGGCAACGCGGGTCGTGCCGAAGTGCTGGACGATCTGGTCGAGCGCCGTTGGAATGGCAGGCAGACTGCCGAGCCGTTCGAGGAGAGCGTCCCGGCGGGCGACGGCTTCGCGGCAAAGGACTGGATTGCCGTCGGCATCATGGACCGGCCGCGACAGCAGATTGCCCTGGTCGTCGGAATATTCCTCGAAAAGCTGGATCGGGAAGGAATGGTTGAGATATTCCGCGACGATCTCGCGCGGTGTGACGTCGACCTGGATATCGCCCCACTCCTCGGTCGGGATTTCTGCCAGCCGGCGTTCGGTGAGCGACTGGCCGGTGGAGATGATCTGAACGATCGCCGCGTGGCCTTGGTCCAGATCGTTGTTGATCGCACCAATCAGTGCGGGCGTCTTCATCGAGGTCAGAAGATGATTGAAGAAACGCTGCTTCGAGCTTTCGAAGGCCGAACGCGCCGCGGCCTTGGCGTTTTTGTTGAGTGTGCCCGTGCTGCTACAAATGCCGGAGGCCTCGAGCGCCGCGTCGAGATGATTATGAATGACCTGGAAAGCCTCGGCGTAGGAATCGTAGATGCGTACCTGTTCGTCGGTGAGCGCATGTTCGAGGATATCGTATTCGACGCCTTCGAAGGAGAGCGACCGCGAGGAGTAGAGGCCCATGGCCTTGAGATCGCGGGCAAGCACTTCCATGGTCGCCACCCCGCCGTCCTCGATCGCCGCAATGAACTCGGATCGCGTCGAGAACGGAAAGTCGGCGCCTCCCCAGAGGCCCAGCCGTTCGGCATAGGCAAGCGACTCGACTTCGGATGCACCGGTCGCGGAGACATAGACGACGCGGGCATCGGGAAGGGCACGCTGCAGACGCAGACCGGCGCGGCCCTGTTGCGAAGCAGCCTTTTCCCCGCGCTCGGACCTGCCGCCCGCAGCGTTTGCCATCGCATGACCTTCGTCGAAGATCACAACTCCGTCAAAATCGCCTCCCAACCAGTCAACGATCTGCTGGACGCGCGACCGCTTTCCCTCGCGTTCGTCACTTCGCAGTGTGGCGAAAGTGACGAAGAGGATGCCTTCGTGGAGCTTAATCGGCGCGCCCTGGCGGAACCGTGAAAGCGGCGTGACCTGCAGCTTCTCCTGGCCGAGCGCGCTCCAGTCGCGCTGTGCATCCTCGATCAGCGTCTCGGATTTCGAGATCCATAGATGGCGGCGGCGTCCTTTAAGCCAGTTGTCCAAAATAATCCCGGCCGCTTGACGGCCCTTGCCGGCGCCTGTGCCGTCTCCCAGGAACCAGCCGCGCCGATAGCGGACCGCGCCCTCGGCGTTTGGAGTCACGGCCCTGAGATTGTCAAAGCTCGCATCGACGGACCAGTGGCCGGCGAGATAGCCGGAATGGGCTTCGCCGGCATAGATCACGCTTTCGAGCTGGGCGTCGGAAAGATCGCCTTTGGTGACGGCACGCTTTGGCAGATGCGGGCGGTAGGTCGGTTTGGGTGGCGCGACCGACGCCATTGCGACGGACTCCACAAGCCTGTCCGGATGGGGTTTTGCATCGGGGATATTGATCGCCTGCAGTTGATAGGGCTCGTAAATGCCGTCGGCGACATCAACCCGGATTTTGGGCGAAGCATCGCGCAGCTCGTAGGAGAGTTCGACGACCTGATCGTCGGCAGGGCGCACAGGCGAGAACCCGGGACGAAGGGCACGGACAGCAGGCGAAGGGCGCACCGTAGACGCTCTGGCCGCCACAGGGCGCAGGGTGTCGGCACGTTGGCGTACGGCCATTGTCGTGCAGTCGGACAGGATGCCGGTGGGTAGGAGGCACTGGGAACGCGGCGGAAGGTCGGAAATCCAGGCGAGCAACGTTTCCGGATCGGGAGCGACACCGTGCGAGGCAACGAGGCTCGCTGGATCGGCGGGGGCGATCTTGTCGATCACCGTCAGGCGCGTCTCGATTGTCGTGCCGTGCCGCGCATAGACGCCGCCGCCGATGGCGGCGCTGAACAGGACCGAGCCGCGCTCCTGCAAGCGAACGAAGGCGCCGCGCCAGTTCGGGTTGTCGGGAGAAAGGCTGGCACCGGTAATCGCCACGAGCCGCCCACCCGGGGCAAGCCGCGCGAAGGCCGAGGTCATATGACGCCATGCGGCGTCGGCCATGCGGCCCTCGACGTGAACGCCGGCTGAAAACGGCGGGTTCATCAGCACGACGGTCGGGCTCACTGAACGGTCGAGGTAGTCGTCGATGTGGGCTGCGTCATGCTGCGTGACCGGCGCGGCGGCAAAGAGTTGCTCGAGAAGCGCATGCCGGACGGGCGCATATTCGTTGAGTGCCAGGCGTGCATGGGCAAGCTCGGCGAAGATTGCCATCAGTCCCGTCCCGGCAGACGGTTCGAGCACGATGTCGTTCGCCACGAGGCCGGCAGCGCGGGCCGCGACATAGCCCAGCGGAATCGGCGTTGAGAATTGCTGAAACTGCAGGCTTTCCTCAGAGCGGCGCGTATGGCTCGGGATCAGGTCCGCTATCTTCGTCAACATCGCAAGTGCTGCCTCCGACGCGTTTGAGCGGGCGGCGATCGCCGCACCGAACTTGCGCAGGAAGAGCACCTGCGCGACTTCGCATGCCTCGTAGGCGTCTTTCCAGGTCCAGAGGCCCTCGGCATCCGAGCCGCCGAAAGCATCGGTCAGGTTGGTGCGGAGATCGGCGGCGTCGATTGCCTCTCCACGTTCAAGAAGCAGCAGAAGCGCCTCGCCGGCTTTGCGGATTTTACTGGCGCGGAAACGTTCGTTTGAGGTGCCACCCCGCATGGCCGCAGCGTTCGCGGCCGTGGAAGAGATCACGTTCATGGGATACCCTGTTCGAGAGCGAGAAAGGACCGGCCCGCACGGACGCTCTCCAAGTCCCGGCAGGCCAACCCATTTCGGCCCCTCTCTCCCTCTCCAAACGCTCAGCACCGGCACAACACGGGCTGCGACCGGTGCGAGCTCAGGCCCATACCGTCGTTCCCTTCCAATTCCGCTGCGTTGGCTCCCTGCCGGGCCGAAGCAATGACCCATAGTGGTTTTTCTGCGCTAGTATAGTCGACCGGCTTCGTGTTACATCGCAGTCGGCGCGATCACGTGCGACTGAAATGACCGATCAGGAGGGACAATGTGCGGCGGTTTCTAATCGGCGGCAGGTCATTCGAAGAGGGTTCTCCGGAATTGCAGGGTGTCCTCCCGCAGGCGTATGAACAGAAGCTCCGGCCGCAGTGCCAGTGCAAGGACCCGCCGGTCCCAATGTATATTGCCCAGGTTGACGGCCAATACCTCGTCAAGCGGATGCCGCTGACCGGGCGGGATCACGAAGCCGGCTGCTCATCCTTTGAGCCGCCCTACGAGCTCTCCGGTCTCGGCCCACTGATCGGGAACGCGATCCAGATCGACGCGGCATCCGGATCGTCGCTCCTCAAGCTCGATTTTTCCCTGTCCAAACGCGGCAGTCGCGCAAGCGCCGCTCAGCCATCGCGACCGGCCGAGAGTGTGCGCAATGAAGCGAAGAAACTGTCGCTGCGCGCCCTGCTGCACTATCTTTGGGATACGGGCGAACTGACAGAGTGGACCGCGCTCTGGAGCGGAAAGCGCGGCTGGGGGCGTGTTCGCGCAAGCCTTGTCAATGCGGCTACCCAAATGAACGTTCGCGGTGCGCCGCTCAGCGACATCCTATTTGTCCCTGAGGCGTACCACCCGGAGGACAAGGACGGGATCGCTGCTCGCCGTGCGGCGACACTTGCCGGCGCCAAAGCGTCGGGTTCGGGTCCGCGTAAACTCATGCTGGCGGTGGCGGAGGTGAAGGACTTCGACGCTGCGAGAGACGGCCAAAAAATCCTGGTGCGCCACCTACCCTTCCCCTTCATGATCGAAGCCGGCACCTGGAGACTCCTGAACGCCAGGTATGAAAGAGACCTCGAGCTTTGGCGTTCGAGCAATGAGTTTCATCTCATCATGATCGCGACCTTCGGGATTTCGGGGGCGGGGATAGCCACGGTGGAGGAAGTCGCGCTGATGGTGGTCAATGAGAACTGGATTCCGTTCGAGAGCGTCGAGGAACAACGCCTTTTGGAAAAGTTGTCCGGATGGCGGCGCAAGAGCGTGAAGGGCTTACGCTTCAATCTAGCCGCAGATCAACCGATCGCATCTGTCACGCTGCCCCAAGAACGGTCAGGACCGGTCGCGATGTATATCGTGCCGGCTGGGGCGAGCAACGACTATGAGGCAGCGCTTGCGGATCTGAAGGAATCGCGGCCGGAAATGATCCCATGGGTCTGGCGTGTCGCCGAGGGTGATATGCCGAGACTGCCGTAGCAGTGGAATCAGGGAATGGTTTCCAGGTCTGTCGACCGAAATTCGTCCGCCGTGACAAGGATCGCGACGCCGTGGAACCTAGCGCACGCGTAGTGCAAGCTGTGGCCCAAGTTAAGGCCACGGCGTCCGCTGCGATAAAGATGGGCGGCAAGAATGGCAAGCCGCGTTGTCTCCGCCGTCGGCGGAGAACAGGTTCGAAAATGGCGACGGGCGACCTGAAAGGAACTCTTTCTGACGCGATGGCATCGGACGCGCGTGCTGCTTCCGGTTCGTCCGACAAGAGCGCGATAATCGCGCTGGCATCGACGAACATCAGCCATCGCTCCCCATGGCGTCAAAGACATCACGGGAAAGCGGCGTTCGTGTCTCGTCATTCATCGACACGCCATGCTTCTGCCGCAGCCGCGCCGCGGTTTCGAGCGGAGTTTCAGCATGGCTGCGGCGGTCGATCGCCTCGCGCATTGCGATGACGATTGCATCCGTGATGCCGACGCCGGCCATCCACGCGAACTTGCGCATCAGGAGCTCGGCTTCCGGATCATCGACTCTGATGGGCATGTCCGTCTCCATACGGATGGATCGAAACGGATTGTAGTTGATTGTTGAGCTCTTCCCAAGAGCTCCGAAACCTTGAGTTGACGATCCAGCCATTGGCGAATGGCCGGATTTCCGTTTGCATGGTCGAAGGCAAATGATCGGACCGCAACGATCAGTGGACATTTTTATCCATGACGGCGGGCGGGCGCCGGTCGACATGCACTTCCATGGCGCTCAGCCGCGTGCCGAAGATGCGCGGACCGTTTAGCGACTCGAATACCGGATGCAACATCGGCCTGACGATCGTAAGCCGGCTGGCTACGTCTTCGATTTCGGTCGTGACATCGACGGTCTCGCCATATTCATTCGTACCGATGATCAGGAGATTGCCCGCGAGCGGCGACGGATAGCCGTGAAGTTGCGTCACGCAAGGCAGGGCCTCCTGTAGACCGTTGTCGTCGACGACAATGGCAAGGGTCTCATTGATCTGTACCATGTCGATGAGATCGCAGCCGATCAGGTTTCGGATGACGGCAAGCCAGTTTTCTTCGGGGATCGCCACGATGCGGATCGTCGCGATTAGCGGCTCTACGAGATACGCTTTGGTGGTCTTCATGAGATTTCTCCATAATTTAGCGAAGGGACAGGCTGCTGCTCAGCGCCCATAAGGTCGGGACGGATCAGGCGTAGATCAGCCCAGTCTCGACTTCTTAGCCGCAGCAAGGGGAAGGCCCGGCGCAACGCCGGGCGATCAGGGGTTGGTTGAAAGGTTTGTCGAGGCGATCAGGAAGCTTATTCGAGCAGCTTCTTTGCCTTGCATTCCAGCTCAAGGCGGGCGTCCTGATGGGCTTTGCCCCGCGCGAGCGCCGTGATCCCTTGCACGAAGTCGAAAATCGAGTCGGGCGGGCGACCTTCTTCGCAAAGCACCGTCTCGATGATCTTGCCGGATTCGGCCTTGGAGAAGCCGCGCTTACGCAGGAAATCCGTGCGATCCTCGTCGTTTCGCGCAACGACCCGCTCGCGTGCCGCCCGGATGCCGGCCACAAAGGCGGCGGGCGAGGAATTGGCGAAATTCGTCAGCGCCGGTGCTGCCTCATGGGCAAAGCGCTGTGCCGCGAACTTCGAGTGCCGGATGGTGATTTCCTGGAAATTTTCGGTGCCCCACAAATTCCTGTTGGCACAAACGGCACGCAGGTAAAAGCTCGCGATTCCAAGTGTTTTCGAGCCGACCTCGCTGTTCCAGGCATAAAAGCCGCGGAAATACAAATCGGGCTCGCCGTTCGGCAACCGCCCCGCCTCGATCGGGTGGGTGTCATCGACCAAAAATACGAAGACATCGCGGTCGGAGGCATAGAGTGTCGTCGTGTCTTTGGTGATGTCGACGAAGGGGTTGTGGGTCATGGAAGACCAATCGAGGACCCCTGGTATTTTCCACAAGGTATCTCCAGTCCCATTACCGGCGATGTTCATGATCGCCGAGACGAGCGCGTGATCCCAGATCCTGCCATAGTCGGGACCCGTCACAGCCCTGAGCTCGGTGCGGCCGTCGTCCATCTCCAGCGTCTTTACGAGCTCAGTGCGGCCGTCGAGGAGGCCGTGCTGCAGGTTGATCGCGGCAAGCGGCGCGGGAAGCTGGCGCATGTAGCTCGCGGGAGCGCCGACCAGACTGCAAAGCTGGCCGTAGCCCCAATGGGTCGGCGCGATCGGCTGGCGTCCGCCCGGCACGACCAGTTCTAGTCGCTCGGCATTGCTGCGGGTCGCTTCGACGCGGATCGCCGAGGTTTCCACTGTCCGGACACGCGCTCGCTCGGCCCTGGACTTGACGGCATGATGGAGTTCGGAAAGCGACAGGTATCGCTCGTCGTCGGGGCGCGAGAACCATTCGGATGAAACCCGTCCGATGCGTTCGCCGCGGGAAATTTCGACCTTGAAGCCGGACGATGCCGGTTGAACGCTGGAGATCATCGTGTTCATAGGAGTCTCCTGGAACGAGAACGCCCGGCACTGGGCCGGGCTGTTGGGGATGGTGACTGCCGGAGGCGGTGGCAGCCGATGATGTGGTCAGATGTGAGTTCGCGACGGCAGGTTTCCGCACCCGTGACGGGCGAGACTTCTTCTCTCCCTCCGCCGCATCTTGACCGCCCCCGCCTGACGGCCCTCTTCCTCTGAGATTGGCCGCACCGGCGCGGATCAGCCGAAGCGCTGGCCGGATGCGGTAAAAGTGTAGCCGTTGGCCGAAATCGCCGCGTCGACGGCCTGGTCCGACGTTAGATACTCGTATTCGCGCTCGAGTTGCCGGTAGAGCCAGCGAGCAAGATCGCGGAGGCTCTCGATGACGGCTTCCTCCGCGTTGATCGTCATTGCCTGGTACGACGGACTGTCCCGCTCAACCGAGATCGCCATGCAATAGGCATGGTAGTAGTGGCCACGATGGGTGGCATCCGCGCGGAGCTGGTAGAAATTGCGCTTCTGAATTGCCTGGAGCATGTCGGCGATCCGATGCAACTCGGCATCCCGTGGCGCGTATTCCCTGATCCGGCGCGGCGCCTGCTTGCCGTGGGAATAGTAGGCTTCGAAGCACGCACCATCTCCCTGGCTCCAGAACCCACTGAACCAGATACAGGGATCCTGGCGGGAGCCGTCGCCCTGGAGACGGACCGTGCATGTCTTGAGGCGGAGGCCGAGGATTTCGCAGATGCGCTCGAAATCTTCATAGACAAAATCGAACCAGTCGTAGTCGAAGCCGCCTTCGCGGTACCAGGCGCGGGCGCTGTCCTTCGCCGCATCCGACAGCTCGTGGAACCGGTAGACGACAGTCTCGATGATCTCAGCCATCGCTCTCGCCTCCTATGATCGTTCCGGACAGGGTTTCGGGGTCGGGTGCGCCGGCAAGGATCGCCTCCGCGCGGGCAACCACCCACGACGCTCTTGCGACCCAATCGGAGGCGGTTGGCCTGTCCGACCGGATGTCGGCGAGGATGATCTTCAGGACCCCGAGCAGGATTTCGAAATGCGCCGCCTTGCGCTGAACCGTTTCCGTGAATTCAGGGGGGATCGGGATCGCCGGAGCGCGATAGGCGGCATCGGCGCCCTGCCAGATGCCGCTCACATGAGTTTCGCCTGCGGTTTCGTAGTCATGCCGGGCGTCGTCCCAATCGTTGTCCTCAATTGCCGCGCGACATGCGGCATCGCACGTCTCGGCGCGATAGGTGCGATGGCGGAAGACCGGCAGACGATAGGTGGTCTCAATCGTAAAGTCGGGCATCGGAATGCTCCTTAAAAAGAAAGGCCCAGCTGTGGGGCCGGGCCTTGGATGAGATGGGGAGATCGGTTTACTCAGCGGCGTCGAGATGGCCGTAGCCGTCTTCTCGATCTGCGTCGTCGTCCCGATCGCAGGAATCGAGGTCTTCCGTCAGGAAGGCGGGGAGCGCGGCGCCAACCTCGGCGTCAGGAGTGACACCGGTGTTCTCGACCTTTGTGGAGACATCATCGCTGGTGACGTCTTCGGCAGCGCGGAGCGGCTGCGGCAGCCATCCGCTTCCGGCGATGAGCCGTTCGGCCTCACGCGCCATATCGCTCTTCTTCAGATGGCCGATCAGCTGTGCCGATTGCTCGCCTTTCGCTTCCTGCACGGCCTGGAGGATATGGGCCTTGGTGACCCGACCCAGGTAGTTGTCGGCCGTTGGCGTCCAACCGGCCTCGACCATGTCGAAACCGATCGATCCTGCGACCTGGTCGGCATGCGCGATCGCGCGGCTGCGCTTGTTCCAGGGTTCGATGACCGCATTCAACGACAGCGAGGCGCAATGTGCAAAGAGTGCCTGCCGGCTAGCGTCGTCGAGCCCGATCAGGAAGCCCCAAAGCGCGTCGGGATCCTTGGGGAGATCCTGACCCCATGCTTCCTGCCGCTGGTCGATCTCCTTGGCCCACGCGGTATCACCAAGCGCCGGCGTCTGCGAGAATCGGGCGCTCTGCAGCGTCACCTCCAGGCATGTATCGGACCCGTAGAGATAGAAGGTCTTCAGCACGAAGGCGTGAAGCACCGCGATGAAGGCAATGACCGGATCATTGGCGAGCGCGTTGCGCAGCGCAACGGTGCGGGTTGCCGTCAAATCCAGCACCAGGCGTTCGGAGAGCGGCCGAAGCGAACCCTCCTCCTCTTCGCTTTCGGCATTCATGGAGCCGACACCATGCACCGCGTTACCGTCGGCAGAAACGGTCGGACGGCCGCCGACGACATCATTATCACCTTCCGACGCGTCGCCGCCATCAACGTCTACCTTCGGCTCGTCCTCTGGGCGGACGAAACCTCGCTCGATCTTGAGCTCGCCGTTTGCACCGAGCGAGATGAATGCGCCGCCGCGCGCGACCTCGTCGCCGTCAAACACGTAAGGCCGGTCGTTCAGCTGGTCGAGTTCGCCGCCAAGTTCCCCCAGTTTGCGCTCGGTCTCCTCGCTATAGTCTTCGGCCTCGGCATAAGCCGCGTCGAGCGCGTCGTACTCGGCTTTGACGGCATCGTAGCGCTTCAGCTCGTCCGCGGTCATCTCCGGCTGCTCGCCGTAGAAGCGGCGAAGCCCCGAGGTGTGGCCGTAGGGGAAATCGAAGGCAGCCTCGATCCATTTCCAGCCTTCAGCAGATCTGATCGCCTCGGCGTCGGCATTGAGCTTCTCAATGACGAGCTGCTCGACCAGAGCCGGGTCCTGCAGCCAGCCGCCATTGTCCTCGTCGAAGAGATCGCGCATGACCACCCCGCCGGCACCCTCATAGGCTTCGATACCGATATAGACGGCACGGCGGTCGCTCGCCCGGATTGCTGTCTCGGTCAGAAGCCGGCGGATGTAATAGGGCTCACGGACGTGCTGGCGCGAGATCGTGTCCCAGACCTGTTCCTGCCGGACATGATCATTGGTGATCGAAAACGCCATGACCTGCTGCAGGGTCATCTCATCGCTGGCGTAGAGATCGAGAAGGCGCGGTGAGACCGCTGCAAGCCGCAACCTTTGCCGCACCGTCGCGACGGAGACGAAGAAGCGCGCGGCGATGTCGTCTTCATCCTGACCCTGTTCCTTCAAAGTCTGGAAGGCCCGAAACTGGTCGAGCGGGTGGAGGTCGACGCGATGCACGTTTTCGGCAAGGGAATCCTCGACCTCCGGCGTTGCCGCCTGGCTGACAATGCAGGGGACACCGGCGGTTTTCGCGAGCCGTTTCTGGGAGACGAGGCGCTCGAGGGCCCGGTAGCGGCGACCGCCGGCCGGAACCCGGTAGAAACCGGTCTCGTTGCCATCGGCGTCGAGCTCCGCCCTGACATTGAGGCTGGCGAGCAAGCCGCGCCGCGCGATGTCTTCGGCAAGGTCCTCGATCGAAACGCCGGCCTTGATGCGGCGAACGTTGTTCTGGCTGAGCACCAGCTTGTTGAAGGGAATATCGCGGGCCGCGCTAAGGGTAATTTTCTGGATGGCCTGGGCCATGTCGGTTCTCCATGACGGGCCGGCCGGAGCCTCTCTCCGACCACCTTAACCCGTCACGATCCCCCTTCCCCCCTCCCCCTCTCTTCCTCCCCGCCAACTCCGGCCGGCGTGCCAAGCGGCCGGTCCGCCACGATTACAAGTTGATCGCGAGGCGCCTTCGTTTTTAAGCCTACGGCACCCCCGGTCACCCGAGCGGACATCAGCCGCCCCTTCCCCGGCATCCTTTATGAGGTCGCCCGTGATAAAATCCGAACTCGTTTCCCTGGTTGCCGCTCGCAATCCCCATCTCTATCACGCTGACGCCGAGAAGATCGTCGATGCCGTCCTCGAAGAGATCGCCGCGACGCTCGCCGACGGCAGTCGTGTGGAACTGCGCGGCTTCGGCGTCTTTTCCGTGCGCAATCGACCGTCACGGTCAGCGAGAAATCCGCGGACGGGGGGCGCGGTTTTTGTCGAGGAAAAATGGGTGCCCTTTTTCCGCACGAGCCGCGAATTGAATGGCCGGCTAAACGAGGCCGGGGAAACAGATTCACGGACTGCCGCGGCAAACAAGGCTATCTTGCGATCATGATTAGGGTGGAGAACTCGCTGCAGCGACGCAACAAGCGGCAGCGGCTGCTTGGCAGTAGCAGCGGTCCCCGTTGCGGGGCTTCGGACCAATGCCGGGTAGATTTGCATGTCCTATGAGTGGGACCCGCTCCGGGCGCGTCGCACCCGAATGATCAGGATTGCTACGGTAGTGGTCTTGATCGTCAGCGCGGTGAGCGTTCCTGTGGCTGCACTGCTGACGGCAACAGCCAGATGAGCCGCCGAGCGCCACCGCATCAGGCCAACGCCTTATGGGGCGGGCAGGGGTTCGCTCCAGTGCTTTATCAGATCATCTGGATCCACTTATTGGTCCAATGCCTGCAAAACGCGGCGTCGACTCGTTAGGTTCCTTGAATAACGATCGATTTGGAGACCTCTTGCCTCAGATTCTTGGGGGCGAGGCCTGAAGACTGGCAAGGCTACTATCCAATCTTCTGAGCAGAAGCGGAAACGCCCGGACTGGCGGGCACCGAGGGAGTCAAGGGCTATTTCCAAATTACTCCGGCCTCGTCGCCATCCGGGCCGCCACGCCGGAACCCTCAAACTTCGCGGCTGAATGGAAAGAACTGCTGGCACAAATGTGTCCGAAGTAGAAACACTCGGCCGGTTCTGAGCCGCGAAAATGGCCTAGCCTCGGCTGAGAATGCCAAAGTGCATTCTGTCTGCGTTCGTAGAGACGATCGAATTCACAGTCTTGAGCCTACCGATCATGCGCTGTCGATGCCGTCTGCCGAAGATTGGGGCCATTCGGTCTGCCCTTGATTTTCAGGTAGCATTTTGCTACCTATATGATCATGCAGGAGATGAACATGGCTCAATCGGTCAAACTTGCAGACGACATAATGGCACTCATCCGTCGGGAAGCCGATCTTCAGAGTAGGTCTGTTGCCGGTCAGATAACGCATTGGGTAAAAATCGGGCGAGCAATCGAGCATTCCGGGACCTTCGATTATGGCCGGATCAAGCTGGCACTCGAGGGCCGACTCGATACGACCGAACTCCAAGAGGATGAAGAAGCCGCCTGGCTCGATGCGTTCACGACCAAGATGGCTGAACCGACGACGGCTGAACAAGAATTCTTTGCTCAACGCAGAATGTTGGGTCGCGGCGTTGGTCTCGATGCAGGTGGCAACCTCATCTATGCAAAGGATGACGCAGCCGCATGAGACCCAGCCTTGTTCTGCTTGCCGGACCAAATGGCGCCGGCAAGTCGACACTCTACCAGACCCGCGTTGCTCCAGGCTTCGCGGGTCCTTTTATCAATGCCGACATCATCCAGCGCGAGGAGCTCAAGGACAGCTCGATGGAAGCGGCCTATAAAGCTGCCGAGATTGCGCGCGACCGCCGGGCGGAGATGCTTGAGGCAGGCAAGAGTTTTGTGACCGAGACCGTCTTCTCTCACTCATCGAAACTGGAAATTATCGAAACCGCACGGACGCATGGCTACATCGTCATTGTCATGCATGTCGGTGTCGACAGTCCCGATCTCTCGGTGGCGCGGGTCAAGGGCCGCGCCGACGAAGGGGGCCATGATGTCCCGGAAAAAAAGATTCGAGCACGCTACGATCGTGGGCAGCCGTTGATCCGGCAAGCCGTCCTTCGTGCCGACCGTGGCATGGTCTTTGACAATTCGAAGCTCAACGAACCACCTCAGCAGATTCTGGTCTTTGAGAGGGGCCGCCTGCTGCAGGCAGCTCCCTATCTGCCGGGATGGATCCTTTCGGTCTATGCCGACGACCTTATCATCTGACCCGCATCACTTGATCGGCGCGGGAGGCCGCCAGCCGGGAGTGAAGCGTGAACCCGCCCCGCTATTCGCGCTAGCGACTGCTGATGGCGTTTGCGTCAGGATGAGCGGGCCGAAAATAGATTTCCGTCACTCGAAACTTCCCGGCGACGCGCCTGCATTGCACAACGACATCGATAGCGATTTTGAGCATCTCGCGGATGTCGTGGCGCTCGAGATCCTTGCCGCCGTCCGATTCCTTCACGAGCAGCGTCAACTGCTCGAAGGCTAGTTCCGCCGAATCCGCATGAACCGTGGTGATCGAGCCGGGATGGCCGGAATTGACATTGCGGATGTAGTAGAAGGCCGTTCCGTCCCGCAATTCCTGAAGGAGAATGCGGTCGGGTCGCATGCGCAGGCAGGATTCAAGCAGGTCCTTCGCAGAAATCTTTGCAAGACCCTGCCCGCCCTTGGAATAGAACAGACGCACGTTGTTGGGCTGCGGGATGACGAGCTCAGGCGTGTCCTCAATCGAGATGATGCGCTCGTGATCCGGAATATGCCGGATCAGTGCCTTTGAAAGCGTCGTCTTGCCCGAGCCCGTGGCGCCGGAGATTATGATGTTCTTTCGTGCAAGCACGGCCTCCTGAAGGAAGGCCCTATGGGCGCCGGTTCGGTGGAGTTCCAAGAGTCGGTGGTCGGAGGGTGCTGCGTCGCGGCTTGCCGGGGCGACGTCGGCGAATAGCCCGCCGTTCTCAAGATCCTGCAGGCTGAGCGACACGGAAGACGGCTTGCGGATCGTGATGCTGACGGTCTCCTTGGCGGTTGCTGGCGGAATGACGATCTGGATGCGTTCGTCATCGGGCAACGTAGCCGACAGGATCGGCCGGGTTTCGTCAATCGATTGATGGGAGAAACTCGCCACGGCCCGGGCAAGGCGCATCAACTTTTGGAACGAAAGGGCCGGCAGGTCATGGGTCCGCCACCCACCGACACCTTCCGTCAGGACTTGCCCGGGCCGATTGACTATCACTTCATAGAGAGTCTCGTCAGCCAAGAAGTCTTCAAAGGGAACAAGCAGCTCCCGCACGACACCGGCGTCTGGACCTTCAGTCATGAGAGGGCCTATTTGGTCACGAGCTTCGAATCCGGGAGGAAATCCCCAAGTACGGCGCGGTCATAGATGCGATTGCGAGGTTCGGTGACGCGCAGGCGATAGACGCTCGAGAAGTCGAGGTCGCGCGCCACGAAGATCGACACCAGTTCGCCCTGATGTTTCATGAGCGTCGGCGGAATGTTGATCGACTGCTCGACCGCGATGGCCGCGGCCTGGTTTCCTGCATTTGTGGTGTTCTGCGCATCGACATCGCTGTCCTGCAACCGGCTGTTGGCATAGGAGGTCGCGTCGCCGACGATGGAGAGCAGAATGGCGCTGCCGAACCTTTCCCACCAATGGGTGTCGACATAGCCGTCCATACCGGCGCGCCCGAGCGCATCGGTTGCCGGCGACGCGAGTGTGACGATCACGCCTTTCGGGGTCTTAGCGCGGTTCCAAAGGACAAACAGGCGTTTTTGTCTGCGCTGCAGCCCGCCGCGATATTCGCCGACCACCTGCGTGCCCTTTTCCATCAACACGACGCGGCCACTATCGGAGAGGACATCCCGGTTGATGACGCAACTGGTGAAGCCCGGCTGGTCGGAGGCGAGCGCGGTTTCGAGCACGCAAGGGATCGAGGTTCCCATGGCAACGATGAAGTCCCGGTTACCGAGCGTGCCGGCGCGCGACCCCTGCAATTGAGTGGGCGTCATCAGGCGGTTGAAGCGCTGGTCTTCGTTTTCGGTTTGCGTGTTGATGCCGGCCGGAGTGACGCCGAGCGGCAGATAGTTGGACGTGGCGTCGGCCGTCTTCTCGTCTGTCTCGCGTTGCGTCGACGGCGATTTGCCGCCGAAAGCGATCACCGGTGCGCGACGTGCGGCGTCGAGCAGCTTATCGTCTTCCGACGGGGCCGCCTCAGTGACGATGGGCGTCGGTAACTTGACTTCGGTCGGCGTGACGACCGGTTCGGCTCTTTCCTTCGCCGGCTCGAAGTCCGATGTCTGGCGGATGACGACGCGCTCGGGCTGTGCGCCGTCACCATCCTTGTTTTCTCCGCGCATCGACCAGAGGGCGAAGGTGACGAAGACGATGATCGCAAGCGCGACCGCGCCGCGTCTGAGCACCGGATTGTTGTCGAGCCTGCGGCCGGTGGTCGTTTCGGCGCGCTCGCCCGGGATCCGGTTCGGTTCTTCCTCGGCCATTGGACCTCCCTATCCTTATTCGCCCGTCGGCGTCTTCATCACACGTTCAACGGACGGCGATGTCGTGTTGGTCTCGGGATTGATACCGACGCGGTCGTAGGCTTCGTTGAAGACGCAGAGCACGTCCCCTCCCCGGCGCAGGATGAACTTGCGGCTGATCGCATGGACGAGCACAAGGTTGCCCGAGACCGATTTCGGTACGAGGCTTTCCGTGCCGTCGGAATTTTCGATGTAAATCGCCGGCATTTCCTGGTTTCCGACGAAAGCGAAGGTGGTGACCTTGCCGTTGTCATAGACCGCTTGCGGCTCGAGTGCTTGCGACCCTTCCGCCGAATAGCGCCAGTTGCGCGGACCGTAGGCTTCGTGAAGGCCGAGCACCCGATCGGCCTGCGCCGACTGCGCGGCCTGAGCCCGGGCTTCCGCCTCCAGCCGCCGCCTCTCCGCTTCATCGGCCGGGTAGCGATATTTCACATAAAAGTATGTGTTCTGGCCGGCGGCGACCGAGCCGTCGCGCACGGTGAGTTCCATCTGGTAGCTGCGGGTCGACCCGTCGCGACGCGTGGTCACGACCGAGATGTTGGTGACCGGCTGGTTCTCCCGGGGTTTCAGGAAAAGAATGTTTCCGGCCGGTGCCACTTCCCAGGCGACGGAGTTGCCGAGTGCGACATGGGCGATTTCCTCGTCGGCGGCAAACTCGATCTGTACCGAGGATCTCAGCGTGCCGACGATCTTCGTGATGTTGTAGGGCTGGTAGTTGACGAAGCGGATACGATTGTCCTGGGTCGCGCCACGCGGAACCTCGAGTGCGAGGGCTGAGGATACGAGACTTCCGGCCAGCAGAAGGGAAATGAGGTAATGCGGTCTCAATTGATGGTCTCCGGATCGGCGCGATAGTCACTGACGACGAACCCCAAAGGATTGACCAGTCGGTCGGTGGCCGACATCGGGGCATTGGCATAGGAGAAGGTGAGCGTTGCCACCCAATGGGTGGTCTTCACCTCCTCGCCGCGCGTGACTGTGCGCATGTAGCGGACCGAGACGACGTTGGCGTTGATCAGCGAAATCGACACGACATTGATGCGTGCGGTCGCGCCGCGGCCATAGACGTTCTGGGGCGAATCCGGGTTGCTGCCGCGATAGAGTGCGGCAAATCGGGTCTGCTCGGCCTGGGTCGACAGGAGTGCCACGTTGCGGAAGTTCTCTTCCGCCTCGCTCCAGACATAACCTTCGCGAGCCCGCACATATTTGGCCGCAAAATACTTGGTTACTGCCTCATCATAGGTGCCGGCGGTCGCTGTGAGTGCCGAGACGACATCAACAATGCCGGTTGAATTGTCGACCCGAACGACGAAGGGTTCGACGGTTTTGAGCGGCGTAAGTGCTGCGATCGCGAAGACGGATGCGGCGGCGAGAACGCCGGCGGCGATCGCCACAGACCAGGCGATGCGCGCAGATCGCTCGACCTGAAGGAGGCGGTCCTGATCGAAGCGGCGGGCCTTATCAAAATAGCTCTTGAGACTGTCCGTGGTCACCATGTCATTCCTTCCCGCAGTTTCGGTAGGAGCCGGCGATGTCGAACTGTTTGAAGGCGGCAGGCGCGGCCTGGTTCTGTATTTCGGCATAGGGCGTTGCAGCGGAGGTCGGCTGCCTGGTGGGGCTCTTTTCCTCCCACTGCCACATTGCGCGGTTCAGCGGGCGGCGGGCATAGCCGTCGCATTTTGGAAGCGGGTAGGAGATCGAGGCGCAGCTCGCCAAACCGGTAAGAAGAAGGAACGATAAGATTGTGCGGATCATGTGGAATTACCTTGAGGCGTTTACCGGGCGGCCGTCATTCGGCCGCGCGTTCTGTCGTGCGTCGGCTGAGCGACCGCGCGCCGCGCCCGACCGCGCCGGCAGCCCGGGAGGCGGCCCAGGCAAGCGTGCTTTCGTGCGCATCGCGTGCCGCCCCGTATCCGTAGGTGAGCGAAGCGCCGCCGGCGGCAAGCGCCGAGGCGATGCCGGGCAATTGATAAAAGACGTAAAGCGCGGCGAGGCAGATGGCGCAAAGCGCGATCGGTCGCATCAGCACGTCGCTATAGCCTTCGATGGCAGTAAAGGTTGTGTCGATGCAGGTGATCAGTAACGAGCCGATCGCGACGACAAGGACCTGAAGGATGACAAAATTGGCGAGCTGGCCGATCCAGGATTCGGTGAAGCGGCGTGTTGCCTGGAACATGGCGAGCGCAATGAAGATCGGTCCGATCGCCAGTACGATGGCGAGCGCCAGCCGCGCGTAAAGCGAGACGATATAGCCGATCGCCGCGACGATGAAACTTGCGCCGATCACCATCATGCCGCCGACCCCGGTAACGATATCGACCGGCCAGGACGCGCGGGACCAGATCTCGTAGGCGCAGCGTTGGCCCTTGTCGAGCAGGCTGTCGAAGGTCGAGGCGCTTGGCGCCGTGCCGCTGTTCAGCGCCTGGGAGATTTCTTTCGGAAGCGTCTCAAAGAAGATATTGGTGACGTAGGTCTGGTACTCGCTGGCATTCCTGACCAGCATGACGATGATGGCAAGCTTGATAGCGCGGAAAGCAAATTCGAGAACGGGTTCCTGCACCGAGCCACGTAGCACCAGATAGCCGTAAAGTACGACGTAGAGCGTGAGTGCCGCCGTCAGCGGTCCGCTGACCCAGTTGGCAATATTCGACGTGCCTGAAGAAATGAAGTTTTCGAGCGGCGCCTTGAATTGCGCATCGACGAAGCTGAAGACCTGGTACATGCATCAGCCTGCAAGCGATTGGCGCATCCGCTCCAGACGCAGCTTGCCGTCGGCGCTTTCGGCATTTTGGCAATTGGGCGTGCTGCCGCGTTCACCGGGATTGTTGCGGCATTCGCCGAGGACCTTCGCCAGAAGAGGCTCGTCGGCGAGAAGTTCATCGACGGTGTGGACCTTTTGTGTTTCACCGGAGCATGAAGCGAGCACGCCCAGCATAATGAGTGGGAGAACGCGCTTCATGGCAGGGCCGCTCCCATGGTGTCCATGCGCTGTCGCCAATCCTCCGCTTTGCGCTGGTCGTCGACCTCACCTTGCGCGCTCTGGATCATCTGGAGCCCCTGCATACGAAGAACGTCGGTCTGCAAGTACGCCGACTCCGCCTGCAAGCGCGCCTGCAGGTCGGCAATGTCCTTGGCATCGGCTGCACTGGAGATCTTCTCGCGAAGCTGGTCGATGCCGTCGATGCGCTTGGTCGCGGCATCATAGATTTCTTCGCCGAGGCTCATCTGCCCGGCGTTCTGATTTTGCACGCGGCTCAGTTCCTGGGCATAAAAATCTTCAGCGTCGGTCCGGTATGTGGAGTTACTGTCGAGGAATTTCGTGGCCGAACTCTCGAAGACGCCGGTGCCTTGGCCGTTAAGCAGGCTCTCGACCGTCTTGAAGTCAGGGGGCAACGCCCTTCTGATCGCGGGATCGTTCAGTAGGGCCGCGACATCGGCCATGTCGGTGATCTTGTTGAGCGAGCCATAGAGTTGCTGGGCTTGCTCGATCTGCTGATTGAGCGCATCGAGCTGGGATTTTAGCTGGGCGATGCTTTCGATCTGCTTGGCGATCGCCGTCTGGTCGATCACCGGTATGCCTTGGGCTGAGAGGTGATTGGCGGGGAGGATCAAAGCCAGGATCGTGGCGATCGCGGCGGTTTGGCGCATACCCATCAGAGCAGCCTCCTTTTTTGCTGGAATACGGCGAGCCATTCGCCGTGGTCGTCGCCAAGCTCGGCGCGGACGGCGTCGGCAAGCTCCACGTTGGCGGTTCGCCCCGACAGGATCGCAAGTTCGTCGTCAAAGCCATTGAGGTTCAGCTCTGCGACCACGCTGTTATGGCCCTGCTTGACGATGAAGCGACGGCTTTCGACTGAGAGTTCGCGTGCAACCAGTTCGAATTCCCGTCCGGTCAGCTTGAAACCGTCGACATAGTCGCCTTGGTCGCCGCGCGGATTGGGAAGGAAGATCTGTGTCGGGCATTGCTCAATGATCGTATGCGCGATCGGCGAGGCGATCGCGTCGCGTGGGCTTTGAGTGGCAAACAGCATCAGTCCGTTCTGCTTGCGGATGGTTTTGAGCTTGTTCTGGGCGAGCTCGCGAAAACCCTCGTCCTTTAGCGCCTTCCAGAACTCGTCGATGACGATGATGATGCGGCGACCGTCTATCAGTTGCTCGATGCGGTAGAAGAGATAGGCCATAAGAGGCGTGCGGATCTCCTCGTTGTCGAGGAAATCGGTCATGTCGTAGCCGATGAACTTCGCGCCAATGCCAATGTCGTCGAGCTCATTGTCGAACACCCAGCCAAGCGGCCCGCCCCTCTCCCAGCGCCTGAGCCGCGATGCGATACCTTCGGGATCGGTATTGTTGAGAAATGTCCGAAGCGCGCCGATCGAGCGGCGCTCAACGGGAAGGTCGGCGAGACCATCCACGGCCGAGGCGATGTCTCGCAGTTCTGAGACGGTCAGCTCCCGCGTCGCGGACCCGACAAGCTTACCCACCCATTGCGCCAGGAACACCTTATTGGCCGCGTTGAGGTCGATTGCCTTTAAGGGCGCGCAGCCGGTGGGAACGCCATTCCTGAGCGGCAGGTAATTGCCGCCGGCGGCGCGAACGAAAAGATCGGCGCCACGATCCTTGTCGAAAAACACCATATACGGGTCGTGCTTTTCGAGTTGCGAGAGCATGAAATTGAGAAGCACGGTCTTGCCGGCGCCCGATGGGCCGCAGATGAAGGTGTTGCCGAGATCGCCATGATGGAAGTTGAAGTAAAACGGCGAGCCCGACGCGGTCTTCAGCATGGCGACGGCCGAACCCCATTCATTGCCGTCCTTCTGTCCCGTCGGGTAGGAGTGATAGGGCGAGAGAGCTGCGAAGTTCTTCGAGGTAATGGCGCCGGAGCGCGCCCGAAAGCGAGTATTGCCCGGCAGTTGCGCCCACCAGGCCGCTTCCAGTCCGAGATCCTCACGGGCGACCACCGCGCCGCCATTGGTCAGATGGGCGCGGGCCTTGGCCATATTGTCGGTCAGCTCCCTGACCGAGGGCGCGAAGACCGACAGCGTCAGATGGTGCTCGCCAAGAACGAAGCGGTTGGATTCCAGATCATCCATCGCTTCGCTGAGCTCGCCGATTTGCGAGGCGGCCTTGTCGCCGGCGCTGACCATCTGGTTTTGCTTACGCCCCATGATCGTGCGCGCGTCGGCTTTCGAGGCAAAGGCGAAGGACTGCGTCAAGATGAGCTCGAAGGGCGCGGTCAGGATGCCGTCGAGCATGCCGGAACGCGTCGAAGCGGGATATTCCTTGAAGCCGAAGATGCCGGCATAGCGGCTCATCGCCTCGTGGCGGATCTCGGCGGTTTCGCGACCGAAGATCACGCGGTCGGAGTAGATCGCCGATGATATCTGGCCCTCGGTCAGCGGGACAGGTTCGCGTCGTCCGCCGACAAGCTGGTGCAGCACTTCGCTCGGTTCGGAAAACACGATGCCGTCTTTCTCATAGAGGCCAAGGGATCGCGGCTCAAAGCGCTTGAGGCCGGCGATCACATCCGTCACCTTGTCGCGAAGGTGTTTGAGCGCGGTCTCGTCCACCTCCCCGCCCCTGCGGCGGGCGCTGCGCAATCGCTTGACGAAGCTTGCGGCTTTTTCGGCCGGATCGCGATCGGGATGCCAGATCAGGCTGACATAGAGGTCATTGCGAAACAGATCCTCCCGGACCATGCGCTCGCGGTATTTCGCGTTGAGCTCCGCGGAAAACGGATTTGTGAATTCACCATCGGGATAGGCGTTGTCGCGCCGGCGGATGACATGCGTCCAGAGCACCAGCCGCTCGTCGGCAATGTTGCGGTAAAGCGTATTGAGATCGCGGTGCAGCCCGTTGAGATCGAGAATGTCGGCCGTTTCGAAGGACACACCCTCGAGCACCAGCATCACCATCATCGCTCTCGAAGAGAGCGCGATGGTCGTCTCGTCCACATGGCGGACATAGGGAATGAAGGTTTCCGGCGCGAGTTCGCGGGCGCGAAGCGTCACAAGATTAGGCAAGGCTCAGGTCCCTCTCGTCATAGCGTCTGCGAAGTCTCAACGGAGAGAGGCTTGCGCCGCCCCAATAGGCGGCATTGCGCGAGCGGCCGCGGGTTTCGAGCCAGGCGACAAGCAGCCGGAACATGTTGTGGTCGTGTTTGACCAGCGCCCGGAATATGAAATGAAAGACGACGCCGACCAGCGCATAGGCGATCGATCCCGCGGTGATGTAGAGGATGGTCGTCAGCATGATGTTGAACCCCATCGCCTCCATGGTCACGCCGGCAATCATGGCCGGCCGGGTGCAGGCTAAAAACAGCGTGTCTTCTTCCAATGTCGGGGCGCTCGCCACAGATCAGCTTCCAACGATTGTGTTGACGAGTTCGGTGGCGCCAAAAATGCCGCCGATACCGATGATCCAGAAGCCGGCCCGCCTCAGATCCATGTAGCCGAACATCCAGGCGATGCAGATGATGATCACCGCGATGACGGCGAGCAGCTTGGCGATATTGCCGGTGAGCATGTCGACAATGTTCTGGAGCACGGTCTCGATGCCGGCCGATTGCGCGAAGGCTGGCTCGACTAGCAATGCGACGAGGGCTACGGCCATCAGGGTCGATGCGGCGAAAGGACGAAGAGTGTCTCTGGAAATCATTCGGTTGGCTCCGGTCGGCGGTTTTGAAAAACGAGGACCGAAGACTGCCGCCGGGTGCTGAACACATCCCACGGCATTGCTTCGGCGGTTCGAGACGATTGTACGAATTGCTTCTGCGCGTCCTCGACGTCGCGCTGTTGGTCGAGATCCGCTGGTTCGGGTGCGCTCGAAACGGTCAGTGAGGCCAGCTCCAGCAACAGACGCTTAGCTTCCTCGCGCACCCGCACATCATATCCGGCCACGGCGTCAGTCGAGGGATCGCCGCGTCCATAATAGGACTGCAGCATCACTGCCTCCGCTCTTGCTGGTTCAGCCCCCGCGCCGGCGGCGAGCCGGTAATAGCCGTCGAGCAGAGCGCCTGTGGCCTTGAGGTTGAGGCAAGGATCGAAGGCGTCCGAGACGGAGAGGCCGAGCTTCTGGAGTTCGGCGGTTGAAATGCCGCCAAGCCCGAGCTGAATCGGCTGGTGCTCAGCAATCAGCGACGTCGCAAGTTCGATCGCCTCGGCTTTCGACGTCGGCTGCGCGGTCAGCGGGTCACCGTTTCTGAGGCGGATATGGTAGGGCTGAAACCGGCTCTCGAGGCTGACGACGGCCGCGAGCGTTTCGACCTGCACGACCGGTGCGCAGGTCTGGGCGAGATCGACGAATGCGCCCATGGTTAGTACCAGACCCGATGGGTGCCGGAGCCGTCTATGGTGACGTCGACATAATGCGGCTGTGATCGAACATTCGGGCGCGTGATGGAATAGGCCATGCACTTGGAATGACCGTTCACGCGCTCCCATCGCGGAGAAAGAACCGAGCCGGCAGAGCTTCCGTCCCGATCTCTATCGAAACGGCATAGCGTGTGGCTCACTTCGCTGAGCGTCGTCGAGATGCAGGTGGCTTCCTGACCGCGCGGCTCATAGCGGCCGACGAGCTTGTAGCCGTCGTCGCAGTAATAGGGTTCATAGCCGGGCTTTGAGCTGTGGAAGCCGACGCCGCTGCAGGTCGGGAAGGAATGGCCCCGAGCGAGATGCCGCCAAAGCTTTTCGACCGGCGGACGGCACTCGGCGAATTGCGTGGGGCCGCCCGGATTGGAAAGGCATAAAATGACCTGGCATCCCCAGTCGTCGGCCCGCGTATGACTAGCGGAAGCAAGATAGAGTGATACTATGCAGCAAATGGGGAACAGCAAATTGAGCACAGGTTTTTTCATGCACAGGCCCTTCCAGGACGACAGGCCACGATCGCCGATGAAGCGAATCGTGCCCGATGCAGCAAAACTTATAATGACGCGTTTAAACCACTAAACAAAACATGACAAGAGTGATCAAGACACATTGGCACAACGCCTTGTTCAACGGACTCGTCCTGCAGGAGATCCTGGATCATCCGCTGGAGGACGAAACGCCGACCGCGCGGCTCAAGGAAATCGGCATGATGTCGGTGCTTTATTCGATGAGCCAGGCCCATCAGCCGCTGACCTTGACCAATATTTCCGAGCTTTTGCAGCTGACACGCAGCGGCGCGAAGGAAACCGTCAATCTTCTTGTAAAAAGGGGTCTTCTGACGGAGACGATCATTAAGAACTCCATGGGGCGCGGAATTGCGCGGCAGTTCGAGATATCGAAGACACTCTTCGAAAAGCTTGGCGCACCCGATGGTGATTGAGCATGGCAACGTACTGGCGCGTTAACGCTAATATCTAGCTCACAAGCGGTCCTCTTCGAGCCTAGCCTCGAACCACCCGGGCCGCTCTTTGCCGGCAACGCCTGTCCTTCCCGGAGAACCTGTCACAGGATGGCGCAAATTATTCACTAAACGAACGAGAAGCCCTTGAAAACCGCGCTTGCCCATACCGAACTGATCGCCGTGCTGACCGCCGTCACCAACGAGGCGCCGCGCGTCATGACCGTTCGCAAGGGAGAAGCACTTCCCTCCGGACCGCTCGAGGTGGAGCACCGCAGTCTGCAGTCGGGCTTGCGCGAATGGGTGGGCGAGCCGACCGGCCATCCCATCGGCTATCTCGAACAGCTCTATACCTTCGCCGACCGCGACCGTGCGCCGGGCGACAATGCGAGGCGGACGATCTCGATCAGCTATCTCGGCCTGGTGCGCGAACAGGCCGCACCCGGCGCCGGCGCACCCGGTTGGCACGGCTGGTACGATTATTTCCCCTGGGAGGACCACCGCGCCGGACGGCCGGCCCATCTGACGGAGATCGTCGATCGCTTCGAACCCTGGATCGCGTTGGATGCGTCCCGAGGGGAACACCGCCGCAGGCGGGTGGAGTTCACCTTCGGCGTTGGTGGTGCCGCTTGGAATGAGGAGCTCGCACTGCAACGCTACGAACTGATGTATGAGGCAGGCCTCGTCGGCGAAGCGGGCGCCGCATCATCGGCGGGAACCGGCCGATCGATGTTTGCCGACCATCGCCGGATCCTGGCAACGGCGATCGCCAGGCTGCGCGCCAAGATCAAATACCGCCCCATCGTCTTCGAGCTGATGCCGGAGGATTTTACCCTGTCGCAGCTCCAGCGTACCGTCGAGGCGCTGGCGGGACTTGCCCTGCACAAGCCGAATTTCCGGCGCCTGATCGACCAGCAGGAGCTGATCGAGGAGACCGGCGAGATGTCGAGCGAGACCGGCGGCCGTCCCGCCAAGCTCTTCCGCTATCGCCGGGCGATCCTTGAGGAACACGCGCTCTCCGTCTCACGGCTGCCGCTGTCGCGGAGTTGACATATTCTCGGATCGAGAATATCTATTCGCGCTCGATATACTCAAACTGAGTAAAAGAGGCGCATCATGAACACAACCGTTTCGATTTCAGGCCTCTACGAGCGTGTGAGCCGCGTCATGCCGAAGGCTGAATGGCTTTCACACGAGGCGGACGTCGCGGCGATCCTGGAATTGAAGCTAAAGCGCAATGCGGTGATCCTGGCCCATAATTACCAGACGCCGGAAATCTTCTATGGCGTCGCCGATATCGTTGGCGACAGCCTGGCCCTGGCGCGCAAGGCGGCCGAAGTCGATGCCGATGTCATCGTGCTCGCGGGCGTCCATTTCATGGCCGAGACGGCGAAGCTCCTGAACCCTGAAAAGACCGTGCTGATCCCCGACATCGGCGCCGGCTGTTCGCTGGCGGATTCCATCACGCCGGAGGACGTCGCGCTGCTCAAGGCCGCCCATCCCGGCGTGCCTGTTATCACCTATGTCAACACCTCGGCCGCCGTGAAGGCCGCCTCCGACATCTGCTGCACCTCGGGCAATGCCAAGCGCATCGTTGAATCGCTGGGCGTTCCAAAAGTGCTGATGATCCCGGACGAATACCTCGCCCGTAATGTCGCGAGGGAGACCGATGTCGAGATCCTCGCCTGGCATGGCCATTGCGAGGTGCATGAACTCTTCACCGCGAAGGATGTCCGCGATCTGCGTGAAGCCCATCCGGGTGTGACGATCCTGGCCCACCCCGAATGCCCGCCCGAGGTTGTCGACGAGGCGGACTTCTCCGGCTCGACTGCCGTCATGTCCGACTTCGTGGCGCAAAAAAAGCCCGCCCGCGTCGTGCTACTCACCGAATGCTCGATGAGCGACAACGTGGCCGTCGATCACCCTTCCGTCGAGTTCATCCGGCCGTGCAATCTCTGCCCGCACATGAAGCGCATCACGCTCGGCAATATCCGCGAGGCACTTGAGGAAAACCGCCACGAGGTGACCGTCGACGCCGCCATCGCCGACGCTGCCCGCCGGGCTGCCGAACGGATGCTTGCGGTATGACACGGGGCCTCCTTCACCACCTGAGCGGGCGCGTCGTCATCGTGGGAAGCGGGCTCGCTGGCCTTGCCGCCGCTTTGACGCTTGCACCCGAACCTGTCGTCCTTGTGACGCGGGCAGGCCTGGGCGCCGAGAGCTCGAGCGGCTGGGCCCAGGGCGGAATTGCAGCCGGCATTGGCGAAGGCGACAGCACGGCGCTGCACGTAGCGGATACGCTCGCCGCCGGCGACGGACTATGCTAGCCCGAAGCGGCCGCTGCCATTCTGGGCGATGCAGAGAGGGCAATCGCCGCGCTCGAACGCTTCGGCGTGCACTTCGACCGCGGGCCGGATGGCGCATTCGCTTTCGGCCTTGAAGCAGCCCATTCGCGGCGGCGCATCCTTCACGTGGAAGGCGATGGCTCGGGTGCCGCGATCATGCGAGCGCTCGTCGAAAGGGTTCGCAAGACACCGTCGATCGAAGTGCTCGAAGGACTGGAGGCCCGCCGCCTCCTCGTATCGAACAATCGGCTGCGCGGACTTGCCTGCGCCGGCCCGGCAGGTACTCTCATCCTGCCGACCAACCGTGTCATCCTGGCAACCGGTGGTCTCGGCGGCCTCTACGGCGCCACGACCAATCACTCCGGCAATTACGGCCAGGGCATCATGCTTGCGGCGCGGGCCGGCGCCATCCTGTCCGACATGGAATTCGTGCAGTTTCACCCGACCGCGCTCGACAGTCCGCGACGTCCGCTCGCGCTGGTGAGCGAAGCCGTGCGTGGCGAGGGCGCGATCCTGCTGAACGAGCGGGGCGAACGATTTCTTTCGGCGACGCCCGGCGCGGAGCTCGCGCCGCGCGACGTCGTCGCGCGTGCCATCGGCGCGGAGATTGCGCGCGGTGGACGCGTCTTCCTCGATGCGCGCAAGGGGCTCGGAGAGCGGTTTGCTGCACGGTTTCCCCTGATCGCCGCACTCTGCCAGGAGGCAGGCATCGACCCGGCGCACGATCTGATCCCGGTTCGCCCGGCCGTGCATTACCACATGGGCGGTGTCGCGACCGACCTCAAGGGGCGCAGCTCCATCGAGGGTCTCTGGGTCGTTGGCGAGGCCGCCTGCACAGGGCTTCACGGTGCCAATCGGCTGGCGAGCAATTCCCTGCTTGAAGCCACGGTCATGTGCATGCGCGCAGCAAGCGACATCGCCGGTACTTCTGCTGGCCCGATCGCCACCGCGAACGTTCACGACATGCCGCCAGAAGCAGAGCTTTCCGCCGTGCGCGAGATTGCTACGCGCGACCTTTCGGTGGTTCGCGACGCGGCCGGTCTAGAACGAGCCATCGGGGCTCTTCTGCCGCTTGTGCAGAGTGGCGGCCCTTCAGCTGATCCCGCTCTTGTGGCCTTGGCTGTCGCGACCTTCGGTCGGCTCCGTGAAGAGTCGCGCGGTGCCCATGCGCGCAGCGACTTCCGCCAGACAGATCCCGAACCGGTCCGCCGTCAGATGACCCTCGACCAGGTCATTGAGGCGTCGCGGCATTTCGCCACCCGACCGCTTGCCCGCACAGCCTGAGGAACCAAGACATCATGAACCTCGCTCCCCTTCCCCGGCTTGTCTTCGAGCCTGCCGTTCGCACGGCGCTTGCCGAGGATCTCGGCCTTGCCGGCGACATCACATCGGCGGCCGTCATTCCGTCCGACCATCGGTCGCGCTTCGCACTGGCGGCGCGCAAACCGGGCGTGATTGCCGGCCTTGACGTCGCGGAACTCGCCTTTGCGCTCGTCGATCCCGCCATCAGCCTGACCCGAAACGTTGAGGACGGCGCAAAGGTTGGCGCCGGCGATGTGATCGCTCTCGTCGAGGGGCCCTCGCGCGGGCTGCTGACCGGAGAACGCACTGCACTGAACTTCCTCGGCCACCTATCCGGCATCGCCACCGTGACGGCCGGGATCGTCGAGGCCATTGCCGGGACGACGGCGTCCGTCGTCTGCACCCGCAAGACGACGCCGGGGCTGAGAGCCGTGGAGAAATACGCCGTACGCGCCGGTGGCGGCATGAACCACCGCTTCGCGCTCAACGACGCGGTGCTGATCAAGGACAATCACATTGCCGTTGCAGGCAGCATCAGTGAAGCGCTCCGCCGCGCCAAGGCCGGTGTCGGGCACATGGTGAAGATCGAGGTCGAGGTGGACACGCTGGATCAATTGCGCGAGGCCATGGACGTGGGCGTCGACGCCGTCCTGCTCGACAACATGACGCCGGAGCTGCTGCGGGACGCGGTTTCCTTCGTCGCCGGCCGTGCCATCACCGAAGCGTCCGGCGGCACTACGCCGGCAACCGCCGCGAAGATCGCGGCGAGCGGCGTTGATCTGCTGTCGGTTGGTTGGCTGACGCACAGTGCACCATGCCTGGACATCGGGCTCGACTGGAGCTGATGTGAGGGCGATATAGCCTATATCAAACGCGCCCCGCTCCCGTTCGGGATCAAACTCACTATCCGCGCGAGCAAAGATGCATCGTGCTCCCGTTCAGGAACACCGACTCGTAGACTGCACCCGTTCGGGAACAAATGCTGTTGCAATTTCACTTCGGCTCAGCTATGTTCCCGTACAGGAGCAGACATGAGCGACGAAGGCGACAAAATCACATCGTTGAAGAAGGCGACCGACGTCGCCAGACTGCTTGCGCAATCGCCTCTGTCTGAGACTTTGCGCGATCAGATGAAACTGGCCGACCTTCATGCAGGCACGAAAGCTCTTCGCGACATTTCGGCCATGTCCAAGAGCCTTTCGGACACCCTGAAGAGCGTTGATATTCCATCCGTCAGGCTGGCGACGGAGACGTTGAAGGCCGCGACCGCCTTCAAGCTTCCATCAGTCGACATGCCAAGCCTCGGTCTAGACGCCATGCATTTCGGGCTTCCCAAGCCCCTCTCTCCGATGCCTTACGAACAAGAGACTGATCGAACGAAGGTGAACGCCGACGATCGACGGCATCACTCAACGGAAATCGTCTCGACCGCAGACTTGGGCCATATCGTCAGAAAAGCGCGGGAAGCGCGGAAGCTTTCGCAACAGGAGTTTGCCGATCTCGCAGGCGTCGGCCGGCGTTTCATCTCCGAGCTTGAGAACGGCAAGGCGACGCTGGAGTTCCAGAAGGTTCTCAAAGTTGCACATGCCGCCGGCATCTCGATCTTCGCAGAGCCTCGATAGCCGCATGGATATGATCGCGCTCGACGTCAGGCTCGACGGGTTTGCCGACCCCATCGGCAACCTCGTACGGGATGAAGAAGGAGGATTGGCCTTCGCATATGCGGCCAACTATCTCGAGAACGCGGACGCCTTCCCGCTTTCGCTCTCTTTTCCTCTCGCAAGAGAAGCCTTCGACGACAGCAGGGCCCGGCCCTTTTTCGACAACCTTCTTCAGGAGCGAGACGGCATCTTGCAGCGCGTCATGGATCGCGAGGGGTTGGCCCGCAGCGATGTAGCGGGCCTTCTCTTCTATCTCGGAAAGGATTGCGCAGGCGCAATCTCGGTGCTGCCGCTTGGAGCCCCGCCCGTTAAGGTGCCGGGCGACTACGACGTCGACTACAGGAGAATCGAGGACGATCGGCTGAACGCCATCATTGGCTCGTTGCACAGGCGGCAGCGTCTTCCCGAAGGCACCGAAGATCCGTCGCCGCTTGCCGGTGTTCAAAGCAAGATCGCCGTCACGATACTGCCTGACGGAAGCTATGCCGAACCAATCCCTGGTTCGGGCGCTCCCACGACCCACATCATCAAGGTCCCGGACCAGGAGCATCTGCAGGACCCGAGGCTTGAGTTCGAAACGCTTCTGCTTTCGAGAGAACTCGGCTTAGAGACCACCCAGGCGAACGTCGTCAACTTCAATGGGGTCGAAGCGCTGGTGATCGAGCGTTTTGACAGGCGGCTGAACGCAGAGAACAAGATCGTCAGGATCCATCAAGAGGATTTCGCCCAGGCACTTGGCCTTCCGCCATCCCTGAAATACGAACGTCACGGCCGCGAAAGCCGGCGTTTCGACGCTCAGGCCATCAATCGGATCCTCGACGCGACGGTTGATCCCGCGGCCGAAAAAATGCGATTCATCGCGGCCGTGCTGTTCGATCTTATGACCGGCAATGTCGATGGACACGCCAAGAACTTTGCACTCCTCTACGACCGGGGAGGCCGGATCCGTGTTTCTCCGCGATATGATCTGATGCCGAACAGACTCGATCCCAATCTGACCGACCTCTTTGCCTTTGCGATCGGCGACGCCACCAAACTGGATGATCTCGGTCCGGCCGATTTTGCCGCCTTTCTGAGCGCGCTCGGGATTGCATCACCTGGCGGACAAACCCGCCTCACAAAAAGCCTCACGGCCAGACTGTCAAAAGGGCTGGCCGCCGAGCTTCCCAGGCTTGACCGCCTCGGGCTGAAACGCTTTGCCGACCTGATCGCGCACAATATCGATGAACTGCTGACCGCATTCGAAATGCCGCTTCCCGACGGAATCAAAACGCGAGACGCCTATATCGAGCGCGGTGGCGGCTGGCTGCTCGGTTCTTGAAGGCTCGACCCGAACCCGAAGCGATCAGACTCAAGCGTCCGGCAGTACGTCGCACCCAAGACCGAGTTCCGACGGATGCCAGCGGACACGGAGGGCAAAAAAAAAGAGGGCCAGCGGAGACCGCGGCCCTTTCGAGGTGTGAAGGTCAAAAAACCTCCAGAGGGGAACAGCTGATGCAGCGATACTGGGAGGAGTGACCGCCATATGCTTCAGCTACATGCAGTATGACGAGAAATTCGGCACAAAGAACCCAAATTTTGTGCAATGCAGCTATTCCGGTGCTGCAGTGCTTCCAAAGTGGGTGGGGGAAGCTGATCTATTCGAAGTCTCCGTCTTGAGTCTGTAATGATCGATACCTACCTGCCGGCCGACAGCAAAGAGGCACGATGAACATGAAGTCCTGGACGGTCAGCCGCGGCCCTGTGGCGGCAATATCC
Source organism: Rhizobium sp. YTU87027 (assembly GCF_050644135.1). Lineage (NCBI taxonomy): Bacteria > Pseudomonadati > Pseudomonadota > Alphaproteobacteria > Hyphomicrobiales > Rhizobiaceae > Rhizobium > Rhizobium sp. YTU87027. The sequence continues at coordinate 21,082 of NZ_CP098442.1, read as the reverse complement.
ATAGATGCTGAAAAGGCAGCTGCCATCAACAACCTGCTCCGACAGCCAGCCGGCATTCTGCCCGCTTCGCCAGGGGATGCGATTCGCCCTTTCGCCCGCGGTCTGTTTGAGGAGTTTCGCTCCGCACTCAAACCGGATGTGACCGTTACCACGCTCCGTCGTGCGGTTGCGACTTTTGTCCACTCGAAACGGTACTATCTTGCGAGCGCTCAGCCCGACGCATATAGGCACGATATCGACGGGTGCCCGGTCGAACCTGTGTCAACGGAAGACAGATTGCTCGCCCAACAGCGCTTCTTGGGACTCAGTCGCAAACACGGAAACTCAAATCTGTCGCTCGAAACGACTGATCCAGGGGAAGTTTGGCCTGACAAGACGCAGCAAATGCGCGCGTCACTGCTCAGCGGCAAGGGAACGAAGCCCGCTTCCTTCAACTGACCAGTTTTCTCTCTTGCTGCCCATTGGCGCGCAGCAGAGCCATAAGCATCCGCCCTAGCCCGAACTCGCCACGTTCGCTCCGCCGGGTGAGATCGCGCAGATAGCCGCCGGCCGAGCTTATATTCTCCCCTTTTTCGAGAATGCAGGCCATGACGGCCGCGGCATTTGCCGGTCCCATGATCATGCAGGCCTCCTCATAAGCCGATGGACTGACCTGGAGCATCGTCCGAACGACGACCGAGGCAGATATCAGATCGCGCCAGTTCGCGATCCTGCCGCCGGGAGCGTAGTCCGATATCTGGGGGCAAGCCTGCAACACGAGGCCGAGCGGGAATGATCTCAACTCGCCAGATTTAGGGCCCCCTCCCCTTGCCACCGAGCCTGAATTTTCCCGTTTTGGCTGGTCAGTTCGCCGCTGAGGTACGGGTTGCTCTCCCGATCGGACGACTTGCGTGGTTGCCACGCGACCGTTTTCCAAGCGCAGTTCAGATTCAGTAAGAGATTCAGTATGTGAATTCTTTATGTGCCGCTCATTCTGACAGGGATTGCCGCTCTCCTTTTGGCATTTTAGCTGCAATTCCAATTGTTTGACCACGTCGTCGCGAAGCAGTTCCAGTTCATCGAGCGCGGCTTCGAGCTGATCGATCGTCGGGACGCGGGGTAGCTTTGTTGTCAGCGCCTGGAGGTCCAGAGAAACCTCAGTCCAGTCCCCCCGGGCCTTTTCCTGCACAGCGGTTTCGACCAGCTTGACGACATCTCGGCGGCAGAGCGTCCAACGTTCGCGTAGATGCCGGAGGTGCAGCCGTTCAGCCACTACCTTGGCGGCGAGTTGCTCGATCTCTACGGATCTGGCCAGCAATGGCGCCAGCGAAAATCCATAGGCGACGTAGATCTCACCGGATCTGGATTTGCGAGCGTACCGCTTCCCGTTAGGGCTGTCCCTTCGGATGAGCAATCCTGCGCCGACGAGGACAGAAACATGCCGCCGGATCGTTTGCTCAGCCATGCCGTGCGCGCGAAGCGATAGTTGGGCATTCGATGGGAACACCACGAGACCGTGCTCTTCCGACAATTCATTGTGCGGATAGAAGCTAAGAAGGGCGTTGAGCACTGCAAGCGCTCGGTCCGTCACGCCGAGAAGAGGCTTTGCCTCGCAGAGCGCTCGATACAGTTTCCATTTGTCGATGGATTTGCCAGGTTCAATCTTGCGGGATGCCACCTGTCTGGCGAACAGGCCAAGCGACATCGTCCGCCGCCCGAAAGGCGTCGTCACACTTCCACTCTCCATTTCCTTTACCTTTCTAAAGGCAAAAAAAATCCGCTCGTCGAATGACGCCTAGACTCTTGACAGTGATTCTCGGAAGTGCGATTCTCTAGCTGCTAAACATCGAGAAGAGCTTCCGTGACGGCGACGTCCGGGGGCTTTTTTCTTTTGCGGCTTTCTCCTTATTCCAATGACCTTCGGTGCTCAGTTTTTTGAGCGATGCTCTTCAAACAGCGATTGAAGCTTGTCGAGGACGAATGCAGCGAAATCGGGCGCTTGTTTCCGATCAATCACAATCTCGACCTTGGCATCGCTGTGCGTGACTTTTGCGAGGCGTTCGCCCGCGGGAGATGACCAAACGTCCGCCTGCGCCTTCTTGGGACGAGGCTTCAAATGTGCGAGGAGCGCCTTGAAGCGCTCTTCGGACGCAAGGCGTTGGACTTCTTCTGCTCCAGTGAATGCGATAGCTCGATCCAGCAACTTCTTGCTCGATAGGAGCTCGGCAAGCTCCATCCAATTGCGGCGACCGATGGAGGGCGCTGGGCCGATCGAGTCAATCAAATCATCCGGTATGCGCCCGACGACCGACAACATGTTCGACAGGTCGCTTTTATACACCGACATGGCTGACATGATCACGTCGCGAGAGAAGCGTTGCTGTAGCTTATCGGCGAACCGAGCCTTTTCAATATAGGTGAGATCCTGGCGTTCATTATTCTCTTGGCCCTGCGCCACAACGAGCTGCTCATCGGTCAACTCTCGGACGATCGCGTTCACACGGGTGCCAAGTTCAGTGATTGCGCGAAGACGTCTATGGCCAAACGCAACTTGGTACCGGCCGGGCTTGTCCGGGTGTGGGCGGACCAGGATGGGAACCTGTTGGCCTTGTTCCCGGATAGAGTTTACAAGGCGCTCATGAGCTTCTGCTGCTCCTGGCATTCGATCCGGGATGAACGATGGGTCAATATCGGCCGTGTCCAGGGAAACAACCGCATGGCCTTCGGCAAGCCGCTTCTCGATGTCATCTGCGCGCCGGCTACGCTCGCTGACCTCACTCAGCGACTGCCCGATCGCACCCACCGGTGAACGTGAGGTATCTTGAATGAGCTCCGGCGAACCGAGTATTGGCCGCACGCGGTTCTTCTGGACCCGAACTTCGGCGGAGTCTGCTGCGACGGCACCATGCTGGCCGAGACTGGCGAAAACGTCTTTCCTGCTCATGCAACCCTACCCCACGCCTTTTTGATCAACCCTTCAATTTCAGCGTTGACGTTGCTCATCGATTCTAGAGCCCGGTCGTAGGTCGCCCGCGTAAATTGGCTGCGCTCAACTTCATACAATGTTTGATTCGTCAGACCGGCATCGGAGACGGCAGTGCTTTTCAGCATGGGATGAATAAGCACATGTTCACCGAATATGGACCGTAGAAACGCAACCATCTGGTTCTGTGGTCCGTCGCTCGGCTCAAATCGGGTCACGAGATAGCGCATCCAGTTGTAGTCAGAACGAGCGCCGGCGGCGGAGATTTCCTCGAGGAGATCTCCGGTCATTGCGAGAAATTGGTTCATCGACATTACATCAAGCATCTGCGGATGGACCGTAACCAGAACGGATGTGGCCGCGGTGAGCGCAGAGAGCGTGAGGTAGCCGAGCTGGGGCGGGCAGTCGATGACCACGACGTCATAGAGGTTCTGCGCCTGCGCAATTGCTTGACCGATACGGGCAAAAAACAGCGTATCGCCGGGCTGCCGCTTCATCAGCGCACGGGGCGTGTCGTGCTCGAACTCCATGAGTTCCAGGTTTCCCGGAATCAGGTGAAGATCAGGGATATAGGTTGCGCGAACAATTTCAGCGATGGGTCGTTGCTGATCGTCATAGCGAATGGCGCCGTAGAGCGTTTCGTTCGGACCGACATCGACTTCCGGTTGGTGGCCAAAAAGGGCAGAAAGACTTGCCTGTGGGTCGAGGTCAATCGCGAGCACACGATACCCACGAAGAGCGAGGTGTTGCGCGAGATGTGCTGACGTTGTCGTCTTGCCCGACCCGCCCTTGAAGTTCATAACTGCGATTACCTGCAGTTCCTCTTCGCCGCGGCGATGGGGTAGATAGCGGCGCCCTCCCCTGGTGCCTTGGTCAAGATGCTTCCTCAATTCGTGGATGTCTTCGACAGAGTAGCTTCGCCGACCGCCAGTTTGCGCCGCGGATAGGTTTGGCATTTCGGCGGCGATTTGGCGCAAGTACCCCTCCCCTATTCCAATGAGCTTGGATGTCTCCGCGGGAGTAAAGTTTCGGATTCCCTTTTCGGAATGCGGTGGAAAAACGGTCGCGTGATGAGCTTGGAGTTGCATTGACAGCGCAGAGGAATGGCGCTGAATCAATCCTTTGAGATCTGACATATCCGCCGTTACAATTTTCTCTGCCATCTGTGTCATGCCGATTCGCCCAATTTAACTAACTGCGGTTTTGGCCGAAGAATTCGGTTTTGACCGCAGTTGTATTATTGCCCCCGATTCTCTCGTGAAGGCAAGGGCTTTTTGGTTAATGAAAAGTTAATGTACCCGACCTGTTTGCGCAGTTAGCCGCGGCTAACTCGGCAATCTATAGTCACGTGTCACAGGTTCGACGCCGAATGATGACTCTTGAGCGCAGGAGCGCAGGTCGTAGACGCCCGAGAAGGTCCAGACATCTACTATCCCGCACACTTACCGCCACGGTCGGACTTCCGCCAATTGGGCAACAATCCAAGCCGGCTCATCTTGACACTGCGATGAGCTTTGGCGGCCGCGTGAAATGTTGACTAACAGCGGTGAGGAAAGAGGGCCAGGGGGCCGGAGCAAGGGTCTCCTTCCCATCTTCGGCGACAATGATGGTACCGGTGACGAGCTTGTCAGCACGCAATTGCTTGGGCGAGGTTCGCGCGGCTCATGCACATACAACGGGACCACTCGCTCCGGATACCTGCCGTTTCGGTCAGGTGCATCGACAAGGAGGCGGACGGTTGTTCTCAGGAGGCGGCGTGCTGCTAAGCAGAGCGGACCGAATAGGCCTGTAGTAGGATAGCCAGCGGCAGCTTCTCCGGTGTGGTCAACGGCCGACTGGCTCGTCGAGTAGGCCGCTGCAGACCAGCCCGGACCGGGAAGCGATTTGTCAGCGATTGGCCGGTCCTCCGCATTGGACGCTCTGGCGGAAACCGGTCTCGAAGTACGACTCCGCAGAAAGAGCCCGCACGCCCGAACCTCGCCGCTGATTTCAGCTTCGATCGGGTCGGATGGCGCAGGCTCGAACGTTGCAGGTTCCTGGTTCATAGGCGCAGTTAGCCGCGGCTAACTGGGATTGGAGGATGAACTCATGTCAAAGCCTTTGCGAGGGTCCCTCCCCCATCACAGATTTGCGGCGTCGCGCTGAGTGCGTTCACGAACTTACAGCATACTCGCCTCCGGAACACTTCTTTTGACTCCACTATTGTCACAGTTAAAGAGGGCCCATTCGCCGAAAGATCATGCGAAATGTTCCCGTGACAACGTACAAACGGATCGCTGATCGAGGCAGCTTGCTGGTTCGAATCACTTTGGATGCGGCTCCTGCCGCGCGGTTTGAGCTATGCGGCAGGGCACCAGCAGACCGAGCAATGGCTGCCCCTTCTAATCGGGTATGTGGGTCAAACTCTTTCGCGATCGTCCTTGGCCTGGTCATTGTGGTGGGTCACGCTTCAATACGCGGTCTGTTAGCGCCGCTTCGTTCGGGGCGGCTGCACGCATGCATGGGATTAAGGTCTGGAGAGCCTTGCTTTGCGGCGCGCTCGAAGCGCAGCAGTCATAGTCGGCTTCATCCATCCCGTCGTCCGCATGGGACGATCCGGCCAGAATCGGAATCTCTGGTTGTCCTACTTCATGCTGCAGCCTCCGATCCGAACCGGCACTCGGTACCATCGATCGACATCCGGTGGAGCAAGACGACAATGGCTCGCCGCCTCCCTTTGGCTTTCATCAGTCGCACACCGCATGCCGTTAGGCTGCTCCAGGCGATGGAGGGAGCGCATGAGAATCGCATTGGCGGCCGCGTAGGGCGTTGCCCGAACATCGGCGTGACCAGCGGGTGAGATGCGACCTAGATTGTCCTTCTCGCTTTGGAAGCGTCGCGGAATCATTCCAACGTGGGCTCCGACAGCTCGTGAGCTCTTGACTCGGGCGGGGCAATCGACCGCGGCCCTGAAACTCAGGGCCGTGAGGTACCCAACGCCCGGAACGCTCATGAAGCGGGTGGTTATGGAGTCTTGATTGGCGGCCTTTCAAACACGTCGATCCAGTTCGAGGAATGTCTCAAAGAGCATTTGCCTGGCCTCAAGCATCGGCAAAAGCACATGACTGAGCGGGGAGCACTTTCAATCGCGCCGCGGACTGCTTTCTCGAATACACCACACCTCAAGCGTATCAGGAGTTTGACGCCACATCGTCATCTCCGTTCATCTCGGTTGCACCGGATTGTACTAGGAGCTTACCTCTTATGGGACCATCCGATTACGCATGCTGTCGGCCGAGGTGCGTTCGCGCCATTACCACCTTACGCAGGCCTCAACCATGTTCCGCCGGATAGAAAATTGTGCTGGCCGATTGCCGTCGTTTGAAACTCTATTTTCCTGTGGTCGGTAGCACCGGCTGCAACCTCCGTGTTCGCTCCTTCCGCCACTTCGTTCATCTCTGGGGCGGAAGGAGTGCCTATAGCGTCCTTCGAATCGAGATGGAGGAGCAATCGCGTGATGGCTTAGAACCTTAGGCGAGCTCGAGCCATATTGGCCGAAGCGCGGTGCTCCACGCGCCAACTCGGCTTATGGACAACGGCGTCGCTTATGGGGAATTCGCGGCTGTGGCTGGAATTGAGCCGCTCCCAATTCAGCACCGGCAGGGGCAATTCTGAAGGTCCGAGATGCTCGGGATGAACATGTGTTCCGGTATGCCCTGCCAGGGCGAAACAAAAAACAAGTGTGACGCGCTCCAACGCTTGAATACCACATTTAGGTACTTCGCATGCCGTCGACTGATGAGGTATTGAACCGCTGATTGAGTGCGAAGTCTACTTGAGGAGTTGAGCAGCGCGGCCGCTTCGACGCGTTGCGCTGTTGTAATAGCTGGATGCTTGCTGCACGGAACGATGGCGCGATTGCTCCATCGCCTCGGGAAGGGGAATGCCGCGGTTCGCTGCCTCGGTCAGATATCCAGATCTCAATCCGTGCGCGGAAAACTCCCCAGCGTCCAAGCCAGCCATTCTCGCGCGCTGCTTGACGATATCATTGACCGCCTTCGGATCGAGCGAGCGGCGGGAAACATTGCCCCAGCGGTCGATCGCCCGAAACATGGCTCCGCTTTCGATCTTGGCGGCCGCCAGCCAAGCGTTCAGGGCGACTACCGGTCGGCCGGTCAAATAAACGACTTCGTCCTGATCGGCGCCGGAGGTCTTGGTGCGACCGAGGTGAATCGACAAAGAGGGGAGGGGACTTCCATCCTCAGCCTCAACCGGGGCTTCGATCGTCAGTTGTTCTCTTCGCAGGCCGGTGACTTCGCTGCGGCGACGACCGCCGGATGCGAAGGCGACCATGAGGATCGCCCGGTCACGCAGATCGCGGAGACTGTCTTCGCCGCAGGTTGCCAGCAGCTTCGCCAGCACGTCGCCGGTCACCGCCTTGGCGCTCTTGCGCCGGCGTTGCCGCGGCACGGCCCGGACGGCAAGCCGGATTGCCGACTTCAGGGCAGGGGAGGCGAAAGCACCCTGAGCGCCGCGCCATCTCGTGAGCGTCGACCAGTTGGCGAGCCGCCGCCGCACGGTGTCCGGCGCATGCGGGCCGGTGGACCTTAGGAAGCCGCCATCACGCAACGCGTGCTCGACGTCGGCCGGCATACCGTGCTCGGGATCGGTCTCGCGCTGGCGCGGATTCCAAAGATGATGCGCCACGAATTTCAGCAGCAGCGCCTCCGGCGCCGGCCAGGGCAGGGGAGCTCCGGTCGCCGCCGTGGCCCAGGCCTCCAGATAGGCAAGATCGGACGTTAGTGCCCGAAGGGTATTGTTGCCCATGCCTTCGTTGACGAGATGCCGGAGTGTCTCGACATCCTGGTCGGTCAATAACTCGGCGAGCTTGTCGCGGCGGTCGATCGGCAGCACCGAGGCCATCGTGTCAAGCTGCTCCGCTCGGATATGAACTGCGTCACGCATCAGAACAAAGCCCTCCTACATCTGCGCTCGCTGGCCAACAGGTTCTCGTAGAATTCATCCATCCCGGCAATCGGATCCTCACCGTGATCAGCGCGATGCGCGAGTTCCTTCAATGCGGCAAGGTTCATCCGCGGTTTCGGCCGCGCCAGGTCGATGAAATCATCATCCGGCAGCATGGTATGAGGATGCATGTGCGGCAGGATCCACTTTGCGAGATCCCGACAGGCAGAGTCTGTTTGATGCTGCAGCAGGTCGGTGGTCGCGCCGGCGACGATATCGGCGATCTGCAGGCTGGGATTTGTTGCGGAAGAGCCAAACCGAATCGGATTGGCCAGGTTCGCTCTGATCTTGGCGCGTTGGCTGCCCGCCCCGATCAACTCGGCACTGTCGGATTGTCCGACGAAGCCGTCGAACGCATGCGCCATCGCCTGCAGCGGCTTGGAGTCGTCGCACAGGACATCCAGGCTGTCGTGATGGTGGCCCCAGCCGTGCAACAGCAGGCTGAACAGGCAGGTCGTGGTCAGGTCCAGCGTCCACTTGGCTGTCGGATCGACGTCCTTCTGCAGGTGCTTGCTCCGCTCGTCAATGGTCGCAGCGTAGCCACGTGCAAACCGCAGGACGCAGTCGAGGATCTCGTGCGTCTCGGCGCTACTCTGGGCGGCGGCAAACACTGTCGGTGCGTCAGCTGGGTCGAACGATTTCATGAAGCTCTGCAGTTCCTCGGCCAGCTTCGGCGTCGGTGCACCGGTGACGAACAGGATGCGATAGAGGCCGTTCATGACGAAGCGATGCAGATCGTAGTGATAGAACAGGCCGTTCATCCTCTCGAGAACGGGCTCAAAGAGATATTCGAAGGTCTTGCCAGCGAGTTTTAACCGCTTGTCGGCGGCGATGACCATCGCCCGCCCCTTGACGGGTTCAAGAATATCGAGCGCGATGTCGGGCCAGTTGTCGCGCTTGCGCAGCAGGCCGGATTTGAGTTCGGGTGCCTGGATGCGGAATTTCTGCCGCGCCGTGGCAACGATTGCAGCGGCTTCGTCCGGCGTCAGGTCGACAGCGGCATAGGCGAAATACGGCTGGTTGTCGTCGAGCAGTTTTGGGCCGGTATAGCCGGCCTCGTCACAGGAGATCAGCCGCGGGATCTTCGTCTGCTTTGCCATGCTGTCCCATCCCGCGCCAATCCACCCATCCAGGGTGAGGCAATCCACCGTTCTTGGTCACGCAAGTCCCGGTAAGGCCTTAGAGTTCCGGCGATCCTGCGAACCAGGAATGCCGAAATTGGCTGATTTGCGGCTCGAAATCAATCACTTCCGATAAGAGGTATTTATCGGAAGTGAGACGTAGCACCCGGAATCGTCAGCAGCAGCGGAAGCAATTGGTGATATCATTTCTGGTTAATGGCGTGTTTACCATGATTTCAATACGTTATCACTTCGCCGATTTACCTCTGCAGAGTATTATGCGGGGGTAAGTGGGCAAATCTGGTGGCACTGCCGGTTTGGAAGGCGACATTGCCTCGGACGACGAGCCATCGAGGCCGCACCGACCGCTCAGGCACCTGTAACGGGAAGGTTCAGTCTCAGGCGCGGGCGAGGATGGCGGCGGGCAACGGCGAAGTGGGATGACCACCGTCGCCAAGCCCGAGCCGGTCGCCGAGTTAGTGGTAAAAGGAGAGCCCGAGCTTCTGGCAAGTTTTCATAAAACCAAGCATGGTGTCACGAGCAACGCCCATCCCGGCTGACGGTACCGCCGGAGATCTTTCGCTTGGTAAAGAAGCTGCGAAAGTCGCGCCAAAGAAGCTGGTCACGAGTAGAGGTTGTCATTGAGGGCGTGCCTTCGGCCAGTTTCCGGTTTCAAGCGACAAGTCGTTTGATCGCCACTGTGTCTTTCATCCGGCGATGATCTTTAACTGCGTGACGCTACAAAACGTTGACGAGGGGTGCTTGTGTGGTTCGGTCGAGTCGTGAAGAGTAGACGATGTGCGAAGGGCAGACAGTAGGTTGGGGGCGCTTGTGGAAATTTTGGAGGGACCTGATCCGCTTTGCCGGTTCTACTCGCAGCCCCACATTGGCGACCTGCTTGTTCAAGCGATGCCCGAAGTCGATGTAGGTTCGATAATTGACCTCGGCGCCGGTGGTGGGGTCTTGTCGGATGCCGCGTCACGCAGATGGAGCAAAGCTGCCGTTACAACGGTGGATATCGACGCGGATTGCGCCGTCGCTCGCCGCGCCCTTGATACCTCCGGCAGACGACGCCATTACGTTCTCGATGCACTTGATCCCGACATCTCAGCGAAGGTTACGCGCGCAGGTCTCTTCGATGCCGCTCTTTGCAATCCACCTTTCAAAAAGGTCGAATGGCGAAACGGCTATGAGCGGCTTCTCGAAGAAGCAGGCCTGGAGGATTCCTTTTCCTGCCACGGAGACGTGACCGCAGAGGCCCTTTTCCTCGCTCAAAATATACGAATTGTTCGTCCTGGCGGATGCATCGGCCTGATCGTGCCGGACAGTTTTGCTTCCGGCATGAGGGCGTCGAAACTGCGAAACAACCTGGCGCGAAGCCATGCGATAAGTGCAGTGATCCAGTTGCCGAAAGGATCATTTCTTCGGACCGAAGCCAACTCGTACCTTCTCGTGTTCGAAAACAAGGTTCCCCCTGGCAGCAAGATCCGGCTTCATCGATTTACGGTCGAGCAGGGACTTAGCGATCCCATCGAGATCGACGCCGAGCTGGCCGAGCGACGCCTGGATTACGGCTTTCATTCAGTTGAGCACACTGCAAGTCAGACGACACTGCGCACTCTCGCTGCGCATATCTTCCGCGGATCTCTTTCCGCCAAGGAAGGCAGAGCGTCAGAGCACTTCGTGTTCCATACAACGGACTTTTCAAATGCGGAAGACGGCGTCTTCGATGGTCCGGATACGCCGGTGACCGGTCAGTCGGCGCTACCTGGCGACATCTTGTTGGCGCGGGTCGATCGAGATCTCGAAAGCAAGATCGCGATGGTCCGAACCGGTGGCTTCGCCGTGTCTGACTGCGTTTACGTCATTCGTGTCGCTCCTCAATATCGGGAGAGAGTTTATGGCGCTCTCCGTTCCGCATCTGGCCGCGAAAAGCTGCGCTCCGCTAGCCGGGGTCTAGGGGCACGCCAGCTCAGCAAGGCAGAACTTCTCGCAGTGCCACTTTATTAGGAGACGCCGCCATGACGACAGCGCGGGATGAGACGACTTTCGAAGAGCGGGCCGACCAGATCGATGAGAAGGTGCTTCTCGATGAAACCGTAGCAGAAGACCATTTCGACCGTGTCCATCAGGCACTGGTATCCAAAGGACTCGTCCTCATTCAGGGTCCCAGGGGATGCGGCAAAACTCACTTGATGCGGTTCACTGCTTTGAAGTGTCAGGATGACGCCAGCCTCCCGCTTGCGCTCTATGTCAGCTTCAATCGGTATCTGCGTCTCGAGCCTTTGCTCAATCACCGTGCAGACGCCGTTAACATTTTCCAGTCGTGGGTTCTGGCCAGCATTGTTCTGGAAGCAGACGCGCTCGCGTCCCGCCTCAAGGGCGATCCTTTCAACTTCCCAGCGTTTCTTGGCGCGGAGCGCGCCGACTTCCAGGCGATCGTGAGCCAGTTGGAGCGCCAGATCCCTCTTACCGAGCAGGAACACGAGGTAGTCCGGTTTTTGACGATTCAGAACGTTGTGAACGGCATTCTGGCGATGTGCGACCACCATGGTAGAAGTCGAGCCGTCGTCCTGCTCGATGACGCCGCACTGACGCTGACGCCGGAATACATGGTCGAACTGTTTGACATCATCCGCGTCCTGAAGAACCCGCGCATCTCGCCGAAGGCGTCTGTGTATCCGGGATCGACCGAATACGGGCCGCGGTTCCACGCCAACCACGAGGGAAGAACGGTTTCTGCCTGGCTTCCCGTCGATAGCGAGCGCTATGTGGAGACCATGCGGGAAATCGCGAATAAGCGATATCCGGTGGCCGATCAGCTTCGTCCCGAGGTCGACGAGTTATTGATCTACGCTTCGTTCGGCATCCCGCGTGCTTATCTGACGATGCTGCGTTCGTATCACGACAGTGCGGAATCCAACGATCAGGCCCGCATCAACAGTATTGTTCAAGATCACAACAAGCTCAGGTTGAGCGAATTTCGATCGCTCTCCCAGAAGGTTCCTCGCCTGGAGACCCTTGTCAGCACCGGTGAGCTCCTGTTTGGACAGGCGGTGGAAGCGATCCGCGAAGCCAATGACGAGAGTCTGGAGAGGAATGAGAAGCAGCTAATCCTGGGTCTCGAAACATCGACTCTGACGCCGATCGTCAATCGCATGATCAATCTCGTGATCGAGGCGGGTTTGCTGTTCGAGTACAAGACCGAGGTATCTCACGGTGCGGAACGGTCGTATCGCCGATTTACTCCTCATCTATCCGCGCTGATCGCGACCCGCGCTTTTTCAGGCAGAAGCCGGGGGAATTCTCCTCGGCAGGTGGTTGAATCCTTGAGACGCAAGTCGACCAAGCATCCGGTCCGGAGAAAAATCGAAACCCTGCTAGACCAGGCTACGCTCGAGGGCCTCCGTTTTAATCTGCCACCATGCGAGAACTGCGGCACACGGCGCCTTAGCGAGACGCAACTCTTTTGCCATGCATGCGGTCGCCCGCTCGTGACTCCTTCAACGTTCGACAACTGCATGAAGACACCGATCTCGTCCGTCCCAGGTCTTAGTGATTGGCAGATCAAAAAGCTTCAGGACAACAATATCAGCACCGTTGGCGACTTCGTGGCGCTCCAAGATCCTGGGACGGAGTTGCGGAACATCAAAAGGATAGGGCCGAAGCGGGCGTCCGGGATCACTGACAATGTGAATACCTACGTCGACGAGTTCATGTCATGACAAAGAAGCGTGGCAGCAAAGCCTATAAGCACGACGAAATCGTGGGCATGCAGACACTTGGCATGCCCGCGATCGATACAAGTGAGATGTTTCTGGCGCAAAGCGGAAATTCCGAGTTGAGCCCAATCGACCAGTTCATACAGAACACTGAGGCGATTAATCGAATTTACCTCCCGCTCGTGTACCGCGACGAGGGGCTGATCCGAGATGCTGGCGTTGCTACCACTCAGGATCCCGGTATATCAGTTGGTGGCAACGCGGGGGATGCGAACGTAGCTCCAGGGTCTCCGTTGTCGTCCAGGGTCCGACCAGAACTTGGTGCGCTGGTGGTGCTGGGTTACATGTCGGCCGTCGAAAGCTACTTCAGAGCGCTTCTTCGCGAACTCATCCTCGTCGACGACCACACTCATTCTTTGGTGGAACCGATGAACGTCAGCTTCGGCGCCGCCCGGCATCATAAGATTGGGCTTCTTCCAGAGGCCCTGACTGAGAACCTTTCATTCGCCGGCGACAAGAACGTCCTGGATGCGTTGAAATCCTTCGTGGGGATCAAAGGAAATCCGCCTGCACAGTTGGAGGCGAGCTTAAAGGAATTCAAGAAAGTCTGTGAAATTCGACATTGCTGCGTACATCGATTCGGCAAACTCGGTTCAAAGACGGCAATCGCTTTGGGCACCGAAAGTCATAAAAGGTTTTTAGAGCAGCCGTTCGCGCCATCGTCGGCAGATTTACAAGGCATTGCTGCTGTTCTTCGACTCTTCGTCAAGACCATGAACAATCACATTTTTAAGTCAGTGATCGAACGTATTCCAGATAGCGGCTCGTCAGATCCAGATTTTCACTACGGGTGGGGCTGGGTTGGAACATGGCGAAGTGATCGCAAAAGGTTTTCAGAGTACTACAGGATCTTCAGTTCGTCGCTAGAGAGTCCTCCGTCGCCGTCAATCAAGGACGTCTATGTCGGCCTGCGGGACTTCGTCGCTGACAGGCGGACTACAAGGCCGCCCGCAAAATCTCATCCTGTGGTCAAGGCTGCTACGGCCTAGCGCGCAAGCTCGCTTGCATACGGAAGTTTAATTGTCGCGCCTCAGAGTGCTCCTGGTGTGGCGTCTCTCTTAGCCGACGTTAACTTCTCTGGCGTTCCGATTCGACACCGCTGCCATCTTTTTTGTAATGGCAACGGTCTCCACGCTCACCCGCACGACCTTCGCGAGCAGTTCGATCATGCTCTCCTTATGGTCGGCGAAGCGATAGGCGTTGAACTTCGCGCGGATCGTCGGGTCGCGCGGGGTTTTCTCCTTGTGCTGGTCGAGCACCCAGTCGATCGCACTGCGGTTGCCGAGCTTATACTCCCATGCCGTGCGCGGGATGCCGCTGATCTGCGTGTCCCCATCGACCGCTACCAATCCCCTGTCGGGATCCGACCTGAGCACTGGCCTGGGATGCGCGCCTTCAGCGCGCTTCGGATCGGCGTTGTCGATCCGTTCGACGGGCCACGGCGCCACGTTCTCGTACCCGATATGCAGCGCCATCAGCGCCTCGCCCCACGCAGTCCATTGCGCGAAGTCGGCATAGAACGGGATGCGTGGGAATTCGCGCTTGAGGTTCATCGCATAAGTCTCCCGATAAACCGGGTCGTGAAGGACGGCGTAGACGTAGTGGAACACAGCGTCTTTGGTGACGTCCTTCTTGCCGTACTCGGCGACGAACTTGTTGAGCGCCCAGTTGGTAATGTTGTCCACCCGCTCGCCGGACTTGGTGTAGCGATATCGGGCGACAAACTGACATGCATCAGGGACGAATGTGTCATAGGATGGAATCCGATCCGTTCCGAGGATCCCAAGGCCACCGCGCTTCCCCAACGAGAACGCGATACCGGGATTATGCGCAGTTCCCACGAACAGGTCATGCAGTCGGAATAGCTGACTATTCAACATTCGGTCGAAGTAGAGAACGAGCGGCGAATATGGCCTAAAACACATTTCGGTAACCGCACCGGCATCAAGGTCCAATGGCCGACGATTTCGAACATGTCGCGCGAGCTCGCGGTGCCACTTGACGGTCCTGTCTATGGGTATACCGTCGGCCAATGACGCATCGTATTCTGCCGCAATATATTTCAGCTTCGGCCACAACAATTCGGCGGTCCGCGCCGTAACCCACTCATCCATTTTGGTCTGAATGCCACTCGAAACGAGCTGAAAGATTGATCTTGATGGAGTGGATTTGCTGCGTCCCTTGATCGACAGAGGAAGGAGACTGGACCATTCCAGCGCTCCAGCATCGAGCCAATCGTGACGAGCGTTCGGTTTGAGCACATCGGTTGAGACGGAGTCAAAGTTGCTTGCCGCGAGAAACGAGAGTTTATCTTCGGCCGCCTCCATCTCGGGCCGGCGCGCGTAACGGATCACGGCTCCGCCCTTGCCTTTGCGCCGCACTAGAAATGCGATCGTTACGCCTGTTTGTATGCCGAACACGTTGTGCGTCGTACCCGACAGCTTTGGGTTGTCGCGAACATCACCGCCCAAATCCATTAGCCAGATGTCGCTGAACTCGCGTTCTGCGACTTTGCGGAAACCGTCATATGCGTCCTTAGAGATGGGCTTGC
Organism: Rhizobium sp. YTU87027; assembly: GCF_050644135.1. Lineage (NCBI taxonomy): Bacteria > Pseudomonadati > Pseudomonadota > Alphaproteobacteria > Hyphomicrobiales > Rhizobiaceae > Rhizobium > Rhizobium sp. YTU87027. Next base: position 5,662 of record NZ_CP098442.1, on the reverse strand, counting down.
GCCCCATCACAAAGGCGATGATTCCTTCGTCGCCGAGCCGGTCGGAAGCCCACCGCACAAAGCGCGTATACATGTCATACACGCTGTTCTTGTTCTGCGCTGTGCCCTCCTTGATGTAGGTCTGCTTGATACGCTCATCGACGCGGGCATACGGCCGGTTAGCGTTGTTCTGGTTATAGTTCTCCTGCCACGCGTTGTACGGCGGATTACCGATGATAACGCTGATCTTGCGCCGGTTCTGCCGCTTGATGCGTTCGACGTTCTCGTCGGTGATGGAACCGAACATGTCGAACTGATGACCGGAATAGATGCCCAACGCCGCAACGTTATCCAGCGTGTCCACTAGGCACAGATTCTCGTACTCGGCGAATTGCCCAGTGATCGCCTGGTATGTTGCTTCGATGTTCAGGTTGGCTACGTAGTACGGCAGGATCGCCACTTCATTGGCATGCAGCTCTTCCTTATACTTGTGCCGAAGCTTGTCATGGTTGCTGCGGAAATGCTCGAGCAGCTCGACGACGAAGGTGCCGGTGCCGGTCGCCGGGTCGAGGATCTCGACGCCGCGGTCGATCAGGTTCCTGCCAAAATGCTTCTCGCACAGCCAGTCGGCGTTGCGGATCATGAAGCGTACAATCTCGCTGGGGGTATAAACCACGCCGAGCCGATCGGCCGCCTTCTTGTTGTAGGCCTTGTAGAAGTCCTCGTAGAGCGCCTTCAGGAAGCCCTGCTTCTCGCTGTGGCTCTCGATGGCAGCCGCCGTTCGCGCGATGCCAGAATAATACGGCCCCAAATCCTTGAGGAGCGTCGTCTTCTCGCCCCTATCGGCGAAGAGCTGGTCCTCCAGTTTGTAAAGCTCGGCCGCTACGTTGTTTTTGCGGTGATAATCGGGATCGTTGAACACCTTGGCGAAGATGTCCTCGGTCAGGATGTGCTGGATCAGCATTTCGCGCACGTCATCTTCGGTCACCACGGGATTGATCGCATCGCGTGCATGGTTGAGGAAGTCGGCCACCGCCTTGGCGAACTCGGCGCTGTTCTTCTGCTTTGCGTTGATGCGCTCGCGTAGCGCCTTGAGGATTTCGGGCAGGTCGGCGGCAAACTGCTTCACCGCCTTGTTGAAGTCAGCGATCTCCTGCCTCTCGTGGGAAAAGAAGCACGTCAGCAGGCGCAGCAGCCCGTCATCGTCGGCCTGCATTTGGGCGCGCATGATCTCGGCGCCATCCTGCCACAGCACCGCCCGGACATCGTCCGTGAACACTATGTTCTCGCGCGGGTAGCCCTTGCGGAACTTCGCCTCTATCTCCTTGTCGAGATCGTCACTCTCATCTTTGGCTTCCCAATAACCGAACGGGACGCGCAGTCCATGGAGGAGCGCGCCGTCGACGTAGATGCGCGTCATCTGCTTGGTCAGGATGTCGTGCTCGGCGATGAACTGGAGGTCGTGCGCCTTGCCCCAGCGCTTGAGTAGGTCCTTGAACGCTTCGCGTAGGACGCTCTCGCGGCGACTGCCGGACGCGGCTCTCAATCGGTCGAGCTCGCCCCGGTATTCATTGATCAGGTGTTGGCTCAAAAAAATCCCCCGAGACAAAAACACAGCCTGCTCAATGCGTATCGCAGCGCGTCAAGTATGTCAGCGTCTATGTAAATTGCGTTTATAATTTGCCATTTCGTGAGCGGCCGAATCAGCCATTGCCTTAAGAACAAGTTCGTATCCTGCCTAGTGATTTGTTCCCGCGCGAGAACATTTGAGCGTGGCCGTCGGTTCATATCCTTCAAGAGCAAGTATCAAGATGGTAGCGCGGCGCCGATCGCGTGCGGCTAGGCGGAGCTACCGGTCAGGATCAATGAACATTCAACCGGGGATCGATCGCACCCACTGTCCGCGACTTGCTGAAATGACAGTCCCAATTAAACGAATTTGCAGTCCCAATTCAGATGTCATGACAACAGGCGCACAGATCTTGGATGATTTGAAGCCGCTGCTCGGCGCCACGACGAAGCCGAAGCTCGGCCTTTCCGGCAAGAATTACGGCCGCGTGGTCTACGAAGGGCTCAGGGGCGGCCTCGACTTCATGAAGGACGACGAGAATATCAACTCGCAGCCCTTCATGCACTGGCGCGATCGTTTCCTCTACTGCACGGAGGCGGTCAACCGCGCGACCGCCGAAACCGGCGAGATCAAGGGCCACTATCTCAACATCACCGCCGGCACGATGGAGGAGATGTACCGCCGCGCCGAATTCGCCAAGGAACTGGGATCTGTCATCGTCATGGTCGACCTGATCATCGGCTGGACGGCCATCCAGTCGATCTCGGAATGGTGCCGCCAGAACGACATGATCTTGCATATGCACCGCGCCGGCCACGGCACCTATACCCGCCAGAAGAACCACGGCATCTCCTTCCGCGTCATCGCCAAGTGGCTCAGGCTCGCAGGCGTCGACCATCTCCATGCCGGTACCGCCGTCGGCAAGCTCGAGGGCGATCCCCTGACCGTGCAGGGCTACTACAACGTGCTCCGCGAATTGAAGAACGAGGTCGACCTGCCGCGTGGCATCTTCTTCGAGCAGGACTGGGCGGATACGCTGAAGGTCATGCCCGTGGCCTCGGGCGGCATCCATGCCGGCCAGATGCACCAGTTGCTCGATCTCTTCGGCGACGATGTGGTGCTGCAGTTCGGCGGCGGCACGATCGGTCATCCGATGGGTATCCAGGCCGGGGCTACCGCCAATCGCGTCGCGCTCGAAGCCATGGTTCTCGCCCGCAACGAGGGCCGCGACATCGTGGGCGAGGGTCCGGAAATCCTGCGTGCCGCCGCCAAGTGGTGCAAGCCGCTCGAGGCCGCGCTCGATGTGTGGGGCGGCATCACCTTCAACTACACGCCGACGGATATATCGGACTTCGTGCCGACGCCGTCGCTCGCCATGTGATATCGAAAGGATCAAGACAATGCGCGTTACCCAGGGCTGCTTCTCCTTCCTGCCCGATCTCACCGACGAGCAGATCTCCGCTCAGGTCGAATACTGCCTGTCCCGCGACTGGGCGATCGGCGTCGAATTCACCGACGATCCCCATCCCCGCAACACCTATTGGGAAATGTGGGGCAATCCGATGTTCGACCTCCGCGACGCCAAGGGCGTGATGATGGAGGTGGCGGATTGCCGCAAGGCACACCCGGAGAGCTACATCCGCATCAATGCCTTCGACAACACCCGCGGCTGGGAGACGGTGCGAACCTCCTTCATCGTCAACCGGCCGGCTGTCGAACCGCGTCTTTCGATGACGCGGTTCGACATCCGTGGGCGGTCGCAAGCCTACGGCTGGGCGGCGGCGCGCTGACAGGGGAGGTGGGTTGAGGTCATGGCAATGCCGATGAAATCCGAACCGACGCCTTCGCCTGACGGGCGCGCCCCGTCGGGCACGGTCGATCTCCGGGAGGAATTCCGCGCTTCCGGCGTCGCGGAGGTTCTCGACGAACTCGACCGGGAACTCGTCGGCCTCAAGCCGGTCAAGCAAAGGATCCGCGAGATCGCCGCCCTGCTCATCGTCGAGCGCGCGCGCAAATCCTTTGGGCTCTCGCATATGGCGCCGACGCTGCATATGAGCTTCACCGGCAATCCCGGGACCGGCAAGACGACGGTTGCGCTCCGGATGGCCAACATCCTGCACCGGCTGGGCTATATCAGGAAGGGGCATCTGGTCTCTGTGACGCGCGACGATCTCGTCGGCCAGTATATCGGCCACACCGCGCCCAAGACCAAGGAGATCCTGAAGCGGGCGATGGGCGGCGTGCTCTTCATCGACGAGGCCTATTATCTCTACCGTCCCGACAACGAGCGCGATTACGGCCAGGAGGCGATCGAGATCCTGCTACAGGTGATGGAGAACAACCGCGAGGATCTCGTCGTCATCCTCGCCGGCTATGCCGACCGCATGGACCGCTTCTTTGAGAGCAATCCCGGCTTCCGGTCGCGGATCGCCCATCACATCGACTTTCCTGATTATAGCGACGGGGAACTGCTCGATATCGCGAAATCCCTGTTGGCTGAACAGAACTATCGCCTTGACGACGAGGCGCGCCGCATCATGGCCGACTATATCGTCGAACGCCGCAAGCAGCCGTATTTCGCCAATGCCCGCTCGATCCGCAACGCGCTGGACCGGGCGCGGCTGAGGCAGGCCAACCGGCTGTTCAGCACCGCCGCCGGGCCGGTTTCGGCGAGCGACCTTTCCGTCATCGGAGCCGACGATATCCGCGCGAGCCGCGTCTTCCGCCAGGGCGACAACGGGCAGACGGAAAATGGGAGCATGTGTGGACGGCTCCTGCGGCACAGTGGTGATTCATGCGATATCTCTCGGTCGATTGCAATCATGTGTCCGGCCTACTCGTGCGACCTACGGGTCGCTGGCCATGATGAAGTCCGCAGACAAGGTCCCAAACACATCATCGGGCTTTACAAGCTCAATGCTCCCAGGGGCTTTCCTCGTCTCCGGTCCGACCGGCTTGATCATCACATTTCAGCACCTCTCCGCCATCTCGGACGTAAAGTTACGCCCGAAATCTCATTCAAGCCGCAACGGACTTCATATACTGCTGCTCGCGGACCAGGAGCGCCCAGATAATCCTCGCTGTTTTGTTCGCGAGCGCGACGGTTACGACCCTTGCTGGCTTTCGGTCCATCAGGCTCACAGCCCAATCGTGACTGGCGCTGCTTCCATCCTTTGCGAAACGGATTATTGCGGTTGCACCGACAACCAATAGCTTTCGAATATATCCGTCGCCCTGCTTGCTAATGCCGCTCATGCGTTCCTTTCCGCCGGAACTGTGCGGTCTTGGCGTCAATCCCAACCAGGAAGCGAAGCGCCGTCCGGAGGAAAAGTTTCTAATGTCCGACACCGCCGCGGTGATGGCGCTCGCTGTTATGGGTCCCACACCTGGTATCGAGAGAAGGCGTCGTGCTGCTGCGTCAGCTCTGACACTGTCTACGATCTTCTTTTCGATCTTTACGACTTCGGCGCCTAATCGCTGCAATTGATCAATAATCGTCCACAGCATTGCGCGCGCCAGCTCCGGCAAGCTGCCCTGGATCTCGTGAAAATGCTCGACAAGTTTGGGGACGTTCTTTGCCCCGCCAGCACCGATGACGCCGAATTCGCTCAAGTGCCCACGCAATGAATTGATCAGCATCGTTCTCTGGCGAACAAGAAGCTCACGAACCTTGTGCATCATCAGTACCGACTGTTGATCGGCAGACTTCGCAGCGACGAACCGCATCGTCGGCCGTGTTACGGCCTCACAAATAGCCTCAGCATCGGCTGCATCTGTCTTGCCTCTTTTCACGTAGGGCTTCACGTACCCAGCCGGCATGAGTTTGACGACATGCCCAAGCTTCTCGATTTCCCGAGCCCAGTAATGCGAGCTTCCGCAGGCTTCGATGCCCACAAGGCACGGTTGGATACCGCGGAAAAACCGTAGTACCTCGCCTCGCCGAAGCTGCCGCCGAACCATAACGTTCCCGAGGTTATCGATGCCATGTACCTGAAAGACATTCTTCGCCAGATCAAGGCCAATCGTCGTAATCTTTCTCATGAACTGCTCCTCTATCGTTTCTGACCGCATGCCACTATGGCACAGCGGTTGCGGAGCAGGAGCCGTCCATCT